>NZ_AP014924.1:0-1272345 GCF_001544015.1 Limnochorda pilosa | reverse complement strand
CGCGCCTGCTGGGCGTGGCCGCCTTCGGGCGGCCGGCAAGGGTGGGTACACGCTGGGAGGGGGAGTTGCTGGTGGTGGTGGACCCCCTCCCTCCCCGGTGGGCCCGGGCGCCCTGGTTGGAGGCAGGCTCGGGCCTCCGGTTGCGCCTTCTCTGGAAGGGCCCGGGGGCGTTGGCGTACCCGAGCCCGCGTTACCTGGAGATCCTCCGCCGGGGGGCGATCCTCCACGACCCTGAGGGCCTGCTCGCGAGCACCTTCGACCTCTTCCTCGACAGCCTGACGGCCCATGGGCTGAAGGTGAGCGGGACGGAGCCCTTTCCGTGCTGGAGCGTGGACCGGGGCTGGCCCGACGGACCCCTTACCCCTGCCCGGCCTCAGCCTGTCGCCGCTGGGAGAGGAGGCTCAGCTCCCGGGCCCTGAGGGCCTGCTCCCGGTTCCGGTCGCGGGCGGCCACGGCACTGGGCACCCGGGGCGCCTTCTCGGGATCGTCGAAGAACCTGGGTGAGAGGGGCTCCGGGGCCTCCCCCTGCCAGCGGGCCAGCCAGGCCGGCGGCATGCGGGTGGGAAGCGGGCGGTGGGCCTGGATGGCCCACACCAGGCTCCACAGGCGCGGCACCGCGTGCCACGGGCTGTACCCGCCCCCGCCGTATGCCACCCAGCGGCCCCCGCTGAGCTCGTGCGCGAGCTGGTGGAGCCGCACCGTGGCGTGCTCGTACGCGGCGGTGGTGAGGTTGAGGTGGGTGAGCGGGTCCAGGTAGTGGGCGTCGGCGCCGTGGAGGGAGACGAGCACGTCGGGTCCGAAGGCTTCCAGGACCGCCGGCACCACCAGGTCGAAGACCTCCACGTAGGACGCGTCGTCGGTGTGAGGTTCCAGGGGCACATTCACCGCGGTGCCCACCGCCGCGCCCACGCCCCGCTCCTCCACCCAGCCCGTGCCCGGGAAGAGGTAGCGGCCACTCTCGTGCAACGAGACGGTGAGGACCCTGGGATCGTGGTAGAAGGCCCACTGGACACCGTCGCCGTGGTGGGCGTCGATGTCCACGTAGGCAACCCGGAGGCCGGCGTCCAGGAGCTCGGTGATGGCGCCCACCAGGTCGTTGTAGATGCAGAAGCCGCTGGCGCGGTCGCGCAGGGCATGGTGGAGGCCCCCGCCGGGGCTGAAGGCATGGGGCACCACACCGTCCCGCACCAGCCGGGCCGCGGTGAGCGAGCCTCCCATCCACGCGCAGGCCGCCTCGTGCATGCCGGGGAAGACAGGGTTATCGGGGGTTCCCAGCCCAAAACGCTCGCCCCCGGGGGGAAGGTCGCCCCTGCGAGCCGCCTGCTGCACGGCCTCAACGTACTCCCGGTCGTGGATCCGCTCCAGGAGCCCGGGCGGGCACGGCTCGGGCGCCACTTCCTCCCCCTCCGCGACGAGGCCGAGATCGATCATCAGGTCGTGGGCAAGCACAATGCGGCGGGGGTGGAAGGGGTGCGCGTCGGAGAAGCGGTACCGCAGCAGCTCGGGGCCGAAGACCAGGCGGGCCGGAGCCGTCATCCTGGCTCCCCCTTTCGCGCCGGTGCGATGGGCCGTCATAGAAAGGCCAGACCAGCGCAAGCCCGGCGTCACAAGACCCGGACGGCTGAAACCGGGCCGCAAGCGTTGCCTTCTATCTTATCCATGAAGGTGCAATCTTCCTCCATCCTCGCGTCAGGAAGCGTGCGGGGCGCGCCAGGATGCCCGCGCCCGGCCGGATCCGGTGACTCCATCCACCCGGGGCGCTGCTGGGTCCTCCAGGCCGGAGGGGGCCGCCCTGGGGCGGAGGATTCCCGCCGCCCCGTGTCGAAGGCGGCCCCGCCGGACATTCTCAGGGAAGAGGGACGAAGCTCATGGGCCAGGCAGACGTCCAGCAGATGCTCGACATGCTCGGGAGCCGGGGAGCCGACCCGGAGGCCATGGCGCGCCTGGTGCACGACCTGCAGCGCCCGTACATCCCCGACCTGACCCTGGAGGAGGCCCGCGCCCACCTGCACGCGGTGCTCGCCAAGCGGGAGGTGCAGTACGCGGTGATCACCGGGGTCACCCTGGACCGCATGGCCGAGGCGGGGCGTCTGGACGAGCCCCTGGGCAGCATCGTGCGGGAGGACCCGGTGCTCTACGGCGTGGACAAGGGTCTCGCCCTCTCCATCGTCAACGCCTACGGCAGCATCGGTATGAGCAACTTCGGCTTCCTGGTGCACGAACGGCCGGCCTTCTTCTCGGCCTTTCGAACGGGGCCGGAGCGGGTCCACACCTTCCTGGACGACCTGATGGCAGGGCTGGTGGCCGCAGCGTGCGCCCGCATCGCCCATCGGGCGGGGGACGTGGCCGAAGGCGAGGCGCCGTCGTGACGGGGGGCAAGGAGAGGCGCTTGGCCCAGCCGCTCATGGAGCCCACGACCTACCGGGGGTTCGCGCTGGATCCCTTCCAGCAGGAAGCCATCGCCCACATCGACCGGGGCGACTCGGTGCTGGTGGCCGCCCCTACGGGGACGGGCAAGACCCTCATCGCGGACTACCTCATCGAGCGGATGCACCGGCAGGGCCGGCGCGTCGTCTACACCGCGCCCATCAAGGCCCTGAGCAACCAGAAGTTCAAGGAGTTCAAGCGGCTGCTGGGCGAGGAGTCCGTGGGCATCCTGACGGGCGACGTGGTGGTCAACCCCGAGGCGCCGATCCTCATCATGACCACCGAGGTCTTCCGCAACCTCCTCCACCAGGACCCGGCCCGGGTGGAGGACGTGTCGTACTGCATCTTCGACGAGATCCACTACATCGACGACCCCGAGCGGGGCAGCGTGTGGGAGGAGTCCCTCATCTTCATGCCGCCCCACATGCGGCTGCTGGGGCTCTCGGCCACCATCCCCAACGTGGAGGAGCTGGCCACCTGGACCAGCCAGGTGCATGGCCACCCCGTTCGGGTGGTCTACCAGGGCGAGCGGGCGGTACCGCTGGAGCACCACCTCTTCGAGCGCAGCCTGGGCTTCACCACCCGGGACACCCTCGAGAGGCGCTACCGCCGCTACCTGCACCGGGCGGGCCTGAAGTTCTCGGACCGGGCCCGGCTCCCCTTCCGCTTCGAGCCCACCACCCACCTGGACCTGCTGGAGAACCTGCCGCCAGGCCTCTTCCCCGTCCTCTTCTTCACCTTCAGCCGCCGCAAGTGCGAGCTGAATGCCCTCGAGCTCGCGCGCACGGGCAAGGCGTACCTGGGCCCGGGCGAGCAGCAGGAGGTGGACGACGTGATCCAGGAAGCCCTGGAGACCCGCGTCCCCTCCGACGGCACCCGCAAGGGCAGCGTGGGCGCCCAGCGCCTCCGGTCCATGCGCACCCTCCTCCTGAAGGGCATCGCCTACCACCACGCGGGCCTCCTCCCGGTGGTGAAGGACGTGGTGGAGGAGCTCTTCGAACGTCGTCTCATCCGGGTGCTCTACTGCACCGAGACCTTTGCGGTGGGCATCAACTTCCCCTGCCGCTCGGTCTGCTTCGACTCCTACAGCAAGTGGGACGGGCGGAGCTTCCGATCGCTCCTCAACCGGGAGTACTTCCAGATGGCAGGCCGCGCGGGCCGGCGGGGCATCGACGCCCAGGGCGACGTGGTCACCCTGGTGGACTTCAACTACTATGTGCCCCAGGAACTCCCCTCCATGGACGAGAAGGACGTGGAGGCGATCCGGAGCCGCTTCGCCCTCTCCTACAACACGGTGCTCAACCTGGTGGAGGGCTACGACCAGGACGAGGTGGCCCGCATCCTCTCCAAGAGCTTCGCCACCTTCCAGGCTGGCCAGGAGCGCCGGGAGCACGAGGCGCGCCTGCGCCAGCTGGAGGCGGAGCGGCTGCGCATCCAGGGCTGCGCCTACATGGAGACGGACCGCTGCCCCATCACCCTCATGGAGCGGGTGGCTGCCCTGGAGGAGAAGCGGCGGGAGGTGGCGAGCCGTCTGGCCCAGGGAAAGCACCGAGGCGTCAAACGGCTGCGCAAGGAGATCCGGGAGGAAGAGGCGGCGCTCCAGGCGCTCGGGGTGGCAGGCTGCCCCACCTCGGTGGTGGACCGCTGCCGGGACCTGCTTCCGGCCTACCGCCGCCTGGGCAAGCGCGTGGACCAGCTCCGGGAGCGCCTGGCCCACCTGCCGTCGCCCGAGCGCTTCCTGGAGAGCTACCGGCAGAAACGGGCGCTCCTGGAGGCGCTGGACTACGTGCGCGACGGCCAGCTCACGGCCCGGGGGTTCTTCGCCTCCAAGATCAACATCCAGGAGCTCCTGGTCACCGAGCTCCACTTCGACGGCTGGCTCCACGAGCTGGAGCCCGACGCGCTGAACGCCCTGGCCGTCTCCATCGACTACGAGCCCCGGCGCACCGAGCGCCGCCTGCGCCACCACGTCTTCGAGACCGCCCGGGTGGAGGCAACGGTTCAGTTCCTCCAGGAGATGGAGCGCTCCTTCGGCCAGGAGCCCACCGTGCGCTTTCACGACTACCTGGCCCTCCTCGCCTACCACTGGAGCGCGGGCGAGACCTTCGCCGAGATCCTCCGGCGGGGCGACTTCGACGAGGGCGACGTGGTCTACGCCTTCCGCCGGGCCATCGACCTCCTCCGCCAGGTGCGGCACGCCGTCCGGGACGACCCCTACCTCTCCACCAAGCTCCAGACCTGCATCGACCGCATGGACCGCGACGAGGTGGCGGTGGTTTTGTAGAGGCAACAGGAGGTGAGCGCCTTGCCCGGTCCCGTCCTGGACGACCGTTTGGAAGCCTCCGGCCTCTGGCCCGACTTCCACACGGTCTTCGTGGTGAACCTGAGGACCCATCTCACGAGAGCCCTTCGCCCCACGTACACGGTCCTCGCTGAGGAGCGAGTCTACGTTGCGTGGGAGGACGTCCCTCCTCGGCCGGTCCGGCCGGATGCGACCGTCACGCCCCCGCGCTCATCCGAGTCCAAGAGGAAGCACGCCGCCACGGCGCGGGGCGTCGCCCTGGCGCCGTCCGTGGAGCGCGCCGTGCCCGTCCCGGACGAGGTTCGCGAGCCTTTCGTGGTGGTGAGAGGACGCGACGGCAGGGTCGTCGCGGTGGTGGAGTCCCTCTCGCCCAACAACAAGCGGGCCGGACACCCGGGCCGCAGCGCGTACCTTCAGAAACGGGAGGCCCTCCTGGCCTCGGAGACACATCTCGTTGAGATCGACCTCCTCCGGGAGGGCGAGCGCACGCCCCTGGTCGACGGATGGCCCCCGTGCACGTACGCCGTGGTCGTGGCCCGGGGAGACCGGAGGCCGCTGGCCACCGTCTACCCGGTGCAGACCGGCGAGCCGCTCCCCCGCATCGCCTTCCCCCTCGCACCCGGCGACGCCGACCTTCCGCTGGACCTCCAGGAGATCTTCGAGAGGACCTGGATCGACGGGGACTACGAGGGGCTGCTGGAGCAAGGGTGAGGATCCTCACCCCTTGAGCGACCCGGCCAGCAACCCCCGGATGAAGTAGCGCCCCAGGAAGACGTAGACCAGCACCGTGGGCAGGGCCGCCAGGATGGAGCCGGCCATGGGCAGGTTCCACTGGACCGCCTCGCCGCCGGCCAGGTTGGCCAGCGCGACGGTGATGGGCTGCCAGGCGGGCTGGGTGAGGGTGACGGCGAAGAGGAACTCGTTCCAGATCTGGGTGAACTGCCAGATGACCACCACCACGAAGGCCGGGGCCGAGAGGGGCAGCACGATCCAGCGGTAGATGCCGAAAAAGCCCGCCCCGTCGATGGAGGAGGACTGGATCATCTCGTCGGGCAGCTCCGCGTAGAAGTTGCGGAAGAGCAGGGTCGTGATGGGAAGCCCGTAGACCACGTGGACCAGGATCAGCCCCGGCAGCCCCCCGTACAGGTTCACCGAGCGCAGGAACTGGAAGAGCGGGATCAGGATGCTCTGGTAGGGGATGAACATCCCGAAGACCATCAGCGGGAAGATGAGCTGGGCCCCCGGCAGCCGCCACTTGGAGAGGACGTACCCGTTCATGGAACCCAGCAGCGCCGAGAGCACCGTGGCGCTCACCGCCAGCACGAAGCTGTTCCGCAGCTTGGGCGCGAACTGCCCGAGCGCGGCTCGATACCCCTCCCATGAGACCTCCGTGGGCGGCTTCCAGGCCGTGGCCAGCCGGATCTCGGACGGATCCTTGAGGCTCGTGACCACCGTCATGTAGACGGGCATCAGGTAGACGAGAGCCAGCACGATCAGGCCCGCGTATAGGGCGACGCGGCCCCACGACCAGGGCCGGCGCACCCGGACCGGGCCGGCCTGCGCCCGAGACAGGGCAGCCCCCTTCGCCGCCCGGACCTTCCCGACGTCGGCGCCTCCCTGCCCGGCCCTCATCGTTCCGGCGCCTTTCGGAGCGACGAGACGATGTAGGGGATGATCAGCATGGACACCAGGAGGAGCAGCAGTGTCGCGATGGAGGCGCCCTTCGCGAACTGGTTGCCCCGGAAGGTGGTCAGGTACATGAGGATGGCCGGCACGCTGGTGACGGCGTTGTCGGGCCCGGTCATGGCGAAGATAAGGTCGAAGATCTTGAGGGCGATGTGCCCCAGGATGATCACCGCGCTGAGGGTGATGGGCTGCAGCAGCGGGAGCTGGACGTAGCGGTACACCTGGAGGGGCGTGGCCCCGTCGACCTCCGCCGCCTCCCGCAGCTCGACGGGGATGCCCCGCAGTCCCGCCAGGTAGAGGGCCATGGTGTACCCCGACATCTGCCAGGTGGCGGCCATGACGATCCCCACCAGGGCCAGGTTGAAGCCGTGAAGCTCCTTGATGGGCACCAGGCTCCAGCCGGCCGCCCCGCCTAGGGCCGCCCAGAGCACCAGCACCAGGCCGGGAACGCCTAGGAGCCCGGCCTTGCGGGCCTCGCGTCGCCGCCACGCCCGCACGCCCAGGAGCACCAGCACCAGCCCCACCCCCAGGAGGAGGGCGCCGGGCACGTCCTGCCAGTTGAAACGGAAGACCTGGTCGCGGGTCGTGGTCCAGAGGAAGTCCAGGCGGGGCAGGCCCACCAGGGCGGGCAGCACGTTCACCCCGCCGCGGGGCTGGAGCAGCCAGCGCCAGATGGTGCCCGTCACCACGAAGGAGAGGGACATGGGCAGGAGCAGTACCGTCCGGAAGAAGCCCTCGCCCCGCAGGGGCCGGTCCAGCAACGTGGCCAGCAGCAGCCCCAGCCCCAGGCAGAGGGCCACGAAGAAGAGGGTGAAGAAGAGCATGTTCACCAGGTCCTGGCGGAAGCGCACGTCCAGGATGCCGCTGAAGAGCTGCCGGTAGTTGTCCAGGCCCACGAAGTGGATCTCGGGGTTGAGGGCCAGGGCGGCGCCTTGGCCCCAGTCCGTGAACGAGACGTAGAGGGTCTGGCCGATGAAGCCGTAGACGAAGACGGCCAGCAGGGCCAGGGAGGGCGCGAGCATGAGCCCGGCCAGCAGCCGGTCCTTCCCCGTCCTCATCGCCGAGCCCCCTGCCGTACCCTCAACCCGGGCCGCCGTTCGCCCACCGCACCGTTCCCCCTGCCTGCAGGTAGCTTGCAGGGCCCGGGGGCCGGGCCGTCCGACCCGCCCCCGGGCTCGATCATACCTCGTTCGCTCGCCTTGCGCGATTCGTCCCGTCCGCCTCAGCGGACGCCGATGCCGGCCTGGGCCGCCACCGCCTGGGCGGCGTTGGCCGCGGCCTGCGGGTCACGGGTGCTCAGGAAGATCTCCATCACCGTGGCAAAGTCGTTCATGAACCGCTCGTTGGCGACCACGCCGTGCGCCAGGCTGCCCACGATGGTGCTGTTGCGCCAGTCCTGGGCCGCCGAACGCCCGTAGGTGTTGTACTTGCTCAGGTCGCTGTCGAGGCGGGGGCTGATGGAGCCCTTCAGCGGGTTGAAGATGTCCTGGGCCTCACGGCTGCCCAGCATCTCCAGCCACGCCAGGGTGGCCTCCCGGTTGGGGGAGCCCACCGGCAGCCCGAAGGAGTCCGAGAGCATCACGAAGATGCCGCTGGTGCCCGGCGAGGCCGCCCATCCGAAGCCCTTGCCCGCCTCCAGCCCCAGGGTGGTGCTCATGTAGCCGGCAGCCCAGTCGCCCATGACGTTGAAGGCCGCCTCGCCGTGCACCACCATGTCCGTCGCCTGCTGCCAGGAGAGAGAGGCGGCGTCCCGGTTGGTGTACTGGAGCACCTTGCCGAAGGTCTCCCAGGCCTTGAGCACCTCAGGGCTGGTCCAGGCAAGCCGGCCGTCCCAAAGGGCCTGCCACTTCTGGGGCCCCAGCACCGCGATGGCCACGTTCTCCCACAGGTGGTTGGCCGTCCAGTTCTCGCCCAGCGACAGCGGCACCACGCCCTGGGCCTGAAGCTTGGCGGCGATCTGGAGGAACTCGTCCCACGTCTTGGGAACGCTCACGCCCCACTTCTTCAGGTTGTCGGGGATGTACCAGAGCACGTTGGAACGGTGGATGTTCACCGGCACGGACCAGATGCCCTTGTCGGTGGAGAGCAGGTCGATGAGCTGCTGGGGCAGGACCTTCTGCCAGCCCTCCTGGTCGTACAGGAAGCCGAGGTCCTCCATGCGGTTGGCCAGCACCCAGGTGCCGATCAGCTCCTGCCCGGCGTGCACCTGGAAGGTGTCGGGCGGGTCGCCGCCCAGCATGCGGGTCTTGAGCACGGCCTTGGCGTTGACGCCCGAGCCGCCCGTCACCGTGGCGTTGATGACCTTGACGCCGGGATAGAGCTGCTCGTACCGATCGATCAGGGCCTCGAGGGCCGGGCCCTCGTCGCCCGCCCACCAGGAGAAGATCTCGAGCTCACCGCTGAGACGGCCCTGCGCCCAGACCGCCGCCGGCGCGGCGAGCGCCACGACGAGAACGGCCAGGAGCCCAAGCCGCCATCCACGCAACCTCACGTTCCTTCCCTCCCCGGTTGGTTCCGAAGATCGGACAACCAAGAAAAGGGTTCGGCAGCGCGCAATCGTTTCCTACCGACTTTCTGTTCGACGGGTGAACGGCCGGCGTGATTCAGGCACAGCCCACAAGCGTGCGAACAGAACGCGGTGATTCCGGCGCTGATGGAGCCCGTCACAGAGCGTGCGGCAGACCCATGGCCAAGGGGTTCGCGGCTGACAGCGGATGCCGGAAAGGCATTCCGCGGTTGAATCCATGATGGGCCTCCACTTTGCGAAGACCGGAAAACTCGATCCAAAGGTCCACCGGATGCTCATTGATGCCCGCACCAACCGCGAGATTGCCGACTACGGCCTGTTCGAAGACGTTTCCGAGGATGTCGCGGAAGGGACGCGCCAGAACCGTCTTCGTCGACGAGATGGAACGGTGTATCGCCCGAGGGGACTCGGACGGCACATCGCCCCCGGGCATGCAACCAGACGGACGCTGGCGCCCTTCTTGTTCGAACTGCCGGGAGTCGACGCAACCACGCAGCAACCCCGGCTTCAGGGAAACACCTCCCCCACCCCGGCTGCGGCCCGGCACCGAAAGACCCTGGGTCTCTCCTGCCCGGCGCCGGCGAGCGCCTCTGCCCGGACCTGGAATGCGCCGGCCTCGCTGCCCCGCGCCAGCGCGAGGATGCTGCCTCCGAAGCCTCCTCCCACCACACGGGCCCCCAGGCACCCCGGCAGGGTCGAAAGGCGTTCTACCCACCGATCGATGTCGGGCGTGGAGACCTCGAACAGATCCCGCAGGCTGGCGTGGGAGGCCGCCACCAGCCGTCCCAGCCCCTCCATGTCGCCTTCCTCCAGGGCGGCCACCGCGTCGTGGACCCGCTGGTTCTCCGCCACCACGTGGCGGGCCCGGGCAAGGAGCGTTGCCACGACGTGGCCGTCGCGGGTCTCGCCCACCCGACCCTCGATCCACCGAAGGTCCTCGGGCGTGGCATCGCGTAGGGCCGCGAGGTCCGGTCTCGCTTCCGCGAGCATTCGGGCGGCCACCTCACACTCCTGGCGGCGCAGGTTGTATCCCGAGCCCGCCAGGGTCCGGCCCTGAGGCGGGTGAACCACGAAGAGGGCGAGCCCCTCGGGCACGGCCACCGGCCGGTGCTCCAGGCTCCGGCAGTCCAGGAGGAGGGCGTGCCCTTCCCGCCCCAGGGCGGAGGCGAATTGGTCCATGATCCCGCACCGCACGCCCACGAACAGGTTCTCGGCCCGCTGGCCCACCTGGGCGACGCGCAGGCGCGGCAGCTCCTCCCCGTTCAGGCCCAGGGCAAGCCAGCCGGTGGCCACTTCCAGCGCAGCGGACGAGCTGAGGCCCATGCCCTGGGGGACAGAGCCCGTGAAGGCCAGCTCCATGCCGCCCAGATCTAGCCCTTCCACCTGCAGGGACCACAGAGCTCCGGCCACGTAGCGGGTCCAGTCGGGCAGGCTTTCCCGCTGCCGGGGGTGCAGGCCCTCGAGGGAGAACGTCGCCTGTTCCCGACGGTCCAGGGAGAGGACGCGTACCTCCCGACCCGACCGGAGCCTGCCGCTCATGACGATCCAGCGGTCGATGGCCGCAGGCAGGACGAAGCCGTCATTGTAGTCCGTGTGCTCCCCGATGAGGTTGACCCGCCCGGGGGCGGCGACCGTTCGCGCCGCCGCGCGCGGGTCCCCCCCGGCCGCCGGACCCAGGGCCTTCAAGGTGGCGGCCCGCATCCGTTCCAGGTCGCCTGACAGACGGGTCACCGCGCCACCGCCTCCTTCGCTACGCGTCAGGACGTGCCGCCCTCGACGGGAGAGGGTCCCACTGCGCGACCTCACGTCAGGGCCGGCGCGCGGCCTCGGCCGAGGGCACCAGGGCCCACACGCCTCGGGCGGAAAGCGTGCTGCGGCCTGCGATCGGCTTTCCTTCGAGCACGTCGATGAACGCCCGAGGAAGCTCAATTGACACAGGATGCACGTTGTGATTCAGAACGAACAGGATGTACTCCGTTTCCGAGGGCGAGCGCTCCGTGCCGCCCGCGGGCCGCCAGCGACGTGCGATCTCGACCCCCGGGGGAACCTGGATCGGTAGCGCCAGGCCGCGATCGGCCGCAAGCCAGCCCATGAGGGCAGCCACGCCCCGGGGTTCGAGAGCCGTTCCCACATAGACGACGCGGCCGCGGCCCACTTCATGCTCGGTCACGGCCGGCATGCCGGCGTAGTAGTCGGTCTCGAAGGTCGCCAGGGGCCTCGCGCCCTCCAGGTGCACCACGTCGCACCAGAGCTCTGCGGCGTACGAGCCTGCGAAGGAACCCCGCGGCTCGTTCACCCGGACGCGGTTCGTCCGACCGGCGGGCAGGATGTCCCACTCCTCGACCCAAACCCCGGCCAGATGGCGCAACGGTCCCGGATACCCCCCAAGGTGAACCCGTTCTTGCGGATCACAGAGACCACCCTGGAACGTGAGGACCAGCGTTCCCCCGGCGTCGACATACGTTTCGAGTCGGTCGCGGAGGGAGTCGTCCACGTGGCGCAAGAGGGGCGCCACCACGAGCCTGTAGCGGCTCAGGTCTGCTTCGGGGGAGACGATGTCCACCTCGGCGCGGTGTTTCCAAAGCGCGTTGTGGTACCGCATGCATTCGCGCACGTAATCGACGTCGGCGCTGATCCGCGGTTCCTGCTGCACCGCCCACCAGATGGGCCACGAGAACAGCACTGCCGTCTGGGCCCGGTATTCGGAACCGACCCACGGCGCCAGCCGCTGAAGCTCGGTGCCCAGAGCTGCCACTTCCCTGTAGACGCGCGGTCTCTCGCTCCCCTCGTGGGAGATGACGGCCCCGTGGAACTTCTCAGCCCCACCGCGGCTCTGGCGCATCTGAAAGTAGCAGACGGCATCCGCCCCGTGTGCAACCGCTTGCAGGGAGAGAAGGCGTAACTCACCCGGTCTCAGCGGTGGGTTGTGGGGCATCCAGTTGACCTGGCTGGGGGTCTGTTCCATGAGCACGAACGGCTGGCGCCCACCTTTCAGGCCTCGCATCAGGTCGTGCCTCGCGGCCACCTCAGCAGGATCCGCCCCCGGACCCGGGTAGGAGTCCCACGCGATCACGTCCAGGTGCGGCGCCCAGGTGTGGAAATCGAGGCCGTGCGCCAGCGTCAGGTTGGTCGTTACGGGGACATCAGGCGTCTGTTCCCGGAGAACCTCCTCCTGCTCCCGATAGCACTGCAGGAAACTCTCCGTCATGAAGCGGCGGTAGTCCAGGACTTGAGCGGGATTCTTGTACGTCGGCGTCCGCCTCGGCACGTCGACCTCGCTCCATGCGTTGTACCGCTGGCCCCAGAAGCTGGTGGTCCAGGATGCGTTGAGATGATCGATCGTCCCGTACCTGGTAGCCAGCCATTGCCTGAAGCCATTTCGGCACCTGTCGCAGTAACAACGGTCCAGGTGAACACCGTACTCGTTGTCGACATGCCAAAGGATCAGCGCGGGATGGCGGCCGTAGCGCTCGGCCAGCGCCCGGGCGATCTCCCGGGCGTGCCGCCGGTAGTTGGGGCTGTTGGGGCAGTAGTGCCGCCTGCTGCCGTATCCGAAACGGACGCCGTCTTCCCCGACCGGCAGGACGTCATCGTAGGCCTGGGCCAGCCATACGGGCGGCGAGGCCGTGGGGGTCGCCAGGACCACCTTCAGCCCTGCTTCGTGGACCCTCGCGAGGACCCGATCGAGCCATTCGAAGTCAAAACGGTCCGGCTCCGGCTGCAGTCGGGCCCAAGAGAAGACACCGACGGTCACCGCGTTGATCCCCGCGTTCCGCAGCAGCCGCAGATCCTCGGCCCACGTCGCCTCGTCCCATTGGTCGGGGTTGTAGTCGCCGCCGTACAAGATCGCGTTCCAACGCACCTCGTCCCTAGACACCCGCGCAACCTCCCAAGCCGGAACGCCCACTACCGCCCAAGCACCTCGAGCGCCGGAAGGCTGTTCCCGTCGAAGTCGAAGAGCGTCAGGTTCTCCCAAGGGGACGCTCCAAACGGGGGCACGGAGATGTACCCCGGCTCCCAGTAGACCACGCCCTTGCCACGGCCTTCGGGCACGCTTCGAACGATCTCTAGAAGATCCCGCACGAAGTCCGCCTGGCCTTCGGGGGAAGCAGGGTAGCCTGCGAGGAGCTGGTCGGAGCGGCGCACGATATTGGGCTCGCGGTCCGCCTCCTCCAGAGTCCAGGGGTAGGCCGTCTCTACGACGACGATCCCCTTCTGGTAGCGCTGCGCAAGATCCGCCAGGTTCTCCCGGAGGGCGTCGAGGGTACCGTGCCACCACGGGTAGAAGGAGAGGCCGATCAGGTCGAAGGCAACGCCCTGGCCCAGCAGCCGGTCGAAGAACCAACGGGCGCCCGGGTTGTCCCCTCCCCGATCGATGTGAATCATGATCAAGGGGCGTTCGGACGTCCCCACTCCGTCGTACACCCCGGCGATCCCCGCCTGCACCAACTGTGCCAGCCTCTCCCACTGGAGGTCTGTGTCGAACGCGCCCCCGACACGGCCGTCGTCCCAGAGGAGGCCCTGCGTGATCTCGTTGCCCACTTGCACGATGTCTGGCGCGGCTCCCGCCTGAGCCAACGTCTGGACCACGTCCCTGCTGTACTCGTAGACGGCCTGGCGGAGCTCCTCGAAGTCGAGGTTCTGCCACACCGCAGGCCTGTTCTGCTTGCCCGGGTCGGCCCAGAAATCCGAGTAGTGGAAGTCGAGGAGGAAGGACATGTCTGCCTCCTTGATCCGCCTGGCTATCACCACGGTCCGGGGGAGGTTGTTGAAGCCGTTGGGGGGATCGTTCCATATCCTGAGGCGGATCAGGTTGATCCCGCGATCCCGCAGGATCTCCAGACCATCTCGGCGCACGCCCTCATCGAAGTAGGCCCCGCCCAGGCGCTCGATCTGGTCCAGGAACGACACGTCTGCGCCCTTGATGAAGGGCATTCCTGCTCCGAGCACCGGCTCGGCGTTCAAGTCAGGCGATACCATCAGCCCCAACACTCCCAACACGAGGATGGCGCGCGCCTGCCAGCGCGTCCACCTCGCCCGCGCCGGCCTGCGCTCCAGGTAGGTCCCGTTCGACAGGCTCATCCCTTCACCGCCCCCTGGGTCAATCCTGAAATGAACTGGTTCCGCAGCAGGTAGAAGAGGATGGCAACCGGGAGCGCGCCCAGGAGCGCGCCGGCTGCGAACATCCCCCACCGGGTGTGGTACTGCCCCGCGATCAAGACGCGAAGCCCCACGGCGAGGGTGAGGACGTTCCTATCTTTCAGGAGGATGCTGGCCAGCAGGAAGTCCGAGTACGTCAGGATGAAGACCAGCATGAAGACGACGGCCAGGACAGGACGCGAGACCGGCAGGATGATGTGCCAGAACGCCTGGAAGGTCGTAGCTCCGTCGAGCATCGCCGACTCTTCCAGCGAGCGCGGGATGGTGTCGAAGTAGCCTTTCATCACGTACGCGTTGAATCCCACGGCCCCACCCAGGTAGACGAGGATCAGCCCGCCGTGCGTATCGAGCCCCAGCGACGGCACGTACTCTCCGATGGCCAGCAGCAGGAGGTAGAGCGCGACCATCGTCAACATCTGGGGGAACATTTGAATGATGAGCAGGGTCACCAGGCCCGCCCGTCGACCCCGGAAGCGAAAGCGCGCGAACGCGTAAGCGGCCAGGGCTGCCATGGCGACCGTCAGCACCGCGACCGTGCTGGAGATCTTGACGCTGTTCCACAGCCAGCGGGAGAAGGGGTGGACCGGACTGGTGAAGAGCTCGACGTAATGCTGAAAGGTGGGTGCGCGGGGTATGAGGCTCTGGCTCACCAGCGTATTGGAGGGGCTGAGAGAGGCCGAGAAGATCCAGACGATCGGGAAGAGCGCGAAGGCCATGGCTGCCAGGACGACCGCCTGGCGCCAGGCTTGACCCAACAAGCCAGGCCGCCTATACATTCTCGGACACCTCCTCGAAAGCCCGGGTCATGCGGAAGTTGATCAGGGTGAGTACCGCCACGATCAGGAAGATGATCAGCGAGATAGCGGCCGCGAAGCTGAATTGGGTTCCCTGACCTCCCTGGAAGGCAAGCCGGTAGGCGTACGAGATCAGGATGTCCGTGTGGCCTGCGGGCGTTTCGGCCCCCGCAATGGGGGGACCTCCGCCTGTTAGGAGGAAGATCACGTTGAAGTTGTTGAAGTTGGTCGCGAAAGAGGCGACGAGGAGGGGCGCGATCGAGATCATCAGGAGCGGCAGCGTGACCACGCGAACGACTCCCCAGGGACTGGCGCCGTCGACCACCGCGGCCTCGTAAAGCTCCGACGGAATGCTCTGCAGAGCTCCGAGGGTCACGAGCATCATGTAGGGGTAGCCGAGCCATGTGTTGACCAAGAGGAGCCCCACGCGGGCCCAGAAGGCATCCTGCATCCATGGGATGCGCGGGAGCCCCAGCCAGTTGAGCATGTCGTTGACGGCGCCCATTTCGGTGTTGAGGAGACCGTTCCAAACGAGGATGGAGATGAACGCAGGCACAGCATAGGGCAAGATCAAGATGCTCCTGTGGAAGTTGCGCAGCTTCAGATAAGGGTCGTTGAGCAAGAGCGCAAGGCTCATACCCACCACCGACTGAAGCACGACCGTCAGGGCCGCCCAGGCGAACGTCCAAAGGAAGACGCGCAGGAAAGGACCCGAGACCGCCGGATCGGTGAAGAGACGGACGAAGTTGGCCAGGCCGACGTATTCGACGAAGCCTGGTTCGAGCTTCTTCCCCTCTTCGTCGGTTAAGGAGCCACCCACGGGCCGATACGCCTTCCCGGTGCGCAGGTCCGTGAGCACGTCCGCATCGGCATCGTAACGGTATGCAGGACGGACCTCTGCGAACTCCTTCAGACTGGCCAGGCGCAGAAAGGCATCGTTCCACTCAAAGAGCACGGCCTGAAGCCTGGATAGCTGCCGGGCGAGAGCACCCATCGCAAGAGGTTCGGCGTCTCCCCATCGATCGATGCGTCCGTCGCCGTCGGTATCCAGCGCGCGGTCGGCGTCCGGATCGACGGGCCGGGCCTTGCCGTCCTCGAGGAGCAGGGGCCGGCCCTCGTCCACGTACAGGACGAAAGTGATCTCTCCCGAGGGCGACTGGAACGCTGTGAAGGGGAAGCGGCGCGCGCCCTGGGGCGTGTAGACCGTCTCCTCGAACTGGCGGATGACCTGCTCCTTGGAGAGCAGGTGTCCGCTGCCCGTGTTGGTGAAGGCCAGGTAGACCGTGTAGCCGATGGGATAGACCACCAAGAGGATGAAGAAGATCAGCCCGGGCCAGATGTACCGGAGCGGGTACGTCCGACTGCTGGTGTAGACCCACGTGGTCCCGATGATCCCTACCAGGATCGCAAGAGCGGGTGCCCAGGCGCCATCGAGGTAGAACTGGGATGCAAACCACGCGCCGGCTACGTCCAGAAGGCCGATGAGCAAGACGCCCAAAAACGTGCCTGCAGACCGCGGTGCCCGCCCCGGTACCCTCGAGACGGAGCCTGTAGGGGAACCCTGAGCCACTCTCACCGGCCTCGCCTCCATCCTTCACAGGGATGGCTGCGCCATCGAGGCTGGCGCAGCCATCTCCCTGCACCTTTCCCAAGCGGCCTACCGGCCCGCGATCGCGTTCCGGATCTGGCGGGCAGCGACGGCCATGGCCTCTTCGGGCGACTGTTCACCGTTGGTGATGAAGGTCATGGCGTCGTTGAGCGCGCTCCAGACCACGGCCATCTCGGGGATGTTGGGCATCGGGATACCATCGGCGGCGCTGGCCCCGAAGGCTGCGATGTCGGGATCCTCCGCCACGGCCTCAAAGGCCTCGCGGTGCGCCGGAACCCGCGGGTCGTGCTCCCAGATGGCGAGCTGGCCTTCCTTGGTCATGACATACTGCTGCAAGAATTCCATGGCCAGCAGCTTGTTGGGACTGAACGCGTTGACCATGAACCCCTGGACGCCCACGAAGGGGCGCGCGACGTTCCCATCGATCGAGGGGATCTTCGCGACCCCGTAGGGAATGCCCGCATTGCGCGCGTTGACGATCTCCCACGGGCCCGTCAGGACCATCCCCACCCGGCCGTCCAGGAAGAGGGCCCTCATGGTCTGGTAGTCGGTGCCCCGGGGAACGAGGTCCTCGGCAGCCAGGAGCTGCACGATCCGGGCGCCGGCGATGCCTCCTTCATTGTCCACGCCGACGTCGGTGGGGTCGAAGCCCTGGCCGGTGAAGCGGAAGATGTAGCCTCCCTTGGCGGCCAGGAAGGGGAACGAGTAGTAGAGTTCGTTGTTCGGATAGAGGAAACCGAAGCGCCGCGCGGCTGGGTCGGTCTGCGCTCGCGCGATGGCGAGGAGTTCATCGAAGGTCTCCGGTGGATCAGGCACCAGGTCCTTGTTGTACATGAGCGCGATGGCCTCGATGGCGTAGGGCAGGCCGAAGAGCTTGCCATCGTACGTGAAGGCCTCCAGGGCCACAGGCGTGAACTCCTGGAGCGTTCCGGCCGGTAGTTCGATCGGTTCCAGCAGACCCGTCCCAGCCAGCTCACCGACCCAGTCATGAGCACCCACGATGAGGTCAGGGCCCGTTCCGGTAGGGGCCGAGATGAGGAAGTTCGAGCGGATATCCCCGAAGCTGAGCTCCCGCACCTCCATGGGGATGCCGTACTCCCGCTCGAACTGCTCCGCCATCGGGACCAGAGCGGGAATCTGCGCCTCGCTGGACCAAATGACGAGCCGGTCCGGCGACTGCGCGCCCACACCCGCGCTCCCGAGAGCCAGCACCATGAGGACCAACAGGGAGGTACGCACCAGCCAACGCCTCGCGACCATGCGCAGGGCCTCCTTTCTCTTCCTCGCGTGAGGTGAACGAGCACCTTCACCGGTGGCCGCGGGGCGGGTCCGCCCCATCTCTGGCCCCGGTCTGCCTGCGGGCAGCGGGCTCGCCCCTCTCCCGCCGCCTGTCCTGCATAATCGAAACGATTCGATGCTGCGGTACGAGCCACCTTCTCGCCCTTCTGGTTCGTGCTCTCTGACCCATCTCCTTCCAGACCTGAGCCGGCGGAGCCGGAGAGGCCGTCCCACGCGGGGGCGCGGGGCGAACCCAGGGTCACCTGAGGCCCTGCGCTCCCGCCCCGCGCGCCGGCCCCCAGGTCCAGCAACGCCGCAATTCCGCCGCCTTCTCCTCGGGCAGCGTGTCGTTGATGAAGGAGCCCGCCCCCTGCTCGCAGCCCGCCAGGTACTTGAGCTTCTCCCGCGTGCGGTGGGGCGGGTAGAACTCCACGTGGAAGTGACCCGAGGCCGGCGCCGGTGGCTTGGGGGCCTGGTGCATCACCATCACGTAGGGGAAGGGAAAGCCGTAGAGCCGATCGTACGTCCCCACCACCCCCTGGAGGATGGCCGCCAGGTCCCGCTGCTCGGCCTCGCTCAGCTCCGCCAGCGACGCGCGGTGCCGCCGGGCGATCACGTGGACCTCGTACGGGTACCGGGCGTAGAAGGGGATCACGGCCGTGAAGCCTTCGTTCTCCGCCAGCACCCGCCGCCCATCTTGGTGCTCGAGGGCGAGCTGGCGGCAGAGCAGGCAGCTTTCGGGGCCCTCGGCGCGCTCGCCCTGGAAGCGGGCCTGCGCCTCCAGCTCCCGCAGGGGCACGGGCGGCACGTAGGGGAAGGCGTAGACCTGGCCGTGGGGGTGGTGGAGGGTCACCCCCACCACCTCGCCCCGGTTCTCGAAGATGAGCACGTAGCGCACCCCCGGCTGGCTCATGAGGGTGCGGTAGCGGTCGGTCCAGACCTGGACCAGGCGGAAGGCGTGCTCGGGGGGCAGAGTGGCCAGGGAGCCCTCGTGCTCGGGCGTGTAGCAGACGACCTCGCAGCGCCCCGCCGCCGGCTCCACAGGGCTCAGCTCGGTCGCTTGCACCGCCGGCTGCGGCGCCGGGGTGACCAGCGAAGGGAAGCGGTTCTCGAAGACGGCGATCTGGTACCGGGCGGCCGGGATCTCGGTGGGCTCACCCCCCGGCCGGGTCGGGCAGAGGGGGCAGTGGTCCGCCGGCGGCTTGTAGGTCCGATCCTGGCGGTGGGTGGCGGTGATCACCCACTGCTCCAGCAGCGGGTGCCAGCGGAGCTCAGACACAGGACTCATCCTCCCCGGACGGGGAGGCGCCCGGCGTGGCCGAATCCACGGGCCGGCCCCCAGCCCGGGCGCCCTCCTCCCACGCCGATTCCCCGGGAAATCCGTAGTAGACCAGGTAGCGTCCATCGGCCTTCCGCTCCTGGGAGCGGGTCAGGCGGGGGGGCAAGGGTGGGTCTGCCAGGTGGTCCGCCCCTGAAGGCGAGGGGGCGCGCGGCGGTTCAGCCGCCCCCTGCGGAGCCTTGCCCGGCTCCCCCCGCCCCTTCGCGGGAAACCCGTCCGGATGCGCCAGCCGCCAGTGCCAGGCACTTTCGATCATCTCTTCCACCGAAGGCCGGCGGGGTACCCACCCCAGCTCGGCCCGGATGCGCTCCGAGCTGGCCACCAGTACCGGGGGGTCGCCGGGGCGGCGGGGCCCTACCACGGTCGGGATGGGCCGGCCGATCACCCGCCGGGCGGCCTCGCAGACCTCCCGCACGCTGAAACCGGCGCCGTTCCCCAGGTTGTAGGTGCGGGAGGCTCCGCCCCGGGCCAGGTGGTCCAGGGCGAGCAGGTGGGCTTCGGCCAGGTCCAGCACGTGGATGTAGTCGCGGATGCAAGTACCGTCGGCTGTCGGGTAATCGTCCCCGAAGACCTGGAAGCGCTCCCGCTGCCCCAGGGCCACCTCCAGGAGGATGGGGATCAGGTGGGTCTCGGGGTGGTGATCCTCGCCCAGGCCACGATCGGGGTCGGCACCGGCCACGTTGAAGTAGCGCAGGCTGACCGAGCGCAGCCCGTAGGCCTCCCCGTACCAGTGAAGCATCTCCTCGAAGGCGAGCTTGGTGGCCCCGTAGGGGTTGGTCGGCCGGGGAGGCTCCTCCTCCACGATGGGCACGCGCTCCGGCTCGCCGTAGACGGCGGCGGTGGAGGAGAAGACCAGTCTCGTCACCCCGTGACGGCGCATGGCCTCCACCAGGTGGAAGCCGCCCACGACATTGTTCTCGTAGTAACGCGCGGGCGCCTCCATCGACTCACCCACCAGGCTGGAGGCAGCCAGGTGGATCACCGCGTCCCACGGGCCCCCGCTGAATGCCGCCTCGAGCTCCTGGGGCCGCCGAAGATCCGCCCGGATCAGCCCCGGTCCCTTCACGGCCTCCACGTGCCCCTTGGACAGGTCATCCACCACCCGCACCGTGTCGCCCCGCTCGTGCAGCAGCGCCGCCACGTGGCTTCCGATGTAGCCGGCCCCGCCGGTGACCAGGATCCGCATCGCGCTCCGCTCCTTCCTACCCCTGCGTGCGACGCCCCACGGGAGCCGGCCCCGTGGACTCCCGCACCCGCAGCTCCGTGGGCAGTGCTTCTTCAAACTCGGCCAGGGTCTCTCCCCGAAGCATGCGCAGCATGATCTCCATCGCCCTCCGGCCCAGGCGTTCCATGGGCATGTCCACGGTGGTCAGGGCCGGGGTGAGGAAGGCTGCCTCGGGGATGTCGTCGAAGCCCACCACCGAGGCGTCGTCAGGCACCCGTCGCCCCGCCTCGTGCAGCGCCCGGAGCAGTCCCAGGGCCATCAGGTCGTTGGCCGCGAAGAAGGCGGTGAGCTCCGGGCATCGCCCCATAAGCTCGCTTCCCGCTCGATAGCCTCCCTCCGGGGTGAAGCCACCGTCGACGATCCACGCTGGCCGCGGCTCAAGACCGTAACCGGCCATGGCCTCGCGGTAGCCGGCCAGCCGCTGGTGCGATCCGCCCTGCTGGAGCAGGCCTCCGACGAACGCGATCCGGCGGTGCCCCAGCTCGATCAGGTGTTGGACCGCCTGCCTCGCGCCTTCCCGCTTGTCCGCCCAGATCGCCGGCGACCCTTGGGCCTGTCGCTCCACCAGCACGAGCCGCGTTCCTGCCGACGCAAGCTCGGTCAGGAGGCGCGCCGCGAGGTCCGGCCCCGCCCGGTGCTCGCCCACCAGGACCACCCCGTCCGCCCGGTTCCGCACCGCGCTCTCCAGGCGCTGCCGCTCGAGCCCTGGGTCGTTCTCGGTGGTAAAGAGCATCACGTCCAGACCGGCCTGAGCCGCCACGCTTTCGATGCCCTGCACTACGTTCCCGAAGAAGGGGTTACGGGTATTGGGTAGGATCACGGCGAGCACATCGGCCCGCCCGGTGACCAGGCGCCGGGCGATGGCGCTGGGCTGGTACCGGAGGTGCCGAGCCGCCGCAAGCACGCGCTCCCGGGTGGCCGGCTGCACCCTCTCGGGCTCGTTGAAGGCCAGGGAGACCGTGGATGGTGCCACTGCCGCGGCCCGAGCCACGTCGCGGATCGTGACCCGCGGGCGGCTCTGAAGGGAAGTTTCCTCGGAGGGAGCCCCCCGGCGCGTGGGAGGCCATCCGGCATCGACAGGCCGTCGGCGCATCGGCATAGCCCTAGCACACCCCATCCCGCGTTCATCGAATCGTTTCGACGCAAACCCGCCTCTTCCTCCCTGCGGGCGAGTCTATCGCCGCGCCCTGTTTCGGAGTCAGTCGCAGCCTCTCTGGGACGTGCAAGGGGCCGGCCGCGCCCTGCGAAGGACGCCGGCCGGCCGCTCTGGGGCTCCCGAACGACCCTCCCCCTAGAATCGATACCCCAGCGAGAGCCGGTGGGTCCCTGGGAGCACCTTGGGCTGCAGGTACGCGTAGTCCAGGCGGAGCCCGCCCAGGGCGAGGCCGAGGCCGCCGCTCAGGGTGACCTCCTCCTCCAGGCTCGACGCCCCGGCCCTCAGGGCGAAGGCCGGGAGCACCCGGAACTCCGCCCCCAGGCGGACGGGGCCCTCCAGCTCGTAGTCCAGGGCCAGGGTGAGGCGGCCCGGCTGCCAGGCCATCCCCACCACGTAGACAGGGTCGAAGGGGTCCGAGGTGCCCGAGGTGTACCCGAGCGTGCCCCAGAGGTTTCGGGCGGCCAGCCCCAGCCGCACCGGGCCCAAGGGGGCGAGCACCCCCACGTCGCCGGTGAGGCCGTTGCCCGTCACCGAGGCGAGACTCTCGCTCACGTAGGTCAGCTCCAGGCCCGCGGCCACCGGCCCCAGCCGCCGGGCGTAGGCGAGCCGGGCGGCGGCCAGGGCGAGGTCGAAGGAGCCCGTGGGGTTGGCGTAGGGGTCGCGGGCCTCGATCCCCGGCGAGCCCAGCCACTGCACGCCCGCCCCCAGCCCCGGACCGGCCACCCCCAGGGCCCCGTAGCTCGAGGCGCCGTACTCGCTGGAGTAGAAGGAGGTGAGCTCGAGCCCTTGAAGGGTAGCGAGGCCCGCGGGGTTGTAGTGGAGGGCGGTGGCGTCGTCGGCCACGGCCACGAAGGCCCCGCCCATGGCCAGGGCGCGGGCGCCCATGCCGATCTGGAGGTGGGCGGCGGTCCCGGCGTAGTCCTCCTGGGCCCCCGCCGGGGCCTGGGCCAGGAGGCCCAGACCCAGGCAGAGCGCCGCCAGGATGCGGAGGCCGGCACGGGAGTGTGGCGACCGGTGCCCCTGCGTCGGCGTCGGATTGCTCGTCTCCTGCGCGGGCCGTCTGGCCCGTGCGCTCATCTTCATCGCCGTCCTTCGGACCATCCCGTACGCGCCTCCCTTCATCGCTCGATCACCAGCCTCTGCACGGGCGAGCGGGTGCCGTCGGCCTTCACCACCAGGTAGAGGTAGAGGCCGCTGGCCAGGGGCTCGCCCCGGTGGCTCCTGAGGTCCCATGTCAGGGAGCGGGTGCCGTCGGAGGTCTGGGCGGACCAGACCCGCCGGCCGCTCACGTCGAAGACGCTGAGCGTGCCGGAGACGCCGTCGCCGAAGTAGAAGGTCACGTCGGTGGAGGCCGGGTTGGGCCCGTGGCTCACGTCACCCGTCACCCGCACCACCACGAAAGGCTCGCTCACTGCCTCGGCGCTCGCCTCCACGTCGCGGGCCGTCACCTTGAGCCGGTAGACGCCGCCCTTGGGAACCTGGCCGCTCTCCCAGAGGTACTCGCCGCCGTTGGGCTGACCGGCGCTGATCTCGGTCCAGGTCGCCCCGTCGTCGGCGCTGTAGGCCAGGTCGATCTGGAGCTCGTCGCCGTCGGGGTCCGAGGCGGTCCAGCGGATGGCCTCCCTACCCGTCCACACCGCGCCAGGCTCGGGGGCGTCCAGGGTCACCCGGGGCGGGGCGTTCACCACCGCCAGCGTGGTCGTGGCCGTGGCCGTGGCACCGGCCTGGTCCGCCACCGTCAGCGAGACGGTGTACGCTCCCTTCGCGGCGTAGCGGTGGGTCGGGTTCGGCTCGTCGCTGGTGGCGCCGTCGCCGAAGTCCCAGCTCCAGGCGGCCAGGTCCTCGGGCCCGTCGGGGTCGGTGGCCTGGTGGGTGAACTGGACCGTGTCGGTCACCGCCGGCGCCTCGGGCCCGAAGGTGAAGGCCGCCTCGGGCGCCCGGTTGGGGATGGGCGTGCCCGCTCCGAAGAGGCTGCCCGTCAGCTGGGCCAGGGTGGGCGTGGAGGTGTCGTCCAGGGTGAAGGCGATGTACCCTCCGAAGCCCCCGCCCGGCGCCACCACCAGGGCCTGCGGCACCACGGGCACCCACTCGCCCGTCTCAGGCTCGAGCCAGGCCAGGAAGAGGGACTCGGGCGACTCGATCCCCTCGGGGAAGTGCCAGCGCACCGTGAGGCTCTCCACGCCCTCGGCGGTGTCCAGGTTCAGGTCGAAGTAGCCGGCCGGGGTCTGGAAGACGGGTCTGGCCCCAGGAGCCGGGTCCGCGCCGAAGCGAGCGGCGCTGACCCGCACGGAGCCCTCGCCCGTCTTCTCAGCCTCCACTCCCACCTCGTCCAGGGCGTCGAAGGAGCCCTCACCCGGTCCCAGCTCCGCGCTGGCGAAGCCGGTCACCGGGGCTTCGGGCGTCCCCACGGCCAGGGACACCGAGGCGGGGGCGCCCACCGCGCCCAGATCGTCGGTCACCTCCAGGCGCACGTGGTAGATCCCGGGCTCGGCGTAGGTGTGCGTCGGGTTCGGCTCGTCGCTCGTGGCACCGTCGCCGAAGCTCCAGCTCCAGGCCGCCACCTCTCCGTCGGGGTCGGACGAGGCGTCGGTGAAGGCCACGGCCGTCTCGGTGGTGATGCCTTCATCCGGGGAGTGGTCGATGGCCGCGACCGGCGCGTCGGTCACCGCGAAGGGCGGGGTGATCACCTGGACAAGGCCGTTCTCCAGGTCGCGCACCGTGAGGCGCAACCGCACCTGGTCGCTGGTGGGCACGCCCGTCACATCCCACACGTGGCTTCCCGTGTTCCCCAGGTTGAGGCCGATCCTCCGCCACACGCTCTCCCCCACCGCATAGTGCAGGTCGACGGCCAGGTCGTCGCCGTCCTCGGCATCGACGGCCGTCCAACGGACCTCGAACTCGGGCCGGGTGAGCACCGTGCCGCCCTGGGGCGCCAGGAGTTCCGCCTCGGGCAGGCGGTGGATGGTGAAGGGACCGCTCACCGCCTCGCCCGCCAGGCCTTCGGGATCCGTGGCCTGCACCCGCAGCCGGTAGCCGTCGCCCGTGGGGACCTGGGCGGTATCCCAGCGGTAGAGTCCTGTGTCCTCGGCCCCTTCCAACAGGGCGATCCAGGTCTCCCCGCCGTCGGCGGAGTAGGCCAGGTCGATGGTGGTCGCGTCGTCGTCCTGCACCTGCCAGCGCACAGGGACCTCTCCCTGCAGGACCTCGCCCCCCACGGGGGTCAGGAGGGTCACCCGGGGGACGCCGTTGATCTCCAGGTCCACCGGCACCGTCGCCTGCGGGCGGAAGGGGTCATCGGACATCACCTGCAGGTTGATGCGGTACCGGCCCGGCGCGCCGTCGGGCCGTCCGAAGGTGACCACCGCCTGCTGGCTGTTGCCGGGGATCAGGTAGCCCGACTCGGGGCTCACGGAGACCAGGCGGCCGGCGAAGGAGAAGGCGACCGCCAGGCCCTCCTCCAGGTAGGACTGGTTGTAGACCACCTGCAGGCCGTCGGTACCGCTGGCGTCCTCGATGCCCACCGTGGCGCTGTTCAGGGGGCCTTCGAGGATCTGGTACTGGAAGACGATGGTCCCGTCGGCGCCCAGGATCGCCTGGAAGGTGTAGGCGCTTCCTGCCGTCCCCCAGGCAGGCACCCCCTGGTACTCCACGATGAAGCGGTCGGTCTCCGGGTCGTGGTGGTAGTAGATCGCGCCGCCGTCTTCGGGGTTCAGGTCGTCCCAGAAGGGGGCGATCAGGTCGTTGGGCAGGGCTGTGTCGGGGATCGGGGCGTTGGTGTAGTATCCCCGCGTGCCCGAGCCGAAGGTGAGGTAGCCGTTGGAGGTGATGGACACCTGGTTCTTGGTCTCCCCGTAGAAGGGGAAGCTCCAGGGCAGGTCCACCGTCACCCACGACTCATCCGTGAGGCTGACGGGGGTGCCCACCTCGCTGATCTCCACCCAGTCGAAGGTGGGGCCTCCCGGCTCGTTGGAGTCCATCCAGAGATAGCCGTATCCATCGGGCCCGCCGGCCCCGTACGGTACGGCCCAGCCTCTGGGCTCCGCCTCACCCTTGGCGTGCGGCCGCGAGGCGAAGGCGCGGTATTCGGGCGACTGGGCGAAGCTGGGCGCCGTGGTGATCCAGAAGCTCATGGGGGCGTTGCCGCCGTTGGTCACCACCAGCTCGTCCTGTGCCTGCTCGCCCTCGGTCAGGCGAACGTCGAAGCGCTCGGGCTCCACGCCCAGCACCGGCAGGTAGCGCACCTCGATCTCCACCGTCTCCACGGCCTCGACGTCGTTTCGGTCGACGGCGTGGAAGCTCGCCTGGTAGACGCCCTCCTCGGGGTAGGTGTGTACGGCGTCGGTCTCGTGCACGGGCTCAGAGCCGTCGCCGAAGTCCCACCAGACCTCCCGGATGGGGGCAACCGGGGCGCTCACCTGGGCGCTGAAGCTCACCTCCAGGGGCGGCTCGCCGATCTGCGGCGTCACCTCGACGTTGCTGATCTGCGGGCCGGGCAGGATGTGGACGAGCACGTCCGTGGTGAGAAGCGGGTGGAACGGATCATCCGTGGTGATCTCCAGGTAGCTGGCCACGTCCGCACCGGGCGCGCCGAGCTCGGCTGCGTTCAGGGTCACGGTCAGGTCCAGGCTCTCACCCGCCGGCACCGTCCCGGCCACGGGATCCACGGTGATCCCCCGGGCGATGGGCATCTCGGTGCTGATGAGCCAGGCGCGGTCGTCCTGGGTCACCGCCCAGAGGTTGCCATCGGCACCGAGGGCGAGGCCGGCCCCCAGGTAGTCGCCGCCCGCGGGACCCGGGAACTGGTAGACGATCTCCAGGGCCTCCAGGTCCAGCCCGTAGATGGAGTCGCCGGGCGAGTTGGTGGCCACCCAGAGGATCCCGTCGGGGTGCCAGGCGAGCCCGCTGATGCCGGCCCCGCTCAGGCTCCACGCCTCGATGAACCCTCCGGGCTGGTCCCAGTCGAGACCCTTCACGTGGTAGATGATGTCCTCGTTCCAGCCGCCCACGTAGAAGGTGTCGTCCTCCTCGTCGTAGGCGACCCCACGCTGGGAGATGGCCCACGGCACCGAGGCGATGGAGGAGACCACCTCGCCCGTCTGGGGATCCAGACCGTAGAGGCCGTTGTTCCCGCCCACGTTCACCTGCCAGACCAGCCCGTGGACCGGATCGTAGGCCATATCGCCTGGCCAGGCCCCGGCCCACGGGGTGTCCACCTGGCCCAGGAGCCCGCCCGAGATGGAGGTCCAGAAGTCCCGGACCAGCTCGGGATCCGAGATCCAGAGCTTCTCCTCGTCGAAGCCCACGCCCCACCCCAGGGTGATCTCGGAGGGGAGCGGCCAGGAGTCCAGGACGTCGCCCACGGCGCCCGGCCTGATGTTGGTCGCGAGCCGCTCGCGGGTCTCGGGGGCCAGCGGGCCGTAGAGGCCGCGCGCCGTGGGGGCGTCGGGATCCTCGATCTTGCCCACCCGTGGCGGCAGGGCGATCTCAGGCGCCTGGCCGTCACGGACCCGCACCCGGAAGGCGAGCGGGGCGTTCCCTTCCTCGTTGCCCACGGTCACCGTGTGGCTTTCGGTGCCGTTGACCGGCAGCGTCGTCTCGATGGCCTCCGGCGAGACGGTGGCCGCCGGCAGGGGGCGCACCTCGATGGGAATCGAGATGCTGGCCGTGCCCCCCAGCGCGTCGGTGACGGTGAAGGCGGCCAGGTACTGGCCGACCTCGGTGTAGGTGTGGGTCGTGTCGTACGCGGCCGCGGAGCTGCCGTCGCCGAAGTCCCACCCGTAGCCCTGGACGGGGGTCTCGGGCGCGTCCACCGCTGCGCGGAAGGTGACCTCCAGGGGCGGCTCGCCCAGGGCCGGCTCGGCGGTGGCCTCGGTGATCACCGGCGGGGCCGCTACGTGCAGGTTCACCGGCACCACGATCAGCGGGTTCTCCGGGTCGTTGGTCACCAGCGCGACGCTGCCGCGCTGGTCGCCCGGGGCAAGGCGGGCGGCATCGACCGTGACCGTGATGGCCACCGAGCCCCCGGCGGGGACGGTGCCGCTCTCGGGCTCCCAGGAGAGCCAGCTCCCGATGGACCCCAGGCCCGTCTCCACCCGGTAGAGGGTGTTGTCGGCCTGCGATGCGACCCACAGGTTCCCGCCCGCGTCGAAGTCGACGCCGGCGCCGCCATAGGAGCCTCCCGCCGGGTGCGGGAACTGGGCCAGGGTGGCGTGGCTCGTGGGGTCGACGAAGTAGATCATGTCGGGGTCGGCGTTGCTGGTCACCACCAGGATGCGGGCGCCGGGGTGGAAGGCGAGGCCGGCGATGCCCACGGGCATGGACCACTCGTCGATCAGCCCGCCGGGCTGATCCCAGCTCGTTCCCTTCACGTGGTAGACGGTGTCGTCGTTCCAGCCGCCCACATAGAAGGTGTCGTCGTTGGGATCGTAGGCGACGCCCCGCTGGGAGACGCTCCACGGAACGGAGGTCATGGAATCCAGGACCTCGCCCGTGCGCGGATCCAGCCGGTAGAGACCGTTGTCGCCGCCCACGTTCACCTGCCAGATGGCCTCACCGTCGAAGGCCATGTCGCCCGGCCAGGCGCCGGCCCAGGGCGTGGACCAGCTCGCCAGCACCGAGCTGCCATCGGGCGGCACCCGGTAGTCGGTGAGGGTGTTGGGGTCTGAGAGCACCAGGTCGCCCGCGCTCCGGTCCACCCCCACACCCCAGGCCAGGGTGATGGGCGAGGGCGCCGGCCAGGAGTCGAGCACGTCGCCCACGGCGGCGGGAAGCCACGCGGAGCGCGACGGGTCCGGATTGGGGGCGTAGAGGCCTTGGGCCGTTCGGGCGTTGGCGTCCACGGCCCGATCGGCGCCCTCGGTCCGGGTGAGCGTGGGCACCCGGTGGCTCATCTCGCCCTCGGCAGGCCCGAAGGTGAGCTCGCCCGGCCCGCCGTTGGTGAGGGTGAGGGTCTCCGTGGTGCTCTGGCCGCCGGCCACGGTCAGGAAGACCTGGGTCGGGTTCCAGCCCGCCGACGGCGGCTCGGCCACCCGCACCGTCACCTGCCGGGTCGACTCGTAGCCGTCGTTGTCGATCGCGTGGAAAGTGGCCGTGTACTCCCCGTCCGCCTCGTAGGCGTGCTCCACCACGAAGGCATGGACGGGGTCGCTGCCGTCACCCGGATCCCAGTACGGGTCAACGATGGAGCCGTCGGGGTCGTGGGCGGCCGCCACGAGCTGGAAGACCGTACCCAGCGGCCCCTGGGCGGGATTGACGCCGGCGGCGTCGATGACCGGCGGCTGGTTTTCCAGCACGTCGATGGCCACGGGCACCCGGACCTCCGGCCGGAGCAGGTCGTTGCTCTCCACCCGGATCGCGCCGCTCAGCGGGCCCGACCCGATCGGGGTGAGGTCGAAGGTGACCGCCACGTCCAGGCTCTCGCCGGGAGCCACGGTGCCCTCGGCGGGGGCCACCCTGAGCCACTGGTATGGGTAGAAGAGGATGGCGAGCCCGTCGTGGACGTAGCCTGCGGCGTTGAAGAGGACCTCGAGGCCGTCGGTTCCGCCGGCGTTCTCGATGCCCACCGTGGCGCTGGCCTCGTAGCTCCCCGCAAACACCATCTCCTGGTACTGGTAGACGATGCGCCCGTCGGGGTAGAGGATGGCCTCGAAGGTGTACGAGCCGTTCTCACGGTAGCGCGGCACCTGGTGCCACTCCACCACGAACCGGTCGTCGGCCGCGTCGTACCAGTGGTACACCTCGCCGCCCGAGGAAGGCCTGAGGTCGTCCCACCAGACGGCCAGCAGGTCGTTGGGGTCGGTGGTGGTGGGAACCGGGTCGTTGCTCAAGTCCGACCCGTCGGGCCCGAAGGTGAGGTAGCCGTTGGAGGCGATCTTCACCTGGCTCTTCTCCTGGCCGTAGAAGGGGAAGGTCCACGGCAGGTCCACCTCGGCGAAGCCGTCGTCGCTGAGCCCCAGGGGCGTCCCCTCCGCCGTGGCGTCCACCCACTCGAAGGCGGGACCTTCCGGCTCGTCGCTGTCCTGCCAGACGTAGCCGAAGCCGTCGGGGCCACCGAATCCCTCGGGGTGGATCCGTCCGGTCCGGGGGTCCACGTCGTCTTTGCCGGCCGCTTCCCACGTTTCCCCGGGGCTCGGGACCTGGGCGGGCACGTGAGCCTCGGAGCCGGCGGTGAGGGTGAAGGTGAGGTCGGCATCGCCGTCGTTGGTGAGGGTGAGCGTCTCGGTTCGGGTCCGGTGCGCCCGGACCGTGGCCATGAACGAGGGGGGCTCCACCCCCACCACCGGCAGCGGTCGGACGACCACGTGCACCGAGCGTGAGGTCGAGAGCCCCTCATCGTCGGTCACCGTCAGGGTCGCGTCGTACTCGCCCTCGACCTCGTAGGTGTGCACCGGGGCGGGGGTGCCTTCGACAGGCTCGCTCCCGTCGCCAAAGTCCCAGGCGATGGAGACGATCTCGCCGTCCACGTCCCGGGCGGAGGCGGTGAACTGGACCTCCAGGGGCGGGCTGCCGGCCCATGGCTCCGCCTCGAGCTCGTCGACGATGGGCGGCATCACCGCGTTCACCTGGAGGAGCGTGGAGACCTCCACCTCCGGCTCGTCGGGATCGTCGCTTCGGACCACCACGGTGGCCGGGTAGTCGCCCTCGGGCAGGCGCCCGGCGTCGAAGGTCAGGTCCACCGGGGCCGTGGCGCCGGGCTCCACCGTCCCCCCGGCCGGCTCTGCCGCGATCCAGACCGGGAAGAACGCGACCGCCAGCTCGTTGTGGACGTACTCCTGGTTGAAGGCCACCTGCAGGCCCGTCTCGCCCGCTCCATCCTCGATGCCGATGGTGGCTTCATCCAGGCGGCCGGGCTCCATGCTCAGGTACTGGTAGGTGATGCCCCCACCCGCGTCCAGGATCGCCTGGAAGGTGTACCGCTGGCCCGTACCCAGGCGGGGCACCTCCTGGTACTGGATCACGAAGACGCCCTCCTCGGCGCTGCCCCAGGTGTAGACGGCACCGCTGGAGCTCAGGGTGAGGTCGTCCCAGAAGACGGCCAGGAGGTCGTTGGGGTCGGCCGGGTCGGGGATCGCGTCGTTGGTGAAATCCGTTCCGTCGGCCCCGAAGGTGAGGTACCCGTTGGAGGAGATCCGCACCGACGTCTTCTCCTCCCCGTAGAAGGGGAACGGGAAGGGCAGCTCCACGTCCACGTAGCCGTCGTCCCGGTGCAGGTCCAGGAGCTGGCCGGCCTCGCGGATGTCGTTCCACTGGAAGGCCGGGCCACCTGGCTCGTCGCTGTCGATCCAGGTGTAGCCGAAGGCATCAGGCCCGCCGCGCCCCAGGGGCTGGGGCGGGTACCGGCGCGGGTCGGCCTCGCCCTTGGCCAGCTCCAGGTGGTCGGCTGCTGGGCCGGGCGACTCGGCCGCGCCGCCGAAGGGCCGGACCTGGATGGAGTAGGTGAGCAGGCCCTGGCCCGTGTTGGAGAGGGTGAGGGTCTCGGTCTGGCTCTGGTTCCAGTCGAGCGCGACCTCGAGGCTCAGGGGCTCCACGGCGATCTCGGGCGGGAAGAAGACCCGAATCGGCACCGTGGCCGTGCTCTCCAGCCCCGAATCGTCCACTGCGTGGAAGGTTGCGTCGAAGCGTCCTTGCTCGGTGTACGTGTGCGTCGCGCTCGCCTCGTCGACCGGCTCGCTGCCGTCGCCGAAGTCCCACCAGACGTGGACGACCTGGCCGTCGGGGTCCTGGGCGGCCGCGGTGAAGGCGACCTCCAGGGGCGGGGGTCCCTCGGCGGGCTCCGCCGACGCTTGGGTGATGACAGGCGGCAGGGACATGGCGAACGCATGGGCCGCGTTGAGCCGGCCGCCCGTGAGCACCTGCCCCTGGAAGGCGGGCTTCACGTCGACCGTGTCGAGGATGATCCCCTTGATGCTGGGGCTCCCCTCCACCCAGCCCGGGGCTGCCGGGTACTGGGGCAGGTCCGGGTGCTGGGCGATGAGCGCCGCCGCGACCCCGGCCACGTGGGGCGTGGCCATGGAGGTGCCGTAGAAGAAGGCGTACGCCTCTTCGGGCGGCTCCCCCGGGCCCGGCGGGGGGTCCGGCGGGATGGTGGAGAGGATGAAGCCACCGGGTGCGAAGAGGTCCACGGTGGTGGGTCCCCAGTTGGAGCCCCACCACCCCGGGTAGTCGGCCCTCTCGTCGTTCTGCATGCTCGCCGCCACCGAGATGATGTTGGGCGAGTCGTAGCTCGAGGGATAGTGGGGCGAGACGTCGGTGTTCTGGTCGCTGTTGCCGGCGGCGGCCACGAAGAGGATGCCGGCGGCCTCGATGGCATCCTTCATGGCCTGGCTGAAGCCGCCCCCACCCCAGCTGTTGCTGGTGAGCAGGGCTCCGTTCGCCGCGGCGTACTGGAGGGCCAGGATGGCGTCGGAGGTATACCCACCCTCGGGTCCCAGGAACTTGAGCACCATGATCCGGACGTCCCAGTTGATGCCCGCAACGCCCATGGCGTTGTCGGTGAGCGCGCCGATGGTGCCGGCCGTGTGGGTCCCGTGCTCGTCGTTCAGGTAGCCGTAGAGATCCCGCTCCTCGGGGTCCCACACGGTGTTGTCGTTGTTGAAGAAGTCCCAGCCGTGGAGGTCGTCCACGTAGCCGTTGCCGTCGTCGTCCACGCCCGGCGTGCCGTAGAGCTCGGCCTCGTTCACCCAGATGCTGGGGGCCAGGTCGGGGTGGTCGATGTAGGCCCCGGTGTCGATGAGGCCCACGATCACCTCGGGCGACGAGGAGTGGACCGCCCAGGCCTCGGGCATGTCGATGTCGGCGTCGTCCACGGGTACGCCGCCGGCATCGACCATCTCGGGATCCCAGTACTCCTCCGGCAGAGCTTCGTTGTGGAGCCCCCACATGGCCGGGAAGAGGGGATCGTCCGGGAAGAGCGCGCCCGTCTGGGCCCAGTAGACCTTCCAGTCGCGCTCGGCGTAAAGCACCTCGGGCCGGGTGGAGAGCCGGCCGATGGCCGTTTCCACGGACTCGGACTCTGGGAGGGTGATGATGCGGAGGTCCAGCCCGTCCGGAAAGGCCCGGCTGGAAGTGAAGGAGACGGGGCGCACCTGGGCATAGCCCATGGCCCTCAGGCCGTCGGTGGCTTCCTGGGCCGCAAGGCCGCCCCGCACGCGCACGATGACGCGATCGGGATGATACTCCAGGGGACCGGGCTGCCAGGCGCTGCGCTCCCGGCTGGGCTTCTCGGGATCTTGAGCCAGCACGCCGGCCGTTCCCGCGGCGGCCACCACCAGGGCAAGGGCTAGGGGGAGCAGCAGGAGCGCTCGGAGCAAGGCCATGCGGATCCGGGACGCGAGCCTGGGACCTCCCTGCATCGATGCTACCTCCCGAGGGTGTGATGTGGTGATCCAGACGGGTGACGTGAGCGCACCGTGGGTGGGAGGGCTGAAGCGGGACTGCTCGCGCGCGCCCGATTTCCCGAGGGTGCACCCGTGGACTGGTTGGCCGCGGGGGACGGGACCGCCTTCTCAAAGAGTGCGAAGGTTGTCTATTATATACGAGGTTTCCCGGTTCGTCTCGTCGCGGGACGAGAGGCCCCGTGGACTGGTTGCGGTCTCTTCACCCGCATACCGGGAATCGTCGTGCGATGCACCAGCGGCTCGGAAGAGCACGGCCCCCGTCGCGGGACGGGGGCGGGCAACGAAGGACGAGGATCGGTCTGGAAACCGGTCGATCGGGTCTACGCCTGGGCCCGAGCCGCCTCCACGGCCGCCTGCGGGGAGACGTCGCGTCCGTGCTCCCGTAGCGCCTCGCCCAGCGCTTCCACGGCCACCAGGAGGTCCTGGGGCCGGGTGGCGCCCATGTGGGCGATGCGGATCGCGCTGCCCTTGAGGGCACCCTGCCCGCCGGCTACCTCCACGCCCCGCTCCCGCAGGCTGCGGCGGAGGGCGGCCGGCTCTACGCCCTCGGGCAGGAGCAAGCAGGTGACCGTGGGCGAGGCGTGCTCTTCCCCGGCCAGCACCTGCAAGCCCAGGACACGGGCGCCGGCCCGCACCATGGCGCCCATCCGGCGGTGCCGCTCGAAGACGGCGTCGAGCCCTTCCCGCTCGATCAGGTCCAGGGCGCGGTCCAGTGCGAACCAAAGCGAGACCGCCGGCGTGTAGGGGGTCTCACCCCGAGCACCAAAGCGCCGGGCTTCCCGCACGTCCCAGTAGGACCGGGGCAGCCGGGCCCGCTCCGCCGCCTCCCAGGCCGTGGGGCTGAGTGCCAGCAGGGCGAGCCCCGGCGGGGTCATGAGGCACTTCTGGGAGGCGGTGAGAAGAAGGTCGATCCCCCACCCGTCCAGCGCGAGCGGCGCCCCGCCCAGACCGCTGACCGCGTCCACCACCACCAGGGCGCCCGCCTCCTGGTGCGCCACCCGGGCCAGCTCTTGCACCGGGCTCAGGGCGCCCGTGGACGTTTCGTTGTGGGTGATGAGCACCCCGCGCACCTCGCCCGGGGGGTAGGTGCGCAGCCGATCACGCAGCGCCTCGGGTGAGACGACCCAGCCCCAGGGGACCTCCAGGCGGTCCACGGCGAGTCCAAAGGCGTCTGCGATGGCCGCGAAGCGGGCGCCGAAATCGCCCGCCACCAGCGCCACCACCCGGTCGCCGGGCGAGAAGAGGTTGACCACCGCCGCCTCCATGGCTCCCGTGCCGGATCCCGGGAAGATGAGGACCTCCTGCCCGGTGCCGAAGAGGGGCTTCAGGCGCGCGGTCACCCGGCGGTAGAGCGTGGCGAAGGCTTCGCCCCGGTGGCCGATCATGGGACGGGCCAGGGCGTCGCGTACTTCCTGGGGCAGGGGCGTGGGGCCTGGGATCAAGAGCAGCGGTTCCACGGGGTTCGCTCCTTTCTGGGATCAGGTCGGGAGGATCGGGGTCGGTGCGGCTCACTTCGCCCCGGTTGGGACAAATCCTCCCCGCCCGTGCCCATCTTGTCCCGCGGGACCGCGCACCGGAGGTAGCGGGCCCAGGCTCCTGGCGGGAACCCGGCCGGTGGATGAAGCAGGAACCTCTCGGGACATGGTTTAATGAGGCATTTGTCCGCCGAAAGGGGAACGGAGCACCATGCGCTACCGTGTCTCGCTCTACTTCGACCTCAGCGGGGTGGAGCCCGAGGACTGGGTGTACAGCGCCTTCGCCGCGCTGCGGGATGCGGGTCTCCTTGAGTACGTGCGGGGCGAGCTGGAGGACGACTACACCATCGAGGCCGTCCCCGAACCGGGCGATGACCCAGGACCCAACCACTCCACGGACGACGCCGACGGGGAGGGCGATGACTCCGGGTGAGCCCGAGCGCCGGAGGAGAGATCGGCCGCGCCCCGAAGGGGTAGGGGGGCGTCGGGCGACGAGGGACGCGAGGGCCTTCGGAGAGGCCCCGGGTGTACCCATACTCATGCTGCTCTCGAACAGGAGGATGGCAATGGGCTTGCAGATCTACCTGAACGGGCGGCTGGTTCCCCAGGAGGAGGCCACGGTCTCGGTCTTCGACCACGGCCTCCTTTACGGCGACGGGGTCTTCGAGGGGATCCGGCTCTACAAGGACCGCATCTTCAGGCTCAAGGAGCACGTCGACCGGCTCTACCGCTCCGCCCGGGCGATCCAGCTCCAGATTCCCATCGGCCCCGAGGCCATGGAGAAGGCCATCATCGACACGGTTCGGGCCAACGGGCTGCACGACGGGTACATCCGGCCCATCGTCACCCGCGGGGTGGGCGACCTGGGGCTCGATCCCCGCAAGTGCTCGAGCCCCACGGTGATCGTCATCGCCTCCACCATCCAGCTCTACCCGCCCGAGCTCTACGAGAAGGGCGTGGAGGTGGTCACCGTCGGCACCCGGAAGAACGTGCCGGACGCGGTGAGTCCCGAGGTGAAGTCGCTCAACTACCTGAACATGATCCTGGCCAAGCTCGAGGCCAACCTCTCCGGCGCGGCCGAGGCCCTGATGCTGAACCACCAGGGGTACATCGCCGAGTGCTCGGCCGACAACTTCTTCGTAGTGCGGAACGGCGTGGTGGCCACCCCGCCCACCTCCCAGGGGGCCCTGGGAGGCATCACACGAGAGACCGTCATGGGCCTGGCCCGCTCCATGGGCATCACCGTGCAGGAGCGGGTGCTCACCCGGACCGACGCCTGGACGGCCGACGAGGCCTTCATGACCGGCACCGCCGCCGAAGTGGTCCCCGTGGTGAAGCTCGACGGCCGGCCGCTGGGCGACGGCACGCCCGGCCCCATCACCCGCCGGCTCATGGACACCTACGCCCGGGTCGCCCGGGAGGAAGGGACGCCGGTGTACGCCTGATCCGCTTACGATCTGACACGGCCTGCGGGCGGTCATCCTTGGTGGTTGGCCGCCCGCTCGCTTCGTGCTTCAGCCCTCCATGGGAGGCCGTACCCTTGCCTGATTCCCTCGGATGGAAGGACCCCCTGGCGCGGCGGCTCGAGGCCGCACGCCTCCGCCTGGCCGAGTTCCGAGCCTGGTCCGATCTGGACGAGCGGCCCGTGGAGGAGGTGCTCTTCGAAGGGGCCGAGGGGGGCGAGGCCGTAACGCTCCGCCCCGGCGACCCCTGGCCCTCCCGGGGGCTCCCCGCCCGGTTCACCTTTGCGGTCACAGCGCCACGGAACTGGGCCGGGCAGCCCGTACGGCTCGCGGCGGACGTGGAGGGTGAGGCGCTGATCTCTGTGAACGGTCGCCGGGTGGGGGCACTGGTGGGTCCGGCCGCCGATCCGCTCCTGGCTGCCTCCCGGCGGGAGCACCTGCTCACGCAGGCAGCCCGGGGTGGCGAGACCTTCCACGTGGTCATCGAGGCGGTTCCGAGGGGGCCCTTCGGCACCCCCGTGTACGAGCCCCGCTTCCGCGAAGCCCGCGCGCTCGTGCCGGACCCCCAGGTGCGCGCCCTTTACGAGGACCTGCTGGCCGTGTGGGATGCGGCCCAGGCTCTCGACCCTACGGCGTGCGAGGCCGAGCGGCTCCTGCTGGTGGAGCTGCTGGAGCAGGCCTTCCACCGCCTACGGCTGCCCGACGGGGCAACGGGTCCCTACCTCGCCGCCATCGGCCGGACCCGGGAGGGGCACCGGCTCCTGCGGGACGTGTGGGACGAGTGGGATCCTTCGGCCCAGGGCCCGCCACCGCCGCTGGAGGCCACACACCGCGAGAGCCTGGAGGAAGCGACGGCGCTGCTGCATGATGGGCTCGAGCATCTCCGCGGCCGGTTCGGCAGCCAGGGCGCCCTGGCCCTGACCGGGCATGCCCACATCGACCTGGCCTGGCTCTGGCCCCTGGACGAGACCCGCCGTAAGCTGCGGCGCACCTTCAGCAGCGTCCTTGCTCTCATGGAGCACCATCCCGACTTCATCTTCAACCAGTCGTCGGCGCAGGTGTACCGGTTCGTGGAGGAGGACGACCCCGAGCTCTTCCACCGCCTCCGGGAGCGGGTGGCCGAGGGACGCTGGGAGCCCGTGGGCGGCTCCTGGGTGGAGATGGACTGCAACCTCACTTCGGGTGAGTCGCTGGTGCGGCAGATGCTCCTCGGCCAACGCTACTTCCAGCGCGCCTTCGGCCGGCGGAGCCGAGTGGCCTGGCTGCCCGACACCTTCGGCTTCACGGGCGCGCTACCCCAGATCCTCCGCCAGGCAGGCATCGACTTCCTCTTCACCACCAAGGTCTACTGGAACGACCGAGACCTCTTTCCCCATGACCTCTTCTGGTGGGAGGGCCTCGACGGCAGCCGGGTGCTGGCCCACCTCCTCTGGAACGAGGGGCGCGGGTACAACGGCGTCGTCCAGGCCCACGACCTGCTTGAGGTGTGGCGCCGCATTCGGGGCAAGACCCGCCATCCCGAGAGCCTTTTCTCCTTCGGTTGGGGCGATGGCGGCGGCGGGCCCACCGAGGAGATGCTCGATCGCTACCAGCGCCTGAAGGATTTCCCCGCCCTGCCCTCGCTCCGCATGAGCCGGGTCGAGGACTTCTTCGACCGCATCGACCGCACCCAGATCCTGCCCGTGTGGACCGGGGAGATGTACCTGGAGTTCCATCGGGGCACCTACACCACCCAGGGGCGGGTGAAGCAGCTCAACCGGCGCGCGGAGCACCGGCTCTACGAGGCCGAGGCCCTGGCGGCGGTAGCCTGGTCCCTGAACCAGGCCTATCCTCGAGAGGAGCTCCGGGAAGCCTGGGAGACCTTGCTCCGAAACCAGTTCCACGACATCCTGCCCGGCTCTTCCGTGCGTGTCGTCTCCCAAGAGGCGGAAGCCGAGCTCGGGCGGGTGGTGAGGCGCGCTTCGGCCTTGCGTGACGAGGCCGCCCGGAACCTGGCGGCCCGTATCCCCGCACCGCTTGCAGCCGGATCCCCCGAAGGCGCCCTGGTGGTATGGAACCTCCGCAGCGGATCGCACCGGTTGGCGCTGGAGGCGACCGCCCCTGCGCCGATCCAGGGCCCCTTCCGGCTCATCTCCCCCGACGGACGGGAGGTGCCGTGGCAGGAGACGGAAAGCGGCCTCGTCGTCACCGGCGGCGCGCCGGTTCAGGGCGTGGGCTACGTCTCGCTGGCGGTGGTCCCCGGCCGCCCTGCCCCGATCGCGCCACAGGTGCGCGCGACCGAGAACGAGTTGGAGAACGGGCTCCTGCGGGTCCAGGTGAACCGCACGGGCGCGCTCGCGAGCGTATACGACCTCCGGGCGCACCGGGAGATCCTGGAGGGAGACGGCAATCGGCTCGTGGCCTTCTCGGACCGCCCGGCCACCTACGACGCCTGGGACGTTGACGAGGAGGCTTTCCAAGAAGGTCTCCGTCTGGAGGCCGAGGGAGGCCCCCGACTCGTGGAGGCGGGACCGCTGCGGGCGGCCATCGAGCACACCTACCGCCTGGGCGGCGCCGTTCTCCGCCAGCGCTACGTGCTGGCCGCTGGCTCACCCCGGCTCGACATCGAAACCTGGATCGACTGGACGGGCCGGCGCACCCTGCTGAAAGCCCTCTTCCCCCTCGCCGTCCGTGCCCACGAGGCCACCTTCGAGACCGCGTACGGCGCCGTCACCCGCCCCACCCACCGGAACACCTCGTGGGACCAGGCCCGCTTCGAGGTACCCGCCCACCGCTGGGCGGACCTGAGCGAGGGCGGCTATGGGGTAAGCCTGCTGAACGACGGACGCTACGGGCACAGCGCCAGGGGGAACGTGCTGGGCCTCACGCTCCTCCGATCGCCCATCCACCCGGACCCTTACGCCGACGAGGGGACACACCACTTCACCTACGCCCTCTACCCCCATGAAGGCGACTGGCGGAACGGCACGGTGGCCGAGGCGGAGTCGCTCAACGCCCCCCTGGTGGCGACCTGGACGGACCCCGAGGGCGACCTGCCCCCCGAGTTCAGGCTGCTGGAGGTGGGGGCCAACGCCCTCCGCCTGGGAGCCGTGAAGCTCGCCGAGGATGACGAGAGCCTGATCGTCCGACTCTACGAGGCCCACGGGTCCCGCGGCGAGGCGGCCGTGCGGGGCCAGGGCCCGCTGGCCTTCGGCGAGGCGGAAGAGGTGAACCTGCTGGATGATGCGGAGGTCCGGCTGCCCGTGGAGCAGGCAGAGGGGGCGAGCCTGATCCGGATCCGCTTCCTGCCCTACCAGATCCGCTCGGTGAAGCTCACCCGCAGCCCACGCAGCTGCGGACAAAGGTGACGGCCCGCTCAGCCGACCGCTGGAAGCTGGGTGCGTGGGTCCAGGTGCACCCATACCGGTAGACCTCGAGCGGGTGGTCGCCGTTCACCCGGTTGCGGAGCCGCTCGCCGTGCGGGTAGCGGAAGCGACGCGGCCTATACAGGGTTCACGTGGACCAGCACCTGGGCGACCTGGGGACACTGATCGCGGATGGCCTGCTCCACCTGATGAGCCACCTGGTCGCCCTCCCGCACGGTGAGGTGGGCGGGCACGCCGATCTCCAGGTCCACCACCAGGTACGAGCCCATGGACCGAGGATGGATGCGCTCCACGGCCCGGCACCCCCTGACGGTGCGGATGGCGTGGACCATCTGCTCCACCAGGTCCGGATCCCAGACCCGATCCATCAGCTCGTCCACCGACCGCCGGGCCACCGATAAGCCGGTGCGCAGCACCAGCAGGGCGATGAGGAGGCCAGCCAAGGGGTCGAGCCATGGCCACCCCAGGCGGGCTCCCAGCACGCCGGCGAAGACGCCGGCGGAGGAGACGACGTCGGCCCGGAAGTTGCGCCCGTTGGCCTCCAGGGCGGGCGAATGGTTGGCCTTCCCCACCCGCAGGTGGTACGAGGCCAGGAGGAGCTTCACTGCCACCGAAAGGGCCGCGACCCCCAACGCAACGGTGCCCGGCGGGGCCGATTGGGGAAGGCGCAAGCGGCTCCAGGCCTCGATCCCGATCTGGAGGCCGGCCGCGGCCACGAAGAGGGCCACGGCCAGGGAGGCGATGCTTTCGGCCTTGCCGTGCCCGTAGGGGTGGTCCTGGTCCGCGGGTCGACGGGCCACGATGAGGCCGCCCAGCACCACGGCACTGATGAGGGCGTCCGCGAGGGAGTCGTAGCCATCGGCCATGAGGGCGGTAGAGCCCGAGGACCAGGCTCCCCAGAGCTTCACGAGCCCCAGGACCAGGTTGGTCGTCGCGGCCACCAGGGCCGCTGAGATGACGGGCGAAACCACCCGCCTCCGGCCCTCGCTCCCCTCGCTCACGCGTGCTCCTCCCCACCCGTTCGGTCCAGGCGGCCGCAGTATAGCACGGCACCGGCCCTTTGGCCAAGGCGAAGGCCGGTCTTTGGCCTTGCCTGCATCGGTGACTTGGTGAAGGCCAAACCGTCCCCTCGGGGGCAAAGCCAGGCTCGCCCCCAGCTGCCCGCGCACATGGACCGCCGCGGCCAGCGGCATCCTGGGGGAAGGGAGGAGGTTTCCTCATGAGTCGCTACGTGGCCGACACCCACCGGCACCGGGTGCACTCGGCAGAGGCGGCGGCGTGCCCGATCCATCAACTTCCGGCCGAGCACCGGGTGGAGACCGAGTCGCCCGAAGAGGTGCGGATGATGGTGGAACTGGAGGCGTACGACCTCTGCCCCGAGTGCATGGGCGAGTTCGACTGGGAGTAGCCGCCCGGCGGGCGGGGCCGGCCCCGTCCCGCCGGATTCACGGGAGCAGAGAAGGTCCCGTCACTCCCCCAGCGCCGTGAGCACCGCCACCTGAACCACGTCCTCGGCGCTGCACCCCCGGGAGAGGTCGTTCACGGGCTTGCGCAGGCCCTGCACGATGGGCCCGAGAGCGGCCGCCCCCGCCAGGCGCTGGACCAGCTTGTATCCGATGTTCCCGGCCTGCAGGTCCGGGAAGACGAGCACGTTGGCCCGGCCCGCCACACCGCTGCCGGGCGCCTTGCGGGCGGCCACCTCGGGGATCAGGGCGGCGTCCACCTGCAGCTCCCCGTCCAGGGCCAAGCCTGGCTCCCGCTCGCGGGCGATGCGAACCGCCTCCCGCACCCGGTCCACCAGCGGGTGGCTCGCACTCCCCAGGGTGGAGAAGGAGAGGAAAGCCACCCGGGGCTCGACGCCGAAGAGGCTCCGGGTGCTGGCCGCGGTGCTGAGCCCGATCTCGGCCAGTTCCTCGGGCTCGGGCTGGGGGACCAGGCCGCAGTCCGCGAAGAGCAGCACCCCGTCCTCCCCGAAGCGGCGGTCGGGCACGACCATGATGAAGTAGGACGAGACGGTCTTCACGCCCGAACGGGCCCGGATGAGCTGGAGGGCCGGCCGCAGGGTGTCGGCGGTGGCGTGCGCCGCCCCGCCCACGTACCCGTGCGCCTCCCCCCGGAGCACCAGCAGGGCGCCGTAGTAGTTGACGTCGGCGCGGACCAGGCGCTCCGCCTGCTCCGCCGTCATGCCCTTCTCGCGCCGGAGCTCCAAGAGATGGGCGATCAGGGCCTCCCGCTGCGGATCGCGGGCCGGGTCCCGGAGCTCGATGCCGGCCAGGTCCATGCCGATCCGGCCGGCCAACTGCCGCACCCGATCGGTGTCGCCCACCACCGCCGGTTCCACCAAGCCCTCGTCGGCCAGGATCCGGGCCGCCCGAAGAACCCGCTCGTCCTCGCCCTCCACCAGGAGCACCCGCCGCTTGAGGCTGCGGGCTCTCTCCCAGAGAGGCTCCATCACCCGTTGTGCCAGCTCGTCTCCCACGAGTCTCCCCCTGCCTTTCTACGGGGCCTCACATCCCCGCTCAGGGCCCGCGCCCGGCGGAGGGATCGCCGCGCCCCCGCGCCCGACCCGCATCACACGCCCCGCCACCTCAGGGCGTCGTAGACGCGGCTCACGGCCACCATGGTCGCGGCGGTGCGCAGGTCGGTGCCCTCCCTCCGGGCCACCTCCCAGGCATGCGCGAACGCTTCCCGCATGTGTTCCGCCAGGCGCTCGGCCACCGTCTCCTCTTTCCAGGCGTAGCGCTGGAGTCCTTGCACCCACTCGAAGTAGGAGACGGTCACGCCGCCCGCGTTGGCCAGGATGTCCGGGATCACGGTGACGCCGCGCTCGTGAAGGATCCGATCGGCCGCGGGCAGGGTAGGGCCGTTGGCCGCCTCCGCCACCAGGCGGGCCTGGATGCGGGGGGCGTTCTCCTCGGTGATGCTTCCCTCCAGCGCCGCAGGGATCAGGATCTCGCAGGGCAGCTCGACGATGCTCTCGGGCGGGCGCACCTCCTCGGCCCCCGGGAAGCCCGCCACGCTCCCGGTGCGCTCCTTGTGGGCCACCAGCACCTCCACCGGGAGCCCGTCCTCCCGGCCGACCGCGGCTTGCGAGTCGCTGACGGCCACCACGCGGCAGCCCAGCTCCTCCAAGAACCGGGCGGCGTGGGCACCGGCGTTGCCGAATCCCTGGATGACCGCCCGCGCGCCCTTCAGCGGCAGCCCCAGGCGGCCTGTAGCCTCCTTCACCGTCTCCACCAGCCCGCGGGCCGTGGCCGTGCTGCGGCCGTGCGAGCCCCCCAGCGCCAGCGGCTTGCCCGTCACCGACTCGGGGAGCGGCCGCCCGCCCATGCGGCTGAAGGTGTCCATCATCCAGCCCATCACCCGTTCGTCGGTGTAGACGTCGGGCGCAGGGATGTCCCGCCCCGGGCCCACCAGGCCGGCGATCTCCTCGGCGAACCGCCGGGAGAGCCGCTCCAGCTCCCCCTCCGAGAGCTCCTTGGGGTTGCAGATCACCCCGCCCTTGGCGCCGCCGAAGGGCAGGTCCAGGAGCGCGCACTTCCACGTCATCCACATGGCGAGCGCGCTCACCTCGTCCTGGGTTACGTCGGGGTGGAAGCGGAGGCCTCCCTTGCCGGGCCCCCGGGCGGTGCTGTGCTGAACGCGGTAACCGGTGAAGATGCGGGTGGAGCCGTCGTCCATGCGGACGGGAAAGCGGACCGCGATCGCCCGCTCCGGCTCCCGCAGGAGATCGACCACGTGCGGTGGGATGCCGAGCCGCGCCGCGGCCTCTTCCAGCTGGTGCTGGGCCACGGCCAGGGGGCCCCGGAGGGCCTCGAGGGAGAGCAAGAACGCCACCTCCGGTCTGAGGGTAGGGTGGGGCGTCAGGCGGGGGATGATTCCCCCCGCCCTGGGCCCCTTCGTTGGGACGAGCCTGACTGGAATGGGGATGTTTATTCATTCTCCGTGGGAGATTTCCTGCCCATCCCGCGCGCGGCCGGAGGACGCGCGGGGCGCGAGGAGGCCGCCTCGCGGCGGCCCTCCCTGCCCCCTTCGGGGTGCAGCCGGTTCCTTCGTGCAGCGTCCGGCCCCGCCGCGCTCGACGGCGTCGTTGCCGGAGCTTACGGGTAGATCCCGCGGATCCGCACCGCGTCCGCCACGCGGCCCAGGGCCAGGTAGTACGCGGCCTGTCGGTAGGTCACGTCCTCCCGCTCAGCGACCTCCATCACTTCGTGGAGGGCCCGGGTCATCTTCTGGCGGAGGCGGCGGTTCACTTCCTCTTCGTCCCAGAGGAAGCGCTCGAGCCCCTGGACCCACTCGAAGTACGAGACGGTGACGCCGCCGGCGTTGGCCAGGATGTCCGGGAGCACCACGATGCCCTTGTCGCGGAAGATCTCGTCCGCCTCGGGTGTGGTGGGACCGTTGGCCCCCTCCAGGATGATCTTCGCCTTGACGTCGTCGGCGTTGGCCCCGGTGAGCTGGTTCTCCAGGGCTGCGGGCACCAGGACGTCGCACGGCAGCGCGAGGAGCTCCTCGTTGGAGATGGGCTCTCCGCCCTCGTAGCCTTCGATGCTTCCATACCGGTCACGATGCTCGAGCATGGCGGGGATGTCGAGCCCCTGCTCGTGGTAAAGGGCCCCGGTGATGTCGCCGACACCGATCACCTTCAGGCCCAGGTCGTGGAGGAACCTGGCCGCCGCGCCGCCCACGTTGCCGAAACCCTGCACCACGGCGGCGGCCCCTTGCAGCCGGATGCCCTTGGTGCGGGCGTACTCGTCCAGCACGTCGACCGCGCCCCGCCCGGTGGCTGCGCTCCGGCCCAGCGAGCCCCCGATCTCCAGCGGCTTGCCGGTGACCACCGCCGGAATGGAGTAGCCCTGGTGCATGGAGTAGGTGTCCATGATCCAGGCCATGATCTGCGGGTTGGTGTACATGTCGGGCGCCGGAATGTCTTTTTCGGGGCCGATGAGGAGGCTGATCTCGGTGGCGAAGCGCCGGGTGAGCCGCTCGAGCTCCGAGAGGGAGAGCGCCTTGGTGTCCACCACCACACCGCCCTTGGCGCCGCCGTAGGGGATGTCCACCACGGCGCACTTCCAGGTCATCCACATGGCCAGGGCGATGACCTCGTCCATGGTCACGCTGGGGTGGAAACGAATGCCTCCTTTTGCCGGACCCCTTGCAAAGTTATGCTGTACACGGTATCCTGCAAACATCCGCAGACGACCGTCGTCCATCTTGACGGGGAAGTTGACGCTGAGCACCCGCTGCGGCCTGCTGAGGTACTCGATCAGGTCGTCCGCCAGGCCGAGCTCCCGGCCGGCCGCCCGGAGCTGGGTGAGGGCGACGCTGAGGGCGTCCTCACTGGCCGGCTTGGGACGTACCTCGGTTACCGCCATCTGAGAACCTCCTTGGGGCTGGGGAATCCTCTCCGATGGGACCGCCCGGAGGCTCACCTCCTGCCCCAGTCCCCTAACCATTTCGCCTCGCACGTGCCGCCACCTGCCGGGGGGTGCCTGCGTGAGCCTGGAGGAAGAACTCAAGGCCGAAGGCCGTCGCCTGGGCTTCCATCGTGTGGGCATCGCGCCCGCCTCGGAGCTGGCACGGGCGCGGGCGCTGCTGCAGTCCCAGGCCGAGCAGGGCACCTACCCCGCCTTCACCCACCCGGACGCCGCCTTGCGCACGGATCCCTCCCGCTGGCTGGAAGGAGCCCGCTCCGTGGTGGCGGTGGCCCTGGCCTACCCCCACCCGCCCCGCTCCGCGCCCTCGGACGGCTCGCCCCGCGGCCTCGTGGCCCGATACGCTTGCTTCGAAGACTACCATCCCGTGATCGAAGAGGGGTTGCGGAAGCTGATGGCCCTTCTTGCCCGGCGCGCCGGGCGCCCGGTGCGATGGCGGCTCCTGGTGGACACGGGGCCGGCCGTGGACCGGGCCGTGGCCGAGAAGGCCGGGCTGGGGGGGGTCGGCAAGAACGGGTGCCTCTTCGTGAATGGGGCCGGCTCGTGGGTGGTCCTGGGCGAGGCGGTCACCGACGTCGCCCTGACGCCCGACGAGCCCGTCTCCCTGGACTGCGGCACCTGCAACCGGTGCGTGGAGGCGTGCCCCACGGGCGCGCTGGAGCCGTACCGGGTCGACCCGCGCCTTTGCATCTCCGAGGCCACCCAACTCCGGGGACCGCTGCCCGGCGAGCGGCGCGAAAGCCTGGGCCGGTACGTCTGGGGATGCGACATCTGCCAGCAGGTCTGCCCCTGGAACCGGGACGTCGACCCTGAGGGCGCGCTCCTGGACCCATTGCCCCAGGTGGGCCCCAACCCGTCGCTGCTCGAGCTCCTCACCCTCACCCGGCAGGGCTTCCGGGAGCGTTTCGCCCACAGCGCGCTCAACTGGCGGGACGAGAAGGTCCTCCAACGGAACGCCGCCTATGCCCTGGGGAACCTCCGCCGGGCTAGCACCGTCCCCGCCCTGGCGGAACGGCTGGTCGCCGATCCGTCGCCCACGGTGCGGGGTGCGGCCGCCTGGGCCCTGGGGCGCATCGCGACCGCCCGCGCCGTGGAGGCGCTGGCCGCCGCCCTGGTGACGGAGTGCGACCGCGGCGTGCGCCGGGAGCTGGAGGACGCCCTCAGGGTCGCGCGTTCGTCACCGTCACCACCATCGAAACCTCGCCGGCACCCTGCGCGAGCGCCTGGTCGAAGAGGGAGCGAATCGCCCCCCAGACCTGCTCCGGCTCCCCCTGGATCTCGGTGCTGACCGGTCCCACCTGCCAGTGAACACCGTGGTCTGCCAGGCCCTGCAGCGACAGGTTGACGACCTCGTCCGGATCGTCGCTCTCCACGGGGTAGAGGGAGACCTGGGCCGTGATCATGCGGATCAACCTTCCCAAGAGGGCTCCTGGCGGGGACGCGAGCGCCCGCCGTCCGTGGCCGCCCCGTTCCCTCCCCGAATGCGGCCGGCGCCACCCGTCAGGGCCCCCTTAGTGTGCCGGCCCGGCGGCGGGCCCTATGCGGCCTCCCCTCCCGGCCGCCGGCTCACGGGCGCGCAGGGGCTCGCCGCAGCCCGCGTTGCCAAAGCCGTCAGGCTGCGCCCGGCCGGGCGGTCACCCGCCGCACGGCCCCGACGGCCGCCTCCAGCTCCGCGTCCCCTATGTGCCGGTGGAGCACCATCCGCACCCGGCCTGGGCCGGGGCTCCCCGCCAGCACACCCTCGTCCCGCAGCGCGGCAAGGAAGGCCTTCTCCGGGCAGCACGTCACTTCGAAAGAGACGATGTTGGTCTCCACCGTCTCGGGGTCCAGCTCGACGCCTGGGGTCCCGGCCAGGGCCTGGGCCAGGCGCCAGGCCCTGGCGTGGTCCTCGGCCAGGCGGTCCACCATCTGCTCCAGGGCCACCAGCCCTGCGGCCGCCAGCACCCCCGCCTGCCGCATGCCGCCGCCCACCAGCTTCCGCAGCTTCCGGGCCCGCCGAATGGTCTCCTCCGGCCCGCACAGGACCGAGCCCACCGGCGCGCTCAACCCCTTGGAGAGGCAGAACATCACCGTATCCGCTGGCGCCGCCAGCCGGGCGGCCTCCACGCCCCGGGCGAGCGCGGCGTTGAAGATCCGCGCCCCGTCCAGGTGCACCTTCAACCCGTGGTCGTGGGCCACCCGGGCGAGGCGCTCGGTCTCCTCCACCCCGTAGGTGCTGCCGCCGCCCCGATTGTGGGTGTTCTCCAGGCAGAGGAGGCGGGTGGGCGGGAAGTGGATGTCGGGCGCCCGGAGGGCCCGCTCGACCTGCTCGGGCAGGAGGCGGCCCCGCTCGCCCGGCAGCGTGCGGGGGATCACGCCGCCGATGCGGCTCATGCCAGCCACCTCGTAGTAGTAGACGTGCGCCTCGGCCTCGCAGATGAGCTCGTCCCCTGGCTGGGTCTGGCTCAGCACCCCCAACAGGTTGGCCATGGTGCCCGAGGCGCAGAAGAGGCCGGCCTCCTTCCCCATCCGGCGGGCCGCCTCGGCCTCCAGGCGGTTGACCGTGGGGTCCTCGCCGTACACGTCGTCGCCCACCTCGGCCCGGGCCATGGCCTCGCGCATGGCGCTGGTGGGTTGGGTGACGGTGTCGCTCCGCAGGTCGATCCAGGGAGACATGCGGCTCCATCTCCTCCTTCGGATGTGGGCCGGGCCCGAGCCCAGCCCCCACGCGGCCGGCCCGGTTTTCCACAGGACAGGAAGCCCGGTGTGCCGGCCTCAGCAGGCTATGGGCGGGGCGGAGGGCCCCAGGCCCTGCCCAGCCGGCGCACGACGGCCGCGCCCCGGCTCTGGCCGCGCAGGGACGCGTCCACCTCCGCCTCGAGCTCCGCGGGGAGCTCCAGCTCCCAGGTGACCTCGGCCCCGTACCGGGCGTTCACCACCCGGGCGCCCCACTCCCGCAACCTGGGCTCCAGTCGGGCCGCCGTCGGGTAATCGCACGAGGCCTCGAGCCGCACCAGGGGGACGACCTCCACGGGCCCGGCGGCCTCCAGGGCCCCCTGCGCGCTCTGGGTATAGGCCCGCACCAGACCGCCGGCGCCCAGCAGCGTTCCCCCGAAGTAACGGGTGACCACCACCGCCACCTGGACCAGGGAGGCTCGCTCCAGGAGGCCCATGATCGGCCGCCCGGCCGTCCCGGCGGGCTCCCCGTCCTCGTCGTACGACTGCCAGAGCTCCGGCTCGGCCAGCCGGGCGGCCCAGACGTGGTGCCTCGCCTGGGGATGGCGGGCCCGCATCTCCTCCTGGAGGGAGCGGGCGCCAGCGGGGTCGGAAACGGGACGGGCCACCGCCAGGAAGCGGGAGCCCTTGACCTCCACGTGGAAGGTCCCTTCGTGGGAAAGCGTCCGCCTGTGGCTTCCGGGCACCCGCGGCCCCTCTTTCAGGAACAGAGAATCGCCCCTCGGCAGGCCGTTCCTGTATAGAATGCAACGAAGGCACGATCAATCCTGCTGCGGGGCCCATGGTTCCGTTGACACGTCCGCATCACCGGGGTACCATAAGGTAAGACAGGTCGGATTGAGAACGGCTTTCAGCCATGGCATCCGATCGCCGGCCAGGGGGGGACCACGTGTGGACGAAGAGCTGCTGGCATTGCGGAGGAAGGGCATGCGCCTCACCCCCCAGCGCCAGGCGATCTACCACTTCCTCAAGAACACCAAGAGCCACCCCAGCGCCGAGGAGATCTTCGGTCAGCTTCACGCCCGCTTCCCCGGGTTGAGCCGGGGTACGGTCTACAACACCCTCAACATGCTGGCCCAGGAGGGGCTGGTGCGCGAGCTGCGTGTGGACGGCAGCGCCAGCCGCTTCGACGCGGACACCTCTCAGCACTACCACGTGGTCTGCCGGGAGTGCGGGCGGTTGGCGGACTACTACGGCCCATCCCTGGACACCCTAGCCAGCGCGGCCGAAGTGGAGACCGGGTACCACCTCGAGGCTGTCGAGCTCTACTTCGAGGGCCTTTGCCCCGTCTGCCGGGCGGAGCGCCGTCCCTCGCTCTCCCAGACCTCGGGGCAGGTTCCCTCCTGACACCTCCGGCCGGCCCCGTCCCACACGCCTCACCCGGTGTGGTTCCGCGCCCGATATGGTAGAATGGACCTGCCACACGCGCCCGAAGCGAGGCCCAGCCTCCTGGGGGCTCGCCGGCGCCGGTGAACCTCGGGAACGACATCGGCGAACCTCGGGGCCGGGACTGGGGGACAGACCGGAACGATGCTTCCTTTCTCTGCCAAAGGTGAGACCGGCCAGGAGCCCTTCGATCCGGCATCGATCCAACGCATCCTGGTGCTCCTCCTGAGCCCGCTGGGGGACACCCTCTTCGCCACCCCGGCCCTCGAAGCCCTGGATCTCGCGTACCCCCAGGCGAGCATCAGCGTCTGCTGCTGGCAGAGCAACGCGGCGCTCCTGCGGGGAAACCCCCACGTCGACGAGATCATCGCCTGCCGGAACAGCTTGGAGCTCCCCAAGGCCTTTCACGAGCTGCAGGAGCGGTCGCTGGACCTGGCGGTGGGCCTCTCCCATTTTGGAAGCTGGCTGCTCGCCCTGATCCGGGCGCGCTTCCGGGCGGGCTTCCGTTCCGAGGAGCTGGGCTGGCTCTACACCGTGCCCATCCCCGACGACCGGCAGGTTCACGCAGCTCGTTACTGCCTGAACGTGGTGCGCGCCTGCGGGGCCCCGGAGGTCCCCCTCCGGCTCCGGCTCTACCTGGAACCCGCGGAGAGGGCGGAAGCCGTGCGGCTCCTGGCCCGGCGGGGTGTGGCCGGACGCCCGCTGGTGGCCATCCACCCGGGCGGTCACTTCTTTCGCGGGAAACGCTGGTCCACCCGGGGATTCGCCGAGGTGGCCGACGGCCTGGTGGATCGCTACGGGGCGGGCGTGGTGCTGGTGGGTGGGGAGGACGACGTGGAGCTGGCCGGCGAGATCATGCGGCAGGCACGGCGACCCATGGTGGACCTCACCGGATCCCTGGGGCTCCGCCAGACGGCCGCCGTGCTTCAGGCCTGCCAGCTCTTCATCGGCAACGACTCGGGGCCCATGCACATGGCTGAGGCGGTGGGCACGCCGGTGGTCGCCCTCTTCGGCCCCACGGACCCCGCCAACTTCCGGCCTCTCGGGGAGATGCACCGGGTGGTGCGCCGCGACGTGTGCGGCCCGTGCATCCACTGGCTGGAGGCGGCCAACCTGTACCTCCACTCCTTCCGCAACCCGGCGTGCAACTTCGAGTGCATCCGCCAGATCACCGTGGACGACGTCATGGCCGCAGCCGGGCCGCTTCTCGAGCGAACGGCGGCCCAGTCGACGGTGCCGGCTTTCGAGGGGCCCTGAACGTGCGCATCGGCATGTTTTCCGACAGCTACCGGCCGTACGTGAGCGGGGTGGTGCGGTCCATCGAGAGCTTCGCGGGCGAGCTCCGGCGGCGGGGCCACGCGGTCGCGATCTTCGCCCCGTCATACCCGGGCCACCGGGAGGACGAGCCGGACGTCTACCGTTTTCGCTCGGTGAGGGCGCCCAGCAACCCCGAGTTCAGCCTGGCCCTCCCCTTCGCGCCCCACCTCACCCGGAGGGCCCGCGAGCTGGCCCTTGATGTGATCCACGTCCACTCGCCTTTCCTCATGGGGAGGCTGGGCGCCCGTCTCGCCCGGCGTCTGGGGGTGCCCGTGGTCTTCACCCACCACACCCTGTACGATGAGTACGTGCACTACGTCCCCTTCACGCCGCCCCAGGTGACCCGCCGCCTCACCGTCCACTGGGTCCGCTCGTTCGCCAACCGCTGCGACCTGGTGATCGCCCCCAGCCAGCCGGTGGAGGCGCGCATCCGGGCCCAGGGCGTGACGCGGCCGATCCGCGTCATCCCCACGGGCATCGATCCCGACGCCCTGGCGGCGGGCGACCCCGGGTGGCTCTCGCGCGAGTGGGCCACGAAGCCGGGCGATCCCGTCCTGCTTTACGTGGGGCGGCTGGCCCGGGAGAAGAACCTGGAGTTCCTGCTGGAAGCCATGGCGCTCATCCTTCCCAAGGTCCCGCGGGCCTGGTTGGTCCTGGCGGCGGGCGGGCCCGACCGGGAACGCCTCGAGGCCCGGGCCCGGGCTCTGGGCGTGGCCGGCCGGGTGATCATGACCGGCTTCCTCCCCCACGAGCGGGTGATCGACGCCTACGCGGGGGCGGACCTCTTCGTCTTCGCCTCCCAGACCGAGACCCAGGGGCTCGTCATCGCGGAGTCGATGGCCGCAGGGCTGCCGGTGGTGGCTGTCTCCGCTTCGGGCGTCACCGACCTGGTGCGGGACGGTATCGACGGCTACCTGACCCCCCACGACGTCCCGACCTTCGTGGAAAGGGTGCTCGAGCTCCTGTCGAACAAGGAGAGGAGGGACCGCATGGCGGCCGAGGCCAGGCGCCGGGCTGCGGAGCTCTCCGTGGCCCGCATGACCGACCGGCTCCTCCAGGCCTACGCGGACGCCGGGGCCGAGCACGCCCAGGCCCAGGGGCCGACCGCCGTAGGATGAGCCTCCGCGCCTCCTCCTGAAGCCAGAGCGACCGGTCACCCTGAGGAGGGAGTCTCCACGTCCGTCCACGACCCTTTCGATCCCCTACGATCCTTTCGAGACCCCGGCCCACCTCTTCCCCCGACCGGTGACGATAACCTGTCCGTGGCGGCGCTGAAGCGGCTGATCCGAGCCTTCGCCGGGTGCCGGGTCTGCGTGGTGGGCGACTTCCTGGCAGACCGCTATCTCTTCGCGGAGCCGGCGCGCATCTCCCGGGAGGCGCCGGTGCTCATCCTGCGCGAGAAGGGGCGCGAGGTACGGCCGGGTGGAGCCGGGAACGCGGCCGCCAACGTGGCGTCCCTGGGCGGCCTGGCCGTGCCCGTGGGTCTCGTGGGCGACGACGAGCCCGGCCAGGCGCTGATGGCCGCCTTCGCCGTCATGGGCGCCTCCACCGAGGGGCTGGTGGAGGTCCCGGGGGGGCGCACCATCACCAAGACCCGGGTGGTGGCGGGGGGCCGGCATGCCCTCCAGCAGCAGGTCTTGCGCATCGACCAGAACGAGGAATGGGAGCCTCCCGAGGATGCCCGCGCCGCCCTCCGCATCGCGCTCACCCGCTCCCTGGGCGCGGCCGACGCGGTCCTCGTCGCCGACTACGCGGACAGGGTGGTCGACCGGTCGGCCCTGGAGCTCTTGCGGGGCTACGCCAGCCGATTCGTGCAGGGAGCGCCGCCGGTGGTGGTGGACACCCGGCACCGCCTGGACTTCTTCCGGGGGCTGGGGATGCCCACGCCCAACCAGTCGGAGGTGGAGGAGTGGTTGGGCCTTCCCCTGCGCGGGCGCGAGGACGCGGCCCGGGCCGCCCTCGAACTCTGCCGCAGGCTCGAGGTGAGCGCGGCCGTGGTCACCCGGGGAGAGGAGGGCCTGGTGGTAGCCCTGGCCGGAGGGCCCGTGCACCACGTCCCCGCCGTCCGGCCCGCCCGGGTCTACGACGTCACCGGCGCCGGTGACACGGTAGCCGCGGTACTGGCGCTGGCCCGGGCTGCCGGCGGGAGCGTGCTGCAGGCGGCGCTCCTGGCCTCGGTGGCCGGCGGCATCGTGGTTCGCAAGCCTGGAACGGCCACGGTTTCCCCCGAGGAGATGCTGGAAGCCCTGGACGATCAGCTACCCTCCCCGGAGCCCGTGGATCCGCCGGCCTTCGGGGGTGCGTCCACCCGATGAGTCCTGGCGGCTCTCCGGGTACGGCCGCCCCGACGCCCCCAGGGCCAGGGCCCTCCCCGTCCTGGACGGCCGGCGAGACGGCGGCCCGCATCTTCGACCTTTGGAGCTTCCAGGCCGAAGGGGCGGCCCTGGCCGCCGCCGGGCTCCGCCTGGCCCTGACCAACGGATGCTTCGACCTGCTCCATCCGGGCCACCTGCACCTCCTGCAGGCCGCTCGCGCCCGCGCGGATCGCTTGGTGGTAGGGCTGAACACGGACCTCTCCGTGCGCCGCCTCAAGGGCCCCGGGCGGCCCGTCCAGCCAGCGCCGCACCGGGCGCTGCTCCTGGCCGCCCTGAAGCCCGTAGACTACGTGGTCCTCTTCGGCGACCTCCACGCGGACCGTCTGCTGGAAGCGGTCCGTCCCCACGTGTACGTGAAGGGCGGGGACTACACCCCCCGGACGCTCCCCGAGGCGCCCACGCTGGAGCGCCTCGGCATCGAGCTGGTGCTGGTGGAGCTGCGGCCCGGCCTCTCCACCACCCGCCTGGTGGGGTATGGGAAGCCGGGCCGCACGCCCTGACCCCGCCTGCGACTCAGACCGCGCCGGGTCGGGTCAGGCCGAAGCGCTTTCGGAGAGGGCCTCCACCTCGCCCGCAGCAAGGGCGCCTTCCAGCTGCTGGAAGAATCGCTCCTTGTTGCCGAAGGCGTACATCACCTGGCCGTACTTCAGCCCTGCCTGGCGGGCCACCGCAGCCAGGGTGAGCTTCCGCCCCTTCAGCCGGAGCTCCCGGGCGGCGTTGATGGCCAGCTCCACGGCCTCTTCCTTGGGGATGCGCCCCCGCACCACGGCCCAGCGGTCCACGGAGGGCCCCAGCGCCTCCATCTGCCGGGCGGCCGCCTCGACCCGCTCCTGAATCTGGGAAAGGCGGCGGGTCAGCTCCTCGATCTGGCGGAAGGTGTCCAGGGCAAAGCGGTCCATGCGGTTCATGCCCGCGACCACCTGGACCATCTGGGCCTCGACCCGGTCCAGGCGGGCCCGGAGCTCCATGATCTCCTGGGCCGCGGGCCGCACGGCCTCCTCCATCACCCGGCGAGCCTGCTCGCCACCCCTCCCCCAGCCCAGGGCCTCCGCGGGCCGCAGCACCGACAGGTAGTCCAGGAGGTTGGTGAAGGCCCCGAAGGCCTTCATGCCCATCTCAGCGTAGACGCTCTGGAAGGGATCGCCCGTCTCTTCTCCCTCTCCTTCGGGCGAGCGCTGGACCTGCTCCGCCGACTTCTCCCCCACCAGCTTCGCGTAGTAGGGCTGCTTCTGCCGATTGGATCGCGCCACGATCTCTCCCCCTCTTCCGTCCTTGGGTCCCTCGCCGTCTTTCGCGGCTTAGTATGGAGGGGAGATAGGAAATTCATGCACGCATTCCAAGCGAACACGCGGGAATGCAGCGGGCCCGCGACCGGAGGTCGCGGGCCCGGGTGGGAAGGGTGGGATCAGTCCTCGTCGCGCCACCACTCCACGTCGGCGCTGTACCGCTCCAGGGCGCGGTCGCGCCGGTGGCGCTTCTCCTCCACCCGCCGGCGAAGCTCCTCCCGCTCGTCTGGGGTGAGCGCCTGCTCGACGATCTCCCCCACCCGTGCCCTGAGGTCCGGCGCCAGGGTGCCGCGCGCCTCGGCCAGGTGGACCAGCGCGTCCAGGAGCAGCTTCCGGTCGCGCGCCAGGAGCAGGTCCAGGGCGCCCTTCTGTACGGCTGGCACGCGGTCTTCCACCGCCATGCGCCGCGCCTGGAAGAGCAGGTCCTGGCTCGCGACGAAGTCGATGAGCTTGAGGGCCACCTGGCGGACCGCGTCGCCCCCCTGGCGGGCCAGCCCCTTGATCACCTTCTCCATCGCGTCGCGCCGGGCCTGGCCGAGGAGCTGGGCCACCCCTTCGGCCCCCTCGCCGCCGGGGGTGAGCCGGAGCCCGGCTTCCTCCAGGACGAGCAGGGCCGCCGCCGCCTCGTCGCGGGTCTTGGCGTCCACCAGCACCAGGCGCACCAGGTCCGCGGCGGTCTCCAGCGCCTTCCGGCTCCGAGCGGCTTCCACGCCCACCCGACGTACCCTGGCGTTGCTGTCGGAGAGCCATCCCCTGAGCACGCTCGGCGGCAGCTTGGCCGATGCCTCCAGGAGGGCGTCTCGGCTCTTGCTCTCCAGTCGGTCCAGCTTCTCCCCCTCGGGCTTCCGGTAGAAACCGATGAGCACGTCGGCCAGGAGGGGATCGGCCGACTGGCCGGCCAGGTAGATGCCCAGGCACTGGAGCAGGTAGTCCCGCGAGCCCAGCGCCTGCTCCACCGCGCCCGCGAGGTGCTCGGGGGCGAAGGAGAGGCAGAGGTGGATCAGCTCGCCGGCGAGCCACCCCTCGTCCGTCTGCCGGATGAGACGGAAGAGACCGGGGAGGACCTCCGGTTCCTGGGTGAGGGTCGCGAGCACCGCCTTGATCTCCTCCCGCGCCTCGTAGAAGCGGTGGCGCAGGTGCCGCTCCATGTCCGCGAAGAAGGCGTCGGTCTTGCCGCGTGCGAGCAGGTACGCGTAGAAGTGGCGCTGAACCTCGGGCGGCTGCCCGTCCAGGTTCTTGAGGAACTCGCGCGTCTGCCGGGGCTCGAGCGCCATGCGCTCCAGAGCCTGCTGTTCCTCGTCGCGGCCGTCGTCTTTCTCCCGCAGCGCGTCGAAATGCCTGGAGACCGCCATACGGTAGGTCTCACTCTCCATCCTCATGGGATACCAGTCCTCGCTTCAGACCGTGCCCTCGGCCCTAGCGGCGATCGACGAAGCGGTAGTCTTTCCACCGCACCTCGGCCCGGATGCCCAGCGGGTCGATGCGTGCGCTCTGGCGGTCGAGGAGCACGTACTCTCCTTCCGTCCGAAAGCCCTGCTGGATGGTAACCCGGCCCCACCAGTACTGGACCAGGATGCGGTCGATCAGGAAGGTCTCGGGGTCTACCCAAATGGTTCCCCATCGGGTCGAGCTCCCATCGTCGCGCCGGGGCTCGCCGCGAAAGACGTGGTGCGTGCGCCCCTCCACCGCCTCCAGGCCCTGGTACTCGACGTCGAACGTCTCCAGCCACTGGGCGACGTCGAAGAGCGTCGTCGACAGGTCCTCGGGGAAGAAGGACGGAGCCCCCTGCAGCTCCACGTGTGCCTCGGCGCCCTCCTTGCGGACGGTCCCGGTGAACTGCCAGCGCATCAACAGCGCCCGCACGTCGTACTCCTGGCGCACCGTCATGTCCCGATCGTAGATCCGGTTCGCGTGCGCGACGCGCGCCAGCGCCTCGGGCACCTCGTCCGGGCGCAGAGGTTGCACCGCGGCCTCGACCCGGGCGATCCAGGCAAAGAGGACCAGGACGGCCAGGACCTTCACGACCCTGCCTTTGGGGGGGCCCACCCTTCTCCCTCCAGGTGGCAAGCGTTCTCAACTGGCCTGTTGTGCTGGGTTCTTCGGAAGAGTTCGGGCCGGAAGGATCATTCTCCTTCCGGGGCGCCGCGGACCCCCGTCCGGATGGCCTGGCGGGCAAGCTGGTCACACCGCTCGTTCCACGGCACCTGGGCGTGGCCCCGCACCTTCAGCCACTGGACCCGGTGCCGCCCCGTCAGCTCCACCAGCCGGTGCCAGAGGTCCTGGTTCTCCACGGGCTCCTTGCGGGCCGTGCGCCACCCGTTCGCGAGCCAGCGCTCCACCCACCCCTGCCGGAAGGCGTTCACCAGGTAGGCCGAGTCCGAGTAGAGGTCCACCCGGCACGGCCGGGTCAGGGCGCTCAGGGCCTCCACGGCGGCCCGCAGCTCCATGCGCTGGTTGGTGGTCTCGGCCTCGAACCCCGAGAGCTCCTTCACCTTCTGCCCGTAGAGGAGGACGGCCGCCCACCCCCCCGGGCCGGGGTTGCCCGAGCAGGCCCCATCGGTGTAGATCCGCACCACCGGCCCCTTCTCCTGGTTGGAAGCCAGCCGGCTCACGGCGCCGGCCATGTCAGCCGCCTCGGGAGGGCTCTGAACCGGGAGCCGGCGGCAGCGGCTTCCGCCCGGCGTAGCCCGCGGCAGGGTCGTGGTAGTGACGCACCTCGTCCTCGTCCATCCGCCAGCAGAGGAGCACCTCCCGCCCGTCCAGGAGTGCGGGGAAGTCCACCAGCCCCAGCTCCACGTCCTTCAGCTCGCAGCCCCTCCGGTGAATGCCTTCCACCAGAGCGCCCGCTTCGTCGCCCAGCGCGCGCAGCCGCCTGCGGGCGTCTTTGTAGTCCGCCAGCATCACCAGCCGTCCGGACTCGTCCGCCCCCACCGCCTTGATGACCTCGAGCTCCCGGTACGTCTCCTGGGCCGACCGCACCAGAGCCTTCAGGCGCAGGAGCTCCTGCCGGAGGAAGGGGATGAGGCGATTCGCCTCGTCGACGGTGAAATGGCGTGTCCCGCTCAAGGGACCTCCCCCGGCGGGCTCAGCGCCCCGAGGCCGCCCGCCCGTCCAGCTCCAGCTCGGAGGCGATGCCCCTCATGGCGCCGATGACCCGCTCCACGTGCTCCTGGAAGGGCACTCCCAGCTCCTGCGCGCTCCGCTCCAGGTCCTCCCGGTCCACGCCCCGGGCGAAACTCTTGTCCTTCATCTTCTTGCGAACCGATCCGAAGGTGACCTGGTCGATGCGGCGGTCCGGCCGCACCAGGGCCACCGCCGCCAGGAAGCCGGTGAGCTCGTCAACGGCGAAGAGCGCCCGGTCCAGCAGGCTTTCCCGGGGCACCGTCCCGTCGGCGTGCGCCCGGATCGCGTGCAGGACGGCCTCCGGGTACCCCCGCTCCGCCAGCAGCGCCACGCCGCGATGGGGGTGCTCTTCCGGCCAGCGCTCGTAGTCCAGGTCGTGCAGCAGGCCGGTGCGCGCCCAGAGCTCCCCCGGCGCGTGGAAGTGGCCGGCGTAGGCGGCCAGGGCCGCCTCTACGGCCAGCGCGTGCTTCACCAGTTGGGGCGATTCGGTGTACGTCCGAAGCAGCTCGATCGCGTCCTCGCGGCTCTCGGGCAAGCCGTCCGGGTGGGGCAAGGCGCGGGTCACCTCCGGTGTGGATGGGGTGCAGGGGCGGATCGCATTGGACCGCTACTCCGGCATTATACCGCTCGGCACTGGAAGGTTCAAACGGGTGGGGTGGGTTGGGGCGGGTCGGGCCGAGACCGGGTCGCGCGCAGGCAGACCCGGCGGGCGATCCGGTCACGGCCAGCCTTGCGCGCGATCCCCTTCGGGGTCCTCGTAGAATGAGGCGCCCGGCGTCATGGCGTGACCTCGATCTCGGCCGTCATGCCCAGGAGGTAGTGGGCGCCGAAATCGCAGAGGATGGGGTAGGTGCCGGGCTGATCGAAGGTGTAGCGCCAGCTCTCGCCGGGGGCCAGGTCCGGCGACTGGAAGAGGTAGTGGCCGCCGTAGGCCTCCTCGGGACGGGACTGGCGCACGTTGTGGTAGGAAGGTCCCTCGTTCACGAACCGGACCGTGGTCCCCACGGGAAGGACCAGGCGTTGCCCTACGGTCCCCTTGGGAAGGACGACCTGGAAGTCGCGCAGCACCACCATGACCTCCGGGGCCTGTGCTTCCGGGGCTGCCTGGGGGGCAGCCGCCTCGGGGGCCTCCTGGGTTTCCTGGGCCTCCTCGGCTCCCAGGGCCGAGGTACCCCACCACCCCGCAGCGAGCGCGAGGGTCATCAGCAGCGCTGTCACCCGTCGGATCGACACCCTCATCCCTCCCAGGGCCCGGTACCGGTGCTTGCGGGCCCATGGGCGCGCTCCGCCGCCGGGCTCCGCCTGCCGTCAGGATAGTTGCGAACGGTTCCCGCGTAAATGGCCCGGACGCGCCAGCACGGGTGGCTCCCGCGCCCACGCGTCTGGGCCAGACGGACTAGGCGTACGCCGCCGTGCGGGTCCTACACCCTCACGTCCAGCAGGTGGCGCTTCACGTCCTGGATCGCCCGGGTCACCTCGATGCCCCGGGGGCAGGCGTCGGTGCAGTTGAAGATGGTGCGGCACCGCCAGACGCCGTCCTTGGAGTTGAGCACCTCCAGCCGCTCCTGAGCCCCCTGGTCGCGGCTGTCGAAGATGAAGCGGTGGGCGTTGACGATGGCCGCCGGCCCGATGTACTCCTCGTTGGCCCAGAAGGACGGGCACGAGGTGGTGCAGGCGGCGCAGAGGATGCACTTGGTCGTGTCGTCGAAGCGCTCCCGCTCCTCGGGCGACTGGAGCCGCTCCACGTGCGGCACCGGGTCGTCGTTGATGAGGTACGGCTTCACCGACCGGTAGGCGGCGAAGAAGGGCTCCATGTCCACCACCAGGTCCTTGATCACCCGGAAGCCCCGGAGCGGCTCCACGGTGATGCGGTCCCCCAGGTCGCGGATGAGGACCTTGCAGGCCAGCCGGTTCACCCCGTTGATCAGCATCGCGTCGGAGCCGCAGATGCCGTGCGCGCACGACCGCCGGTAGGTGAGCGTGCCGTCCTGGTACCACTTCACCTGGTTGAGCGCGTCCAGGAGGCGGTCCGACGGCTCCACCTCCACCTGGTAGCGCTCCACGTGCGGCCGCTGGTCCGTCTCGGGGTTGAAGCGCCGGATCGAAAGCTCTACCTTCATCGATTCTCCACCCCTATCTTCCACCCCTGGTTGCGGCGTCGCGGCCGGCGCCGGCCGCCCGCCGCCCCTCGTAGACCCCCGCCGATGCCCAGACCTTCGCGGTCAGTAGACCCGCTCCTTGGGCTGGAAGCGCGTGATGGTCACGGGCTTGTACCGGAGCTCGAAGCCGCCCTCTTCTTTCCGGTGGAAGAGGGTGTGCTTGAGGAAGTTGGCGTCGTCCCGCTTCGGATAGTCCTCCCGGTAGTGGGCGCCGCGGCTCTCCTTGCGGGCCAGGGCCGACTCCACCGTCGCTTCGGCCAGGTCGAGCATGAAGCCCAGCTCCATGGTCTCGAGCAGGTCGGTGTTGAACTGGTGCCCCCGGTCCCCCACGTGCACGTGGCGGTAGCGCTCCCGCAGCTCGCCCAGCTTCTCCCGCATCTCGGTGAGGCCCTCCTCGGTGCGGAAGACCGAAGCCTTGTCCATCATGGCGTCCTGGAGCTCCCGGCGGAGGGTCGCCGCGTGCTCCTTGCCCTGCTGCCCCAGGAGCCGCTCCACCTCTGCCCGCACGTTGCCATCGGGCTCCTTGGGCAGCGGCGGCAGCTCCGCCTCCTTCACGAAGCGGGCGATGTCGGCCCCTGCCCGGCGGCCGAAGACCAGGATGTCCAGGAGGGAGTTGGTGCCCAGCCGGTTCGCGCCGTGCACGGAGACGCAGGCGATCTCGCCGGCTGCGTAGAGGCCGGGCAGGACCGTGTTCTGCTCGTCCACCACCACACGCCCGTCCACGTCGGTGGGAATGCCGCCCATGGCGTAGTGGGCCGTGGGCTGCACCGGGATCGGGTCCTTGATGGGGTCCAGTCCCAGATAGGTGCGGACGAAGTCGGTGATGTCGGGCAGCCGCTCCTCGATGACCTTGGGATCCAGGTGGGTCAGGTCCAGGAGGACGTAGTCCTCGCCGTTGATCCCCCGGCCCTCGCGGATCTCGGTGTAGATGGCCCGGGAGATCATGTCGCGGGGCGCCAGGTCCAGCAGGGTGGGCGCGTAGCGCTCCATGAAGCGCTCGCCGTCCTTGTTCCGCAGGATGCCGCCCTCACCCCGGGCGCCCTCGGTGATGAGGATCCCCATCTTCCGGATGCCCGTGGGGTGGAACTGGAAGAACTCCATGTCCTCCAGGGGAAGGCCCCGGCGGAGGACCAGCGCCGCCCCGTCGCCCGTGAGCGCGTGGGCGTTGCTGGTGACCCGGTACATCCGGCCGAAGCCGCCGGTGGCGAAGAGCACCGCCTTGCTGTGGAAGACGTGCAGCTCGCCGGTACGGAGCTCCAGCGCCACCACGCCGGCCGTGCGCCCGTCCTCGACGAGCAGGTCCAGCACCTGGAACTCGTCGAAGAAGGTCACCCGGTTCTTGATGCACTGCTGGTACAGGGTCTGGAGGATCATGTGGCCCGTGCGGTCGGCGGCGTAGCAGGCCCGCCGGACGGGGGCCTCGCCGTAGTTGCGGGTGTGGCCCCCGAAGGGCCGCTGGGCGATGCGCCCGTCGGGCGTGCGGCTGAAGGGGAGCCCCAGGTGCTCCAGGTGGTAGACCACGTCGATCGCGTCCCGGCACATGACCTCGATCGCGTCCTGATCGCCCAGGTAGTCGCTCCCCTTCACCGTGTCGAACATGTGCCACTCCCAGTGGTCCTCTTCCATGTTGCCCAGCGCGGCGCCGATGCCTCCCTGGGCCGTACCCGTGTGGGAGCGGGTCGGGTAGAGCTTGCTGATGACGGCCACGCTGGCCGACTGGGAGGCCTCCAGGGCGGCGAAGAGCCCCGCGCCCCCGGCGCCCACGATACACGCGTCAAACGTGTGGTGTTGCATCCCCCGCTGCCTCCTTAGGTCCTTCGTCCCCGGTCCTTGAGGACGCCGCCTGCGGGACCCCCACCCCGCCGGCTCGGCGCCCGGTCGCCGCCTGCCCTAGGGCCGGCCGGCGTCAGGAGACGGGGTTGAAGGTGAGGATGACCTCGGTGCCCGTCACCAGCAGGCCGAAGACCAGCACGTAGAGGGCCGAGGTCCAGACCACGCGCCATCCGCGGCGGTGGACGTAGTCGTCGATGAGGGTGCGGATGCCGTTCGCTCCGTGGAGGACGGCCAGGGCCAGCAGGACCCAGTCGTACACGCGCCAGCCGGGCAGCGCCCAGCGGCTCGCCACGAAGGCATAGTTGATGGTTTCCACGCTGTTGATCAGGTGCATGATGACCACGTGCCCCAGGGCCATGAAGATGAGCACCAGCCCGGAGACCCGCATGAAGTACCACGCCATGAGCTCGAACCCGCCCCCAGCGGGTCGTTGATGCACGCTGGCTCGCGCCATGCTTCTCCCTCCCCCGAAGACTCCCACGCGTTCGGTGGCCGCCGCCCCGATGCCCACCCAGGGCGCTCGCCTCGGCCCCTAGTGCAGGATCTCGGCGATCATGTACCAGGCGGTGGGCACGTAGAGCACCACGAAGAGGCCCACCACCACGTAGAAGAGCTGCCGCTGCTTCTGGAAGAGCGAGGCTTGGGGCCAGAAGTCCACCAGGACGATCCGCACCCCGTTGAGCCCGTGGAAGAGCAGGGCGCCCACCAGGCCCACCTCGCCCAGCCGGAAGACCGGGTGGTTGTAGATGGCCATGACGTCGTTGTAGAGCTCGGGGCCGAAGCCCACCAGCCAGGTGTCGAGGATGTGGAAGACGAGGAAGAACATGACGCCCACACCGGTCACCCGGTGCAGGATCCAGGACCACATCCCCTGCCCGCCGCGATACACCGCGTCTCACCCCTTCTCGTTGGTGAACTGGGTCGCCGGCCGGCCGGTCACTGCTCCCGCAGCCGGCGGGCGGTCTCTGCGTCCAGGCGGCGGATCACCGCCGTCAGGAGCCGCACCGTCTGCTCCAGGTCCTCCTCGTGCAGGACGGAGGCGTGGCTATGGATGTAGCGGACCGGCGGCCCCAGGGCCAGGGAGGGCGTGCCGGAGCCGTGCAGGTGCATGCGCCCCGCATCGGTGCCGCCCCGGGGCATCACCTCGAACTGAAGCGGGATGCCCTCCTCGGCCGCCGTGTCGACCACCAGGTCCCGCAGGCCCCGGTGCGGCACCATGCTGGCGTCGTAGAGGAGCACCACCGGCCCCTGGCCCAGCCGGGCCCGGGCCTCGGTCTCCTTGACGCCGGGGGTGTCGCCGGCGATGCCCACGTCCACAGCGAAGGCCACGTCGGGGTCGATCCGCTCGCTCATGGTCTGGGCGCCCCGCAGGCCCACCTCCTCCTGCACGTTCCCCACCCCGTAGACGGTGTTGGGGTGGTCGCTGCCCTTCAGATCGTGGAGCACCCGCACCGCCGCTGCGCAGCCCGCCCGGTTGTCCCAGGCTTTGGCCATCAGGAGCTTGCCGCTCCCCAGGCGCGTGAAGGGGCAGAGAGGCACCACCGGATCCCCCGGCCGGATGCCCAGGGCCTCGGCCTCCTCCCGGCTGGTGGCGCCCACGTCGATGAACATCTCCGCGATCTCCACCGGCTTCTTGCGGTCCTCCGGGGATAGGAGGTGCGGGGGTTTGGAGCCGATGACGCCCGTATGCTCGCCCTGGCGGGTGAGCACCCGGACCCTCTGGGCCAGCATCACCTGGTGCCACCAGCCGCCCAGGGTCTGGAAGCGCAGGAACCCCTCACCGGTGACGTGGGAGACCATGAATCCCACTTCGTCCAGGTGCCCGGCCACCATCACCCGCGGGCGGCCGGAGGCGCCGCGGAGCACGCCCGCCACACCGCCCAGGTTGTCGGTAACGATCTCATCGGCCACGGGCTCCAGATGACGACGCATCACGTCCCGAACCGGCCCCTCGAAGCCCGGCACCCCGGGGGCCTCGGTGAGCTCCTGAAGGAGCTGCGTCCACGCCTGCACGAACCGGATCCCCCCATCGCCCGCCGCCCCCGGGCCCCCATGGACCGGTGCGGCGGCCGCCCGCCCCCGGCCCCAGACCGTGCCCGAGCCCAACGCGGGCGTGGAACGGCACACGCGGAGAGCATTCGTTACTCGTTTCACCAACTCCTTCTTTCTGGAAGTTCGCCGTGCCCGGGCGGCAACGGCTCGCCTCCGGGCTGGGCTCGGGCCACGCGGCCCCCTCGGCGCGAGCTGGCCCTTGGGAGGAGGGGGGCTCCCACTGGCACAGGGGAAAACTCGCGGGGGACGAATCACTTCCAGCGGAAAGGGGTTGGTCACTTGGAGTCGTTGACCATCGGCCGCTGGCGGGGCCTGCAGCAGCTCTCGACGCCCGAGGGCGTCTTCTGCATCGTGGCCGTCGACCAGCGGGGCGCCTTGAAGCGGATGCTGGAGGGTAAGGGGCGGTCCTCGGACCCCGCCGCCATGACGGCCGTCAAGCGGGAGATCGTGGGCGCCCTCAACCGGGACGCCACCGGGTTCCTGCTGGATCCGGAGTTTGGGGCCGCGCCGCTCGCGGCGAGCGGCGACCTTCTGGGGCGTAACGGCCTGGCCGTCTCATTGGAGGCCACGGGGTACGAGGAGCGGGCCGGGGACCGCCTCTCCTCGGTGCTGGACGGCTGGAGCGAGGCCAAGATCAAGGCCATGGGCGCGAGCGCCGTCAAGCTCCTCATCTACTACAACCCGCGGCGCGAGGCGGCGGCTCGCCATCAGGAGGAGCTGGTCCGGCAAGTCTCGGCCCGGTGTCGAGCCCTCGACATCGCGCTCATGGTCGAGGTGGTCACGTACCCGTCCTCGGACGACCAGAGCCGCGAGGCGTTCCAGGCCGAGCGGCGGGCGCTCGTCGTCGAGAGCGCCGCCCGCATCACCGCCCTCGGCATCGACCTCTTCAAGGCCGAGTTCCCGGTGGCGCCCGCCGTCACCCAGGACGAGGCGGTCTGGTACCAGGCGTGCCGGGAGCTCACCGAGGCTTCGCGCACGCCGTGGGCGCTGCTCTCGGCCGGGGTGGACTTCGACACCTACGCCCGCCAGCTCAAGGTGGCCTGCCGGGCTGGGGCCTCCGGCTTCGTGGCGGGGCGGGCCATCTGGCGCGAGGCGGCCGAGGAGACCGACTCCTCCCGGCGCCAGGCCTTCCTGAACCGGGTGATGCCCGAGCGCCTGCGGGAGCTCGTGGCCATCGCCCGGCGGGAGGCCGCACCGTGGACGTCGAAGCTCTCTGCCAGCCGCGTGGACGAGGGATGGTATCGGGACTACCGGGGCCTCGAGGCCTGAGGGAGCGCCAGCCCGGGGCCGAACGTAGGCTGACCAGGAAGGGGGGTGGCGGTGCCGGCCCCGGGGCACGGGATCTTCCTGGATCCCGGTGCGGATCCCCGGAGGCCGGGCGCCGCGCGGATCCGTGCATGCCGTCATCATCCGTCAGCAGGGTGGCCCGGAGGTCCTGCACTGGCAGGAGGTGCCCACGCCCGAGCCCGGGCCCGGCGAGGTGCGGGTGCGCCTCCGGGCCGCCGCCCTCAACCACCTGGACGTCTGGAACCGCACGGGCGTGCCGGACGGGCCCGGCGCTCTCAAGGGACGGATCCCGGGTGCGGACGGGGCCGGCGTGGTGGACCAGGTGGGGCCCGGGGTGGACCCCGCCTGGGTCGACCGCCGGGTGGTGATCAACCCTGGGATCTCCTGCGGCCGGTGCCAGGCCTGCCTTTCGGGCTGGGACACCCTCTGCCGGGAGTACACCGTGCTGGGAACGGGCCGGGACGGCACCTACGCCGAGTACGTCACCGTCCCGGCGGCCAACCTCCTCCCCATGCCGCCCCGCCTCAGCTTCGAGGAGGCGGCCGCCTTCCCCCTCACCTTCCTCACCGCCTGGCACATGCTGGTCGCCCTGGCCCGGGTGCAGCCGGGGGAGAGCGTGCTGGTGTGGGGGGCGGGCAGCGGCGTAGGTGTGGCGGCCATCCAGGTGGCCCGCCTGTTCTCGGCGCAGGTCTTCGCCACCGTAGGCTCCGACGAGAAGCTCGAGCGCGCCCTGGAGCTCGGAGCGGCCCGCGTCTTCAACCACACGAACCAGGACGTGCACTCGGAGGTGAAGGCGCTCACGGGCAAGCGGGGCGTGGACGTGGTGGTGGAGCACACGGGCGAGGCCACGTGGGACCAGAGCGTACGGGCCCTGGCGCCCCGGGGGCGGCTGGTGACGTGCGGCGCCACCACCGGCCCCAACGGCGCCACCCACCTTCGCCATCTCTTCGCCAAGCAGCTCCAGATCCTCGGCTCCTACATGGGGAGCAAGAGCGAGCTCTGGGAGCTCCTCCCCCACGTCAACGAGGGACGGTTGCGGCCCGTGGTGGACAGCGTCCACCCGCTGGCCGGAGCGGCCGAAGCCCACCGGCGCATGGACGAGCGCCAGCACTTCGGGAAGATCGTCCTGCGCGTCGACTGAGACCGGCGGAACGGGCCGCCTCGCGGGATGGATGTCCCCGTGCGGGGCCTGAGAACCTTCCCGGGGCCGACAGGCTGCGGCCCGGTATACGGAGGCCATTCCAAGGCGGATACTGCCGAGGGCAGGAGGAGTCGCCCCGGCCCGCGACGAAGAACCGGTCGCAAGAGGGAATGCCGCTGCGAGAAAGCCGGTTGGGAGGTGCATCGGGCGTGCCCCGGAGGAGACAGGCCAAGGCGAAGGAGCCGGCGGACCGGTACTACCAGCCCGTCCTCCGCCCCTGGCGCGAGGACGACCGCCTGGTGCTGGCCGATCTCCTCCTGGACGGCCATGAGCCCCCGGCGATCGCCCGCATCCTCAACCGCTACACCAGCGACGTTCGCCGGGCCATCCGCACCCCCGAGACCGAGCTGGTTCAGCGCTGGCTCATCACCTCCCGCTTCGAGGCCCGCTATCCCTGGTAAGGCATCGTTCACGGCCCCCACCTTCCGTCGCTTCCTGACACGTCCAGGCAGGAGACCTCCCGGACAGGGTCGAACTTCCTTCGTGAGCAAACGTTTGAATGATCCTGCGGCGACGGATCGGGCGCTCAGCCTGCTCGCGCGCGGGAACGAAGGAGTGATGGGGCGATGAAGCGTCTGGCGGTTGCACTGGTGCTGCTAGCCCTGGTCGTGGCGGGCACCGGCCAGGTGCTGGCCTCCGAGGAGGGTACCCTCCTCATCTGGGCGGATGAAATCCGTTCGAAGGTCCTGGCCGGCATCTCGGAGGACTTCGAGGCCGAGTTCGGCGTGCCCGTGCGGATCCAGGAGTTGCCCTTCACCGACATTGCGAACAACCTGGCCGTAGCGGCCCCTGCAGGTGAGGGACCGGACATCCTCGTCACGGCCCACGATGGGCTGGGTAAGCTTGTGGCAAACGGCCTCCTGGAGCCCATGGACCTGGGTGCCAAGGCGAAGGAGTTCGTCCCCACCGCCCTCGAGGCGTGGACCTACGACGGAGTCCTCTACGGTCTTCCCTACGCCACCGAGGCCATCGGGCTGTACTACAACAAGGACCTGGTGGACCACGCGCCCACCAGCTTCGCAGACCTGGAGAGCCTGGCCAAGAAGGCGACGGACCGGGCCAAGGGCAGCTACGGCTTCGCCCTGCCCATCCCTGACCCCTACCACACCTTCCCGCTCATGTCCGCGCTGGGCGGCTACGTCTTCCGCCCCAGCGACAACGGCGGCCTCAACCCGCTGGACATCGGTCTGAACAACGCCGGCGCCGTCCAGGGCGTCGCCCTCTTCGACCGGCTGATCGAGGAAGGGGCCATGCCCGTCCTGGACTACTCGACCATGACTGGGCTCTTCACCACTGGGAAGCTGGCCATGATGCAGACGGGCCCGTGGGAGCTGGGTAACGTGCGCAAGGCGGGCATCAACTACGGCTTCGTACCCATCCCGCCCGTCGCCGGTCACCCCGCCCGGCCCTTCGTGGGCGTCCAGGGCTTCGCGATCAGCAGCTTCAGCAAGAACAAGCTGCTGGCCCAAGCCTTCCTGAACGAGTACGTGGCCACCAAGGAGACCATGCTGGCCCTCTTCGAGCAGGACCCGCGGCCCCCGGCCTACCTGCCCGCGCTGGAGGAGGCCAGGAAGGACCCGGACGTGGCGACGGTGGCCCGGGCGGCTGCCGACGGTATCCCTATGCCAGCGATCCGCCAGATGGACGCGGTATGGACCGCCTGGGGGGATGCATTGCAGTTGGTGGCCAACCAAGAATTGGAGCCCCAGCAGGCCATGGACGACGCGGTGGCCCAGATCCGGCGCACCATCGAGGAGAGCATGAGCCAGTAGCCTGGACCCACGGTGACCTGCACGGACGGCGGGCGGCTCTAGCCGCCCGCCTCTTCGAGGTGGTGCTGGCATGGCAACCCACTCGCACCCGGAGGTCCGGGGGCACGCGCTCTTCCGTATGGGACGGCTGGGCTCGCTCCTGCGCTACGGGTTCGTCGCCGTCCTGGACGCCCTCGCGCTCTGGGCGGCCATCTGGCTGGCCGCATCGGGCGGCTACCTCCTCCTGAGCTTCCTGCTCCTGGGCACGGGGGGACTGAACGTGGCGCTCCTGAGCCCGCGAGCCTACCCCCTGCGCTACCTCCTGCCCGGCCTCTTCTTCATGACCATGATGGTCGTTTACCCCATTGGCTACACGGTCTACGTGGCCTTCACCGACTACGGGACCGGGCACGTGCTCACCAAGGGTCAGGCGATCGATCAGCTCGAGAGCCGCCTCTACGAGCCCGCCAGCGCGCCCCGGTACCCCTTCCGGGCCTTTCAGAACGAGGCAGGCGAGCTCCGCTTCCTGATCACCCTTCCCGACGGCGACACGATCCTCTCGGAGGGCGACCGCTTCGAGGCCGTACCCCCGGGGGATCCCACCCTGGTGGACACGGACGGGGACGGCACCGTCGACGAGCTCGCGGGCGGGTACCAGGCGGTGACGGGTCTGAGCCTGATGCGGCACCTGGGGGACCTGCAGAAGCGGACGTTCTCGTACGGCGAGTCCGAGCTGCGCCTGGCGAGCCTCACCGCCTTCGCCGAGCTCCAGCACCGCTACCGCTACGAGCCCGAGGCCGACCGCCTGGTGGATCTCCAGACGGACACAGTCTACCGTCCGGTAGGCGGCTACTTCACCAATGACCAGGGCGAGCGCCTGAGCCCCGGCTACCGGAGCGTGGTGGGCCTCAGGAACTTCCAGCAGCTGGTCACGAACCCCCGCATCTCGCGGCCCTTCATGCGTGTCTTCGTCTGGACTTTCGTCTGGGCGCTCGCGAGCGTGGCCAGCACCTTCATCATGGGGCTGGGGCTCGCGCTGGTGCTCAACGACCCGCGCATCCGGATGCGGAAGCTCTACCGGTCGCTCCTGATCCTGCCCTACGCTTTTCCGGCCTTCATCTCCGCGCTGGTGTGGCGGGGGCTCCTCAACACAGAAGTGGGGCTCATCAACCGGGTGCTGGAGTCGGTGGGGATCGCGGCCGTGCCCTGGCTCACGGACCCCTTCTGGGCGAAGGTGGGGGTGGTGCTGGTCAACCTCTGGCTCGGCTTCCCCTACATGATGCTCATCACGACCGGGGCACTGCAGAGCATCCCCGGCGAGCTCTACGAGGCCGCCTACTGCGACGGGGCCACCGGCTGGCAAAGGCTCCGCCACATCACCCTGCCCATGCTGATGATCTCGGTGGCACCGCTCCTCATCAGCTCCTTCGCCTTCAACTTCAACAACTTCAACGTCATCTACCTGGTCACTCAGGGCCGGCCGCCCATCCCGGGTGCGGGGACGCCGGCGGGGGCCACGGACATCCTGATCTCCTACACCTACCGGCTCGCCTTCGAGGGCGGTTCCGGCACCAACTACGGCCTGGCCTCGGCCGTGGCCATGATGATCTTCGTCCTCATCGGCTTGATCAGCTACGTCAACTTCCGCTTCACCGGCGTCTTCGAGAAGGTGGGAGAGAATGTATAGCCGCTGCTCGTTCTGGGACCGGTTGTGGCGCAACGGGCTCACGTGGCTCGCGATCGCCTTCGCCCTCGGGCCGATCCTGTGGGTGTTCTCGGCCTCCTTCAGCCCCGCCAACACCATCGTGGGCCAGCCCCTGATCCCGACGCAGCTGTCGCTGGAGCACTACCGCGCGCTCTTCTCGGACCCCCGCCACCCCTTCCACCTGTGGATGTGGAACAGCGTCAAGGTGGCCGTGATCGCGGCGGTTCTCACGGTCGCGCTGACCGCGCTGGGGGCGTACGCCTTCTCGCGCTTCCGCTTCCAGGGCCGGCGGGGCGGGCTCTTCACCCTGATCCTGATCCAGATGTTCCCCCAGATGCTGGCCATGGTGGCCATCTACCTGCTGCTGCTCGAGATCGGGCGGTACCTCCCCTGGCTGGGCCTCAACACCCACCTGGGCCTGATCATGGTCTACCTGGGCGGGGCGATGGGCGTGAACACCTGGCTGATGAAGGGCTACTTCGACACGATCCCCCGCTCGCTGGAGGAGTCGGCCATGATGGACGGCGCCTCCCACCTCCAGGCCTTCGTGCACATCATCCTGCCCCTGGTGCGGCCGATCCTCACCGTGGTCTTCATGCTCAGCCTCATCGGCCAGTACTCGGAGTACATCCTGGCCCGGGTGCTCCTTCAGAGCACGGACCGCTTCACCCTCCCGGTGGGGATGCAGCTCTTCATCTTCAACCAGTACGACAGCCGCTGGGGCATCTTCGCCGCCGGGGCGATCCTGGGGGCGATCCCCATCGTGATCATCTTCCTGCTGGTGCAGAGCCAGCTGGTGTCGGGCCTCACGTCGGGGGCGGTGAAGGAGTAGCGCCTCAGGCCGTGGCCGCCCGGGGTGCCGCCGCCGTGGACGCCCGTGGCACCAGGTGGGTGGGCACCAGCACGTGCTGGACGGGGCTTGCGGGGTCGTGGAGGCGCTCCAGCAGGAGCCGCGCTGCGACGCGGCCCAGCTCGAAGATGGGGACCCGGACCGTGGTCAGCGGCGGGTTCAGGTAGCCGCTCATGGGGTCGTCGTTGAAGCCCACCACCGACAGGTCGCGGGGCACCTGCAGCCCCAGGTCCGACGCAACCTGGAGCGCCCCCCAGGCCAGCAGGTCGTCGGTGGCGAAGAAGGCTGTCGGCGGGTCCGGGAGACCCAGGAGCCCACGGGCGGCCTGGGAGCCCTGCTCCCGGGAGAAGTCGGTGAAGCGGACCAACTCCGGGTCGAAAGGAAGCCCATGCGCCTCGAGCGCCTGACGGTAGCCGGTCACCCGGTCCTGGGTCACCAGGTACTCGGGAGCGCCCGCGAGGCAGCCCACCCGCCGGTGCCCCAACCCCAGCAGGTGCTCCACCGCTTCCCGGGCGGCCGCGGCGTTGTCGTTGTTCACCCACCAGACCTCCTGGTCTTCGGGAACCCGGCCCACCACCACGAAGGGATATCCCCGCCGGGCCAGCCGGGTCACGAGGCGGTCCTCCACCCTGGAGGCCAGCAGGACCAGCCCGTCCACTCGGTGGCTCTCGAGCATCTCCTGGCACTCCTCCAGCTCCTGGCGGGGCGTGAGGGACGTGGAGAGGAGGAGGGCGTACCGGGCCTGGTTGGCCACGGAGCCGATGCCGCGGATGACCTCGGGGAAGAAGGGGTTGGCCAGTGCGGCCTCAGCCGCCCGGGACATGACCAGCCCCAGGGTGCGGCTGCTCTGGGTGACGAGGCTGCGGGCGATGGCGTTGGGGTGGTAGCCCAGCTCCTTCATGGCCCGCCGGACCCGTTCCTTGGTGCCCTGGCTGATGCGGGGGTGGTCCGAGATCACGCGGGAGACCGTGGACGGCGAGACACCCGCGGAGCGGGCCACATCCTTGATGGTGACGGGCACGGGACAACCCTCCGGGTCCTAGCGCACGCGTTTGCGCCCTTGTTGCACAACCCCATCTTCCTTTCCCCATCTTTCCTGCGCTTCCTGCCGGCCCGCCAGGCGAGGATCAAGTTTCCGCCCTTTTCGGCCGAAGCGAAGAGAGAGAAGGGGCCTTTCCAGGGCGGGATCCACCGGGGGGCGACGGTGTGGCTGGGGCAGGTTCCGTGGCCAGGCGACGGACGGCGAGCCGGGAGCTGGGGTGGCTGCTGGTGGGGTCCAGCCTGCTCCTGCTCGTGGTGGTGGCGGGATCCGTGGCGGTCACCGACCTCCTCGGGCGGCACACCGACGAGCTGGCCGGCCGGGAGCTGCAGCTCCTGGAAACGGTTCAGGCCGCGGAGGCGCGTCTCGAGCGCACCCGCTCCACCTACCTGCTGAGCCTGCCCGAAGGGGGGGAGGCCCTCCGTTCCTACGCCCTCAGCTTCGGGTATCTGGCCAACTTCTCGGCAGCCGAGAACCCTGTGGACTGGCTGGACGATCTGGAGGCCGCCGCGCCCCGAGCCGGTTCGTACGCGGGACGCTGGGACCGGGCCCTCCAGCTCTCCCGGCAGTTGCAGCGCACCTTCACCGCCCTGAGCGAGACCCTGGACCTGGTTCGGCAGGAGGAGCTGATCACCCAGGCAGCCTCTCAGGCGGCCGAGCTTGCCCAGGCCCTGACCGGCCTGCGCGAGCAGGTCCGCCAGGGGGCGGCCTCCCTGGCCGAGGAGTCCAGCCGCCTGGCCGAGTTGAGCCGGGTGGGCCTCATCGCCCTGGGCGCCTTCCTCCTGCTGCTCAACGGCCTCCTGGGCGTGGCCAGCCTGCGGCGGCTCAAGGGAAGCGTGCGGGGGATCCAGGCGGATGCGCACCGGTCCGCGGAGAGCGCCTCCCGGCTCGGAAGCTGGCTCCGTACCATGGTGGAGGTCTCCGAGCGTGTCCGCTCGGGCATGGAGGAAGCGACGGGAGCCTCGGAGCAGATCAGCCGGGGGAGCCAGCAGGCGGCCGAGGCGGTGACCCGCATGAGCGGCCACCTGGCCGAGGTGGAGCAGCAGGTGCAGCAGGCCACGGACCGCTTGGCCGAAACCACCCGCGGCACCGAGGCGGCCTCTCGGCGCATCCAGGCGACGGCAGCCCAGGTGCGGAGCGGTGCAGAGCGGCTGCGGGAGGGCATCGAATCCCTCCGGGCCAACCTCTCGCAGATCAGTGAGCTGGAGGGACGGCTGCGGGGCTTCCGGGAGGAGATGCAGGAGATCCACGGCATCGTGCGGGCCATCTCCGAGATCGCCGAACGCACCCGGGTGCTCTCCTTCAACGCGAGCATCGAGGCGGCCCGGGCGGGCGCGCACGGTCGGGGCTTCGCGGTGGTCGCCCAGGAGATCAAGACCCTCTCCGAGACCAGCCGGGAGTCCGCCCAGGCCATCGGCCGCATCGTAAACGGCTTGGAGGCCGGAAGCACCGAGCTTGCCGCCCGGGTGGCCGGCGTTGCCTCCGAGGTCCAGGCGCGCGCCGAAGCCATCGGCACCCTGGACGACCTCTTCGTCTCACTGGAGGAGAGTTTTCGTGAGGTGGAGGGCCATGGCCGGAGTGTGGCCAAGCTCGCCGCGGACCAGGACGCCCTCCGCCAGGAGGTGAACGCCCGGCTCTCCGATGCGGCGGCGGGGGTGCAGGAGGTGAGTGCCCAGCTCCAGGAGACCGCGGCGGCCATGGAGCAGCTTCATGCCACCGCCCAGCGGATCCTCGGGGAGAACCGGGACCTGGCCCAGGGGCTCTCCGAGCAGCTCCGGCTCGCCCGAGAGCAGGAGGCCCTGGCCGCGATGGTTCAGGAGCGGCTGCTGGTGCTGGACCGGCCCCGGGAGAGGCGCCGCTCGAGACCGACCCACTCCTCGGTTCCGTCGGCGTAGCGCTCCCGCTTCCAGATGGGCACCTGTTCCTTCAAGCGTTCGATGGCCCAGCGGCAGGCCTCGAAGGCCTCGTTCCTGTGAGGGGCGGCAGCCGCCACGACCACCGCCGCCTCCCCCGGCTTCAGGACCCCCAGCCGGTGGACCATGGCCAGGTCCACGCCGGACCAGCGCCGCTGGGCCAGCTCCACCAGCGCCGCCATCTCCCGCAGGGCCATGGGCTCGTACGCCTCGTACTCAAGCTCCAGCGTGCGACGGGCCCCGGTCCACTCCCGGACCCACCCCACGAAGCAGACGCTCCCCCCCACGGTGGTGGGGCCCTCCACCCGCGCCGCCACCTGCTGGGGTACCAGCGGCTCCCGGACGAGGCCGACCTTCTCCTCGAACGAGACCGATCGCTCCGACGCCAAGGGGGCTCTCCTCCTCCCGGGCCGGCTCGCGCGGCCCTTATCCTCCAATGTGCGACATCTCCACCTTGGGCTGGCGGGCCGTCTCCTGGGTCCGCAGCTCCGAGTAGCGGTCGCGGCGGCCTTCCCATACGCCCCGGACGAAGGCCGCGACCTGCTCGTCGGTCCGCCCCCCGCGCAGGAGCGCCCGCAGGTCGTGGCCGAGGCTCGAGAAGAGGCAGGTGTAGAGCTTCCCTTCCGAAGAGAGACGCAGCCGGGTGCAGTCGCCGCAGAAGGGCTGGGTCACCGAGGCGATGATGCCGATCTCGCCGCTGCCGTCGCGGTAGCGGTAGCGACGGGCCACCTCACCCCGGTAGCCTGGCTCCACCGGTTCCAGGTCCGCCTCGCGCCGGAGGATGGCCAGGATCTCCGCGGCCGGCACCACGTCCTGCATGCGCCAGCCGTTGGTGGTGCCCACGTCCATGTACTCGATGAAGCGCAGCACGTGCCCGGTGCCCCGGAAGAACCGGGCCATCTCCAGGATGCTGCCGTCGTTCACCCCGCGCTTCACCACCATGTTGACCTTCACAGGCGCGAGCCCCACCGCCTCGGCCGCCTCGATGCCCTCCAGCACCCGCACCACGGGGAAGTCCACGTCGTTCATGGACCGGAAGATCGCGTCATCCAGGGAGTCCAGGCTCACCGTGACCCGGTGCAGCCCCGCCTCCTTCAGGGTGCGGGCCTTGCGGGCCAGCAGCGAGCCGTTGGTGGTGAGGGTGAGGTCTTCCACGCCCTCGATCCCTGCCAGCATCGCCACCAGCTTCTCCACCTCGTGGCGGAGCAGGGGCTCACCGCCCGTGAGCCGGACCTTGCGCACGCCCATCCCCGAGAGGATCCGCACCAGGCGCGCGATCTCCTCGAAGGTGAGGAGCGCGCTCCGCGGCAGGAACTGGAAGTCGCGCCCGAAGACCGCCTTGGGCATGCAGTACGTGCACCGGAAGTTGCACCGATCGGTCACCGAGATCCGCAGGTCCCGGAGCGACCGCCGGAGGGTATCGGTGAGGGCTTGCTCCATGATCGCGCCCCTTTCATGAGCGGGCGGGACGAACCTGCGACCGGTCCGCCGCCGTGAGGCCCGTCGTGGCCAGGATGAACTCGGCCAGCTCCTGCACATCGTCCAGGCCGAAGCGGCGGAGCCCGGGCTCCACGGGCTCGTCGCTGGCCACAGCGATGCGGTTCTCCAGATCCCGGATCCGGGGCTTGCCGGACGCCCGCCGGTGGACCTCGATGGACGGGAAGGCGCTGCCCTTGAACCCCTCCACCAGGACCAGGTCCACAGGCGGCAGGAGCGGCAGGAGCGCCTCGAGCGGGGGCTCCTCCTCCCGGTGCCGCCCCACCAGGGCGTAGCCTTCCGGCGAGCTGATCAGCACCGCCTCGGCCCCGGCGTGGAAGTGGCGGTGGCTGTCCTTCCCGGGCCGGTCCATCTGGAATCCGTGGGAGGCGTGCTTCACCGTGGCCACCCGGAGGCCCCGGCCCACCAGATCCTCCACCAGCCGCACCAGCAGGGTCGTCTTCCCGGAACCCGAAGGCCCCACCAGACAGACGACGGGCACCATCGACCCTTCCCTCCCCGGCCGAACCTGAGCGCCGGCCTCTGCTTGGCCTACGGATGCGAACGCCCCGCCCGCGTGCCGCAGCGCCCGGTACGCCTCGGGGGTGTCCACGTCGGCCAGAGCCGGCGGGGGCGCTTCCAGGGCCACGACACCCTCCAGCGAGCGGACGATCGAGCGGGCCCCTGCGTCTCCGCGAAGCGTTTCGAGGCGGGGCCACAGCTTCCTGCCGAACGCGGCCGGTACCCCCACATCTCCCCCAGGGTAGCTCACCGCGGCCGCCCCAGAGGCGGTCGAGCGGGCAGCCCTCACCAGGGCCGCCACGAGCCCGGCCCCCACGCCGGGCTGATCGGCCAGGAGGACCACCGCCACCTGGCACTGGGGCGCCAGGGCCGCGAGGCCCACCCGGAGCGAGCCGGCCAACCCTGAGGCAAACTCGGGGTTGAAGACGGGCTCCACGGGCAGGCCCCTGGCCCGCAGGGGAGAGAGGGCTGCTTCCACGGCCTCCCGCCCGGCCCCGGTCACCACGCACACCTGGGCGGCTCCTGCCTCCAGCGCGGCGCCCACCGCGTGCAGGAACATGGGGCGGCCCCTCACCGGGAGCACCTGCTTGAGGGTGCCGAAGCGCCGGGCCTGCCCCGCCGCGAGCACCACGGCCCCCCAGGCGGGGCCGGCCATGGTCCGGCCCTCCCCAGGCGCGTCCCCGCCCACCCCCTCAGGCCCCCTGCGCACGCTCGGGGTGGAGCGCGCCCTGGCGGTCCCGCAGGTGGCGGGCTTCCCGCCCGTGGTGGAGGGCCGCGGCCTCCGCGACCACCGCGAGGGCGACAGCGCCGGCCCCCTCACCGCCCAGATCGAGGCCCACGGGGGCGTAAAGCCGGGCCAGATCCTGCTGCCCCGGCGCGTCACCTTCGCGCCTCAAGTGGGCGAGAAGCTGCTCCGCCCGGCTCCTGGGGCCCAAGACCCCCACGTAGGGCACCGGCGAGGCAAAGAGGCGTTTGAGCCAGCGGACATCCCGCTGGAAGTGGTGGGTCAACACCACCCCGTAGCTCTGCGGGGTGAGTAGCCGCTCGGGCAGCTCCTCGGGCTCGCAGGAAACCAGCTCCTCGGCTCTGGGAAAGCGCTCCCGGCGTAAGAGGGCAGGCCTGTGGTCCGCCACGGCCACCCGGAAACCCGCCGCGGCGCCGATAGTGGCCAGCGCCTCCGCGTCGCCCCCCGCCCCCAGCACCAGGAGCCAGGGCACCGCCCGGACCCACTCCACCAGCACCTCCGCCGAGGGCGAGCGGCCGGATTCAGGCCAGTGCAGCCGCAGGTGGCTCTGGGGGCGGCCCGCCCGCAAACGCGTCAGGACGTCCTGGTCCAGGGCCGGTGCCCCCAGCGATCCGGTGGCACGAAGGTCGCCCGTCACCAGCAGGCGGGCGCCCAGAGGGACCTGCGGGTGACTGCTCTGCACCACCGTTGCGAGCCAGAGCGACCGGCCCGCCTCCAGCTCGGCCACCATCGCCCTTGCCATCCCAGGATCCACAGCACGGCCCTCCCTTCCCACTCCAGCCCATCCCGGACCTGCAGCGGCGGGCGCTCCTTGCGGACCAGGGTCTTGCCGGAGAAGGGTGCATCGAGTATTCTGACGGCAAGCATCCTTTTCCTCCCGGGTACCCGGCCCGCTCCCGAGGCCCCGGCACCTGGGAGGCCACGGAGGTGGCGGCATGAGTCACCCGCTTGAGACCCTCGACGTGCTGCGCGAGGCCCTTCGGGCCCAGGAGGCGGGCCAACCGGTGGCCATGGCCACCGTGGTAGGCATCGAGGGCTCCGGCTACCGCCACGAGGGCGCCCGTCTTCTGATCCGCCCTGACGGCACCACCTGCGGCACCCTCAGCGGCGGCTGCCTGGAGGGCGACGTGGCCGAGATCGCCCGCCAGGTGGTGGCCGAAGGCCGACCGAGGCTGGTCACCTACGACCTCACCCACGACGAAGACGGCCTCTGGGGCCTGGGGATGGGCTGCAACGGCGTCGTTCAGATCCTCATCGAGCCTGTTGCCGCCGCACCGGCCGCCGGCTCCCCACCGCCTGCAGGCGCCTGAGGAGACCTTCCACGTCGGCCAGCCGCGCCATGGGCAGGAAGTCGTCCACGAAGGGCAGCGCCGCCTGCATCCCCGCCGCCAGGGGCTGGTAGCCCTCGCCACCCAGGAGAGGGTTCAGCCAGATCAGACGGTGGGCGGTCCGCTGCAAGTGGGCCATCTCGCGGGCGACGGCCCGGGGGTCGCCGCGGTCCAGGCCGTCGGAGACCACCATCACCACCGCCCCCCGGGTCGCCACCCGGCGGGCCCACGCCCGGTTGAACCGGCCCAGGTTCTCGCCGATGCGGGTCCCGCCAGACCAGTCGGGTACCTCGCTCACCGCCCGCCGGAGCGCCTCCTCCACCGGCCGCCGGCGCAGGAGGCGGGTGACCCGCGTCAGGCGCGTGCCGAAGAGGAAGACCTCCACCGGCTGCCGGCGGGCCACCAGGTGGTGGGCCAGCGCCAGCAGGGGCCACGCATAGGGCTCCATGGAGCCGCTCACGTCCAGGAGCACCACACCCGGTCGCAGCCTTTCCCGCCGCCGGCGCCGGGGCAGCGCCCACACCTCGCCCCGGGTCGCGGTCTCCCGCAAGGCCCGGCGCAGGTCGACGCCGTGGCCGCGGGTCGACCGGCGCCACCGGTGGGAACGTCGCACGCCCTGCCAGGCCAGCGTCTCCAGCCGCTGCAGGGCGAGCCCCCGATCGGCCGCGTCGTACCGGGCGAAGTCCTTCTGGGCGAGCCGCTCCGCCGGGCTGTACCCTCCCGCGGGCCGCCCTTCGGGGACCTCATCACCTCCATGCCCCTCCCACACCTGCCAGGGAACCCTGGCCGGGGTGGGTCGGGCCGTTTCGCCCGGCGACGGCGGGGCGCCGTTGCGGGACGGCGCCCGGCGCCAGCGCTCCCGCTGGGCCGCCGCCGACGCGCCCAGCGTCCGGGCGGCCAGCTCCGCGTCCTCCCGGCGACCCGCCAGCAGCCCCAGGAAGACCTGGAAGACCTGGTCGAAGCGCCGGGCCTCCTCCCGCCCGGACGCCGCCACGCACCGGAGCGCTCCCTGCACCCGTTCCCGATCGTGCACCCCCACGACCTCGAGGGCCTTCAGGGCCAGGGCCATGCGCTCGGGACCCACGCCCAGGCCGCCCAGGCGCAGTAGCCGCTCCAGCACCAGCAGGTTGGCCAGGATCACCTCGGGTCGCGTCACGAGCGCCGGAAGGTCCATGCTCACGCCTACCCCACCTCCGCCAGGATCTGGCGGACCTGCTCCCGATCCAGGCCCTGGAGATCGTCGCGGTACTTGAGGAGGACCCCCAGGCTGGCCTCCACCGTGCCCGGGTCCAGTTCCCGCTGCCCCAGGGCCTGCAGGGCTGCCGCCCAGTTGATGGTCTCGGCCACGCCGGGAAGCTTGTAGAGATCCATCTGGCGCAACCGCTGGACGAAGGCCACCGCTTGCCGGGCCAGCCCTTCGGTCACGCCTGGGACCTTACGGAGGAGGATCTGGCGCTCCCGCTCGGCGTCGGGGTAGTCGATCCAGTGGTAGAGGCACCGCCGCTTCAGCGCGTCGTGGATCTCCCGGGTGCGGTTGGAGGTGATGACCACCACGGGTCGCTCCCGGGCCCGCAGCGTGCCCAGCTCGGGGATGGTCACCTGGAAGTCCGAGAGCAGCTCCAGCAGGAACGCCTCGAACTCTTCGTCGCTCCGGTCGATCTCGTCGATGAGGAGCACGGGGGCCGGACCCTCGGGGTCGATGGCCCGCAGGAGGGGTCTCCGAATGAGGAAGGCCGGGCTGAAGACCTGCCGGTTGACGGCCGGTCGATCCACCGGACCCGATGCCTCGGCCAGGCGGATCTCCAGGAGCTGCCTGGGATAATCCCACTCGTAGAGCGCGTGGGCCACGTCCAGCCCCTCGTAGCACTGGAGACGCTCCAGGGGGCGCCCCGTGGCCTGAGCGAGCACCTTGGCCACCTCGGTCTTCCCCACCCCCGGCTCGCCTTCCAGGAAGAGGGGGTGCTCCAGGGCCAGGGCCAGGTAGAGCACGGTCGACAGGGCCCGGTCAGGAACGTATCCGGCCTGTTCCACCGCGGCCTCCAGCGCTTCAATGCTCCCGAAGGGGTTCTCCGTCGGCATCACCGTCCTTTCCGTGCGGTTTCATGGCACCTGCGGCGCTCTTCACGTGAAAACCTACCCGCTTTTGTTCTTGAGATGTGGTTAATCTACCAGATTCTCAGCACGCCACGCATTGTGCCCGGTACCCCGGCGTGTGTGAGCTCACGGGCCTCCATGACCGTGTTCTCGACGATGAAGTGATCGGAGGACCACCGGCAGACGGGATCGGTGCGGGCAGCGTCGCCGGTGAGGAGGTACGCCTGGCAGCGGCAGCCCCCAAAGTCGACGAAGCGCCGGTCACAACTGCGGCACGGCTCTGGCATCCACTGGAAGCCGCGAAACCGGTTGAACGCCTCCGAGGAACGCCACGCCCGCGCCAGGGTCCACGTGCGAACACTGGGAAAGGAGAGATCGGCGATGACACCCGCGGTCGGGCATGGAAGGAGATCTCCTTCCGGGCTCACCGTCAGCCCGATGCGCCCCCATCCGCCCATGCACGGCTTGGGATGGTCGGCATGGTAGTCCGGCACCACCCAGACCAGCTCCATCTGGCCGTGCAGCCGCTCGGCGTGGCGCCGGTAGACCTCCTCGGCGCGAGCCACCTGCTCGACCGAAGGAAGCAACCGCTCCCGGTTCAGGAAGGCCCAGCCGTAGTACTGGGTGTTGGCGAGCTCCAACCGGTCGGCTCCCCAGGCCTCCGCCATGAGGATGATCGGCTCCAGGTCGTCCAGGTTGAAGCGATGGAGGACCACGTTGAGCGTGAGGGGAAGCCCTTCCGCCTTCACGGCCAGCGCCGCCTGGCGCTTCTCCTCCCAGGCCTTCCTTCCGACGATGCGATCCGAGAGCTCGGGGCGCGCAGCCTGGACGCTCACCTGGATTGCGTCCAACCCTGCTTCTCGCAGGCGTCGCACCCGCGTCCGATCCAATCCGACGCCGCTGGTGATGAGGTTGACGTAGGCTCCGTTCTCCCGGGCACGCGCCGTCAACGCCTCCAGGTCCCGCCGCAGCAGGGGCTCGCCTCCCGAGAAGTGCACCTGGACCACGCCCAGGTCCCTCGCCTCGTCCAGCACCCGCAGCCAGGTCCCGGTCTCCAGCTCCTCCTCACGCCTTGCTAAACGCAGCGGATTCGAGCAATAGGGGCAGTGCAGGGGGCAACGGTGGGTCAGCTCGGCGAGCAAGGAGAAGGGGGAGGGGACCTCGGACTCTTGCACGCCCCTCGTCACCCTCTCGCTCACCGCAACCTCCTTCATGTGATCCACCCTTCCTCGTTCATGCGCTCGAGGAACTCCAGGACGTCCGACTCGATCCCCCGAGCCCCGTAGCGAGCTTCCATCTCCCGCACGACGTCCGACACCGGCCGCTCTCCGTCGCAGAGCTCGAGAATGGCACCCGCCGTCTCGTTGAGGACCACGACCCTCTCCGGTAGGAGCAGGAGGTGACGGCCGCGTCCCGGATCCCAGCGAAGCCGAACCCCCCGCGCCAGGCGGGGCGTGGAGGAGCGCGTCCAGCCCACGGTTCCATCCCCTCTCAGGCAGGACCGGCGCGTTCCACTGCGTCCAGGAGCGCCCAGAGGACGTCGCACTTGAAGCTCAACGCCGCCACCGTCCGCTCCTGGTCCGCTCGGGTGGGCGCCGCCCGCACGACCAGCTCCAGGCCGTGCTCAGCGTCGCGAGGCGCCTGATGCAGGCGCTGGCGAAAGTACGCAAGGCCCTCGGGCCGCACCCACGGGTAGTGCTCTTCGAAAACCCTGATCCGGCGTGCCACCAGGTCCGGCGCAAAGAGCTCCGTGAGGGAGGAGGCGACGGCCACCCACCACGGCTCGAGGCGGCAGAAGTGGACGTACGCATCCACCGCGAAGCGCACGCCGGGCACGACGTGCCGTTCGTCCAGGAGAGCCGCCCGCGGAATCCCTGCGGCCTCGCCCAGCCGCAGCCACGCCTCGATGCCTCCCTCGTCATCGCCCCGGCCATCGTGATCCAGGATGCGCTGGATCCAACGACGCCGGTCCTCGCGGTTCGGGAGCTTGGACAGGATGAGCGCATCCTTCACCGGGATCATCTTCTGGTAGTAGAACCGGTTGGCGATCCATCCCCTCACTTCCGGCGGGCTCAGTTCCCCCCGGTGCATGCGGACGTGGAAGGGGTGCTTGTCGTGATACTTCGCCTCACCCACCGCCCTGAGGCGGTCAACGAACTCCTCTCGGGACCACGGCGCCTCCACGCGCCCACCTCCTCGACACCCTTCAGAGCTCCACCTCCAGGCCGTCCCACCCCACCCCGATACCCAAAGAGGCCAGGAACCGGTACTCCGGTCCATCCTCCCGGAGGACCGGATTGGTGTTGTTCACGTGAACGTAGGCCTTGAGCGGTACCGCGAGCTCGGCAAGCCGGCGGGCCGTTCCCCCGGGGCCCGTCATGGGCAGGTGACCCATCTCCCGTGCGGTCGACTCCGAGGCGTGAAGGGCGACGAGCTCGTCGTCCGACCAGAACGTTCCGTCCAGGAAGACCGCTCCCGTTCCAGCCAGGTGCTCCTCCACCTCTGGGGTCCACGCCTCCAGGCCCGGCACGTACGCCAGGGCGCCTCCCGTCGACGTGTCCTCGAACCGGTAGCCGACGCTCCAGCCGTCGCCCCGCACGGCCGACCCCACGTACCTGGGGGCCTTGGAGCCGGTGCGAAAGGCGACCGCTCGGATGCGCCCCCCATCCAAGACGAAGCTCGCACCTGGGCGGACCTCGATCCACTCCAGGGTGGCATAGGGTCTCAGCATCTCTCGTACGGGGAAAGGACCGCTCAACGCCTCTCGCACCGTAGCGGTGGAGTGGACCGTCAGTTCCGCTCCTTCCCGGAGGACCAGGAGACCCACGGTGTGATCCAGCTCTGCGTCGGTGAGGAGGATGCCTCGGATCGGCGTCTGCCGGAGCCCGGGGCCCGGACGGAGCAGGGGGAAGGCCTCGACCTGAACGCGCACGTCGGGCGTGGCATCCACCAAGTACCACTCCGTTCCGTTCGCGTTCAGTGCCAGCGAGGATTGGGTCCGTACCCGGGTTCCCGCGTGCCGGGCCCGCGCACGCTCGCACCCGCGACAAGCGCAGTTCCACTGCGGGAAGCCGCCCCCTGCTCCTGTTCCGAGGAGCCTTGCGCGCACGGCGCCACCTCCTGGGAGTCCGCGTCCGCCTACCTCAACGAGGCACGCAGGCTGTTCCCGTGACCCCGGCAGCTTGAAGGCGAGGCACCGCTTAGCCGCGCCCCATGTACGCTGTGGCCTCGGCACCCGTCTCTACGATCTCGTAGTCGGGCTTGACCCACATGGCGTTCGCCTCCTTCCTTCATGAGATCTGGACCCACTTGGAGTGCCGTCTGCCCCTCGGGCGCCCTGGACGGGCCGTCGCCCCAGGGCCACCCAGGGCCCTGGGGCCCGGTCCCTCACCGCGCCTCAGCGTCCCATGGCCTCACCCACGGCCTCCTTCAGGGCCCGGTGGGTCATCACGCGGCACAGGTGCCCGCGGTACGCCTCGGAGGCGAAGAGGTCGGCCATGAGGTCGGCCCCTTCGGCCGCGTGCGCGGCGGCCTGCTCGAGCACCGGCGCATCGGGCCGGCGCCCCACCAGGGCCTGTTCCACCCCGGTAGCGCGGTAGGCCGTGGAGGAGGCACCCGTCACGCCCACCCGGGCGGCCTGGCAGCTTCCATCGGCACCCAGGGTCACGACGGCGGCCACAGCCACCACCGCGTACCCCGACGCCGGGTGCGCGAACTTGGCGTACGCGCTGCCGCTCCGCCCCGAGACGGTCGCGAAGGAGATCTCCTGGATGATCTCGTCGCCCTGCAGGTCGGTGACCAGCGGCCCCAGGATGAAGTCGCCGATGGCCACTTCCCGGATCCCCCGGGGGCTCGCGAGCTTCAGCACGGCCTCCATCGCCTGGGCCACGGCCGGGAGGTCTGAAGCCGGGTCCGCGTGGGCCAGGTTGCCGCCCAGGGTCCCCCGGTTCCGCACCTGGACGTCGCCCACCTCCGAGGCCGCCCTGGCCAGTACCGGGCAGTGGCGGGCCACCATCTCCGACGTCTCGAGCTCGCGGTGGGTCGTGAGGGCGCCCACCACCAGCCGGTTCCCTTCGAGGCGGATGCCCTTCAGCTCAGGCACCCGCCCGATGTCCACCAGGTTCTGCGGCGTGGCGAGGCGCAGCTTCATCATGGGCAGGATGCTGTGCCCTCCGGCCAGCACCTTGGCCTCCCCACCCGACGCGGCCAGCATCCGCAGCGCCTCGGGCAAGGTGGCCGCCCGCTGGTACTCAAAGGCTGCCGGGAACATGGTCTACCTCCTCCCATCCTGCATGGCCTTCCAGACCTTCTCGGGGGTCAGAGGCGTCTCCAGGTGCTTCACGCCGAAGGGTGCGAGCGCGTCCACCACCGCGTTCACCACCGCGGGCGTGGAGGCGATGGTGCCCGTCTCCCCCACGCCCTTGACGCCCAGCGGGTTGTGGGGCGCGGGCGTCTCGGTGTGGTGGGTCTCGATCTCGGGAAAGAACCGGGCTTTGGGGAGGGCGTAGTCCATGAGGGAGCCCGTGAGGAGCTGCCCGTTCTCGTCGTAGACGGCGCCCTCCCAGAGGGCCTGGCCGATCCCCTGCACCACGCCGCCGTGCACCTGCCCCTCCACGATGAGGGGGTTGATGATGCGTCCGCAATCGTCCACGGCCACGTAGCGCTCGAGCCGCACCTCGCCCGTGTCGCGGTCCACCTCCACCACGCACGCGTGCGCGCCGAAGGGGTAGCAGAAGTTGGGGGGATCGTAGAACGCGCTGGCCTCCAGCGACGGCTCCACGCCCTCGGGCAGGTTCCAGGCCAGGTGGGCCTGCAGGGCCACGTCCTGGAAGCTCACGGAGCGGCCGGGTGCGCCCTTCACCTGGAAGCGGCCCTCTTCGAAGGTCAGGTCGTCCTGTGCGACCTCCAGCATGTGGGCGGCAAACACCCGGGCCTTCTCCACCACCCGTTCCGCCGCCCGGGCGACCGCGCTGCCGCCCACGGGCGTGGTCCGGCTTCCGTAGGTGCCCCAGCCCATGTAGACCTCGCCCGTGTCGCCGTGGCGGACCTCCACGTCCTCCACCGGGATGCCGAGGGCCTCCGCCACGATCTGGGCGAAGGTGGTCTCCTCGCCCTGGCCGTGGGGCGACGTGCCGGTGTAGACCAGGACCTTCCCCGTGGGCAGGACCCGTAGGGTAGCGCTGTCCCAAAGACCGCCCTGGAAGCCGACCGCCCCCGCGACCTGGGACGGTCCCAGCCCGCAGATCTCCACGTAGGTAGAGAAGCCCACGCCCAGGTAGCGCCCCTGGCGACGGAGCTCCTCCTGGCGCCGGCGCAGGGCGGGGTAGTCGAGGGCCTCCAGGAGCTTGTCCAGGGCGGTGGCGTAGTCGCCCGAGTCGTAGGTGAGCCCCGTGGGCGTGTCATAGGGGAAGGCGTTCGCGGGAATGAAGTTCCTGCGCCGGACCTCCGCCGGGTCCATGCCGATCTGTCGGGCGAAGAGGTCCACCAGCCGCTCCACGATGAAGGTGGCCTCGGGCCGGCCGGCCCCCCGGTAGGCGTCGGTGGGGGTGGTGTTGGTGAAGACCCCGTAGACGTCCACCTCGATCTGCGGGATCCGGTACGCGCCCTGGAGCATGAGCCCGAAGAGGATGGTGGGCACACCGGGCGCCGCAGTGGAAACGTAGGCGCCCATGCTCGCGTGGACGGTCGCCCGGAGGCCGGTGATGGTACCGTCCTTCCTTCCGGCCAGCTCCACGTCCTGGATGTGGTCCCGCCCGTGGGTGGTGGCAATGAAGCTCTCCCGCCGGTCCTCGGTCCACTTGACGGGCACGCCCAGCTCCCGGGCCGCGAAGGCGACCAGCGCCTCGTCGGGATAGCAGGCGATCTTGCTGCCGAAGCCGCCTCCCACCTCGGGCGCCACCACCCGCAGCTTGTGCTCCGGGATGCCTAGAATCCCCGACAGGAGGTACCGGTGGATGTGGGGGTTCTGGGAGGTCATCCAGAGGGTCATCTCGCCCGAGGAGGGATTGTAGCGGGCCACGGCCGAGCGGGGCTCCATGGCGTTGGGGATCAGCCGGTTGTTGACGAAGCGGTGCCGGACGACGACCTCCGCCTGCTGGAAAGCCTCGGACGCGCCGTTGCCCGCCTTCCAGTGGAAGGCCACGTTCTTGGGCGCCTCGCCGTGGAGCTGGGGCTTGCCCGGCTGCATCGCCTCCTCCTGGTTCACCACCACCGGAAGGGGCTCGTACTCGACCCCGATGAGTTCCAGCGCGTCCCGGGCCCGGGCGGGGCTGTCGGCCACCACCAGGGCCACGCCGTCCCCCACGTACCGCACCCGGTCCACGGCCAGCACGGGGTGCGGGGGCGTCTTCAGGTCCGAGTCGGGGAGCAGCCAGGCGGTGGGCACCGTTCCGATCCGGCCCTGCAGGTCCCGGCCCGTGTAGGCGGCCACCACGCCCGGCGCGCGCCGGGCCTTCTCCACGTCGATGGAGCGGATGCGGGCGTGCGCGTGGGGCGAGCGCAGGATGGCCGCGTGGACCAGGCCGGGCAGGCGGATGTCGTCGGTGTAGGTCGCCCGGCCGGTGATGAGGCGCGGGTCCTCACGACGCTTGATGGCGGTGCCGAAGACGGTCGGCATGGCTCAGGCACCCTCCTCTCCACGGGCGGCCGCCACCTGGGCGTGCCGCTCCTGCATGGACTCGGCCGCGCGCCGCACGGCCCGGACGATGTTCTGGTACCCCGTGCAGCGGCACAGGTTGCCTTCCAGGGCCTCCCGGATCTCCTCGTCGCTGGGGTCGGGGTTCCGGTTGAGGAGGGCCTGGGTGACCATGAGCATGCCGGGCGTGCAGAAACCGCACTGAAGCCCGTGCTTCTCCCAGAACCCTTCCTGGATGGGATGGAGCATGCCGTCCTGTTCGAGCCCTTCCACGGTGGTGACCTGGCTGCCGTCGGCCTGCGCCGCGAGGACCGTGCAGGACTTGACCGCCTCTCCGTCCAGCAGGACGGTACAGGCCCCGCACTGGCTCGTGTCGCATCCCACGTGGGTACCGGTCAGCCCCAGGGTCTCCCGGAGGAAATGGACCAGGAGCTGACGGGGCTCCACGTGGCGGCTGTACTCCACGCCGTTGACGGTGACGGTGATGGGTACCTCCACGTTCATGCACCTCCCTTGGGTCGTATGACGGTCGCGGGTGCGTCCGCCGTCGATCCTGGCTGCGGGCCGCGGCCTCCGGGGCGGTCAACCGGTGGCCCGTTGGCCGGAGAGCTCGTGCTCGATGTTCTTGAAGAAGCGGCCCACCAGCATCTTGCCGACGCTGCCCATCACCCTCTGGCCCACGGCGGCGAGGGTCCCCGTGGCGCTCACCTCCGCCCGGCAGAGGAGGGACGTGCCCTGCCCGTCGGGCTCCAGGCTGATCCAAGCGTCGGCCTTGACCTGGCCGGGGGCGCCGCCGCCGTCGAGACGGAGCCGGTACCTGCGAGGGGGCTCGGCGTCGCTGAGCGCCACCTGGCCGTCGAAACCGCCCCGGATGGGTCCCACGTTCAGCCCGAGGCTCGCTTTGTACGCCCCGTCTCCCTGGCCTTCCAGCCCCTGGCACCCTGGTATGGCCCTTCGAAGGATCTCGGGGTCGAAGAGGGCTCCCCAGAGGACGTCCGGGGCGAGGCCCCCGTACTGGTGACGGTACTCGAGCTGCACGGGACCACTCCTTCTCGGCGGGCAGGCGAGCGTCGGTCGCCTGCCGGATGATGGGTGCAGGCCTCCGGGGCTCCGATTCCTCGGTGCCCGAGGCGTGACGCCTTCCCTCGTCGAGCGGGGCAGGAGCCGGTGCGCGTCGCCGGCCGGGGTTGAGCTTCTGCTGCGAGCGGTGTCTCCGATGCGGCTACTCAGAAAAGCGTGGCTCGAACCTAAAAAGACATTTCCTCTCACAGACTGAAGACTCCTTCCGACGCGCCGGCAACTTTTCCTGGAGCCTGAGGCGGCCTGTGCATCTTTCCCTGGGCCTTTCGTACGTTCCACCGTGCGCTCCCCCGCGCCCGCACGGCCCGGTTCGTGGGCTTGAGGGCGCAGGCCTGCAGGATCCGGGCGCAGGACGCGCCGATGCCGGCGCGGGACGACCGAGGGCGGGCCCGCCCCCTACGGGTCTTCGCACCGGCGAGCCCTTGCCCGCGCCCCAGGAGCGTGCTATGGTAGGATTTGACCGAGGTTTTCCATCATTTCGTGATCGCGAGGAGGTGCAATCATGCAGCGGCGGTTGGCACTGGCCCTGGTGGTGCTCGCGGCCTGCTGGATGCTGGCGGCCAGGGCGGCGCGGGCGGCGGGCACGGTCCGGGTGGGGTTGCAGGCATCGGGGACCTTCGCCTGGGTGCTCCACGCGATCGAGCGCGACGGGCTGGATCGGGCGCACGGGGTGCAGGTGGAGGTGACGACCCTGGCCAGCAAGCAGGCGGCCAAGATCGCCCTGCAGGCGGGCGAGGTGGACCTGGTGGTCGACGACGTCATCGGCGTCAACCTCCTCCGGCGCCAGGGGGTCCCGGTGCAGGCCGTCTACCCCTACAGCCTGGCAGAGGGCTCGCTGGTGGTACCGGCCGAAAGTCCCATCCGCAGCCTTGCGGACCTGAAGGGGAAGCGCATCGGCGTGGCGAGCCTGAACGACAAGAGCTGGCTGATCCTGCGGGCCGCCGCGGTCGATCGCTTCGGCTTTGATCCCCAGGAGGAGGCCGAGGCCCTGGCCGCAGCCCCACCGCTGATGCAGGAGCTGCTGGACCGGGGCGAGTTGGACGCGGCCATGCCCTACTGGCACTTCGTCGCCCGGCTGACCGCCACCGGCCGGTACCGGGCTGTCGTCTCTGTGGATGAGCTCCTCCGCACCCTGGACCTTCCGCCGGAGATGCCCATCCTCGTCCTGGTGGCCCGGGAAGCGTTGGTCGAGACCGAACCCGAGGCGGTGTCCGGCTTCGTGGCCGCCATGCGGGACGCCTGGGACCGTCTCGCGCAGGACCCGACCCTCTGGGAGGAGATCGTGGACCAGGGCCTCTACCGTCTGCCCGATCGTTCCCTCCTGCCGGCGGTACAGGAGGCCTGGCAGACCAGCGTCCCGTCCGAGTGGAGCGAAGCCACGGTGGCCGACCTCTCGCGCATGGTGGGCCGGCTGGTGGCGGTAGCAGGGGCTGAGGTCGTGGGCGTGGAGCGGGTCGATCCCGGCGTCTTCACCACGTCCCTCGGGGTGGCCAGGTGACTCTGGAAGGGGCACGATCGATGGCGCGGGGGCGCGTCGACGGAGAAGCCGGCTGGCGGGGGCTCCGCACCCTGGGGCTCCCGGCGGGGAGGCGCTTCCGGCGACTCCCTGGCGCCGGGCACATCCTGTCCTTGTGGACCCTGATGGCCGCCTGGTGGCTCCTCTCTCTGCTTCTGTCGGAGACGGTGCTCCCGGGGCCGTGGACCACGGTTCGTCTTCTGGTGGAGGAGGTGACCCGCGGTCACCTGCTGCACCATCTGGGCGTCTCCCTCCGCCGGGTGGCGATGGCGTTCACCCTGGCCATGGGCGCCGGTTCGGCCGCGGGGGCGGCGATGGGGGCGTCGCGCCTGGTGAACGGGCTCCTGGAGGGCTGGATGCTGGTGGGGCTCTCGCTGCCCCGCATCGTCTACATCGTGCTGGCCTACGTGCTCCTGGGGCTCAACGACAGGGCGGCGGTGGCCGCCGTCGCCCTGAGCGTGGCCCCATCGGTGGCGGCTCAGGTCCGGGCGGCTACCCAGGCGGTGGACCACGGCCTGGTGGAGATGGCACGCGCCTTCCGGCGGTCCCCCGCGGTGGTATGGGTCCGGGTGGTGACGCCCCAGCTGCTGCCCCACGTGCTGGGGGCGGCCCGCGGCGCCCTGTCGCTGGCCTGGAAGATGGTCGTCTTCGCGGAACTGATGGGGCGCACCGACGGCGTGGGGTACCAGATCAGCTTCTTCTTCCAGATGTTCGACATGGGCGGCATCCTGGCGTACGCCCTGGCCACCATCCTGGTCGTGGCCCTGCTGGACCTGGGTGTGCTTGGCACCGTGGAGCGCCTGGCCTTCCGCTGGCGCCGCCCCACCTGGGACAGGGAGGAGAGGTGATGGTCGGGATCCAGGTGGCCGCTCTGGCCAAGGTCTTCACCCGCCCCGACGGGGGCCGGCGTGCCGCGCTGGACGGGTTGCACCTCGAAGCCGCCCCCGGCGAGTTGGTCTGCCTGCTGGGTCCGTCGGGCTGCGGCAAGACCACGTTCCTGCGGATCTTGAACGGCCTCGAGCAGGCTGATGGTGGCGCCGTCCGCTTCCTCGCCCCCCGGCCTCCCAGGATCGGCCATGTCTTCCAGGACTCACGGCTCCTGCCCTGGCTCACGGCGGAGGAGAACGTCCGCTTCGTCCTGGATCTTCCCCGGGAGGAGGGGCGCCGGGTCGCGCGGGCGTGGCTGGCCCGGGTCGGCCTGGGGGACCATGGCGGCGCCTTCCCCCACCAGCTCTCCGCAGGCATGCAGCAGCGGGTGGCCGTCGCCCGGGCCCTGGCGGTGGACCCGGACGTACTCCTCCTGGACGAACCGTTCAGCGCCCTGGACGAGCTGACGGCCTGCCGCCTCCGGGCGGAGCTGGCCCGGCTATGGGAGGAGCGGCGGCCCACGGTCCTCTTCGTAACCCATGACCCGGCCGAGGCCATCTACCTGGCGGATCGGGTGGTGATCCTAGCCGGCCCGCCGGGGCGGATCGTCCAGGAGCTCGACGTCCGCCGGTCGCTCCCCCGCCCGCGGACGCCCGTCGATCCCCGCCTGGCCGCCCTGGCCCGGGAGGCGGTCCGAGCCCTGGAGGGTGCGGGATCCTTCTGAGACCGCACCCGCGCCGGCTGCGCCGCGCGCGCGACAGCCCAGGACAGAACCGTACGCGTTCGCGTTCACTTTTTTGTGCGAAGTGTGTTATCCTTCTTGACGGACTAGTGATTCCTGGCTACCATAGTCTGCAGGCCGCGCGCGACGATGGGGTTCCGTTCACGCTCGGCACCCTCGACGGTCCGGGGCAGGCGAGGGCCTCGGGCAACCGGTCGCCGCGGCTCCACGCGGGTCACACGCTCGAAAGGAGGACGGCGAGACTACGATGAGCAGGCTTCTCTCGTCCGGACGTTGGATCGGCTGCATGGCTGCCCTGACCCTGATCCTCGCCGCAGCCGTGAGTCCAGCCATCGCGCAGCAGCAGGGCTCCCTCCCTGAGCTCCTCAACTTGCAGCGGGACGACGGCCAGTGGGTCATGCCGGCCAAGGACTACTCGGCCACCCGATACAGCTCCCTGGACCAGATCAACATCCTGAACGTGGACCAGCTCAAGGTGGCGTGGACCTTCTCCACCGGCGTCCTGAGGGGCCACGAGGGTGCTCCGCTGGTGGTGGGGAGCACCATGTACCTCATCACCCCCTTCCCCAACATCGTCTACGCCCTGAATCTCACCCAGCCCGGCCCGGCCGTCAAGTGGAAGTTCGTCCCCGACACCGACCCGCGTTCCATCGGCGTCGCCTGCTGTGACGTGGTGAACCGGGGTCTCACCTACGCCGACGGGAAGGTCTTCTTCAATACCCTGGACGCCCACACTTACGCCCTGAACGCCAACACCGGCGAGGTCGTCTGGCAGGTGAAGCAGGGCGACGTGGCCCGGGGCGAGACCATCACCATGGCGCCCTTGGTGGTGAAGGACAAGGTCATCACCGGCATCAGCGGCGGGGAGTTCGGCATCCGCGGCTTCCTCACCGCCAACGACATCCACACCGGCGAGCAGGTCTGGCGGGCGTACACCACGGGGCCGGATTCGGAGGTGCTCATCGGCGACGACTTCAAGCCCTTCTACGACAGCCTGAAGGGGAAGGACCTGGGCGTCACCACCTGGCCCGAGGATCAGTGGAAGATCGGGGGCTCGGCCACCTGGACGTGGCTTTCCTACGATCCCGAGCTGGACCTGCTCTACCACGGGGTCGGCAACCCGGGCACATGGAACCCGGACCTGCGCCCCGGCGACAACAAGTGGTCGATGACCATCTTCGCGCGGGATCCCGATACGGGCTCCGCGCGCTGGGCCTACCAGAAGACCCCCCACGACCAGTGGGACTACGACGGGGTGAACGAGAACATCCTGGTCACCCTCACCATCAACGGCAAGCCGCGCAAGGTGCTGGTCAACTTCGACCGCAACGGCTTCGCCTACACCATCGACCGGGCGACGGGCGAGGTGCTGGTGGCTCAGCCCTACGTCTACGTCAACTGGGCGAGCGGCGTCGACCTCGAGACCGGCGTGCCCGCGCGCAACGCCGACAAGTCCACCAAGCAGGGCGTCAACACGACCAACATCTGCCCCGCGGCCATGGGCGGCAAGGATCAGCAACCCGCGGCCTTCTCGCCCAGGACCGGGCTCTTCTACGTCCCCACCAACAACCTCTGCATGGACTACGAGGGCACCGAGGTCGCCTACGTGGCCGGCGTTCCCTACGTGGGCGCTACGGTGAAGATGTATGCGGGCCCCGGCGGCAACCGGGGCGAGTTCGTCGCCTGGGACGGCGCGCGGGGGCGGAAGGTCTGGGGCATCAAGGAGAACTTCTCCGTCTGGAGCGGCGTCCTGGCCACGGGCGGCAACGTGGTCTTCTACGGCACCATGGACGGCTGGTTCAAGGCAGTCAACGCCGTCACCGGCGAGGTGCTGTGGACGTTCAAGGTGGGCTCAGGGATCATCGGCGCCCCCATGACCTTCCTGGGGCCGGACGGGAAGCAGTACGTGGCCGTCTACTCAGGGATCGGCGGGTGGTCGGGCCTGACCGTGGCCGGCGACCTCTCGCTGGAGGACCCGACGGCCGCCCTGGGCGCGGTCAACGCCTTCAGCGACCTGGGGCGCTACACCAACAAGGGCGGCATGCTCTACGTCTTCAGCCTCTAGCGGAGCGCCGGGGGGAGGGGGTCACCCCTCCCCTCATCCTGCGCCGTCCCGCGTGCCGTGACGTCGTGACGACCGCTCCGGCGCCACCCCGCCGCCGGGACGCCGCCCCATTCTCGCGCGAAAGAGGGGGCCTGCACATGCACCCAGGTGCCCGGCGGGTCGGGATCCTCCTGGCCTGCCTGCTGGTGACGACGGCGGTTCTCTCCGGGAGCACGTCCTCCGCCCAGGGCGACGATGGTTGGGAGTTGACGGTCTGCGCCGACCCCAACAACCTGCCCTATTCCAACGACCGGCTGGAGGGGTTTGAGAACCGGATCGCGCAGATGCTGGCGGACAGCCTGGGCGCCCGCCTCACCTACGCGTGGTGGCCCCAGCGCCGGGGCTTCATCCGGGAGACCCTGCGCGAGGGGCTGTGCGACGTGGTGATGGGCGTCCCCGACCAGTACCCCCTCGCCCTCACGTCCGAGCCCTACTACCGCACCAGCTACGTCTTCGTCACCCGGTCGGATCGCGCTCTCGAGATCGCCTCGCTGGACGACCCCGTCCTGCGGGACCTCCACATCGGCGTTCAGATGGTGGGCGACGACTACACGAACACCCCGCCCGCCCACGCGCTGGCGAACCGCGGCATGGCGGAAAACGTGGTGGGCTACAGCGTCTACGGGGACTACACCTCTCCCGCACCGCTCGCACCCATCATGCAGGCGGTGGCCGACGGCGACGTGGACGTGGCCATCGTCTGGGGACCCATCGCGGGCTACTTCGCCAAGAAGATGCCGGTGGAGCTGAAACTGCACCCCGTCACCCCCGAGATCGAGCCGCCCTTCCTGCCCATGGTCTTCTCGGTCTCCATGGCGGTCCGCCAGGGCGACGAGGCCCTGCGCGACCAGCTGGATCGGGCCATTGAGGCCAACTGGGAGCAGATCCAGGCGGTCCTGACGGAGTACGGGGTCCCCACCCTGCCCATCCCCGGGGCACCCGGTTCCGCGGGCGCCTCAGCGCCACCCCCGAAAGATGCCTCGGCCACCGGCCTTCGGCGCGGGCAGGGCGCCCGGGCTTTGGTGGATCGGCTGCGATCGGCCCTGGCAAAGCTGCGCCGCTGGGTCGCACCTACCGCCGCTGCGGGCGAGGAAGGCGGTGCCGAGGGCGAGGAGCTCCCCCAGAAGAACCCCTACACCGGCGACGAGGAGGCCATCGCGGAGGGGAAGGCGCTCTTCTCCAAGTGGGGCTGCTACGGCTGCCACGGCACCCAGGGGGGCGGCGGCATGGGCCCGAGCCTGGTGGACAGCCGGTGGATCTACGGAGGCGACGACGCGAGCGTCTTCAAGACCATCCACGACGGGCGCCCCAACGGCATGCCGGCCTGGGGCGGGTATCTGAGCGAGGAGGAGATCTGGGAGGTCGTCGCCTTCATCCGTTCCCTCTACAAGGGAGACCCTGGGAAGGTGGTCTGGTGAGCCTGCCACGCGGCATGTCGCGACGCCGCTTCCTGGCGGGGGCGGCCCGGCTGGCAGCAGGGCTCCTGGCCGGCAGCCCGCCCGCGTCGATCGCCCCACTCCGGGCAAGGGCTCAGGCCGAGCCCCTGCGCGTGGCCTACGTGGGCCCGGTACGCACGGGGATCTCGCCCGTCTCGGCGGCCACGTACCAGGTGGCGGGCGAGGCCGCCCGGAAGGGCGCCATCATGGCCGGTGAGGAGTTCTCGGGGATCGCCGAGATGCTGGGGCGTCGCTTCGAAGTCCTGACGGCCAGCGCCCCCACGCCCGCGGCCGCCGTGCGGGCGGCGGCGCGCCTCATGGCACGCGAGGGCGTCTACGGCATCCTGGGCGGCTTCGACCCGGAGGGCTGCTCCGCCCTCGCAGACCTGGCCGAGCAGCGAGGGGCGCTCTTCCTCAATATCGGCTGCGCGAGCGACGCCCTGCGGCACGAGGGGTGCCGGCGCCATACCTTCCACGTGGAGGCCAGCGCCGCCATGTACCTGGACGCTGTGGCCGACTGGTTCGTCCGCCAGGGCGCCCGGCGCTGGTTCTTCGTGACGCCCGACGCCCCCGAGGGCCGTGCACGGCTCGAGCGGGCCCGGCACGCCCTCGCCCAGCGCCACTGGGGAGGGAGGGAGGCGGGGAACGCCAGCGTCGCGCCAGGCGAACCCGAGTACCGCCCGGTGTTGGAGCAGATCCGGGAGGCCAAACCCGACCTCGTGCTGCTCCTCCTGGACGGGGTGGGCCAGCTCGACTTCCTGGGCCAGTACGAGGAGGCGGGTCTTCCCCACCGGGTCACCGGCTTCCCTGAGGCCGTCGCCCAGACCCGCACCTTCTTCGCGGCCGCCCGCACCTCGGCGCCCCGGACCGGGACTGGCTACCGCGCCACCCTCTGGGAGGCGACCCTGGACAACTACGGGGGACGTGAGCTGAACGCCCGCTTCCTCGAACGGTGGGGCCAGCCCATGGATCCCCCCGCTTGGGCCGCCTGGGCGTCGGTGAAGATCCTGTGGGAGGCGGCCTCCTTCGCCGGGACGACGGACCCGGGCCAGCTCGCGGCCTACCTGGAAGGGGAAGCGACGCTCTTCGACGTCTACAAGGGGATCGGCGTCTCCTTCCGGCCCTGGGACCACCAGCTGCGGGAGACGGTCTTCCTGGTGAAGGTGCAGGAGGATGCGTCCGATCCGCTGGGCCTGGCAGCCCTGGTGGGCCAGCTCCCGGCCATCTCCCGCCCGGGTTTCAGCCCCAACGAGATGCTGGACCAGATCGGCGATGCAGCGGACCGGTCCGGCTGCAGCTTCACGGGGTGAGAGCCACATGCCCGGAGGGGGAGCGCCCTGGACCTCCGCGTGACACGCATCCGCCGCGACAAGGAGGGACGCAACGTATGACCCGACCCTTCCGACGGTCATCCCCCACCACCGCCGCCCCAGGTCCCTCCGACCCGCACCCGCCTTGCCCCGCCCGCGCTCCTCGCGGGCCGTCGCGGGCGATCGCGATGGTCCTGCTGCTCCTCGTGCCCCTGCCCGCGCCTCGCCTCCTCGCGCAATCGGCGTACCGGGTCTTCGCTTCCAATGAGTACGGGGGCAGCGTAACCGTCATCGACCCGGAGAACGGCCAGGTGCTGAAGACCCTACGGGTGACGGAGGCGGGCAGGGCGCGCCCCAGAGGGCTTGCGGTGAGCCCCGACGGCGGCACCGTCTTCGTGGCCCTCAGCGACTTCTCTCCCCGGGTGGAGAGCGACGAGGACAAGATCGTGGCCATCGACGTGGCCACGGCCGAAGTGAGGGGCGAGTACCGGGTGGGCACCGATCCCGAGCGCCTGGCGGTGAGCCCTGACGGCACCCAGCTTTGGGCGGCGAACGAGGACGCCGCCCAGGCCACGGGCTTCGACATCGCCACCGGCGAGGTCCTGGGCGCCTTCCCCACCGGCATCGAGCCCGAGGGCGTCGGCATCAGCCCCGACGGGAAGTGGGTGTACGTCACCGGGGAGGCGAGCCACACGGTGACCGTGATCGACGCCCGGGCGCTGCAGGTGGTCAAGCACGTGCTGGTGGGTGCCCGGCCCCGCATCGTCCTCTTCTCTCCCGACGGGTCCCGGGCGTACGTCTCCGCGGAGATCGGCGGGACCGTGTCGGTGATGGACACGTCGGACCACAGCGTGGTCGCCACCGTCTCGCTGGGGCGCGACTCCCGCCTGGTGGGGCTGGCCCTCTCCCCCGACGGCACGCGGCTCTACGCCGCGGGCGGCGGCGTGAACGCGGTCTTCGTGGTGGACACGGAGACCAACGAGGTCGTGAAGGTGATCCGCGAGCGGATGGGGCGCCGCCCCTGGGGCATCGCGGTCTCACCCGACGGCACGCGGGTCTACACCGCGGACGGGCTCTCGGACAGCGTGACCGTCATCGACGCCGACAGCCTCCAGGTGATCCGGAGCATCCAGGCAGGAAGGGGGACCCACGATGTGGCCATCGGGCTCCTTCCCGGCTCGTGAGGTGCGGGCCCGCCCCCGGCCAGGGCTGCCCCACCGCCTCCGGGTGGTCCGCCCCGGGTGGGTCGCGGCGCTGGCGATCCTGTTCACCGCTGGGAGCCTCTCCTGGGCCCTCCTTCCGACGGCCGCCCGCGCCGCCGTCGCCGGCCTCGGTGCTGGCACCCCAACCGGCGTCGGTGGTGGAGCACCTGCTGGGGGACGAGATGCCCGCGGCGATCCGGAGGAAGGCGTCGGCTGCAAGGAACCAGACCAAAGAGGAGGCGGGAGCATGCAGGACGAGTCACGCGCCGGCGCCCTTCCCGCTGCGGAGCCGGCGGAGGTGGCGGGGCTGGAGCGTCGAGGCCCTGCTGTCGCCGGCGGGGCAGCCTCCGTACGCTGCCAGGGGCTCACCCGGCGGTTCGGAGACCTGACCGCGGTGGACGGCCTCACCCTGGAGGTGCGCGAGGGCGAGCTCTTCGCCCTGCTGGGTCCCAACGGCGCAGGGAAGAGCACCACGGTGCACATGCTCACCACCGTCCTCCGGCCCACCGGAGGAACCGCCCACGTGGCCGGCTTCGATGTGCTCCGGCAGCCTCGGGAGGTCCGAGCCCAGATCGGCGTGGTCTTTCAGGAGCCCGCCCTGGACGAACGGCTCACGGCCCGGGAGAACCTGGAGGTGCACGCCCACCTGCAGGGCATCCGGCGAGCCTGGGTGCGGGAGACGGTGGATCGGGCCCTGGCCTGGGCGGAGCTCGCGGCGAGGGCCGGTCAAACCGTACGGGCCTTCTCCGGCGGCATGAGGCGCCGGCTGGAGCTGGCCCGGGCGCTGATGCACGGGCCGCGGGTCCTCGTCCTGGATGAGCCCACCCTGGGCCTGGATCCCCAGGCGCGCCGCCGGCTCTGGGAGCAAGTGGAGACGCTCCGGCGCGACGGACTCACGGCGCTGGTGACCACCCACTACCTGCCGGAGGCTGAGGCCTGCGATCGGGTGGCCATCGTGGACCGCGGGCGCCTGCTGGAGCTGGGCACCCCGGCCGAGCTGAAGCGGCGGGTGCTGGGCCGGGAGGGAGCCACCCTGGAGGAAGTCTTCCTCGCGCTCACCGGCGCCCCCCTGCGCGACGAGGAGGCGGGGCCCCGGGAGCAGATCCTCAGCTTTCACCGGAAGGGGGGCGAGCTGACCCGATGACGGACGCTGCGCTTCCTTCGGTGCAGCCCGGCTTCCGGCGGGTGCCCGCCCGATTCCTGGACCCGGTGATCGTCTGGGTGATGTGGCGCCGGGAGCTTCTCCGCTCCCGCCGCGACCGGGGCCAGTGGTTCGGAGGGATCTCCCGTACGGTACTCTGGCTGGTGATCCTGGGCTTCGGCCTGGGGGCCTCTTTCCGGGACATCGAGGGGTACACCTACGGGCAGTACATCCTCCCGGGGGTGATCACCCTCAACGTCATCTTCGCCTCGACCCAGTCGGCCATGGCCCTGGTCTGGGACCGGGAGGTGGGCCTCCTGCGGGAGGTGGCCGTCTCCCCCGCCCCGATGCTCTCCGTGGCGCTCGGGAAGCTCCTGGGCGGCGCCACCGTCTCCGTGATCCAGGGCACCGTCGCCCTCGCCTTCGCGCCGCTGGTGGGCGTGTTCCTGGAGGCTCCGCGGGTGCTCCTGGCCTGGGCCGTGATGCTCTCCGTGGGGGTCTTCCTCACCGCCGTGGGCCTGGTCATCGCCTCCCGCATGCGCACCTTCGAGGGGTTCGGGAGCATCTCCAACGGCGTGGTGCTCCCCCTCTACTTCCTTTCGGGGTCGATCTTCCCGCTCAAGGGGATCATCGGCGGGGTGGGCTTCCTGGAGATTCCCGACGAGCTCCGCCGGCAGCTCCAGGCCATCGGCATCCACACCCTGGCGGGAGGCTGGGTGGTCCAGCTGCCGGGTTGGCTCCAGGCGCTGGTCTACGCGAACCCGGTCACGTACCAGCTGGACCTGCTGCGCCACGTCCTGCTCGACTTCCACCAGATGCCGCTGGAGCTGGACCTGGCCGTGGCTCTGATCCTTCCGCTCCTGGCCGCGGGGGCCGGAGCGGCGGCCATGGCTCGCGGCCGCGGCCCCCGCTAACCTCCGCCGCCACCCGACCGGCCGCGCGTGCCCCCGCCTGCCCGCGCTACTCCACCCGGTTCTCCAGCGTCCCGATGCCCTCGACTTCGATGCGGACCACGTCGCCGGGATGGAGCAGGGTGGCGTCGCCGCCCGATTCCCCCACCCCCGCCGGCGTGCCCGTGGAGAGGATGTCGCCCGGCTCCAGGGTGATCCCGTCCGAGAGCCAGGCGATGGTCTCGGCGACCGAGAAGACCATCTGGGAGGTGGAGGCGTCCTGGCGCAGCTCCCCGTTGACCCAGGTGCGGATCCGGAGCGCCTGGGGGTCCGGGACCTCCGCAGCGGGAACGATCCAGGGACCCATGGGTCCGAAGGTGTCCAGGCTCTTGCCCCGGAACCACTGGCCGTGGCGACGCTGCAGGTCGCGAGCGGTCACGTCGTTCAGGATCGTGTAGCCGAAGACGTGGTCGAGGGCGTGCTCCTTGGCAATCTGCCTCCCGCCCACGCCGATCACCACCGCCAGCTCCCCTTCGTAGTCCAGCATGCGGGTCGCCTCGGGGTAACGGATGGGCTCGCCGGGCCCGATGACGCAGGTGGGCGCCTTGGTGAAGAAGACGGGCACCTCGGGAACCTCCTCGCCGCGCTCGACCGCGTGGGCCCGGTAGTTCCGCCCCAGGCAGACCAGGTTCTTGGCGGGACGGGGAATGGGGGCGACAAGCCGGCCCCCCCGGGCCTCCAGCTCCTGAAGGAGCAGCACGCTGCCCTGGGCCTTCAGGACCTCCCAGCGGTCCGGGTCGGAGGTACGGTGCCGCTCGGCCCGCTCCACCAGCCCGCGGGCGTGGCTCCACAGCTCCGGACCCAGCCGGAGGACGTCCAGCATGGTGCGGGGCCGCGGGTCCTCGGCCGGAAGCTCGAACTCACCTTCCAGCCGGATCAGCTCCATCAGGTCGTAGATGCGATCCTCTTCGATCAGGCCCACCCGATCCGCCCCGTTCAGGCGGTAGGACGCGTAGCGCACACGAGCCACCCCTTTTCGCTCGATGGAACCTCCACGACGCGCCGGGCTTCGCGCGTCTCGATCGCCGGCGCTTCACACGTTGAACCGGAAGTGAACGATGTCCCCGTCCTGGACGGTGTACCCTTTCCCCTCCAGGCGCAGGGCTCCCTCTTCGCGGGCCCTCTGCAGGCTCCCCAACCGCTGGAACGCCTCGTACGCGCAGACCTCGGCGCGTATGAAGCCCCGGGCGATGTCCGAGTGGATCTTGCCAGCCGCTTCCAGGGCCGAGGCGCCCCGGCGGACGGTCCACGCCTTCACCTCGTCCTCCCCCACGGTGAAGAAGGAGATGAGGCCGCAGGCCCCGTACGCGGCGCGGGCGACCCGGTCCAGGCCGCGTTCGGAGATGCCCAGCTCCTGAAGGAACTCGCCTCGATCCTGGGGCTCCAGCTCCTCCACCTGGCGTTCCAGCTCCGCGGAGACCATGATCGTCGAAAGGCCGTGCTCGGCGGCCCACGTCTCCAGGGCGGCCTGCCCCTCGAGGGCGGCCTCGCCGCGGGCCGCCCGCGACCAGCCCTCCTCGTCCAGGTTCAGCACCAGCAGGCACGGCTTTTGGCTCAGGAGCGTGTAGGGCCGGAGCAGCCGGTCCTCGGACTCCTCGAAGCCCTCGACCCGGACGGGCCGCCCTTCCTCGAGCGCGGCCGCCACCCGCTCCAGCAGCGCCTTCTCCTGCTGCCTGGCCACGTCGGCGCGAGAGGTCTCCTTGGCCATGCGTTCCAGCCGCCGGGAGAGCATGGACCAGTCGGCCAGGACCAGCTCCTCCTCCACCCGCCGGGCGTCGCGCAGGGGGTCCACGCTTCCCAGGGGGTGGGGCACATAGTCCGACGCGAAGGCCCGGCAGACGTGCACCAGAAGCTCGGCTTCCTGCACCTGCTGCAGGAAGGCGGCCGCGCTCGGCCCCGTCCCCCCCGCGTCCCCGCCGGTCTCCAGCGCCGGGAGGTCGGCCAGCTCGAGCCGGGCGCGGGTGGTCTTGCGGGGCCGAAAGGCGGCGCTCAGCGCGTCCACCCTGGGATCGGGCACCTCGGCCGTTCCCAGCCCGACGCCGCCCCGCTCCGTTCCGCCGCCCTCACCCACCAGCAGTCGAAAGAGGGTACTCCGGCCCGATTGGCGAAGTCCGATCAGTGCAATGCGCAAGGGTTTGCCTCCCTGGGCGCCCCACGGGGCGCGACCGATGGTCGCCCGGGCTCGGGGCCTCTGCCAGCCCGTCGGTTCCGAGCCTGTTCCAGGATACCGCAACCAGGGCACGCGATGGAAGAGGGGAGGCAGGTCCGGGCGTAAGCCGGTTCCTCAGGGGGCACCGCCATATGCGGAACGCTTCCCCACCCGCGGAAGGTCCCCCAGGCTAACGTGGGAGCCCAGGTGCGCGCCATCCGCTCGGCTGATGCTTCCGGCCCGTGGCCGCCTAGCTCCGTGCGTTTCCTCCAGCGCGAGAGGACCGCGATTCGGCTTTGCGATCCTCCGTCCGGCTCAGCCGCCGCAGCTCCTCCTCCATGCGCTCCACCAGCCGGCCTCGCACCGCATCGCGGGCAGTGGAGATGGCCTTCCGGACCGCCTCCACCCTGGAGGCCCCGTGCCCCACCACCACCACACCCCGCACCCCCAGGAGCGGCCCCCCGCCCATCCGCTCGGCCACCTGCACGTGCTCCCGGACCCGCCGGATGAAGCGAGCCAGGTCCGCCTCAGGCGCCCGGCCCGACAACTCAGCCAGGGCCAGGGCCAGGATCGCCTCCGAAAGGGCCTCGGACGTTTTCAGGACGGCGTTGCCCACGAAGCCGTCGCAGAGCACCACCTCGGCGTCGCCGGCCAGCAGGCCATACGGTTCCACGTTGCCCACGAAGCGGAACGCGGAGCCGGCCAGGAGGTCATAGGCCTCCTTCACCTGCCGATTGCCCTTGCCCTGCTCCCGCCCGATGCTCAGAAGCGCCACCCGCGGCGCCGCGACGTCCAGCATGGCCCGGGCGTAGGCCGTGCCCATGGCGGCCAGCTCCAAGAACTGGGCCGGTCTCACGTCCACGTTGGCTCCCATGTCGAGGACGACCGTGCGCGGAGCGAAGCCGATCACGGGCCCGCCCGCCCACGGGCGGCCGGCGGCAAGCATGCCGAGCACGTGGGCCGCGGCCACCACGGCGGCGCCCGTGTTGCCCACGCTCACCGCCGCGTCGGCCCGCCCCTCGCGTACCAGCCGCACCGCCTGGAAGACGGAGGCATCGGGCCGCCGCCGAAAGGCCTGTGCCGGCGCCTCACCCTCGGCCACCGCCTGGCCCGAGGGCTCCAGGGACCAGCCGCCACCGCCTTCGGGAAGGAAGGGAAGGAGCTGCTCGGGCACGCCCACCAGGATGGGCTCCACCCCATCGTCTTGCGCGGCGAGCGCTCCGGCTACCAGCTCAGCGGGGGCATGATCCCCCGCCATGCAGTCGACGGCGACGCGCACCGGAGTCATTCCACCCGCCCCCCTCCTCCGGCGTCCACCCACCGGCCAGCGCCGGGCCACCGGTTCCTATGGTGTACGACCGGGCCTCCTTCCCGGTTCACAATGATAAGGAGAGGACTTCCCGCGGCCGCCGTCGAAGCAGGCGAAGGTTTCGGCGCTCCATGACTGGAGGTGGGCATGACGTCCTCGCTGCCTATGGAGGGGAAGGTCGCCCTCATCACCGGCGGCTCCCGGGGGATCGGCCGGGCGATTGCGCTGGAGCTGGCCCGCCGCGGCGCCCGCGTGGCGGTGAACTACGTGCGGAACCGCCAGGCGGCCGAGGAGACCGTGGCAGCCATCGAGGAACGGGGCGGCGAGGCGGCTGCGTTCAAGGCGAACGTGGCCGAGCCGGAGAAGGTCGACGCCCTTTTCGACCAGCTCGACCGCTGGGCAGGCGGGCTCGACATCCTGGTGAACAACGCCGCCTCGGGGGTCCTGCGCCCCCTGGAGGAGCTCGAGCCGAAGCACTGGGACTGGGCCATGAACATCAACGCCCGGGGCGCCTTCCTGTGCGCGCGCCGGGCGGTTCCCCGCATGAAGGCCCGGGGCGGGGGCGCCATCGTCAACCTCACCAGTCTGGGCTCCCAGCGGGTGCTCCCCAGCTACGTGGGGGTGGGGGTCTCCAAGGCGGCCCTGGAGGCGCTCACCCGGTACCTGGCCGTGGACCTGGCCCCCTTCGGCATCACCGTCAACGCCCTTTCGGGCGGGGCCGTGGAGACCGACGCCCTGCGTCACTTCCCCGACTACCGGGAGATCGTGGAGGAAACCAGGCGGCGGGTTCCCGCGGGCCGCATGGTGGAGCCCGAGGACCTGGCCCGGGTGGCGGCCTTCCTCTGCTCGCCCGAGGCTGCCATGATCCAGGGCCAGGTGATCGTGGTGGACGGGGGCCTTTCCCTGGTAGGCTGATCGGCACCCGTAACCGATCCACCCCGCAGGAGGCGATGCTCGTGTTCGACGCGCAGTGGCTGCTGAACGTGATGCCCCATCGCTACCCCTTCCTCCTGGTGGACCGGATCCTCGAGGCGGAGGATGGGCGGGCCGTTGGCCTGAAGAACGTGACCCTCAACGAGCCCTTCTTCCAGGGCCACTTCCCCGGGCAGCCGATCATGCCGGGGGTGCTCATCGTGGAGGCGATGGCGCAGGTGGCCTCGGCCCTCCTCTACCGGGCGCCCGAGTACTCCCGCACCACCGGTCTCTTCGCCGGCATCGACCAGACCCGTTTCCGCCGGCCGGTGGTGCCCGGTGATCAGCTCCGCATCGAAACGGAGCTCCTGAAGAAACGGGGGCCCATCGTCCGTTGCCGGGCCCGGGCCTGGGTGGGCGACGAGCTCGCGGCCGAAGGCGTCCTCACCTTCGCGATGAGCGCCCGGCGGGACGGTCCCGCCTCAACCCCGCCGCAAAGCGTTACCTGACCGTTGTGGGGGCCGTAACCCGGAGGGCGTATGCTCCCTTCGCGGTGGAGGCGCTCTCTCACCTGCCCGCCGGCAGCAGCCAGTCGCCCTCCCGCAAGCCCAGCCGCTCCGCCTCGCCGGCGGCGATCTCCAGCACGTAGCGCACGGGCGCGCCCGAGGGGTAGACGGGACAGTCGGGCTCCGAGTCGGGGCATGGCGGGACGTCCCGGGCGATGCGCACGATCTTCCCCAGACGATCGGCGTAGACCATGTCCAGGGGGATGCGGGTGTTCCGCATCCACATGCTCACCGGGAGCTCCCCGGGCCAGACGAAGAGCATCCCGCGCCCGGGTGCGAGCTCGGTCCGTTCCATGAGGCCGACCTGCCGCTCCAAGGGCTCGTCGGCCAGCTCGGCCACCACCTGCCCCAGAACGGCGTCGCCCTTCCAGTCGGGGTCCAACCGCACCAGCCGAACGGTCACCGCGGGCAGCTCAGGCTGGCCCTGCGATCGGGCATCGGGCACCCGGCCGAGCTGGAGGCCCAGGATCACCAGGAGGATTCCCAAGAGAGCACGGAGCCTGAGGCGCGTCACCCGTCCACCCCCATCGCCTGTGCAACCATCCGGTCCACCGTCCCGCGTGCCCTCACACATGGCTCTTGCGGCCGGCGGGTCCTCCCCTCTTCGTTCGCCCGGCCCCCGCCGGAACCCTTCCTCGGCGAAACGCTGGACGGTCCTACACTCCTGTCCGATCGCTCGTCGACCCGCACCCGCTCGCTCGAAACTGCGCAAGGGAACGGGTGGGCCAGCATACCCTAGACGGCATGAGACCCCTCGCTGGTGGTGGCCCCGATGCGGGCGAGATCCGCCTCCTCACCCGGCTCTTCGGGCGGGTGCTGCCGCAGGCCCGGCGGGAGCTGGAGCGCTGGACCCGGGCAGCCAGGGCCATCCCGGATCCCCACCTGCGCGCCCAGGCCCTGGCCAGCCTGCGTTTCAAGCGCTTCCACGCCCTCGGTGCCTCGGTCTTCGGGGCCCAGGCCCGGGAGATGGGGGCCTTCGTCCGCTTCGCCGTGGCCTACCAGACCATCAGCGACTACCTGGACAACCTCTCGGACCGCGACCGTGTGCCCGGGACCCGCCTGGAGGAAGACCTCACCCTGCTCCACCAGGCCATGATCGACGCCGTGAGCCCCAGCAACCCGGCGAGCGGGTACTACCGCCTCCACACCGCCACCGACGACGGGGGCTACCTGCCCGACCTGGTGGCCACCTGCAGGGAGGCCCTGGGCGCTCTGGGGGCCTCGGGCCTGGCCCCCAGGCTCCTTCCGCCGGCCGCCCGCTACGCCCGCATGCAGGCGCTGAAGCACCTGGAGCCGCACCGGCGGGCGGCGGCGCTGGCCTCCTGGGCCGGCGGCGAGGCCTCGCCCTGGCCGGGTCTCTTCTGGTGGGAGTTCGCGGCCTCGGCAGGCTCCACCCTGGGCATCTTCGCGCTGGCGGCCTCGGCCGGAGCCCCGCCGGAGCAGCTCGACCGGCTGGAGGCGGCCTACGTCCCGTGGGTGACCGCCTATCACATCCTGCTGGACTACCTGATCGACCTGGACGAAGATCGGGCCGGAGGCGACTTGAACTTCGTCGCCTGTTACCCTTCGCTGGATGTGGCCGCCCGACGGCTGCGCGCGTTGGCGGGCCAGGCTCGCCGGCGCATCGAGGCGCTGGAGGCCCCGGCCTTCCATCGCTTGGTGGTGCACGGCCTCACCGGGCTCTATCTGGCCGACGCCAAGGCCCGTGCGCCGATGCTCCGGCCCGTGGCCGCGACGCTTCTGGATGAAGCCGGCAGCGACGCGAGGGCGCTGGCCTGGCTCTGCCGCTGGCGGAATCCCTTCGGCCAGGTGGCGGAGCCCCAGCCGCCGCCCGCGCGTTGAACGCCGTCGCCTTCTCGGTCACGGGGCGGGCTGCCGTCGGCGCCGGGTCCTGCGGTAAAGCCAGAAGGCCAGCAAGCCGAAGAAGGTTGCCACCCCCAGCCACTCGCCGCCCTTGCCCACCCGCGAGGCCAGGGCCGGCCACCGGCTGCCGAGGAGGAAACCGCCCGCCACCGGGAGCCCGGTCCAGACCGCCACATGGAGGACCGCCGCAGCAGAGAAGACGGCCAGGCCAGCGCCCCCGGCCCCCGCCAGGTACGGGGTGACGTTGCCCAGGGTCGGGATGAAGCGGCCCACCAGATAGCCCCAGACACCCCACCGGGCCATGGTCTCCTCCGCCTGCCGCACCCGCTCCGCGGGGACGCCCAGGCGCTGGAACCAGCGGGCGAGACGGCCTCCCTGCCCGCGCCCGATGCCGTAGGCGGTCAAGGTACCGGCCAGGGCTCCGGCCGCGGCCGTCGCGGCCAGCCAGGGCAGGGCCAGGTCGCCGCGGGAGGCCAGGAAGCCAGCAAAGAGGAGGGTGATCTGCCCCGGAAAGGGCAGACCCAACCCCTCCACGAAGAGCCCCACCGCCAGGATGGGGTACCCGAAGGTCCGCACGGCCCACAGGATCCAGTCGGTCACCGGGTTCCTCCCGTCGCCGCCCCACGTCCCCTGCTCCAGGGTGCCACAGGGGGCCGGGGCGGCATCCAGGGAGGACCGGGATCGAGAGGGATGGGGGCTACTGGATCCAGCCGTCCACCAGGGCGCGATGCTCGGGACCCTCGAGCCAGGCCCGGACCGCAGCCTCGGGTGCGTCCGACTGTTCCTTGATCAGGGCCTCGAGAGTGCCCAGGGGCATGTCGCCCATCTTGAAGGCGCCCAGCCACCGGGCCACGTCGGGGAATTCACCGGCGAAGCCCTTGCGCGCCAGCACGTGGATCTCTTCGGCGGGCGGCCAGATCCCCTTCGGGTCTTTCAGGTACTTGATGTCGTGGGCCGCGAACGCCCAGTGGGGACTCCAGAGGGTCACCACGGTCCATTCCTTGCGGGAGATGGCCCGATCCAGCTCGGCCAGCATGGCCGGCGTGCTCCCCTCCAGGAGCTGCCAGTCGGCCAGGCCGTAAGCCGGCATGATGTCGTTGCGGGTGATGCGCATCAGCCCCGCACCCGCGTCGATTCCCACGATCCTCCGGCCGAACCGGGCGGCGTTCGCCGCCAGGTCGTCCAGGGAGTCCACGGGGACGTAGGAGGGTACGGCCAGCCCGAGGACGGCCTGATCGTACCAGACTCCCAGGTCGTCGATCTCCTCGCCGAAGCGCTCCCAGTACGTGCCGTGGGTGACGGGAAGCCAGCTGTCCAGGAAGACGTCGACGTTGCCCGCGGCGAGCCCTGCGAAGAGGGGCGCCACGTCGAGCTGCACCAGGTTCACCGAGTACCCCTGCTCCTCGAGGAGGGTCTTCCACAGGTACGTGGCCGCGATGTCCTCATCCCAAGGGATCCAGCCGATGGTGAGCTCGCCTTCGGCCTGCGCGGCGGCAGGGCCGGCCAGGGCGGCCACCAGTGCCGCCAGAAGGACCGCGGCGGCCAGCGCGTGGCGCCAGCCGGCCGTACGACATGCGGTCAGGGAGACGAGCGCCCGGGGGCGCAGGGAGATACGATCCATTCTCAGCCTCCTCACGTGTGGTGAAGGGATTCACGCCGAACGCGGCTCGGAAGCCGGTATCGGCCGCGGCCGGCGCCGTCTTGCGCTGGCGAGGCCTTCGGTGAGGCGATCCAGGAAGACCGCCAGGATCACAACGCCCAGGCCGGCCTCGAAGCCCAGGGCGATGTCGAGCTGGGTGAGGGAGCGCACCACCGCGGCCCCCAAGCCGCCGGCGCCGATCATGCCTGCGATGACCACCATCGAGAGGGAAAGCATGATCACCTGGTTGATCCCAGCCATGATGGTGGGCAGGGCCAGCGGCAGCTGCACCTTCATCAGGAGCTGGTTGGACGTGGAGCCGAAAGCATTGCCGGCTTCGACCACCTCTGGGGCCACCTGCCGGATACCCAGCTCGGTGAGGCGAATGGCCGGTGGCATCCCGAAGACCACCGTGGCCACCACACCGGGTACTTGCCCGATGCGGAAGAAGAAGACGGCCGGTATCAGGTAGACGAAGGGCGGCATCGTCTGCATGAAGTCCAGCAGCGGCCGCACCACCCCGCTCACGGCGCGCGAGCGGCTGGCCCAGATGCCCAGCGGGACCCCCGCGGACACCGCGAAGAGGGACGCGGTCAGGACCAGCGCCAGGGTGGACATGGCGTCGCGCCAGAGCCCCATGGCATCCAGCAGCAGGAAGCCCGCGGCGGCAAAGAGGCCGAATCCCCTCCCGCGAACGAGCCACGCCGCGGCACCAGCCATCACCGCCAGTGCCACCGGTGGTGGAAGCAGCAGGATATGGTACAGACCGTCGACCAGGAAGCGAACGATCGTGTACACCGCGTCGAAGGCAGGAGCCAGGGGCCCTCGCATCCACTGGACCAGGTCCGCGACAGGCTCGCCGACGGACAGCAGGCCGCTCATCGGGTCGATGCCACCTGGACCGTCGTTGCGCCGTTCCCCGTGTGGTGAGCGTGGTGGGCGACGTTGCCTGCCAGTCCTGCCAGGAGCGCCACGCGCGGCACGATGCCTGCCAGTCGTCCTCGCTCGTCCACCACAGGCACGGGTACGGCCTGCGAGGCGGCCAGGGGGATGATGGCCGCCAGGGGTGTGTCGGGGGCACAGTGGGGGAGATCGTGCTCCATCAAGGGTTCGAGCTGCGGTTCACCCCGCTGTACCGCGTCCACGACCCGTTCGGCCCGCACGAGGCCCTCCAGGCGGCCCGAGCGGTCCACCACGAAGACACTGGAAAGGCCCAGCTCGCGCATCTTGCGCAGCGCCACCCGTGGACCCGCTGGTGCCACCACCGTCTCGGGGCGGCGCATGACGCTTCGGGCGGTGAAGACCCGGCTCCGGTCCACGTCCTGGGTGAAGGCGGCCACGTACTCGCTGGCCGGGTGGGCCAGGATGCCCTCCGGGGCGTCGATCTGGATGATCCGGCCGTCCTGCATGATGGCGATGCGGTCGCCCAGGCTCAGGGCCTCGTTGAGATCGTGGGTGATGAAGACGATGGTACGCTTCAGGCTCGCCTGAAGCTCCAGGAGCTCGCCTTGCATCTCCCGACGGATGAGCGGGTCCAGGGCGCTGAAGGCCTCGTCCATGAGGAGCAGGTCGGCCTGGGTCGCCAGTGCCCGGGCGAGCCCCACCCGCTGTTTCATGCCTCCCGAGAGCTCGTCCGGGGCGTGGTGCGCCCACGCCTCCAGACCCACTTGCTCCAGGGCCTCCATGGCAGCCTTTCGGCGCTCCTCGGGAGCGACACCCCGCACCTCCAGGCCATACTCGACGTTCCGGAGGACCGTCCGGTGGGGCAGCAACGCAAAGTGCTGGAAGACCATACCGATGCGCTGCCGTCTCAGCTCCCGAAGCCGGGCAGGCGTGGCCGCGGTGACGTCTTCTCCGTCCAGGACCACGCGACCCGACGTGGGCTCAATCAGCCGGTTGATACACCGAAGCAAGGTAGACTTCCCACTTCCCGACAACCCCATGATCACGAAAATCTCGCCGGGGTTCACGTGGAACCGTGCATCGGCCACGGCCACCGTGTGCCCCGAGCGGCGGAGGATCTCCTCCTTGTCGGCCCCCTGGCGGAGGCGATGAAGCGCCTCGGCCGGGTTGGGTCCGAAGATCCGGGTAACGCCCTCGACACGCAGTTCCGGCACGACCATTCTCACCGTCCCAGCTCTTGGGTCTGAACAAGCACGCCGGACCCCGCCGTGGGATCCCGCTTCGGGCGGCGTGGCGGTTCAGGAAGGCGGCGGTGCCGCGTGTGGAACCCGATGTCGAGGCAGTCCTTGGTACCTTAGATGGGTATCCATGTAAGACCAGGCCCCGTAGCGCCACGCCAAGCAGGCACGTACAGGGTAACAAAGGTCTGGCGATCTGTCAAAGCCATGGAGGGATCCCTGTAGCAATCGAGGCGCCCCCTGCGTTCATCCTCGGAGGGTATTCACCTCCTCTGTCGAAATGATTGTGTGGAAGAGAACGATCGCGGTTCGGACCAGGCGCAGGGGCGTTCCGGCGACGATCCCTGGCCGTGACCCGGCGGGTGCATGGGGGTGCGCCCGGCGGTCATCCGCGCAGGCGCGGCCGGCCGCGATCCATTGGGGGAGGAGAGGTTATGGCGGACTCTACGGTTCAGGCGGGCCTTGAAGGGGTCGTGGCGGCTGCTTCGTCCATCTGCACCATCGACGGCCAGCAGGGGATCCTGAGCTACAGGGGTTACGACATACGCGACCTGGCTGAGCACGCCACCTACGAAGAGGTGGCCCACCTGCTGCTCATGGGTGAGCTTCCAGACCGGGACGAGCTCGACGCGTTCAGCGAGGAGCTGGCCCGGCGCCGGGCGGTGCCCGACGCTGTCTTCGAAATGCTGGCGCACCTCCCTCGGGAGGCGGAGCCCATGGAACTCCTCCGCACCGGGGTCTCGGCCCTGGCCATGTACGACCCGCTCTCCGGCCAGGTGACCCACGAGGCGGCCATCGAACAGGCGCTCAACCTGGTGGCGCAGCTTCCCACGCTGGTGGCGGGTATCCACTGGATTCGGCAGGGGAAGACGCCGCCCGCGGTGGACCGCTCACGGTCCGTGGCCACCAGCTTCCTCGCCATGCTGAAGGGACACGCGCCCACGTCGCTCGAGGCGCGCACTCTGGATGTGGCCCTCACGTTGCATGCCGACCACGAGTTCAACGCTTCCACCTTCGCCGCCCGAGTGACGGCCGCGACCCTGTCCGACATGTACTCGGCGGTCACTTCGGCCATCGGCGCCCTCAAGGGCCCCCTGCACGGCGGGGCCAACCAGAGGGTCATGGAGATGCTGCAGACCGTCGGCGATCCCGAGAAGGCCGAGGCGTGGGTGCGGGCGAAGCTCGAGCGGAAGGAGAAGATCATGGGGATCGGGCACCGGGTCTACAAGACCTACGACCCGAGGGCCCGCTTCCTCAAGGAGATGTCGCGCCAGCTGGCGGAGGAGTCGGGGGAGGATCGGTGGTACCGGATCTCCGACGTGGTGGAGCGGGTCGTCATCGAGGAGCTGGGCGAGAAGGCGCTCTACCCCAACGTCGACTTCTTCTCCGGCACCTGCTACTACGTGATGGGGATCCCGACGGACCTGTTCACCCCCATCTTCGCCATGAGCCGCATCTCGGGGTGGGCGGCCCACATCGTGGAGCAGTACGACAACAACCGGCTCATCCGCCCGCGTGCCGAGTACATCGGCCCGGCACCGAGGACCCTGGTGCCCATCGACCAGCGCTGACGTCGCAGGCCGCCGCGCCGGCGGCGGCCGCCCGGCCGCGACCCCACCGGTTCGCGGCCCCGTCGGAGCCCCGGCGACCCCGCCGGGGCTCCGATTCGCTCAGGAGGTGGACCCTATCGAATCCCCCGCAGCACCCGAGATCGAAGCCCTGGCGCGGATCGCACAGGCCGTCGTCGCTTGCCGGGCCTGCCCCCGCCTGCGAGCGCACTGCCAACACGTGGCCCGGACACGAAAGCGGGCCTTTCGAGACCAGGAGTACTGGGGCCTGCCGGTTCCGGGCCTGGGCGACCCCAACGCCCGCCTGCTCATCGTGGGGCTGGCCCCGGCGGCCCACGGGGCCAACCGCACCGGGCGCATGTTCACTGGCGACGCGTCGGGCGACTGGCTGGCCGAGGCGCTCCACCGGTACGGCTTCGCGACCCAGCCCACCTCCACCCACCGGGATGACGGGTTCGAGCTCCGCGAAAGCTACCTCACGGCCTCGGCGCGGTGCGCCCCGCCGGACAACAAGCCGACCCGCGAAGAGATCCTCGCCTGCCGGCCCTTCCTGGAGCGGGAGCTGGCCGTGCTCGACCGGGTCCAGGTGGTGATCCTCCTCGGCCGCATCGCGTTCGACACGTACACCCGGCTGCTGATGGAACAGGGTCGCCTCCAGGGCCGCCCGGCTTTCCAGCACGGCGCCGTCACCGAGTTGCCGGACGGCCGGCCGCGCTACCTGCTTGCGAGCTACCACCCGAGCCGGCAGAACACCCAGACGGGCCGGCTCACCCGGGAGATGTGGCACGCCGTCTTCGCTCAGGCCCGCTCGCTTCTCGAGGGCGCCTCGGGGCTGGCCGCGGCCGCCCGAGTCTGATAAGCTAGAGGCGATGCCGGAAGTCAGGCGCTGGTGCGCGCCCCGAGAGGAGGAACCTGCCGTGCAGGAGTTTCTCGCGAACCTCGCCCAGCTCGATCGCTGGGCCCCCCAGCTCCTCTCGGCCGTGGCACGCCTCGCGCTGGTGCTGGTGCTGGCCTGGGTCCTCAACCGGGTGAGCCGCCCCCTCATCCACCGGCTGGACGAGGCCTTCGGGCGGCACCCGGAGCGGAGCGAGGAGCGCCAGAGACGCATCCAGACGCTCCTCACCATCGTCGAGAAGGTGGCCTCGGCGGCCATCTGGACCGTTGCGGTCATCATGGGCCTCCAGGTTCTGGGGGTGAACACCGCCGCCCTCCTCACCGCCGCCGGCGTGGGCGGCCTCGCCTTCGGCTTCGGCGCCCAGAACCTGGTGCGGGACTTCATCAGTGGCTTCTTCATCCTGGCCGAGGACCAGATCCGGGTAGGCGACGTGGCCGTCATCAACGGCACGGGCGGGCTGGTGCAGGCCATCAATCCCCGCACCACCGTGCTGCGGGACCTGAACGGGACGGTGCACGTCTTCCCCAACGGCTCGATCCAGACGGTCTCCAACCTCACCAAGGAGTGGTCCCGCTACGTCATCGACGTGAGCGTGGCGTACAAGGAGGACGTGGACCGGGTGATGGAGGTCCTGCGGTCCATCGGGCAGGAGCTGCAAGAGGACCCCGAGTACCGGCCCCTGATCGTGCAGCCCCTGGAGGTCCTGGGGGTGGACGACTTCGGAGCCTCCGGCGTCACCATCAAGACCATGATCACCACCCTTCCCCTGAAGCAGTGGCAGGTGGGACGCGAGCTACGGCGGCGGATCAAGAAGCGGTTCGACGCGGAAGGGATCGAGATCCCCTTCCCCCACACCAGCCTTTACTGGGGCAGCGCCTCTCAGGCCTTTCGCGTTCAGGTGGAAACCGGACAGACCGACGCGGACCGGGTGGTGGAGGAGGTCCTCAGGCGGCTCGGCGCGACCCAGGCGGCAGCCGAGAGCGACCGGCCCTCCGGGGGGGCGGGCGCGTGACCGACCCCGGCCAGCCCATCGTGCTGGCCCGGAACCTGGCCAGGCGCCTCGGCTCCGTGGAGGCCGTGCGCGGCATCGACTTCGCCATCCGGCCTCGGGAGTGCTACGGGTTCCTGGCCCCCAACGGCGCGGGCAAGACCACCACCATCCGCATGCTGACGGCCCGCATCCCTCGCAGCGGCGGCAGCCTGCAGGTTCTGGGGCACGACGTGGATCGGGCGCCCGGCGCCATCAAGGCGCTGATAAGCGCGGTGGCCCAGGAGGACAACCTGGACGAGGGCGACGCCCTGGTCTCCTGGCTGCAGACCGGCGGGGTGCGCCCCATCGGCTTCCGGGTGCGCCCCGCCACCCTGTCGGAGCCGGTGCTCAGCCTACTGGCCCGGGATGCGCTGGAAAGGATCACCTGACCGCCATGCGCCCTTTCGCCCGAAGGGCAGCCCCGTCCCTGCCGTTCCTCGCCGCCGGCGCGGTCACCCTGCTCCTGTGGGCCGCCGGCGCGCTCGAGCCCTTGGAGCGACCCCTGTACGACCTCCGGGTGTCGGCCCGTTTCCTGGCCGGGTCGCCCTCGGGCACCGCGTCGCGTCTGGCCGTGGTCGCGGTGGACGAGCCCTCCCTGGAGGCGCTGGGGCGCTGGCCATGGCCCGCCGAGCGCCACGCGCGGCTGGTGGAGACGCTGGCCGCGGCCGGGGCCGCGGCGGTGGGGCTGGACCTGATCCTCGCCGAGCCCACGGGAGAACGCGGGGACGAGGCGCTGGCCCGGGCCGTGGCCCAGTCCGCAGCCTCCATGCCGGTTTTCCTACCGGCCGGCCCCGAGGCTCCCCACGCCTCCCTCGCCCAGGCCGCAACCGGTCTGGGCTCCATCCGCTTCCCCCTGGATCCCGACGGAGCCGTACGGCGCCTTCCCCTGCCGGCCACAGGCAGGGGCACGGAGCCCCTCTCCGTGCTGCTCGCCCGGGTCGGCGGCTTACAGGAAGCCGGGGGACCCACCACGCTCTGGCTCGACCTCCGGCGCCCTCCCGTCCTCCGCTCCCCGCTGCGCCCCGAGGACCTCTTCCCAACGTTCTCCTACGTGGCGGTGCTGGATGGGCGCGTCCCCCCGGAAGCCCTGCGCGGGCGCATCGTGCTGGTGGGGGCCACCGCGCCCGGGCTGGGCGACCGCCACCTCACGGCGCTGCGCCGGCTGGGACCCGTGCCGGGCGTCTTCCTCCACGCCAACGCGGTGCGGGCCCTGCTGGATCCCGAGCCCATCCGGCGGGTACCCGGGGCCAGCCTGGCCATCTTCCTGGTCGTCCTGGCCATCGCCGCCTCGGTGCTCCGGACCGGCCATTCCGCCGCGCTCTTCTTCCCCCTTCAGGCCCTGGTGATCTACGGCGTCACAGCCGTGGCCGCCTTCGCGAGGGCGGGCGTGTGGCTGGAGCTCGCGCCCGCGGCGGCGGCCCTGGGCGGCGGGCAGCTGGTGGTGGGGCTGGAGGCCTACATGAGGGAACGGCACCGTCGAGCCCGGGTGGAAGCCACCTTCGGCCGGTACGTGAGCCCGGCCGTGCTACGGGAGCTGCTCCGCCCGGGTGCTGCGGCCGGCCCCGGCGGCCGCCGGTTGGAGGTGACGGTGCTCGTCACGGACCTCTGCCGGTTCACCCGCTTCGCTGAGGATCGGCCGCCCGAGGAGGCCGTGGAGGCCCTGAACGCCTACCTCGAGGCCATGGCGCGCCCCGTCCTGGAGGCGGGCGGCATGGTGGACAAGTACGTGGGCGACGGCCTCCTGGCCCTCTTCGGGGCGCCCCTGCCCGACCCCGGCCACGCCCGCGCGGCGCTGGCGGTGGCCGAGGAGATCCGTCGCTCCCTGCTAGCCTTGAACGAGGCCCGGGGCCTGGCCGGCGCGCCCGTGCTGCAGGCCCGCATCGCCCTCCATTCGGGCGAGGTGATCGCGGGGAGTGTGGGCACCGCCGAACGGCTCGACTACACGGCGGTGGGCGACCCCGTCAACCTCTGTGCCCGGCTCGAGAAGGCGGCGGCGCCGGGTGAGGTCGTGGCGACCCGGGCCGTCTTCGATCGGGCCGGGTTCACCCCGGGACCTCCTTGGGAGGGCCCCGAGCGCCTCCCCATTCGTGGCCGAGACGAGCCGGCGGAGGTGTACCGCCTGCCGGCCGAACCCAGGGCCGGCGTCCTCCAGGAGGTGTCGAACCCGACCGATCCATGATTCAGGAAGGCACGGGCGGCTGCACTCTGCCCTTCGCCAAACGCCCGGCGTTGTGTGACACCCGTCACGGAACGCAGGGCTCGCCCGGCCGATGATGGGGTCAGGGTCGGGCTACGGACCCACGATCCCCAAGGGAGGTGCAGCAGGTGCGCAGCACGAGGATGTTCGCGGCTTGGGCGCTTGCTTGGATCTTGGTTGCAGGCTTCCTCGTTACCGGTGTGGAAGCAGCTGGGTGGATCGAGTGGAGCCCCGACAAGGGCCTCTACTGGACCGACCAGGCGCAGGCGGAGGCGGCGGTGCGCATCGTCGAGGACGACGAGGCCGAACTCCAGCTCCTCTTCCAGGCCTTGAACCAGCTCACCGTCGAGGAGCAGGCGCGGCTGATGGAGCAGGTGCAGGCCGCCCGAGGCGGTCCTGGCCCCGCCGTCGTGAAGCCGGGCGATCTTCTGGAGGCCGTGGGGTCCACCGAGGCCCAGCGTCTCCGGGAGCAGGTCCAGGCCCAGGAGCAGCAGCGGGAACGAGAGCAGTCTTCCCAGGAAGACTCTGCTGACGATGCCGCCGACGACTCGGACCAGGACCAGGACCAGGACCGCGATCGGGACCAGGATCAGGATGAGGACCACGATCGGAACCGGGACCGCCAGAGCGACGAGGACTCCGACGACGACAGCACCGATGAGGATTCGAACGACAATGAAGACGGCAGCTCCGACGACCAGGACGACGGCAGCTCGGATGACAAGGATGACGGGACGCAGGCCCGTGGCCGCTGAGCTCGCGGCGGCGGGCTGATCCCTCGGACAGGGGATGGCTACTCTGCCCATCAGGTCCATCACCGCCTGGTTCTTGCTTCTCGCCGCCCTGATTTCGTGGCGGGGCGGCGTCGCGGCACAGGAACCCGTGGCTGCGGTGGTCTGGGCCTCGGGCGAGGCGCAGTGGCGGGCGGCGGGGAGCGGTACCTGGATGCCGCTCACCGCCGGCCTTCCCCTGGCTCCTGGGGACCAGGTCCGCACGGGTACCACCGGGCGGGCCGAACTCGCGTATCGTGCGGAGGCTGCACGCCTCTGGATCGAGCCGGATACGCACGTGACCGTGGGGGGCGCCTACCGGACGGCGGTGGTGGTGGCCACTGCCGGCCACGTGCGCCTGCCGGGCGATCTCCCTCCGTTTCGAGCAGCTTTCGTGCGCCTGGGCGCGGTGTGGGCGGAGCTTCGTTCGGGCCTGAGCCGCCTCTGGCGCTTCGAGGTCGAGACGCCCACGGCCGTGGCCGGCGTGCGGGGCACTCGCTTCCGGCTGAGCGTAGCTCCCACGGGTGAAACCAGACTCTACGTGGCCCACGGCGTGGTGGAGCTTCGCAGCCGTGCCCGCCGGGTCCTGGTGGCCGCCGGTGCGGTGGCCAACGCCCGTGCCGAGGGGGAACGTACGGGGCCCGTCCCCGGCGATCCGGACGACGGCCTGCCTGGATGGGACGACGACCTGTGGGAGGGCGACCCTGCAGATGCCGAAGACTTCCGGGAGGAGGGCGAGGCCCACGAGCCCGACTTCCGCTCGGACCTGGACGATCTCCGGGAGGAGTCCGAGGACGATCGCTTCCGCTGGATCGCAGACCTGAGGCCCCTGGTGGAGGAGGACCTGGCCCAGAACCACGAGCTCAGACGCCAGCTCATCGAAGAGGTGCAGGGCGCCGAGGACGGAGAGCGTTCCGGCCTCCTCGCCTGGCTGCTTGCCCTGGACGCGCAGGTCTCCTCCGGTTCCTCGGGTGGATTGGGCTCCGAGCCCCCGGGGGAGGAATCGGAAGCTGAGGAGAAGCCAGTCGGCGACCAGGACAGGGACCGCGGTGAGCGGGAGGACGACGAGGGCAGCGGTACGAACCGCGAGGACGGCGCAACGGACGAGGAGTCCGATGATGAGCCCGACAAGGATGAGAACGGGCCTGGGGGCGACGGGCAAGACGACCGGGAACACGCATCGCCGGAAGAAGACGACGGCTGGAGCGCCGGGGAAGCCCGGTGTGAGGGACCCTGACGAGCTGTGCGCTCTGCTCGTGCGCTCCTCCCTGCTGAAGGCCCTGCCGGATCCGACCCGGCGCGCCCTCGCGGCCCACCTGGAGCCGGTGGGCTTGGAGGCGGGCGCCTTCGTCTTCTTCCAGTCGGACCCCGGCGACGCTCTCTACCTGGTGGAAAGCGGCCGCCTCCGGGTCTTCCGCACGTCACCCGACGGGCGAGATCGCACCCTGGCCCACCTGGCCGCCGGAGACGTGCTGGGGGAGATGGCCCTCCTCGACGGGCTCGAACGATCCGCCACCGTGCAGGCCGTGGAGGCCACCCGGCTCTGGCGCCTGCGACGGAAGGCATTCCTGGAGCTCCTCCGCACCGACCCGGAGCTGTCGCTGAACCTGATCCAGATCCTGGCCCGCCGGCTGCGGGAGGCGGACCATCAGCTCGAAGAGGCCGCGGCCGGGCCGGTGCCCGAGCGGCTCCTGCGCGTGCTGCGACGGCTGGCCCTGCAAGAGCCAGTCCCCACCTCCACCCCTCCCGGCACCCCCCAGCGGCTACGGGTGACGCAGGACGAGCTGGCCAGCATGGTAGCGACCACTCGCGAGTCCGTCAACCGAGCCCTCGGGCGGCTCGAGACGCGGGGCCTGGTGCTGGGGCGGCACCGGGGAGGCCTGCTGGTGGATCGCCGCCGGATCCTGGCCCTCTTTCCCGAGGACGCGTAGGAGCAATCAGGGATGGGCGATCAGTGCGCCCACTGGAAGTCGCCCACCTCGGGGAACGCGGTGAGCGCCTCCTTCATCACCCTTTCGATGCGGGCCAGGGCCCCCTCGGTTCTCCCCTCGCAGCGGGCCACGATCACCGGCTGGGTGTTGGAGGCCCGCGCCAGCCCCCACCCATCGGGGAAGAGCACCCGGGCCCCGTCCACGTCGATCACCCGGTACTCCTTCTCGAACCGCTCCCGCAAGGCCTGGACCACCCGGAACTTGGCCTCGTCGGAGGTGCAGGGCACCCGGGTCTCGGCGGTGCCGGGGTAGCGGGGCACGGTCCGGCGGATCTCCGAGAGGGGGCGGGGATCCGCGGCCAGGATGCGGAGGAACCGGCCGGCCGCGTAGAAGGCGTCGTCGAAGCCGTAGTACTCGTCGGCGAAGAACATGTGGCCCGACATCTCGCCGGTGAAGACGGCGCCCAGCTCCCGCATCTTCGCCTTGATGAGCGAATGCCCGGTCTTGTAGAAGAGGGGGCGCCCCCCCAGCCGCTCCACCTCCTCCACCAGGGCCTGGGAGCACTTCACCTCGATGATGGCCGTGGCGCCGGGGTGCCCGGGGAGGATCTCGCGCCAGTAGAGGATCATCATCTCGTCGCCCCACATGACCTCGCCCTGGTCGTCCACCACGCCCAGCCGGTCCCCGTCGCCGTCGAAGCCCAGACCCACGTCGCACCGCTCGGCCCGGACCACCTCGCTCAGGTCGTGCAGGTTCTCCCGCTCCACGGGGTCCGGCTGGTGGTGCGGGAAGCGGCCGTCGGACTCGCAGTAGAGCGGCACGACCTCACATCCCAACCGCGTGAGGAAATCCACCGCGAAGAGGCTCGCGGTGCCGTTGCCGCAGTCCACGGCCACCTTCAGCGGCCGGGCGAGGCGGAGCTTCTCCTGGAGGATCCGCAGGTACTCACCGGAGGGGTCCAGGTGTTCCACCCGGCCCTCCCCGGAGACGACCGCACCCAGTGGCGGCTCCTCGGCCGCCGCCTGGCGGGCCATGCGGCCCAGCTCCTGGATCTGCTCGCCGTAGAGGGTGGCGAAACCCAGCGCCACCTTGAGGCCGTTGTAGGTGGGCGGGTTGTGGCTGGCGGTGATCATCAGGCCCGCGTCGAACCCGTAGTGCACCCGGGCGAAGTAGAAGAGCGGCGTGGTGACCACGCCCAGGTCCGCCACCCGCATCCCTTCGGACACGAGGCCCCGGACCAGCGCGTCTCGCAGGGAGTCGGAGCTGAGGCGGTTGTCGCGCCCTACCACCACCCGTTCCTGGCCCTCCCTCCGGAACCGGCGCGCGGCCGCCCGCCCCAGAACCTCCATCACCGGGGGCGTCAGCTCGCTCTCCACCAAACCCCGGATGTCGTACTCGCGAAAGATGTTGGACGGCACGCTCACGGGCATGCGAGGTCGCTCCTTTCGGTTGGCGGGCGCTGATGCGCGGGCTCCATCCCGCGAGCGGGCCAGCGGATTCCGGGCCACCCGCGGGCACCCGCGTCAATGGCCCTCGGACGCGCCGATCAGCTCTTCCAACCGGCCCGCCACCTCGCCGGCCTCGGCATGCCGCCCCAGCTCAGCCTTGGAGAAGATCGACTTGCCGTTCACCGACACTTCGAAGCGCCCCCCTCGGGACGGGCGGAGGGTGAGGCCTTCAATGCGATTCTTCCAGCGACCCAGGATCTCTTCCGCCAAACTGGCGGCTCGGCCCAGGTACCCTCACTGGGTGCAGTACTCGATCTCGATGCGCACCGTGGCATCCTCGTGGGTACTCAAGGTGGGTGCACCTCCCAAGAGGCTATTCTACCCTGCAGACGCCCCGATGGAAAGTCCTAGGCCGTGCCCGCGAGCCGCTGCCTCAGCTCCTCCGGGCTGGCCAGGGGCGGGGTGCACGTGAAGCGGCGGCAGAGGAACCCCCGGACCCGGCCCCGCTCCGGCGCCTTACCCTCCAAGACCGGCAGCGGCTCGGGCAGGGGCTTGCTCCAGGAGGCGGGGAGCGCGGCGGGCGTACTGCCAAAGATCGGCCGCAGGGGCGCCGTTCCCGCGGCCAGCCGATCCGGTGCGAAGGGGCCGTGCACCGCCTCCAGCCAGGGCCGCAGGGTGCCGGCTCCGGCCCCGGGAGGCGCGGCCACAGTCACCTCGTGCCATCCGCTCTCGTACACCTCCAGGAGGAGCAGGAGACTGCCGCTTCCCCATGGGTTCTCCGCCATCTGCGGGCGGTAGAGCTGGAGCAGCCGTCCCGCGAGCTCCCGCCAGCGGTCCTCGCCCATGAGCGAGTGGAGGGCCAAGAGGGCCCACCCCGCCGCGGCCGCGGGCGCGGGGAGGGACTGGTCCGTCGCCTCCTTCGGCCGGAAGACCAGCGCATCGCCCGATCCGTTCCCCTCGGGCGGCGGGGAGAGGAAGAAGCCTCCGCCCTCGGCGTCCCAGAACCGATCGACCATGGCCTCCGCCAGCGCTCGCACCGCCTGAAGGCAGGCCGGCTCGAAGGTGGCCTGGTAGAGCTCCAGGCAGCCCCAGGCCAGGTAGGCGTGGTCCTCCAGGTGACCCGGAATCGGCGCGGCATGTGTCCGGTAGCTGCGCAGGAGGCCTCCGTCGGGCCGCACCAGGTGCCGGAGCACGAAGTCGAGGGCCTGCCGGGCCGCCTCCACGAAGCGCACCTCACCCAGCACCGCCCCTGCCCGGGCGAAGGTGACGATGGCGAGCCCGTTCCAGCCCGCCAGCACCTTATCGTCGCGCTCCGGCTGGACCCGTTTCCCCCGGGCTTCCAGGAGCCGCCGGCGGGCCTCCTCCAGCCGGCGCGCCACCTCCTCGGCAGGGAGCCCGAAGCGCCGGGCCGCTTCCTCCGGTTCCAGCGCCCGGTGGAGGACGCTCCGCCCCTCCAGGTCCCCGCGGGAGGTCACCCCGAAGCAGGCCTCGGCCAGGCGGGCCTGGTCAGGGTCCAGCACGGCCCGAATCTCGCCGGGCGTCCAGAGGAAGGTTCCCCCCTCCACGCCGCCGGCGTCCGCGTCCTGGCTCGTGTAGAAGCCGCCTTCGGGGTGGCGCATCTCCTGCAGCAGGTACTCCAGGGCCCGCTCGGCACCGGTCCGGTAACGATCCTCGCCCGTCAGCTGGTAGGCCTCCAGGAGCGCCAGGGGGATCTGGGCGTTGTCGTAGAGCATCTTCTCGAAGTGGGGCACCCGCCAGCGGCGGTCCGTGGAGTACCGGTGGAAGGCCCCGCCCAGCTGGTCGTGGATGCCTCCGGCCAGGATCTTGTCCAGGGTCAAGAGGGCGTGGCGCACGTGGGGGTCCTCCCGTCCCTCTTGCCCGTAGCGGGCCTCGGCCAGGAAGAGGCGGATCAGCGGCACGTTGGGGAACTTGGGCTGGCTGCCGAAGCCCCCCTCCTGCCGGTCCGCGTGCTCGTCGAGCCAGCGGAGGGCATGCTCGACAAGGGCGCGGGCGCTGCCCGGCCCGGGAGGCCGGACCCCGTCCCCTCGCCCCGCCAGGGCCGCCCGGACGGGGTCCTGCAGCATGCGGAGGCCTGCCTGCACCTGCCCCACCACCTGCTCCACCCTGGCCCGGTCCTCCCGGTAGATGCGGCAGACCGTCTCCACCACTCGGGGGAAGGCGGGCATCCCGAAGCGCTCCGCGGGGGGGAAGTAGGTGCCGGCGTAGAAGGGCACGCATTGAGGCGTGAGGAAGACGGTGAGCGGCCAGCCGCCCTGAGCGCCCAGGAGCTGCGCGGCCTGCTGGTAGACGTGGTCCAGGTCCGGCCGCTCCTCCCGGTCCACCTTCACGCAGACCAGGTTCCGGTTCATGAGGCCGGCGATCTCCGGGTCCTCGAAGCACTCCCGCTCCATCACGTGGCACCAGTGGCAGGCCGAGTACCCGATGCTGAGCAGGATGGGCCGGTCCTCGGCCCGGGCCCTGGCCAGGGCCTCGTCACCCCAGGGGTACCAGTCCACGGGGTTGTACGCGTGCTGGAGCAGGTAGGGGCTCTGCTCGTGCACGAGGCGGTTGGGCTGCCGGGTCTTCCGTGTTTCCTGCCCTTCGGTCATGGCACGACCCTCCAAGGTTTCCTCTGGGCAGTATAACCACGGCGGGGGCGGTCTTCCTTCCCTCCTTCGGCGATCCCCCGACCCGGCAAACGGGAATGGGCGGAGGATCCCCCTTCCGGGATTCCTGCGCCCTCGCGAATTCGAAGGCGGTTCAGCGCACCAGAAGCGCCTGCTGTGGCCCCGGAACGGCTCCAAACCGGCACGCAGGGAGGAGCCGCTCCAGATCCCGTGCCATCCCCATGCTGCGGAGGGGGCATGGTAGCCGAAGGCCGCGTGGTGATCCTACGGTGACACGTGCCTGCGGCGCGCCCCCGCCCTTGTCGGGCTCTTCGCCTCCCTGGCGTCCCCGGGTCGTGGAAAGTTGAGACAGGATTGAGACCCTCCTTCACCCTCCCTGGCCTATGATGACGCTCGAACGCGGCCGCGTCGCCGTGGACGCGGTGCCAGCGGACGGCTTCTCTTGGCGTGAGCAACAACAAGGAGGATCCTGGGGTGAAGAGGCACTCTCTCTGGTTCACCGGGGTGGTCCTGATCGCGCTCTTGAACCTCCCATCCCACGCGATGGCCGGCTCCGTACTCGACGCCGGGCTTTTCCACAGCCTCATGCTGCGGGACGGATCTGTCCTTTGGACGTGGGGAGACAACGAGTTCGGCCAACTGGGGGACGGATCGACCACCGATCGGCCGACCCCCGCGCAGGTGAGTAGCCTGAGCGACGTCGCCGCCATCGCGGGCGGGGACTACCATAGCATGGCGCTCAGGAGCGACGGAAGCGTGTACGCATGGGGCCACAACGACTACGGGCAACTGGGCGACGGGTCGACCCTCCACCGCCCGACGCCTGCTCCGGTGAGCAGCCTGAGCGGCGTCATCGCCATCGCCGCCGGAGCCTACCACAGCGTGGCGCTCAGGAGCGACGGGACCGTCTGGGCCTGGGGAGACAACCGCTACGGCCAGCTTGGCGACGGTTCCATCACCGGCCGCCTCTCGCCCGTGCAGGTGAGCGGCCTGAGCGATGCCGTCGCCATCGCCGCCGGAGGTTACTTCAGCCTGGCGCTCAAGGGTGACGGGACCGTCTGGGCCTGGGGAGACAATGGCTCCGGTCAACTGGGCGATGGAACGAAAGCCCCGGCGACGACCCCGGTGCAGGTGAAGGGCACAGGCGGGACGGGCTTCCTGACGGGTGTAGCGGCCATTGCCGCCGGGGGCGCACACAGCCTCGCCCTGATCTCTGACGGCACCGTCCGGGCGTGGGGGGTCAACACCTTCGGCCACCTGGGCGACGGGACGACCACCGACCGGTGGACCCCCGTCCAGGTGAGCGGCTTGACCGGCATCACGTCCATCTCCGCCGGGGGCGGATATGGGATGGCGCTCAAGAACGATGGGACCCTTTGGGCCTGGGGCGACAACGCGTTCGGGCAGTTGGGAGACGGGTCTAGCACCCAGCGCCTGACCCCCGTCCAGGTAAACGGCCTCTCCGGTGTCGAGGAGATCGCAGCTGGGGGCTTCCACGCCCTCGCCAGGAAGGGCGACGGAAGCGTCTGGGCGTGGGGCGCCAACCTCTCGGGCCAGTTGGGCGATGGGACGACCACAGGACGAAACGCTCCCGTCCAGGTCATCTTCCCGAACTCGCCCCCCGTGGCCCGCGCCGGCGCGATCACCCACGGTCCCAACCCGGCCTCGGGCTCGGTCACCTTCTACTTCGAAGGCGCCACCTCCGGGACGCTGTACGTGCACGACGTCGCCGGGCGGCTGGTCTGGTCGGCCCAGGTGCATGCCGGGGACACCCAACGGACGTGGAACCTGGTCAGCTCGAGCGGTGCTCCTCTGGCAAGCGGGCTCTACCTCTACCGGCTGGTCGGACAGGATGGGACGCGCAGCTCGATTGGAAGGTTGGTGGTGCAACGGTGAGGTTCCTCCGCCATTCGCTCACGGCAACGCTGATCGCCTGGGTGTTCGCGCTTGCGCTTGGGATTTCCCCAGTAGCCCCCTCGGCCGCTGCCCAGGATCCCACCGGCACCGCGCCTCTGACCGCCTTCGGGCTCGGCGCCCGCCCCCTGGGCATGGCCGGCGCCTTCACCGCCCTCGCCGACGACGCCAACGCCCTCCACTACAACCCCGCAGGCCTCACCCACCTGGAAGGCCACGAGGTGACCTCCCTCTACGCCAGCCAGTACGGAGGCCTCTTCGGCACCTTCGCCGTCGGCTACGCCCAGCGGGGCCTCGGCGGAGCCTTCCTCACCTACGCGGTGGGGAATATCCCCTACACAGACGAGTTCGGCGCCGAGAGCGGCTCCACGTTCGGCGTGGGCGAGCAGCTCTTCCTGGGCTCCTACGCCCGGACGGTGGGACCCGTGGACCTGGGGATGACCGTCAAGTACTATCGCCAGAGCATCGAGACCGTCTCGGGCTCCGGGTTCACCCTGGACTTGGGGCTTCTCTGGGGTCCCGACGGAGCCCCCTACCGGGCCGGGCTCACCGCCCGCAACGCGCTCGGCCAGGTGAGCTACTCCACCGGGAGCACCGATGCCTTCGACCCCGTCCTGGTCCTGGGCGGCGCCTACCGGCTCGGGAACTTGGTGCTGGCCTTGGACAAGGACCTGCCCGGGCCCGTCCGACTGGGGGCCGAGTACCCCGTAAGCGAGTTCGTCGCCCTGCGGGCAGGGCTCCGCTCCGCGGAGGGGGTCACCTTCACCGCGGGGCTCGGCCTCACCTTCGACCCCTACGACATCCAGTACGCCTACGAGCAGCCGCCGGTGCTGGACCGTACCCACAGGATCTCCCTGGGGGTGCAGTTCTGATGGAGCGTCCGCAGAACGTCCGCCGCCGGCGCGCAACGGCCCCAAGGGCGCGGAGTACTGCAGCCCTCACGGGCGCCAACACGGCGACGCCCTCCTTCGTACCGGACCTGCCCGGCCGCCACGTGGTCCAGCTCGTGGTGAACGACGGCACCAGCGACAGCGATCCCGATACGGTCACCATCAACCTCGTCACCCTCGCGCCGCATCGGACTGGACCGAACCAGATGGTCCTATGGGCTCCATCATGATCTTCGAGCGAGGCTCCGGACGCGTTTCCCTCGCCCCGAGTTCGCTCCGGACGCGGTGGAAACGGACGACGTCTCCCGCCGCAAGCGACGGCAAGGAGGATCCTGGAGTGAAGAGGCATTCTCTTTGGTTTACCTGCCTGATCCTGATCACGCTCCTGACCTTTGCTCCCACCGCGAGCGCCGACACCGTGCTCGACGGCGGGAACGACCACAGCCTTGCGCTACGAGACGGTCAAGGGGCTTGGGCGTGGGGAAGCAACAGCAACGGCCAACTCGGAGACGGGACGACCACCTACCACCGCACGCCCGTCCAAGTAAGCGGCTTGAGCGGCCTCGTCGCCGTTGCCGGTGGGCAATCCTACAGTCTGGCGCTGAAGAGCGACGGAACCGCCTGGGCGTGGGGAGGCAACTTTCTCGGCCAGCTGGGCGACGGCACGACCGCCGATCGCCGGACCCCAGTCCAGGTTGGTAGCCTGTCCGGTATCGTAGCCGTCGCTGCTGGAGTCTTCCACAGCCTGGCGTTGAAGAGCGACGGGACCGTTTGGGCCTGGGGATACAACTTCTACGGCCAATTGGGGGACGGTACGCAGACCGACCACTCAACGCCGGTGCAGGTGAAAGGGCCCGGCGGAACGGGTGTCCTGATCGACATCATCGCCATCGCCGCTGGAGGTTTCCACAGCCTGGCGCTGAGGAGCGACGGGACGGTCTGGGCGTGGGGAGACAACTCCTCCGGCCAGCTGGGGGATGGGACGACCACCAACAGTTGGGTACCCGTGCAGGTGAAGGGAGCAGGTGGGACCGGTTTCCTGACCAACGCCGCCGAACTTGCTGGCGGCACCAGCCACAGCCTGGCGCTCAAGAGCGACGGGACGGTCTGGGCGTGGGGATCCAACGGCGCCGGCCAGCTGGGGGATGGGACGACCACCACCAGCGGGGTACCCGTGCAGGTGAAGGGACCGGGTGGGACAGGCCTCTTCACCAGCGTCGCCGCCGTTGCCAGCGGGTCCTTCCACAACCTGGCCCTCAGGAACGACGGGAGCGTCTGGGCGTGGGGATCCAACGTCTATGGCCAGCTGGGCGACGGATCAACGGCCAACCGCAGCACGCCCGTCCAGGTGAGCGGCCTGACCGACCCCGTGGCCATCGCCGGCGGGACGAGGCACAGCCTGGCGCTCAAGAGCGATGGAACCCTCTGGGCGTGGGGAAGCAACGACAGCGGGCAACTGGGCGACGGCACGTTGATCGACCGCCCGGTTCCTTCCCAGGTCAACTTCCGCCCTTCGGCCAACGCCGGGGCGGATCGACCGGTCCCCCTGGGCGCGCCCGTCACCCTCGACGGCTCGGGTTCCTCGGACCCCGAGGGCGACCCGCTCACCTACGCCTGGTCCTTCACCTCTCAGCCTGCCGGGAGCACCGCCACCCTCGCCGGTGCCAGCACGGCGACGCCCTCCTTCACCCCCGACCTGGCGGGCGACTACGTGGTCCAGCTCGTGGTGAACGACGGGACCAGCGACAGCGCCCCAGACACCGTCACTCTCACGGCCGTGCGCTCCGAGGAGGTCGCTCACGGCCCCAGCCCGGCCTCGAGCACCGTCACCTTCCACTTCGGGCCCGATGTCGGAGGCACTCTCTACGTTTACGCCGCCTCCGGCCGGTTGGCCTGGCACCAGGAGGTGCCCTCCGGAACTCGGGACCTCGCGTGGAACCTCACAGGCGACGATGGGCGCCCGCTCGCCAACGGCGTCTACCTGTACCTCGTGGTGCGAAGCGACGGATCTCGCTCTCCAGTTGGAAAGCTGTTGGTGATTCGGTAAGCAACCTCCGGCACGACGAGCTCACCTCTTGGGAGCTTCACGCGAGTTCACGGATGGGAGTCGATGACGGTGCACACCCACAAAAGGAGGTGGGCGCTCATGGCAAGCAGCCGCATGATCGCCATCAGAATCCTGGGTGCCCTGCTGCTCTTCTCGCTGCTGTTTCCCGCAGTTGCGCGGGCGCAGGATCCCTCGGGCACCGCACCCCTCACCGCCTTCGGCCTCGGCGCCCGGCCCCTGGGCATGGCCGGCGCCTTCACCGCCCTGGCCGACGACGCCAATGCCCTCTACTACAACCCCGCCGGCCTGGCCACCCTCCGGACCGCTCAGCTCACCTCCCTCTACGCCAGCCCCTTCGGCCTCTTCGACAGCTACGCCCTGGGCGTCGCCTGGCCCGGCTTCGGCGCCGCCTACTTGAGCTACCGGGTTGACGACATCCCGGCCACCGATCCCATGGGCAACCCTTCGGGGCCCGACCTTGCAGCCTCCGAGCAGCTCCTGATCCTGTCCTACGCCCATGCCTTCAACCCTGCGGACCACCTCGCCCTCTCCCTCAAGTACGACCATCAGGCCCTGGGAAGCGAGACGGGCTCGGGGTTCGCCTTGGACGCGGGGATCCTCTCCTCTCCGCCCGGCACCCCCTACCGGCTGGGGCTGACCTTCCGGAACCTGGGAGGGCGGATGCGCTACAGCACCGGAAGCTCCGATGCGTTCGATCCTGCGGTCGTCCTCGGGCTGGCCTACGCGGCCGAGCGCCTGACCGTAGCTCTGGACCAGGAGCTCCCCGGCCCCCTCCGGGTGGGGGCCGAGTACCGGACGGCGTCCTTCGTCACCCTGCGGGCAGGGCTGCGCTGGGAGGAGCAGCTCCGGCTGAACCACGTGACCTACACCGGCGGACTGGGGCTGGACCTGGGGTCCGTCTCGGTCCAGTACGCCTACGAGCAGCCGCCGCTGCTGGGCGGTACCCACCGGCTTTCGCTGGAGGTGCGGTTCTGATCGTGAAACCCGCAGTTCCCGTGACCCACGGTCCTTCGCCCTTTCGAGAGGCCGTCCACTTCCACCTGGACCTCGACCACCCGGCGTTGCTGGAGGTGCACACCGTGACGGGGAAGTGCATCCACTGGGCCGCGCTGTCCGCGGGCCGGGGGATCCATACCTGGAACCTCACCACCCTCGACGGTGCGCCGGCCCCCTCGGGCCTCTACTTCTACCAGGTGATGCTACCCGGAGGGGGCCTGCTGTCCGAAGGCCGGCTGGTGGTGCTGCGCTGACGGTTCCTCTGCAGCAGAGGGTGGCTCTCTCGGTATGTCCCAGATCCCTGTGGGATTCCGTTGACGCGCGTGTGCTAAGGAGTGAGGCACGTGTTCGTTCGATTCGCTCGGCTCGTGGCCGTCGTGGTGGTGGCCCTCCTGGGCGAGGGGCTTTCCGCCCATCGCCCAGGGGGCGGCCATCAGGAAGCGATGTCGATCTGGCCGTGGAGGGTTCCGAACGGTGAGGTGCCCATTGTCAGCCGGCGGGCTGAGCGCTAGAATCAGGGTGCCGGCTCCGTGGGTCCGTCCCGCGGATACCGGCGACAATTCATGGCCTTCGGGGCAGGGTGAGGGTGCCTCCCACACGGGCGAAGGCTCCCGATTCCCGACCGGTGGTGATGCCCGCAGGCTTTCGCGGCAGGGTCGTCCGCGACCCGACCACGAGGAGCGGCGGGACGAGTCCATCCGCCTCAACGCGTGATCCGGTGCGAACCCGGAACCGACGGTACAGTCCGACTGGGCGAGGGTCCCACGGCTTCGGCAGGCTCTCCGCAGCCTGCCCGCCGCCCCTTCGACCCGCCTCCCGGCTGGGATTGCCTTCCGACGGGACCTCTTCGATGGACCCGCCCGGACCGCCGGTCCCGGCCTCCGTGTTCTGCGGATCCGCCCACTGCCCTGCCCTCCGGCCTCAAGGAGACGAGAGTCCCATGGCATCGCACGAGCCCGTGCCCGCTGGTCAGGCCACCGAGGACGCTGCCGCCCGCACGGGCACCTTCACCGTCAAGTCGGGCCTCGCCCAGATGCTGAAGGGTGGGGTGATCATGGACGTCACCACCCCCGAGCAGGCCCAGGTCGCCGAGGAGGCGGGCGCGGTGGCCGTCATGGCCCTGGAGCGGGTGCCCGCCGACATCCGGGCTCAGGGCGGAGTCGCCCGCATGGCCGACCCTACGGTGATCACCGCCATCATGGAGGCGGTGACCATCCCGGTGATGGCCAAGGTCCGCATCGGCCACTTCGTAGAGGCGCAGATTCTCGAGGCCCTGGGCGTCGACTTCATCGACGAGAGCGAGGTCCTCACCCCCGCCGACGAGCGCTTCCACATCGACAAGCACGCCTTCAAGGTGCCCTTCGTCTGCGGGGCCCGCGATTTGGGCGAGGCGCTCCGCCGCATCGGCGAGGGCGCCGCCATGATCCGCACCAAGGGCGAGGCAGGCACCGGCGACGTGCTGCAGGCCGTCCGGCACATGCGCACCGTGCAGGACGAGATCCGCCGCCTTACCCGGCTTCCCCGGGAGGAGCTGATGACGGCGGCCAAAGAGCTGGGGGCGCCCTACGAGCTGGTGGTGCGGGTGGCCGAGGAAGGCCGGCTGCCGGTGGTCAACTTCGCGGCCGGCGGCATCGCCACCCCGGCGGACGCGGCGCTCATGCGCCAGCTCGGGGCGGACGGCGTCTTCGTCGGCTCAGGCATCTTCAAGTCCCAGAACCCGGCGGCCCGCGCCCGGGCCATCGTCGAGGCGTGCACCCACTACGACGAGCCTGCGGTGCTGGCCGAGGTCTCCCGGGGCCTGGGCGAGGCGATGCCCGGCCTGGACACGAGCCGCATGGCCGAGGCGGAGCGGATCCAGGGGCGGGGGTGGTGAGGGTGTCCCAGGATGGACGGTCGGCGACGTCCGAGGCGGGCGACCGGTTCGGAATCCGGCCCCGCGTGGGCGTCCTGGCCTTGCAGGGATCGGTGGGAGAGCACCTGGCGCATCTGAGGGCGGCGGGGGCCGAGGCGGTCCCCGTCCGCTCACCCTCGGTGCTGGAGGGTCTGGCAGGACTCATCCTTCCCGGAGGCGAGAGCACCGCGCACGAGCGCCTGGGCCGGCGCGACGGCTGGCCCGAAGCCCTCCGGGCCTTCGCCGCCGAGGGCGGTGCGCTCTACGGGACCTGCGCCGGTATGATCCTTCTGAGCGACGGCATCGAGCCCCCCGACCCCCGGGATCCGAGGGCGCTGGGACTCCTTCCCCTCCGGGTGAGCCGCAACGCCTACGGGCGGCAGGTGGCCTCCTTCGAGGCACCCCTCGAGATCCCCGTGCTCGGACCCGAACCCTTCCCGGGCGTCTTCATCCGAGCGCCCCGGGTCGCCTGGGTGGGCGACGGGGTGGAGGTGCTGGCCCGCCATGCCGAGGAGCCCGTCCTGGTCCGGCGAGGCCGGCTGCTGGCCGGCAGCTTCCACCCTGAGCTCACGCCCGACCTGCGACTGCACCGCCTGTTCGTGGAGATGGCCATGGGCCGGGAGGGCCGGACTCCGGTGGCACGGGCCGGCTGAGGGGCCCCGCGGATCCGCCGGCGAGCAGCGCCCCAAAGCGCCTGGGTTCCGTGTCAGGGGCGGCGGGGCTCTCACCGGCGCAGCCCGGCGGTCCCGCCTTCTCACCGAACGGGGTGCTCGGGGCCCCGGCCTCGGTACGCGTCCACGAAGGCGTCCACGGCGGCGCGGTCGTAAGCCCGTAACGGCAGCCTCTTCCCCCAGGCGGTGAGGATCAGCGGGTGCTCGGGGTCGTCCCGCCAGGGCACGGCCAACACCGCGTCCCACGGGCCCGTGTACCACCGGGTCAGCTTCTGCAGGTGCTCCGCGACCTCGTCGCTCAGGGCGTCGGGGTGGTAGTAGATCACCACGTGCCCGTGCTCGAGGTTGTGAACCAGGAGGCCCAGCTGCGGCAGGGTCTCGTGGAAGCCCGGAAGGGCAACGCCGTCGTAGTGGGGCCCCGAGGTGGGCGGCAGGCTGCGATACTCAGGGGAAACGCTTGCCGGGACGTGCTGGCGCCCCTCGACGGGTACGTTTTCCACGGCCGCGAGTGCGGGAACCGGGGGACTGCCTGCACCCAGCCTCCAGACCACAAGGCCTGTCACCACCAGGGCTGCCGCGCCTCCAACCATGAGCCAGGTGTTCCGGACCTGGACCGGAGACCGTCGCCGCTTCCTTGAGGTCGTGGCTCGGCCGTCCTTTCCTGCGGGCTTCCTCTTTGCGCTCACCACGGCTTCCCCCTTCCGGGCGCGTTCACGCCCCGTCCAGCGAGAGCCTCCGGATGCTGCCCAGCACCTCCCGGGCCTCGTCCAGCCGGCCCCATGCGTTCCAGAGCAGGATCCCCACGACCCGGTCGCCCTCCAGGTAGTGGACGATGCCCTCGCGGTAAGGCTCCTTCCAGAGGGCCTCGGTGCGGTGGCGGGAGCTCAGGTCGCCCACGGCCTCGAAGCCCAGGTCGAAAAGGTCCGAGTAGAACATGGGCGAGAGGTCGTACCGCTCGGATCCGCCAGCCATGTTCACGCCGGCCGTCTCGCCCTGGCGGATGGCGTTCTCCTCGTGCTCCACCCGCGCCAGGCGGCCCAGGGCAGCGTAGGGGAAGCGGGCCACGTCGCCCGCCGCGAAGACGTCGGGGTCCTCGGTGCGGAGGAAGCCGTCCACCACGATGCCGTCGTCCACCCGGAGCCCCGCCTCCTCGGCCAGGCGGGTGTCGGGGCGGATGCCGATGCCGGCCACCACCCCGTCCGCCTCCAGGCTGGTGCCGCTCTTCAACCGCACCCGGGACCGCCCGGTCGCGGAGCTCCCGCCAACCGGCTCCACGGCCACGGGCGCGTCTCCGGCCAGCACCTCGACGCCCTTCTCCCGGTAATAGCCCGTCACCCAACGGGCCAGATCGCCGGGCAGCACCCGCTCCAGCACCGCTGCCTCGGGAAAGACCATCCGTACCTGCTTCCCGTTCTGGGCGAGCGCGGCCGCCAGCTCCGCCCCGATGAAGCCGCCCCCGATGATCACGAACCGCTCGCCGGCCTCGGTGCGACGCCGCAGCGCGTGGTAGTCGTCGAGGGTGCGGTAGTAGAGGATCCGATCCTCGCCGAAGGGAAGCTGCTTCACCCGGCCGCCCGTGGCCAGGAGGAGCTTCTCGTAACGGAAGACGCGCCCGGACACGTCGGTGACCGTGTGCGCCGCCCGGTCCAGATGGGCCACCTCGGTACCCAGGAAGAGCTCCACACCCACCTCTCCGTACCCTTCCTTGCGGAGGGGGAGCTTCTCTTCCGACCCTCCCAGCCAGAGGCCCTTGGAGAGGGGCGGGCGCTGGTAGGGCGGGTGCGGCTCCAGGCTGAAGAGGGCGATGGAACCCTCGGGGTCCAGCTTCCGGATGCCCCGGACGGCGTGCTCGCCGGCGAAGCCTCCCCCCACCACCACGTGCCGAAACGAACGGGTCTCCGTCGCCATGCCGTTCGCCTCCCTGGGGATGCCTCTCATACTGTGCGCCGTGCGGGGCGGTGTGGTTCTCAGAGATCGCGCGACCCTCACCCGCAAGGCTCCGCACCCCACGCCAGCCCACCCCACCGCGCCAGGAACGGCGTCTGCTCGGGCACCGGGCGGAGCTCACCACCCCGCCCGCCGGATGAGCCCCAGGATGTGGGCGATCTGGCCGGTGTGGTAGCCCTCGTGGTGGATCAAGGTGGTGTAGACCTGGCCCAGGGTGGTGGTCCGCCGGAGGAACTCGACGGGTCGGTTGAGGGCGGGCTCGCCCATCTTCTCCAGCGCGTCCAGGGTCTGGGCGCGGCTTTCTTCCAGGTAGCGGATCAGGTCCGTCCAGGGCGGCAGCACCGCCTCGGGGTCGAAGGGGCGGGTCTGGTAGCGGGGCCGGTAGCTTTGGCCGAGGACCCTTTCGGTCACCCACTTGTCCTCCACGTCGGCGACGTGCCAGAGCAGCTCGCCCACGCTGTGGGAACCGGGGGCGGGGCGCCAGCGCAACGGGTCGCGCGGGACCTCTGGGATGGCCCCGTCGGTCGCCCCGCCGCGCAGGATCCTGAGGAGCGTCGAGCGGGATGCGTCCAGGCCGTTCCGGATCAGAACGACTCCCTCCACCGCCGTCCACCTCCATACAACGATTCGGTCAATGGCAGAGAGTGGTTTCGGCGGCCTGGGCGCCACTCCTACTCCACCCGCAGGAAACCGAGGCTGATGGAGCCGTCCCCCAGGACGTAGCCCAGGACGGGACTCAGGTCGGTGCTGAGGACGGTGTCCGGATCGAACCGCTGGCGGATCTCGGCGATGAGGGAGTCCGCCCGCTCGGGGGCCCGGACGTGGTTGACCGCGACGTAGAGTCTTCCCTTCCCCGGGGCCTCGATCTCCACCCGCCGGACCAGCTCGTCCAGGCCCTGCCGCCATCCCATGGGCCTGGCCGCCGGCTCGAACTCCTGGCCCAGGCGGAGCACCGGCTTCACCTGCAGCGCGCTCGCGGCGAGGGCGGCGGCCTTGCCCGCCCTTCCGATGTGCACCAGGTACTTCAGGGTGCTCAGGACCATGTAGGTGCGCGCCCTGGGCACCAGGCGCCGCACGTGCTCCGCCACCTGTTCCAGGCTCTCCGCCTCGCGCCCGTACCGGGCGGCCTCCAGGGCCAGGACCGCCTCACCCCCTGCGGCCGTTTCCGTATCGATCACGGCCACGGGCACCTCCGGGTGTCGTTCGCTGAAGGCTTCCGCCGCCTGCACGGCCGAGGTGTAGGTCACGCTCAGCTTGCGGGCCGGGCTGAGCACGAGCACCCCGTCCACCCCGGGTAGGTGATCCTCCATGGCCCGCAGGTAGTCGCCCGGGCTGACCCCCGTGGTGGTGGGCAGCTCTTTCAGGTGGGGCCGCATCTCGTAGAAGGCCTCCGCCGTCAGGTCCAACCGGTCCCGGTAGACTTCTCCGTCGATGACCAACCCCACCGGCGCCAGCGTGATGCCGTTGGCCTCCAGCACCTCCTGCGGAAAGGCCGCCGTGGTGTCGGCCGCGATCCCGAGCCGCACGAGCCTCACCTCCTGCCGGGGGATACGAGCGGGAAGCCACCGGGTTCAGTGGGGCGCCTCGCCACGCACCGTGCCACCGGCAAGCCCGCGGCGGCGACGCGCACGCGCGGCGCCCCTCCGGCCCCGAAGCCCAGGAGCCGGCCCCCCGTTGGCGAAGCAGGTGGCAGAGCGTTTTGAGCGGGTTGATGGACGCACCTGGGGGATGAGCGGTCTGGAAACGTGGCTCGGTCTGGACGAGGCGGGTCGGGGCTCGGTGATCGGCCCCATGGCCGTGGCCGCGGTCTGGGTTCCCGCCGGGCGGGCGGAGGAACTCGCAGCCCTGGGCGCGAGGGATTCCAAGCAGGTGCCCCGGGAGCAGCGGGCCGCGGTGCTGGCCCGCATCGAGGCGGTGGCGTTCCACAGCCGCGTGGTGCTGGTGCCGCCCGAGCGGATCCAGGACGACACCCTCACCCGCCTGGAGCTGGAGGCCTTCGCCGCCCTCATCGGGGAGCGGCCCGCCGACCGCATTTTCCTCGACGTGCCCGCCCCACCCCGGGGGATCGCCCGCTTCCTGGAGGCGCTGGAGCATCGGGTGGGCAGGCCTCTTCCTCTCGTGGGCGAGAACCGGGCGGACCAGACTTACCCCATCGTGGGGGCGGCCAGCATCCTGGCCAAGGTGACCCGCGACCGGGAGCTGGACGCCCTGCGGGAAGCCTATGGTGACGTGGGCTGGGGCTATCCGGGAGAACCCCGGGTGAAACGTTTCCTGGAGGAGTGGTACCGGCGGGAGGGATGCTTCCCGCCGGTGGTGCGGAGCCGCTGGAGCACCGCCCGCGAGATCGCCGCCGCGCTCGACCAGGGACGGCTCTTCGGCGGTCAGCCCAATCCTGCCGAGCGCACCAGGAGCAGCGAGAGGTAGAAGGCGATGGCTCCCAGGAGGGAGTAGACCCCCTGGGCCCGCCCGGTCTCGCCGTGGCTGGCGGGGATCATGTCCGTCGCGCCGATGTAGATGAGGGCCCCTGCGGCCAGGGGTAGCAGACCGGGCTCGGCGCCGGCGGCCAGGTTTCCCAGCAGGAGCACCGTGAGCGCCCCTATCAGGGTCGCCAGGGCCAGCACCCCTCCGGACCAGCCCGCGAGCGAACCGCTCCGGGCCCCGCCCCTGCCCAGGGCGCCGAGGCTGAAGCCAACCGGAAACTTGTGGAAGGTGACGGCCAGAAGCACCAGCACCCCGCTGGAGAGCCCGGCGGCGAAGCTTCCCATCAAGGCGACGCCGTCGAAGAAGGCGTGCACCGAGAGGCCGCCCAGCGCAGCGAAAAAGGCGGCAGGTCCGCCGGATGGAAGACCCCCCCGGGATCCCCGTCCGCCCCGGGCCTTCCGGGCGGCGTTCCCCGCGGGCCGGTGTTCGGCGTGCTCATCGGGGTGCAGGTGGGCCGGGAAGAGGCTTTCCGCGGCGTAGACCAGCAGGTACCCCACGAAGACGAAGGGGAGCCACCGGGCCCCGGCCTCCTCGGCCACGTGGGGGATCAGATCCAGGAAGGCGGCCGCCAAGAGGAAGCCGGCCACGCCTGCGAGGAGATGGGCCATGCGATCCGGTCTCAAGGGTGCCACGCGCACGGCCACCAGGCTACCCGCCAGCGTAGCCAGGCTTGAGAGCGCCACGAGCAGCAGGGCCAACCAGTGCGTGTGGATAGACGCTCGTCCTTTCCACCCCTGGGCTCGAGGTCCGGCGTGACCTGGGCATCGTGCTCCGGTCGTGGCCGAAAGGCGGCCGGCGACGGGAGGTCCTTAGCTCCCCGCCCTGGCCGGACGGGCCTCAGGAGGCTCCTCGCCTGCCAGGAGCTCGGCGATGACCCCCGCCACCCGGCCCCTGTCCTCGGACGGGCCCATCCGGTACAGAAGCTCGTCGTCCACGGTCGATGCGTCCGCCGGCTCGTCGAAGACGGCCGCACCCTCCACCACGGCATCGACGCAGTAGGTCACCAGGCGCGGAAAGCCCGGCGGTGCCCCATCCCGGACAACCGCCTTCTCGAGCGGGACGATCACCACCAGGATGTTCTCGGGCTCCACACGGTAGATGGCCGCCCCCAGGTTCCGGGCCACCAACAGCACGTCGCACAGGCAACGGTTCGCGGGCTTCCCACAGCGCGGGCAGACAGCTTCGGCCATGCAACCTCTCCCCCTACCGCGTCGCTCTCAGCGCGTTGGGCTCATAGTTCGCCGCCGAGCCTCGCGGCACCTGCCGCGACCCCGGTCTCTCCACCGATGAGAGCGTCCAGCACAGGTACCATCAGATCCTGAGGGGTCACCGCCCTGCCCAGGACTTCCGAGACGCTGGCCACGCTCTCGGGGTTCCACGAGCCCGGATCACCAGCGGCCTCGTAGAAGGCGGCCACCTGCCGTAGCCGGTCCACGCCCCGGCCGGAAACCATCAGCGTCGCGTGGACCAGCACGGCCCCCCGGCGCTGGGCCTGGGCCGTCCCAGCCAGCTTCCGGCCCTCCACCACCAGGTTGAACCGGCCGTCACAGAAGCTGCCCGGTACCGCGCCTTCCCCTGCCTCCACCCCGTACGCCCGTCGAAGGGCCTGCTGCAGGCCCTTCAAGAGCAACCGGTACCCCGGCTCGGGCGCCGCCGGAACGTGCGGTACAGGGTAGCAGAGGGTGACGTTCAGCTCGTCCGGCCCATGGGGCACCGCGCTGCCGCCTGAAGCGCGCACCAGGACCGGCGCGCCCTGAAAGTCGGCCGGCAGCCCGCCGCGCCGTTGGAGCCTCCTGGCCTCGAAGCGCCCCAGCACCAGGCTGGGTCCGTTGAGCCAGACCCGCGCCACCGCGCCCAGGCGGCCCGCCGCCACCCGCTGGAGAAGGGCCTCCTCAAGGGCCAGTTTCTCCTCGGGCGCGCCGGACGAGCCGTCGATCCAAGCGGTCCACTGCGGGGCAGGCTCGGGGGTCGCCGTCCGGACCACTAGGCGCGGACCTCCCGCACCACCCAGCGCAGGTACTCCGGGTTCCCGCCTACCACGGGCAGGGCCGAGCTGGCCGGAACCTCGTAGCTGGAGAGCTCACGTACCCGCGCCACCAGGCGCTCCAGGACGGCCGCGCGGGTCTTCACCAGCAGCAGGACCTCGCCTTCCCGCTGCACCAGCCCTTCCCACCAGTAGAAGGAAGCGACGCCCCCGACCACGTTCACGCACGCCGCCAGGCGTTCCTCCACCAGCCTCTGGGCCATGCGTTCGCCCTCGTCCGGCGTGGGCGCGGTCACGTACACCAGGACCACCTGGGCCGCTTCGAGCGACGGGGTCTCTCCGCTCACCACGTGCCCGACGGGTTCCTCCTGCACGGCGATCCACCCTCCCTCTCCTCGCCGGGCACCACCGTCCGGCGTGCTGCCATTCTAGCGCAAGGGGTCTGATCCAGCCAGACCCGGAGGCGCCACAGGAAGTCCCGCCGCCCTTCCAGAAGAATGAGATGGAGCGTGCCGTGCCGGTGCTGGACCGGCAGACCCGGCGCCCACGGCGGGCAGGCCCGGCGTTCCGACTTTACAGATACGGGGAGGGGAAGGGCTTGGACGTCTACCGCAACTACATCGACGGCCGCTGGGTGGAGGCGGCCAGCGGCGCCCGCACGGAGGACCGCAACCCCGCCACCGGTGAGGTCCTGGGCCAGGTGGTGAAGGGCGGTGCCCGGGAGGCGGAGGAGGCGGTGGCCGCAGCCCGGCGGGCCTTCGACCGCTGGCGCCTCTACCCCGCGCCCCGGCGGGCCGAGATCCTCTTCCGGGCGGCCCAGATGATGGTGGAGAGGAAGGAAGAGCTGGCCCGGATGATGACCCGGGAGATGGGCAAGGTCCTGGCCGAGGCCCGGGGCGACGTCCAGGAAGGCATCGACATGACCTACTTCATGGCGGGCGAGGGCCGGCGCCTCGCGGGCCAGACGGTGCCGGCCGAGCATCCCGACAAGTGGGCCATGTCCGTGCGGGATCCGGTGGGGGTCGTGGCCGCCATCACCCCCTGGAACTTCCCCATGGCGATCCCCACCTGGAAGCTCATGCCCGCCCTGGTGGCCGGCAACACCGCGATCTTCAAGCCCGCCAGCGAAACCCCCATCCTGGCCTACGAGCTGGTGCGGATCCTGGAGGAGGCGGGGCTGCCCCCCGGGGTGCTCAACCTGGTGACGGGCCCCGGCTCCGAGGTGGGCGAGGCGCTCCTCAACCACCCGGACGTAGACCTCATCTCCTTCACCGGCTCCCTGGAGATGGGCCGGCACGTCCAGGAGGTGGCCGCCCCCAAGCTGAAACGGGTCCACCTGGAGCTGGGCGGCAAGAACGCCATCACCGTCCTGGCCGATGCGGACCTGGACCTGGCCGTGCAGGGTATCGTCTGGAGCGCCTTCGGCACCACGGGCCAGCGTTGCACCGCCTGCAGCCGGGTGATCGTGGAGCGGCCCGTGCACGGTCAGCTCCTGGAGAAGCTCGTCGCCCGGGTGCAGGCCCTCCGGCTCGGGGACGGGCTGGATCCTTCCACCGACGTGGGACCCCTGATCAACCGGGCGGCGGTGGAGAAGGTGGGCGAGTACGTCCGCATCGGCAAGGAGGAGGGCGCCCGCCTGGTGGTGGGCGGTGAGCCCGCGGCCGAGGGCGACCTGGCCAGAGGCCATTTCTTCCGCCCCACCATCTTCGACGGCGTCCGGCCCGACATGCGCCTTGCCCAGGAGGAGATCTTCGGCCCCGTCCTCTCGGTGATCACGGTGGACAGCCTGGAAGAGGCGGTGCAGGTGAACAACCGCGTGCCCTACGGTCTCTCCAGCGCCCTCTACACCCGGGACGTGAACAAGGCCTTCCGAGCCATGCGGGATCTTTCCAGCGGCATCTGCTACGTCAACGCCGGCACCATCGGCGCCGAGATTCAGCTCCCCTTCGGCGGGGTGCGGGGCACGGGCAACGGCCACCGGGAGGCCGGGATCGCCGCCCTCGAGGTCTACACCGAGTGGAAGGCCATCTACGTCGACTTCTCCGGCAAGCTCCAGCGCGCCCAGATCGACCCCGTCTCGTAGATCGATCCGTCCCACAGCATGCGTTGAAGGATGGCCGGCCGGCGGGTGATCCATCTTCCGCCGGCCGGCGCAGATAGAGGTGAGGTGCGGCAAAGGGGTGTCGGGACCCGAGGGGTGCGGGGCCGGAGGCAGGCGGTGGACGCGTGAAGCCGCGGGATGGCTGCCAGGGTCTGCCCGGCGACCCGGCGGCCGAACGCACGACGGTCTGGGCCGGTGACGATCCGCCCAGCGACGAGGCGCTCCTGGAAGCCGTGGCCCGAGGCGACGAGGGTGCGTTCGAGCGCGTCTACGACCGCTACGCCCCCGCCGTCTACGGCCATGCGCTCCGCCAGACGGGCGATCCCTCCCTGGCCGAGGAGATTGTCCAAAACACCTTCCTCTCCGTTTGGCGATCGGCGGTGGACTTCCGGCGTGAGCGGGGCAGCGGCCGGGTCTGGCTCTTCGGCATCGCCCGCCACCGCACCCAGGACCTGTTGCGGAGGCGACGGCGATGGGAGGTACACCTGGACGGGGTCCCCGAGCCGCAGGACGACGCGCAGCTCCAGCCCGCCGAGGTGGTGGAGCGCCGTCTCCTGCGGGAGGCGGTCCACCGTTCGCTGGACCGGTTGAGCCCCGTCTACCGGGACATCCTCCACCTCTCGTACCTGCGGGGGCTCAGCCACAGGGAGATCGCGCAGATGCTGGACCTCCCCCTGGGTACGGTGAAGAGCCGCATCCGACTCGGCCTCGAACGACTGAACCGCGTCTTCTGGGAAGGGGGTGGGCGGGATGGAGCTTGAGTGCCAGCGCTACCGGGATGATCTGGCCCTCCTGGCGCTGGACGATCCCGACTTCCAGCCCACCGCCGCCCTCCTGGCCCACGTGGACCGCTGTCCATCCTGCCGGGGCTTCCTACGTCATTCCCGCGAGAGCCTGGGCGGGCTCGTGCTGGAGGAGGCCACCGCACCGCCCCCGGACCTGAAGGTGCGGGTGATGGAAGCGCTGTGCGCCGAAGGTGGCGGCACCCCGGCTGGCCCTGCCACCCCGGCCGGGCAGGTCCGCCACGCCGGCCTTTCCTCGTCCGACGGGTACCTGCGGGGCGGCGCGGCGGCCCTCAGGACCACCGCGGGCCCGGCGCCGCCGAGCGCCCCCCAGGCGACGCACCCCGACGCCGCGGCCTCTTCGCCCGCTGGGGCCGCTGGCGGGCCGCCGCCATCCTGCTCCTGCTGGCCAGCCTGGCCGCCAACGGCCGTCTTGTGCTCGAAACATGGAAGCCCGGCGGGTCGCATTCCGAGGACGCCCTTGTCGCCCAGCTGGAGGCGCTGCAGGAGGTCCTCTTCGCGCCGGAGTACGTGGCACCCCGGGTCTTCGCCCTCGAGGGCGCCGGGTCGGATCCGGCGGGCAAGGTGGCCTTCTGTCGGGTCTCCGACGGTTCGTTCTACGTCATGGTGGCCAGCCGGGGTTGGCCACCGGACGCACCGGACCAGGGCTACCACCTGTGGCTGCAGGCCGGCGACCAGGTCATCGACGGCGGGCGGCTCACCTTCACCGGGGATCGGGGCCTGGCGGTCCTTGAGCTCCCTGAGCCCATTCCCGTGCAGGCCGTCCGCCTGGGTACCGGCCAGGGCTCGCCCATGCTCTGGACCCAGGTGGACGATCCGTGGCCGGCGCCCCGGGAAACCTGGTAGGCTCCCGGACCCTGGTAGCTTGGGCTCCTTCAGTCCAGCAGCCTGTGCTCGTCCAGAAAGGCTCGCACCGCGTGGGCGAACCGGTCCGGCTCCTCCACCATGGGCATGTGGCCGCTCCCCTCGAAGAGGACCAGCTTCGCCCCCGGGATGGCGGCCGCCATCACCTCGGCGAAGCGGGGCGCGCAGACCCGGTCGTGGCGGCCCCCCAGAACCAGGGTGGGGCAGCGCACCTCGTGCAACCGGGGCTCCAGGTCGTACTGCCTCATGGTCTCTCGGGCGAGGCGGCGGGAGACGGCCGGGTGCGGCAGCGACCCCTCCACCAGACGGCGGGCCCGCTCCACGTCCGTCCGGGCGAAGAGGAGCGCCCCGAAGACCCGGGCGAGCTCGCCGGCCAGCGCCGGTTGGGGACCCTCGAGCGCGGCGTCCGTCAGGCGGCTCCATGCGTCCTGGGGCACGTGGCGCCTCACGTTGGCCAGATACTCGTCGAAGAAGCGGTAGCTGGGGGCCGTGTTGCAGAGGATCAGGGCCGAGGCGCGGCCCGGGCAGCGGAGGGCGTGCTCCAGGGCGAAGAAGCCGCCGTAGGAGTGCCCGAAGAGGACCGGCTGGCCCAGATTGAGGCTCTCCCGCAGCGATTCCATGTCGTCCACCAGCTGCCGGTGGCTGATGGCTTCCAGGAGCCCCTCCTCGGACCGCCCGCTGCCCCGGTGGTCCCAGAGCACCCAGTGGATCGGCAGCCCCAGTGGCTCCAGTGCCTGCCGAAGGTACGTGTGGTCCAGGAGCCCCGGCGCGCCGTGGGGCGCCAGGACCGGCACCCCTTCCCCGACCTCGGTGTAGTGCAGCGTCACGCCACCGGCGGTGGCCCGCATGCCCCCTCACCTCGCGAGGTCCCCTTCGGTGCGATCCGCTGGCAGCCCTGCTGTCACGCCAGCGGCCTCCGGAAGCTCCGTACGATGGCGGTGCTGAGGGCGATGCCGGCCGCGATGGCACCCGCCGCGAGAAGGGCGTCGTAGAAGAGGCGGAAGGAACCCACCGTATCCCCCTGCACCACACCCAGGATGGCGCGGTAGACGGTGACGCCGGGCACCAGCGGGATGAAGCCCGGCACCACGAAGCTGGTGGTGGGAAGCCGGAAGGCCCGGGCGAAGAGGTAGGCCACCAGGCCCAGCACCGCCGCAGAGCTGAAGACGGCCAGCCCGAACCGCTCGCTGCGCTCCAGGATGAACACGTAGCTCCACCAGGTGACACCGCCCGCCATGGCGGCCGGGAGCCAGGCCCGGGCGTCCACCTGGAACCCCACCGCAGAACCCAGCGACAGGATCACCGCGAACCCCGCCGAGGTAACCAGCGGCACCCAGCCCACCGTGGAAACCTGAATCGGCACGAAGCCCCGGGCCAGGAAGAGCCCTGCGGTGGCCCCCAGCGCGAGGCCCGCAGCCTTCATCACCGCCTCCAGGCCCCGGGCCGTGGCCGACACCAGCTCGCCGTACATGGCGTCCTGGATGGACGCGGTGAAGGCCACACCCGGAACCAGCGTCATGATGCCCCCGGCGACGACCAGCCCCGAGTGGAGTTCCGGCCACCACACCCGCAGCAGCTGCGCCATGATCACCGACGTGGTTCCAGCCGCGAAGTAGTGAAAGAACTCGGGAAAGACGGTTCGTCCGATGAGGCGCAGGAGGAGCTGCACCACCACGTTGGCCAGGAAGGCGGGGATCAGGTCCAGGGTGGTGCCCCCCACCAGTACGGTTGCGGCAGCCGCGGCCACAGCGCCCGCCAGTACCGCCAGGGGGAGGCTCACGCTCGCTTGGGCCCGCAGGGACTCGATCTTCTGCTCCAGCACCTCCAGGCCGGCAGCACCCGGCCTCGCCTCCAGCTCCCGGGCCAGCGCGTTCAGGGCGCCGATGCGGGCCAGGTTCACGTCGCGGCGGCGGACGCGCCGGAGTATGGTCTCCGCCCCCGCCGCCGCCCCCGCGGAGAGGAAGAGGCCCGTGGGCGTCACGAAGCTCTGACATCCAGGGTACCCCAGGGCGGCCATCATCCTCTCCATGGTCTCCTCCACCCGGGAGACCTCGGCGCCCGCCTCGAGCATCATCTGCCCGGTGCGGGCTACCAGCAGCAGGGCGCGGGCTGCCGGCGGCCGCTCCTCGCGCCGCTCCGGGAAGATGGGTCCGGGATCCTGGCCTCTCTCGTCGGGCACGCCACCGCCTCCTCGATCCCCTGCCGTCCTCGCACCGTCGGGCCGCACCCATTGTAGCCCACCGCTCTCGCCGGAGGAAGCTCGACGTCCACGGCACCAGGGCCGCCGGCGCCCGGATGCGAGCGGAAGCGCCCGTCCAGGCGCAGGAGGGGATCCTCACCCGGCCGAGGAATGATGGAAACGGGAACCGATCGCGCCACCTGCGGCGGGTGCACCTGCGCCTCCGCGGGGCGCCCACGGAGGGATCGAGGTTTGAGCCGCGTCTTCATCACGCAGAGGATCTATCCAGAAGGTGTCCGCATCCTGGAACAGGCGGGCATCCCCCACCAGATGCGCCCCGACGAGAACCCACTCCCTACGGCCGATCTGATCGAGCAGGCCCGGGGGGTCGAGGCGCTCATCACCCTGGTGACGGACAGGATAGCCGAGGACGTCTTCCAGGCCCTCCCGGAGCTGCGGATCGTGGCCAACGTGGCCGTGGGCTACGACAACATCGACCTCTCCGCGGCCACCCGGCACGGGGTCGTGGTCACCAACACGCCCGACGTGCTCACGGAAGCCACGGCCGACATGGCCTTCGCCCTGATGCTGGCCGCCGCCCGGCGGATCCCTGAGGCGGACCGCTTCGTGCGCGAGGGTCGCTGGCACGGCTGGACGCTGATGCAGGAGCAGATGGGCGTGGACCTCTACGGGCGGACCCTGGGGATCTTCGGCATGGGGCGCATCGGCGCCGCGATGGCCCGCCGGGCCCACCACGGCTTCGGCATGCGCATCCTCTACACCAACCGGTCCGCCGCGCCTGCGGGGCTCGAGCAAGAGCTCCAGGCAGAGCGGGTCCCCTTCGAGCGGCTCCTGTCCGAGTCGGATTTCGTCTCGATCCACGCGCCCGCCACGCCCGAGACCCGGCACGTCTTCACCGCTGACGCCTTCCGGCGGATGAAGCCCACGGCCATTCTGGTGAACACCGCCCGGGGCCCGCTGGTGGACGAGGCCGCCCTCGTGAACGCCCTTCGCTCCGGCGAGATCGCGGGGGCCGGGCTCGACGTCTTCGAGGAGGAGCCACAGGTCCATCCCGGCCTCCTGGAGCTCACCGAGCGGGTGGCCCTCGCCCCGCACCTGGGCAGCGCCACCCTCGAGACCCGCACGCGCATGTGCGTCATGGCCGCGGAGAACGTGCGGGAGTTCCTCCAGGGCCGGCGGCCAGCCAACGCGGTCAATCCCGAAGTGCTGGCAGGCTGACGCTGACTGAAGGAGGCTCCTCATGCCTCGCCCTTCCCGGGAATGGAGCCGCACCTCGAACACCCGGCGCTCTGGCCCGACGTCCACTCGAGCCCGATCGTGGCATCGCGGGACGAGCTGGCACCCCGCCTCCCGCCCCGGCCGGCGTCCTGGCAGCACCTGCCATTGCTTGACACCTCCATAATTAGCACGCTACTATAACACCAACAACTCTTCACGTCTCAGGGGCCACGGTCATCGATGCAGGCGGAGCCGCGCGCGACCTTCCTGGCCGTCCACTCGGTCACCCTCTCCTTCGGCGGGATCCACGCCCTCCAGGATGTCAGCCTGGAGGTGAGCCCCGGCGAGATCGTCTCCCTCATCGGCCCCAACGGCGCCGGGAAAACGAGCCTCGTCAACTGCATCTCAGGCTTCTACCACCCCCAGCGGGGCCGCATCGTCTTCCAGGGAGACGACGTCACCCGCTGGCCGCCTCACCGCATCGCCACCCTGGGTGTGGGCCGGGCTTTTCAGAACGTGGAGCTCTTCGGGCGCCTGAGCGTGCTGGAGAACCTCACCCTGGGCCGCCACCGACACCTGGGCTACTCCCTCCTCCAGGCGCTCGGCTACTACGGCAGGGCGCAGAGAGATGAGGTGACCGCCCGGCGCCGGGTGGAGGACGTGATCGACTTCATGGAGCTCGAGCCGTACCGGCACCAGCCCGTCGCCTCGCTCCCCTACGGGGTGCAGAAGCGGGTGGAGATGGCCCGGGCCTTGGCCCTCGAGCCCCGGCTCCTCCTCCTGGACGAGCCCATGGCGGGCATGACCGTTGAGGAGAAGGAGGACATGGCCCGTTTCATCCTGGACGCCAACGCCGAGTGGGGCATCTCGGTGCTGCTCATCGAGCACGACCTGGCCGTGGTCATGGACCTGAGCCAGCGGGTCTTCGTCCTCAACTTCGGACGGCTCATCGCCGCGGGGTCCGCCGCCGAGGTGGCCGCGGATGCCCACGTGGTGGAGGCCTACCTGGGCGAGGAGGCGGTGGCCCCGTGACCCCCGATCCCCGGCTCCTCCAGATGACCCTTCCCCAGATCCAGGCCCTCCGGGCCCGGGAGTGGGGCGACCGGCGCCCGGCCCTGCGGGAGAAGGAGTTCGGCGTCTGGCAGGAGGTGAGCTGGGGCCGCTTCGAGGCGCTGAGCCGCGCCGCCGGCATGGGGTTCCGGGCCCTGGGCCTCCAGCCCGGCGAAAAGGTAGCCGTGCTGGCCGACAACATCCCCGAGTGGTTCTACACCGAGCTGGGCGTCCAGGCCGTGGGCGGCGTGGTGGTGGGCGTCTACTCCTCCAGCGTGCCGCGCGAGGTCGCATACAGCATCCAGGCCTCCGACGCGGTTTACGCGGTGGCCGAGGACCAGGAGCAGGTCGACAAGCTGCTGGAGGTGCGGCGCGAGATCCCGGCCGTCCGCCGCGTGATCTTCGAGGACCCGCGGGGCCTGCGGGCCTACCGCTCGGACCCCTGGCTCCTGAGCTTCGAGGAGCTCCTGGACCTTGGCCGGAAGGAGGACGCCGCCCAGCCGGGCCTCTTCGACGACCTGCGCCGGAAGGGCGACCCCGGCGACGTGGCCGTCTTCTGCTTCTCCAGCGGCACCACCGACCTCCCGAAGCCGGTGATGCTCACCCACCGGAACTTGGTGAGCATGGGGTACCACTTCACGGCCATCGAGGGCTTCCGCCCCACCGACGACTACCTCTCCTTCCTCCCCCTGGCCTGGATCGGCGAGCAGATGATGGCCGTCTCCACCGGACTTGTGGCGGGCTTCACCGTCAACTGCCCCGAGGAGGTGGAGACGGTGGACCACGACCGGCGGGAGATCGGCCCCCACCTGATCTTCAGCCCGCCCCGGGTGTGGGAGGCGTACGTCCGCCAGATCCGGGTGAAGGTGGAGGACAGCACCCGCCTCAAGCACTGGTTCTTCGCTGTGGGGATGCGGGTGGGCGAGCGGGCGGCGGACCACCGGTTCCAGAAGAGGCCGCTCCCCTGGTACCTCTGGCTTGCCCACCGCTTCTTCCGCCTGACCCTGTACCGCCTGGTGCAGGACCGGCTGGGCTTCCTGCGGCTCCGCAAGGCCTACACGGCCGGGGCCGCCCTGGGCCCCGACGTCTTCCGCTTCTTTCACGCGCTCGGCGTCAACCTGAAGCAGGGCTACGGCCAGACCGAGGCCGCCGGCATCTTCTGCTTCCACCGGGACGACGACGTCGCCTTCGACACCGTGGGCATCCCCTACCCCGGAGCCGAGGTGCGGATCAGCGACGAGGGCGAGGTGCTGGTGCGGGCGGACTCGGTCTGCCGGGGCTACCACGGCCGGGAGGAGGAGAGCCGGGAGCTGCTGGAGGGCGGGTGGCTCCACTCGGGCGACGCGGGTTACCTCGACGAGCGGGGGCACCTGGTGATCATCGACCGCCTGCGGGACGTGATGCGCACCGCATCCGGCGCGGTCTTCAGCCCCCAGTTCATCGAGAACAAGCTCAAGTTCAGCCACTTCATCCGGGAGGCGGTGGTCTTCGGCAACGAGCTCCCCTACATCGCCGCGCTCGTCAACATCGACCCGGCCACCGTGGGCAAGTGGGCCGAGGACCGGAAGCTCACCTACACCACCTACCTCGACCTCTCCCAGAAGGAGCCCGTCGCCCGGCTCATCCGGGAGGAGGTGGAGCGGGCGAACGCCACCCTCAAGCCCGAGCACCGGATCCGCCGCTTCGCCCTGCTTTACAAGCTCCTGGACGCGGACGACGAGGAGCTCACCCGCACCGGGAAGGTGCGCCGGGGCCTGATCGGTGAGCGGTATCGCACCCTCTTTCACGCCCTCTACGACGGCAGCAGCCAGGTGGACGTGCGGGTGGCCTACACCTACCAGGACGGCCGCACCGCCGAGATGGAGCTGGCCGTCCCCATCTGGACCGTGGGCGACGAAGCCCTGGAGGTGACCAGCCCTGGACTTCCTGCTGCAGCTCGTGGTTAACGGCGTGGTGGTGGGCTCGATCTACGCCCTGGCAGCTCTCGGCTTCGTGCTGATCTACAAGGCGAGCCGGGTGATCAACTTCGCCCACGGCGACTTCCTGGCCCTGGGCGCCTTCGTGGCCCTGGCCTTCAGCGACACGCTCCGCCTCCCCTTCGGCCTTGCCGTGCTGGCCACCCTGGCCGTCTTCTTCCTGATGGGGCTCGGGGTGGAGCGAGCGGTGCTGCGGCCGCTGATCGGCAAGGAGATCATCGCGGTCATCATGGTGACCATCGGGCTTTCCAGCATCCTGAAGGGGCTCATGTACCTGGGTTGGGGCGCGGGCTACTTCGTCTTCCCGCCCTTCCTGCCCGACGAGCCCATCGTGGTGGGCGGCGTCTACCTCTCCACCCTCCACCTGGCGGCGCTGGCCGCCTCGGCTCTCTTCCTGGTGGTCTTCAACCTCTTCTTCAGCCGGAGCACGCTCGGCATCTCCATGCGGGCTGTGGCCGACGACCAGCAGGCGGCCCTCTCCCTGGGGGTCAGCGTGCGGCGGATCTTCGGCATCAGCTGGGCGATCGCCCTGGTGGCGGCGGTGGCCGCCGGCATCGTGGTGGGCAGCATCACCAGCCTGAGCACCGAGGGGCTGAGCGCCATCGGCATCCTGGTCTTCCCTGCCGCCATCGTGGGCGGGCTGGACAGCGTGCCCGGGGCCGTGGTGGGAGGTCTCCTCATCGGCATCCTGGAGAACCTGAGCGCCGGCTACCTGAGCCCACTGTTGGGGGTGGGGGTGCAGCAGGTGGTCCCGTTCGTCGTCCTGGTCCTCATCCTGATGGTGAAACCCTACGGGCTCTTCGGCACGGTGGAGATCGAGCGGGTCTAGCCCTGGCGCGGAACGGCGCCGGGCCCAGGCGGGGGGATCGAGGTGCAGCTCACGGCCTGCGGCAACTACAAGGTGCGCTACCAGGACGATCTCACCGTCTTCCCCAACGCCACGGGGCGCCTCTTCGTCGCGGGGCTCCTCCTGCTCCTGAGCCTGGTGCCCCTGCTGCGGAGCGACTACCTGGTCTACCTGGCGACCCTGGTGGGCATCTTCGTCATCGGCACCCTGGGGTTGAACCTCCTCACGGGCAACACGGGGCAGATCTCCCTGGGCCACGGGGCCTTCATGGGCGTGGGGGCGTACGTCACCGGCATCCTCGCGGGTCAGGGCCTTCCCTTCTGGCTGGCGCTCCCGCTGGCAGGGACCGCTACCGCCGCGGTGGGCGCGGTCTTCGGCATCCCTTCCCTGCGGGTGAAGGGCCTCTACCTGGCCCTGGCCACCCTGGCGGCCCAGGTGATCCTGCAGTTTGGGTTCAACCTGTACGATTCGGGGGGCGGCGGGACCTCGTACCTACGCGTGGGCGATCCCACCCTCTTCGGCCTAAGCCTGGGCTCCGATCGGGCCTTCTACTATCTGGTGCTGGCCGTTACCGCCGTCTTCGTCTTCGCGGCCCTCAACCTGCTCCGGAGCCGCTTCGGCAGGGCCTTCGCCGCAATCCGCGACAACGACCGGGCGGCGGCGGCCATGGGTGTGGACGTCTTCCTCTACAAGCTGCTGGCCTTCTCGATCAGCTCCTTCTACGTGGGCGTGGCCGGGGGGTTGTGGGCATACCTGTCGGGGGTGGTGTCGGCCGAGCGGTTCACCCTGACCCTCTCCATCGAGTACCTAGCCATGATCATCGTGGGAGGCATGGGGAGCGTCATCGGCTCGATCCTGGGCGCGGTCTTCATCACCCTCCTGCCCGAGGGGCTGCGGGTGGGGGCCGACCTCCTCTCCCAGGCGATGCCCGGCGTTTCGAACCTTTTCATCGGGCTCCGCTACGCGGTCTTCGGCCTGGTGGTGGTGGGCTTCCTCGTCTTCGAGCCGCAGGGGCTGGCGGACCGGTGGCGGGTGATCAAGAGCTACTTCAACCTGTGGCCGTTCCGGTACTGAACCCGCCTGCCCGGAGGGGCTCCGGTGCCTTCCCGCAGGCCACGTCGACCCCACGCGGGCTTGGCCGCGAAGGCTTCACGTGCACACAGACACAGAACGGAGGGAACGATGGTGGTTCGAATCAGGGCACTCGCAAGCTGGCTGCTCCTTCTGCTCTCGGCCGTGGCGGTTCCCGGCCCGGCCACCGCCCAGCAGACACCCGAGGTCACCTTCGGGCTCATCGGGACGTGGACCGGCCCCACCAGCGACGCGGGCCGCCACTACGCCGACGGGGCGCTCCACTTCTTCCGCTGGCTGGAAGCGGAGCAAGGCGGCATCGTCCAGACCGACCGCTTCGGGCCCGTGCGGGTGAAGCTCGTCTGGTCCGACGACCAGTACAATCCCCAGCTCACCCTCTCCACCTTCCGCCAGTTCAGCTCCCAACAGAACCTGGTGGGGCTCATCACCTGGGGCACGGGGCCTAACCTGGCCATCAAGGAGGAGGTCAACAAGGCCCGCGTCCCCACCCTGTCGGCGTCCTTCCACAAGGGTCTGCTGGATGAACCGGGCGAGTACGACTTCTTCCTCAGTATGACCTACGACGACCACATGCAGGTGCTCCTGGATTACGTGGAGCAGCTCCACCAAGGATCCAGCCCGCCGCGCGTGGCCTTCAACGTCCACCCGTCGCCCTACGGCCGCTCGCCTCTGGCCGCCGGCAAGGCCTATGCCGAGGCGAGGCAGATGCAGGTGGTCGCCTCCCAGGAGATGGCCGCCGACATCCTCGACGCCACCAGCCAGGTCCTGGACCTGCGTCGCAACCGGGCGGAGTACGTCCTCTTCCAGAACGTGGCCTCGCCCCTCTCGGTCTTCCTGCGGGACGCCCGCCGGAACGGCCTGCGGGCCACCTTCCTTGGGATCCACTACGCCGGCGGCGAGGAGCTCCTCCACCTGGCCGGCGCCAATGCGGACGGCTTCATCACCACCTCCGCGTCACGCACCTGGTATGAGGACGTGCCCGGCAACGCGCGGTTGAAGCAGATGAACGACCGTTTCAGCCCCGAGGAGCAGGTGCGCCCGCCCCACTACGCTCAGGGAGCCGCCACGGCCATGGTGCTCATCGAAGCGCTGAAGCGTGCGCCCACCCTGGACGGGGCAGGCGTGAAGGCGGGGCTCGAGACGCTGAGGGCCTTCGACCCCCAGGGCCTCGCCCTGCCGGTGACCTTCACGCCCGAGCGGCATGCGGGAGCCGACCAGGTCCTCCTTTACCGCCTCAACGCCCGGACCAACCGGCTGGACTTCATCGGCGAGTTCGCGCCGGCGCACTAGGCTGAACGCGCCTCTCGCCTGCCCGGGCGCCGGTGGTGCGGCGCCCGGGCACGGGCAACGAGCCCGCGAGCATGGGGCAAGCCCAGGAGGGATGGACCATGGCCACACCGGAACCCGCCATCGTGCCCGCCAGCCCGTCCGCAGAAGACGTGCTGGTGGTGAACAACATCGAGGTGGTCTACCACGACGTCATCCTGGTCCTGAAGGGCGTCTCGCTCCGGGTACCGCAGGGGCGGATCGTGACGCTTCTGGGCACCAATGGGGCGGGCAAGACCACCACTCTGAAGGCCGTCTCGGGCCTGCTCCTCACCGAGGACGGCGCGGTGCGGAAGGGCTCCGTCGAGCTGCAGGGCCGGCGCATCGAGAGCACCCCGGCGGAGGAGATCGTCCGGCGCGGCGTGGTGCAGGTGCTGGAGGGCCGGCGCATCTTCAAGCACCTCACCGTCGAGGAGAACCTGCGGGTGGGTCTCTTCGCCCGGCGCTCCCGGGGCGCCGTCGTTCGGGAGGACCTGGATCGGGTCTACCACTACTTCCCCCGCCTGTCCGAGCTGAGGGGGCGTCTCGCCGGCTACGCCTCGGGCGGCGAGCAGCAGATGCTGGCCATCGGCCGGGCCCTCATGCTCCACCCCACCCTCCTCCTCCTGGACGAGCCGTCCCTGGGCCTGGCACCCCTCCTGGTGCAGGAGATCTTCGGGATCGTGGAGCGGATCAACCGGGAGGAGGGCACCACCATCCTGCTCGTGGAGCAGAACGCCCGGATGGCGCTGCGGACGGCCCACTACGGCTACATCATGGAGAACGGACGCATCGTCCTCGAGGGCGAATCGGCCTGGCTGCGGGAAAACCCTGACGTGAAGGAGTTCTACCTGGGCCTCACCGAGAGCGGCCGGCGGAAGAGCTACCGCGAGGCGAAGGCCTACCGGCGGCGGAAGCGGTACATGTGACCGGTCAGCAAGAAGGGATCTACGATCCTTGCGTCGGATTATACTAAAACACGACTTGTGGTACCAAAGCGCGCACGGTTTGCTTGAAACCGTTGCTCGCGGTTCGCACGCGACGGGCCACTGGGGGCCTCTCGATGGAAGCGACGGAACGGGGCGTGCGGCATCTGCCGTCAGATGCCGCGGCCCTGAGCGACCAGCTCTTGGCCGGGGACAGGCGTGCCCTGGCGCGCGCCATCTCGTACGTGGAGGACGATCACCCGCTCAAGGGCGACCTTCTTGCCCGCCTCTACCCTCATGCGGGGCGAGCATACACCGTGGGCGTCACCGGCGCCCCCGGCTCCGGGAAGAGCTCGCTCATCAACCAAATGGTCTTTCAGGCCCGCCGCGAAGGTTTGCGGGTTGGGGTCGTCGCGGTGGACCCCACCAGCCCCTTCACGGGGGGCGCCTTCCTGGGGGACCGGGTGCGCATGCTGGACCACACCCTGGACCCCGACGTCTTCATCCGCAGCATGAGCGCCCGGGGCAGCCTCGGCGGGCTGGCCCGCACCACGTGGGAGGTCATGCAGGTCCTGGACGCGGCGGGGTACGGGCTGATCCTGGTGGAGACGGTGGGCGTGGGCCAGTCCGAGTGGGCGATCGCCCAGGTGGCCGACACGACGCTCCTGGTGCTGACTCCCGCGTCGGGCGACTCGATCCAGACCATCAAGGCCGGCGTCATGGAGATCGCGGACCTTTTCGTGGTCAACAAGGCGGACCTGCCCGGCGCCGACCGGGCCCAGGCCGAGGTGCGGGCCACCCTGCAGCTCGGCCCGAAGACGGACTGGACGCCGCCGGTGCTCCCGGTCGTCAGCACCGAAGGTGAGGGCATCGACGCCGTGTGGGAGGGGATCCTGGGCCACCGCCGCTTCCTCGAGGGCGCAGGTCTCCGGGAAGAGCGGCGGCGCCGCCAGCTCCAGCACGAGCTCGACACGCTCCTGGGCCTGGAGGTGCACGAGCGTCTCCAGCGGTTCCTGGCCGAGGGCCCGCAGCGGGAGGCAACGCTGGATCGCATCAGCCGGCGCGAGGAGGCACCCACCCTGGCGGCCCGGCGGCTGGTGGACCTTTTCCTCGACAATCCCCCCCACGGCAACGGGAGGCGAGGCAACGATGGCTGACGCCCTTCACACGGATGCGCCGGGGCGCGGTCCCTCGGAGGTGGAGGCCGCCCGGCAGGCGTTTCAGGAGGCGCTCGCCCGGTACCGGGACGTCCTGGCCCGGAGCCAGGAGCGGGACGCCCTCTTCACCACCATCTCGGGCGACCCGGTGGAACCCCTCTACGTCCCCGACGATCCCGGGCCGGACTACCTGGAGAAGCTGGGCTTCCCCGGCGAGTACCCCTACACCCGGGGGATCCACCCCAACCTGTACCGGGGTCGCCTCTGGACCATGCGCCAGTTCGCGGGCTTCGGCACCGCCGCGGAGACCAACGCCCGCTTCAAGTACCTGCTGAGGAACGGTCAGACGGGCCTCTCGACCGCCTTCGACATGCCCACCCTCCTGGGGTACGACTCGGACCACCCCCGCTCCCTGGGCGAGGTGGGTCGCGAGGGCGTGGCCATCGACTCCCTGGAGGACATGGAGACCCTCTTCGACGGCATCCCCCTAGGCGAGGTCTCCACGTCGATGACCATCAACGGCCCGGCGGCCATCCTCTGGGCCATGTACCTGGTCACCGCCGAGAAGCAGGGCGTGCCGCTGGAAAAGCTCCGGGGCACCATCCAGAACGACATCCTCAAGGAGTACATCGCCCAGAAGGAGTGGATCTTCCCGCCCGAGCCCAGCGTGAAGCTGGTGGTGGACACCATCGAGTTCGGTGCCGAGCGGGTGCCCCAGTGGAACCCCGTCTCCATCAGCGGGTACCACATCCGGGAGGCGGGCTCCACCGCCGCTCAGGAGCTGGCCTTCACCCTGGCCGACGGTTTCCACTACGTGGAGGCCTGCCTGGCCCGGGGGCTCGACGTGGACGCGTTCGCATCCCGCCTCTCCTTCTTCTTCAACGCCCACATGGACTTCTTCGAGGAGATCGCCAAGTACCGGGCCGCCCGGCGGATCTGGGCCCGGCACATGCGGAAGCGCTACGGCGCCAGGGACCCCCGCTCCTGGCGGCTCCGCTTCCACACCCAGACGGCCGGCTGCTCCCTCACCGCCCAGCAGCCCGAGGTGAACCTGATCCGGACCGCCTACGAGGCGCTCGCGGCGGTGCTGGGCGGCACCCAGTCGCTCCACACCAACTCCATGGACGAGGTGCTCTGCCTGCCCACCGAGCACGCGGTCACCCTGGCGCTGCGCACCCAGCAGGTGCTGGCCCATGAGACGGGTGTGGCGAACTCGGTGGATCCGCTGGGCGGCTCCTACCTGGTGGAGGCCCTCACCGACCGCCTTGAGGCCGAGGCCGAGGCCTACTTCGCCAAGATCGAGGAGACGGGCGGGGTCGTCGCGGGGATCCGCGACGGCTTCTTCCAGAGAGAGATCGCCGACGCCGCCTACCGCTACCAGCAGGAGGTGGAGCAGGGCCGGCGGCTCATCGTGGGCGTCAACGCCTTCCAGCAGGAGGAAGAGAAGCCCGTGGAGATCTTCCGCATCCGGCCGGACCTGGAGCGGGAGCAGGCTGAGCGGGTGCGGCGGCTCCGCTCCCGGCGCGACGGCGAGGCCGTCCGGCGGGAGCTCGCCCGCCTGCGCCGGGCCGCGGAGCGGGACGAGAACCTGATGCCCTACCTGATGGACGCGGTGCGGGTCTACGCGACCGAGGGCGAGATCGCCGACGCCCTGCGCGAGGTCTACGGCGAGTACCGGGAGGCGGCGGTGGTCTGAACCTGCCGGGGGACGAGGGGGAGGAACGGTGTCCGAGAAGATCCGGGTGCTCATCGCGAAGGTGGGGATGGACGGGCACGACCGGGGGGCGAAGGTGATCGCCCGGGGTCTCCGGGACGCGGGCATGGAGGTGATCTACTCCGGGCTCTTCCAGACGCCCGAGTCCGTGGTGCAGATGGCCATCCAGGAGGATGCGGACGTGATCGGCATCAGCATCCTCTCGGGGGCGCACATGACCCTCCTTCCCCTCATCCGGGAGGAGCTCCGACGCCAGGAAGCAGAAGACATCGTGCTCGTCGCCGGCGGGACCATCCCGGCCGAGGACGTCTCCGCCCTCAAGCGCGAGGGCGTGGTGGAGGAGGTCTTCACCCCCGGCCAGTCCATGGAGGAGATGGTCCGCTGGATCCGGCAGCGGGTGGAGGCGTCGCCGGCCAGCTACGCCCGGGGCTAGGTACGGTTGGGGCCAGCGCCGGCGGCGCCCGCCCGCACCCCACGCGGGGCAGAAGACCAGCGCGTTGCGTTCGGCACGTCACCTTGCGAAGGGGGTCTGGGAAGGTGGACTTCGACCTGACGCAGGACCAGAAGGCGATCCGCGACATGGTGCGGAGCTTCGCCCGGGAGGAGTTGGCACCCCAGGCGGCCGAGTACGACCGTACCGCCCGCTTCCATCAGCCCCTGCTGGACCGGATGGCCGAGCTCGGCCTCTTCGGTATCCCCTTTCCCGAGGCGTACGGCGGCTCGGGCGGTGACACCACGAGCTACGCCCTCACCATCGAGGAGCTGGCTTGGGCGGACGGAGCCGTGGCCCTCACCTACGCGGCCCACTGCTCCCTGGGTGCGGGGTACCTGAACCTCTTCGGAAGCCCCGCCCAGAAGGACCTCTGGCTGACGCCCGCCGCCCAGGGCAAGACGCTGATCGCCTTCGGCCTCACCGAGCCCGGCAGCGGCTCCGATGCCGCCCACCCCCAGACCCGGGCCGAGCGAGAGGACGACGGCTGGGTGTTGAACGGATCCAAGGCTTACATCACCAACGCCCAGAATGCCGGGGCGGCGGTGGTCATGGCGGCCACCCGGCCCGGCGGCGGCAAGGGCGGCGTCACCGCCTTCCTGGTACCCGCCGGCACCCCAGGCTTCAGCGTGGGCCCCCAGTACGAGAAGCTGGGCCTCCACGGTTCGGATACCGCCCCCCTCTTCCTGGACGGCGTCCGCCTTGGCCTCGACGGCATCGTGGGCGAGGAAGGCCGCGGGTACGAGCAGTCCCTGCAGATCCTGGACGGTGGCCGCATCGGGATCGCCGCCCTCTCCGTGGGCATCGGCCAAGCCGCGCTGGACCGCTCCCTCGCCTACGCCAGGGAGCGGGTCGCCTTTGGGAAGCCCATCGGCCAGTTCGAGGCGATCCGGTTCAAGCTGGCCGACATGGCCATGGAGCTGGAGCTGGCCCGCACCGCCTACCTCCGCGCGGCCTGGCTCAAGGACCAGAAGCGCCCCTACCGCCAGGAGGCGGCCATGGCCAAGCTCTTCGCCTCCGAGGCGGCGACCCGGGCCGCCAACCAGGCCATCCAGATCCACGGCGGCGCCGGCTACATGCGGGACGTCCCCGTCGAACGCTACTGGCGCGACGTGCGCCTGATGGAGATCGGCGAGGGCACCTCCGAGATCCTGCGCTTGGTCCTTGCCCGGGAAATCGGGGCGTAGATCGCCGGCCAGCGTGGCACGACGCCCTCTTCCTGGCTGCTCTACTCGCGGAACGGGAGAATGAACCTCTGATGCCCTCCAAGGACGACCTCGCGGCTGTGGCCCGCCGAGTCCGGAACTTCGCGGAGCGGGAATGCGAGGCCTCGCCGCTCTTCCGGCGAATCGCTCTGGGGATCGCCGAGGATCCGGAGCTGCTGACGTACCCGCCCCGGGCTCAGGGTCCGGCCAGAGCCCGGACCACCGCCGGCCCCACGACGACCGCGGCCAGCATGCGGAAGAGCTGCATGGCCAGCACCAGAGCCGGCTCGCGGGAAAGATCCAGCGCGATGGCGGTCATGGTGTCGATCGCACCGGGGGTCGTACCCAGCAGGGCCGTCTCCAAAGCCATTCCCGTCTCCAAGTGGATCCCGAATCCCAGCACCAGGGCGATACCCACCAGTGCCAGCGTGAGCCCAGCCGCCCATACCGCTGCGATGCCCGCCCGCCGCAGCGAGGGGCGGTCGAACTGGAGGCCCACCCATAGCCCCAGCACCACAAACGCCCCCTGCCCCAGGAACGCCGGCAAAGGCGCGTGGGGCCATCCTGCCAGGGTCGCTCCGAGAAGGAGCACGAGCGGTAGCAGGATCCCACCGGCGGGAATGGGAAGCCGGCGGTTCAGCACCAGCCCTCCGATCAGGGCCCCGTAGGTGACCGCGTGCGGCACCAGGGCACCCGAAACCGAGGAACCGCCAGCCACACCGGCGGCGATCATCGGCCGAGAGACCCCAGGAATCGCGGCCATCTCCGCTCCTCCGCCGGCCCACACGGCAAGGGCGGCGAGCAAGGGCGCGCTGAGGACGACCACGACCAGTCGCACGTACTGCACCGTGGCCACGAAACGCGGGTCCGCCCCGACGTCGCCACTCATGGCCACCATGGCCGACGCCCCTCCTGGAACGAAGGCCAGTACCCCGGTGGCCCTGGGCACTCCCGCCACCCGCGCCAGAAGCAACCCTGCCCCGACGCTGGCCGCCAGGAGACCGGCCGTGAAGATCAAGAGCGCAGGCGCGACGGTCCCCAGGAGCGGCCAGATGCCGGGATCCACCGTGGAGGCAAGGCGCACCCCGATGGCCGCCAGCGCGATGCGCTGCAGGGCAGCCGGTACGGCGGGGGCGCGCTCCCGGGTGAGCGCGAGGCCCAGACCGGCCACGATCGCGCCGAGCATCCAACCGGCAGGCAGGGCGAAGCGATCGGCCGCCCAGCCGGCCAGGGCGGCCAGGGCGAGCACGCCCGGCAGCGAGACCAACGAGGACATGGCCGTCGAGCGGGCCCGATGGCTGGCGGTCTGATGGGGGCCTTCCCTGCTCTGCCGCACGGAGGCCTTGGTCGTGGTCGCGAGGGACCCCTCCCTCCACGGGTCGATTGTACACGGTCCCCCCGCTGCGCTCAACGGGGAACGGGCAGGCTGATACCCACGACGCTCCAGATCGCCTTGCCTCGAGCGCCGGTGCTGCAGGACCTTCCCGGCGTGCTCGATCTCAACCGGGCCCAGGGACGGGAGTGGCCGGGCGTCACCTCCTTCCCCGGGGACTTCCTGGAGGTGTTGCCCGAGGGCCCCTTCGACCTGGCCTACCTCGGCAACGTCACCCACATCTACGGGGCCGAGGAGAACGTCGCGCTCCTGACCCGCCTGCGGGAGCGTCAGCCCGTGGGCGGCATGGTCGCCATCAACGACTTCGTGCGAGGCCGATCCCCCCGGGCGCCTCTCTTCGCCCTGCAGATGCTCCTCTCCACCCACCAGGGCGGCGTCCGGAGCGAGGCCGAGTACCGGGCGTGGCTGGAACGGGCAGGCTACGAGGACGTCCGGGTGGAGGACCGCCCCGGCGGCGTGAAGCAGCTGGTGCTGGCCCAGAGGGGCCCGTGAGGCCAGAGGGTTCGAGGTGCCGGGGGCTCGCCACCGTCTTGCTGGCGGCCGCGCTGCCGCCGAGCCCGTTGAAGTGGGTGCGGCCGGCGACCCTTCAGTAGGCCGGCTCGCCCGGCTCGCGCCGAAGGGCAAGGAGCACGACGATGGCCACGACCTGGGCCATCACCGAGAAAGCGATCACCGCCGGGATGGACACGTCGTAGAGGAAGCCCATGGCTGTGCTGCCCAGAAACCAGGCCGCACCGAAGGCGGCATGGAAGACACCGTACGCCGTGCCCCGCACCGCCGCCGGGGTGAGGTCCGCGATGGCGGCCCTCATGATGGTCTCCTGAACGCCCAGCACCAGGCCCCAGACCACCAGACCGGCCCAGGCGGAGGCGGCGGTACCCCCGAAAGCCAGGACGGTCGCAGGGATGGTCCCCAGAGGCAACGCCAGGACCGCGGTAAGGCCCACCCGATCGTAGATGCGGCCGATGGCCAGCGCCGCCAGGGCGTCCACCCCCATGGCCACCGCGAAGCTCACGGGGATCAGCGGGTCGCTCATGAGCCCCAGGGACTTGATATGGAAGGAGATCAACTGGAAGTGCGCGAAGCCCGCGGTGGCCGCAGCACTAAAGCCCACGTAGAGCCAGAAGCGACGACTGAGCGACCGCATGCCTGCGGCCCGTGCCTGGGGAGCCGATCGGCCGGCCTCACCCGCACGGTCCACCGCGCCTGCTTCTGGGCCACGCGCCTCGACCTGACCCGTCTCGCCCTCCTTCTCGAACCGGCTCGGTACCGGGAAGATGAAGCGCGCGGCGGTGAGGGTGGTCAGGGCCAGGAGCGCCGGTACCACCAGGATCGCGAATCCTCGCTGATACCCGTCGCCGGCGAAGAGCGCCCCTGCCACCAGGAGCGGGCCGACCACGCCCCCCACCTGATCCAGGGCTTCGTGGAGCCCGAAGCCGAAGCCCCGCCCCACCCGGGAGCTGGCGAAGGAGAGCATCACGTCCCTGGACGGGGTGCGGATCGCCTTGCCCAGCCGTTCCAGCACCACCAGGGAGGCCGCCACCTCCCACCGTCCCGCCAGGGCCAGCAGGGGCACCGCCAGCAGGTTGACGGCATACCCCACGCCCGTGAGCACCCAGTAGCGGCCCAGGCGGTCCGTGAGGAGCCCCGAGAGCAGGCGGACGCAGTAACCCACGAACTCCCCGAGGCCCGCCACCACCCCCACCGCGCCGGCGCTGGCCCCCAGGGTGAGCAGGAAGGGCCCCGTCGCGCTCCGGGCCCCCTCGTAGGTCATGTCCGCGAAGAGGCTGACCACGCCCAGCAACACAATGAAGGTGATCGCCCGGCGGTCTTCCCGCACCGACCTAGCCGCCTGTCCGTGCAACGCCCGCACCGACCGTCCACCCCTCCGGCTCCCGGCCTGTCGCCCGCTGCGTCTCCGACGGGTCCATTCTACCACCACGGGCGCAGGAGAGGCATCCCCCGTGGACCTCACGGCGGTGCTGGACCTTTGGAATCGAGGGAAGCGTACCTACCGACAACAGGGAGTCTTCCTCTCGTGGTCTTCGTCGATCTCGGGATACGATGCAGATGGGGCCGGCTGCCTGCCAGCACGGCCCGCAGTGGATACCCGAGCGTGCAGCGGGCACGCTCGAGACTGGAGGGAGGCACATGTCACTCGGGGTAAGGGAGTTCTGGGGCGTCGTCCACGGGATGGGCCTCGGCGCACTCTTCCTTCTCGCCTTCGCCGGTGGCCTGGCCGGCCTTTACAGCCTCAGACCGGAGCTGGTCACTGTCGACGGCATCCGCGAGCGCATCCGTAGGCTGAACCTGGGAACCACGGTGATGGCCGTGGTCGCGTGGCTCACCGTGATCTCCGGTACCTACGTCGTCTACCCCTGGTACCGGGCGCAGCCCCCGGAGGGAGCGGACCTTTCGGGGTTCCCTCGTTCGCTTCTCCTCTCCGACCCGTCCACGGCCAGTTGGCACCGGTTCGGTATGGAGTGGAAGGAACACGTCGCCTGGTTCGCGCCGATCCTGGCCACGGCGGTCGCCTATGTCGTCTGGAAGTACGGGGATCAGCTGGTCAAGGACGAGCGGCTCCGGAAGGGCGTCATGATCGTCTTCATCCTGGCCTTCGCCACGGCGGCGGTGGCCGGCCTCTTCGGCGCCCTGATCACGAAGGTGGCTCCCGTCATCTGACCGCCCCGGATGCGCTTCGCCTGGCTCGAGACTCTGCTGTTCGAGACTCCGGAAAGAGGGTGATCGCATGGTGACCGTGAAGGCCGGGCAAAAGGTGACCAACGGGCCGGCCGCGGCCGCGCTGCTGGCCAGCGGGATCGGAAGCCTCGTGCTCGGGCTCATGACCACGGGAGCCGTCGTCTTCCACGGCCTGGGCGGGCTCCTGAACTGGTGGAACCCTGCCGGCCCCCTGACGGGCAAGACCGGCATCGCCGTCCTCGCCTGGCTCGTCAGTTGGAAGGTGCTGAGCAACCGGTACCGGGAGCAGGACGTGGACCTGGGGCGGATCCTCTCCGTCACCCTGTGGCTCATCGTGGTGGGCCTGCTGCTCACGTTCCCGCCGGTGTTCGAGCTCTTCGAGTAACGACGATACCCAACCCGGAGGGCCCGCCGGCGGGTGTGTTCGGCCGGCGGGCCCTTCCTGTTTCCTGGAGCTTGTTGCGCCCCTCCCAGTTACGCGGGGCCGGGCGCATGGCGCTCGATGTGGTGGCGGACCGCGTGGGTCGCCGCCTGGATGCGGTTGTTGAGGCCCAGCTTGCCAAGGATGGTGCTCACGTGGTTGCCCACCGTCTTCTCGCTCAGGGAGAGGACGCGGGCGATCTCCGCGTTGGTCATCCCCTCGGCGATCAGCCGCAGCACGCTCAGCTCGCGCTCGGAAAGGTCGCGGAAGGCGGCCCGGTCGCTATCGCCCTCCGCTCTGCGGACCCTGGCCACCAGCCGGCGCATGGTGGCAGCGTCAAGTACGGCGTCTCCCCGGGCGACCGCCTGGATGGCCTTCAGGAGAGCATCTCCCTCAAGCTGCTTCAACACGTACCCCTCAGCCCCGGCCATCAGCGCCTGAAGCACCAGATCCTCGTCGAGGTAGGAGGTCAGCATGATCACATGGGTCTGCGGCCAGCGGCGGACGATCTCCCCGCAGACGTCCGTCCCGCTGCGCCCGGGAAGCCGCACGTCCATGACCACCACGTCGGGCCGGAGCCTCTCCGTCGCCGAGAGGGCCTGCTCCCCGTCCGCCGCCTCACCCACCACCTCCAGGCCCGGCTCGCCCTCGAGGAGGGCCCGCAGACCCAGGCGGACCACGTGGTGGTCGTCCACGATCAGCACGCGCACGTCAGGCAGCGCCATTCTCCCCTCGCGGAACCGTCACGCGGACCGAGGTTCCTCCCTCGGGCCGGCGGCGGATCTCGAAACTCCCTCCCAAGACCCACGCCCGTTCCCGCATGTTCCGTAACCCGTGGCCCGCGGTGTGCCCCTCCGGCAGGCCCACGCCGTTGTCGACGATGAGGAGTTCGAGCCCATCTGCACTCGCCCGGGCCTCGAGGTCGACCCGGGAGGCCCGGCTGTGGCGGGCCGCGTTGCTCAGGGCCTCGCTCGCGATGGCCAACAGGTGCCCTGCCTCGGCGGGAGGTATGGGATGATCCGGGGGCAGGTCCAGCTTCACGTCCACCTGGATCACAGAGGAGAGACTCCTCTCCCGGCACAGCTGCAGGAGCCCATCCCTCAGGTTGCACGCGTGGGCTTCGGCCCGAAGCTGGCCGATGTGGTCACGGATGTCGCGGGCAGCCTCGTCCAACTGGCGCACGGCCTGATCCAGCGGCACAGCGGATGGATGCGCGTCGTCGAGCGCCCGGCGGCCCGACTTGATCAACAGCCCGGCGGCGAACACCAGCTGGAGCGTCCGGTCGTGCAGGTCCCGGCCGATACGCTCCCGCTCGGCGGCCAGGATCTGTCTCTCCTCCATCTCCCGGATCCGCCGGTCCGCCTCGACCTCGAAAACCTCCAAGGCACGGACGATGGACCAGGTCAGCGTCAGCCCGAGCAGGCTCCGGTAGACCGGAACGGGGACAGCCAGGAGCGCTTCGAGTGCCGCCGTGTTGAGTACGTTCGCCGGGAAGAACTCCGCCGGCGGCACCACCAGCCCCCCGAAGAAGGCGTAGCCGGCCAGTGCGAGCCCTGCCTGGCGCAAGGTGCCCACCACGCCCGGCTCGGCGATGGGCGCGATCAGCTCGTAGGCCTGCCTTCGAAGGCCGTAGGCCGTGAGCAGCGCCCCCGGAAAGCCCAGGAGGTATCGGGCCCAGATGCCGGCAGGCACCCTCCAGGCCAGGAAGTCGTGGGCTCTCAACCCCAGGTGGAGCATTGCCGCCAGCGCCCACAGGGTCAGGAGAATGGCTGGGAGCCATGCAAGCACGGACCACCGGGGCTTCAGAGGTCTCAGCATCTCCACGCCAAACTGGAAGAGGCAGGCGAACGAGATGGCCAGCAGGCCCAAGTGCAGCGACCAGAGGAGGTCCACGAAGGGTTCCGGCAGGTACGTGGCCTGGATGGGGATGAAGAGGGCGCCCCACTCGTAGAAGGCGTGGATGAAGCCGAAGGTGGCCAGCCAGTTGAGGCTTCGGGCGAGGGCCAGCCGGCTGTGGCGACGGGACTGGAGCGCGATGGCCAGCCCGAGCACGAAGAAGACGAGCCCGTACGCGAAGATGATCAGCGGCCTGTTCGCCTCGAAGATGCTCTCCAGCGCCAGGAGCATCCTCGTCTCCCCCCTTGCCGCCCCGCCGCGGCCTCACACGGGAACGCGCCCACCTCGTGCACCAGGATAGCAGGCCATCTCCCCCGGCGCAACGGATGGGAGCGCGCACCGGCTCCCGTATCGCTACGACTTCATCGAGGCCGCGAGCCGGGACCGGTGAAGCGTCCCACGAATCGAGGCACGAGCCAGGGAAGGTTGTTCGTGGAGCCCGCACTCCTGACGCGGGGGGCGGCGCCTACGGCAAGGAGCAACCTGATCGCCTCGAGTTCGACCTTCCGCCTCAGCCCGCGTGCCAAGCGGAAGTCGCAGGCAACAGCCGCCACGTTTCCCCATCCGGCCATACGGCCACACGCCCTGCGAGGTCGTCGCCGGTGAGCATCCGCACGACGAGGTCAGCCAGGTCACCTGGCTGGATCAGAACGGGCGGCGCCGCCTTCCGGCGTTCCTCTGGGCTCATGGACCCTCCACCCAGCCAGGGCAGATGGCGTTCACCCTAATACCTTCCCTCACACTCAGCGGCGCAAGGGTCGTGGTGAAGCGCACGACGCCCGCCTTGGCCGCTGCGTACTCAGGATCGGCATGCGGCAGCGTACCTACACCCGCCATGGACGCCATGTTCACGATGGCGCCCCCGCCCCGCCGGCGCATGGCCGGGAGCGCGAGTTGCGTCGCGAGCATCACGCCCCGCAGGTTGACGTCCAGCACCCGACCCCACCCCTTGGGCGTGCACTCCGGGAAGGATGGGCCCCACATCCCTCCGGCATTGTTGACCAAGATGTCGAGGCCTCCGAAACGCCGTTCGGTGAAGGCGACCATCTTTTCCGCGTCGGCTTCCTTGGCGACGGCGACGCGAATCGCTTCTGCCTGGCTCCCGCCTTGCCGAAGGTCGCCAACTGCCTCTTCGCCTGCTTCTTCGTCGATGTCGGCGATGACCACGCGCGCGCCTTCCTGCGCCAGCCGGGTGGCGACGGCGAGCCCGATCCCGTCGGCTCCCCCGGTGACGATGGCCACCTTGCCCCGCATGAGATCACACCAGCCCCCGAGGGACTGCTGTTGCAGTGCTCTCGAAAGCCCGCGCCGCGCGGGGGGCCCTTCGCAGAAGCCGAACCGCCAGCCATCGCGGCACGTTGCTCCAGCGTCCCGCTCCCATTCGTGCCCGGTGGGCAGCCACTCGCGCCAGCCTCTCGTTTTCCGCTTCCCGTCGCAGTTCCTTCACACGGAACTCGGCAACGCACAAGGTCGTTCTCGTGTCGCGTCCCCAATCGAAGAGATTCACCCGTGCTCCCCTCCCCGCGGCTCGAGCTTCAACCCGCGGTCCCATTCTGCTCCCGGGTGCCTGACAGCTGCGTGTCAGGGAGGGTCACGGGACGACAAGGCGGAATCGTGCCGTCCGCCTTCAGGACGGATTGCTGGGCTTCTTCACTTCCTCGACGGTCTCGTCGATCTCCTTGCGGAGGTCGTCGGTCTGCTTGCGGAACCCGGCGATCGCCTCGCCTGCGGCCTTGGCGAGCTGCGGCAGCTTGCCGGGTCCCACGATCAGGAGCACCAGGACCAGGATGACCACCAGTTCCATGGGTCCCAAGCGCATGTTGCCATCCCTCCGGTGGCCGTTCGTCCTCGCGGTTCTCGCGATTCATCTCCTCCATCCTATCATTCCGAGACGGGTTTCACCAGGCTGCCTATCTGCCACGTTGTCCGACGCCGGTTTCGCACTTCCCATCCTCCGGAACACCCACACCGGGCTCATCCGTTTGGATGGGGTGTGCCGCGAGGGGATGGCGCGGGGCTCACTCCTCTGGCAGAACATCATCGTTGCTGGCCTCGTCGTCGGAGAGAACGGGGGTGTCTGAGGGGACCTCGTCGGAGAGAGCCTCCGGGCCTTCGCCCAGCAGGGAGTCGGTGTCGGGCACGACGGCGTCCCCGGCCCGCATCAGGCGCTCCGTCCACTCGTCCACCGTGTCGTCTGCTTCACGGGCCAGGTTCGACAGGGAATCCGTCACGCGTCCCCGCACCCGCAGGCCGCCCCCGTTCGTACTGGCCTCTTCCCCTGCACCGACCAGCACCTTCCCCGACGGGGTCGCCAGCTCCACCAGGCCTTCCCGGACGAGAAGACGCGTCCCACCGTCCTCGTCTACCTCGAGGCGGAACTGCGTCCCGCGAACGCCCGCTACGGCCGTGGGGGTTGCGATCTCGAACCGCAAGACGCGGCTGACTCGGGACGCTACCTCGGCCCACAGAGCGCCCACGCGCAGCAACGCGGCGCGGAAGGCCGGCACCCCCTCCTCGCCCCGCGACGCACCTGTCGCCGCCTCCGGAATGCTCCGATAAGACCCGCCGACCTGCAGGAGCGTGTCGGCCTCCACCAGGAGGCGAGCCTGCTGCGCTGGATAGGCGATCTCGACGAAGCTGCCCTTCCCCACGGTGCGCACCCAGTCGCCGAGGCTGAGAACCATGCCGGGGCTGGCCGGCTCCCACCTCGACGCCCCATCCGGGCGCCACTCGACCTTCCCGCGCAGTCTGTCCACACGCGCCATGGAAGCGGGTTCACCGGGAGCTCCGTCTTCCCCGGCCCCCTTCGCCCCCGCGACCACGGCGGCCGCAGCGAGTACGACAACGAGGAGGAGCAGCCCGATCCGGCCGGGCCTGCGGTTCGAATCCCTGTACATGCTCCTCACCCCCGGCATGGGCAGGCTGGTCTTGTGCTCGCCACGGCCGACCCGCACCGAGACGCGCTACGGCACGTCCACCTTCGCGTCGGCCTCACCCTGGACCGACACGGTCACGGACGTCCCGGAGTCACCGGCACGGCCTTCCGTCCCGAGGTCTGCCTCGGCGGCCGCCTGACCCGAAGCTGTGCCGTCGGCTGCGGCATGCCCGCGGGCGGCTCCCGTCGCCGTGCTGCGGGCGCCGGCATCCACCCTGCCCGACGTACCGGCGCGCTCCTGGACCCCCATCTCCGCCTCTACCTGCTGCCTCACCGGGACATCGATGCGGGCGAGCAGCACAAGCGCCGTATCGGCATCCACCTGCACCGTGCCGCCGGCCCTGACCGCGCCACTCCCGGCGGCCACCTGAGCCTCGGCCTGCAGGCGCAGGGCCAGGCGGGCCTGTGCTTCCGCCGTCAACCGGCTCATCACTGCGAGCATGGCCTCCAGCGTCATCCGATCGTCGGAGACGATGCGCAGGCTCGCGGTCGCCTGCGGATGGGCCGCGAGATGGAAGCCCGCCGACTCCTCCCACTCGAGGGAGGCCTGTGCCCCCTCATCCGCCAGCGCGTGGCCGGCCGTTACCGCGACCATCATGGCCGCCACCAACAACCCAACCAGTGACTTGATCGTTCGTCTCATGGAATCCGCCTCCTCCTGCGGGATCTTGCTGCCATTCTGGCAGGAGTCCGGCGGGCGTTCCGTGACAGGGGTCACACATCGACGCATCAGGACCACGTTTGTGGTCCGTGCACTGACATCGCCCGGGAAGCCGAGGAGATCCGCGAGGCATTGCTCTTCGCTGCGTTGGCGGTCGACGAGCGACAGCTCCCCGTCGTGAACCAGACATGAGGTTCCTCATCGACCACGCCCTCTCGCCTCTGGTCGGACAGAGCCTCCGGAGTGCCGGGCACGACGTCCTGCACGTCAGGGATGTGGCCTCGCAGCCGCGTCGGATCTAGAGATTCTCCGCTTCAAGGCGAGGACCGAGTCATCGTCTCCGCCGACACGGGCTTTGGGACCCTGCTCGCCCGTAGCCAAGTGAGAGTACGCATCCGAAACTTGCCTGTCCGCCCGAGTGGAGGCCCTCCCGCACAACGTTGAGACGATATTGAGACCCTTCCTCGCCCCACCCGCCCTATCATGATCTTCGAGCGAAGCGCTTCATCCCCGGGACGTGCACCCTGTGGGGTGCGCGTCCGTCCCACGGAGAGAGGACGATGGCCATGGCCGATGCGGCCGTCCTGTTCGACCCCAACAGCGAGGCACTGCTTCAGGAGCGCTACAGCGTCTACCGGCTCATGCGGGAGAGAGCCCCCGTCTACGAGGTGCCGGGGTTTGGCTTTCCCGTCCGCATGCTCTTCCGCTACGACGACGTGGGCGCGGTGCTGAAGAGCCCCGCTTTCGTCCGGCAGGCCCGGAACGCCGGGCGGGAACTCCCCGTCCGGGAGGAGATGCTGCCGATTCAGCAGATCTTCGCCACCTGGATGCTCCTGCGGGACCCGCCCGACCACACCCGCCTGCGGGCGCTGGTGAGCAAGGCGTTCACGCCGCGAACGGTCCAGGAGATGGCCGGTTTCATCCAGAAGACAGCTGAGGCCCTTCTGGACCGGGTGGCCGGGCAGAGCACGTTCGACCTGCTGCGCGACTTCGCCTCCCCGCTGCCCGTCATGGTGATCGCGAGGCTCCTGGGCGCCCCGGACGAGGACCGGGAGCTCTTCCGAGGCTGGGCCCAGCTGATCGCCGCCTTCCTCGGGGCCTGGTCCATCGACGACGTACCCCCCGAATCACCCAGGGCCGCCCTCGAGATGGCCGGCTACATGCGGAGGCTGCTCGACGAGCGGCGGCGCTCGCCGCGAGAGGACCTCCTCAGTGCCCTTCTCGCCGCCGAGGAGGACGGAAACCGACTGACCCACGATGAGGTGATCGGCACCGCCATCATGCTGCTCACCGCCGGCCATGAGACGACGGTGAACCTGATCGCCAACGGAACCTACGCGCTCCTGAAGAACCCGGACCAGGTTGAGCGGCTCCGCCGTTCCCCCGAGCTCCTGCCCCTGGCTGTCGAGGAGCTCCTGCGCTACGATTCACCCGTCCAGATGACGGCCCGGCACTGTGCCCGGCCGGCGGAGGTGGGCGGCGTGCCCTTCGAACGGGGCACCGGGGTCTTCCTCGTGCTGGGCTCCGCCAACCGGGATCCCGGTTCGTTCCCGGATCCGGACCAGCTCGACGTGGGGCGGACCCCCAACAACCACCTGGCCTTCGGCCACGGGATCCACTACTGCGTCGGCGCCGGCCTCGCCCGGCTCGAGGCCGAGATCGCCTTCGCCAGCCTCTTGCCCAGGCTTCCCGTCCTCGCGCTTCGGGAAGAGCCCCGATACGTCGCCAACATGGCCTTTCGCGCCCTGGAGGCGCTGCCCGTTGCGTGGCGGGCGTAGGTCGGCAGGCGGGTCGTGTCGTCGCGACGCTCGTACCTGACGAGGAAGGAGGCCGCGCCTTTATAGCGAACCGGTTCCATTATGGGCGCTTCGCTTCCCTTGCGGTGAGCGCCCGGGGGATCGCCGGTGGAACCGCTTTCCGTCTCGATTGCGCGCGAGCGCAGCTGCCTCTTCGTGGGCCGCGCGGCAGAGCTTGCCGCCCTGGATCAGTGGCTCGCAACGGCCGAGGCTCCCACCCGCGTCTTCTACGTGACGGGGATGGGGGGTATCGGCAAGTCGACGCTCCTGCTCCAGATGCTGGAGCGCGCCCGTCACCGGGGCGTCACCGGCGTCTGGATCGACGGGCGGGCGTGCACGCCCACCCCGGTGGGCTTTCTCGCTTATCTGGGCGCGATCCTGGGTCTCGGGGGTCGCCCCACCGTCGACCAGGTGCTTGCCAGCGTGCTCCCGACCCAGCCAGGAGGACGGTTCGTCTGGTGCGTCGACAACTACGAGGCGCTCCAGCCCCTGTACGGGTGGCTCTGGGAGTCCTTCTTGACCGGGTTGCCGGCCGTAGGGCAGCTCCTGGTGGTGGCCTCCCGACAGGCGCTCACGGACCCATGGCGGACCGACCCCGGCTGGCGCCCGCGGGTGCGGCACATGCCCCTCGACTCGTGGACCCCGGCCGAAGCCGCGGAGTACCTGCAGCGCGTGGGGATCCCCGCCCGCCAGATCGGAGCCCTGGTCCGTGGAACCGGAGGCCAACCCCTGGCGGTCGCCCTGGCGGCCGATGCCTTCCCCCTCCATCCGGAGGCGGTGGACCAGGTCACCCAGGAAGCCGCCCGCCAGGTGAGTGCGGCCCTCCTGCGCGAGACCGCCGGCACCCGGCTCGAACCGCTGCTCGACGTGCTCACGGTGGTGCCTGAGGCCGATCCGGAGCTCTTTCGCCGGGTCCTCGAGGAGTCTCCGTCCGGAGAGCATCTCCTGGCCCTGGCGAGGCTCTCCTTCGTTCAGGCGCTCGCGTCGGGCTTCCGCCTGCACGACGTGGCCCGCCAACACCTGCTGGCCGACCTGCGCGAGCGGGACGCCGAGAGGTTCCGCCGCCTGAGGAGGCAGGCGGTGCAGGTCCTCATCCGGCGACTGGATACCGCCCGCAAGGAGAGGCGGCGGTCCATCGCCGCGTCGCTCCTGACGGTCTGTGCCGACACCCTTCCCTCCGACGACGCCTACGCGACCCTCTCGGCGTCCTTTGCCGGGTCGCTCCGCACAGCCACCCCGCGCGACCTTCCCGCCCTGCACCCGCTGGCCGATGGCTGGGGCAGGCAACCCTTCGAGCTCCGAGGCGGCCGCCGTTACCGTGACCTGCTCACCCAGGTCGTGGAGCGCTTCCCCCAGGGGGTGCGCGTGGTGCTGGGGGAGCGGGGCGAGCCCCTGGCCTTCCTGGCCACGGTGCTCCTCTACGACCGATCCGTCGCGCTCCTCGACGCGGTTGAACCCGGCGCGCTCGCCCGGCACCTGCCGGAGGAGTACCACCGGCTGGCGACCCTGCCCGCCGACGCGGCCGATACCTACCTGGCCCTGATGGTGGGCGTCACCGGGTCCGGCCAGGATTCTTCGGGCCCCGGGTTGGCCGAGGATGAGCTGGTGGGCCTCCTGATGCGCGACGGGCTCGCCCACCTGGGTGAGGGCGCCCGGGCCCTGCTCACCGCCACGCATCCTGCACTCCAGCACCTCCTGGGCCGGCTCGGGTTCATCGAACGCCAGGACGTGAAGCCTCCCGGCGCCTCCGAGCCCCCGCCGGGGCGCCTCTACGAGCTGGACCTCCGGGGCGGGCGCTTCGGGCCGTGGGTCCTGTCCTTCCTGGAAGAGACGGATGGCCCGGCGGTGGGGCCCGGCAAGACCGAGGCCCTCAGCGCGCCGGCGTTGCGGAACCTCCTCAAGGCCTGGCACGACCCAGCCACCTGGCAGCTGAGCCCGGTCCCCGCCGTGCTCCACATGGACGGGCCCTCCTTGCGTGCGAAGTTCCAGAAGATCTTCGAGGGTCAGGAGCGGCCCCCCCTCCCATTCACCGCCCGCGACGCGGAGCTCCTCCGCCAGACCTTCGTTCACGAGCGGGCGCCGGATCTGATCGCTTCGGACCTGCACCTGAGCCGGGCCACCTACTACCGCCACCTGATGCGGGCGCTCGAGCGCCTGGCGGCAGCGCTGTCGTTCTAGCGGGCGTGAGGGGGCGAGGCCGCTCCGCAAGAGGGCCGGGAGCCTACAGCCCCTGCCTTGCTTCCATCTTCTAGCGCTCAGGTCGCAGCCTCCATTGCTGACGAGCACGAAACGATAACGTCTACCAGGAACCGACCCGTACCCTGCCGAAGTAGTAGGAATCTCCTTGCTCGCACGAGGGTGAGAGCCATGCGGGCTTCCTTGCGGCTGCTGCGGACCGTACGCGCGGTGCTCGTCCGCGAGTGGTACGTGAATCTGCGCGCCTATCGGGTGAGCTTCTTCCTGAGCACGGGGATGGCGTCCCTCTTCACCCTGCTGATCGGCTACTTCCTCTACCATACCGTCTTCGCCGGTCGGATTACGGAGGAGTTCGCCGCGCTGGCGGGCACCGACCGGTACATGAGCTACCTCACCGTGGGCGTCCTCGTCTACCTGTTCGCGACGCGCCTCCTCTACCCGGTGCGCACCTTCCTCGTGGAGCACTGGGAGGGCACGCTCCCGGTCATGACGATGATGGGCGTTCCCCGTCTGGCCTACCACCTGGGGTGCGTGCTCTTCTCGGCGCTCTACTCCGCCGTGGAGGTGTCGGTGGTGCTGGTCGTGGTGGCGCTGTCGATCGGGCTCGAGCTGCCCGCGGTCCCTCTCCCGGCGGTGGCCGCCGCCCTGGCCGCTTCGTTCGTGGGACTCTATGGGCTCAGCCTGGTGCTGGCGGCCGTCATCCTGTCCGTCCGCGACCGGGTGGTGGTGGAGGCCGCGGCCTTCTCGCTCATGCAGCTGCTCTGCGGGGTCCTCTTCCCCGTGGGGTACCTGCCGAGGGCGGCGCAGGTGGTCGCCGAGGTCATTCCCCTCACCCCGTCGCTCAGGGCCCTGCGGGCAGCCACCCTGGCGGGAGTCGGCGTCGGAGGGATCCTCCCGGACTTGGTCTCCCTCCTGGTGCTGGGGATCGTCTACACCGGTCTGGGCGGGGTGCTGCTGGGCCGCGTGGTGGGGCGGGTCATGGAGCAGACCGCCTGAGCCGGGGCTGGGGGCGGATCCTGGGGGCATCGGGGGGAGGCGAAGCGCATGATCGTGGCAGAGCACCTGACCAAGGTCTTCCGGCTCGGCCGCAAGGGGCCGCCCTGGCGGCGGGAGTGGGAAGAGAAGCAGGCCGTGAACGACCTCTCCTTCGAGGTCCCTCCCGGCCGGATCACGGGCCTGCTGGGCGTGAACGGGGCCGGGAAGACCACCACCATCAAGATGCTCGCGACCCTGCTGCTCCCCACCCGGGGCAGGGTGCTCCTGGACGGCATCGACGTGGCGCGGGAGCCGGCCAGGGTGCGGCCCCTGATCAACCTCATCGCCGGAGGCGAACGGGCCATCTACGGGCGGCTCACGGGCCGGGAGAACCTGTGGTACTTCGGCCAGCTTTACGACATAGAGTCGAGCCTGCTCCGCCGGCGCACCGAGGAGCTGCTCGAGGTCGTGGGGCTTCAGGATGCGGCCGACACGCCCGTGGAGAAGTATTCCAAGGGCATGAAGCAGCGCCTGCAGATCGCCCGGGGGCTTCTGAACGACCCCCGCTACCTCTTCATGGACGAGCCGACCCTGGGACTGGACGCCCCCATCGCCCGGCAGCTGCGCCGGATGACCCGCGACCTGGCCCAGGAGCACGGCCGGGGCGTCCTCCTCACCTCCCACTACATGTTCGAGGTGGAGGAGCTCTGCGACCATGTCTACGTCCTGGACCGGGGGGAGCTGGTGGCCGAGGGGCCGCCCCAGGCCATCAAGGCCTTGACGGGGGGCGAGCGCGTCACCCGGGTGACGGCCAGCGGCTGGGACGAGGCCTCCTCGGGCAAGCTCCGCAGCCTCCTGACCGACCTCGGGCTCCAGGCGGACGTCTCGCTGGCCGACGGGCTGGTCACCATCGGCGTGCGAGGCAAGGAGGACGTGACGCCCATCCTGGTGGAGGCGGTGTCGGGTCCGGGGCGCCGGGTGCTGCGGGTGGAGAGCGAGGAGCCGTCCCTGGAGGACGCGATCGTCGCGATCGCCGAGGGAAACGGCGTTCCGCACGGGAATCGTGCGTCGAAGGGGGGCACGACGAGCGCGTGAAGGTGCGGCACTTCTTCCGGGTGGTCCGGGCCGAGGCGTACAAGCAGATGCGCGCCTACTGGGGAAAGCCCGCCAACGCCACGACGGAGGCGCTCTACCCCGCCCTCCAGTTTGCGACCGCGTACTACATGTTCAAGCCCTTCCTCCAGGAAGGCATCCGCGTTCCGTGGCAGGCCGGGAACAGCGGCCAGAGCCTGGCCCTCTTCCTCCTGACCGGCTTCTTCGGGTTCACCCTCTTCCAGCGGCTGCTCTGGGCCGCCATGGGGATGACGCAGATGGAGCGTTTCGGCGGAACGCTCGAGATCCAGTACATGACACCGGCCAGCCGCTTCGCCCTGCTGATCGGCGCGGCAGCCGGCGGCCTGGTGCGCACGGTGTACCTCTACGCGACCTTCCTCCTCGGGGCGCTCGTCTGGCTCGGGGAGTGGCACCCGGCCCATCCGGGCATGATCCTCGTGGCCTTCGCGGCCGTGGTGGTGCCTGGCCTGGCCTGGGGCACCCTGCTGAACGGACAGATGCTCTTCGCCCGGGACTTCTCGGCCTACGTGAGCATCCTGCAGCCGCCCCTCAACTTCTTCGGGGGCGTCCGATTCCCCGTCCACCTGCTGCCGGGTTGGATGCAGGTCGTCTCGGCCGCCATCCCGCTGACGTGGTCCCTGCACGTCTTCCGCCTCGTCCTGCTGGACGGGGCGACCCTGCCGCAGGTCGGGCGGGAGCTGGGGCTCGCGCTGCTCGTCTCCGCGGCGTGCTTCGCCCTCGCCTGCTTGAACGTCCACCGGTGCGAGCGGCTGGCCCGCGAGCGGGGTACGATGGTGCTGTACTGACGGCCGCTGGCGTGATGCACTCCGCGGGGCGCGCCTCCGTAGGGACGAGGCGGAAGGGATGGACGTTCGTGCAGCGAACCGTATAATTCGGGAATCCTCGGACTTTGCCCTCGGGGATGCTCGATTCTGTACTTCCCATACGGTACCGTCAGAAGAGCGGTGCCACAGAGGCGCAGCATCATGTCGACACCACGCAGGGGAGGCGACAGGACGTTGAGGCGTTCGATCTGGCTTGCGGCGCTCGCGCTGGCGGCCGTGCTGCTCTTCACCCCGGCCTCCGCGACGGCCCAGACCCTCATCTACGCGCAGAGCGGGCTTCCGGTCACGCTCGACTCGGCATCGGCCCAGGACGGCAACTCGCTCCGGGTGGCCTACCAGATCACCGAACCGCTGGTGGGTTTTGAGCCGGGCACGGCCAACCTGGCCCCCGCGCTCGCCGAGCGGTGGGCGGCCAACGCGGACTCCACCGTCTGGACCTTCTACCTCCGCCGGGGCGTTCGGTTCCATGATGGAACCCCCTTCAACGCGGAGGCCGTCAAGTTCAACTTCGAGCGTTGGGACGATCCCCAGCACCCCTACCGCGGCGAGGGCAAGGGCTACGCCGGCTTCGAGTACGTCTTCGGCGGGTTCAAGGACGAAAACGTGCTGGGCGAGATCGAGGTGGTGGACGAACACACCGTCCGCTTCCACCTCACCGACTCGGTGGGCTTCTTCCCCGCCATGGTCGCGGCCATCTACCTCCAGATCGACAGCCCCACGGCCGTCATGAAGGACCCCGACCGCTACGGAACGCCCGAGTACGGCCCCGTCGGCACCGGTCCCTTCACGTTCGAGCGGTGGATCATCGGCGACCGGGTGATCCTCCGCCGCAACGACGACTACTGGGGTCAGAAGGCCAAGGTCGACGGCATCGTCTTCCGCGGCATTCCCGAGCCCACCTCCCGCCTGGCCGAGCTGCGGGCCGGGGCCGTTCACATCGCGGTGGAGCTCTCGCCCGAAGACTACCCGGTCCTCCAGCGCGAGGCCAACCTCGAGCCGGTCCTCCAGAAGGGGCTGAACATCGGCTACGTGGCCTTCCATCAGGCCCACGAGCCGCTGGACGACCTCCGGGTACGGCAGGCCATCGCCATGGCCATCGACAAGCAGGCCATCGTGGACGCCTTCTACGCCGGCCTGGGCTCGGCGGCGGATCAGTTCGTCCCACCGGCCATGTGGGGGCGGTCCGAGGGCGTGACGGACCCCTCCTACGATCCAGCCCAGGCCCGCCGGCTCCTCGCGGAGGCCGGCTACCCCAACGGCTTCGAGACCGAGTTCTGGTACATGCCGGTCTCGCGGCCGTACTTCCCCGCGCCGCAGCCCATCGCCGAGGCCATCGCCAGCTACCTGGCCGACGTGGGCATCCGGGTGCGGCTGCAGACCGAGGACTGGGGCACCTACCTCTCCGACTACCTCCGGGGCAAGTTCCCCATGTACATGCTGGGATGGAGCCCCGACTACCCGGATCCCGACAACTACCTCTTCACCTTCTTCGGGCCGCGGGCGCCGCAGTCCCTCGGGTGGGACGCCCCCCAGGTACGGTCGCTCCTGATGCAGGCGCGCACCGCGCCCCTCCCCGAAGAGCGGGCGGCTCTCTACGCCCAGGTCCAGGAGGCCGTGCGTGAGGATCTGGCCATGATCCCCTTCGCGCACAACAACCCGCTGCACGCGACCCTGCGCGGTGTGGAGGGGTGGGTTCCCAGCCCCCTGGGGAGCTCGGAGAACCTCAACTACGTGAGCGTTCCAAGGTAGGTCCGGTGTCGGGTGGAAGGCCGGTGCACGGTTCCGCGCGCGGAGCGCCGCCACCAGGCGGTGCCCCGTGCGCACGACCCTGACGGAGCGGGAGCGATGGCCCGGTCATGACGGCATACGTGGTGCGGCGCATTCTCGGCCTCGTCCCGGTGCTCCTCGGGATGAGCCTTCTGGTCTTCACCCTCGTGCACCTGATCCCCGGCGACCCGGCGATCGTCATGCTGGGCGAGCGCGCCACGCCAGCGTCCATCGCCAGGCTGCAGGAGCAGCTGAACCTGAACAGGCCGCTCTTCTTCAACATGGGCGCTTTCACCCGTTCGGGAAACCCGGCGGCCTTGGTGGACAGCCAGTTCTTCGCCTTCCTCGGCAGCATCGTGCGGGGAAACCTTGGGACATCGATCTTCACCCGGGTGGACGTGGCCACGGAGCTGGCCGCCCGCTTCCCGGCCACCTTCGAGCTGGCCGTGGGCGGCATGGTCGTGGCGCTGCTCATCGGCATCCCGGCCGGGGTGCTGGCCGCGGTTCGCAAGAACTCCACCGTCGACGTGGCCGTCACCACCGCGTCCCTCATCGGCGTGGCCATCCCCATCTTCTGGCTGGGCATGCTCTTCATCTACGTCTTCGCCGTGAACCTGGGCTGGCTGCCACCTTCGGGGCGCACGGCCGCAGGCGTGAACGTGGACCGCATCACCGGGTTCCTCATCCTGGACAGCATCCTGCAAGGTCACTGGACCGCCGCCTGGGACGCGCTCCGCCACCTGGTGCTGCCGGCCGTCGCCCTGGGGACCATCCCCACCGCCACCGTGGCCCGCATGACCCGGGGCGCGATGCTGGAGGTACTGAACCAGGACTACATCCGCACGGCCCGGGCCAAGGGTCTCATGGACAGGGCGGTCACCTGGCGCCATGCGATCAAGAACGCGATGCTGCCGGTGATCACCGTGATCGGCCTCAGCTTCGGAAGCCTCCTTACGGGTGCGATCCTCACCGAGACCATCTTCAACTGGCCGGGTATGGGCAAGTGGATCTACGACGCCATCGGCGCCCGGGACTATCCCATCGTCCAGGGCGGCACCCTCCTCATCGCGACCCTCTACGTCCTGGTCAACACGCTGGTGGACATCTCGTACGCGTTCTTCGACCCGCGCATCCGTTACGACTGAGGAAGTCCGCGAGGTTGGGGGAATGGACGTGAAGGCAGGAAGAGGCGTCGTGGAAGCCGAGGAACCTGCCATGGGAGCCGAGGAACCAGGCGTGGCCGCGGCCTCGGTACGGGACATTCCTGGAGGGTTGGGCAGCCTGAGCCCGCGCGCCCAAGCCTGGCGCCGCTTGCGGAGGTCGCGGTCCGGGATGGTGGGATTGTCCATGGTGGCGCTCCTGGTGGGCATGGCCTTGCTGGCTCCCATCCTCGCCCCCTATGACCCGGCCACGGATCGGAACCTTCGTGCGCGGCTCAACCCGCCCTCCGTCGAGCACCCCATGGGAACCGACGAGCTCGGCCGGGACATCCTGAACCGGGTGTGGCACGGTGCCGCCATCAGCCTGCGGGTGGGGGTGCTCGCGGTGGGTGTGGGGCTCGTGCTGGGCACCGTCATGGGCTTGATCGCGGGCTACCTCGGCCGCTGGGCCGACACCTTCATCAGCTGGGTGAGCGACATCCTTCTCGCCTTTCCCTCCATGCTCCTGGCCATCGCCATCGTGGCCGCCATGGGACCGGGCATCTTCAACACGATCCTGGCCATCGGCGTGGTGCAGATCCCCATCTACACACGGCTGACGCGGAGCATGGTCCTCTCGCTGAGGGAGCAGGAGTACGTCTCCGCCAGCCGGGCCATCGGTGCGGGAAGCATGCGGACCCTCTTCCGGCACATCCTGCCCAACAGCCTGACGCCCCTGATCGTCCAGGGGACCCTCTCCATCGGCGTCGCGATCCTGGACGCGGCGGCGCTGGGCTTCCTGGGGCTGGGTGCGCAGCCCCCGGCCCCCGAGTGGGGCCTGATGATCGCCCGTGGCTTCAGCTACTTCGCGGTGGCTCCCTGGATCAGCCTCATCCCGGGGCTGGCCATCGTGGTGGCGGTGGTGGCCTTCAACCTGCTGGGGGACGGCCTGCGCGACGCGCTGGACCCCAGAGCCGGCCGCTGAGCCCGGCGAGCGCTCACGGTTCCCGCCGTCCGGTGGGCCGGATCCATTCGACGCGCCCGCTCACCCTGTCCAGGTACTCCCGGTCCACCTCGATGCCCAGGCCCGGTCCCTGGGGCACGGGCACGGTGCCGTCGGGCTGGAGGCGGGCGGGCTCGGTCACCAGGTCGCGGGCGTAGTAGCGGTCGCTCGCGGAGGTGTCGCCCGGCAAGGTCACACCGGGCAGGGCGGCCAGGATCAGGTTGAGCGCCCGCCCCACGCCGGACTCGAGCATGCCGCCCACCCAGAGGTCGAGCCCCCGTTCCCGACAGACTCCCTCCACCTCAAGCGCCTCCGACGGCCCGCCCACACGGCCGGGCTTCAGGTTCACCACCCGGCACGCGCCCAGCTCGGCCGCCCGCCGCACGTCGGCCGCGCCCCGCAGCGACTCGTCCAGGCAGATGGGCGTCTTCAGCCGCTCCTGCAGGCTCGGGTAAGCCAGGAGGTCCCCGCCCCGCAGCGGCTCCTCGATCATCATGAGGTCGTAGCCGTCCATCTCCAGGAGGACGGGCAGGTCCTCGGAGCCGTAGGCGCCGTTGGCGTCGACCATGAGGGGGATGGCGCCGTAGCGCTCCCGCAGCGCCCGCACCACGGCCACGTCCCGGCCGGGACCGACCTTCACCTTGACCCGCCGGTAGCCCTGCTCCAGGTAGCCGTCGATCTCCCGGAAGAGGGCGTCGAGGCCGGGAGCCATCCCCACGCTCACTCCGGACGGCACGGTGGGGCGGCCCGCTCCCCACCTCCCTGCCAGCGATTCGCCCTCGGCCCGGGCGGTGAGGTCCCACAAGGCGGTCTCCAGGGCAGTTTTGGCCATCGGGTGGCCCTTCACCAGCCGGAACCGCGCAGGCAGGCTGCGGGGGTCCACCTCCGCCGCGTTCAGCACAGCGGGCGCGAGGAAGTCCCGGAGGATGTGCCAGGCGGTCTCCACCGTCTCCTCCGTGTAGTACGGAGCCTCCTGGGCAACGCACTCACCCCAGCCGGAGAGCCCGCCCGCCATCGCCTCCACCAGCACGAAGCGCCGGCGCACCGTGCGGGAGGCCGAACTCTCGAAGGGCCGGAGGAGCGGGAGGGTCACCTCGCGGAGACAGATGGCGTCGCAATACACGCGGCCACCTCCTGGGTGGATCACCTGCTTGGCTCACCACCCTTGCAGGCGAACGATCGGCGCAGCATGCCCGGTGATGACGCAGTCTGCCATGGCCTCACCGACCCTTACAGGTCGCGAGCGGGGCCCTGGGTGGCATCGGGTGCATCTGTCTGGCAACCTCCACGGTCCGTACCTCCATTCTGCCACACTCACCGGCGCTTGCGGAAGGGCGCCGGCCTGTCACCCTCCGCCCAGGTTTCCTCACCCTCCTCGCAAGGGAGCTCGCGAGGAGGCAGACCCTGGCCGCGTCGATTTCCATTACAGGGCCCCCGAACATGCTCTTCCCCAAGTGCTGTGACCGGCATCCCGGCCTCGCCGGACTGTCAATGTCTGTTAGGTGCTGGCGCCTATCGGCTCTGCCTACAGGTGATGCCATTTCCCTGGGGGCAACTGAGCCTGTTGACTCTGGGAGGAGGGCCATGTACAATTGGTGAAGCCGATAACACGACACATATATCGTGTTATTGTGAGACGTACTTCGCCCGAGCCGCCACGAGGTGATCCCGTGCAACTGCTTTCGACTGTTCACGAGAACTTGCTGAGCCCGCTCATCTTGTTCTTCTTCTTGGGAGTCCTGGCGAGCATCGTCAGATCGGATCTTGAATTCCCGAGGGACGTGGCAAGAGGCCTGCTGCTCTATCTCCTTATTGCGATCGGGTTCGAGGGCGGCGTCAACTTGGCTCGATCGGGAATCACTCCCAAAGTACTGTCTGCCGGTACGGTTGGTGCCGGATTCGGCCTCCTGTTCCCCGTCATTGCCTTCATCATCCTGAGGAACATAACCGATGCGACCAACGCAGCCGCCATCGCCGCGCAGTATGGTTCAATCAGTGCTGTCACGTTCGTCACGGCCACGGCGTTCTTGAGTGGCATGGGGGTCCCCTATGAACCGTTCATGGTTGCACTCATGGCCGTGATGGAATCGCCCGCCATCGCCTCTGGCATCTTTCTCGCCCGCCGATATGGGCGCTTGCCCCAACCGCACGTCGCCGCAACATCGGCCCACTCATGGCGCTTCTCATCAGAGGTTGCGGGCAAGGGGTTCTGGCCGGGGCTGGGATTGAACCAAGCCCTTGTGCGGGAAGTGTTTCTGAACAGCAGTATCGTACTTCTCACTGGGAGCCTCCTCATCGGCTTCGCTACCGGAGATAGAGGCCTCTCGATCGTGAAGCCCGTCTTGGTCGATCCGTTCAAGGGGGTTCTCACCTTCTTTCTCCTGGAGATGGGACTGGTTGCCGGTCGTGGTCTGGGGGAATTCCGTAGACTCGGGGTGCCGCTCTCCCTGTTCGGGGTGCTGATGCCGGTGTTTGGAGGCTTGGCGGGAGCAATCGCCGGCGCGCTCCTCGATCTGACGCTTGGTGGAACCACGTTGCTGGCCGTCCTTTCGGGGAGTGCGTCCTACATTGCCGTACCCGCCGCGATGAGGATGGCGTTGCCGGAGGCGAATCCTTCGCTGTACCTGACGATGTCACTGGGAATCACGTTCCCGTTCAACGTGATCGTCGGGATCCCTCTCTACTACCACCTGTCTCGCTTTCTGACGGACCTGTTCTGATGGCCGGAAGGAGGAGACCTCCAGGTACACGCGCGGATCGAGTGGACTGGGAGGGGAGAAAGGGTTGACTGGATCCTGGACCTTCTTGACAAACCATGCACAGGTGTTGTTGTGTGTTGCGGAAAACCGCATGATCACCACCCGTGAGATCAGCGAGATCGTGGGGATCACGGAGCGCTCTGCACAACGCCTCTTGGACGATCTGGAGGCAGAGGGATACATCACCCGCCATCGAGTGGGGCGCCGAAACCGATATGAGATCCATCCCGAGATTTCCATGCGGCACCCCGCCCAGCGAGGCGTCGCCGTCAAGGTGCTGCTGGACATCCTGGCAGGCAACCACTCGGATTGACGGCCACCGACCACTCCGGTCACGGGAATCGAGATGGGCCCACCGCTCATCCGGCCTGGAGCAGGAGTTCCCGGGCCGCGTGCGAGGCGCCGGCGAGGGTGCGGCGGAGGTCTCGGATGACTGAGCCCATTGGCCGTTCGGGCTGCACTTCAAGGACACGTGCTTAGGGCGTCTCTCCCTCGAGTCGGTCGGCCAGGGCTTCCAGGTGGCGGCAGAACTCCTCGGCCTCCGCCCTGAACCTGATGCTCAGCGCGGGAAGGCCCTCCACCAACGGCATCATTCTCGTCCATTCGAGACGATGCCCGTAGACGTTCCGGAACACATGACGAAAGCCAAGGTAGTCCCTCAGTTGGACCCCCAACTCCGGCGAGATCACCCTGGGGCGCACTTCCTTCACGGGTTCCTCCATGCTCCTCAACAAGCGGCGATGCCAGTCGGAGGTCGTCGGAACTCCCCCGTCCAGATCGGCGGCGATGAGTTCGAACACATCCTCCACGGCAGTATAGAAGTCATGCAGCACGCTTCCGAGTGCACGGAGCGTTGGGCGCTTCGGAGTCTCCATGGCGGGGAGGGACGCGGCCAATTCCTCCCCTTCCTGGGTGATGGTCTCAACTTCTCCCAGAGCCGTCGCAATCTCGGAAGCGAGCCGTCTGAGAGCTGCAGCTTCACGCATCCAGGGTCACCCCTTCCCTGGCGATCCGTGCCCGCCACTCCGGCGCACAGTCGTCCATGTCCACCAGATCCACCGAAAAGGCGGACTCGCTCAGTAGACGTCCGGTTGCCTGAAAGAACTGGTCCGGCCGAACTCCGCGGACGGCGAGGTCGATGTCCGAGTCTTCGCGGAAGCGCTTGACCCCTTTCGCGTCCAGCGCCAGGGATCCGAACACCTGGACCTCGGTGGCCCCGAAGTCGCGCTTCAGGATCGACGCGAGACGGCGCGCCTCGGCCCAGGCCACCCTGGTACGCTCGCGGCGAGCCGCTTCTCGAGCCTCCAGACGCCGCTTCCAGCCGGAGACATACTCCTGGAAGGCGCCTTCGCCCATGTCACGTCTCACCTGAACACCCTCCGAAAACCCGCTCCGATGGCGCACCAACACCCCGTTGGCTCCATGCCACCAGGATACCAGCCCCACCTCGCCGTGGCAACGCCAGGCGCGTCGTGCCCCATCCGCTGGCGCACCGCATGGCTTGCCAGCCCCCTCAGTAGCGGGGAAGGCTTCCATGCTTGCTCGGCGTGCGGCCGCAGGCTTTCACCGGGACAGGGTCCGCTCTGTCTCCTCGGCCCCCGCGTGACGCCTGCCCCCTGCCCGCGGCGCCGCCCGCCCTGGCAGCAGCCGCTCCAGCAGGCGCAGGTTGAACGCCTCGTGCCTCAGGAGCACGGGATCCGTGCGGCCGGCGAAGCCGAAGCTGGGCTCCCACTCGCCGCACACGTCGGCCCCTGCAGGCTCGAGCCCTCCTGCCAGGAGACCTTCGACGAGTCGCAAGGTCTCCCCCACGCTGAGCTCGCCGCCGCCCCAGGCGTTCGGGAGCTCCTCGGGCGCAACCACGTCCTTGTCGATGGAAAGGTAGGCGGGCCCAGGCCCCAGGAAGGTGAGGACATCGGCCACAACGGCGTCCACCCCATCCTCCAACGAGGCCGGGACGTCGACCGGACCAAAGGCCTGCGCGATCGCCCGGGCGGTGGACCGGCGGGCAGGATGGACGCTCAACCGCCCCGAACGCACCGCCGTCTGTACCCCGAAAAGGACCCTGGGGTCCAGCATCCCTTGGGTCTCAAGGGCTCCCACCCCCACCAGGGCCACCGCCCGGAGCCAGGGCTGGGAGAGCACGTGGGGCAGCCAGGACCCGCAGTGGACGTACCCCGCCGGAGCGATGCTCCACTCGGGGTGGGCGTCGAGCACCACCAGCCCCATGCCTGGAGGACGGGCGCTCTCCGCAGCTGAGGTTCCATAGGCTCCGAAGGCCGCACGGGCGACCGCAGCGGGACGCACCTCCGCAGCGGACGCAACGGCGTGCAGCAACGCGGCCGTCAGGTGATGGTACTCCCCGGTTCCAAGGAAGGTCACCCGTCCCAGGACCGGGGAGAGCCTCCGGGCCAAGCGCGGCAGCTGGGCGTGGTGGAGGAAGAAGCGGTAGGTGCGTGCCGGCGGATGGAGGGTTACGAAGGTGGTGGGATGAGCTTTCAGCAACCGCACCTGGCGAGTGATCGCGCCGCCCGTGTCGAGGACGGCGATCCCCTGCAGCATACGCGACCCCGCCCTTGGATTCAGAGACTTCGAACTTCGCCCTGACTCGATTCTATCGCACGATGGGCCGGCGTGCCAGCTTGACCACCTCGCGGGCCGCACCAGCCCCGCGCTCCTACGGGAGCTTCCTTCGCAGCACCATCCCGCCCAAGCCCACGGCGACCACCGGGAGAAAGAGGAGAGCCGTAGTGGCGAGCATCTTGTCGGAGCCGCGGCTCGCGAGGCACCACGACCCGAGAACCGCATAGGCGACGCCGGCCAGGAGCGCCAGCCAGGACGTGGCGGACCGGGGGACCTGTTCAAGGGCGGCAGACATCAGATCATCCTCCGTATCTTCCTGGCCCCCGGTGAACCTCGCTCCCGCCGCGGCAACGCCCACCATGACCAGCGTCGTGCCCAGACCGAGACCGCCGGCGGTCATGGCTGCCCGAAGCTGTTCTTCGGCCCCCGCTCCCGCGACCGAGACGACGACCCACGCATTCAAGGCCGCCGTGGCCGCGAGCGGAGCCGCCACCCACAGCTTGCCCCACAGGATGCCGGCGGGGCGCGCGCCTGCGACGCGATACCAGGCAGCCGTTGGACCGTCCGCATCGAAGACCGCTGCAGCCACCTCACCACCCACCACGAAGGCCAACCCCACCCCGAGGCTGGTGCCCAGGAGTTCGCGGCCCAGTGGCAAGGCGTGGGCCAGCCCGGGCATGAAACGCACAAGGGCCAGGAGCCCGATGATCCAGAAACCCAGGCGCATGAGGCTGAATGGGTTCCGGGCTACCTGGAGCCACCCCGAGGCGTGGATGGCTCCTACGGCGCCCCGAAGCGGCGACGGCCATCGCGGACGCCTCCGCCGGCCGTCACGGGCCATCGCCTCTCGGGACGACAGCCAGGTGTCGCTCAGCAGACGTCCGATCCAGCCAGGATGGAGCAGCAGGCCCCCGGCCAGAAGGGAGCCCGGAGCCAACACGGCCACCAGGGTGGCGGGTAGCCACCCCTGCGGGCGCCTCAGCGCGGCCAGCACGGACGCATCCGGAAACCCGGACGCGGCGAGGTAGGCTGCGTAGACCCCGGCACCCACCACGGAGCCCGCCACTACAACCGTGGCAGCAGCCACGACTCGGGGTGCCCAGCGTGTCCAGAGAATCACCGCCATCAGGCCGCTGAGCCCACCCAGGCTGCCGGCGGTCACGCCGACGGCCCAGAGCAGACCCGCCTGCCACGGGCCACCCTCCACCGGGAAGAGCATCACCACCGCGACGGTTGCCAACAGCTGCTCCCACATCTTCTCCGGGATGTCGGCCAGAGTCTGGCCCACGATCACCGACGCAGGCTGCGCCGGGGACAGGTGCACCAGGGCCGAGTGCGGCCGAGCGAAGAGCTCCTCGCGTTCGCGCAGGAAATCCCTGGCCATGCCCCATAGCGCGGCCTGAACCACCACGAAGGAGAAGGGAGAGAGATCCGCATACGGCAAGGTGATGGTCTTACCCTTCCAGAGGAGGACCGCCAGCAGACCCACCTCGGCCAGCAGGACCCACACCCCCGAACGGAACGGGGAGAACCGCCACGAACGGTTCCACCGCGCCCGCAGCTCCATACCCGCAAGCACCCGCCAGGCCGTGGCATCCATCACCGTGAGGGCACCTCCTCCGCGCGAGGTCCCGTACCGGCCCCGCCCCGGGCCGTGGTCAGGGCCAGGAAGATCTCCTCCAGGCTCGTGTCTGGCCCTTGGCCGGACTGGCGTAGCTCGTCCATCGATCCCATCGCGCACAGGGACCCACCATCGATGATCGCAATGCGGTGCGCCAGCCCTTCGGCGACGTCGAGATGATGGGTTGCGAGAAGCACAGCAGTCCCTTCGCGAGCGAGCTGTGCGACCAAGTCCCTGACCTCCCGGGCGGCCCGGGGGTCCAGGCCGTTGGTCACCTCGTCGAGCAGCAGGACCTTCGGGTGGTGCATGAGGGCGGCGGCGAGCGCCGTCTTGCGTTTCATGCCAAGCGAGAACGTGCGGATGAGCTGGTCCGCGTAGGATTCCATGCTGAGCCTCTCCAGCAAAGCCTCGGCCTGCTGGCGCGCCGCCGTTCTCGGGAGGCCGTACAGACCGGCCACCAGCCACAGGAACTCACGCGCCGTGAGCCATTCGTGGAGGAACGGCACGTCCGGAACGTATCCCAGCAGCCGGCGGACCTCACGACCCCGGTCCCAAACGTCCCGGCCCAGCACCCGCACACGCCCCGAGGTCGGTCGAAGGAGGCCCGCAATCATCCTGAGGGTCGTGGTCTTGCCCGCCCCATTGCTGCCCAAGAAGGCCAGGACCTCGCCGCTTCTGAGGACCAGGCTCAAGCCGCGCACGGCGGCGTCGTCGCCGTAGCGCTTCACGAGCCGATGCACCTCAAGGGCAGCCGGAGCACCGGCGAGTGCATCCAGCGCCTGCACCGGCGCCTGGCTACGAGGAGCCCCGGCCAGCCGACGGCGCCGTCCTCCACTCCCCGCCGCCGCTTCCACCGGGACGCCCAGCCCTTCCAGTGCCGCCAGGAAGCTCTCCGGCTCGTCGAGGCTAAGGACGATCCTCGTGAACTCCACAGGCCCTTGCTTCGGGATACGGCACCGGAGGGTCTGGGAGAGGTCGACGGCGACGAGCCTGTGGCGGTCGGGAAGGATGTAGAGGGCATCGTCCTCGGGCCGGTACACCGGTTCCAGGGTGGGCCCGGAAAGGCGACCTACCCGGGTCGCTCCGTCTCCCGGTGCGTCGGACGTCTGGTGCCTGGCCCCGGCGATGGTTCCCAACGGGACCACGAGCCGAAACCGGCCGTACGCCAACCGAAGGGACCCCTCGTCCAGGGTGTGGTGGGTCCGCAGGACGCCCGTCAGCAAGAGGTACCCCCACCCCGACAGAGCGAGACCGCCCCCGACCACGACCATCTTCCAGGGCCCCGGCACGATGAGCGCGAGCCCTGCGATCACGATCGCGTCGACACCAAGCAGGGCGACCAGGCCCAGAATCAGCCCCCGCAGGGACGACGCCTTCTTGTCGTAGCTGAACCGTCGCAGGGAAGACCCCATGGACGACCCTCCTCACGTACGATATTACTACACATGTAGTAATTTAGGTCGCGCCAAACCCCTTGGGCCGCGCGCTACCCCGTTACCAGAGACGCCTCGCGACCTCGAAGAGAGCCAGCCAGAACCCCTGGTAGGCCAGGGCGAAGGCGGCCGGCAGCTCGCGCCCAGGCCCCCGTCGCGACCGTCGATCCAGGGCGGCCAGGGGCCGCGGCAGTGAGAGGTGGGGCGCCGGCGAAGTCGGGTCGAGAAGGACCCGCAGGCGGATGAGGAGGGTCCGGGGCCGTCCGGCCAGCCTTGCACCCGCGCCGGACCGGGCTGCCGCCTCCGCCTGGTCCGCCCACCGAGCCAGGGCGAGGGCGTAGGCGCGTCTGTCGTCCAGCCACGAGGCCGCCTGCCGGTCCGCCTCCAGCTCGATCTCGAGCGCCAGGTGGTCCAGTGCTCTGCGAGCGAGGGGATGCCACCCCAAGAGGCTTCGAAGCAGGCCCAGGAGCCAGATCCGCAGTGGATCGCGTCGTTCGGCGTGGGCCAGCTCATGCGCGACGACGGCCTCGAACTCCCTGTCGTCCGACCGCGATTCCCAGCCACCCGGCAAGACCAGGGTCTGCTGCCAGAGACCCAGCATGGCAGGTGACGCCCCCTCGGTGCGGTCCACGCAGACCCGCACCCTGCACTGCACCTGCCACCGTCGGCGCAGGGCTTCGACCCGCGCGACGGGCCCGTCCGGGGCTGAGCCGATGGCGCCACCCAGCCCACGCAGCCACGCGAGGTGCCCGGCTCCGTGCACGATGACAGCCAGGCCGAGCAGCCCGAGGGCGAGCCACCTCGCGGGTGTGAGCAGGGCTGAGAGCATCGCGAAGCCGAAAGGTGTGAGCAACCATGCCTGACGCGTCCTCGGAGGGCTGAAAGGACCGGCCACGCGCACGATCAACAGGACGTCGGCCAGGATCACGGTGAACGCCCCGAGCCAGAGCAGCAGGGTGGAAAACTCAGCGGTCGCCATGCTGCGGGCCCTCCTCAGGAGCCAGGCTGTCGATCAGCCGGCGGAGCGCCTCCACGTCCTCGCGCCGCAGCCTCTCGCCACCGAGCAGCATGCTCACAGCAGGAACCAGCGCCTCGCCCCAGTAACGCTGGACCCACTGCCGGAGGCTGCCCCGAGCGGCCTGCTCGCGGGCGACCCGGGCACGGTAAACGTAGGCACGGCCGTCTTTGCGGCGCTTCAGGAAACCCTTCTCAGCCAAGCGCGCCATCACCGTCATGACGGTGGTGTAGGCGATCTCGCGTTCCTCCCTCAGGCGCCGGTGGACATCCTCCACCTGGACCTCGCCCAGGTCCCAGACGGCTCGCATGACCTCGGCTTCCAGCGGACCCAGTTCGGCTCGGTCCGGACCGCTTGCTGGCACTCTGCACTCCCCCCGCCCCCAGATATACTACAGCGGTAGTATGGGCGTCAAGGGACCTTTGGTGCACCGCCGGCGTGGGGAGCGAAGGACCTCGGGACGGAGTTCGGCCTGCTTCCGGCTACAGCAGATCCTGCCGCTGGAACCGCAGGTAGCTCACCGCCACGAAGAGGGCCAGGAAGCCGGTCATGAGCCAGACGGCGTCCGGGAAGGGAAGCAGCTTCTGAAAGGCGATCTCGGGGCCACCGGGCCCTCCGGGGCTGCTCGGGCCGCCGGGCCCGCCCCCCATGAAGATGACCGTCCGGTCCGCGGTGAGGGCCAGGTGGCCGCTGCTGATGAGGTAGGGGTAGACGTGGCCGATCCACCGGCTCGTCTGCCCCAGGAAGAGCCCCGCCACGCCCTCGAAGAAGCGGTAGATCACGGTCGCTCCCACCCCGATGGCGGTGGAGCGGAAGAGGATCGAAAGCATCACCGCCATGGCGGCGTAAACGCCGTTGATGAGCGCCAGCCGCCCCAGGAGCCCCAGGACGTCGAGCCAGAACCGGCCCGTGGCCCACGACCAGCTCCAGCCCGAGACGGCCGAGCCTGTGATGCCGCCGGCCACGATCCCCGCCGCGAGGCCGGCGGCCATGAAGAGGAGCACCACCAGGGCCACTGCGGTGAGCTTGGCCGTGAGGAAGGTGGGCCGGGTGGCCCCCCGCATCAGGTTCTGCTGGACCGTGCCCCAGGCAAACTCGTTCCCCACCACGGCCGCGGCCACCAGGGTGATCATGAGGAAGCCGGGGAACTGGAGGACGCTGAAGGCCACGTCCACCGCCCGGGGCAGGGTGATCATCTGCTTGAGCAGGTTCAGGAAGTAGGCCCGGGCGGCCACGGCCTGGAGCCCCGGCGCGGGCCCGCCCTCGGCCCGCATCCGATCCAGGATGGTCTGGTAGCCCTCGTAGCTCAGGTAGTACGCGAGCCCTACGAAGAGGAGCAGGAGCCCCAGCGCGATCCAGATCAGCCGCAGCCGGCGGAGCTTGACGGCTTCAGCGTACAGGAGGCGCCGCCACGTCTCCATGGGAGGTCACCTCCAGGAAGAAGTCTTCGAGGCTGGCCTGCACGGGAACGAGGGCGGTGACGAAGAGTCCCGCCTCGGCCAGGCTCTCGGTAAGGCGCGCCCCCTGGTCCGCCGCCGCCTCCACCCAGAGGGTCCGGGTGGGATCCAGACGGACGCCGCCGTTCCCGTTGAGTCCCATGCCGTTGAGGGACGCCTGCCTCACCCAGGGGAGCCCTTGCAGCCGTTCCAGGGCCCGGCGGGCCTCCTCGTGCGTTCCCAGTTCCAGGCGGAAGCCCCGCGCCGCTTGGGCCAGATCCTCCACCGAGCCCTCCAGCACCAGGCGGCCTCCCTGGATGATCCCCACGTGGTCGCAGAGCTGCTCTACCTCGTGCAGCAGGTGGCTCGAGAGAAAGATGGTCTTCCCCTCTCGGGCGAGGGAGCGGATCAGCTCCCGCACCTCGTGCATGCCCGCCGGATCCAGACCGTTGGTGGGCTCGTCCAGCACCAGGAGCTCGGGCTCGTGGAGCAACGCCGCCGCCAGGGCCAGTCGCTGCTTCATGCCCAACGAGAAGGTGCTGAAGCGGTCGCGGGCCCGATCGAGCAGACCCACCCGATCCAACGCCGCGGCGATCCGTGGGGGCCCCACCCTGCCTGTCACCTCTGCCAGAACGCGGAGGTTGTCGTGCGCGGAAAGGTACGGGTAGAAGACGGGCCCCTGCACCACCGCCCCGATGCGCCGGTAGACGTGATGGGTGCCCGCGCCCACCGGTTCACCGAAAAGCTCCACGCGGCCGCGCGTGGGCCGCACCAGGCCCATGATCATGCCCATCGCGGTGGTCTTGCCCGCGCCGTTGGGCCCCAGGAACCCATAGATCCAGCCCCTCCGGACGGTGAGGTTCAGCTCCTCCACCGCCCGCAGCCGGCCGTAGGTCTTGGTCAGGTCGAAGGTTTGGATCAGCGGCTGTGCATCCGTTTCCCTTAGCCTCCCCGCTCCGGGATTCTATCCTCCAGAGGAGGATCCTTCCACAAGACGAAGGTTGTGGCGCCCGGCTTCAGATTGCCCCCCGTAAGGTTTCGGTAAGCGGGCGACGCGATGCTGGAGGCGTTGCTAAACTGACGAACCTGCACCGCCGAAGTGTAGAGAGGCGTAACGTCCATCTGCTCGGCGTTCAACAACCGGCTCGTCTGCATGAGGAAGGGGCGTGTTTCGGCGATGGCAAGAGGGTTTTCCGCTTCGGTGAACGGCACGGTTGAGGCCACCTTTTCGGGGCCCCGCCGGTGGTTCCACGTGGCCCTGGTGCTGCTGCTGGTGATCGGGGTCGAGCTCACCCTCGGGACGCCTGTCTGGGCGCAGGAGGCCTTCCCCGGCCCGGCTCCCGGAGCCAGGGCCTACGGTATGGGCGGCGCCTACGTGGCGGTGGTCAGCGACCCTTCGGCCCTCTACTGGAACCCGGCGGCCCTCGGTGAGCAGCACCTGCAGGTCTACGCCGCCCTGGGCGGACAGAACCTGGGCCAGGTGGCCGACCTCATCGCGCTAGGCCAGGCGCTGAAGGACAAGGATACAACCAAGCTCAACGATCTCGCGAAAGAGCCCATCGACGTCCCCCTGAGCGCGCTGGCGGCCGTGGGTCTCGGGCCGGCCGCGCTGGGCGTGGGCGCCCAGGGCGTGGCGACGGCCAGTAGCACCAGCACCAGCGCCACGGCCGAGTACAGACTGGTCGTTCCGGTCCGGGCCGGCGTGGGCATCCCCGTGGTGGGCATCCCCGCCCTCGGCTCCCTCCGGGTAGGTGCGGCGGCCAGCTACTACGCGGGGCAGCACTACGAGTGGACGTCCGGAAGCGACCCCCTCCAGAACTCCGGCAGCGGCTTCGGGGTGGACCTGGGCCTGAAGGCGAAGCTGACGCCGTGGATCTCGGCCGGGCTGGTGGCCCACGACGTGGTGAACACCTTCGCCTGGGAGGGCGAGGCGCTCGAACCCCCCAAGCCCTCGTTCCAGGCGGGGGTCCAGGTGACTCCGCCGATCCTGGGGCTCACGGTGGCGGCCGACGTGGACAGCCAGAAGTTCCTCCACGTGGGGGCGGAGTACCGCCTGCTGGGAGTCCTCGCGCTGCGGGGCGGCTACATCCAGCCGCTGGACGCGGGCGCCGCCCCATCGGATCTGGCCAGCCTCCGGGCCGGTGTGGGCGTGGGCTTCCTGGTGGGGAGCGTCAATGCCGGCATCGGCTTCGCGAGCGATCCCTTCCAGGTGAAGGACGTGATGGTGGAGGCGTCGGTCGGGTTCTGATGCGGCGTCCGGGCCCTGACGGGCCCGGACAGCCGCACGAGGATGCTCGGGCGGCGGGCGGTAGCTGCCCTCCGCGTGCCGAAACGCCCACCGGCCGTAGACCGGTGGGCGTTTTGACGACACACGGGACACGCGCAGGGCGGGCACGACCCACCTGCCCCCGGAACCATCTTGCGACCCGAGGGAACCGCGCAGGTTCCTACGACGCCGCCTCGGCCCTTTGCTCTCCTTGCTCGGGGGCCTTCTCCTCCCGCCCCTCCAGATACCGGCCAAGCCACCGCACGATCTCGTCCAGCCGGTGCACCCGGTGCCACGGCTTGCCCGTACGGCTCATGCCGTGGAACTCGTCGGGGTAGCGGACGAAGCGCACCGGCGCCTTCCCCGTGGCCTTCACCGCGGTGAAGAACGCCTCTCCCTGGTTGATGGGGCAGCGCAGGTCGCCTTCCTGGTGCTCGATGAGGAGCGGCGTGCTGACGTTCTCAGCATAGGTGATGGGGCTCTGCTGGCGGTACCACTCGTCGTCGCGGCCCCACGGATAGACGCCGCCGGCCCGCTCCACCTCGGTCCAGCCGAAGTCGCTGGTGCCGATCATGGTCCGCCACTCGGCCACGCTCCGCCCGCTCACCGCCGCCTTGAAGCGATCCGTGTGGCCCACGATCCAGTTGGTCATGTAGCCGCCGTAGGAGCCGCCCGTGACGCCCAGGCGCTCCGGGTCGATCCAGTCGAAGCGCCGGATCGCCTCGTCCAGGCCCGCCATGACGTCGGCTGCGTCCTTCTCGCCCCAGCGGTCGCGGATCGCCTTGCAGAAGGCCTCCCCGTAGCCCTGAGAACCCCGGGGGTTGGTGAAGACCACGCCCCAACCCTGGGCCGCCAGAAGCTGGAACTCGAAGAAGTAGGCCGGCGAGTACATGGCCATGGGCCCGCCGTGGATCTCCAGGATGGCGGGCGCCTTCCGGCCGGGTTCCATGGGCCGCCCGCCCGGCAGCGGGGCGACGGCCCAGCACTCCACCGGCGGGCCCCCTTCGGCCCTGGCCTCGAAGCGGACGGGGACCGAAACGGCCACCTCCCGGAAGAAGGCGTCGTTCAGCGTGCTCAGGCGCTCCTCCCGGCCGTCCTCGACAAGATAGAGCTCGCCCGGGCCCTCCAGCGTCGCGCCGGCGTAGGCGAGAACCCGCCCGGCCGCGTCCAGCCGGAAGGAGTGGACCGCCCGGCCGGAGCCCGCCGCCACCTCGGCCCGCCCGCTTTCGGCATCCACCCGCAGCACCTCGGTGAACCCGGAGGCTGAGGAGAGCAGGTAAAGGGCGCGGCCGTCGGGCGTCCACTGCAGGTCGCCCCGGGCCGGGCCCACCATGTCCGTGACGACGGCGTTGCCCATGGTCCGGTCCAGATCGGCGGTGAGGCACTGGAGACCCTGGCCGTCCCGGTCCACCACGTAGAGCTTGGTGGTGTCGTACCCCAGCTCCCGGGAGTCGTTGGCCATGAAGGCGATCCGGGTACCGTCGGGTGAAGGGTTGGGGTTGGCGGCCCAGAACTCCAGCGGGCTCAGCCGCCGGGGCCCGCCCCCGTCCACAGGGATGGCCCAGACGTGCTTGCGGTCCGGGTGCTGGTCGAAGTCGGGCTCCCGGTTGACCGCCGTGTAGATCTCCCGGCCGTCGGGGGACCAGGCCAGGCCCTCGTAGCGGTACGGGAGCTCCGTGAGCTGGCGGGGCTCGGAGCCGTCGGCGTTCACCACCACCACCTGGGGCGCCCGGTCCCGGTAGAAGCCCTCCCCGTCCAGCTTGTGGTAGAGGTGCTCGATGACCTTCACGTCCTTGGTGAACTTGCGGTAGAGGTCCTCCTCCAGCTCCTTCTCCTTTTCCTTCTCGCTCTTCTCGGCCTGGACGCCCTTCGCGTCGAGGCTGGCCAGGACGGCGATGCGCCGCCCGTCGGGCGAGACGGCGAAGTCGCTGATGCCGCCCTCGATACGGGTCACCTGCTGGGCCTCGCCGCCGTGCACGGGGATCCGCCAGAGCTGCGGCTGGCCGCTCCGCTTGGAGATGAAGCCGATCCAGCTCCCGTCGGGGCTGAAGCGGGGGTGCGTGTCGTTCTCTCCCGAGGTGAAGGGCCTGAGCTCATCACCCTGTCGCCAGAGGTGCAGGGTGCGCTTGTACGTGTTCTCCTTCTCGTTCACCTCCTGCACCACCGCCACCACCTGGTGCCCATCGGGCGAGACGTCCACGTCGCCGATGAGGCGGAGCTTCAGCAGGTCTCTGCTTTCGATGCCGCGCTTGGACATGAGGACCTCCTCTCGGGCTGTCCGGATGCTCCGGCGCCCGAACTGGGAATGGCTCAATCCTGCCCCCGTCGCTCTTCCGTACCCTCGTCTCCGACACCCTCCGGCGAGCCGCCGGCCAGGCGGGCCAGCACCGCCTCGTGGACGCTCAGGGCCTCCGCGCCCCAGAGCACGAAGCGGATCCGCCGCACCGACCGCAGCCTGGGCGCCTCCTCAGTCACGGTTTTCAGGGCCACCCGGGCTGCCTCCTCCAGAGGGTAGCCAAAGGCTCCCGTGGAGAGGGCCGGGAAGGCCACCGAGTCGATGCCGCGCTCCTCGGCCAGCCTCAAGGCGTTCCGGTAGCAGGCCGCCAGGAGCTCCGCGGCCGGCTCGTCCACCCCGTAGACGGGCCCCAGACAGTGAATGACGTACCGGTTGGGCAGATCATGCCCGCCGGTGATGACCGCCTGCCCAGGCCGGATGGGCGCCAGGGGGCGACACTCCTGGGCGAGGCCGGCACCGGCGGCCCGGTGGATGGCTCCAGCCACGCCCCCACCCGGCATCAGCTCCGCATTGGCCGCGTTGACCACCGCGGTCATGTCCCGCTGGGCGGTGATGTCGCCCCGAACGCACTCGAGGGTCCGGCCGGAAACGGTCACCTTCAACGGAACCCCTCCCTTCCGGGGACGCCGGGCGCTGCTGCGTCGGGGGCCCCCGCCCGCAGGAGAGACAGGAAATGCTCCAGGATCAAGGCCGTCAGGCCCCAGACCACGTGGCCTCGAAACTGGAAGAAGAGCTCGGGGTGGACCGCCCGCCGCCAGGGGTAGGCGCGCCCGTGGGGGATCTTGTCGAAGGGGAAGTCCTCGCGGGGAGTGACGACGATGTCGACCTCGTGCCTCTCGGGCCGGGCTGCGAGGGCCTCCTCCAGCGGCACCGTGAAGACGTGGGCGATCTCCGACCGTGCAGGCCGGATGCTCCCGGGATCCCGCAGGACGCCCACGTGAGGGTAGACCACCAGCCGCCACGGGGTGATGAGCACGTCCAGATCACCCAGGACCTCGACGTCGCCGGCCTCCAGGTTGAGCTCCTCGCCCGTCTCCCGGACCGCGGCCGCCCGGGGGTTCCGGTCCCCCGCTTCCAGGTGGCCGCCGGGGAAGCAGACCTCCCCCGGCTGGCGCTTGAGCGTCTCCGAGCGGACCTCGAAGAGGAGGTGCCACTCGCCACCCACGGTCACCAATGGCAGCAGGACGGCGGTGCGCACGTAGTGGTCCCATCCCAGCAGGCGTCGGGGCCGTCCGGCGAGCCGGCGGGCCAGCGCCTCCACGACGGGATCGCCCGGCGCCGCACCCAGGGTACCCTTGCCCCCACCGCCCAGGGTGCTTGGTCGCACGGTGTCCGAAGCGGGATCCAGCGGGATCTCAGGAAACCCCGGCTCCTCAGACCCGCGAGAGGGATCGAGCTCGTCGGTCGTCATGGCCACCGCCCTCGCTCACGCCCGACGGGCGGGCTCGCCCGCGACGCAGGGCGTTCTCCTACCCATCTTTCTCCTTGCGGCGGCCCGATCCTGGTCTGACGATGCCGGGGTGGAGACGTCCAGCGAGGCGGCGGACGACCATGAGCAGGGCCAGGCGCAAGCCACTTGAGGAAGGCTGGGTGAGGAAGGGAGGGCTCACTGAGCCACCGACGCAGCCCAGACCTCCTACTCCTGCCGGCAGTCCGCCCAGACCGCGACGTGATGGCCAGGTCTCCGCGCGACACGCGGCACGAAGACCAACGGTAGGAGGCCAAAAGGGCGACTTGGTAGCGCCCCCCGGGCCTCACCACCAGCTTCGTGCAGATGTGCACCTAGTCGATCAGCTCGTAGGCCGGGATCGTCAGGAACTCGGCGAACTCGGCAGCGACGGCCACCCGCTCGAAGAGCGCCCGGGCCTCGTCGAACCGCCCCCGCCCGAAGAGGTCGTCGCCCACCGCCTGGCGCACCTTGGCCAGCTCCTCCTCTTCGAAGGCACGGACCAGGTCCCGGCTCAAGCGGCGCCCGTCGGCCAGGGTTGCCCCGTGGCGAAGCCACTGCCACACCTGGGAGCGGGCGATCTCGGCGGTGGCCGCGTCCTCCATGAGGTTGAAGATGCCGGCCGCGCCCACGCCCCGCAGCCAGGACTCCAGGTACTGGATGGCCACGCTCACGTTGTTGCGCACGCCCGCCTCGGTCATGCTGCCGCCGGGGACCCGCACGTCCAGCAGGTTCTGGGCGGTCACCTGCACCTCTTCCCGCAGGCGGTCGAGCTGGTGCGGCCGCTCCCCCAGCCGGGCGTCGAAGACCTCCATCGCCACGGGCACCAGGTCCGGGTGGGCGACCCAGGTGCCGTCGAAACCGTCGCCCGCCTCCCGCAGCTTGTCGTCCCGAACGCCTGCCAGGGCCCTCTCGTTCACCTCGGGATCCCGCCGGCTGGGGATGAAGGCCGCCATGCCGCCGATCGCGTGGATGCCCCGGCGGTGACAGGTCTTCACCAGGAGCTCGGTGTAGGCCCGCATGAAGGGGACGGTCATGGTCACCTGGGCCCGGTCGGGGAGGAGGAAGTCGGGCCGGTTCCGGAACTTCTTGATGACGCTGAAGATGTAGTCCCACCTCCCGGCGTTGAGGCCGGCCGAGTGGTCCCGCAGCTCGTAGAGGATCTCTTCCATCTCGAAGGCGGCCAGGATCGTCTCGATGAGGACCGTAGCGCGGATGGTACCCCGGGGGATCCCCAGCCGGTCCTGGCTGGCGTTGAAGACGTCGTTCCAGAGCCGGGCCTCCAGGTGACTCTCCAGCTTGGGCAGGTAGAAGTAGGGCCCACTGCCCCGGTCCATGAGGCGCCGGGCGTTGTGGAAGAGGTGGAGACCGAAGTCGAAGAGGGAGGCGGAGATGGGGCTGCCGTCGACCAGGACGTGCTTCTCCACGAGATGCCAGCCCCGGGGCCGCACCAGGAGCACGGCCACCTCCTCGTTCAGCCGGTACTGCTTCCCTTCGGGGCTGGTGAACGCGATGGTCCGCTCGATCGCGTCGATTAGGTTGACGTGCCCCTGCAGGGTGTTGGCCCACGTGGGCGAGTGGGCGTCCTCGAAGTCGGCCATGAAGACCTTCGCCCCGGAGTTGAGGGCGTTGATCATCATCTTGCGGTCCACGGGACCGGTGATCTCAACCCGGCGGTCCTGGAGGGCCGGGGGGATGGGCGCCACCTTCCAGTCGCCTTCCCGGACGGAGCGGGTCTCGGGCAGGAAGTCGGGCAGCTCGCCAGCATCGAAGCGGGCCTGGCGCCCGGCCCGCCGGCGGAGGAGCTCCTCCCGCCGGGGATTGAACTCCCGGTGAAGCCCCGCCACGAAGGCCAGGGCGTCAGGTGTCAGGATCTCCTTGAACGGGCCCTCCACCGGGCCTCGAACGTCGATCCCCTCCAGGGTCACCATGGAAGCGCCCCCCACCTCTGGTGTGATGCTGAGTTTTCGCTAAAAAGATACCCCCGCGCGCTTGCTTTGTCAACAGATAGATGGTATTTTCGTTATACGGAAACGGGCTGAAGTGAAGGGGGAAGAGATGATGCCGGAACCTACGGCCCGCCGGGGCGGGCGCCGCCGGACCCGGACCCAGAGCGGAGGCGTGCGGGCGCTCGACCGGGGCCTTTCCATCCTGGAAGCCCTGACCGACCAGCCCGGCCTCACCCTGAGCGAGATCGCCGAGCGCGTGCGCTTGCCCGTCAGCACGGCCTACCGCCTGCTGGAAACGTTGAGGTCCCGCCGGTTCGTCCAGCCCTCCGACGAAACAGGCCGCTACCACGTGGGCGTACGAGCCTTCGAGGTGGGCAGCGCCTTCCTGCCTCGGCTCCGCCTGAACGAGCTGGCCCTGCCGGTGATGAAGGATCTGGCCCGGGACCTGGGGGAGACCGTGAACCTGGCCGTGCGCGACGGATCGGACGCCGTCTACGTCGCCCAGGCGGAGGGACAGCAGCTCCTGCGCATGTTCACTCAGATCGGCGCCCGTACGCCCCTCCACTGTACCGGCGTGGGCAAGATCCTCCTGGCATGGCTCTCACCCGAGGAGGTGGACGGGGTGATGGGGCCCGGTCCCTGGACCCACTACACCCCCAACACGCTCACACGCCGCACCGAGCTTCACCGGGAGCTGGACGCGATCCGGGACCAGGGCTACGCGGTCGACAACGAGGAACGGGAGCTCGGGGTGCGGTGCATCGCGGCACCCATCCGTGACCGTCAGGGCGAGGTGGTGGCTGCGCTCAGCCTTTCGGCGCCCTCGTCCCGGTTGACGGCCGACCGGGTGAGCACCCTGGCGCCCGAAGTCCTGGCCGCAGCGGAAAGGGTATCCCATCTGCTCAGGACCGTTGGCGGGTGAGCGGAGCAGGTAAGCCGGCTCCTGGGAACCGCACAACCGTGACTCACTCTACCTGGCCAGAGAGCCTGGCACGTAACATCACCCGTGCGCTCCTCGTAGCACGCGCAGAATCTCAAGGCCATCGCGTAGGTCTTGTTCGAACTGGCGAAAGGCGGGAACCTGCTGCAACCGGTCAAGGGAGAGGGACTCGGCTATAGCCTCCAAGAACGCCGCAGCGCGACGCCTTCGCCTGTGCCCCGCGCCGATCGCGATGCGGCATGCATGGTCCAGCGCAGCCTTCGGGTCCGGGATCCTCTCCACGTCTGCTGGTCGCGGGGGAAGTCCGAGCTCAGCATCATCAAGGCTTGTGCCGAAAGCCCGACGAAGGGCTTGTCCATCGACAAGGGCCCACGCTTCGGTCTCCCTGACGGGAATCACCGGAACGGCTCCCACGCCCGAGGGGCCCCCGTGCTCCAAGATGCGGCTTATCGCAGGTTGTACCTGATGCTTCCGCGCGGCCACGGGATCCCCCGAACCATCGGCGTGTATGAAAAGCAGTGAGAACGCTCCAGAGGCGCGGCGCATCGCGTCAAGGATCTGGAGCTCACGCGGGAGGCTTGCCGATTCCCTGGACCTGACCAACGCGAGCACTTCGGTGATCTCAACGGACTCCGATGCCTCTCTCAGGCACAGGTCCTCCGTAACCCGTCGGAGCAACGGTCCCAGGAATCGGTAGTCGGTGGGTCCCTCAGCGAAGAGGGCGAGGCCAAGGAAGCGCACGACTCAGTACTCCCTGACTGCCGTGGACAAGTATCGTTCTGCTTCGTACCGGCTCACATAGGAGCGTGAATCATCCAGCCACAGTTCGCCCTGGTCCTCAGGCTCGATGGGACGAATACGCGTCTTGTACGAGACCGTTTTCTCGTGCGGATCAACCTCTGCCACCAGGTCAGAAAACAAAGCTTGGTCATCACCCAGGGCGGAGAGCACGACGGGCGAGTGACTGTTGACAAGGATTTGCGAGAGAGCATCGGTGTCATCGAGCTCGGGGATCGAGGGATCAGTGACCAAGGCTCGCAGGCGCTTGATGAGCTCCTTCAAGCGCGCGGGGTGAACCCCGTTCTCGGGTTCCTCGAAGCAGACCAGACCTCGTTGCTTGGGATCGTGAAGCAGGGTCAGGAGCGCAAGGATTCGCAGCGTTCCGTCGGAGATGACCCTGGAGCTGAACGGCGGGCCGCCCCTCATGGCGACGTCGATGCGGTACTCACGGTTGCGTCGGTCTTCTTCCACGCTTACATCAACGACGCCTGGAATCAAGGCCGTGAGGTCGGCGACGATATCTGCCAGCATCCCCTTTGGCTGTACCGTTGTTGCTGTCTCGGCCTTGATTCGCGCCAGAACAGTAGCGAGGTTCGAACCGTCAGGTTCCAACTCATCGGAGGCGGTCACCGGGCTGGGCCGCCGTAGTGCAGCTGGATCGAGCTGAATAAAACGCCACGAACGAAGCTCCTCATGTAGCGAGTAAAGGTGTGGGAACTCAGCGCTGGTGATGCTCGAGAGAACTGTTGCCTCTGCAGCCTCTGCCGGTCGCTTGCGACCAGCGCGCCCATCCTGGTGAATCTGGAAGCTTGGTACACCTTCAGTCTCGACCGTGGACAGCCATGGCGTTCGGCGACCGTACTTCATGAACGCCTGCCGGAACTGCGGCGAAAGATCCCGGCCCCCCGGCCTCCACGTATCGTGCGTGCTGAGGATGGGACGTGCGTCCTCTCGTGCGACGACCAGACGTTCGATTCCCCGTGCATCACGGCGCCGCTCGATCTCAACCTCGTATCGGACCCGCGAGTGCGAGATAGGTTTGGTCGCGCCCCATGGATCCGTTACCGTGGGATGAAGAAGAACCTCGATAGCAAACGCCATGCGGGCACTTGGGGTTCCATCAGGTAGCCGGCGGAAAAGCTCATGAGGTTCCCCACGTAGGCCCTTCACGGCTGTACGCAGGTCGGTGTCTGCAAGCCGAGATAGCAGTCGAATGGCGTCGAAGAGATTTGACTTACCTGAAGCGTTAGGACCAAGGATCACCTCGAAAGGAGCAATGTCCAGACCGAAACCCGAGAAACTCTTGAAGCCATCGATCTCAATGCGGGTGAGCATACCCTCGCCCCCTTCCCCACCGTAGAGCATGCCCATGTGGCGTGTTCCGCGGCTCCGAAGACGGCCCCGTGGATGAGGAAGTCGCCATCCACCCAAGCAATGCTTCCACGGATCGTTCAGTGGCGCGTTTCAGGTCGTCCGCGGGCCAGCTCGGTACCGGCCGCTCCAGGGCGACGGCCAGATCGTGGGACGCGGGCAGGTGGACGAAACCAGCCGGGATCCGTCGGCCAGTGCGGCTCAGGTGGTGGAGGAGCCGGTACATCACGTAGTTGCAGAGGTAGGTTCCGGCCGTGTTCGAGATGGCGGCGGGGATCGCCTCGGCCCGAAGCTGTTCCTCCATGGCCCGGATCGGCAGGGTGGTGAAGTAGGCGGCCGGCCCCTGGGGATCGATGAGCTCGTCCTGGTGGCGGACGCCCTGGTTGTCCACCTCGCCGTCCATGCAGTTGATGGCCACTCGCTCGAAGCAGATCCGCTCTCGCCCGGCGGCGAGCCCAAGGGCCACCACGGCATCGGGGCGGAGCTCGTCGAGGAGTGCCTCCACCATCTCCCCCGCGCGTTCGTAGGCCACGGGGAGTACCCGCCCCACCACCCGGCCCGTACCCAGCGCCTCACCGTCCAGGGCCGCAGCGATCTGGCCGCTGGGATTGACGGGAAACGTGAGGAACGGCTCGAAACCGGTAACCAGCACGGTAGTGCTCATGGTGCCTAACTTCGAGGCCCTGTCACCACCTCCTTCGGGCGCAAGGTGAGCGTGAGGGTCGTGACCCGGCCGGACCCCTGCGGTTCCTGGACGACCTGCGCGTCCAGGGTCGCGTCGGAATGGTCCGCCTCGAGCCCGTCGTGGAGCCCCCGCGCCTGCTCGGCCAGGAAGTGCTCGATGGCGTGGCCGGGAAGCCGTCGGGCCAACCACCGGCCGAACTCGTAGGCGTGGGTGTAGCCCCAGCGGAGCGCGGCCTGGGTTCCCACCAGGACCCCCAGCAGCCCCACTGCAAAGGCGACTACCGCCTCCGGGGTGATGCGATCTGCCATGGACTCCCAGAACACGGCCTGATCCCTCCCAGCCCGAGAGTCTCACCGCGTCTTGTCCCGGGTACCTTCCCGGGCGGACGCGCCCAGGCCTGTCAACCGGAGGACCTCCTCTCGGTTCATTGGGACATCACTCTTGACAGGTTCCGCCCCGAAGGCCCGGCGCGTGCGGGCGCTGCCTACCTCGCGCTCGAGTCCGCCGCTCTACGAAGAGCGGCGGGCCACCCTGCCCGAGCTCGGCTTCCTGGCGAGGGCGGCGGCCACCGGCGCGTCTTCGGAGCCCGTACACCTGGCGGAGCTCCGCTGGCCCGTCCCCGACCCGGTGGCCGCGGCTGGCCGCTACCGGGAGCTCGCCCGCCTCTTGGGAGCACCCTGGGGGTCCCCGAGGGGCCCGGCCGTCTCCCTTGGGCCGGCGGTGCTCCGGCCGGTCCCCCAGGGCTCCGCTCCGGAGGTGCACTCCGGGGCGCGGGTCGTCCGGGCACGGCCCACGTGATGGGCGTTACCTTCCGCTGGAGCTAGGAGGTCCGGGTGCCGCTCCGGAGGCCCCGGCCCCGCAGGACATGCAGGACGTCCAGCGCCTCGGCCGCGGAGGCGCCGTCGTGGACGATCCGGGCCACGGCGCCGGCCACGGCCAGGGGGTCGTCGGTGCCCGGAAAGAGCACGTTGCGGCCTACCATGACCCCCCGCACGGTGGGGCCTGCGCCCATCCCCCGGGCGAAGTCCTCCAGCACCGGAACGGGGGTGGCCTCCGTCTCCCCGCCCAGCATGAGGATGGGCAGGGTCGTGGCCCGGGCGATCCGCGGGTAGCCCTCCACGTAGGGGAGCTTCAGCCAGGTGCGGGCGCTGGTGCCCCCCAGCGCGGCGGCCACCCCGGCCGCCTCCATGAGCGCCTCGACCGTCGCCTCCACCCGGAAGCCCTCGGGCGTCATGCGCCCGGGCAGGAACTCGACGAAGACAGGCAGGTCGCGGGCCTGAGCTTCCCGCACCTCGGCTGCGATCCGGGCCAGGGTGGCCACCGAGTCGCGTTCCTGGAGGTCGATGCGGATCAGCACCTTGAGCCCGTCGAGCCCCATGGCCTGGGCCCAGTCGGGCGTGTAGCCCGTGGGGCGGTCGTCCAGCTCGAAGCGGGCGCCTCGCAGGCCGCTCCGGTTGCCGCTGCCCACGATCACCTTGCCCTCCAGGAAACCGGGGCGCCCGGATCGGCGGAAGAGGTGGTCCAGGACCAGAAGCTCCTCCACCACGTCGGCGGTGGCCATCACCCCGTCCACGCCAGGAGCAGCCAGCGCCCGCGCCACCCGCCCCACGTACTGGAAGCGATCCGCCATGGCGTAGGGGTCCCCGGCCGCGGACGTCACCCGCCGGGCCGGGTGGTCCGCCGCCACCAGCGCGAGACGGCCGTCCAGGGTGAGCTCTTGGCGCCGGAGCCGGGAGGCGGCCAGACGCCGGATCAGCTCCGGCTGGCGCACCCGCACTTCCGTGATCTGGCCAAAGAGCTCCTCCGGCAGGAACCTCCGCGTCTCGAATGGGGTCTTGGGTGGCGCGTACGGAAGGGTGTGGGGCGACGTCTCCTCGTTGGGGTGCACAGGTGCCTTCCTCCTGATTCCAGACGTCCATCCAGACGTGTCGAGTCTTCGCGGTTTCCAAGCGCCGCCGTCTCCAAGGCCGGCATCGTTGCGGCCGGATCAGCGCCGCAGCGCCGTCTCCGCCAGAAGGGCGGAAGCGGAGATCGTGTCCCCCAAGCCCACGGTGCGCCTGGGCCTCTCCACCACCCGGCTGGGGACCGCGACGATCCACCGCTCGGTCAGCCGCCAGATCCCGGGGCCACGCCGTTCCGCGCCCTTCTCGGCCAGGACTTCATCCAGGCGCTCCAACCTCCGGAGCCCTTCGGGCGAGAAGGGCTCCGCGAGGCTGTCCTGGCCGCTCCTGGGGGAGAGCTCGCCGGTCCGCGCCCGGGCCGCCGCTACCGCCCCGGCGAAGAGGAGGCCGGCGCGAGCAGCGACGGCTTCACCCTCGTCCTGACCACCGCCCAGGACGATCGCGTAGTTGCCGAGATCGTGCACGTGCATCCGCCGAAGACCGGTTACCCGGGAGACCTCCAGCGTGGCGCGAACCAGACGGGCCAGGCGGTCTGCGCCGCTCCCTGGGCTAAACCAGGGGATTCCCAGGTCTGCCGCGATCGTCTCCAACTCGGCCTCGTTCATCCCCACGCTCGAGACCCGGGGAACGACTCGCGTCAGAACCTCCCGGCGCACCGCCTCGCTCCCGATGGAGGCCATCTCCAGGTGCGCGGTCACCCTGGGGTTCGCCCGGCGCACCCGGTCGACCAGGGTGGCCGTAGATCCGACGGCCTCGGTAAACCCTGCTTCGCCCCCCTCATCCCCTTCGGCCAGGATGTGGTAGCCTGAAAGGAAGAAGAACCCGAGCCTTCCCGCCTCCCGCTCCAGGCCGTCCACGAACGCCGGCTCCAGCCGGAGGCGGCGGTTGGCGGGGTTCCACCCGGCGATGAACCGGTTGGCCCGCGGCGGCCGGAGCCGCAGCGAACCCACCTGCACCTCCATCTCCGGTCCGTACTCCAGGATCCAGTGGAGGGGCGACTCGGGAGACTCATCACGCGGCAGGCTGCCCGCCCAGTCGCTCACGGGGAGGAGCGGGTTGCCAGGCCTGCCGGTGAAGGCGCGTAGGCCCGGGAGCGGCGGAAAGAGGGAGGCCACCCGCCGGCTGGGTGGGTAGGCGTAGACGATGGTGGGATCGATGCCGAGGCTGGCCACGGCCACCGCCATGTTGGCCGAGGTCCCGCCCAGGCGGAGCTCGTCGTAACCGAGCACCTCCTGCAGCCAGCGGTGCAGCGGGGCGTGAACGATCATCCGCTGGAGCGCCTGGCCCCGCTGGAGCGAGAAGAGGAGGGCCGCGACCAGGTCCTTGGGGGAGTGAAGCGCCTTCGGCGGCCGGGGCTGGTCCAGGAGCGGGGCGGCAACGGCCTCTCCCCCGGCACCTGCCACCAGGCGGGCCACCCGCGGTCCGTCCAGGTGGACCAGCCCGTCGGCCACCGAGTGGAAGGCGAGGGCGGCGCCGCCCGCCTGCGGGAGGGCCTGGCGGCTCCCGGCCACCGCCTCCTCGGCCAGAGCCTGCCAGGTGCCGGCGGATCCTTCATTCATGAAGGTCGCGAGGCGCACCCGCGCGCCCCACCCAGGCGTGGGTGGGATCGTCGTAGGGCCGGAGCTCGCGCCCCTCGCCGGCCAGCACCCACAGGTAGTAGGCCACGTACCCCGGAGCCGCCGCCACGGGGTGGTATCCCTTCGGCAGGAGCATGCAGTCGTCCTGCTCCACCACGTACGCCTCGTCCACGCTTCGATCCTCCGTGTAGATCCGCTGGAGGGCGAAGCCCGTGCGGGGCCGGAAACGGAAGAAGTAGACCTCCTCCATCTTCACCTCTTCAGGTGGGCGATGCCGGTCGTGCTTGTGGGGCGGGTAGCTGGACCACTCGCCGGACCGGTTGAAGGTCTCGCCCACGATGAGGCTGGCCGCCGGCACCTGGGATCCGATGACGTCGAAGACGTCGCGGGTGAAGTGCGGCCCGCCGCGGCCCCGGTGCGTGATGATGTCCTGAGGCGTCACGATCTGATGGGTTCGGCCTGGGACCCCTCCGCCGGTTCGGCCGTTCCCCGTTCCGGTGCCCACAGGCACGGGGGCGGTGGCCACGGCCAGTTCTACCCCTTCGGTGCCGGCGGTGATCCGGGCACCCGCACCGGGCTGAAGGTAGACGGCGGTGGCCGGGGCACTGAAGACGTCGGGGCGCGGGCCCAGGCCCTCCACGCGCTCCCCCCCGGCCTCAAGGTCGAACCCGCCCTGAAGGAGGACCAGCCCGCTCTCCCGCCCCGGCTCGCCCTCCCACGTGTAGGCCTGGCCCGGCCCGAGACGGAGCGTGAACAGGTGGATGCGCTCGATACCCTCCATGGGGCGGTCCACCAGCGGCGTGAGGCCGTCGCCCAGCGGCTTACGGATCCGCAGGTTCACCGTTCCATCCCCTCCCCCGCGTGGTCGCTCCCGGGCGACGTGCGGGCCACGATCAGCTCCACACCCGCCCCACGCACGAGTTCCGCACTTTCCGGGTCGATTCCCTCGTCGGTGATGACCACGTCGATCTCCTCCAGCCGGGCGTAGGAGACGAGCCCCCGGCGCCGGAACTTGGACGAGTCGGCCAGCAGGTAGACCTTCCCCGCGCTGGCCACCAGCGCCCGCTTCACCTCCGCTTCCAGCGAGTTGGAGACGGTGAGCCCGTACTCGGCATCGACGCCGGCACAGGCCATGAAAGCCTTGTCGACCCGCAAGCGGCGGATGGCGCCCACGGCCTCGCTCCCCACCAGGGTCTCCTCGGAGGGGTAGAGGGTCCCACCCACCACGTGCACCCGCAGGTGGGGGAACCGGGCCAGCTCGTGGGCAAGGGTGATCCCGTAGGTGAGCACCGAGAGATGCCGCTCGCCTAGTCGCCGCGCCAGCTCCAGCACCGTGGTGCCCGTGTCGAGGGCGACGGCGTCACCGTCCTCGAGCCGCCGGAGGGCTTCCTGGGCGATGGCCCGCTTCTCGGCCAGGTGGGCGACCTTCCGGGCGGAGAAGGGGGGAGCGGCCTGGCCGGGGACGAGCAGGCGCGCCCCCCCGTGGACCCGCTCGAGAATCCCTTCCTCCTCGAGCAGGCGGAGGTCGCGACGTACCGTCTCGGGCGTGACCCCCAGGAGCTGGGAAACCTCCCGGACCTCCACCTGATGGTGCTTCTGCAGCAGTTCGAGCATCCGCTGCCTGCGCTCGACGGCGAGCATGACGGACCTCCTACCGTGGTGTTGCATGACCTGGCACTGTCACGCACCCGCACAGCGGCTTTCGCGCTCTCCGGCAGCACGCCAGAGCGACGTTGACCTGCACCAACATAGGATGCATTCTTCACCCATGTGTCCGTTCCTGCCCGCTATGCAACATATATCAACACAGTCGGAAGGATATGGGCCGCGATGCGAGAACTCATTGATTGTGCAGAAGTCGGCGCTTCCGGCAGGCGCCGGTCGGAGCGACGCAGCCTGGCGACGGTGCCACAGGTATTGCGCCGCAAGATGACGGAAAGGGGCGAAAGGCGTTGCGAAGTAGGACGGTTACCAGGACGATCCTTGCGCTGGCTGTGGTAGCGTTACTGTCCGGAATCCTCTCCCCAACCCTCGTCTCCGCTCAACAGATCGTTCTTCGCGCCGCCGACAACCAGCCGCCCGATTACCCAACGGTCCAGGGGCTCGTCTTCATGGCGAACTACCTGGAGGCGGCCAGTGGTGGCCGTATTCGGATGGAAGTCTATCCCGGCGGCCAGTTGGGCGACGAGCGGTCCACCATCGAGCAGGTGCAGTTGGGTGTCATCGACATCGTCCGCACATCCACCAGCCCGGTGGGCGAGTTCTACGCACCCATGGGCGTCTACAGCCTCCCGTACATCTTCCGAAACGAGACCCACATGTGGAAGGTGGTCCAGGGACCCATCGGCCGGCAGTTGCTGGACGGGCTGAAGGGCAGCGGCCTCGTCGGGTTGGCCTATTACGACTCAGGCAGCCGCAGCTTCTATACGAACAAGAAGCCCATCCGGGACGTGGCGGACTTGGAGGGTCTGCGCATCCGTACCCAGCAGTCCCGCGTCGTGCTGGACATGATGGAAGCTCTCGGGGCACGCCCCGTCCCCATGGCCTACGAGGAGGTCTATAGTGCACTGCAAACCGGGGCCATCGACGGGGCGGAGAACAACTTCCCATCCTACGGACCGCGCGGGGTTCGCCATTACGAGGTGGCGCCGTACTTCAGTCTCGATCAGCACGCTCGCGTCCCCGAAATCGTCATGATCAGCCTGCAGACCTGGAACCGGCTCAGCCGTGAAGATCAGGACTTGATCCGAGAGGCGGCGCTGGCCAGTGTGCCCGTGCAGGCAGCCCTCTGGCGAGACCTGGTCGCCGAGAGCCGTCGCGCCGTGGAAGCCGCCGGGTCTGAGATCATCGATGTGAACGTCGAGGAGTTCCAGGCTGCCATGGGGCCGCTTTACGAGAAATACGGCAAGGCCTACGGCGACCTTCTGCAGCGGATCCTCGACACCAAGTAGGGAGTCGTGCAGGGGCGGGTGCCCGGATGGCCGGGCCCCGCGCCTCCTCTCGTTTTGGACTCCTTTGCCGGTTCACCTCGAGCAGGACCCCAGGAGGCGACCTCCGTGCAACCCACCGAACAAGCAGGTGACGCCGCTTCCCCCCGCCACTTGAGCGGGAAGGTCGAGATCCGTTTCACCCAGGCCATCCACGGGGTGAGCGCCGGGCTCCTGGTGGGCATCGTGCTGGTCATCAGTTGGCAGGTGATCGCCCGCTATATCCCTGGAATCCATTCGCCCCGGTGGACGTCAGAGGTCAGCCTGGTGCTGATGGTCTGGCTGGCCATGATCGGTAGCGGACTCGGTATCCGAGACAGGGCGCACCTGGCCATGGACGTGCTTGTTCGCCAGTTTCCCAGGCGGTGGCGGGGAATCGTTTTCGGGGCTGTCTGGCTGGTAGTGGCCGCCTTCGGTGTCTACCTGGTGATCTATGGCTACGAGCTGGCCCGGCGCACCATGCTTCAGACGTTCTCCGCATCAGGGATGCCCATCGGCTGGATGTACATGGGCATCCCCGTCGGCGGCCTGCTCATCACCTTCTACGCGCTGAGAAACGCGTGGAAGCCCCCGGAACTCGACGACGAGGAGGTCCAGGCAAACCGCCGTCTGATATGGTCCGTCCTTCTAGGGGGCGTTGGTCTCATCGTTCTCGGAGCGTTCGCCGTCCTGGGTCCGGAGGCGCTATCGGGTCCCGTTGGGATCCTGCTGGGTTCCTTCGTGGTGATGCTGCTCCTTGGCGTTCCCATTTCCGTTGCCCTGGGCGTGGCCGCCCTCCTGACCACCATGGACCTTGGGTTGCCCCTTCTCATCGTGAGCCAGCGGATGGCTAACGGTGTCAATTCCATCCCGCTCCTCGCCATCCCCTTCTTTATCCTGGCGGGCCAGATCATGGCTGAAGGCGGCATCGCGCAGCGGTTCGTGGACGTCGCCCGGGTGCTGGTCGGGCCGGTCCGCGGCGGACTCGCCATGGTGAACGTGGTGGACTCCATGCTCTTCGGGGGTGCCTCTGGATCAGCCGTGGCCGACGTGAGCGCCACCGGCTCACTCGTGATCCCCATGATGAAGAAGAAGGGCTACGACGATGACTTCAGCGTGGCCATCACCGTGGCCAGCTCTACCCAGGGGATCATCATTCCTCCCAGTCACAACGCGGTTATCTACAGCCTTGCTGCAGGGGGCGTCTCCATCGGGGCCCTCTTCCTGAGCGGATACATCCCGGGGATCATGATCGGGCTGTCGCTCCTGGTCGTCGTCTACATCCTCGCCGTCCGCCGCGGCTATCCTTCTGAGCCGCGTCCGCCGCTGAAGGAGAGCCTTCGAATCCTCGTGGACGCCGTCCCGGCCATGTTCGTCGGCCTCATCATCGTCGGCGGAGTCGCCTTCGGCTTCTTCACAGCCACCGAATCGGCGGCCATCGGCACGCTGGCAGCCCTGCTGGTAACCGCCTTCATCTATCGGGAGCTAACCTGGAAGAAGCTGTGGCGTAGCATCATCCAGTCCCTGAAGACGATTGCCACTGTGATCCTCCTGATCGCCGCGGCGAGTGCGTTCGCCTGGTTGATGGCCTACCTGCGGATCCCGAGCACGCTGGCCGCCGGCCTGCTTTCGATCTCCGACAATGCCATCGTCCTGCTCCTGATGATCAACGTTCTTCTCTTGATCCTGGGAACCGTCATGGACATGGCGCCCCTGATCCTCATTCTCACGCCGGTCCTGCTGCCCATCGTGACGGCGCCGCCCATCAATATGGATCCGGTCCACTTCGGAATCGTGATGCTCATCAATCTGGGTCTGGGCCTCACCACGCCACCGGTGGGGTCGGCTCTCTTCGTGGGCTGTGCCATCGGGAGCACCCGCATCGAGCAGGCGAGCCGGGCCCTCCTGTACCTGTGGCCGGCCATGCTTGTGATCCTGCTCCTGGTCACCTACGTACCCTGGTTCGTCAACGTCCTTCCGGGCCTGGTAGGATGAAGGGGAGGTTCGCCATCCGTGCGACAGACCACGCCCGACCTGGTCGTGTGATAAGGACCGGCCGAGGAGGTATCCCGTAAGCAGACTGCGAAGCCAGCTGGCCGCCATCACCGACGAGGTGCCTCAGGATCTCGCCACCGCCCTGGCGTTCGCCAGGAGTACGGCATCCGGCAGTTGGAGCTCCGCACCGTGAACGGGGTGAACGTGGCGGATCTCTCCAAGGAACAGGCGGGGGAGATCCGGAACTCGCTTGCTTCACCGCCACGCGGGCGGAGACGGCCTCCCTCCTGAAATCGAGGCGTCCCGGGTGGCTCTGGAAGCGCTCCTGCGGGTCGTTGACGAGGTCGAATCGGGGTCGGGCCATGCCGCCGGATCGCCCGGCGCTCGGGAAGGGGGGCCGATCGGGTGAGTCGTCCCTTCGGTGTAGCCATCATCGGGTGCGGCGTCATCGGACCGCTCCATGCGGAAGCCTACGCGTCCCTGCCCGAGGCGCGGCTGGTCGGCTTCTCGGATCCTCACCTCGAACGGGCCCAGGGTCTCCAGGCGCGGTTCGGCGGCGTGGCGGAGGAGGACTACAGGGCCCTCCTGCGCCGGGACGACGTGGACGTGGTGAGCCTCTGCACCCCCAGCGGCTCCCACGCGGACCTGGTGGTGGAGGCGGCCCGGGCGGGCAAGCACGTGCTCTGCGAGAAACCTCTGGACATCAGCCTCGCCCGGGTGGATCGGGCCATCGCCGCTTGCCGGGAGGACGGCGTCACCCTGGGCGTGGTCTTCCAGCACCGCTTCGACCCTGCCTCCCAGCAAGTCCACGAGCTGGTCCGCACCGGGCGGCTGGGCCGTCTCTTCCTGGGCAACGCCGTGGTGCAGTGGTACCGCACCCAGGAGTACTACGACGCGGGCGGGTGGCGGGGGACGTACGCCATGGACGGCGGCGGGGCGCTCATCAACCAGTCGATCCACACCATCGACCTGCTGCGTTGGATGATGGGGCCTCCCCGACGGGTGTACGGCCGTACCCTCACCGCGAGCCACGCCATCGAAGCGGAGGACGTGGGGCTGGCCATCGTCGAGTTCGAAAGCGGCGCGCTCGGCACCATCCAGGGCACCACCAGCGCCTATCCCGGCCTCTCCACGCGGCTGGAGTTCTTCGGTACCGGGGGGACCGCGGTGATCGAGGACGACCGGCTGGAGCGCGTCGACCTCCAGGATGAGCAAGCGGCCGAGGAAGCCGCGGGCTCGCACTCGGGCGCCTGGGAGGCGCGGGACCCTGCCGGAGTGGGCACCTCGGATCCGGCCGCCGTAGGCTGGGCCGCCCATCGGGCCCAGATCGCCGACTTCCTCGATGCCCTCCAGACCGCTCGCCCGCCGCTTGTGGGCGGCCAGGAGGCCCGCGACGCCCTGGAACTGGTGCTGGCGGTATACGCTTCGGCCCGGGAGGGGCGGCCCATGGACGTGCCCATCCTACCTTCATGAGCGCGGCGCGCCTTAAGGAACGTAAGCGGTGAAGAGTCGGTCCGGGCTTGACGACGAACGGTAGCGGCGGCACCGCAGAAGGAAGGGGAGGCACGCCCATGCGCTACACCTGGTCCGACCGCCGGTTCCACGCAACCACCGAGCTCGTCCGTCGCATCCTCTACGCGGCCAACACCGTCCAGATGGCCCAGTTCGACGGCGACGGCCGGGTGCGGCGCTACGCCACGGCGGGTCTCTGGAGCGTGCTCGCCGAGGGTGCACACGCCACCGCCTGGGCCGTGGATGGCCAGGCACCCCCTCCCCGCCTGCGGGCCCGGGTGCGCCTGGGCGGCCGCCGGCTGGACCGGGAGACCGAGTGGAGCGGGCTGCGCCTCACGGTGAGCCTCTGGCTGGACGGCGCCGGGGGCGGGTGCGCCCCACACTGCCCCCGTGGACGAGGCGGGCATGCACGGGCTCCGGCTCCAACTGGGCTCCGCCTTCGACCTCCGGTGGGTGGCGAACCGGCCGGTCCACGTGGAGCCGGTGGAGGAGCGCCACCTGGCCCTGGACACGCTCCTGGCCCTCTGCCTGGGCGTGGTGCAGGTTCCAGGATGCCGGACCCCGTTCACACGATGCCCGCGACCGGTTGTGCACGAAGACGTGCACGAAAGAAGGTCGGACGTACCGGTCGCGGTGCACTGTGGCCGTAAGAAGGCCGTGCACGCCGTCAGGCTGGCGGTGATCCCAAGGAGGTGCCATCGGCGCGACGTCCCCTCTTTCCGGTGTCGATTATAGCACGTGAGATCACGATCTGCGCTCTCGGAGAGGCGGCTTGGCCGGTACGGAGAGAAGGCCGTCCGGCGGAAGGACTCGCTCTCCGCCGTTCCACACCAACCACGCCGCATCCGCCGCAAAGGTGAAGACAACGTCCTCGCCGCGGCGGTGACGGAGCTCCCCTGCCCGCTCGCCCGGCACCAGGGCCCGCGCCTCCAGGCCAGCGAGCTCGGCCCGGACCATGGCCGCATGGCCCAGGTACTCCACGTCCCGGAGGCGGCCTTCCACCCAGTTCACCCCCGCTCGGTTGTCTGCGGGTGCGGCCTCAGCACCGGCTTGCAGCCGGAGCCGCTCCGGACGCACCACCACGTGGACCGTCGAACCAGGGCCGGGAGCGGCCGAGGTCATCGAAGCGTCCTCATCGGATCGCTTCGCATGAGCTCGCTCCAGACAGGGCACGAGCCACCGCTGGTCCCCCACCCTCACGGCCACCAGGCCGCCGCCCGCCTCCCCCTCCACCGTCGTCTCCCAGACGTTTCCGTTGCCGATGAACGCGGCCACGAAGGGAGAGCGGGGGCGCAGGTAGACCTCCTCGGGGCTCCCCACTTGCTCTGGCCGCCCGGCCTGGAGGACCGCGATGCGGTCTGCCGTGGCCAGCGCCTCCTCCTGGTCGTGGGTCACGTAGAGCGTGGTGATGCCGAGTTCTTGCTGCACCCGGCGGATCTCGGCCCGGAGGTGGCGACGCACGGGCGCGTCCAGGGCCGACAGAGGTTCATCCAGCAGCAGGAGCCGGGGCTCCGGCGCCAGAGCCCGGGCCAGGGCCACCCGCTGCTGCTGCCCGGCCGAGAGGGCTTCGGGGCGGCGGCCCGCGAGGCCCTCGAGCCCCATCAGGGCCAGGAGCTCCTCGGCCCGGCGGCGGCGCTCTCGGGCTCCGATGCTCCGTACGGCCAGCCCGTACCCGATGTTCTGGGCAACGGTCATGTGGGGGAAGAGGGCGTAGTTCTGAAAGACGATCCCCACGCCCCGGCGCTCGGGGGGTAGTTCCGTCACGTCCCGGCCGTCCAGCAGGACCCGGCCCGCGTCGGGGCGCTCGAAGCCCGCCACCATCCGCAGGGTGGTGGTCTTGCCGCACCCCGAGGGCCCCAGAAGCGCCACGAGCTCGCCGGGCGCGGCCGTCAGGTGAAGGTCTTCCACGGCCACCGTCGATCCGAAGCGCTTCGACAGGCCCCGTAGCTCGAGCCCGCTCACCGCCGCCCACCTCCGAACCGTTCCAGGAGCACGAAGCTCGTCCCTGTCACCAGGATCAAGAGCACCGCCATGGCCGAGGCGCCGCCGAAGCTCCGGGCCGCCAGCAGATGGTAGACGGTGAGCGGCATGGTGGAGAGCCCGGGCGGTGCCAGCACGATGGTGGCCGTCATTTCCGAGAAGCTGATGGAGAAGGCCAGGGCCGCTCCCAGCAGGAGCGAGCGGCCCACCAGCGGCAGCTCCACCTCCCGCAGGGCCCGCCAGCGGGAGGCCCCCAGCGAGCGGGCCGATTCGGCCAGCGAGGGATGGAGCGCGTCCAGGGCAGGGCGGATCGTGCGGATGACGAAGGGCAGCGCGAGCAGAGCGTGCACCGCCACGATGGCCCACGCTGCGCCCGCGCCTGCGAGGGGTGGCCGTAGCGTGGCGCGCAGCAGCCCGAACCCCAGGGCGACGCCCGAGACGCCCAGGGGCGCCACGGCCATGACCTCGAAGAGCTCGCGCCAGCGTCTACCAGCTCGGGAGCCCCGGAGGAAGAGGCTGGCCAGGAGCCCCAGAGGCACGGCAAGCCCCACCGTCGCGACCCCGAAGCGGAGGCTGTTCCATACGGCGCGGAGCGGGCTGTCGCCCGCCAGAGCCTCGTAGTCTGGGGCAAGGACCGCCCGGAACCATCGCAAGGTGAACCTGCCGCCGGCGCCGTGGGTGAGCGCATCCCAGAGCACGGCCACGAGCGGGGACGCGAAGAAGGCCGCGGCCAGCGCCCCCAGCACCAGGAGGGGCGCGTGGCGCCAGGAGAGGCGGAGCGGCACCGTGGGCTGGCGTCGCACAGGCAGCCAGCGGGTGCGCAGGCTCGCCTCGGCCCGAAGGTACAGGTAGGTGAGGAGGAGGGAAAGCACGGTCTCCACCAGGGCCAGCGCCGCGCCCGTGGCGTAGTCCAGCAGCACCCGCACCTGGGTGAAGATCTCCACCTCCAGGGTGGCCAGGCGGGCGCCGCCAAGGGCGAGGACGATGGCAAAGCTCATGAAGGAGAAGACGAAAGCCAGCAGCGTGCCGGTAACCACTCCGGGAGCGATCATGGGCAGCGTAACCGTGGCGAAGGCTCGGAGCCGCCCCGCCCCCAGCGCCCGGGCGCTTTCTTGATACGAGGGATCCACGGACTCCCACGTGGCGTGCACGGTGCGCACCACCAGGGGCGCGTTGTAGAACGCGTGGGCCAGCACGATCCCCTGCAGGCTGTAGAGAACGGGGATCCGGAAGCCGAAGAGCGCTTCTAGCGTGCGGTTCAGCACCCCGTTGTTGCCGAAGACCAGGATGAATCCTAGCGCCACCGTGACCGCCGGCAGCACGAAGGGCACCAGGACCACCGATCGAAGCGCAGATTTCCCGGGAAAGTCGTACCGGACGAAGAGGTACGCCACCGGTAACCCGATGGCCAGGCTCATCAGGGCCGAGAGGAGCGCCTGGCGGGCGGTGAAGGCGAGGAGCCGGTGCACGTAGGGGTCCGATAGCACCCCGGCCACGTGCTGGAGGGTGAAGGCGACGCCCCTATACGGCCCCCGATCGGTGAAGGCCTCCACGAAGACCAGGGAGAGGGGGTAGGCGAAGACGATCAGCAGGAAGGCCAGCGGGAGCGCGGCCAGGGCGAGGTCGCCCCCGCCATGCCCCCATCCCCGCCCCGCCGCCCGGCCGGGCAGAGGGCCCGGCACCAAGCCGGGCCCCTCCCGAGCCAGGCCGCTCCAGGGTCTCATCGGCTCACGACCCGGGCCCACTCCCGAAGCCAGCGCGCGTTGTTCGCCTGGATCTCCTCAGGAGCGATGGAGACCGGGTGCGGCGGCTGGACCGCATGGCGGCTCCAGGTCTCATCAGGCTCCGCCGCCGTGCTCACCGGGAACATCCAGTTGGTGGTAGGGATCCGGCTCTGTACCTCGGGTGAAAGGACCAGGTTGAGCACGGCGTGGGCCAGCTCAGGTTGAGCGGTGCCCCGCACCACCCCCATGCCCTCCACCTGGCGATACCCTTCTCCGTCCAGGAGGAGCACTTGCTGCCGGTCCGTCCCCTCCTCCAGGACGCTGTACGCCGTGTCGGTGGAGTACGAGACCACCATCGGCGCCTCGCCATTCAGGAACATGTCGTAGGCTTCGCTCCATCCGCCTGCGATGGTGAGCAGGTTCGGGAGCAGCCGCTCCCAGTACTCCAGGTAGCCCGGGTCCCCATAGCGGGCGATGGTCCAGAGGAGGAAGGCATGCCCGGGGGAGGAGGTACGGGGGTCGATGGCGATGAGCGATCGGCGGAAGCGGGGATCCGCCAGCTGCTCGAAGCTGGTGGGCACCTGATCCGGGGCGAGCTTCTCCTTGTTGTACACGAGCGTCACGTAGCCGTGGTCGAAGGGGAGGACGTGCCCCGATGGATCGGTCATGAGATCGTCGGGCACCCCGGCCAGGTTCGGGATCCGGGCAGGGTCGTAGGGCTCGAAGAGGTTCCGGGAAAGGGCCCGGGGCAGATCGCTGTCTGCCAGGCCGATGAAGACGTCGGCCCGGCGGACCCCTGCCTCCTGCTCCTGGATGAGGCGGGAGAGCATCTCGGCGCTGTCACCCGGGGCTACCAGGACCAGGTCGGCGTCGTACTGGGCCTCGAACCGTTCCTCGATGAACTTGCCGGGACCCCACGAGGCGAAGCTGTCGTAGGTGTAGACGATGACCTGGGGCTTTCCCTGGGTCCAGGCGGCCGGTGCGAGGGCCAGGAGGAGGGCCAGGACCAGGAGCGCAGTCCCCAGCCGGGCGGGACGGAGGTGCATACGCACGCGAAAAACGCCTCCTTGGGGGAGGCGAGGGGCAGCGAGAGGCGCAGGCGGCAACGCCGCCTGTCTTTCCCTACGCCGGCATTACCCGGAGCAGGTTCGAAGGGTCGATGGGACAGTACCCATCCTCTCAGCCCACTCGTGTGAGCTCCCCGTTGATTGCCGCCTACATTGTAGCAGAGGCGCCAGAGCGTGACAAGGAGCACGCTCAAGTACCTTTTCATTGTGAGGCAACGATGCCCGCTGTCAGCTCCGATGCGCCGGCTCCAGCCCCGCTCGCACCCTGGCTTGCTTGACCGCCGCCCGCCACGTGGTCCGCATCCAGCTCAGAACGATGAGGGCCAGCATGACGAGTTGAGCCGCGACGCCTTCCCAGGTGGGGTGAATCCCCAGGAAGCTGATGGAAGGAAGGTAGCCGGGAGCGGTCGCGGGAAGCTCCTGGGCGATCTGCAACCCGTGGATGGCCTGTCCCGTGAACTTGAAAGCAAGGTAGTAGATGAGCACGGTGGCCACCAGGAAGAGCGGGCGCACCGGGAGGCGGGCGCCGAACCGGAGGGCTGCCACGCCTGCGGCCACCAGGAGGAGGGAGGCGCCCGCGATCCCCAGCACCAGCTGGGAGGTCGCGATGGACGCGGCCATGCCCATGTAGAAGACCACGGTCTCGGCCCCTTCCCGCAACACGGCCAGGAAGGCGATGAGGGCCAGGGAGATCAGGCTCCCCCGCGCCAGGGCCTGCCCCACCTGGCTCTGGATGTACGCGTTCCACTGGGCCAGGTTCGCCTTGTCGTGGAGCCAGGCACCCACGGTGAGCATGAGGCCCGCGGCAACGAGCCCTGCCGTGCCCTCCACCATCTCGGTGCCCCACCCCGCCATGGTCGCCTGGAGCAAGCTCCGGAGCGCGACTCCCAGACCCACGGCCACCGCCACGCCTGCAGCGGTTCCGCCCCAGACCCAGACACGATCTTTCGCGTGCCCGGTCCGCTGCAGGAAGGCCAGCAGCGCGAGCAGTACAAGGAGCACCTCCAGGCCCTCCCGCAGCAGGACGACGCCGGCATCGAAGGCGGTGTACGACGAGCCTGCCTGGGCTACGATCGGGGCAAGCTCCTGCTCCATCGCCGCCACCAGGCTGCCCGCCCGCTCCAGGTCCGGAGGCGTCGACGCCAGCGCGCCCATCACCTGGGCCATATTGCGCTCGATGGCTTCGTACGCCCGAGGCGAGCGGGAGCGGACCTCGCCCTCCACCCCGGGCCAGGCGGCAACGAAGGCTTCCACCCGCTCCCGCGCCTCGCCGGCCTTGCCCTGGTCGATCTCGCGCGCCGCCTGATCTAGAAGCACTGCCAGTCGTCCGAGCCCGCCCTCGTCTGAGGCGGGGGAGCCCGTGGAGCCCGCCGGGTCGTTTCCCGCTTGCGCTGCGCCCGTGCCTGCCGGAACGTACTCGGCCACCTCGGTCTTCAGTTTCAGCAGGGCATCGGTGAGGGCATCGAATCGCGGCGGCTGCACCGCGAGTTGGACCCGGACCTCCCGAATGGCCGCTTCGATCGCCTCATACCCGTGGCGATTGGACGTATGGAGCCCGTCCTCAACCTCTTCCCACACCTCGTGGAAGGTGTCGTACCTGGCGGCTGCTTCCTCGATCCGCCCGGCCTCGGCCGCCTGGAGGGCCCGGTCCACTCCTGCCATCAGCGAAGCCCGCGGATCTTCGGCCCCAGCGGCGGGGCCACCCGCGAGGGCGGCAAGACTCAGGATCGCCAGCAGCGCCAGCGTGGCCCTAACAAGGTTCGTGCGGCCCGAAGATGCCATGTGGGATCCTCCTCAGATCGTCAGGTCCTATGATGGCGATAGCCTTGGCGGCAGGCGACGAAGGCGCTGAGTTCCCCGGCTTCGCGGCAACCGGCTAGCTCTCAATTCCTACCACGCCACTCAGGATTCGGTCCCAAAAAAAGCGCCATCTCCACGCGGAGCGCGACCTTGTTGGGACTCCGTCTTCCTTGTGAGAGGTTCCTATCAGAGTCGCTCTCGCCTTCTGATAAGATCTCTCAGTGGCATTTTAGACATGGTGCCCACCGGATGTCAACAAGCTCGTTCGTTCTCGTGGATGTGATCTTCGTCACACCTTGGGGCGTCCGCCGCCGTTGCGTTGCGGGAGTCGAGGCGGTTCGCCGTAGGGGAGCGGAATGTACTGCACGGTCGGCCGCCTTCCTCCGGGCTGTGGGAAGAGATCCATCAGCTCGTACACGTCGGGCGGCATGGCGTGGCTCACGGGCAGCCCCAGCTCTCGCGCTTCCTCCAGGCCGATGGGGTAGTCGTGGGTCCACTGGCCACTGCTCAGGGCGTCGGCGATCCGCTCGGCCTGATCGGCGGGCATGCCGTTGGCCGTGGTGAGACGGATCACCAGGTCGCGCACCTGCCTCAGCGCCTTGCGGGCCACCTGAGCGAGGATGAGCGTCTGGTCCTCCACCTCCTCCACGGGCTTCATCTCCATCACCTTGAGGATGTCCGCGGCGGCGTAGTTGCCGATCTGGGGATCCACGGGCCCAAGCACGGCGTTGGGGTCCATGACCACCTCGTCGGCCGCCAGGGCCAGGAGCGTGCCACCGGACATGGCGTAGTGAGGCACGAAGACGGTCACCCGGCCCGGCCGGTTGATGAGCGCGTGGGCGATCTGCTCCGTGGCCAGCACCAACCCGCCCGGGGTGTGGAGGATGAGGTCGATCGGCATCTCCGGCGGCGTCAGCTTGATGGCCCGCAGGATCTGCTCCGAGTCCTGAATGTCGATGTAGCGAGCCAGTGGGATGCCCAGGAAGGCCACCGACTCCTGGCGGTGGATCAAGGTGATGACCCGGCTCTTGCGTATGCTCTCCAGGCGGCGGATCATACGGGTCCGCTGGGCCTCGATGCTCCGCTGGCGAAGCATGGGCGAGAGCGACGAGAGGATCAGGAAGAGCCAGAACAGGTCCAGGACGCCGACACTCACCGTGGAATCCCCCTCTTACGATAGGGTTCGTCCTGCCGCGTGGCATCCCTATTCGGCCGGGCCGCCTGAGGGCATGGGGGCGTGTTCGCAGGAACCGTACGGGCCTCCTGAGACCGGGGGTCAGGTGTCGATCGAAGCCTTGGAAGCATCTGCGCCAGGTGCCACCGCACTTCCTGTTGGTCGAGCGCCGATCTCACGGAGCAACGTCGTCTTGTGGGGCTGCAGCAAGCTCGGGGCGCTGGCGTGAGGCTTTCTCCACCGCGTCCGCTGCCCGCGTGCGGATGACGGGATCGCTGGAGCTCCGTATTCCGTCGAGGACGGCGTCGTCACGCGCCCAGGTGCAGATACCATAGCATGTGGCAGGCCGAGAGCGCGGCGACCAGGAGGTCTTCGGGGTTGTAGCGGGCCGGGTCTCCGCGAAAGGCTGGGTCCGCCGACCGGGGATGACAGGTTTACCGGCGGCCGATATCTCGTGACCTCGTGAATAGGCGCGATACCCGGTGGTGCCTTGCCCCAGGTTGCCGGTCCATTCGACGCGAACCTCGTAGGAGTTCTCTCGACCGCTACCCATCGCTCCACCCCGCAATCGTGTCGTCGAGCTCGCCCGCCACGTCAACAACGCCAGCTCGCCGAAGATTCGGCTGGAGGCCGTGTCAGGGCACGCTGCGCTTCAGGAAGGCCCCGCGGATGCACGACTTCCCCGCCCTCACCAGGGCATCCCAGGATGGGTCGTCCTGGACCCTGGAGAGGACCACTGGCGGGCGAGGACTGGAGTCCGATGGCTGCAACGCCGCGTGCCACCAGCCGACGTCATGCCACGCGCCCAGCTTGTAGCCGACCCTTCGGTACACGCCAACGGGCCGGAATCCGACCGATTCGTGCAGACCGACGCTACCCGGATTCGGCAGAGTGATACCCGCGTAGGCGTTGAAGTACCCCTGAGCGATGAGGATTTGGAAGAGGGACGTGTAGAGCCCGCGGCCGACGCCGCAGCGGTGAAAGTCCGAGTGCACGTAGACCGACGTGTCGACGGACCACTGATACGCGGAACGCGCCCGGTGCTGCGTGGCATACGCGTAGCCGATGATGCGACCGTCATGTTCACAGACGATCCACGGATAGACCTGCAACGTCTGCTCGATTCGCCGCTGCATCTCCCGCTCGTCCGGTGGCTCGATCTCGAAGGAGATCGGCGTAGAGGCTACGATCGGTCCGTAGATGTCGGCGACGGCTCGGGCGTCGCGGGCGGTAGCGAGCCGGATCTCTACTGCCATGGGCCCACCCTCTCTATTCGCCTCTGGGGTAGCGCCGGTCAGCCCTCAACGATGGCATAGGCGCGCACCGGAAACGTGCCGAAACGACGCACCTTGACCGGGACCGCGTGAAACCTGAACCTCGCGTCCGGCAGGCTCTCCAGGTTGCACATGTGTTCGACGATGGGTATGTCGGCACCCAGCAGGATCGAATGCACGGGGCGCTCCCCACCCGACGTGTCATCGATGTTCAGCGAGTCGATCCCCACCAGGGTGGTACCGGAGGCCTTCAGCCACTCCGCGGCCTCCGCCGTGAGAAAGGGGTGACCGTCGAAGTACCGCTCCGACCCCCAATGCCTGGCCCAGCCCGTATGGACCAGGACGGCCTTGCCTCGAACATCCGCTTCCGAGAAGAACTCGGGACCAATGGCCCGCTTCGGAGGGTCGGCTCGGAAGAGCACTCCCTCCAGGTCTGCGAGCGTCCCGAGATCCAGGTCGGCCAGGTCCCGCCCGTCCTCGTACCGGTGAAAGGGCGAGTCCAGATACGTGCCCGTATTGGCGACCATCTCGATCTTTCCTATGTGGAAGGTCGTCCCCTCGGCATAGTGCGTCTTCGACTCTTCCCGGCTGAGGAAGTCGCAGATGAGCGGAGCCGGGAGTCCCGGGTAGGTGACCATCCCATGCTCCACGGTATGACTGAGATCGACGAACCTCTTCATGGGTGCTCTCAGACAACGGTCACCTGACGTGGTCATTTTCGAGTCGCTTTCCCATACTGATGACCCTGTCGACGGAATACCCGAGCCTTTGGTAAAACTCAATTGCCGCTTGGTTTTCGGCCCGGACTTGAAGGTTGACCTTAGGGCACCGCTCTCTTTCTAGCAGGCGCTCCGCTTCCTCCATCATCATCCGTCCGAACCCTTGACGCTGGTGTTCTGGCGCGACAGCCAGGTAGTTGATCCAACCGCGATGTCCCTCATAACCGACCATTACAGTGGCGATGATCTTCCCATCTCGTTCTCCAACCAGGAAGAGTTCAGCGCACACGTGGAGCTTGCGCCGGATATCTTTCCTGGGATCATTCCACGGCCGGGTCAGTTCGCAACGCTCCCAGAGAGCGATCACAGCAGCTTCATCCGTGGGTTCAAACGGGCGAATCTCCACCGAGGAACACCTCCATCAGCCCAGCATCCTATCAGCGGCGCCGATTGCCGGCATATACACACGTCAACGGCCAGACTCATCTCTTCCGACAGACCAACTCTCCTTTGCCCACGGGGACAACCATGGCGTCCACCCTTGGGTCGGCCAGTGCTTCCTCAATCATGGCTTGCAGGGCGTCTCGGTGGTTGATCGCGTTGTCGGCAACCAGAAGGCCACCAGAAACCATTCTAGGGACAACGAGATCATAGCAGTCCTTATAGACCTCCTTCTCCGCATCCAAGAAGCAGAACGATATTCCAGAGACACCATGAATATGGTCTCTCGCATCGCCTTCGACCAACTCAATGACATCGCTGAGCCCTGTTCTCTCGAAGGTCTCCTTTGCTAAGCGGACCTTCTCAGGGAGTATCTCGTAAGTCGTGATCCGGCGACCCAGTCGACGACATGCCAGAGCCAGCCAAAGCGTCGAGTATCCAGCACTCGTACCGATCTCGATGTGCCGCCCAGCTGGAGCGGTCAATGATAGCAGCGCGATGAATTGTCCCGTCTCTGGTGGAACCTGGCGGAGACGTTCCAGCCGCGGTGTCCCGTCATCGCGGTCTCGGGCATCTATCTCCTCAAGGTAGGCCATCCGTCGACGTACATCCTCTGGCATATCTGCGAACATGCCCGTCCCTCCATCTCCTCGGTCCTAGTGAACGCAGTGGCTGACACGACGAAAGCAGCGAACAGCAAACATCGGGCATCAGCGGCGCCGCGTCGTATGCCGCATTCGCTGCATGTCTGTGTTAGGCGCGTTGACTCTAGCGAGAATCATGAGACCTGATGCCCATGCAAGTTTGGTGGCGATGAAATCCCGCCTCTTCACAAGTTCAGAGATCAAAGCCCCAACCTTGGGCGCAGGCCCTTCCGGCCAAGAAGGTTGTGGAAAGAGGTCGTCGACGAAGTAAATGCCCCCGACCCGGAGCAGCGAAAGAGCAAGATCCAGGTGTGTGAACTCACCAGGCCACGTATCAGCGTACATGAAGTCGAATTGTGATGGCGGAAGTTGGGCGAGAGAATCCCCGCCGTCAGCGATATGAAACCTCACGCGTGGATCATGTCCCAAGTGGCGGCGAGCCACTTCTACCACCGTCGGATCGTTGTCGACAGAGTCGAGCCGGGCAGTGGCATCCATGCCTGAGAGCAGCCATGCCGTACCCAGGCCGGTGCCGGTGCCGAGTTTCAGGAAACGCCCGCCGGGCTTTGACGCCGCCAAGGTCCTCAGCAGTGTGCCGGTCTGTGGCTCGGAACCCCTTGTAAACCCGATCCGCCGGGTGTCATGAAGGATGGCTTCCAGCACCGCTGGAGTCTGTTCGATCTCGTGATCGTTCATCAGAGATTACACCTTCCTCGGCCCAACGGCCTGTGTTGGATCGGAGCGTGAAGCACGCCCGTCCCCGCGTAAGGCATCCACGTATCAGCGGCGCCCCTTGCGGCTCACGGCCCGAAGCACCTCGCCATCGACGTGCGTCCGCGGATGCGCCTGTTGGCTGCCGATGCGTCGTTAGCTACTCAACCCCGCTCGTGCTCTCTCAAATACCGAGCCATGGACAGCGCATCCGCGTCATCTTCCATACTCAAGCCCTTCATCAGGCCCATCTGATCCTCGATCGACCGATTCTGACCAAGCTTCCACTTGCCCACGAGCCGTGACACGTGGATCTCAACTCCAACGATGGCATGCATCAACTTCGTCGTGAACTCGGGTGGTGCGTCAGAGACGTGCCACGGCTCCTCGCGTCTCCGTTCCTGTTGATCTGTCAGCTCTTCGACGTGTCTCTGGAGCCAATCCTGATCCTGTATGACCCGGAGCTTGCCATACGCGTGAACGACCATGTAGTTCCAGGTCGGGACGACCTTGCCGGTCTCTTGTATTGTCGGATACCATGAAGGCGAAATGTACGCCTGCGGACCTTGAAATACGACTAGGGCTTCCACGTCAGGGTCGAAGTCCTTCCACTGAGAATTCGCTTGCGCAACATGACCTTGCAAAGCCCCGTATGGACCAGGGTCGGCCTTCAGTACAAAAGGAATGTGGTTTGCCTCGAGCCCTTGTGTCGTCATCGTAATCAACGTCCCGAAGGGACATGAGCCAATGAGTTCCTGTAAGGCCTCCAGCCGTGTCTCGGCAAAACGCTTGGGAACGTACATGTCCGTCAAACCTCCACGCCTTTCCAATGACGTTCATACAGCCAACGCCCTCGCGGCTGCGCGGTGGCGGTCAATCCCTAACCTCGCTCATGTCCTTGGCCATCCAGCGGCCCGGCGTACTGGCGGCGCGACACCGGGCCGCGACCCGGGCACCCAGTCTTCTGCGCGTCCAGTGAATACGCTTGTCAGGCGTTGACTCCGTCAGTCGGCTACGATGATCCAGATTTCTGCAAGTACCATATCCGTCCCCGAAACACAAACGTGGCCGAAGCTCTCGGAAACATCGGCCGAAGTTGATCCATCAACCAGTCGAGCACGGACTCCAGCGCCTCCGAGCCTGCCTCCACGGCACCAACCACATTCGTTTGAGTGCTGAGATAAGCCGCCAATTCCTCTACTGTGAATGCAACCTCATTTTCGTACCTCTCGTCCTCCAGAAGTCGGAAGCCGTACTTACCCGCCTCCTCGGCGTCAATCGGACGGGAGTCGCGTGGCGGAGCTGGATACCGGTGAAGGTAAACCTCTTTCACCCACCCCAGGAACTTTGGGTTCTCTCTCATCACGCCGCTGAACCAGTTGTCGTAGATCACTAGCCAGCCGTTGTTCTTGAGAACCCGGGCTGCCTCGAACAAGAATTTGGCACGCTCGAACCAGTGGAGGGCCAAGGAGACCGTAACCAGCTCATATGACTCGTCGCGAAATGGAAGGTCCTCCGCCGGAGCTTCCACGTACCGAACGCACTCGTCGGACAGCGCCTCCTCAAGCATGGAACGCGAGCTATCGACGCCTGTGATGGATCGTGCGATCGGCTTCAAGGCCACAGCAGATTGTCCGGTCCCACACCCTACATCCAAGGCATGCTCCAGCGGCTCGTCGAGTTCTAGCCGCTTTCGAACACGCTCCACCACCATCGGGTGAAAGTAGGGTCGAAACCGGGCATAGCGTGCCGCTTCACTATTGTATCGAAAGAAGTTCATCGGACGCATCTCTGAACTCCTTAAGACTGATACGCCTGCCCGTTGCTCTCTTCGGTCCGACCTGTAGTGACGAGAAGGCAGCGCCCATCCCAGCCGATCAAGCCTGGGCTCGTCGCCTTGGTTCTTGTTGGGGTCGTCTCTGCGGTTGTTGCTCGAGTTGTGACCGGCGCTGTGGCTGTATGGTCCACGGGGTCTATCGCCTGGTTGGATCAATCGCCTCTTGGACCCCATCGGCATGGCAAGTCCCTATCCCAGGGAGCGGAGCAGCTAATCTCATAAGCTTTTAGAATTCGACGGGAGAGTAGCCGTTCCTCCCTACATCCGACCATGGATCGTATCATGGCTGCTCTCCTCTCACCAGGTTGTCAGCGAGGAGGATCGGCTCACTCAGGCCCTCCGGTTCGGGGCTGGCCGCTATCGGGTCACGCAGGCGGGGGCTCCGAGGCGGCCAATCCTGAGCGGACCTGCTCGAGAAGCCACTCCTGCTGCTCCACGATGCCATCGGACAGCCGGGCAGCGGCCACGATCGGCAGCCACCGCTGGTACTCGGCCCATCCCTCTGGCACCCGCTGCATGTACCCGTCGAGGTAGGTTCGGTGGAAGCGCTTCATGGCCGCGATGGGGCCATCGTCAGGCACGGTGTTCTCGACGTACCCGAGCAGTCCTGTGAGGTTTGATGGGGGAAGTTGAAGAAGTGAGGACCCACCGGCTAATCTGGAAGCGACAGCCAAACCAGCACCGGGAGGCCCTCACAGTGAAAACCGATGAGAAGATCACGCTCGTTCGTTCCAACACCCTGATCGTGGCGGTGGAGGTGGCCAAGAAGACCCACTACGCACGCATCATCGATCAGGTGGGGCGAACCGTCGAGGAGCCGTTCAAGTTCCACAACGGCGACGAAGGGTTTCGCCGCCTGGAGAGCCGGCTCCTGCGCCGGCAAGCAGAAATCGGCGCGAAGAGGGTGATCATCGGGATGGAGCCCACCGGCCACTACTGGAAGCCGCTGGCCTACTGGCTGGTCGGCAGGGGCTACACCGTGGTGCTGGTCAACCCGATAATCACCAAGCGTCACAAGGAGGACCGTGACAACAGCCCGAGCAAGACGGACCCGAAGGACACGGCTCATGGACGAACCCTTCTCGGCCCTGGACGAGCAGAACACGTTCCTGCTCCAGGAGGAGCTCCTGCGGATCTGGGGGGAGAACCGCCGCACCGTGGTCTACGTCACCCACAGCATCGACGAGGCCATCCTCCTGGGCGATCGCCTGGTGCTGATGACCGCCCGCCCCGGAAGGGTGGCCGAGGACATGCCCGTGCCCTTGCCGCGACCCCGAAGCGTGGAAGGGCTCCGTGCCGACCCCGCGGCCGCGGAGCTCTTCGTGCGCATCTGGCAGCACCTGCGCGAGGAGGTCTCGGGCGCACGGAACCGGATGGCGTGACCGAATCCACGCCGCACGGCCCGCAGGGCGCGACGGGCAAGCCAGGGCCTGGCCTGAGGCGGGGTGCGGGCGCATAGGGTTTGCCGGAACCTGGAGAAGGGGGAGTGACGCGTGCGCAAGAGACTCATGGCATGCCTGCTGATGTGGGCCCTCGTTTTCCTGGGGAGCGGATGGGCGGCGGTGGCCCAGGATTCGCCGTCCTCTGGGGACCTGGACCCGCTGCCTGAGCCCGTGACGGTTCGGATCGCCGAGGACGGGGCGGCCAGCGGCGCAGGCTTCTACATCGCCGACGCCCGGGGCTACTTCAAGCAGTACAACATCGACGTGGAGTGGGTCAGCTTCATCAACTCCGACGACATGCTGCCGGCAGTGGCGGCGGGGCAGCTGGACGTGGCGGGCGGCATCACCTCCGCCGCCCTCTTCAACGCGGTGGCACAGGGATTCGACGTGCGCATCATCTCCGACAAGGGCCACGACCTGCCGGGCCGCTCGTACTTCACCCTGGTGATCCGGAAGGGGCTTTCGGGCCAGATCCGAAGCTACGAGCAGATGAAGGGGCTCACGGTTTCCTACTCGTCCGCGGACAGCGTGGACCAGTACATGACGGTGAAGGCCCTGGAAGCGGGCGGTCTCACCGAGCAGGACGTGAAGGTGGTGGTGATCCAGGACTTCGCCCAGATCCTGGCCGCCCTGGCCAGCGGCTCGGTGGACGTGGCCATGGAGATCGAGCCCTTCATCACCCGCGGGGTGGAGCAGGGAATCATCGAGCGCTTCAACGACACCACGGAGTACCTGCCCCGGGCGCAGGCGGCCGTCGTGCTGGGATCACCCCGGTTCGTGGCCAACCACGACGTGGCGCTGCGGTTCATGCTCGCCTACCTGAAGGGCCTGCGGGACTTCAACGACGTCTTCGTCAGGGGCGTGGGGGATCGGGAGGCCGTCGTCGACATCATGACCCGCTACACACCGTTGAAAGAGAAGGAGATGTGGTCCAGGGTGAACCCGCCGGGGCTCGATCCCGACGGCGGCGTGTACGTGGACGACATCAACCGCCAGTACGAGTTCTACAAGGCGAACGGCGCCCTGGTGGGCGACGTGGACCTCTCCAAGGTGATCGACCTCTCTCTGGCCCAGAACGCGGTGGAGATCCTGGGACCGTACGGGGAGGCGGACCGGTAGGCCCGCCGACCACCGGCCGTCCAGGACGCGCCGGCCTTGGACCGGGCCCCGCGGGTGATCCCGCGGGCCCCGGTCCTTTGCTTCCAGCGCCGGTTCCAGCGCCCGGTGAAGCAGATCGGGACCGCCCGGCGCCCGTTCGTGCGCCGGACGTGACCTCGCGCGTCGCGTGATCCGCATTCCGGGGCATCGACGAGCCTCTGTTCGCTTGACGGGCGCTAACGCGCGCGATTAGACTGAGCGCAACATTGTATACACGGAAAATTCGTCCTCGCATACCGTGTACTTGAAGCCCGACATCGGCGACGCGACGTGACGACATGGCCCGGCGCCGGCCTGAGGAGGCCGGCGCGGTCCAGCACAGGGAGGTATGGCGCGTGACCGCGAGCGAGACCTTCGAAGAGCAGGTGCGGGACCTGGAACGACGGTGGGCCGCCCACGAGCGGTGGAGCGGCATCCGGCGGGAGTATGGCGCCCAGGACGTGGTCCGGCTGCGGGGCTCGGTGGGGATCGAGCACACGCTGGCCCGGCTTGGGGCCGAGCGCCTCTGGCGGCTGCTGCATGAGGAGCCCTACGTGGCCACCTTCGGGGCCGAGACGGGCGCCCAGGCCGTCCAGATGGTACGGGCGGGTCTGAAAGCCATCTACGTGAGCGGCTGGCAGGTGGCCGCGGACGCCAACCTGGCTGGCCAGACCTACCCCGACCAGAGCCTCTACCCCTCCGACAGCGTCCCCGCCCTGGTCCGGCGCCTGAACAGCGCATTGCTCCGGGCCGACCAGGTCGAGTGGAGCGAGACGGCCGGGCGTGGGGCGTCTCCGGGCGAGGTCGTCGACCAAGGGCAGGCGCCGGGGTCCAACGGCAACGGGGTTCACCCTTCCACCTCCAACGGCCATTCCGCCGGGGGTCCGGAGGCGAGCGCGCGAACGACCCCCGAGGACGGCCGGGCCTCCCGCTGGCTGGTGCCCATCCTGGCCGACGCGGAGGCGGGCTTCGGCGGCACCATCCACGCCTTTGAGCTGATGCGGAGCATGATCGAGGCCGGGGCGGCGGGCGTCCACTTCGAAGACCAGCTTGCTGCCGAAAAGAAGTGCGGGCACATGGGCGGCAAGGTGCTGGTGCCCACGGGCCAGTTCATCCGGACGCTGAAGGCGGCCCGGCTGGCGGCGGACGTGCAGGACGTGCCCACGGTGCTCGTCGCCCGCACCGACGCTCTGAGCGCCACCCTCCTCACCAGCGACGTGGATCCCCGCGACCAGCGGTTCCTGACGGGCGAGCGCACGGTCGAAGGGTACCACGTGGTGCGGGGCGTCCTCGAGAGTGCCATCGCCCGGTCGCTCGAGTACGCCCCCTATGCCGACATGCTCTGGTTCGAGACGGCCCGGCCCGATCTGGAGCAGGCCAGGGCCTTCGCCGAGGCCATCCACGCCCGCTACCCTGGCAAGCTCTTGGCGTACAACTGCTCGCCTTCCTTCAACTGGGAGGCCAACCTGGACCCCGGGGCCATCGCCGGCTTCCAGCAGGAGCTGGCCGCCATGGGGTACCGCTTCCAGTTCATCACCCTGGCCGGCTGGCACCTGGTGAACTTCCACGCCTACGACCTGGCTGCTGCCTACCGGAACGAAGGCATGACGGCCTACGTCCGCCTCCAGCAGCAGGAGTTCGCCCGGCAGCGGGACGGCTACACGGCAGTGCGGCACCAGTGGGAAGCGGGCGCCGGTTACTTCGACCAGGTGGCCCTGACCGTCTCGGCCGGCGAGACGTCCACCACGGCCCTCACCGGATCGACCGAGCGGGAGCAGTTCTAGACCCGGGAGTCCTGACGGCGGTTGCCGGGGGTGCTCCAAGGCGATGGCGTCCTGGGGCGCCCCAGGGAGTGGGGGTCGACGGCACGCCGTTGCAGGTGAGGCCGTCCCCGAGTGCGAACGTTCCGGGGGCGGCCTTCGCGCGCCGGGCCGGCGTCGAGGCCGGCGCCGCTGAGCCTGCATCCCGATCATGCCGAGGCGGGGGCGTCCGCGTGCCACACCGGGTCGGGCGGGTCCTCTTCTTCCATGGTGTCGTCTTCCTCTGGGGTTATGCCTCGTCGCTGCTCAGCCCGGTGCTCCCCAGCGTGCTGGAGACCTTCGGTCTGTCCTTCGGCGCGGGCGGCATGCTCTTCGCCGCGTCATCGGCGGGGTTCATGGCCGGCTCGCTTGCGGGTGGGGCGGCGACCGCCCGGGCTGATCGGCGAAGGATCCTGGTCGCTGCCGCCGCCGGGTTGCTCGCGAGCTTCGCGCTGGCCTGGCGGTCCCCGGTCTACCCATTGCTCCTGGTGGCCGTGGCCGGGGCGGGCTCTGCAGGCGGCGTGCTGACGACCACGGTCACCGCCCTGACGGGCGAGATCCACCCCGACCGCCGCGCCGCGTCGCTGAACCTGCTCAACGTCTTCTTCGGCCTCGGGGGCATCGTGGGGCCGCTGGTGGCTTCGGCGGTGCTGGTGGCGGTCGGGGGATGGCGGCCGGTCTTCGGCCTGTCGGTGGTCCCCGTCGCCCTGGCCCTGGCAGTGGCGGTGGCGCTGCGGCCCATCGAGCTCCAGGCGGCCCTTGAAGGTCCGACCCGCGCCCCCGGTTACGGAGACCTGCTTCGCCGGCAGGGGATGCGGCCCTTCCTGATGGGCGCGCTGCTCGAAGGGGCGACCGTCTGGGGTATGGTCCACTGGTTCGTCACCTACCTGACCGTCGAGCGCGGCCTGGAGATCCTGGCGGCCGGCCGTACCCTCTCGGGTTTCTGGCTGGGCTTGCTGGCGGGCCGGCTGGTGATGAGCCGCCTGCTCCTTCGCTTCCGACCCGGGTCGGTGCTGGTGTGGGCTTCTGCAGGCGCGGCGGCGGTGGCGCTGGGCCTCACGTTTGAGTGGCCTCCAATGGCCCTGATGGTCCTCGGTGTGGCCCTGGGCGTGCTTCTGGCCGGCGCTTTCCCCACCCTGATGGGTCTTGCCATGGACGAAGGCCCCCAGCTCGCCGGGCCCATCGCCGGCGCCCTCACCGTGGCCAGCGGCCTGGGCGGGCTCGTGTCGCCGGAGGTGATCGGGCTCGTTGCAGACGGTTTCGGGCTTGCCTGGGGGATGCGGCTCATTCCCGTCTGCTTGGCCCTGCTCGCGGGGGTGGCCGCGGCCGTGGCCCGGCGCCAGCCGGCGGTCGCGGGGCCGGCCCTTCACCCGGAGTAGGAGCCGGAGGAAAGGAGGATGGCTCTCATGCCTTGGCTGGAACGCCACGGCCTTACCTTGGCGTGGCTGATCGCGCTGGTGGCCACGGCCGGCAGCATCTACGCGAGTGAGGTGCGGCAGTTCCTGCCGTGCACCCTGTGCTGGGTGGAGCGGATCTTCATGTTCCCGCTGGTGCTCATCCTGGGACTGGCCAGCCTCCGGCGGGACCGGGGCGTCGTCGACTACGTCCTGCCGCTCACCGTGCTGGGCGGGCTCACGTCGCTCTACCACTTCCTCCTTCAGAAGGTTCCGGCCCTGGAGTCCGACGCCTTCTGCGCGGCGGGGGTGCCGTGCTCGGTGCAGTACGTCAACTGGCTCGGTTTCGTCACCCTGCCGTTCCTGGCCTGGGTGGCCTTCACAGCGATGACGCTGCTCCTGGTGGCCTGCCGGCGCGCCGAGAGGCAGAACGACCCCGCGCAGGGGGCCGTCCCTGAGTCGTCGCCCGGGCCCGCGAGATGACGGACCCGGTGGCATCGTCTCAGGGCGGCCCAGCGGTTGCAGCCAGCGGGGCACCTAGGTGATCTGGGGCTTCTTGATGCTGGGCCTTGACCTTCAAGGCCCCACCGCTCTCCCGCGGTCCTCCAGCCCGCCGCGAGGCAGGACGGCCCCGTGCGGGGGCCGCCGCTACCTCGCTCGTTCCGGAGTGCTGCTCGGCGACGGTCCCGGGATCGGAAAGGTAGCGCTCGCGCGGCTGTCCGGTGCGGGTGAACCCGTGGGCGCGGGCATGGTCCACGAGAGCCCGATCGGTGTCGCCTCGCTCGTCGTGTGGTCCGATATCGCTTTCCGATCCTCCCGCGACGGCGCGCGAGGGAGCGGTCCGACCGCTACGGGTGCACCGCCACCGGATGCGGCTCGAAGGTGGCCGTGAAGTGCCGGAGCACGGGCGGTTCGTAGGAGAAGCGGTAGGCGGGCAGGCTCTCCCGCCGCTCCCAGACCCGGCGGAGCCCCTCGGCCACCACGTCCATGTGGCGGAAGCTGTAGACCCGACGGGGGATGGCGAGCCGCAGGAGCTCCTGGGCGGGGTAGTCGTGCTCGCCCGTCTCGGGGTCCCGGCCGGCCAGGACCGTGCCGATCTCGGTCGCCCGCACCCCGGCCTCCTCGTAGAGGGCGACCGAGAGGGCCCAGCCGGGCAGGTCGTCGCGGCCGAAGTGGGGGAGGAAGCGGGCCGCGTCCACGTAGACCCCGTGGCCGCCGGCAGGCGCCACCAGCGGGATGCCGAGCCCGTCGAGCTGCTCCCACAGGTACCGCACCTGCCCCACCCGGCTGGACAGGTACGCCTCGTCCAGCACCTCCCGCAGGCCGGCGGCCAGAGCGTCCAGGTCCCGCCCCGACATGCCCCCGTAGGTGACGAAGCCCTCGTAGAGGATGGCGAAGGAGGAGGCCTGCCGGTAGAGGGTCTCGTCCCGGAAGGCGACGAAGCCGCCCATGTTCACCAGGCCGTCCTTCTTGGCGCTCATGGTGCAGCCGTCGGCATGGCTCATCATCTCATGGACGATCTCGGAGAGCGGCACGTCCCGGTACCCTGGTTCCCGCTGCTGGATGAGGTAGGCGTTCTCGGCGAAGCGGGCGGCGTCAAAGAAGAGCAGGGCGCCGTGCCGGTGGGCCACCTCGCTCACCCGCCGGATGTTCTCCATGGAGACGGGCTGGCCGCCGTTGTTGTTGCAGGTGACGGTGAGCATGACCAGGGGCGCGGTCGGCCCCTCTTCCTCCAGCAGCACCTCCAGGGCGGCCACGTCCATGTTCCCCTTGAAGGGGTGGGTGCTCTGGGGATCCCGGCCATCGGGGATCCCCAGGTCCACGGGGCGGGCGTGCCGGTTCTGGACGTGGGCCTTGGTGGTGTCGAAGTGCATGTTGTTGGGCACCACCTGCCCCGGCTGCACCAGCGTGTGGAAGAGGACGTTCTCGGCCGCCCGGCCCTGGTGGGCGGGAAGGACGTGGTCGAAGCCCAGGACGTCCCGCACCGCGTCCCGTAGCCGGTAGAAGCTCCGGGAGCCGGCGTACGACTCGTCGCCCAGCATCAGGGCGGACCACTGGGCGTCGCTCATGGCGGCCGTGCCCGAATCGGTGAGGAGGTCGATGCTGACCTGCTCCGCCCGCAGGCGGAAGGGGTTGTAGCCGGCCTCCGCGATGAAGCGCTCGCGTTCGGCCCTGCGGGTGACGGGGATCGGCTCCACCATCTTGGCCCGGTACGGTTCCGCCCAGGCCAGGGGTTCGTCCAGTCGCGACAGGTCCACATGAGGCATGAGGTCCACACTCCTCGCCAGGATGGGTCGCCTCACCTGGACTCTGCTCGCCTCAGCTCGGTTGCGCCCCGGCACCCCTGAGGTGCCGGCGGCGTGCGCCGGGGTCAAAGAGGGAAGAAGAGGGCGAGCACTCCATGGTACGCCGGCGCCCGCCCTCGAGGTGTAGTGGCGCGCAGGTACCGAGTTCGCCGCGGGGGGCGCCTCTGCCTGCGCGTGATCCGCGCCGTGTGGCTGCCGGGCCGGGAGGCTGCCCCGATGCCCGGGGATGAGTGCACCGAGCGCAGCCCGTGCGCAGGAAAGGAAGGTCCCGCGCGATGGTGCGCCGTGTGCTGCTCTCCTGGAGCTCCGCCAAGGACAGCGCCTGGGCACGTACGAGCTGCACGGCTGCCTGGCCAGAGACTCGACCTGGGCAACCCTGCGGAGGGGGCCGAGCTTGAGCACGATGGGTACATGGTCTTGCCCCGTGTCGAGGCGCGGCGCGCTCCTCGAAGTCGTGTATCAGCCCCGAAGATGGCGAGATCCGGGAGGATTGGCTACCTTCCTGTCGAATCACGCACGTAGGTTCCGCTTCTCCCTGGAGCCCGACATGCCCACGGGGCCCAAGAGGCGAGGTGGGTCCGGGTGAAGCAGCAAGGCTCCGGTTCGAAGGAGCGACCTCCGTATGGATCGTCCAGGCGGACACCATCGAGCGCCGCAGGCAGCGCATCCCAGTACTCCGGAACCACACGTACCGGAGACTACCGGCGTGATGACCCTATCGAACACCGCAGACCCAAGCCCAGGCTCCTTGATCAGTTGAGAGAAGCGCTCCGTTCACGCCATTACAGCCGTAGGACCGAAGAGAGCTACCGCCTGTGGGTGAGACGGTTCATCCGCTTTCACAACCTGCGCCATCCGGCGGAGATGGGGGAAGCAGAGATCAACGCGTTCCTAAGCCACCTGGCCACCCACGAGAAGGTGAGCGCTTCCACACAGAATCAGGCCCTCAGTGCCCTGCTCTTCCTCTATCGCAACGTGCTCCGCCGTCACACCGGGGATCTTGGGTCCGTGATCCGAGCCCGAAAGCCTCGCCGGCTCCCTGTCGTCCTCACAAAGGACGAAGTAAGGGCGGTCCTGGCCGAGCTCGAGGGAACCTACCGGCTCATCGCTTCCCTGATGTATGGCTCCGGGCTCCGGGTGACCGAGTGCCTCGGCCTGCGGGTGCAAGATATGGACTTCGCCCGAGGCGAGATCCTCGTGCGCGACGGCAAGGGGGCGAAGGACCGGGTGACGATGCTTCCGGAGGCGCTCAAAGAGCCCCTTCGCAGGCACCTTCGGACCGTCAAGGCGACCCACGATCGGGACCTTCGCGAGGGCTCGGGTCGGGTCGACCTTCCGCAGGCCATTGCGCGCAAGTACCCTCAAGCAGCGACCGACTGGCGCTGGCAGTGGGTCTTCCCCCAGGCGAGACGTTGGAGGAACCCAACAACAGGAGAACAGGGCCGTCACCACATGCACGAGTCCCTGGTGCAGAGGGCCGTGGCCCAAGCGGTTCGACGCGCCCGACTCACCAAGCGGGCGTCCTGTCACACGTTCCGTCACTCCTTCGCCACGCACCTGCTGGCCGACGGCTACGACATCCGGACGGTCCAGGAGCTCCTCGGCCACAAGGACGTGCGAACGACCATGATCTACACCCACGTCCTGAACCGCGGCGGCCGTGGCGTCCGTAGCCCGGTGGATTCGTTGTAAGTGGGGACCCAGAGAGTCAGGATCTTCAGGTCGAGTTACCCAGAACAAGATAAGACGCCGCGCGAAGCAGGTAGATTGCAGAAAGGATCCGTCCTGAGGCCGTTCCTCCGGGCGTGTGGCACGCTGATTACCAATCAATCTTGCGACCTACAGGTCATATGGAGAACGTCTTAAGCTGTAGTTGGGCGGACTCGGAACTCAGGTCCGGTTCCGCCAGTAGCCCGGGCGACGCTTCAGGTGAGCAACCGCCACGATAACGATCTCGTCCGGTCGGAGGTGGTACACGACTTGGTAGGGAAAGCCTCGGACGAGGACCCTGCGGGTAAGGTGGTCAGCAGAGACGGGGGAGCCGATCTCGGGATGGGTTTCGATCAGGGCCGTTACCGACGCGACGGCCCTTTAGGAATCGGCGCCAAGGCCCGGGTTTTGTGCTTCGTACCAGCGAACGGCTGCGATGAACTCATCGGAGGCGGACTTGCTGCTGCGGAGAGCCCTGGTGATCGGTCGAGGATTTCTCTCTCGATCCTGCGCTTGACCTTCTCCCAGGGCTCAAGCTCGGCGGTCCAAGCCTCGATGTCGGCGACTCGTCGCTGGATCTCGGCCTCCCAGGCAGACTCGGCGTCCGGATCGGGGGGGCCGTCCAGGCTTGCGAGGAGTTCAGCGGCGATCTCAGCCCGGGCCTTTGCATCGAGCCGGAGCGCATCGGCAAGCACTTCGTCACTGGGCTTCATCATACCACCATTGTATGCTGCGGAGCGCCGCCCAACAAGCGTATGCAGCGGACGCCGTAGGAGGCCGGAGAGACTCGATCGGTGGCTGGCTGTCGGCGCCGCTGATACGGCAGGACGTTGGGCAGATCGGAAAGAACAGGCGAGGCTACTTTCTAATCGGCTTGTGTCCGGTGGAGGGGGTATTATGGCAACCGAGTACTGGCTGTACCAGGCAATCAGAACCCAGGATAGGGACTGGAGGCCTGACTTCGCCTATCAAGCGACCATGAACTGGGCGAAGGCCTTGCGTTTCGAGATCGAGCAGGAACATGGATCTACTCCAAGAGAGCAGTTGGCGGCGTGTCGGGCGCACGTCTCGGCTACTAGGCGCCGACGCGACTTCAACGTAGTGCAGGTGTTCGCGCCCCTGCTGCAGTCACTGAACTTTGTAATCGCACTGATATCTCTGGAGATACGAACCCTTACGATGCCGTGGATCGGGCCTACGGCAGTCGTGGCGTGGTACTATGCCGTATACAACTCATTCCGATCGATCGCGGCAGCCTATGATGGACGAGAAGGGACGAATCATTCCTTCTATGCGCGATTTGTTGCTGATCTTGCCAGCATCTTCCCTCATCCGCTCAATATGGTCGCGGAGCACCAGAGAGACGAGGAGTACGAATCACGGTTGCCTAGCTACCCTGGCGTAGGAGGGGAATCCCTGGTCGCCACGTTTAGGGCGAGCCGACGCCACGCACAAGGTCTCTTGATTTCGTATCTTAATGGAACAGCCAACTGGTACGTTGAGGACATAAAGACTCGGGTTAGGCGGCAGCATGGTTTTCGAGATTTCCGTAGTAGGGAAGCAAGAAGGACTAGAGACCAGCAACTCCCAAGGAAGATCGCATTCTTGCATTGCGCTTTCCGGTATCGAGGAAAGGCCAACTATCGCGACGGGCTCTTTATGACATATGGAAGGGATACGCAATGCCTGGACGATGACTTCATCAGCGCCCTAGCGGCCAGTGCACGCTTTGTCTGGACGTGGGCTTTGGCATACTCAGAACAACGGGGTGGAACAAGCAACGTCCAACGCTTCTTGAGGGACATGCGGGAACACTATCGAGGACTAGCCAGTGCAGAGCCAACCGAAACGTTCTGGAGCGAGTTTGGACGTTGATCTGGTGTCAACTGCATGCTCAATACTGCCCAACAAGCGTATGCAGCGGACGCCGTAGATCACTGGGCGCGCCAGATGGGGAGCCCACAGTCGGCGCCGCTGATACGGCATGACGTTAGGCGGCCATGGGCTTCGGTACGTATAGGAAGCATGGCCTCCCCGACTGAGAGTGCTGTTGCTTCGGCCGTGGACTGGCGTTGTACAGTCGAGAGGCACATCTCGCGACCCCGATCCCTCAACCATGGGCTTTTTTCGCGACGAAGGCTGGGAAAAACCCGAAATCGCCTAGTAACAACCATAGATGCGTAGAGGCTTGATATCCAGTGATCGATATGGTATGATCTGGGTACAATGTACTTGCGCACTGTTCGATCCAGGGGAGTCGAGTACGTCCAGCTCGCCCACAGTCGCTGGAAGGGCGGTCAGAGCCGGCCTGAGATCCTCTACAACTTCGGCCGGAAGGAGCAACTGGATCTCGACGCTCTGAGACGGCTCGTCAAGAGCATCAGCCGCTTCCTCGAACCCGAGGAGGTTCAGTCGATCCAGCAAGAGCTCGGGTTGGACTGGCCCTTCGAGTTCCTGGGATCGAGGAAGCTCGGGGGCACCTGGCTCCTGGACGGCGTCTGGCGCCGGCTGAAGCTCGATCGGGCCTTCAACCGGCTCCTCTCCCAGCGGGGCTACCGCACCCCTGTCGAAAGACTCATCTTCGCCATGGTGGCCAACCGGGCCCTCGCCCCAGGCAGCAAGCTCGGCATGGAGCATTGGGTCGCCAACGAGGTCTGGATTGAAGGGCTCCCCGAGGTGGAGGTCCACCAGCTCTACCGGGCGATGGACTTCCTCCTGGAGGCCCACGACGAGGTCCAGCGGGAGGTCTTCTACTCGGTGGCCAACCTCCTCAACCTGGAGGTGGATCTCCTCTTCGTCGACACCACCAGCACGTACTTCGAGATCGAGGACGAGGAGGCGGACACCGAAGAGGCAGAGGGCTTCAGGAAGCGGGGCAAGAGCAAGGACGGACGACCCGGGCTTGCCCAGGTCGTGATCGGCTTCGCCGTCACCCGGGACGGGATCCCGGTACGCTGCTGGGTCTGGCCCGGCAACACCTCCGACATGAACGTGGTGGAGGAGGTGAAGCGGGACCTGAACGGGTGGAAGCTGGGCCGTGTCGTGGTGGTCATGGACACCGGCTTCAACTCCGAGGAGAACCGCCGGATCCTCCAGGGGGCGGGCGATGCGTACATCCTTGGCGAGAAGATGCGTCTCGGCAAGGGCGGTACGCCGCATGAGGCGCTGAAGCGACCCGGGACGTACAAGAAGCTCGCGCATGGGCTTGAGATCAAGGAGGTCGTCGTCCAGCCCGAGAGCGCCGCTCACCGCCGTTTCGTCGTGGTCTACAACCCCGAGGAGGCTGAGCGGGATCGGAAGAAGCGGGAGGACATCGTGGCCGAGGCCGAACAGCGGCTGGCGGAACTCGGGGATCTGGAGGGGAAGGAGCACAGCAAGGCTGTCTGCGCGCTCCGCTCCCACCCCACCTACGGCCGCTACCTCCGTCAGACCAAGACCGGCGCGCTCAAGATGAACCGGGCGAAGATCCGCCAGGAGGAGAGGCTCGACGGGAAGCTCCTGGTGAGCACCTCGGACGATGGCCTCTCCACCGAGGACGTCGTCGCCGGGTACAAGCAGCTCTGGCAGATCGAGCGTGTGAACCGCCAGCTCAAGCACACCGTCGACATCCGGCCTGTGTTCCACCGGCTGGAGGACCGGATCCGGGCGCACGTGCTCCTCTGCTGGCTCGCACTCCTGCTCATCAGAGTCGCCGAGAACGAGACCCACCGCACCTGGAACCAGATGAAGCTCCTCCTCTCCACGCTCGAGCTGGGGATCCACCGGACCCATCACGGTGAGGTCTGCCAGACCAATCGGGTCACCCAGGACCAGAAGGCCCTCTTCGAGGCGCTTCACATCAAGCCTCCGGCCAGATATCTGGCCATTCCTACACCAAGAAGCGCATAGCGTGCATGGTAACAACCGGTTTGCCGCCGCGACAGGGCGCAAATGCCTTCGTTGCGGCTTCTTTCAGCCATGGTTGTGTGTTTGCACTGTACAACGCCAGCCTGGCGCGGGGGAGAAAGCCGCGTCGTGAGGCTCTAAGGGCGAGGTCCACGCGCTCTTGGGCGCCAGCGGATCGGCAAGAGCACCCCTGCCAGGGTAGGAGCGGCTTGCGGCTGGGGCTGTTCCTGGGCAGGGTCCACCTTCCGATACGGGGAGGCGCGAGCTACTCAAGCCCGTCGAGCATTCGAACCTCATCGGCCTCCTGATAGGGGATCAGTTCACCGTTGTCGCGTTCCGTCCATACGCGCTCCTGGTGTGGGTCCCACGTGCCGGCCCCCTAGCCCAAGATCTCAACATACCCCTTCGTGCCATCCACGCGGATCCGCTGCCCGTCCCGAATCAGGCGGGTGGCATGCTCCACCCCCACAACGGCCGGCAGGCCGTACTCCCGGGCGGTCACCGCGCCATGGGTCATCAGGCCGCCCACCTCGGTCACCAGGCCCTTGATCGCGACGAACAGGGGTGTCCAGCTGGGGTCGGTGTAGGCGGTGACCAGGATGTCGCCCCCTTCGAGATCGGCCTCGGCCATGTCCAGGATGACCCGGGCCCGCCCCTCGACGGTCCCGGCCGAGACCGGCAAGCCGGCCAGGGCGCCGTCAGGCAAGTCGTCGCGTCGGTAGGCGCCGGTGAGGGCCTCGCCATCCGACGTGAGCACCCGGGGCGGGGTGAGCGCTTCATACGACCTGAAGGCCTCCTTGCGCTCGCGGATGAGCCGGTCATCCACGTGATGCGTGCGCACCACGTCGTGGAGCTCCTGGAACGTGAGGTAGAAGATGTCCTCCTTCTCCCGCAGCACGTAGGCCTGCACGAGGCGCTCGGCTTCTTCCAGCAAGGCCTGCCTGTAGACGAAGTAGCGGCTGACCATGCCGTACTTGGGATACTCCCGGTACCCGCTGAAGGTCCGGACCCGGTCGATCATCCGCCTGGTCTCCTGCGCCTTCTGCTCCCCGTCGGGCAACGCCCGCAGCCGCTGCAGCAGCTCCTGCTCCTTGTTCCAGGCCTCCTGCCGGCCTTGCTCGAAGCGCCGCTTGCCGGCCCCCGGCTCCAAGTTCCTGATGTGGCCGAGGATGATGGGCACGAGGGTGGAGGGGCGTTCGCGCCACCGCGGCCTGGTGATGTCGATCTCGCCGACGCATCGCATGCCGTACCTGTCGAGCCAGGCCCGGATAACGTCGCGCGCTTCCCGGCCGCCCGGGAGCCTGGGCAGTTCGTCCAGGAAGTCCTCGCCCTCGACGTGCTCCAGAAAAGCCACCACTTCCGGATGCGGGCGGATCACGTCTGCGACGTCCACGAGTGCCAGCCCCATCTCCGAGGTGACGTTGTGGGGGACGGACTGCGAGAGGGTATCGGCGGCGTTCTTCTCGCCCAGCCACGCCTCAAGCTGCTCGTTGAGCCACCGGCTGGCTTCCATCGCCGCGATGATCACCTGATAGCTATGAGGATCGACCAGGACCCGCTTCATCTCCTGGATGTCCGCCAGGATGAAGTCGAGGAGCGCCGATCCGGACTTCTTCCGGATCTCGCGCTGCGCAGCGGCGATGGAGGCCTCAGTGCGCTCGATCAGCCCGGCGACGATGGCCGGATCGGTCGCAATGGGGGCCGGCGCGCCGCCCACCGGCGGCCCGCCGGGAGCCTCGTCCGGAAGCGATGGGATGAAGTCGCCGCGGTCGAGGAGGGTCTGCAGCGCGTCTCGGGTCAGCGGATCGGACCTCCCCAGGCCTTCCAGGAGGCCAGCACGACTCGCCGGGGAAGCCAGATCCCGGGTGACGTCGACGAACAGTCTCCCGCCGGCCTCGTACATAGGCCGGCCCGCCGTCAGCTGCCAGAAGGAGATCCCCAGGGGCTTGATGGGATCGGTCATCATCTGCTGATGACCGACGGAGACGTAGACGTGGTTCTTCCCGTCGCCGGCCTCAGGGATGGGGAAGAGGGTGGTGATCGGCCGGCTCTGGACGACGTGGAACTGATCGTCGACCAGGCACCACTCGATGTCCTGGGGGCGGCCGAAGTGGACTTCGATCCGCCGGCCCAGCTCCGCGAGCCGCACGACCTGCTCATCGGTGAGCACGGGTTGCTCCTGCCGCTCCGGCTCGATCGCCTGTTTCTGCGTCCCGCCGGCCGGCGAAGCCTGGATGGCAAGCCGCTTGGTGCCCACCGTCCTGGCGACGACCCGGCCGTCCCGCACCCTGTAGACGTCCCCGTTCACCAGGCCGGAAACCAGGGCCTCGCCCAGGCCGAAGCCGGCCTCGACCGAGGCGACCTTGCGGTGGCCGGTGACGGCGTCGGCCGTGAACAGGATGCCAGCCGCCTGCGGGAAGACCATCTGCTGCACGACGACGGCCATGCGGACCTTCCGGTGGTCAATGCCGTTCCGCAGGCGGTAGGTCACGGCCCGCTCGGTGAAGAGCGAGGCCCAGCACCGTCTGATGTGCTGGAGGATGGCCGCCGGTCCCACGACGTTCAGGAACGTGTCGTGCTGGCCCGCGAAAGCGGCCGTCGACGAGTCCTCCGCCGTCGCGCTGGAGCGGACGGCGTAGGCGGCTTCTTCGCCGAGCCGGGCGAGCCGGTGGGCAATCGCCGCCGCCAGATCGTCGGGGATGGCGACCTTTTCGAGGGTCTGGCGGATCTCCGCGCTGAGCGCGCGGATCGCCTCCCGGTCGTCCGGATTCAGGTGTGACAGCCGATCGAGCCGATCGTCCATCGCCGGCGCTTCCGCCATGATCCGCTGGAAGGCGTCCGTCGTCACGCAGAACCCGGGCGGCACGCGGAAGCCTTCGATCCGCGCCAGCTCCCCCAGGTTCGCTCCCTTGCCACCAACGGCCGCGGCCTGAGTCCGGTCGATCTCCTCGAAACCCAACACGTAGCAGCCCATCAGCTACCTCCCTCGCGCGTGCGCCAGTCAATGCCGCCGCTTTGCCAGCAAAGCGCCAGGAGACCATGGGAAGCCCATTGTAGCCTTCAGGAACGGGGAAGGCAACGCTAAGAATCTTGGGCGGGATCTGGTATAATGAAAGTGGCGAGAGGGCCTGCGCATGACGGCGCGGGCCTTCGGTCTCCTCTTCACTGTTCGATCCGAGGGCGCAATACAGACGTGTAGTCCCGCGACAGAGCACTGCCCCGTCATGCCGACGCCCTCGCTTTCATCGGCTTCAAGGGAAAGCTGCAGAGTGAGCCTGATCACGTCGGAAGGCGACCCGGTGGCCAGGTCGTTCTTCGAGCGTTGCGGGTGGGAACTGGTGGGCACGATGAGGGACGAGATCAAGAAGGGTGTCAACGGGGTGCTTCTCAGTCGTGTGGTAGACTACCGATTGCACCCGAATCAATAGGCAAGCGTATCTGGGGGGCGCGGCCATTCGCCCCCGGTCGTGGATCAACCGGCGGCGACGCGGTGTGGCCCGGGGCGCGCCGCGCTGGACGCCATTCGGTCCCGTGGGGATAGTGAGCGCACATGGAGGTAGACGAGAGAATGGAGAAGCACCCGTCTGGGATCAAACCCGAAACGTGGCTCGTCTCGGCAGGCCGCCCGACGGAGCCTGGCGCTCCACTGAACGTGCCACCCATCCTCGCTTCCAACTTCATCATCGGCGGTGGGCGCGAGTACGCGCGTGGCAGTGGCACACCAACCTGGGAAGCCCTCGAGGCGATTGTCGGCGGGCTCGAGGGTGGCAAGGCGGTCGCCTTCGCCTCCGGCCTCGCGGCCGTTGCCGCGGTCTTCGACCAGCTTCCGGTTGGCGCTGTTGTGGTCATTCCGGAGGATTGCTATCAGGGTGTTGCATCGCTCTCGGCCCGGGGCGCGGAACGCGGGCGTTGGTCCGTGCAGCGCGTGGCGGTGGACGATACACGTGGATGGATCCATGCCAGTGCCGCCGCGGATCTGATCTGGCTCGAATCGCCATCGAACCCGCTTCTGGTCGTAGCAGACCTGGAGGCGATCCTTGCGGCGGCACGCAAGCCTGGAGCAATCGTGGCCGTGGACAACACCTTCGCCACGCCTTTGAACCAGCAGCCCCTCGACCTCGGCGCCACGGTATCCGTCCAATCCGCCACCAAGTTCATCGGGGGCCACTCGGACTTGCTGGCAGGAGTAGTCACGACCCGAGATGATGGGCTCTGGCACGCCCTCAGGAAGTCCCGCGAGTTGACGGGCGCAACACCGGGAACGTTCGAGGCATTTCTCGCCGTCCGCGGCGCGAGGACGCTCGCCCTTCGCCTACAGCGGGCTCAGCAGACCGCCATGATCCTGGCCGAGCGATTGGAAGGGCACCCGCTGGTCGCTCGGGTCCGATACCCCGGCCTGCCGTCCCATCCGACGCATGGGATTGCCAGGCGTGTCCTGAAGGGCTTCGGAACCATGATCTCCTTCGATCTACTCGGTGGGGCTGAGTTTGCAGATGCGGTCTGCCGGAAGGTCAGGCTCATCCGCCACGCGACCAGCCTTGGAGCAGTCGAATCAACGATGGAACGAAGAGCTGCCGTTCCGGGGCAGGAACACCTGCCCCCTTCGCTCCTGCGACTCAGCGTCGGCATTGAGGACCCGGATGATCTCTGGGCTGATCTCGACTCAGCGATTCGCTCTGGGGCACTGTGATCCATTCGTCGATTGCTAATACAACATCTGGCATGGGTCCGTGATTTTTCCAGAGGGATGGCCCCGGCGGGTCTACCCCATGGACCTTGCGGTTGCACCAGACGCCGGGGCTGGCCGATGCAGGAGATGACAGGGCTCAGGCGCTGTCAGCCTTCGATCACTTCAGAGGTGGGAGGCAGGGTCTGTGGGAGGACTGGCCGCCGTCGGCCTGGCGCTGATCGGGGTCTGGCTGCTGGTGCTTTCAATTGGGGGTACGGTCTCCACTCTCGGCTCCATGGCATTCATGGCCGCGCTGGACTCTTCCATCAAGTCGGGCACTCTGTTCAGCGTCTCCCTGCTCGCACTTCCACATCCTGTGGCATATGACCCCGGAAGGCTATGGGCGCCATTTGCAGAGCGACCTTCCGAAAGAACACCTGGACATCCTCGACCTCGCCGGCTTCGGGCCGGAGATCTACGTTACGCCACTGACCGGAGTTTGAAATCCAGGTCTACTACGTTTTGCCCGAAAAAAGGCCGGAGTGTCACCCAAAGGGTGCGGAATGTGCGCCGTAGGTGGCCCCTAGCACCAGCAGGCGAGTGGGTGGCGGCGCCGCTGATACGGCATGACGTTAGGCGGACGAAAGGAGGGGGGGCCTTGACTTGGATTCCTTCCATTGTGACCACAGTGCTGCTTGGCTTGATACTTTGGCTTGGTCGCAGGGGTCATGTCCCCTAGCTGCTGTAAAATGTGAGGACCTGGTCCTCACGCAGCGTGCGTCGTTTTCTCAACGGATTCCTCGCTCTTTCGCCCAGGCCCCGGATCGGGATCCAGGCCGAGCTCTCGGCGAAGAGCTGCGATCTGCTTGCGCTCGAGCTCGGTGATCCGCACCCGCTGCCAGCGCTTCGTGGCCCTCTGCAGCGTCGCGAAGACGAGCTTCAGGGCGCTGTGCTCGGTCCAGAACCGGGGGAGCACCTTCGTGCGTCGTCGCTCCTCCTCGAAGCTCCGCTCGATCAGGTTCGTCGTTCGCACGTACTTCCGGTGCGCCAGGGGGACCTTGAGGTGGTTGAGGCTCGCCTCCAGATCGTCGGTGAAGCTCCGCACCGCCGAAGGATAGTCCCGCTCGAACCGCTCCACGAAGCGGCGTGCCGCTTGCTTGCCGTCGGCAGGCGTGGGAGCCTCCCGTACCGCAGCCAGGTAGGCCTTCACCTCAGCCCGCATCTCCTCCGGGACCTTGTCCAGGACGTTGCGGGCTTTGTGCGCCCAGCAGCGCACCCGCAGGCTCTTGGGCCACATGGCTTCCACGGCCCGGATGAGCCCCGGCGCCCCGTCGGTCGTCACCGTGAGCGGCGTGCCGAGCCCGCGGCCCACCATGTCTCGGAGGAACTCGAGCCAGTTCTCGTAGCTCTCCTTGTTGCCCAACGCCAGGTGGAGCAACACCCGCCGGCCCTCAACGGTGATCCCCCAGGCGCAGAGGATGCCTTCCCGGGTGGTCCCCGTTCGCCTGAGCGGCTCGAAGACCGCGTCCAGGAAGAGGTAGACCACATCGAGCTCCGCCAAGCTGCGACTTCGGAAGGTCTCGTACTCCTCCCAGAGCGCCTCGGTGATCCTGCTCACCTCCGTCCGGGTGAGCAGGCGTCCGCCGTCCTCACCGGTGAAGGCCTCCTCGATGTCTCGGGTGGAGAGCCCCCGGGCGTACATCTCGGCCGTCAGCCGCTCCAGCTCGTCGGTTCGCCCTGCCAGCATCCCCAGCAGCTGCGAGACAAAGGGCTCCTGCGTCTCTCTCACCTGCGGCACGGCCACCGGAATCTCACCCTCCGCCGTCGCGAAGCCCTTGGTGCGATACCCGTTCCGGTGCCCCCGGAGCGGCTCCCCGGCAGCTCGGCGCTGGTAGTGCTCTCGCCCAAGAAACCGGGCGACCTCCTCTTCCAGCGCCTCCTGGATCAGCCTCCTCATGCCGAGCCGAGCGATCTCGCCCAGGAGCGAACCGCCGTCCCCTTCGGGCAACCCGTGCTCCAGAAGCTCCTGGATCTGCTGGCCAAGCTGACGAGACGGTGGTATCCTCTTCATAGGGACTTGGGTCTCCTTTCCTGGCTTGCTACCGCTGCTACCAGGATAACCCAGGTCCCTCACTTTTTACAGCACGCTGGAGACGTCACCGGTCGCAGGTCTCTAGAGGCGGCCATCACCGAGAGTGGTCCTGTACAGTCGGAAGGCAAATCGCGCGACCCCGATCCCTCAACCATGGCCTTTTTCGGCCGCGAAGGGTGGTCAAGACGCGAAAACGCGTGGGCACAACGCCAGGGCCAGTAGACGTTGACAGATATCTATCCATGCTGGTATAATGTGGGTACAATGTACCTGCGCACTGTTCGTTCCAAAGGAACCGAGTATGTCCAGCTCGCCCATAACCACCGGTCCGGAGGCCAGACCAGGTCTGAGATCCTCTACAGCTTTGGCCGGAAGGACCAGTTGGACCTCGACGCGCTCAGACGGCTCGTGAAGAGCATCTCCCGCTTTCTGGAGCCCGAGGAGGTCGAGAAGATCCAGGAAGAGCTCGGCATGGACTGGCCCTTCGAATTCTTGGGGTCGCGGAAGCTTGGAGGCACCTGGCTGCTCGATGGGCTCTGGCGCGGGTTGAAGCTCGACGAGGCCTTCAACCGGCTCCTCTCCCAGCGAGGCTACCGCACCCCCGTCGAGCGGCTCATCTTCGCCATGGTGGTCAACCGGGCCCTCGCCCCCGCAAGCAAGCTCGCCATGGAGCACTGGGTCGCCAACGAGGTCTGGATCGAAGGGTTGCCCGAGGTGGAGGTCCACCAGCTCTACCGGGCCATGGACTTCCTCCTGGAGGCCCACGACGAGATCCAGCGGGACGTCTTCTACGCCGTGGCCAACCTCCTCAACCTGGAGGTGGACCTCCTCTTCATCGACACCACCAGCACCTACTTCGAGATCGAGGGCGAGGACCCGGACGGGGACGAGGCCGACGGGTTCAGGAAGCGGGGCAGGAGCAAGGACGGCCAGCCCGGGCTTGCCCAGGTGGTGATCGGCTTCGCCGTCACCCGGGACGGGATCCCGGTTCGCTGCTGGGTCTGGCCCGGAAACACCTCCGACATGAACGTGGTGGAGGAGGTGAAGCGGGACCTCAACGGCTGGAAGCTGGGCCGGGTGGTGGTGGTGATGGACACCGGCTTCAACTCCGAGGAGAACCGGCGGATCCTCCAGGGAACGGGCGATGCCTACATCATCGGCGAGAAGATGCGCCTGGGCAAGGACGGCAAGCCGCCTGATGCGCTCAAGCGGGCCGGGAAGTACAAGAAGCTCGAGAACGGCCTCGAGATCAAGGAGGTCGTCGTCCAGCCCGGAAGCGTCGCCCACCGCCGTTTCGTCGTGGTCTACAACCCTGAAGAGGCCGAGCGGGATCGGAAGAAGCGGGAGGACATCGTTGCCGAGGCCGAGCGGAGGCTGGCCGAGCTGGGGAACCTTGAAGGGAAAGAGCACACCAAGGCCGTCTGCGAGCTGCGGGCCCACGCCACCTACGGCCGCTACCTCCGCCAGGCCAAGAACGGCGCCCTCAAGATCAACCGGGCGAAGATCCGCCAGGAGGAGAAGCTCGACGGGAAGTTCCTGGTGAGCACCTCGGACGATGGGCTCTCCACCGAGGACGTGGTCGCCGGGTACAAGCAGCTGTGGCAGATTGAGCGGGTGAACCGCCAGCTCAAGCACACCGTCGACATCCGCCCCGTCTACCACCGCCTGGAGGACCGGATCCGCGCGCACGTGCTCCTTTGCTGGCTGGCTCTGCTGGTGATCCGCGTGGCCGAGAACGAGACCCAGTGTACCTGGTACCAGATGAAGCGCATCCTCTCCACGCTGGAGCTTGGTATTCACCAGACCCGTCACGGCGAGCTCTGCCAGACGAACCGAGTGACCGAGGAGCAGAAGGCGCTCTTCCAGGCCCTCCACATCAAGCCTCCGGCCCGATACCTGGCCATTCCCACGCCGAGAAGCGCATAGGACGCGTGGTCACAACCGCTCCCCGGCCGCTTCAGGGCTCAAACGCCTTCGTGGCGGCCTTGTTCCGCCATGGTTGTGCGTTTGCACTGTACAGCGCCAGTCCGACGAATGTCATGAATCGCGAAGCTGTCAAGATGCTCGTCAACGCTGTCCTTCCGCATCTGGAGCCACATATGAATACAATTGAACAGGCTGGATACTACCCGCTACTGGAAGAGCTCGAGGAACGGCTCTTGTCCGAGCTTCAGAGAATGCTCTCGGGCGACGAAGTAGACGTCGCGAGCCTCAACAGGGCAGCAGAGATAGTTCGGAGATCGAGGGACGTGTTGCGATCGGTGCAGCGAGAGAGCATGCACGTTGACGATGGTGGAGATGAGTCTCCAACGAAGGCCACCTAACAACCGTATGCAGCGGACGCCGTGGGTGGCTGGGTCGGCCGGTCGGCAGCCGGCAGCCGGCGCTGCTGATACGGCAGGACGTTAGAGGGACAGGAGGGTCGGTCGAGACTGGGACGAGCGCTGAGACCGCGGTGACGGCGGCGCGAAGACGCGTTACGAAAGGACACGAGGTGGGACGAGCACTACCGGGGACCTGGTGGCGCAGGGATTTGCTCAGAGCCGCGGATCCCCAAGGGAGCTCCCCGAACAGAGCACCAAGGGGTTGGGGGGGACATGGGCTTGGCCCCTCCATTGGGCTGTGGGCTGCTTCCCCGAACTCGTCAGGGGTGTACTGGACGAGCGAGTAGGGGTCGAGTCGGCACGATCGCCGTCGTCTTCGCGCCGACCCAAGGCACTGCTTCGAACAGTGCAGCAGCCCTCTAACACGCGGCTGCAGCGGACTCCGGGATGGCCGGGGTGCACCGTCTGACGGTTGGGCGGTGGCGCCGCTGAGCCGCAAGGGCGCTAGACGGACGGAGTTGGCAGATGTGCGAAGGCTCATTGAGCTTCTTCTGGGAGACGGTAGTGGCCACGTGGGACTCACCACGATGCAGCGCGGTGCGGTAGAATAGTAGGGCAAGCGCAAGGGTGCTGATGGTGGATGGGGGGCTGGTCGCGTGGCCAACGAGTTCACGGCGGTTGTTGAGCGGGATGGGCAGTGGTTCATTGCGTATTCTCCCGAGGTTCCGGGCGCTAACGGCCAGGGCAAGACGAAGGATGAAGCGCTGCAAAGCCTATCGGAAGCCATCCGCTTGATCCTCGAGGACCGTAGGGATCAGGGACTGCGTGGGATTCCGCCCGACGCTGTCGTTGAGAGGGTCAGCGTTCCGTGAAACGAGGTGCTTTGCTTCGGCATCTGAGGAAACACGGCTGTGTTCTCAAGCGGGAAGGCCGGTCGCACTCGCTCTGGATGAATCCGCAAACGGGCGCCATAGAAACCATTCCTCGTCATGTGGAGATCCCGGACAAGCTGGCACGGAAGATCTGTCGGGGACTGTCGGTCCCTGAGGTAGGACAGTTCCAGTGACATGGCCGGCCGTCTAGCAAGCGTATGTAGCGGACGCCGTAGATGGCCAGGTGCATTGCCTCGTGGCTGGCTATCGGCGCCGCTGATACGGCAGGACGTTATGCCGATTAGGGGCGAGGTCGACGACGAGTGGTAGTTGGGGCGCGTGGACACGGGTGCTGTCCGTGGTTGCTTGACCTAGCCGGATCGAGGGGTCTGGGGGTTCAGAGAGCACCGGCTGCCAGTGACGTAGTAGGTTGTGAGCTGCCGTTCACGTGAGGGGTGGCGGCCCGAGGATTCGGGAAGCAGCTCGGAGCCGGCGAGGTTCATGGCACCCGGCCGGGACTGTCGATGGTGTGGCGCTACCACAGGGCCCTTCCGAAGGAACGGAGCACTGGGCAGGTCGGCCGAATCCTCGGGCCGACCACGGGGTAAGCGACGGCAGACCAGCGAGTGGGCGGCGCGACATCTTTCGCGGCTGATGATGGGCCCCGGCATAACAAGCGGCTGCAGCAGACGCCGGTGATGGCGAGGTGTACCGCCGGAGGGCCGGGTGGCCGCGCCGCTGAGCCGCAAGGACGTTAGGCCGATTGGGGGTGACTGACGGAGTGGGGACTAAGCCAAAGGGTATGAAGGAGTACTTTCGCCACATTCCTGGAAAGCCCCGATCGCGAATCCCTAAGGAACATTCTGAAAGATGCTATAGGAGAAACGGACGTTTGCGATTTCAAGAGGCAATGGCCCGAAGAGTCTGCCCTCGCCAAGCACGTACTCGCAATGGGCAACACCGGCAAAGGCTGCTTTGTACCCTCACGGTGATCCCGCAGGCGCAGAGGATGCCTTCCCGGGTGGTCCCTGTCCGGCGCAACGGCTCGAAGACCGCGTCCAGGAAAGACCACATCGAGCTCCTCCAGGCTGTGGCTTCGGAACGCCTCGTACTCCTGCCAGAGCACCTCGGTGATCCCGCTCACCTCCGTCCGGGTGAGCCCACGCCGCCCGTCATCGGCCGTGAAGGTCTCCTCGATGTCGCGGGTGGAAAGCCCCCGGGCGTACATCTCGGCCGTCAGCCGTTCCAGCTCGTCCGTCCGACCGGCCAACATCCCCAGGAGCTGCGAGACGAACGGCTCCTGCGCGTCCCTCACCTGCGGCACGGCTACCGGAATCTCAACCTCCGCCGTCCCCCTCGGCCACCCCGTGCTCCAAGAGCTCCTGGATCTCCTGGCCAAGCTGACGAGACGGTGGTATCCTCTTCATAGGGACTTGGGTCTCCTTTCCTGGCTTTGCTTCGTCGCTACCAGGATAACCCAGGTCCCTCACTCTTTACAGCACGCTGGAGACGTCACCGGTCGGCCGCGGGGCCCGGCCCTGGTAGGACGATAGAGGCGCACCGCGGGGTCGCCTCCCGGCCCCTTGATGGAGCGGTCCTCGATGGCGAGGCCGGCAGGAGGCGGCGAGGGTAACGCGGAAGCAGAGGTGGCCTCGGTCGGACGAGCACTCCTCCCGGCGAAGGGGTGGATGGGAGGGATGCCGATGCTTCACACCCAGGCCCATGGGGACCGGAAGGGATAGACGGGATGATGAATCGCCGCGTCGTGCTCTCCTGGAGTTCGGGCAAGGACAGCGCCTGGGCCTTGTACGTGTTACGCCGGCAGCCCGACACGGAAGTGGTAGGCCTCCTGACCACAGTCAACGAAGTGGCGGGGCGTGTCTCCATGCACGCCGTGCGCCAGGAGCTGGTGGAGGCCCAGGCGGCCGCTGCGAACCTGCTCCTCTGGCCGGTCCCTTTGCCCTCCCCTTGCTCCAACGATGCCTACGAAGAGCGGATGTCCCAGGCCCTGCACGCGTTGCGGCAGGAGGGCATCACCCACATAGCCTTCGGGGACCTGTACCTGGAGGACGTGCGGGCCTACCGGGAGCGCCAGCTCGCCGGAACAGGCATCGAGCCCCTCTTCCCTCTGTGGACCTCCCGCCCGGAGACGCCCCGACTGGCCCGTCGCATGCTGGACGCCGGCCTTCGGGCGGTGGTGACCGCCGTGGACCCTCATCACCTGCCGGAACGATTGGTGGGACGCCCTTACGACGCGGCCGTGCTGGCCGAGCTTCCGGAGGGGGTCGATCCGTGCGGGGAGCGTGGTGAGTTCCACACCTTCTGCTTTGCAGGCCCCATGTTCGCAGGGGCGATTCCCGTGCAGGTGGGCGAGACCGTATGCCGCGACGGGTTCTGGTTCGCGGACCTGGTGCCCCGTCCGTAAGGGAGCTCCATGGCCACAGAAGACACGCGCTCCACGGGTGAGCCGGCTCCCGGCGGTCGCGATCGGGTAGTGAGATCGGACATGTCGTAACTTATCCATCTGGGGTTCGGTGAGCGGGACAGGACGACAGCCTATGTCTACCTCACCCCCAATCTGGATGGGGCCGTCTGGGCGGCAGAGCTGGCGGCCGGCGAAGGTCCCGGCCGAATCTACACCGTAGAACCGACTGGACCGCTTGAAGATGACCCCAATCTGACGAATCAGAGGTTCCGGGGTAACCCGGTCAAGTCATACCGCTCCCGGGAGCCGCTGCGGGTCACGGGCGAGATCACCGATTGGCAGGGGCACTCCCCCGAAGCGCTCAAAGCCATGAAGGACGGGCTGAAGCGACTCGAGCAAATCGCTGTTGAGCCCATCGACGACTGAACGAAGGGCACGGCCAGCTCTCTCTCGCCTGAATGCCGGACACTCGAGCTGCCGCCCTGGCGCGTCGTCATGCGCGGCGAGCGCGACGGCGACCCGCGCCTTCGCAAGATGTCCAGCGATCAACCGGATGCGATCGTCGAAGTGCGGGACGTTCTGGCCGAAGAGGTACGCGTCGAAGGCTGGCGGGCGGTGCATTACGCGCTCGGCGCCGACGAGGCGTTCGCGGAGGCGTTGGCCCGCGGCTTTGCACGATTCGTCGGGTTTCTCAGTGCGGAGAAGCTGAACGCTCGGGCGATCGGCGAGCCGCTGCTGCGCAAACGGGTGGAAGCGGTGGCATCCCACCTCCGCTGAGCCGAGCCGGACAGAGCGGGTTGCGCATCGCCGGAAGATCGAGAAGGATTGTGCACTCAGGTGGGATGGGAGTAACCGGGGCGGGGGTCTATGATGTACGCTCGAAGAGCCACCTCAATCCGGGCGGGTTCGGCCTTATAGAACCCTGGTTGACGCCTGAGGCGTTTCAGAGTGGAGCGCCATACATGGCACCACCGGTCGATCGGCCTGACCTGAAGACCAGTCTGACAGGCGTCTTCAGTGGAACCGGCGATCTTCGCCTCGACGACGGCTCGGACCGGGCGTCGGCGCTGGAAGCCCACCACAGGCTGAGGTCGGCGTTACGGCAGAATCTCGATCTTCAGGCGGTTGAGCCGCTCGGTATCGGCCGCCAGCTCGATCTCGACCACCCTGCCGTTCCGGATCGTGAAGCCAAAGACCACGCGCGGGGTCCCGCCGGGGGCCCACACCACGCCCGGCACACCATCGACCAGCGCCAGCTGCGCGGCCTCGGCCCGGCCGGCGAAGTGCCTGGCGACCGCCGTCGCTCCACGGAGCTCGGACGTGAGCCAACCGGTCCGCACGCCCATCCGCAGCGCCGCCTCGTCAGCTCGCAGCGCCACGTCCGGATCGAGCACCGCCAGCAGCGCCTGAAAGTCGCCGGCACGGGAGGCTTGGAAGAATGCCTCCACGATCTCCCGGTGTCGCGCCACGTCGGGCGCTCGGCGATCCTCCGACGCGGCCTTCACCCGCCGGCGGCCACGGCTGGCGAGCTGGCGGGCGGCGACGGGCGAGCGGCCGACGATGCCAGCAATCTCCTCGAAGGAGACGCCGAAGACGTCGTGCAGCACGAACGCCACGCGCTCGGCCGGCGCCAGGCGCTGGAGCACCTCCAGCATGGCCTGCCCGACCGACTCCGCCAGCATCGCCTCGCGCTCCGGATCGGCAGCGTCCGGGATCGATTCGTCGTCCGGCGACAGCGGCACCTCGCGCCGGGACCGGCGCGAGCGCAGCATATCCAGACAGACCCGCGCCACGACCGTGGTCAGCCAGCCGCTCAGGTTCTTCACGTCACGGGTGTCGGAACGGCTCAGCCGCAGCCAGGCCTCCTGCACGGCGTCGTCGGCCTCGTTGGCCGAGCCGAGCAGCCGACAGGCCACCGCCTGCAATCGTGGGCGGTCGGCCTCGAAGCGCTCCGCCAGCCATTTATCGTCCATCGGTCACATTCTCCCGTTGGGTTTCGTCATAGGGGTGACGGGCCACACGAGGGTGATTCTACCAGAAAGGAGAATCAGTATGAAGATCAAGCTGACCACTCTTCACGTGGACGACCAGGAGAAGGCGCTGCGCTTCTACACGGACGTCCTGGGTTTCGTCAAGAAGGCCGACTTCAGCAACGGCCCCTATCGCTGGCTGACGGTGGTCTCGCCGGAGGAGCCCGATGGCACCGAGCTGCAGCTGGCCCTCAACGACAACCCTGCGGCCAGGACCTACCAGCAGGCGATGTTCCAACAGGGCCAGCCGGCGGCGATGTTCTACACCGACCACATTCAGGCCGACCATGAGCGCATCAAGGCTCGCGGGGCCGAGTTCACCATGCCGCCGACCGAGGTGACGGGCTCGACCATCGCCATGCTGAACGACACCTGCGGCAACCTGATCCAGCTGGCGCAGATCTCCTGGCAAGGCTAGCGCCCAGTACAGCCGGCACGCCTCCGCTCGCCGTGCAGGGCCAGGCCCTGCACGGCGCAGCACGGCGCGAACGAGATGCGGCGATGTCTGGACGACAGAGTACCGCGCCAGGTCATGCCGCATGGTACCGTAGCAGCACGCAGGACGCATGGGAGACCAACATGAGGTGGCGGAAAGGTGGCGAATGAACCGTGACGCTGGAACCAAGGGGAAGTAAGCCGAAAGGCGACGTCACGTCACGCGCGATGAAGCCGCGCAAGCCGGCCGTCGGGGCCGCATCTCCGCCGAAGGCAGGCGCGACCGCAAGGACGGCCTCGGATCTCATCGACGAGCGGATCCGATCGCTGGGCGACTGGCGCGGCGAGGTCCTGGCGGAGGTTCGCCGCCTGATCCACGAGGCGGATCCGAAGATCACGGAGGAGTGCAAGTGGATCAAGCCCATGAACCCGCTGGGGGTGCCGGTCTGGTCTCACGCAGGCATCGTCTGCACCGGGGAGGTCTACAAGCAGGCGGTCAAGCTGACCTTCGCGCGGGGCGCCTTCCTGGCAGACCCTGGGAGGCTCTTCAACTCTAGCCTCGATGCCAGCACGCGACGCGCCATCGACATCCGGGAGGGAGAGGCGCTCGACGCGGAGGCGTTCAAGGCCCTGATCCAGGCTGCGGTCGCGGAGAATCTCCGGTCCGGCGCCGCGAAATCACAGGGGCGAGGCCGGACGTGAGCGGGAATCGACCCGTGTTCGCTGCGCGACGCCTCACCGTGTTCACCGACGTCTCCGAGACGTGCTGGAAGGGCCTGGAGCCGATCCGCAAGGCGTTCGCCAAGGCCAACGGCGTGAAGCCGGCCCTGTTCAGCGCCTTCCGAGGGCGCCTGTCCTGCATGCAACGGGGCCGGGGTGATCTACACCGACCTGGGGATGATGGCCGGCGTCACCACGGTCTCTGCGGTTCGGCCAACCGCTTACCACTGCCGACCTGGTGGCGGTACGGTCGACGCTGACCGGCCAGCACCTGGCGGCGTATGTCGACAACCATCCAAAGGCTGCTTCATCGCGCTGAAGGAGCCCGGGTTTCCCACCCAGCGGCGCCTTGAACGCCTCGGCCGGGGATGCCGCACGCCGGCCCGGACGACCAAGCCCGCGGCGGGCATGCTCGATGACCACCCGTTCCTCCTCGGCCCAGGGTAGGGCGCTTCCAGGCGAGCATTCGCACTCCTCGAACCTCCGCTCCTTTACGTACCTAGCACAGCTATGTATAATGCTGCTAGGTACACTCGGGATCGATTAGGTCGGCGCGTCGCGCCGGGTGAAACCATGGAGATCAACAAGGACCTGATCGCCGCGTCCTCGACCCCGATCGTTCTGGGGATCCTGGCCGAAGGGGACAGCTACGGCTACGCCATCATCAAGCGGGTTCGGGAGTTGTCCGGAGGGCACCTGGAGTGGACGGACGGGATGCTCTACCCTGTTCTGCACCGGCTCGAGCGGCTCGGTTACGTCGAGGCGCGGTGGGAAGTTGCGGAGAGCGGCCGCCGTCGCAAGTATTACCGGATCACATCCCGGGGTCGGGCGCAACTGGCCGAGGAACGCAGGCAGTGGCAGGCGGTGGACGAGACGCTGCGGGGCCTCTGGTCCGCGCTCAGTATTGCTATTCGATACGGCGACGTGGCGTCTACGCCGGTTCCACAAGGAGTCTGAGCGATGCAGGACCCGGATCAGGACGAATCGCTGGAGCGGCAGATCGACCAGTGGCGGAGCTACCTGCGCCGCCGGCAGGCGATCCATTCCGTCGATGTAGCGGAGCTGGAGGACCACCTACGCGAGCAGATCGCGGCGTTGGTCGACGGGGGCCTCGCCCCCGATGAGGCGTTCCTGGTGGCCGTGAAGCGCATGGGCGAGCTCGACGCCCTCTCGCGCGAGTTCGCACGGGAGCACTCGGAGCGGCTCTGGAAGCAGCTCGTGATGCCCGCTTCGGAGTCAGGGGAGCCGCCCCGGGCCCGTACGGAGGCGATCGTCGCCGTCTGCCTCGCGGCAGCGGCCGCGCTGGCGATCAAGCTGCCTGCGCTGTTCGGTATCTCCCTGGACGAAGACCTCGGCTTCTACGCCCGCAATCTGTCTTTCTTCGTGCTGCCGCTCCTGGTCGGCTATTTCGTCTGGAAGCGCAGAGCCGACCGAGCCACTCTCCGCTGGCCAGCGGCAGGTTTCGTCGGGGCGGCCTTGCTTGCCAACGTCTTTCCCTTCGCGCCGCAGGGCTATACCGAGGCGCTCACGGCGCTGCACCTGCCGATCGCCCTTTGGGTGGTGGTGGGAACCACCTACGCGGGCGGCCGGTGGAGCGATGGGGCGGGGCGCATGGACTTCATCCGGTTCTCGGGAGAGCTCTTCATCTACTACGTCCTGATCGCGCTGGGCGGCGGGGTGCTCTCTGCGTTCTCGGCCCTGATCTTCCAGGCCATCGCCGTCGACATCGAGCCGTTCCTCGAGTCGTGGCTGCTACCGTGCGGCGCCATGGGCGCCGTCGTGATCGGCTCCTGGCTGGTGGAAGCCAAGCAGAGCGTGATCGAGAACATGGCGCCGGTGTTGACGCGCCTGTTCGCACCGCTCTTTGCCGCGGTGCTGCTCACCTTCCTGGCGACCCTTCTCTGGACCGGGCGAGGGGTCGACATCGAGCGGAACGTGCTCATCGCCTTCGACCTGCTCCTGGTGCTGGTCCTGGGCCTGCTGCTCTACTCCGTCTCCGCCCGCGAGCCCCAGGCGCCGCCCGGCGCCTTCGATGTGCTGCAGGTGGTGCTGGTGGTCGGTGCGCTGCTGGCCGACGCCGTAGCCCTGTGGGCCATCGCCGCGCGCATATCCGAGTTCGGTTTCAGCCCCAACCGAGTGGCCGCTTTGGGCATGAACGTGATTCTCCTGGTCAATCTGGCGTGGTCCGCCCTGCTGTACATCCGTTTTCTGCGCGGGCGCGGGCCGTTCTCGGATCTCGAACGGTGGCAGACGGATTACCTGCCGGTCTATGCCATATGGGCAGCGATCGTCGTGATCGCCTTTCCGCCTCTGTTCGGATACATCTGATCGGGTGCCGCTGGCCCCATTCTCCACACCTGGGAAAGCCGGTCTGGCCGTGGCTGCGTCAGGTGAAGGGCCGGGAGGCAGACGCTCCGTCTGCATGAGGGGGCAGAATCCGGGTCGCCTCCACCGGCGACCGAGCTTGCATGGCACGGCTGGAGGTGCGGTGGCCGCCACATGCCTCCGCTGCACCGCATGGTGGTCATTCTCCGCCACCAGGAGGATCTGAGCTACGAGGAGATCGCCCAGGGGATGAACTTGCCGCTGGGCACGGTGAAGACGTATCTGTTCCGGGCACGCCGAGCATTGAGCGCGGCGATGCAGAAGGAGAACGCCCTCCAGGGCTGACGGCGCCGACCCGCTGCGCGTGGCTTGGGGGCTGACATCCCCGCCTGGGCCGGGTACACGGTGCTCTTGGCCCGACACGTACCTCCCGTGGAGCTGGTGAGCGGGCTCCTCTTCCGGGCCGGCAGTCGTCTGCTGGCGTCCCGGCTGCCCTCCTCAAGGCGGCGAGGGCGCAGGGGGTGATCGCCAAGATGCGGCTTGCCGCATCCTCTCCAGGCGGCAGCCGTGAGAAGGCAGGACGTGTAAGGCAGGAGCAAGAGACCAGCATCTGAGTACAGGAGGTCGGAGAATGAACGTCGAGGCAATCATTGACAAGGTCGTGGAAGGCATGAGCATCAAGACCGTGATCGGTGAGCCGATGCAAATCGGCGCCCTCACTCTCATTCCCATCGTCAACGTGAGCACGGGTTCGGCGCCGGGGGCGGCGACGCCAAGTCTCCCGGCAACGAGCCGGCTTCAGGCAGCGGCGGTGGCGGTGGTGCCCGCATCAAGGTGGCCAGAGTACCACCATGCCCGGCGGGAAGGAGTTCACCCATGACCGATCTGTTGCCCCGGCAGTTGCGAAGGATCACCGTGGGCCGTCTGCTGGCGGGCATCGTACTCCTCGCTCTGGTCTTCATCGCACCCGCGGGAACGATCCGCTAGTGGGAGGCCTGGATCTTCATGGCCGTCCTCTTCGTGCCCATGACCCTTTTCGGGCCTGATCCCCGGAGCGCTGCTGGCGGTAGGCCTCGGCTTCCGAATCCGCGAGGAGGAGAAGATGCTGCTCCGCGATCTGCCGGGCTACGCCGAGTACCGCGAGAAGGTGCGGTACCGGCTGATCCCGGGGATCTGGTAGGATGGTAGGTGGGTCTGATCATGCCTTCGGAAAAGGAACGAAAGGGGTGAGGCCATACCCCGAGGGCGACGCCCGGCCCGGGTGGCAGCGTGGACGGCTGAGCGGGTTACCGGGCGTGCGGCGCCCAACAGCGGCACCGCGTGGTTACGGCCCGCTTCGAATGCGATCGTCCGTGTTCGGCGTCCAGCTGCGCTTCGAGGGCGTCAGGCAGTCCTGAAGATGGCAAGATGTCAAAGGAGTTCCTACCCGCCTGTCGAACCACGCACCTAGGTTCTGCCCTACCCTGGACGCTGCCGACAGCAGCTCGCAGGAGCCGAGGCCGTCCGGGTGAAGCTGCGACACTCGGAACACAGCGGCCCAGGAGTGCTTCGTCCAGGCACGGCCTGTGCCTCCGGCGCTGCCGGCAGCGCATCCCATGACTCCTGAACCGTGCCCAGTGCCAGTAGCGGCGAAACGACCCCAACGGGAATTGGGGATCGAGGCCCGGATCTGTTGACCAGTCACGACAACCGCGCCGTTCACGTCGGTTCATCAGAGGGTCGAAGAGAGGCTTGCCTGCCGGTGAGGCGGTTCGCAGCCTACACACGCGGCGGGCGATGACGGTCTACAGCGCCACCTGACCGGTGGTGGAGGCAGCACCCGGAGTCCGGTGCATTTGCCGCGTGGGTACTGAGCGCCGCGGCTGGCAGATTGGGTCATCTGGAACTGCGTAAAGAGCGACGCGAAGAAGGCGGATCAGCGATGACGACGGTCCTGAGTGGGATTACCTCTTGCGTGCGATCCGGTGGTTACGGAGCGATGTTGCGGTCCACAGGCTATATGAGGAACTGCTTAAGACGTAGTTAGGAGCACAAGAGCGATGCGTATTCCGGCATTCGCGGAAGCCAACTTGGAGCAGGTGTGTAATGTGCTCGGCGACACCAACACCGGTCTGACCGGGAGCGAGATCGGCCGCTATCTTCAGGAGTGCGGCATTGCGGACCCGCATCCTGGCATGACCAAACGAATCCGGCTGTACGAGGCTCTCGTGGCTCGCCAACGCCGAGACCAATGCGCCAATAACGTGTGTGCTTTCATCCAGCGCGTCATGAATCCTGTGCTCTATGTCCAGTCACCTGACTACTTCAAGATGAAGCAGGCAGAACTCAATCGGATCCTGTCTTTTGAGGGACTGCGGTTGACGGACCAGGGGACGTTGCAGACCGTGCCACGGGCCCGGACTATCTCCGAAGCGGAAGCGGCGGCGGATCAACTGCGTCGCAAGTTGCGTGATCGGGGTGTACACCCCGATGTCCTGCAGTTTTGTCGGGCGGAGTTGGTAGAAGGGAACTACTTCCACGCGGTACTTGAGGCTGCAAAGAGTGTCGCCCAGAAGATCAGGGACAAGAGCGGCCTTGCCTCAGATGGGGCCGAATTGGTGGATGAGGCCTTTGGTATGGGTAAGAAGCTGTACCCCGTCATAGCCTTCAATTCGTTGAGAACGGATCCCGAACGTAGCGAACATACCGGCCTCATGAATCTCATGAAAGGCTTCTTTGGTGCGTTTCGTAATCCCACGGCGCATGCACCACGGATTACGTGGAAGATGACTGAACAAGATGCTCTCGACATGATGACCGTGGCATCGTTGCTCCATCGCAGGCTGGACGATGCGGTAAAGACCGACTCCTAACAAGCGCATGCAGCGGACGCCGTAGGTGGCCTGGAGCACCGGCCGGTGGCCAGGTGGCGGCGCCGCTGATACGGCAGGACGTTAGGCGGTGGAAGGGGTTGGCACGATGACCTTGATCGAACCAGACCAAGGCCCGCACATCGCGGGCCTGAAGATCCCGAGTCAACTCTACTGGGTACTCATAGACCCTATCCCTCTCGCCGGAATGCGCCTGCCATCTAGCGACTGGCCCTGGAAAGCGCTCCATGATGCCGGTTTCGACGAGGTCGTGTCTCTACACCGTGGGAGATACGACCCACGGCCACTGAGGTTGGCGTTTTCGGCGCATCTGGAAGACCTCGTCCATGGGGGTGATCCGCGGGACGAGGGGGAACAGAGGACGCTGGTAGCGCAAGCAGTCAATGCGGTCATGTTAGGACTGGAGAGTAAGCACGGCATAGTGGTTCATTGCTACGGAGGGCGAGGCCGAACCGGCACAGTAATAGGCTGCGTGCTCCGACAGTTGGGTTTCCCTGCCGAGGATGCTATTTCGTTTCTTGACAGGGTACACAAAGAGCGAGGCAAGGACGGTTGGCCTGAGTCAGAGTGGCAAGCTCGCTTGGTCCGAACTTGGGGAGCCACCGCCTAACAAGCGTATGCAGCGGACGCCGAAGGAGGGCGAGATCCTCCACGTGGGCGCTGAGTGGCGGCGCCGCTGATACGACCCGACGTTAGACGCACTCTGGCTCCAGGAACCTACTATACGTGTCTACGAAGGAGGGCTCTCGGTGAGGATTCTGCAAGACACGCTGCCGGTCAGTCTTGAGGAGCTCCTCGCACGCCCTCTGTTCGCCCACTTGGCAACAGCTTCGGAAACAGGGCAGCCGTGCGATTCACCCGTTTGGTTCCTCTGGGAAGACGGTGCAATCTGGATCATTGCTGAGGCCAAGAACACCTTCCCAGCCCGCATTACGCACAATCCTAGGTGCGCTATCGGGATCGTGGACTTTGATCGCCGGACTGGACGGGTATGGCACGTCGGAATGCGCGGGCGCGCCCGCGTTGAACGGATTGATATCAAGCGGGTGGAGCGGCTGCTCGCCCGTTATCTGGGCCCACATAAGGAGAGTTGGGACCCGCGACTCTGGGGTGACGCGCAGTCGTGGGAGGGATGCTCGTTCATCCGGTTCGAGCCTGAAACGGTCGTCGCCCGTGATCAGTCGTACAGGGCGGCACCAGCACCATCAAGCAGCACCGATAGCGGCGTCAAGTCGCCGTGAAACTCCAAATGCACTGCATGTTGGTAACGCATGCTCCGCCATGTTCGCCTTTCTCTCCCGACCAGGTTTCGCAGGCGTCTAACAAGCGTATTCAGCGGACGCCGTAGGAGGCCGGAGAGACTCGATCGGTGGCTGGCTGTCGGCGCCGCTGATACGGCAGGACGTTATGCCGATTAGGGTAGGGCACGAACGAGTGGTGCTGAGGGTAGGGGAGGCTCGATTCATCTGGCGTCCCTTTGGGTGCCAGGCCGTCGAACGGGGGACCTGCGGTCCCGTAGCGGGTGATGCGGAACTGGCGAAAGGGAGCGTGGCGGCCCGAGGATTCGGGAAGCAGGCCGGAGCCAGAGAGGTTCTTGGCGCCTCTCCAGCGTGATTGACGGTGTAGCGGTGCGACAGGGCCCATCGCGAAGGGGCTGCAAGGGGGAGAGCCGTCCGAATCCTCGGGCCGACCACCGGAGGCCCCATCAGTTGGAGGCCGAACACCATCAGCAACGATGAGGGCTCCGGCATAACAAGCGGCTGCAGCGGACGCCGTGAAGGCCAAGCGGGTTGCATGACGGCGGCCGTCGGCGCCGCTGAGCCGCAAGGACGTTAGGAGTACAGCTGAACCGCTCGAGACCTGGGTGATGGTCGAGGTCGGTGCGGCTGGCGGCGCGAAGAGTGACGTACTGCCGGCTACCGGGTCATTACAAGGGCCCCGAGGCCATGGTGTGGGGCCCGACGGGCGGATGAGCACAGGAAGTGTGGCCGGCTGAGAGATCGAGCTGACGTGAGAGGGACGCGCGGTCACGGGATGGGTCATGCCGAGCCCGGGTGCTCTTCGCGCCGACCAAAGGGACCGCGTCAGGGACTGTTCAAGACTCCTAACAAGCGGCTGCAGCGGACGCCGATGGAGAGGGTAGAGGGACAAGTTGACGGCGGCCGTCGGCGCCGCTGAGCCGCAAGGACGTTAGCTCGACTTTGCAGCATTGGAGGTGGGGGCTTGAAGCGTCGGGTCATCGAGGTCGCGAGGTTCACGAAGCAACCGGGCGAACTCGCCATGTTCTATGCAGATCTCTTGGGTGCGTCCACCCCTGACCCGGGGCGCGACGCGTACAGCTTTGACGTGGAAGGAGTAGACCTGTTCATCCATTCCGTGTCGGAGGAGCCAGCCGAACCAGGATGGCCGAAGGACGTTGATCATGTTGCCTTCCAAGTCGAAGATCTTGATGCAGAGTGTGAGAGGTTGTCTTCGGCCGGATACGAAGTCTTAGGTCCAACGATGTTTCCCTGGGGACGCTCTGCGTTTCTGTATGATCCTGACGGACGTATGGTGGAACTTAGAGGGCTCGAGGGCTGAGGCATCGCCGGCGGATGGATGCTACCGGGGTCCTGGGAAGAGGGGATCGAAGGTTGGCTTGGATGGGACGTGGCAGGCGAGCTAACAAGCGTATGCAGCGGACGCCGGAGTAACTCAGGAGCACCAGCCGGTAGCTGGTCGTCGGCGCCGCTGATACGGCAGGACGTTAGCTCGACTTTGCAGCATTGGAGGTGGGGGCTTGAAGCGTCGGGTCATCGAGGTCGCGAGGTTCACGAAGCAACCGGGCGAACTCGCCATGTTCTATGCAGATCTCTTGGGTGCGTCCACCCCTGACCCGGGGCGCGACGCGTACAGCTTTGACGTGGAAGGAGTAGACCTGTTCATCCATTCCGTGTCGGAGGAGCCGGCCGAACCAGGATGGCCGAAGGACGTTGATCATGTTGCCTTCCAAGTCGAAGATCTTGATGCAGAGTGTGAGAGGTTGTCTTCGGCCGGATACGAAGTCTTAGGTCCAACGATGTTTCCCTGGGGACGCTCTGCGTTTCTGTATGATCCTGACGGACGTATGGTGGAACTTAGAGGGCTCGAGGGCTGAGGCATCGCCGGCGGATGGATGCTACCGGGGTCCTGGGAAGAGGGGATCGAAGGTTGGCTTGGATGGGACGTGGCAGGCGAGCTAACAAGCGTATGCAGCGGACGCCGGAGTAACTCAGGAGCACCAGCCGGTAGCTGGTCGTCGGCGCCGCTGATACGGCAGGACGTTGGGCGTACGGAGAGCACGATTAGGGAAGGTACAGGAGGAGGCAACGGTGTTCATTCAGGGTGATGCGGGTGTGCACCTTAGATCTTGGCAAACCGCTGATGCTCAATGGTATATCGAAGCACGAGATGAAGAGGTGTACAGGTGGACGACCGAACGCCGCGAGTTGACGGTTGCTGAGACTGAGGCGGCCATAGAAGCAGTGAATAAGGGCGATAATGTGTTCTCTTTCGCGATCGTCGAGACCAAAAGCAATGAGATCTTAGGGAACATCTCGTTGGTTCGGGATGAAGACAACGCGGCTACAGGTGAAGCAATGTACTGGCTGGCGGCATCTGCGCGTGGACGCGGGATCGCGACAGAAGCACTACGCCTACTCTGCCACTGGGCTCTCGCGGAGGAAGGATTCGACCGGATTACTCTCAAGACGTATGCAAACAATGTGCGGTCTCAACGAGTAGCCGAACGTGTGGGATTTCGCCCATTTCAACCCTCGGACCAGCAGGGCACGGAGTCCGGAGTTTGCTGGTATCAGCTGACGAGAAAGGAAGCCGAAATCGCCAAAACGATGCCCAACAAGCGTTTCCAGCGGACGCCGTAGTTAGGCGGGGCGTCTCGACCGGGGGCTGGGTGGCGGCGCCGCTGAAACGCAAGGACGTTGGGCAGATGAAGCGAAGGAGGCAGACCTGTGATTCTCCCCAAGGAGCGCGATCCCCGATTCATCACCATCCGTCGCGGCGGCACGCTGGAAGACTCGCATCACCGGCTTCTCGCTCAATGGGCGGCCGACTGCGCGGAGCACGTGTTGCCTCTCTTCGAGGCGGTGCAGCCTTCGGATCCGCGTCCGCGCCATGCCATCGACCAGGCCCGGGCGTGGGTGCGCGGCGAGATCACGATGTCTGAGGCTCGCGCTGCGGCGGGCGCCGCCAATGCAGCGGCTCGAGATCTCACCGGGGCCGCGCGCTATGCCGCCTATGCCGCAGGTCAGGCCGCCGCCGTCGCCCACGTCGCCGCACATGAACTCGGTGCTGCCGCGTACGCGATCAAGGCTGCACGGGCTGCCGCACCTGACGGCCAGGGTGAACAGGCCGGTCGGCACGAGTGTGCGTGGCAGCGTGAGCAGTTGCCGGAGGCGGTTCGCGAGCTAGTTCTGGATGACCAGCGTTTACGCAACGCCATCTGCTGGTCGGTGTTCGACTGCTGAGCGATTGTCATCACGTCCGCACTGCCCAACAAGTGCTTGCAGCTGACCGCCTTCGGCGCGCAAGATCGTACGGTTTTCGAGGTCTTCTTGGAGAGCGCGCCTCGACGGCAGCTGAAGCGCAGTCCGTTAGACGCACGGGGGGCTACCACTTTGGCTGACAGGCTACACGCTTCCGTGAAAGTCGCCTTAGGATATAAGCCCGATAGCCCGGACAGTCAAGTCCTCTCCGATTGGGGTAGGCGTATCCGTCAGATCTGCAAACCTTGCTGGGAGATCAAGTACTGCCCGTACGGTCCCCTGGTGGAGCAATTCCCGTTACTCCCCCCGTTACGTGCGGATGCCATTGAGCACAACGAGTACTTCAGCCAGTGCCTAAAATCAGGGAGGCTTGGAAGCGGAGAACCGTTGGACGACGAGAGGAGGGAGGAGTTCGAGCAGCGCGTCGCTGAGTTCAATGCGGAGGATTATCCTGAGGCTGTTCCCCAGGTCTTGCAGGACGTGTCCTGCCGAGTGTTTGGGCACGTTTGCCCGGTCTTCTTTGTCGCGGAGTTGGCTACTGAGACGCGCGCGACCCGTCGGATGAGCCGAGCCATACCGCATGAGGTTATGCTGAAGGTGGTGAGACGTGACGGGCAAATCTGTCAGATATGCCACCAACCGGTGCCGGATAACCAGGTCGAGTTTGACCATATCATACCGTGGTCAAGGGGAGGGCCTACTACGCCTGAAAACCTTCGGCTTGTCCACAGCGAATGCAATCGACGCAAGCGCGACGCGCTTGACGAGCTGCTCGCCGAGGATTAGCTCGCAACTCAACGACAAGCGGTGCTCTGCGTTGGGCGTCTAGCAAGCGTATTCAGCGGACGCCGTAGGAGGCCGGAGAGACTCGATCGGTGACTGGCAGGCGGCGCCGCTGATACGGCAGAACGTTAGACGGACGGAGTTGGCAGGAGTGCGAAGGCTCATTGAGCTTCTTCTGGGAGACGGTAGTGGCCACGTGGGACTCAGCACGATGCAGCGCGGTGCGGTAGAATAGTAGGGCAAGCGCAAGGGTGCTGATGGTGGATGGGGGGCTGGTCGCGTGGCCAACGAGTTCACGGCGGTTGTTGAGCGGGATGGGCAGTGGTTCATTGCGTATTCTCCCGAGGTTCCGGGCGCTAACGGCCAGGGCAAGACGCAGGATGAAGCGCTGCAAAGCCTATCGGAAGCCATCCGCTTGATCCTCGAGGACCGTCGGGATCAGGGACTGCGTGGGATTCCGCCCGACGCTGTCGTTGAGAGGGTCAGCGTTCGGTGAAACGAGGTGCCTTACTTCGGCATCTGAGGAAACACGGCTGTGTTCTCAAGCGGGAAGGCCGTCGCACTCGCTCTGGATGAATCCGCAGACGGGCGCCATAGAAACCATTCCTCGTCATGTGGAGATCCCGGACGAGCTGGCACGGAAGATCTGTCGGGGACTGTCGGTCCCTGAGGTAGGACAGTTCCAGTGACATGGCCGGCCGTCTAACAAGCGTATGCAGCGGACGCCGCAGATGGTCAGGTACATCGACTCGTGGCTGGCTGTCGGCGCCGCTGATACGGCAGGACGTTAGACCTCCATTTCAGAGTCGGAGGCGAGCTCATGGACCCAGTCGCGGATGCGATAGGTTCCTTGGACCTCGACGCCTTCATGCGCGAAGCACTGATCGAAGCCGATCTTGCCGGCAAAGCTGGAGAGCTGCCTGTTGGAGCCGTTGTGGTGATCGACGGCGAAGTTGTGTCGCGCGGGCGAGCGCGCCACAACGAAGCACGAAGCCAGTTATGCCATGCGGAGTTGAATGCACTCCTTGCCGGAGGTGAGCGCCTGTGGCGAGACTACTGCCGCGCAGTACTCTTTACCACACTCGAACCCTGCCCGATGTGTCTTGGAGCTGCCGTGATGGCAGATGTTCCACACGTGGTCTTTGCTATGCACGATCCAGTCGTATACTCTCAGGAGACCATCGAGGCGAATCCGTACGTTCGTCGACACCTGAAAACCTATCTCGGCGATGTGCTCGCGGAGGAGTCGATGTCTCTCTTCAGGCGATATGCTCCCCGGGCTCTGGAGTACATTCTTGCAGGCGGGAGACCGGCGCAGGATGGATTCAGGATTGGTGCACCGATTAAAGATGAGGTCTAGCAAGCGTATGCAGCGGACGCCGTAGGGGGCGGGGTACACCGGTTGGTGGCTGGCGGTCGGCGCCGCTGATACGGCAGGACGTTAGGATACAGGTGGAACGTGCGAGACCTGGCCAGTTGTCGGTATCGCTGCGGTGGGCGGCGCGAAGAGTCACAGCGTCGAGAATGAATGGTCGGCTATCACGTTTCCTCTATGGAGGGCCGAGCTCGGACAGTGGCTGAGTGCGCGAGGGGTGCGCTCAGTCAATTGGGTACTGATTGAGGTGGCTGTTTCGCCGCATGTGGCTTTGCGTCGAGGCCGCTGGACTTCTCGGATGTGGTGAAGGGTACTAGTTCCACAGAAACGCTAAGTGGGTAGGGCTGGGTCACGGCGCGGGCTCCGGAGTACCCGCGCGATGGCACGCGGAGGTTGAGCGTATGGAGTGGGACGTACGAGCGAGCAGGGTCCCGTGCCTTTCTTGTCTCTTCGTGCCGACCGAGGAGACCGTTTCGCGGATTCGCCCACAGCCCCAACAAGCGCATGCAGCGAACGCCGTAGGTGGCCCGGAGCACCGGCCGGCGGCCGGGTGGCGGCGCCGCTGATACGGCAGGACGTTAGGCCGGGTCACGGCACGGGTGGGGGGGGCGCCAATGAAGTTTCGTTACCCCGAGGTCGGGATCTGCGGGTTGTCGTGTCGGCTGTGCCCACGCTATCACACGGAGGGAGCGAGCCGCTGCGGTGGATGCAAGAGCGAGATTCGCGTATCTGCTGGCTGCCCCTTCATCACGTGCGCCGTGAAACGCAAGGGCATCGAATTCTGCTGGGATTGCGCCGAGAGCGAGTCATGCGCGCGCTGGGCGGAGCACCGCGCTTTCGGACGGCAGCGCGACACCTTCACCTGCTACGCGTCGCTCGACGGCAACATCGCCCTGATCAAGCGTGCCGGGCTCGACCTGTTCATCGAGGAACAGTGCGCCCGGGAGGAACTGCTCGACGAGATGCTCGCCCACTTCAATGAAGGGCGGTCGAAGACCTACTACTGCATCGCCGCCACCGTTCTCGACCTGTCGGAGCTGCGATCCGCACTCGAAGACGCTCGGCGGTCCGCCGGCGACCTCGACGTGCGCGAGAGATCCAAGACCCTGCATGCGCTTCTCGACGCCGCCGCGAGCCGATGTTCCATCAAGCTAGCGCTGCGCAAGTGAGTGGATGAGATGCGGTGACCGCCCTAACAAGCGGCTGCAGCGGACGCCGAAGGGGGAGTCGGGAGGGGACAAGTTGACGCCGGCCGTCGGCGCCGCTGAGCCGCAAGGGCGCTAGACGGACGGAGTTGGCAGATGTGCGAAGGCTCATTGAGCTTCTTCTGGGAGACGGTAGTGGCCACGTGGGACTCAGCACGATGCAGCGCGGTGCGGTAGAATAGTAGGGCAAGCGCAAGGGTGCTGATGGTGGATGGGGGGCTGGTCGCGTGGCCAACGAGTTCACGGCGGTTGTTGAGCGGGATGGGCAGTGGTTCATTGCGTATTCTCCCGAGGTTCCGGGCGCTAACGGCCAGGGCAAGACGCAGGATGAAGCGCTGCAAAGCCTATCGGAAGCCATCCGCTTGATCCTCGAGGACCGTCGGGATCAGGGACTGCGTGGGATTCCGCCCGACGCTGTCGTTGAGAGGGTCAGCGTTCGGTGAAACGAGGTGCCTTACTTCGGCATCTGAGGAAACACGGCTGTGTTCTCAAGCGGGAAGGCCGTCGCACTCGCTCTGGATGAATCCGCAGACGGGCGCCATAGAAACCATTCCTCGTCATGTGGAGATCCCGGACGAGCTGGCACGGAAGATCTGTCGGGGACTGTCGGTCCCTGAGGTAGGACAGTTCCAGTGACATGGCCGGCCGTCTAGCAAGCGTATGCAGCGGACGCCGTAGTTGGGCAAGACGCTTCGCTCGGAGGCGGGGTGGCGGCGCCGCTGATACGGCAGGACGTTGGGCTGTCAGTCTCTCGCCCCTAAAGGAGGAACAAGAGCTTATGCATGGAAACGTTCAACATCTTAATCCGCCGGGCTTGCACAAGAATCCCGCATATACTCAGGCTGTTGTCGTCAGCGGCAACGCAACAACAATCTATGTTGGTGGACAGAATGCGGTGGATGCTTCTGGCAACATTGTCGGCAAGGGTGACATCAGAGTACAGACGGAAAAAGCATTAAAGAATCTGGAAACAGCGCTCGCGGCAGGCGGGGCCGGACTCCAACACGTCGTAAAGTGGAACGTCTATATCCTGCATGGCCAATCGGCTCAAGCTGGATTCGAGGCGTTTCAAAAAGTTTGGGGCCAACGTCCGAATCCCCCCGTCATTAGCGGTATCTTTGTCCCCGCATTGGCACACCCTGATTTTCTTGTGGAGATTGATGCCGTTGCCGTGGTTCCGCAGAAGTGAATGGCCCAACAATGGGTTCCAGGCGACGTCGGCGCTATCGCGCCACCGCGCCTGAACCCGAGTGTTAGAGGGACATGAGGATCTGTTGACACCTGGTCGGTCGTCGAAAGCTGGATGGAGGGCGGCGCGAGGAGTGACGGTGTAAAGGGTACCGGGTGGCCAGAAGAGGGTGGGTGCCCCAAGCGATGGCGGAAGCGGGCCCATCGGTACGGCGAAGGTGGCGGGTTGACCTTGGGCTGACGTGGGTGGAATACGGAGGCGCGCTGAACGGCGGGACTGGGCTCGAGCTCTCTTCGCGCCGACCTTAGGCAACGCGTCGAGCGGTGCCCAAGCCCTCTAGCAAGCGGCTGCAGCGGACGCCGAAGGGGGAGTCGGGAGGGGACAAGTTGACGGCGGCCGTCGGCGCCGCTGAGCCGCAAGGACGTTAGGCCAGGGTCACACTTCTCAAACAGAAAGAGGATAGGTATGAGCACATCCTTTGCGACTTCAATCGATGGTCACCGTATTGCCTATGATGTTAGCGGATCCGGAGCGCCGATTGTGTTACTTCATGGTGGGGGCCGCGACCGTCAGGATTGGCACACCGCTGGGTATGTCGAACGGCTGAAGCGCAACTTCCGGGTCATCACGGTTGACATACGCGGGAATGGCGAAAGCGACAGGCCAATCGACGCCACCAGCTACACAACCGACAGGCACTGCCAGGACATTCTGGCCGTTGCTGATGCAGTGGGCATTGAAAGGTTTGCAGTCTGGGGTTTCTCGTATGGCGCGAACGTGGGTCGCTATTTGGCCGCCCAATCCGCTCGCGTCACCAAGTTTGTCATGGTTGGGATTCCCTTCGGCCCGGCCGCTCCCGGCGATTTCGGGCAGTTCATCCGCGGCCTTCGCGACCATTGGGCGCCGATTTTGCAGGCTCGAGCAGATGGGACGCTCAATCTTCAATCGCTCTCTCCGGAAGACCAAACTCGTCTCCAAACCGGTGAGATACTCCTGAGGCTGGCATGGTTGACCGCAATGCTCGGGTGGGCGCCAGTCGAACCCGGCGACGTGCTCTGTCCGACGCTCTGGCTCGTCGGCACAAGAAACGACCCGGCGTTGGCAAGCACGGAAGAATATGGGCCTGTACTCAGCCAAACAAAGGTTCGAGTTCAGCTAATGGAAGCACTGAACCACAGGCAGGAATTCACTGAGATCGACAAGGTGCTTCCTCCTGTGCTGGCCTTTGTCCAACCGCAGTAAGCGACGGCCATTCGGTATTTCGTGGCCCAACACCGGCGTGCAGCGGACTCGCTGCCCTCGCCGCTGACGCCGATGATGTTAGCCGTTTTGCTTCGGTAGGACGTGGTCGGTTTCACGGGAGGGAGACACATGGCACGGGGACCTCAGTTTGTGGAGTTCATGGGTCCTATCCTGGATGCGTTGAGACACCTTGGGGGCTCTGCGCGTCCAGGCGAGGTGGAAGAGTGGATCGCCACCGCTTTGGATGTTCCGGCGGATATCCTGCACGGAGAGCTTACGAGTGGCCGGTCACGGTTCAAGAACCGCGTACATTGGGCACGGTTTTACCTAGCGAAGGCCGGCCTCGTAGATTCGTCAAGACGTGGGGTATGGAGTCTCACTGAAAGGGGACGGGCGTCTAGCCTGAATGCGGATGGCGCACTTGACCTTTTCCGTGAGCTGAAGGAGAGGCTTCGCACCTCGGGTTCCCAGGAAGAGACCGAGGTATCGGACGGAGACCTGCCCGATCCCGAAGAACTGCAGGGAGAGCGGGACTACAAGGCCCAGGTTTTGGAGCTCCTGGGGAAGTTGCCGCCCGACGGTTTCGAGCGCTTATGCCAGCGGCTGCTTCGGGAATCTGGATTCGAGAACGTTACGGTGACCGGTCGCAGTGGCGATGGAGGCATTGACGGACACGGAGTACTCCGCGTCAATCCCCTGGTGAGCTTCTACGTCTACTTTCAATGTAAGCGGTGCTCCCATTCGGTGGGGCCATCAGTAGTCCGCGACTTTCGTGGGGCGATGATGGGTAGAGCGGACAAAGGCATGATCCTCACTACCGCTACGTTCACTTCTGAGGCTCGCAAAGAAGCTATCAGGGACGGAGTACCACCTATTGAGCTCGTTGACGGGGAGGTTCTCGTGGAAATGCTCGCTAACCTTGAACTCGGCCTCGTACCGCGAACCGTCTACGAGGTTGATGAGCGTTTCTTTGTCGAGTTTGGACACACGTTGCCGGGAGCCGGACGGGACGGGTGAGTTCAGAAACGACTAACAAGCGTCTGCAGCGGACGCCGTAGTTGGCTGGGCTGCTCCGTTGGTAGCTGAGTGGCGGCGCCGCTGATACGGCAGGACGCTAGACGGAACGAAGAGGTGAGCGGGGTGGGTACGCTGATTCGAAGCTTTCTCCCCGATGAATGGCAGCTTTGGAAGTCGTTACGGCTCCAGGCACTTGCTGACTCGCCTAACGCGTTTGGGAGTACGTTGGATGGTGAGAGACAGCAAATCGATTCCCACTGGACGGAATTGGTAGCTTCCAGTAGCTTGGCCGATCGGGATTTCCTGCTGGCTGAACGCGATGGCCGTCCCGTCGGCATGGCACGCGTCGGCCCTTCAGAGGACGACGCGTCCCAAGCAGGTCTTTTCTCGATGTGGGTGATGCCAAGCGAACGTGGCCTGGGGGTTGGGAGGGCATTAGTTGATGCCGCCATTGACTGGGCGAGATCAAAAGGGGTCTCGGAGGTTATTCTCCACGTTACCGAAGGAAACGACGAGGCCAAACGACTCTATCTGTCTTCCGGGTTCATTGGCACCGGGGTCAGGTTGCCTTTGCGTCCGGGTTCAGATCTGTTTGAGGAAGTCATGGTTCTTAAATTGTGCTGATAAGGCGTCCGTCTAACAAGCGTATCCAGCGGGCGGGTCATGGCGGGGAGCGTCGATCGAAGCGTGAGCGTGCCGCCGCTGATACGGCAGGACGTTAGGGCGACTGCCTGTGCTGAGGGGATGAACATGGCGATTCCTTCTTCCATGATCTCGACAAGGTACTTGGTCATGCTCTATCAGATGTCGCACAGGCCACGAGAGCCTGGTTGGATGGCCACCCTAGAGACGAAGTGGCCTATATGAACCACGTGACCGGGAAACTGGCTCGACGTCGGCGTGGGTGCGACATAGGTGTGTCAGCGCCGATCATAATGGAGAGCCAAGTATACGTCCTGCACCGGAAGGGTACCCGTCAAGTTGACCGATATGGCGCAGACCTAGCAGTCACTGTGTACGTTCCGGCGGAAGAATTCATGAAGACAGCGCTGTTTCAGATCAAGCGATCACAGGAGCTAATGCTAGACATCGAGAAGAGGCAGCTTAAGGACGCGCACCTGCACAGCCGCATAGCCGAGCGAAGCTTCGTCCTCGCAGTGGATGAAGTCAGAGCGACGTTCCGCATAACCCCTGTTGCGGACGTTCTCAGGCAGTTTGGAGAGGCCTCGACAAGACGCCTCCGCGCGGAAGGCTGGTTATCTTTGGCCGAGTTCATATGGAAATGGCTTGCATGTGAGCTGGGACCCCATAGTCAGCCCGATGATCCTCAGTCCGTCGAAGCTCTCCTACGAGCCTTCGTCGTGGAGAACGATGAGGACCTGCCGATATGGGACGAGTATCCTGAGGACGTCTTGCCCTCACGAACGTGGCTTGATCTCAGGTTCGTTCCTAGGGAAGGACCGGCCTAGGCATGTGTGGTCACTGAGGATCACGCGATCGGCCTAACAGGCGTATCCAGCGGACGCCGTAGGAGACGGGTGCCTGGGCTAACGCTAGCCAGAATCGCGGCGGAACTGCTCGGGGGCAGGGGCTGGTCTCTCCACGTGGATCCAGTCCGCCCGTTGGAGAAGGTTTCTCGTCAGTTGTGGGCGGCTGGCCGAGCGATGCCGGAGACGCCGTGTCGTCTCGTCTTATGGAAAGCTTGCCACCAACGCAAGGTGGAGTCGCTCAAACAACAGGCCAAGCAGAAACCAGGCCGGTGCATAGTCCAACCTGACCAGCTCGCCCAAAGCGAGGGGCGCCCCGCTGTAATCCCAGGGGCAGTGGCCGACCGCCCGCCGGATGAGCCAACCGGTCACGTACTCGACACCGAAAATGGCCACCACCCACACGAGCCCGCGAAGAATCCACGGCTGAGCTGCGACCACCTGGTACAATCGCTCAAACAGGAGCGCACCACCGCCGTAGATGGGAAACATCCAGAGGTAGGTCGTTGCCGTCAAGCGCGGGTCGCGCCGGAGGATGCTTCCCGTCCCCGTCCACAGGATCTCCACGATCCAACCGAGCGCACCGTAGATCAGAAAGCGCACCAGCATGGGCGTAGTTTGCCCGGCCGGTGCTCTTTACCCGCGGCGGAACGTGTGAGTTCCCATCCCATCCCATCCGACCGGTCAGTGGAGGTTGCAGAGGTAGAACGGGGGTGACCACGAAGGAGTCGCCCGTATAGGCAGAGCACCCGAATCCATAGGGCCTACCACCGGGCCGCGCCGCTGCCGGCTGTCCTGAAGGCAAGAGCACATCCTTCGGTTCCTTTGCCGGTTTCACAGGGATCCGGCACACTGGAGGGGGATTCGGAGAAAGGTCGAATCTGGCTAGCGTTGGCCTGCGCGCCCGGTCTCCCGATGCCGACAGGGGTGGTTCGCTCGGGGCGATGTGGAACCTGGTCAGCGAGATGGCGGCCGTCTCGGCGCCCCGTGTACCCTTGATGCAGGGCTTTGCAGGTGGTTCGATGAAACCTGTGGGCCGAAGGGAGCACCAGACATGTGGTGGAGAGTGTCGTTCGCAGTTGCAGGAGTCGTCGTCTTGCTCATGACGGCAGCGATCCTCATCGGTGCGAACCGCTGGCAGTCGGATACGCGAGGCCTGCATGCGCGCATGCAAGCGGCCAGTGTGGCGGTGACCCCAGAAGCGTACGACGCTGGTGAGTTGGAAGGCCTGCCCGCTCCTGTCCAACGGTACTTCCGTACCGTCTTGAAAGATGGGCAGCCGCTGATCGCTTCAGCCAGCGGGGAACACACGGGCACCTTCAACATGAGCGAGACCGAGGAGCAATGGAGGCCCTTCACCTCGAACCAGCGTGTGGTCACCCGGCGCCCGGGCTTCGTCTGGGATGCACGGATTCACATGGCTCCCGGGATGAACGTTCATGTCCGTGACGCATACGTGGCGGGCGAAGGTCTCCTGACCGCGAAGCTGTTCGGGCTCGTGACCGTGATGGACCAGCCCAGCAGCCCAGAGCTGGACCAGGGAGAGCTGATTCGCTTCTTCGCGGAATCGGCCTGGTACCCCACGGCGCTTCTCCCGAGTCAGGGCGTGGCGTGGGAAGCCGTGGACGAGGCCCATGCCCGCGCGACCCTCACCGATGGGGGAACGATCGTCACCCTCGTCTTCGAATTCGATGCTGAAGGGCTCATCAGCTCCGTGCGTGCCGACAGACGATACCGAGCCGTGAATGGGACCCAGGTGCCAACGCCCTGGCAAGGCCGGTTCTGGAACTACGAGGACCGGGACGGCATGCTGGTGCCGCTCGAAGGCGAGGTGGCGTGGTTGCTGGGGGACGGGCCGAAGCCTTACTGGCGCGGCCGGATTGAGCGCATCGAGTATGAATACGCGCCATGAATGATGAGGGAGCGGGTCGGGGTGGCTGATGGACCGGGGCCTGCGCCTGCCGTATGCCGGCGAGGGAAACGGCCAGTCTGACGCGCTGGCGGATGGCGGCAGCCTACCTGCTGACCGGAATCCGGCGACACTGGGTATTGAATACCGTCCGAGAGTATGGCATACGGTAGCTGTATAGGCTCTCCAGAGGCGCGGCGCTCGTAGTCCTCTCGGACCAGGAAGCGGGCGGATTCTTGCTCCACCGCTTTCTGCTATGCTCGAATCCATCAGCCCGGCAGTAGCCTTGACCCACGGGGGATAAGCCATGGCTACCTTGTTCTTGGCCCTCATCTATGCCACTTTCATCAGCCTCGGCCTGCCCGATTCTCTGTTGGGCGTCTCCTGGCCCGTCATGCAGCCGGGACTGGGCGTTCCATACAGTTTCGCGGGAATCATCTCCATGATCGTCTCCGGCGGGACCATCGTCGCCAGTTTCTTCAGCGGTCCCATCATCCGGCGTTTCGGAACGGGAAACACGACACGTGTCAGCGTCGCCATGACGGCCATCGCCCTCTGCGGCTTTTCCCTTTCCCCTTCGTTTGGATGGCTCCTTTTGATGGCCATCCCCCTCGGCCTGGGTGGAGGTGCTGTGGACGCCGCCCTTAACCACTTTGTCGCCACCCATTACAAGGCCAATCACATGAACTGGCTGCATTGCTTTTGGGGTGTCGGGGCCATGTCGGGCCCCCTGATCATGTCCCGCTTCATCGTGGAGGGTGGTAACTGGCGGGGCGGGTACCTCACCGTCGGTATCATCCAGGGATGCCTGGTTGCATTGCTGCTCGCCTCGCTGCCGCTGTGGAGATGGACGGAAAGGGAAACGTCATCCGCACGACCGGCTCTGGCCCCTGCCGGGCAGCAACAGCCAACGAGGAACGCTGGGCGCGATAACGGACGCCACGCTCAAGACGGGAACGCGATCCTCGATGATGGTGGAAGCGCCGAGAAAGGTAACGCCGGCCTGCTCTCCGTCCTGAAGCTCCCAGGTGTGTGGCCGGTTCTCGTGGCTTTCTTCTCTTACTGCGGGGCAGAAGCTACGATGGGCTTGTGGGGCAGCAGCTTCCTGGTCAAGGCAAGGGGACTGGATGCATCCACTGCAGCTTTCTGGGTTTCGCTGTTCTTCGGGAGCCTCACCGTCGGGCGGTTGATTTCCGGTTTCGCGGCCATGAGAACGAGCAATGCCTCGTTGATCCGAGCAGGTCTTCTGTTGATCCTGGCGGGCGCAGGGCTGATGCTCTTGCCCATGCCTGGCCCCTTTTCCCCTGTCGGATTCTTGCTCGTTGGGCTGGGATGCGCCCCCATCTACCCCTCTATGCTGCACGAGACGCCCCGCCGGTTCAGCGCGGACTGGGCACCCATGCTCATGGCGTACAGATGGGGGTCGCATATACAGGCACTACCGTTCTGCCCCCGGCATTCGGGTTCGTCACCTCCGGCAGGCACTTGGCTCTCTTCCCCGCAGTGATTCTCCTGTATGCCGTGGTCATGCTTGTCTGCACGGAAAGGACCAACAGATCGGTCAGCACCCTGGCAGGGGAAGGGGTCCGCGCCTGATGCAAGGGTGCTGGGCCCAAGCAGGGAGGGTGATGGGAGGTCGCCAGGCGCGACGCCTGATCGGGAAGCGGTTGTGCGCGCTGGGGCCTGCGGCTCTGGCCGCAGTGCCGGCGATTCGTCACGAGCGGAGGGCCTGTCATGGCGCTGTAGAGACCGGAGGCTCGAGAGGAGTCCCGGGGGAAATCGAGAGGGAGACCGTCCTGGCCGGACCTCAGCTGCCCGCCTCTGGAGGGGACCGGAGCACCGCCCGATAGAAAGCGATCACCGGGGTGAGGTCGTCCGCCAGGGCTTCGATCGGGAAGAGAAGGAGGTCCCTCCGGCCGGCGCGGATCCAGAGGGGACGGCCCTGGTCGTCCCGCCCCAGAACGGCGGCCTCCTTGGGGCGCACCAGGAGCGGCGTCTCCGAGAAGGGATCGGGCCCCTTCGGCAGGTCGATCCGCCCACCCTCCCAGACCAGGCCCCGAGGCGCCGGCTCAGGCAGGTTGAAGCGGTTGCGGGCCTCCCCGCCGAAGAAGCGTCTGGCCGATGCCGCCGAGATCCAGGCCCCCTCGTGCGAGCGCACCGCCGTCGCGTGGAGGTAGCTGTAGAGAACCCGACCGGGATAGGCTTCCAGCCTCGCCCATGTGGCTGCCTGGAGCTTCTGCACCGAGGGTACCGCCAGGATCGGAGGGAGTCCGTAGGGACCGGCGGCGGCAAGGCCGGCGTCGACGACGGGACCTGCGTTGCCGGCTGTGGCGGGCTGAGACCCCAGGTCGTCCTCCAGCACCACCTCGGGCAGGTAGCCCAGCTCGCGCAAGGCCGCGTACGCGTTGAGGAAGGCTCGCCGCGTGGCGGCACCCCAGGGCTCACCGAAGGGATACGCCCGATACACCCAGGAGGGTATCAGGAGCCCGGCCCGCCGCAGGTTCGGAAGGGGCGCGACGGTTGCCTCCCTCAGGGCCGCCGCCACCGGCCGCGGTGACCGATCCGAGCGCATCATCCCGAAGGAGAGCTCGTGAGGGTGGTGACTGTAGGGCGGGCGCTCGCCCATCGCCTCAGGGAAGTCGAACCCGCACCACCAGCAGACCTGCTCGGCGCCGTGGAGCCTGGCCTCCGTGACCACGCCCCGCGCCCATCTCGCCACCTCCTCCTCTCCGAAGACGGAGTGCGTCGCTCCGAACTCCTCCAGCCAGATGGCCTTGCCAGCGTCACGGGCCAGCCGTCGGGCCACGGCCATGGCCAGCCCGTACGCGGCCAGTTGCCGCCCGGGGTGGGTGTCGGCCAGATACAGGTGCGGGGCGATGACGTCCTGGGCGTGCGTGGGGCGGAAACCGCTGGCGGTGTCGCCGAGCACGTACCACGCGCCGTCGCCCAGGGAGACCGACCGATCGGGGTCGAGGCGCTTCAGGAGCCCCACCATCCTGGATGACCACGCCTGGACGGCTTCCACCGGCGCCGGCCCGGTGAAGAGGGGCAGCTCGTTGGTCAAGACATAGGCTTCCAGGGCAGGGCTGGGTCGGACCGCCTCGACGACCGTGGTGAGGTAGCGCTCCTGGGCCAGCAGGAGCCCGGGATCGGTGTAGAGGCGCGAGGGATCGGGCATCCAGGGTGGCGGCCAGTTCTGCCCGCTCATGTGCCCCACCAGCAGCGTGAGGTGCACTCCAAGGCGCGCCTCTTCGTGGAGATCCATGAAACGGCCCAGCCGTTCCATCATGGCCGGCTCGACCCGGTCCGGCTCCGGCATGAAGTCCGGCCAGAAGAGGAAGCTCCGAGTGTACTCGACCCCGGCGGCCCTGAGCGCCCGCAGGTCGGCGGCGATCGCCTCTTCATCGAATTCCCGCCACATGTAGGGTCCGGCATGGGCCGGCCAGTAGTTGACGCCCAGTCTCGAGAGCTGGCTGGAGGTATCCTGCTCGGTCATGGCGCTACCCCCGTTCCGACATGGTGAAGGCATCCGCGAAGAGCTGCCGGGTGTACGCGTGCTCGGGGCTGGCCGTGATCCTCTCCACGCCGCCCGATTCCACCAGCCTGCCATCATGCATGACGAACAGAGTGTCGCTCACGTAGGTGGCCAGGCTGACGTCGTGGGTGATGAAGAGGATCGCCATCCCGAACTCGTCCCGCAGGTCCAGGAGCACATTCAGGATGCTCGCGCGCGACGAGGCGTCCACCATGGTCGTCGGCTCGTCGGCGAGGAGCAAGAGCGGCCGCACCACCAGAGCCCGGGCGATCATCACCCGTTGCCGCTCGCCTCCGCTCATCTCGTGGGAGAGCTTGGCGAGCATCTCGCCCGGGTTGAGCGCGACCCGTTCCAGGGCCCAGCGCACGCGGGCGTCGCGCTCCTTGCTGTCCAGGCGCGAGCCCTCGAGCCCCAGCCCCCTCTCCAGGAGGCGACGGACGGTCAGGAACTGGTTGAAGGAGGCCGACGGGTCCTGGAAGACCGCCTGTACCCGCTGCCAGTAGCGGCGCAGCTCCGGCAGGCGGCTCTGCCGCGTCACGTCCGCCCCCTCGAAGAGGATCCGTCCCGCGGACGGCTGAAGCAGGCGCAGCATCAACCTGGCCAGGGTCGACTTCCCGCTGCCGCTCTCCCCGACCACGGACGCGATCTCGCCCCGGTGCAGGCGAAGGGAGACGTCGTCGACCGCCCGTACCTGCTGGGCGCCCTGACCGAAGGTGCGGGTGAGGTGCTGGGTCTCGATCAGCACCGAGTCATCGGCGTGCGGCATCGTGGGTGGCACCCGCCTCTCCGGCAGAATGGCCCGCAACCCACCAGCAGGCGGCATCGTGGCGCTCACCGACCGAAACGGCCGGTGGGACGGACTGGGAACAGATCGGCATCGCCACGGGGCAGCGGGGGTGGAAGCGGCACCCGGGCGGGGGTGAGAGAAGGCCGGGCGGTGCGCCCCCGACCGTCTTGATCCGCTGCCTGCGGGTGCCCTTCTCGAGCACGATGGTGGCGTGCATGAGCGCCTGGGTGTAGGGGTGCGAGGGTGCGAACAGCACACGATCGGTAGGGCCGACCTCCACGAGCTGCCCGGCGTACATGATCGCAATGCGCTGGGCGATGTAACGCAACAGCGGAAGCTCGTGCGTGATGAAGACGATCCCGCGGATGATGCTCTGCTCGAGGAAGCTGACCAGGAGCGCCAGAAGCATCCGCTGGGAGGTGACGTCGAGGGCCGACGTGGGCTCGTCGGCCACGAGGACGTCCGGATCGAGCAGCGTCGAGACGACGGCCACCACCCTCTGCTTCATGCCCCCGCTCAGCTGGTGCGGGTAGGCGCTCAGGACACGGGGGGGCAACCCCAGCCGTTCCAGACGCTCGCTCGCACGCTCGATCGCCTCCTGCCGTGTGATCCCGGGCAGGTGGGATCGCAGCACGTCGAAGACGAAGTCCCGGATGCGCAGCGTCGGGTTCAGGGCGTTCATCGCGCCCTGGGGCAGCATCGCCACCACCCGCCCGCGGAGCAGGGGCGTCTGGTCGGCGTCGGAGGCGGCGCGCGGGTCCGATCCGCCGCCGGCGAGGGGCACCGCCTGCTCTGCGATCCGTAGCCGCCCCGCCGTCACCTGCAGCGGTGGGCGCACGGTGCCGGAGAGAACCATGGCGAGGGTCGACTTCCCGCACCCGGACTCGCCGGCGATGCCGATCACCTCGCCTTCGTGCAGCTCCAGACTGACGTCGTCGACGGCACGGATGCAGGGCGGAGTCTCCCTCGCGCCCGCTTCGTCCAGCAGGTAGCTCGCACTGATATGCTCGGCTTCCAGCAGCACGCTCACCTGGCGCTGCCCCTCCTTCGGAGCCGTGGATTGTAGGCCTCGTCCAGGCTGGCGTTGAGGAGCTGCAGGCTGAACGCGATGATCGCGAGCAAGAAGGTGGGGGGCAGGAAGGTCCACCAGTTCCCCTGGCGTACGGCCTCCCACAGCAGGGACCACTGGAGCATGACGCCCAGCGAGACCGTGTTGGTGGGGCCCAAGCCCAGCATGCTGAGCGAGGCTTCCGTCAGCACTGCGGACGAGAGCTGGAGGGTGAACGCCATGGCCAGGTAGGAGAACATGTAGGGAACGATGTCTCGAGCGATGATGGAAAGCCCGCTCGCCCCGGAGAGGCGAGCCACGTCCACATGCTCCCTGGCTCGCAGGCTGCATGCCTGCGCTCGCACCGCCCGGGCCGTCCACGGCCACGAGGTGATGCCGATGACGAGCCCCATGACGGGCACCGAACGCGATCGGAGGGCGATGGAGAGCAGGATCAGCACCACGAAGGACGGGATGGTGATGAAGACGTTGGTAAGGCCCATCAGGGTCTCATCCGTGTTGTCTCCATAGTAGCCGGCCACGGTCCCCACCACGGTGCCGATCAGCAATGCGAGGATGCCCGCGATCGCGCCGATCTGAAGGGAGGTGCGGGCACCGTACATGAGCAGCGTCAGCTCGTCCCGGCCGAAGTTGTCGGTGCCGAGCAGCGCGAAGCGCGACGGCTCCTCGAACGGCATGCCGACGATCTCTCCAGGCTCCCGCCCGATGACGACCGGCCCGAGCAGGGCAAACGCCACGACGCTCACCACGAGGAAGAGACTCACCGCGAAGCGATTGGAACGCATCACGCGCACGTGCGCCGCGCCCTGTGAAACGCTTGAAGCGGCCATGCTCATCGCTCCCCCATCTGGACAGCCCGAATCCGCGGGTCGATGAACCCGTAGGCAACGTCCACCAGGAAGTTCGCAAGGAGGACCCCGGTGGCGATGAAGAGCGTCACGCCCTGAATCAGCGGATAGTCGTTCAGCGTGATCGCCTTGAACAGGAGATCGCCGATGCCCGGATACGAGAAGACCAGCTCGGTGATCAGGGCTCCTCCTACCAGCGTTCCGAGGGAGAGCGCGAGCCCCGTCACCTGCGGCAGCATGGCGTTGCGGAAGACATAGCGCAGGATGAAACCCTCGCGAACGCCCATGGCGCTGGAGTAGTTGACGTAGTCCGTGCCGAGTTCGTAGATGGCCATCGAGCGCATGCCCACCGCCTGGCTGCCGATGGAGATGAGCACCAACGACAGGAAGGGCAGCGCATAGTGGTGGGCCAGGTCGAGGATGAACGCGGCTGAGAACTCCGGCATCATGCCGAAGCTGTAGCCCCCTGCAGCCGGGAAGACCGGCAGGACCACAGCCAGGACATAGAGCAGGATGATCGCCATCGCATAGTAGGGGATGCTGGAGACGGCCAGCGCGCCCACGAAGAAGGCGCGATCGAAGCGCCCGCCCTTGTACGCCGCGAGGGCCCCCAGTACGTTCCCGAGGATCCAGCCCAGCAGAATGGCCGGCAACTGCAGCGCCACGGTCCAGGGCAGAGCCTGGGCGATGAGGTCGGTCACCCTCGCCGGGTAGAAGGAGAACGAGATCCCAAGGTTGCCGCGCACCACGTTTCCGATGTACGCAACGAACTGGTGGCCCATGGAGCTATCGAGCCCGAACTCCTCCAGGAAGGCCTCGTAGACCCGAGCCGTCGCCTGTCCCGCCGAGCCGCCGCGGATGTACTGGCCGATGAGCGCGTCCACGGGGTTGCCCGGAATCAAGCGCGGCAGGAGGAAGTTGAGGACGAGGGCCACCGCCAGGGCCAGGAGATACCAGACCGCCTTTCCCAGGATGTAGCGCGAGAGGTGGCGGGAGGCCCCCCGAGGGGGGCCTCCGTCCGCTTCTCCGGCTGAGCCGGTTCTCACCTGGCGCTCACCGTCCGCAGCACCGAGATGTAGAAGAGCGGCGGTGCCGTCGGGTTCGCGCTGGTTGGGAAGCCGGTCCAGTGGGTCGTGTTGAACTCGTAGAACAGGAGAGGCCGGTACATGAGCGGGATGGCGGGCACGTTCTCCATGAAGATGCGGTCGAGCTCGCCATAGATCCGCTTCAGCTCTGCGTCGCCGGAGGCAGACGCGGCTCTGTCGAGCAGCGGCGCCACATCCGGGTGCGAGAAGCGCCCGAAGTCCTGGAACGCCTGCTCGCCTACGGGCGGCACGTCCCTGTCGTCCATGACGTCCCGGAACCGGGTCCACGGGCTGGCCGGGCTCACCTGCGCGACGTACCAGAGGGCCATATCGAAGGTGCCGTTCTGGATGTTGGTGGTCACGACGGGCGCCTGGGGGAACTCCGTGCGCACCTCGATGCCGACCTTCTTGGCGCTCTGGGCGACGACCTCCAGCGCGGCCATCCAGTCGGTCCACCCGTAGGGGGTCTGCACGGTGAAGCTCAGCCTGGTGCCGTCGGGAAGGACGTAGATGCCATCGGAGCCCTTCCTGGCGTTGAGTTCCTCCTCCAGGATCTCTACCGCCCTGTCCGGGTCGTACTCCCAGCCGTACTGCTCTACGTTCTCCACGTCGAAGTACCGGGCCTCAACGCCCGTGGGCAGGATCAGGCTGGACCTGGCAGGTTCCGAGTAACTGGACATGGCGGTGCGGGCGATGAGCGCGTAGTCGATGGAGAATGCCAGCGCCCTGCGCACCAGCGCGTTGGCCAGACCCGGGCGCTGCACGTTGATGATCATCAGCGGAATCGAGCCAGGCACGTAGTACGGTTCCTCGTCGAGCCAGGTCTTCACGTTGGGGATGGTCCACACCCGCGGTACGAACTGCTGCGACCAGTCGACCTGGGCCTGCTCGAGCGCGAGGTTCCCGGCGTCGTTGCTCTTGAAGATAGGATGGACCAGGTACCTGGGCACCGGCATGCCGTAGACGGACTTGCCCCAGTAGCCGTCGAATCGCTCCAGGACGATCCGCTCGGCCGAGTAAGCCTGGACCTTGTAGGGGCCGGAGCCGACCGGATTCAGGTTCTCGAACTGCAGGAGTGCAGTGCGTCCCTGGTCCGCCACCGAACCCCAGATGTGCTGCGGCAGGATCATGACGAAGGAGACGTACTGGTTGACGAGCGGGCGGTTAGGCTTGGACGGGTCGAGAGCGATCTCCACCGTTCGGTCGTCGATCGCCCTCATGGACTTCACGTACTGCCAGAACGAGCTGTAGCCGAGAGCGTACCGTTGAGCGAGCTGGAAGGTGAAGACGACGTCGGCTGAAGTCAAGGCTCGACCGTCCTGCCACCGGGTGCCTGGCTGCAGCACGATACGCAGCGTGTTGGGGTCGACCCAGTTCATCTCGCGGCCGAGCAGCGGCTCATACTGGCCATGGACGATGTTGTACAGGAAGAGCGTCTCGTAGACATATCCGGGCCCCTGCTGGTCCGGGTTGGCGTTGGAGCCGAGAGGCCAGGGCGGGTTGGGTGCCAGAGGATTGAAGTGCGTCACGGGACCCCACTGGAATCCGGCGAAGTACATGGTCTCACCGCGGGGAAGGACCTGAGCGAGTGCCGGTGAGGCGGCCATACAGGCAGCCGCCAGGACGAATGCCACGACAGCCAGCGCACGGATCACGTCTCTCACGTGGACACCCTCCTCTTGTAACCGTTCTCCTCCGGCCGAGGTGCCGGGCCTTGCCGGACGCCCAAGACTCGAAATGCAAGAGAGTCATCATTAACTCTCCTGCCCATTCGTAGCATTCCGGGATCGACCCACAGTTCCCTTCCGGCCGTGAGAGCGTCGGGTGCCGGACGTCCCTCCCGCGCGATGTCGCCAGGTTCCAGGTCACGGGCCGCCGGCAGGAGCGCGGGGTCGTCGATCGAACCCCATCCATGGCCCGGCACAGCAGGACCTGCCCAGGGGAGGTATCCATGCCATGGAGGATCTGGAAGCCCTCGTACGCCAGATGACCCTGGAAGAGAAGGCGTCCCTCTGCTCTGGTGCAACCGCCTGGACCACCGAAGCCATCGCGCGCCTCGGCATCCCCTCCATTGTGGTCTCCGACGGGCCTCACGGGCTTCGGCGGCCTGCTGAGGAAGGTCAGCTCCTGAGTCGGAGCATCCCGGCCACCTGTTTTCCCACCGCTTCCAGCCTCGCGTGCTCATGGGATCGGGACCTTGTGCGTGAGATCGGCCAGGCACTGGGATCAGAAAGCCGGGCCCTCGGGGTGCACGTTCTCCTCGCCCCCGGGGTCAACATGAAGCGCACGCCTCTGTGCGGCCGCAACTTCGAGTACTTCTCGGAGGATCCCTACCTGGCCGGCGATCTGGCGGCAGCCTATATCGAAGGGGTTCAGTCCACCGGCGTTGGCACCTGTCTCAAGCACTTCGCCGCCAACAACCAGGAGACAGATCGGATGACCGTCAGCGCCGAGATCCCCGAGCGAGTGTTGCGCGAGATCTACCTTTCGGCGTTCGAACGCGCCGTGCAGAAAGCCCGGCCCTGGAGCATCATGTGCTCGTACAACCGCCTGAATGGTACCTATACGTCGCAGCACCGCCAGCTCCTCACCGATGTCCTGCGGGACGAGTGGGGGTTCGAAGGCGTCGTCATCTCCGACTGGGGTGCTGTCGAAGACCGGGTGTCAGGGCTGGCCGCGGGTCTGGATCTCGAGATGCCCGGTCCGTCCCCTGCCAACGACGCCCGCATCGTGGAAGCCGTACGGTCGGGCAGGCTCGACGAGCGGGACCTTGACCGGGCGGTCCTCCGGATCCTGGACCTGGTGCGCCGCGCCCACCGGGAGGCGGGCTCGACGGAAGGCCTGGATGTCGAGCTTCACCACCAGCTGGCGAGACGGGCGGCCGCCGCCTCGATGGTGCTTCTCAAGAACCAAGGGGCCCTGCTCCCCCTGGACCCGGCTCGACCCGGCTCGGTGGCCGTCTTGGGCCAGATGGGGGTTGTGCCGCAGTTTCAGGGAGGCGGGAGTTCCCGCGTCAACCCGACGAAGGTGGACGTCCCGCTGGACGAGCTCCGTGAAGCCGCCCCTCAGGCGAGCTTCTCCTATTGCCAGGGGTACCGGGAGGACGGAGCCGCTGATGCTGAGCTTCTGCGAGCCGCCGTCGAAGCGGCGAGGGCCGCCGAGGTCGCGTTGGTCTTCGTAGGGCTCCCGGACGGCGTCGAATCGGAGGGCTACGACCGTCGCGCGATGGACCTGCCAGCCGGGCACGTGGAGCTGATCAAGTCGGTGGTCGAGGTCCAACCCCGCACCGCCGTCGTGCTGCAGAACGGGGCGCCGGTCTCTCTGGCAGACTGGGTGGATCGAGTGCCTGCGTTGCTGTTGGCTGGCCTGGCAGGCCAGGCATCGGGCGGCGCGGTGGCCGACCTGCTCTTCGGCGAGGTCAATCCCTCGGGCAAGCTGGCCGAGACCTATCCGGCGCGGCTGGAGGATAACCCGTCCTATCTCAACTTCCCCGGCGAGAACGGGCGTGTCTTCTACGGCGAGGGGCTGTTCATCGGCTACCGCTACTACGATACGAAACGCGTCGACCCGTTCTTCCCCTTCGGTCACGGGCTCTCCTACACGACCTTCGCGTACGGACCGTTGAGCCTCAGCAGTCGTGAGATGACGCCGGCGGGCTCCCTCGAGGTCTCGCTTCCCATCACCAACACCGGCGAGCGCCCGGGGGAGGAGGTCGTGCAGCTTTACGTGAGGCCTCGCCGGTCACGGCTGGCGCGTCCGGTGAAGGAGTTGAAGGGGTTCGCCAAAGTCGACCTGGCTCCCGGCCAGTCGAAACCCGTCACCTTTACGCTCACCATAAGGGATCTCTCCTACTACGACCCAGACAAGAGCGGATGGGTGGCCGAACCAGGCGAATATGACCTGCTGGTCGGTGCGTCGTCTCGTGACATCCGAGGGGAGGCCACGGTCAGGCTGGTCGAGGGCGTGCGGGCCGAGCAACTCCTGGACGCCGACTCCTCGATCCGGGCCTGGCTGGAGCATCCGGCAGGCAGGTCGACGCTGGAGCGGTTGCTGCCGGCGGAAGTGGCCGGGCAGTTCGGCGAGGGGCCGCTACCGCCATTCGTGCTCGAGCTGCCGCTGAAGAAGCTCCCGATGCTGAGCCAGGGCGCCGTTGACGAGACGACGGTAGAGCGGATCGTCGCGGAAGCGGGGCAGTGTATGGGGAGGCCGACACCATGACCGGGGAAGAGGATGGCGCCGTCCGCAGCGCAGAGGAGACCCAGTTGTGGGACGGGTCCGGCGAGCCCGGAGCCGTTCTGCCGGCGGTTTGGGTTCCGGCCTACCGGAGATCCCAACGGGGATCAGCCGGAATACGTTCTGAAGCTCGATCCGTGACCTCCGGGTCGGCAGGGCGTGCCGGGCGTGTACCCCTGATCTCTCATTCGCAATGGCTGAGGCCGCCCTGGCCTGCTTCAGGGAGGTGGGCTACGAGCGGGCCACCGTCGAGGAGATCACGTGCCGGGCAGGCGTCGTCCTCGTGGCGCTGGTCCTGATGGAACCTGCGGGAGCGATCCGCCACTGGGGAGCCTGGGCCTTCAGGGCGACCCGGGGGCAAAAGGACTTGTGTTGATCACAGCAATGGCAGGTCTTTCCAACAAGTGGCTCGAGCGGACTTCGCTTCGGGACGGTACGTGAGGGTGAAGGCTCCCTGACCGCGGAGATCTACAGGCTCCCCGCCATCCGCAGCCCCCTCGCCGTCTCGACGACCTCGTTCCAGTGGCGGATGAGCCGGTACCTCGGCGGCTACCCCCATCGGTGCGCCCGGCGGCGGATGCGGTGACTCACCTTGTCACCGTCTCGTATAGTAGAGCAGCATCTGCCCAAGGAGTGAGCCATATGGATTCACGCCCCCGTGAGACAGGCCTCTGCGATCTGAACAACCTCATGCGCATGCTCTGGGAGCAGCACGCGGCCTGGACCATGATGACCATTATCAGCATCACGGAGAGCCTGGCGGACGAGGACCTCGTGACCAGGCGCCTTCTTCGCAACCCGGCGGACATCGCGGCGGTGTTCCGACCCTTGTACGGAGACAAGGTCGCCGGGCGGCTGAACGATCTGCTCACGGAGCATCTGGTACTTGCCGCGCAGCTCGTCCAGGAGTCCAAAGCCGGTGAGAGTGCCGCCGCTGAAGAGACGGAGCGGAGATGGTACGCTAACGCTGACGAGATCGCTTCTTTTCTCGGCGAGATCAATCTCTATTGGTCCAGGGAAGGCATGCGCCGGATGTGGCGCGAACACCTTGACCTGGTCAAAGCCCAGGCCGTAGCCAGGCTCAACAGGGATTACGCGTCCGGCATCGCCCATTACGATGAAGGGGAACAGCTGCTCCTCCGGATGGCGGACGAATTCACGGCCGGCATTCTCCGGCAGTTCCCCGGCTTCGTCCCGGCGATGTAGAATCTCTCTTGCCTGCGTAGATCTCCAAGTTGCTCCCTCGGATCGCCGCCTCCAGACATCCTTGCTTGCGATCCTCAAGAGGCGCGGTGCCATCGACCCATCCGTCAAAGGGCCACACCGGGGGCTCCCTGTCGTTCCCTGCGTTGAGGCGGTGGTTGACTGCAATGCCCTCCAGGGCCACGGGAGACCGGGGCCCTTTATTTCGTGGCATCGAGTCGTGCACGAAAGAGGAGGGATGCGGCCGTGAGCCGCCCTAAGCCGCGAGAGACGAAAGAACGGCTTGCCTCCCAGACGAGCTGGGACCCGACCGCCCCTGGCCCGGAGACGGCACGGCCGGTCAGGCACTTTCCTAAGGGGCGACGCCTGCCGGCTGGAGACCGTCAAGGGCCCGCGTGCCGCACACGCCGACGCGGTGGTCTTCCTGCTCAGCCTTCAGGACATGGATCCCCTCGAAGCTGCCCTCGACTCGGCTGCCTGGGCCCTCAAGCCCGAGGGACGCATCGTCCGCCTCATGACCCACCCGTGCTTTCGCGTCGCCAGGCAGAGTGGCTGGGCATGGGATGCGAACCGGGAGCTCCAGTTCCGCCGGGTCGACCGGTACCTCACGCCTCTTGCCGTCCCCGTGCGGCCCCTTCCGGGCGGCAAGCCCGGAGCGATCCATAGCTTCCACCGGCCGCTCCAGGCCTACTGCAACGAGCTCGCCCGTCTTGGCTTCCTCATCGACCGACTGATCGAGATGCCGACGACCCGGCAGGCGCTCGGCCGCCGCCGAGGGCACGACAGTGCGACAGGGGGCAATCCCGAATTCGTTACAAGAGAGGGGCATGTCCATGCGTGGGAATGGCATCGCCTACGATACCGGCTTCGTCAACGCCGGAGTGAGCACCCGTGAACACTTCGACCCCCAGCTCGTTCGGCGGGAGATGCGCGTCATCCGTGAGGACCTACACTGTAACGCGATCCGCATCACGAGCGGCGACCCGAATCGGCTGAAGGTCGCCTCCGGCCACGCCGCCGAAGTCGGGCTCGAGGTCTGGCTCTCGCCCTTCACCTGTGGACTGAGCATGGATGAGCTACAGGCTCTCCTGATCGACTGTGCCGAGCACGCTGAACGGTTGCGTCGGGGGGGAGCCGAGGTCGTGTTTGTCACCGGCTCTGAACTGAGCCTGTTCAATGCAGGGTTCCTGCCCGGCAACACTCTCCAAGAGCGGCTCAACCTGCTGAGCGATCCCCGCCGGGCCCGCGAGGTGCTGCCGGAGCTTCCCGGCCGTGTCAACGACTTCCTCCGCAAAGCCGTCGGCCTGGTGCGTGCCCGGTTTGGCGGGCCGGTCACCTACGCCTCTCTGCCTTTCGAGGGCGTCGACTGGGCACCGTTTGACATCATATCGACAGATGCGGGCTATCGGTCCGTCGACAACGCGCCACGGTATCGTGAACTCATCCGTTCCAGCGTTTCACAGGGAAAGGCACAAGGAAAGCCCGTCGCGATCACGGAGTTCGGGTGCACCACCCATCGTGACGCGGCCGACCTTGGCGGCCGCGGCGACACGATCATCGAGTGGGGTGACGACGGCCGACCGATCGGACTGACGGGCGACTACGCCCGTGATGAAGCCCAACAGGCACGGTACTTGTGCGAGCTTCTGGACATCTTCAATGACGAGGGTGTCGACACCGCGTTCGTGAACACCTTCGCCCGCTACGACCTGCCTCACCGCAAGGATGCCCACAAAGACCTGGACAGGGCCAGTTACGGCGTGGTCAAAGTGCTCGAAGGCCGCCGCGGCCACACCTATCCCGACATGGACTGGGAACCCAAGGCCGCGTTTACCGCTCTCGCCAACTACTACCGCGGTTGACCGCCGGCACACGTACACCAGCAAGCGAGGGTGGTTGCACAGGTCGGTTGCACGGGCGACAGATCTATGCTACGGTAGGAATGACTAGACGACGGATTTGGTCACAGAGACACGCACCCGGTGCGGGTCTGGAGTCACGGCGGAGGAGTGACCATGCCGAAAGAGTTCACCGCGGAGCGACGGGACGAGATACGGGAGGCGCTCATGACCCACGGTCGGCAGCTCTTCGCCCGGCATGGGCTGAAGCGGGTGACGGTGGACGAACTCTGCCGCGCGGTGGGGATCGCCAAGGGGTCGTTCTACGCCTTCTTTGAGTCCAAAGAAGATCTGTTCATGTCGGTGGTGGAGCGGGAGGAGAGCTTCCGGGACGAGCTGTTGAACCGGATCGTCTCCGAGGCGGAGAACACTCGCGAGGGCATCCGGCGGTTCATGCACGAAGGGCTGAAACACCTGACGGAAAACGAGCTGTTGCAACAACTCTACAAAGAGGGCACCTACCAGGCCCTGGTGCGGAAGCTCGGGCAGGAGCGGCTGGACAAGCATCGGATCAAAGATGCGCGCGAGCTTTCGGGATATGTGGAGTACCTGCAGAACCGGGGACTGATCCTCGACGCGGAACCGGAGGTGGTGGTCGGACTGTTCCGGGCGGTCTTCCTGCTGACACTGCACCGGGCGGAGATCGGGGAGAACGTGTTTGAACGAGTGTTCAGCCTCCTGGCCGAGGTCCTTGCCCGAGGCATGATCACCGAGAAGGGGGCGACGGAATGATCCGTGTGGCCGGCCTCGCCTATCGATACCCAGGATCGACCAGAGATGCCCTGCAAGGGGTGGACTTCTCCGTCGAACCGGGGGAGATCTTCGGATTCCTCGGACCGAGTGGAGCGGGGAAGAGCACCACCCAGAAGCTCGTCATCGGTGTGCTGCGGGACTACCGGGGAACGGTGGAGGTGATGGGCCGCGACCTGCGGCACTTCGGCAGGGAGTACTATCGTCATGTGGGGGTCTGCTTTGAGCTGCCCAACCTGTACACCAGGTTCACCGCCGTCGAGAACCTGGACTTCTTCAGCAAGCTGTACGACAAACCCACGCAGGATCCGCTCAGGCTGCTCCGCCTGGTGGGGCTGGAGGGGGAGGCCCACACCCGGGTGGGAGAGTTCTCCAAGGGAATGAAGATGCGCCTGAACTTCTGCCGGGCCTTGCTGCACGACCCGGAGATCCTCTTTCTCGACGAGCCCACGTCCGGACTCGATCCGACCAACGGGAGGCGGATCATGGAGATCATCCGGGAGCAGAAGCGCCAGGGCAAGACGGTCTTTCTCACCACCCACAACATGACGGTGGCTGACCAGCTCTGCGACCGTGTGGCGTTCATCGTGGATGGGAGGATCAGCCTGATCGATGCCCCGCGGGAGCTGAAGCTGCGCCACGGACGGCGACGGGTCCGGGTCGAATGCCGGAACAACGGCTCTACGGTAGCCTGGGAGTTTCCGCTCGCGGACATCGGAGAGAACGGGGATTTCATGGCCCTCTTGAAAGCGGGAACGGTGGAGACGATCCACACCCAGGAAGCGACCCTTGAGGATGTCTTCGTCGCCACCACCGGCAGGGGGCTGCTATGAGCGATCGGATCCGAGGCGGCGGCCGGCACCGGTTCTGGACGCTGGTATGGCAGGATGTACGCTTTGAGGTGCGGCACGGGATGTACACGGTGTATGCCGTGGTCTGCGCCCTGTACGTCCTGGTGTTGCTCTCCCTTTCTCCGGCGGTGCGTGAGGTCGCGGCCCCGTTGCTGGTCTTCTCGGATCCGGCGGCCCTTGGGTTCTTCTTCGTGGGGGGCATGGTCCTCCTGGAACGGAAGCAGGATGTGCTGACCGGACTCTTCGTCACGCCCCTCGATCCGGCCGAGTATGTTGCCGCCAAGGCGACCTCGCTGGCGCTGCTCTCCGTTCTCGCGGCCTACGCCATCATGCTCCCGCTCTACGGATGGGCCTTCAACTGGTACTTCCTGACCGCCGGCGTCTTCTTCTCCTCGGTCCTTCTCACCCTGGTCAGCATCCCCTTTGCGATGCGCGCGGAAACGTTGAACGAGTACTTCCTGACCGCCGGCGCCAGCATGGCTGTCGTCATTCCGCCCGTCGTGGAGTACTTCCTTGAGTCCAGGAATCTCCTGTTCTACCTGTTTCCGACCCAGGCCTCGTTGGTGCTCATCGCCGGAGCGCTCGAGCCAGTCTCGCCGGCCCTGCTGCTCTACAGTCATCTCTATCTGATCGCCTCGATTGGTGCTGCGTGGTGGTGGGCGCGCCGGGAAGTGACCCGCGTGGTCCACAGGCAGACAGGAGGTTCCACATGGAGACCCGCCTGAACTGGAAGCGACTGGCCTACCTCTCCCTCTTCGATCTGCGGAACGCTACCCGTGACCCGCTCTTGGAAGTCTTGATCTACGTTCCCTTTGTGATTCTCGCGCTGTTGCGCCTCGGTCTTCCCCCGCTGCGCGCTGCGCTGCTGCGGCACCCTGGGTTCGACCTGGCTCTGCACTATCCGTTCATCATCAGCCTGGTGCCGCTGCTCATGCCGATCATGGTGGGTATGGTGGTGGGGTTCATCCTGCTGGAAGAACGGGATGAGAATGTGCTTACCGCCATCTCGGTGACCAGCCTCTCGAAGGCCAGCCATCTGGCGTACAAGACCATCGTTCCCATGGCATATGCGACGGTGATCTCCTATGCCTCCATCCACCTTGCCGGCCTCGGGACGTACCCGATCGCCGCGACGATCCCGGGGGTGCTGGTCTGCTCTCTGGTCGCCCCGGTCGTGGCGTTCTTCGTCGCCGCCTATGCCGAGAACAAGGTGACGGGTCTGGTGCTGGCCAAGGCGTCCGGGCTGCTGGTGATCTTTCCGGTTGTGGCCCACTTGCTGGCGGGCCCGTGGGCCTGGATCATGGGTGTCACCCCGTCCTTCTGGCTTTCCATCCATTTCACCACGCTGGCGGCGGGTCAGGAGGGGGCGTGGCTCTACCTGGGCGTGGGGACGGTCTATCTGGTGGGCCTGCTGGTGGCGCTGATCCGGCGGTTCGAACGGTCGGTCTTTTGAGACCGGGAGTCCGCGGTGACCCATGGCCGCGCCCAACTCATCTCCGTCGCCCGTCGGTACTACCGAGAGACTTGAGCCAGGTAAGGCCGGGATACGGTAGAAGCAGGTATAATGGTGGAAGGGTAGACAGGAGGTGAGGGCAGCTATGGGTACCCCAGACGCGAAGTCACAGTACGGAGTTGCCAGACGTCACCTGGACCGAGTTCAGACAGCCTGGGATCAACCGACCGATCGGAGCGACCTATCCTTGTACGGTTTCCATTGCTTGGAGGCGGCCGTGATGGCTGCTGCCGCCCATGTGCAGTTCAAGGTACAGCGGACGCATTGGCAGAAAGGGGCCGCTGCTCGGGACCCACACGTGAAGCACGGGTCACCTGCTCCGATGCCAAGAAGTGGTTCCAGGGGAACAGTGAGATAGGGGGGCCCTTCCTGGGGTCCCTTCAGCTTACGGCCTCCGAGACCCCAGGAAGGTCCCCCATATGTTACCGTTCTACTGGCACCACTTCTTGGCATCGGAGCAGTTAAGGTTTATGCGGCGCGCAGTTGCGTCTTCCGTACCTCACCCAGCACCTTGGCCGGGCCGTAGTACTCCTTACGGGTCGCCAAGGTGGACATGATCCGCAGCGCCTTCAGTCCCAGGGCGACCAGGGCCGCTTTCGGCTTCAGCGGATTCTGTGGCCGACTCAGCCAGTAGTGATACAGCTCCCGGAGCTCTGGGCTGTGTTGGGCGACGCCGATAGCCGCTTGATAGAGCACTTCCCGCAATCCCGGGCGGCCTCGCTTGGTGATCGTCGTCTTGCCCTTGTGCTTCCCGGAGCTGTTCTGCTTCACGTTGAGCCCCGCCAGGTTCCGCAACTGCCGCCAGTTCCGATACGCGCTCAGATCCCCGGTCTCGGCCAGGAAGCCTGCCGCCAGCACCATCCCGATCCCGGGGATGCTGAGCAGGTACTCTGCCACCCCCGTCGCCTCCAACTGCCGCTTCATGGCGGCCTCGACCTCGACGAGCTGCTCCTTGTACACCCGGAGCTCCACCAGAGTACTCCTCAGGCGAACCCTGGCCCCTTCCAGCCCTTCCTGCACGCCCACCGACTCCCAGGCTGTCTCGAACAGCTTTTCCGCTCTGGCTCGGCCCACACGGTTCCTGCTGGCCTGGCGTCGACCCCCGATGAGCTCCTCGAACGGGAAAGGCAGCACGTCGTCCGGGAACGGGCAGTGCTCCAGGACCCACAAAGCTCCCATGCCGAGGGGATCCTTGAAAACGTCCGTGAACTCCGGGAAGAACTCGTCGAGAATCGCATGGAGCCTGTTCTTCCCGCTGCTCAGCTTCGCCTTGAGCTCACGCCGGGCCACGTTCAACTGTCGCAGGTTCGCGTAGACCCCTTTGGGCAGGAGCACCTCGAGGAACTTCCCCTGGAGCACCAGATCCGCGATCACCCCCGTGTCCTTCGGGTCCGTCTTGCTCGGGCTGTTGTCACGGTCCTCCTTGGGACGCTTCGTGATTATCGGGTTGACCAGCACCACGGTGTAGCCCCTGCCGACCAGCCAGTAGGCCAGCGGCTTCCAGTAGTGGCCGGTGGGCTCCATCCCGATGATCACCCTCTCCGCGCCGATTTCTGCTTGCCGGCGTAGGAGCCGCCTCTCCAGGCGGCGAAACCCTTCGTCGCCGTTGTGGAACTCAAACGGCTCCTCGACAGTTCGCCCCACCTGATCGATGACGCGTGCGTAGTGGGTCTTCTTGACCACCTCCACCGCCACGATCAGGGTGTTGGAGCGAACAAGCGTGATCTTCTCATCGGTTTTCACTGTGAGGGCCTCCCGGTGCTGGTTTGGTTGCCGCTTCCAGCATAGCCGGTGGGTCCTCACTTCTTCAACTTCCCCCATCAAACCTCACAGGACTGCTCATAGAGCTCGCCCACCATCCGGCTTTCCCCGGCACGCGTGCGCCTCCGGTTCGCCACGCAGGCCTCAAGCAGCGATCCGTTCAGCTCTTCCAGCCCTTCCGGCTCCGTCGAAGGGACCTCTGGGACGGGGACCGGGAAGTTGCGCCGGGCGTAGCCCACCAGGTTCTCCGCCAGCCCTTTCTCGTTGCCCTTCCTGGGGTTGCAGAACCGCGCCCGGAAGACGTAGTAGGTCCGGAAGGCCAGGAACGCTTCCGTCTCCTCCCGCCCGGTCAGATGCAGCTGGGAGACATGATCGCACGAAGAGAAGGACGAGTCCCAACACCACCATGAGAAGACCCCGGACTAGGTGGTTCACAGCCATGCTCCTTTCGCCCGCACACGGCCTCTTCCTCTGGTTTCTGATGTCGCATGATTTCCTTGCTCCATCTTGGGCGACGTGCAGCGTCTTGACCACGGGTGTACCGAGAGAGGCAGGGGAGGAAATCCTTGGTTTGAGGTGAATAAGCATATTAAACATGTTGATACGTCTAAGCGGATTCTACGGCGGCGTGCACCGCCCTGATCCACGGAACGCGGCCCTGAGGTAGGATCCGAGGCGATGCGTCCGATGCGAGCCGCCGGTGGGCATCCACTGCCAGGCAGGCAATCGCGAGGAGGCTGGCATGCATGCTGAAGCGCGCTGCGTCGCTTACCGTTGCTCTGGGTCTGGCTCTGTCACTCCTCGCCGCGGGCGTCTATGCCCAGCAGGGTGAGTGGAGCGAGCCGACCCTGTGGCAGCACTCGACGGCTGGCGTGGAGCGGATGATGTGGAAGGACGGCGACACGCTCTACTTCGCCAAGGATTACGACATCTACACGTCCGAGTGGGACGCTCTCTGGAACGTCTGGCTCGAACCGGTACCGGTTCCCGGACCCATCAACACCGGCGCGAACGAGATCAACCCATGCATCGTGGGCGGCGGCAGGGTGATGTACTTTGCGCGCTACAGCCCCCTGACCGACTACGACTTCTATCGTTCGGTCTGGGACGAGGGGCAAGGCGCATGGGGCGAGCCTGAGAAGATCGAGGAGATCAGCACCGACGACCAGGAGTGGGACATCTGGGTCGACGAGGCAGAGACGGTCCTTTACCTCACCACCAAGGGAGCCTTTGGCGGTACCGAGCCCCTGGGGGGTCGGGACGTGTGGAAGTCGACCCGGGTCGGTGATCGGTGGACGACGCCCGTCAATCTGGGACCACCCATCAACACGGAAGGGAACGAATGGAGCATCTTCGTCGACCCCGCAGGGCGCGTCTACGTCGACGGTCAGCGGGATGAGACCGCCGGCGGCTACGATGTGTACGTGGCAGAAGACACCTCCTCCGAGCCGCGCAATCTCGGAGCCCCCATCAACAGCGGGGACGACGAGCGCTGCGTCTGGGTGGGAGAGGGGGAGATCTGGATCAGCATCCCGAACGGCGAGGGCGGCGCCGGCAACTACGACATCTGGTACACCACCCGGCAGTAGCGACCAGGCGGATGCGCGGGCGGGGGCGGCCCAGGAAACACGAAGGCTGCCCCGATGCAGGATTCGAGGGAATGGACGCGATCTCCGGGGGCGGTGAGCTGAATGAACCGAGCGCAGGAAGGCGCGCGGGCGATGATGACCGGAGGGCCGGCGCGGCCCGATGTGGACGCTCCATGGCTCTCCGGCCCGATCACGCGGTTCCTCTGGCTGTTGCTCCTGACCGCGGTGGCTTCTTGCCTCGCTCCTACTCCTGCCGGCGCCACCGCCCCCTCGGACGTCGCCAGATCGGTCTCGGTGGCCGAGATCCGAGAGAACGACGAGAACGGTGTTCCTCTCCTCGTCGGCCAGATTGTGACGCTTTCGGGAGTGGCGGTCATTGACACCGGTAGCTGGCACAACGCCGCCAACTACTTCGCCCTGGTCTCCCACGGCGATACGGAGGCCTCTCGAGCCGGTGTCCTGGTCTACCTGCCCGGGAGTATACAGCCGCCCGTCCGGCGCGGCCAGATGGTCCGCGTCACGGGAGAACTGGGCATCAAGGGATACTCGACCGATTTCGGCTCTACCGTGATCATGCCGCGGGGGCCCGAAGAGATCCTTCCACTGGCGGACCCTCCTCCGTCGAGCGATCTGACGGCCACGCTCAGGATCCTGGAGGCTGAGCCGCCCCGGATCCCCACGGACGCGATGTACGATGAGGTGGAGCGATACGAGGGGACACCCGTCACCATCGCTGGTCGCCTCTCCCGTTACGACAATGAGACCACCACTCGCGGGTTCTGGGTGGATGGTTCCCGGGACGGCGAGATCGAAGACGGACGCGGGGCGATGAACGTCAAGTTCTACGACTACGCAGGTATCGAGATCGGCGCCTTCGGGAACGGCGACTACGTTCGGGTCACCGGCATCCTGGTGCAGGGGGACGAGGCGCCCCCTTACACCGACTTCTACTACCTCCGTCCCACCCGGCAGGAAGACCTGGTGCGAGTGCCGGAGAAGAGCCTGCCCAGGGAGGAGGAGCCGCCTGCTCCCGAGACCATGAGCTTCCAGAACGGACCGGTTCAGCGGGTGGCCAGCTACGGGCTGTACCGGCTCACCTCGCTGACCTCCGGCACTGACTTTCCGTTCCTGGGCACCTTCCATCCCGCGTGGCATCCGGACGGCAGCATGATCGCTCTCTCGCTCTCCAAGGAGCAGAACCGCAGGACGACCCAGGAACCGGCCCATGCGAGCCTGTTCCTCATGAGGTTCACCGACCGGGCGGAGATCCTTCCCCTGACCTTCGACGCCACGGAGAAGCAGGAGCCTGCCTGGTCTCCGGATGGGAGACGCCTGGTCTACGCAGGCGCCTCCAGTCTGGATGAACCCGGGGGCAACTGGGACCTCTTCGTGCTGGAGGGTCTGAATGGGGCAGGCGGAAGGATTCGCCCCGAGGCAGCCCGCCGGCTGACCGAGACGAAGGCCAACGAGCGCTCGCCGGTCTGGGCGCCCGACGGACGTCACATCGCCTTCCGCTCCGATGCGGGCGGCAACTGGGACCTGTGCGTCATGGACACGGCCACCGGGCAGATCACCCAGGTGACCTCCCATCCCGGTGCCGACGCCTTCCCGACCTGGTCTCCGAACGGCACCCACCTGTCCTTCCAGTCTGATCGCAGCCGAGGCAGGTGGACCATCTGGACGGTCCCCGTGCGCTACGGAGCCGACGGGTCGATCTCGGGGGTCGGTGAAGCCCGGATGCTCGTCCCGGCCGGGCCGGAAGGCGCGAGCTACGTGGAACCGGCATGGTCGCCCTCCGGCGACCAGATAGCCTTCGTTTCCAATGCAGGAGGCGACTGGGATATCTGGGTCGCGCCGGTGGTGTGGAGCGACGCAGAACCGTGGGCAGCCGAGCCGCTCCCGGTGCGTATGCCGGGGCCGTCCGCGGAGAAGCATCCCGCCTGGGATCCCACCGGGGACCGAGTCGCCTTCGTCTCTGATCAGGGCGGCAGCTGGAACCTGTGGGCGGCCAGCCTGCCGGGCGCGCTTTCGTCCCCGGAGGCGGCCGGATCCGGCGGCGAGGAGCTCCCGCGGGCCGAAACCGCGGGGCAACCGATGCTCCCTGCCGCCTATCCGCCGCCCGAGGCCTTCGAGCTGCCCTCGCTGCTCTCCTCCCTTAGGAGGGATGGTGGGATGAAGCTCCTCTGGCCCAGACTGGCCAGCCCTGCCGTCATCACTGGAGGCGATCGGCTGACAGTGCTGGTCGCCATCCCGGACGGGGGCTCACCTGACGGGTGGCAGGGCCGGTTCGTCTGCTCCCGGGGAGGTGAGGAAGGCGGGCAGGCGTCGAAGACGCTGACACCGGTCGGGGCCGTGGAGCTCTCTGCATCCGGTAACGGCTGGGCGCCGGCGGCGACCGGCGCGGGGACCGGGATATGGGAGATCACCTTCGCCGCGCCCGTTGGGGTTCCCGGCGGCCTTTACGATCTGACGCTGGCGCATTCCTCGGGAGCAACGTCCTGCGAGCCCCACGCCGTGCAGGTGCTGGCAGATCGAGCCCCGGACTCCTTCACCTTCGCGCTCGTGACCGACATTCACCTGCACGACCGACGCTCGCGGGGAGCGGATCCGAGGAACCCGCTCAACGCGCAGGTGACCGAGATCCTCGGGGAGATCGAGCAGCTGAAGCCCGACTTCGTCTTGATGCTCGGTGACTTCGCCCAGAGCACCGCCGACACCTATCACAGGGACTACCCCCTCTTCCGCGAGCTCGTCCTGCAGCACCTTTCCGTTCCTCTCTACGGGGTGATGGGCAACCATGACGGCCAGCTGGTCGGCCGCGTCAACGGATTCGCCTGGTGGGTCGACAGGATCGGGCCCCTCTACTTCTCCTTCGACTACGGCAACTGGCACTTCGTCGGAGTCAACAGCTACGACCATCCAGCCAGCCGGAGTGCCAGCGGCACCGTCGGCCGCCAGCAGCTTCTCTGGCTGGGAGAGGATCTGGCCAGAGCGTCTGCTGCCGGCCGGCAGATCGCCGTCTTCATGCACCACAACCCCTTCGACGACCGATGGGTGTTCTTCATGGACGACTCCCGCCGGGACGTGGTTCGCTTGCTGGAGCGGTACGGGGCGAAGGCCGTCTTCGTCGGTCACCGGCACAGCGACCAGCTCGACGAGAGTGAGATCACCCGCTACGTCACCACCCGCACCGCACAGGCGGCTTCCCCCGAGCTGTGCGGTTACGGTGTCGTGAGGGTGGAGGACGGGTGGATGCAGCTTCACCCGGGGCAGTAGGCGCGTACCTCACGGCTGCCCAGGGGAGCTGCTGGATTGCCAAACGATCGTGACGAGGCGGAGTGCCATGGCATTCAACCGTAATCTTCCGCTGTACGTGCAGGTCAAGGATGAACTGGAGCGGCGCATCCGGTCCGGACTGCTTCAACCGGGCGATCGCCTTCCCTCGGAACAGGAGCTGGCCGCCGAACTCGGCGTCTCCCAGGCGACCGCCAAGCATGCGATCATCTCCCTGGCCGCCGACGGCCTTGTCTCGCGCCGCCCGGGTCGGGGGACGGTCGTGGAGATGCCCCCGCCCGAATCGGCCGCGATCCCCCTGCGAAGCTTCACCGAGGAGATGCACCAACGCGGCCTCAGCGTCTCCTCGGAGCTGCTCTCCAAGGGCGTGGACGTGCCCGAAACCGAGGTGGCTTGGCACCTCGACCTGCCCAGGGGAGCCCGGGTCCTCCGTGTCCTTCGCATTCGAAGGGCCGGCGCCGAGGCTCTCGCCCTGGAGGAGGCGTACATTCCTGAGAAGCTCTGTCCGGGCTTGCTGGAGGAAGACCTGGAGGCCCATTCGATCGACTGGCTGCTCGAGCAGAAGTACGAGGTGCGCCTCGCCTCCGCCGAGGAGGTGGTTGAGGCGCGAGCCGCGGAACCCCAGGAGAGGGAACGGCTCCGGCTCGCAGACGATGGGGCCGTGGTGCTCGTGGCGCATCGTACGGTGAGGGACCTGGGATCGAGGCCCGTTCATCACAGCCGAACCGTATTTCGCGCGGATCGCTACCTGCTTCGCTTCCATCTCACGCGCCGAGCCTGATCGGGTGCGACCGGAGGTCGGCGAAGGCAAAAGGAGCATGGCCATGGGCGGTGCGACGGAGATCGTATTGGGGATCGACAGCGGAGGATCCAAGACCATTGGATGCGCCGTGACGAGGGACGGTACGGTGATCGGAACGGGCTTCGGCGGCGGGACGAATCTGTACTTCGTACCTGAGGACGAAGCCATCTTCGCCATCCAGCAGGCAAGCCGTCAGGCCCTCGCGGAGGTCGACGGCGAGGTCGCCGCTGTCTACCTCTCGGCCCCGGGGCTTACCTTTGACGTGGCGGAGCTGGCCCTGGAGGGTACGTTCCGCTATCGGAACCTGGTGGTCGAGGGCGACGCCCCCGCCGCGTTCCGTGGAGCCCTCCCGCAAGGGGATGGCGTCGTCGTCCTGACCGGCACCGGATCGTTCGCATACGGCGAGTGGCGTGGACGAACGGCGACGGTCGGCGGTTGGGGCTCGCTCCTGGGTGACGAGGGAAGCGGCTACTGGATCGCCGTCGAGGGGTTGAAGGCCGTCGTCCGGGCGTCGGACGGCCTGGGACCGCCCACCGCGCTGACCCGGCTCTTCCGCAAGACGCTCCTCTACGGGATGGAGCGGGAACTGGTCGGACTGGTCTACCGCAAGGGGCTGAGCCGGGAGCGGATCGCCAGCCTGGCCACCGTCGTGTCGGACGCGGCCGACGAGGGCGACGCGGTCGCGAGGGAGATCTTCAGGAACGCGGCCGGGGAGCTGGTCAAACAGGCCGCCGCCGTGATCTCCCGGCTGGGTGTGGGAAGGGACGACGAGGTCTCCGTCGCCGTCACGGGCGGCGTCAGCGCCGCCGGGTCGCCCCTCCTGGATCCCTTCGTCGATGCGCTGAACCTCGCAGCCCCGAACGTGGTGCTGGTGCCGGCCCGGTTCCCGCCGTTCGTGGGGGCGGTCCTGCGCGCCTGCGAGGTGGCAGCTCTCCCGGTCGACGAGAGCTTCATCGAGCGGGTGGCCGGGCAGATCGACGCAGCCCAGACCGTCCCGTCCTCACCCCAGCTGAAGAGGAGGTCCGCGCTGTGACCGAGAGCCTGCCGGAACGTTACTTCGAAGCGATGGGGCGGGTGCTGGCGCAGATCCGCGAGGGTCAGCAGCCGTCGCTCGCCAGGGCCGCCGCGGCCATCGCAGGGGCGGCCGAGCGCGGCGGCGTCTGGCATCTCTTCGACACCGGCCACATGTTGACCCACGAGATGATCGGGCGGGCCGGGGGGCCGATGATGCTGGCTCCCATCCGCTGGCAGTTCGAGCTGCAGCACGATGTCCGCCCCCGGGGACCCCGCCCTCAGGACGGACCGCCTCGGGTCTTCCTCGACGAGGTCGGCGGCCTTCACCGATGGATCCTCACCCAGGCCGACCTCCGACCGGGCGACGTCCTCCTGATCAACTCCGTCTCGGGTGTCAACACCCTGCCCGTGAGCCTCGCGATCGATGCGAGGGAAGCGGGGCTGACCGTCATCGGGCTCACCTCGGTCGCCTACTCCTCCTCGCTCGCACCGGTGAACCCGATGGGAAAGCGGCTCTATGAGGTCGTGGAGATCCTGCTCGACCACGGCGCCCCTCCCGGCGACGCCCTGGTGGACGTGGCCGGTCTCGAGGGAGCGATCTGTCCTGCCTCGGGGATCGCAGCCGCCTACCTCATGTGGGCGCTGGTGGCGGCGGTGGTGGACCGGCTGCAGCGGGGCGGGAAGACCCCGAGCATCTACGTGAGCAACCATCTGCCGGGCGCCAAGCGCCTGAACGAGGAGGCGCGCGGACGCTTCCTGGCCCAGGGCTTCTAGCGAGGACCGCTGGGGGGAGTCACGGTGGCATGGAAGACCGCTCGTGTGGCCTGGGACGTTGGGGAGCAGAACCTGACGTCGTTCTGGGATGAAGAGCTGGGCCGGGAACTGGTCGCCGGCCGTTCCACGGCGCAACCCCTCCTGGAGCTCCGTTTCCTTCGGGAGCCCGCTTCCGGCCAGGCGGCGATCCACCGGGCCCTGCCGCTGGAGCTTCGGCCGGTGGACGCCGGGCAGGCCCGGGATCTGCTACGCGACATGGACCCGGCGGGCAGCGTCGCTCCCCGGGAGGAGGAGCTGAACCAGGCGCTCCTGCGCGTCGCCTGTGGTGCGTTCCAGGCCTCATCCGGGGAGACCTTGCCCCTGCGGGCGCTGGCCTGGTTGACCCCGTCAGCGCCCCTCCCGGGCCGGCGCATCGCTGAACCCGGGGAGCTCCTGGCCTGGCGCCTCGCGGTCGTCAACCTGGCCGAGGTGATGGTGGTCGAGGTGCTCTTCCCGCGGCTTCCGGGGCTCGCCCTCGAAGGCGACGACGTGCTGGTCTACCCCCATCATGCGGGGGAGCGGATCGCTCAGCCGGCGGCCACCCTGGCGACCGAGAGGTATCTGGGCCTCCACCGCGCCGGGACGGTCCGGGAGGGCGGGGAGTACGTTCGGGAGATCCCTTACTGCGGGCTGGCCTCCATGATGTGGATGGACTACCACGATGGGAAGGGCGGCGTCTACCTGGCCTCGTACGACCCGGAATTCCTCCTCACGGGCCTGCGCGTCGAGACGGGAGGGCCGGAGAGCCCCTACCTGCGGCTCGCCTTCCGGAAGTACCTACCGATCCGCCCCGGCGAGGCCTGGCTCTCGCCGCCTTACGCCCTGGGCGTCCATCCGGGGGACTGGCACTGGGCGGCCCGCCGTTACCGGGAGTGGTTCGACACCCGCGTGCCGCAGCTGGAGCAGCCCGCCGACCTGGCGGAGGAGGGCGTGGTGACGCCGCATTACGACTTCCGCCGGGAGGGGAGGGTCTACCATCGATTCGAGGAGATGCCGTCCCTCTTCGATCGCGCCAGGCGGGAGCTGGGGAGCCGGCACCTCTTCGTCTCAGGCTGGAATCACCTCGGTTTTGACAACCACTACCCCGACTACAACCCCGACCTGGAACTGGGGACCCCTCTCGACCTGGCCCGGGGCGTCTCGGCGGTGCGCGAGGCGGGAGGCTTCGTCACCTTCTACATCAACAGCCGTCTGATCGACCTGGAGTCCGAATACTACCAGAGCCTCGGCCGGCGCTGGGCCCTTCGGGGACCGGACGGGAACACCGTTCAGGAGAGCTACGGCCCCCGGACCTTCTCGGTCCTCTGCCCGGCGGATCCGGCCTGGCGGAAGCACCTGGCCGATTTCGGCGAGTGGATGGTGACCGGGTACGGCGCCCGGGGCATCTACTACGACCAGCTGGGCTCGGCCACGCCGCTGCCCTGCTACAGCCGGGACCACGGCCACTCGCCTGCCGATCATCACGGCCTCTTCAACCAGGGCTACGTCCGACTGCTGGACGAGGTCCTGGGCCGCCTGCGAAGGCACGATCCGGTTGCCTTCCTGATGATCGAGAACTGCGGCGACGTTTACAGCAGCCGGGTCTGGGGCAACGTCACCTGGAACGGCGAGCAATACGACGAGTCTTTCGACGTCTATCGGTACACCTTCCCGGAGCACGCCCTGGTCTGCATGGTCCAGCCGCGCCCGGTTCAGGATCCCAGGCTGCAGGAACGGCTCTTCCGCTCGGACGTGGGGCGGGCCTTCCTGCTTGGGGCGGTCTTCTGGTACGAGCCCGGCCTGCTGGAGCAGCGATGGATCGGCGAGGGCTCCCCGGAGAGCGCCATGGAGTGGATCCAGGAAGCCCTGGCGGTGAGGAAGGCGGTCGCCTCCACGCTGGCCGCCTCCAGGCTCGCGGACCGGCAGCCGTTCGATCTCCCCCGGGGAGTCCAGGGCCGCCTCTGGACCCCCCGCACCGAGGAGCCGGGCCGTTCCCGGGAGGAGCTCCTGCTGCTCTTCAACCCGGAGCGAGTGGGCGGGAAGGTGAGCCTTCCGTTCCCGGCCGGCCGGGAGGTCCGCATCCTGACCGCGTCTGCGGGTGCTCGAGCGTCTGGCGAGCGGGCGGCCATGGACGGGTGGAGGGTCGGGGAGCGCCGGCTTCGGCCGGAGGCGGGGACGATGCCCTTGCCCCCTCGTCGCTTCGCCGCCTGCCTGATCGCCCCATCCCGCCCGGTGGAGGAGGAGGTGGCGGGCGGATGAGCCTGCTTCGGTTGATGACCTTCAACATCCGGCATGGGGAGCGACCGGACGGCGTCATCGACCTGGAGGCCGTCGCCGGCACCATCGATGAGGCGGGGGCGGACGTGGTCGGGTTGCAGGAGGTCGATCGGTACCTTCCCCGGTCGGGGTGCCGCGATCAGGCGGCGGAGATCGCGGGAGCCCTCGGATGGCATCACGCGTTCCAGGCGGCCATGACGGGCGAGGGGCTCTACGGGGCGCACCGGTCCGGGTACGGGATCGCCGTCGTGAGCCGTCACCCCATCCTCTTCCGGTACGGCGAGCGCCTGGCATCGAGCCGGGGGCGGGAGGCGCGGGCCTTCCTCCACGTCGAGCTCCCATGGGGAACGTCCGGCTCCTTTCACCTGGTCTGCACTCACCTGGGCCTCGACCAGGCCGAACGCCTGGTCCACGTGGAGCGGATCCTCGCCTACGGGCAGCAGCTCCCCCCGTCCAAGGCGGTGGTGGGCGACTGGAACGCCCTGCCCGAGAGCGAGGAGGTGCGCGCGATGACCGCCCGCTGGGTGGATGCCGCCACGGAGGCCCCCGGGTCGCCGGAGCCCACCTTCTCCTATCGGTCGGAACCGCCCGGCAGGCCCAACGTTCGCATCGACTACGTCTTCATCGACCCCGGGCTGCAGGCGGACGAGGTGCACGTCGGGTCCGCCCGCGTCTCGGACCACCTGCCGGTGATCGCAACCCTCCGTCGGAGGGAGGTGGAGAGGGAGATCTAGCGATCTGCAGCTGGCTGGCTTCGGCTCGGTTGGACAAGCCTTCAAAGGAGGTCTTGGAGAATGACTCGTCGCATCGCGGTCGGGCTGTGGAGTGCCGTGCTGGTCCTGGCGTTGGCCCAGACGGCCCTGGCGCAGACCACCATCGTCCACTGGCAGCATCACTCGCCGGCACGGCTGGCCATGGTGGAGCAGATGGCCCAGGAGTTCATGGCGGAGCACCCCGGCGTGACCATCGAGATCCAGAGCATCCCGCTGGAGGACTACTACACCAAGCTGCTCCCGGCCCTGGCTGCTGGATCCGGCCCCGACGTCTTCCAGATTCGGGCCACCGACGTGCCGCGGTACGTGGAGTACGGGGTCCTGGCACCGCTGGACCCGTCGGTCGTCGACCACGAGCAGGCGCTGAAGGAGTTCGTCCCGGCCACCATCTCCTACCTGGAGTCGGATGGCGTGGTCTACGGCCTGCCGACCGACGTCCAGACCATCGTCCTCTTCTACAACACGGAGATCTTCAAAGAGGTCGGGCTGTCCGGGCCGCCCTCGACCTGGGACCAACTGGTCGAGTACGCCCAGAGGATCGTCAAGCGGGATGCGACAGGCATGACCACCCGCATGGGTGCGGCCCACGGCTCCTACACCCCGGTCATCCTCTCCTACATGGCCCAGACGGGAACCGGCTTCCTGAGCGAGGACGGAAAGGCGCTCTTCAACAACGAAGAGGCGTTGAAGGCCTTCGCCTGGGTTGCCGGCTGGGTCACCGAGTACGGCATCGAGGACCTGAACCTGGGCTCCCGGTGGACCGCCTTCCGGAACCAGGAACTGGGCATGGTGATGGCCCACCCGGCCATGCTGGGCTCCTTCCGGTCCACCCACCCCGATCTGCCCATCGGAATCGCCCAGATTCCCGTCATGAAGGAAGGGCAACCCCGGACCAACGTCCTGACCAGCTGGGCGTACGTGCAGAGCGCTCAGGCCGAGGGGACCCCGGAAGCGACCGAGTGGATCGCGTACCTCACTTCGGTAGAGGCCCAGCGCCGCTGGACCAGCGAGACGGGCGAGCTGCCGGCCCGGCTGTCGCTGATCGGCGACGACACCTTGCTGGACGCCGAGCCTCTGCTGCGGGAGCCGCTCAACTCGCTCGAGCACGCGGTCCCGTACCCCTTCGAGGCCCAGGCCGAGATGGAGACGGCCGTCCGCAAGGCCGTCCAGATGGTGACCATCGAAGGGATGGCACCGTCCGAGGCCCTGAGCTGGCTGGCTCGGGAGGCCGAGCGGATCTACGGCGAAGTCGTCGCAGCCGAGTACTAGAGCTCTCGGAAGGCTGATCCGCCCCCGGAGCTTGCCTCCGGGGGCGGCAGGATACCACACCTTCGGGTAGGAGTGGGGGACATGGCCGCAGGGCGGGGTGGATGGCGCCGGGCCGGGTACCGCTTCCAGCGATGGATCGCCCCTTACGTCTTCATCGGGCCGGGGTTCCTCTTCTACATGATGGTCACCTTCATCCCGGCGATCATCGGGGTCTACCTCAGCTTCACCAACTACCGGATCATCTCCCCGCGCTACGCCTTCGTGGGGCTCGCCAACTACGCGAAGATGCTTGACGACCCCCTCTTCTGGACCTCCATGAAGAACACGTTCCTCTACGCGTCGGGGACGATCCCGGGCGTGGTGATCCTCTCCCTGGTCCTCGCCCTGCTGGTCAACTCGAAGCTGCGGGGGGTCGTCTTCTTCCGGACGATCTACTACATGCCGGTCGTCACGCCGATCTCGGTGGCCGCGGTGATCTGGCTCTGGATCTACGACTACCGGGGGTTGCTGAACGGTGTCCTCCAGCTCTTCGGCGTAGGCGCCACCAACTGGCTCCAGACCACGGCGACGGCCATGCCCAGTGTGATCGTGATGGGGATCTGGCTGGCCGTCGGAACCAACATGATCATCTACCTGGCAGCGCTCAAGGGGATTCCCCAGACATACTACGAGGCGGCTTCCATGGACGGCGCGACGCCCTGGCAGCAGTTCCGCTACATCACGCTCCCCCTGCTGAGCCCGACGACCCTCTTCGTGGTCATCACCGTCACCATGGGGGCGCTGCGGGTCTACGCCGAGATCAACATCATGACCCAGGGAGGCCCCGTCGACTCGACCAGCGTCATCGTCTTCTACATCTTCGAGAAGGCGTTCAGCAGCCTACAGATGGGCTATGCGGCAGCCATGTCGGTCGGGCTGTTCCTGGTGACCATGGCCCTTACCTGGATCAACTGGCGATTCCTCGGCCGGGGGGTGCACTACGGTGGGTAGGAGTCTCGCAAGGGCTCGACTCGACGTGAGCGATCCGGGTGTCGCGTACCAGCGGCAGCAGGCGGCGTGGAGGGTGGCGCTCTATGTCATGCTGGTCGCGGGCGGCGTGCTGATGATCGCCCCCTTCCTCTGGATGCTGCTCGGCTCCTTCAAGACCCTGCAGGAGGTGAGCCAGTTCCCGCCCACCTTCCTTCCGAAGGATCCCATCCTCTCCAACTATACCGACGTCTTCGAGCGCCTGCCCATGTTTGCCCGGTACTACCTCAACACGATCGTCACCGCGGTCATACCCACCGTCGTGGCGGTCTTCACGGCGGCCATGGCGGGCTACGGCTTCGCCAAGTACCGGTTTCGGGGCGGGAAGATCTTCTTCTGGGCCATCCTGGCTACCATGATGATCCCGTACCCGGTCACCATCGTGCCGCTCTACGTGATGGCCTTTCGGCTGGGACTGGTCAACAGCTACGCGGGGCTGATCGTGGTCAACCTGTCGACCGCCTTCGGCATCTTCATGATGCGTCAGTTCGCCCTGACCATCCCTGATGATCTCCTGGACGCCGCCCGGATCGACGGGTGCAGCGAGTTCCGCATCTTCGGCCAGGTGATCCTGCCGCTCCTCAAACCGGCCCTGGCCACCCTGACCATCTTCACCTTCACCGGCAACTGGAACGCCTACGTCTGGCCGCTCCTGATCGTCAACGAGGACCGGTTGCGGACCCTCTCCCTGGCCATACCCCTGTTCAACGGCCAGTACGAGCAGTATCCCAACCTGGTCTTCGCGGCCTCGACCCTGGCGATCCTGCCTGTGATCATCCTGTTCGTCTTCAACCAGAGGTACTTCACCGAAGGGATCACCCTGAGCGGTCTGAAGGACTGACTCGGCCCCGGGGGGGAGGAGACGATGAGCGTGACGGCAACCGTTCGCCGCAAGGCCCCTGCGCAGCTGCGGATCGGCGGGAAGCTCCTGATCGTGGGGGCGATCTGCCTCCTGATCAGCCTGGTCGCCGCTCCTGCGACGGCCGGTGCTCCGGCCGGGCCCCGCAACGTGGTGCTCATGATCGCGGACGGCCTCGGCCTCAACCACCTGACCGCGGCGCGCCTCGCCTTCTTCGGCGGCCGGCCCGAGATGAGCGTGGACCGGATGGAGGCGACCGCCTTCGTGCTCACCGGATCCGCGGACCGGGCGGTGACCGACTCGGCCGCGGCGGCGACGGCGCTGGCGAGCGGCCTCGGGACCGACAACGGGTGTACCGGGGTGCTGCCCGACGGCACCCCCGTCCGGAGCCTTCTCGAGATCAGCCGGGACCACGGCCGGTCGGCAGGCATCGTCACCACGGCCCGGGTGACCGACGCGACGCCTGCCGCGTTCTACGCCCACGTGGCCGTGCGCGACTTCGAGGAGGAGATCGCAGCCCAGCTCGTGGAGGACCCGCCCGAGCTGGTGCTGGGCGGGGGGAGGGATCGTTTCGGTGCCCACCCCTTCACGGGCGCGCCCCGCCCGGGCAGCCTGCTCGAGGCCGCCGTCGATCAGGGCATCCACTACCTTCGGACCAGGGACGAGCTGGAGGAGCTCCCCGGGGAGAGCCCGATCCTCGGCCTGTTCATGCCCGGCCACCTGAGCTATGCCGGAGAGCGGCTCCCCACGGAGCCGACCCTGGTCCAGATGGTCCGGTTCGCCCTCGATCGGCTTGCAGCCGATCCTGACGGCTTCTTCCTCGTGGTGGAGGGGGCGAAGGTCGACAAGGCCGCCCACGCGCACCTCCTGCAGGAGACCCTGGGGGAGATCCGGGAGTTCGACGAGGCGGTCGGGGTGGTCCTCGACTTCGCTGCCGGCGACGGCGAGACGCTGGTGGTCGTCACCGCCGATCACGAGACGGGAGGGCTGGGTGTGGTGGGCGGCGGCGCCGGCGGGGAGGGACTGCGGGTCCAGTGGCTGACCACCGACCACACGGCCGGCGCCGTCCCCCTGTACGCCTACGGCCCGGGCTCGGAGGCCTTTCGCGGGACGCTCACCCATCCCGACGTGGCCCGGAAGACCGCGGGCGCCCTGGGCATCGAGCCGTTTCCACAGGTGGGAGGTGATCCGGAGCCGTGATCCAGGACGAGGGGAGATGCCCTCGGTTGAGAGGCCGTAGGGCGGCGGCCGCGGCCATGCTGGTCCTCGCGGCCCTGGTCTTCACGGAGGGCCTGGTGCTGGCGCAACGGTCGATCACCCTGATGACGTGGAACATCAAGCACGCGTTGGGCTGCGACGGTCTGGTCGACCTCGACCGGATCGCCCAGGTGATCGAAGCGTCGGGGGCGGACGTGGTGGGCCTGAACGAGGTGGACCGGGGTTTCCCTCGATCCGGCATGGTCTTCCAGGCCCGCTACCTCGCGGAGCGACTCGGCTTCGACTACGCCTTCGCCCCCGCCTTCGCCGTGGCGACCGGAAGCTACGGCAACGCGATCCTGAGCCGCTATCCCATCCTGGAGAGCTGGACGGTGGCCCTGCCCGCTGACGCCCTGTCGGAGCCCCGCAGCGCCGCGGTGGCCCGGATCGACGTGGGGGAGGCCGTTCTCAGCTTCGTCTCCACCCATCTTGATCACAAGGACGCCCGGATCCGGAGGAATCAGGCGCTGCGGGTCCACGAGGAGCTGCAAGCGCTGCCGAACCCCAAGGTGCTGGCGGGCGACCTGAACGCGTGGGCGGTCACGGCCGAGGTGACCCTCTTCCAGCGGGTAATGAACGACGCCCATACCCTCTACCGGATGGTCGCCTGCACGGACCGGGTGACCCCCGAACGGTTGCTGGAGGACGGCTATACCCTGCCATCCACCGCACCGACCAGTCGGATCGACTACATCTTCCTCTCGCCCGACCTCCGCCTGGAGGAAGGTGCCGGAGGCTACCGGGTCCTTCCCACTGTGGCCAGCGACCACCTGCCCGTCGTGGCCACGGTCAGGCTCCGGCCGGAGGGGTGGGACGACCTGTGAGCTTCCGAAGGTGCGGAGTGACCTGCTCCCTGGCTCTGGCGGCTCTCCTCCTCCTGGCCCAGCCGGCGCCGGCGGCGCAGGTCGCCCTTCACGTGAGCGACGCGACCCTGGAGTGGGAGGCGGCTGTGGGTTTCCTGGGGGATGCGTACGGGCTCCAGGTCGAGAACGTGCGGCAGCTTCTGGCCGGCCTGGGGCTGGAGTGGGTGGAGCTCTCGGACGAGGCGCTGGAGCAGGGCGATGCCCGCTTCCTCGCGGCCGAGCTGCTGATCATGCCGGGGAGCCGGAGGATGAGCGAGGCCCAGCTTGGGGCCATAGGGCGCTTCGTCGCGGCCGGGGGGCGGCTGCTCGTCTTCTACCACTCCTCCTTGAAGACGCCCGACGGCGCCCTGTACGAGCCCTACGGGTTCGGGCTGGGGGAGCTCCTGCGGGTGGAGTTCGTCGGCTGGAACCACCTGCGACCGCTCCATGGGAGCATCCGCCGGACAGCAGAACACCCCGTCTGGCAGGAGGTTCCCGAGTTCGTCGAGACCCCGCGGAACCGGGCGGTGGTGGTTCGGACGTTGCCGGGTGGTCAGGTGCTTGGCGTCTGGTACGACGACTTCCGGGCGACCGCTTCCCACCCGGAAGCGACCAACGCCGCGGTCGTCCTGTCTGAGGCGGGGATCTACGTCGGGGAAGCGCTGTGGGTGCCGGAGCTCTTCGCCGACGACTCGGTGCGGCGCCTGCTGGGGAACATGATCCACTTCCTGCTGGAGGCCTGCGCCGAGCCCGGGAGCCCGAGGCCCGGTCCCGGAGGGGCCTCTTGATCCGATCGGCGTTCGGGCGGAGCCGGTAGCTCCCCACCAGGCGGGCTGGCCCTTTGGGAAGGGGTGGCGAAGCGGTGTCGGATGGAAGCGCCTCCGAGTGGATCCTCCAGCGGGACATGCACGTCCACTCCGGGTACTCGGACGGCGAGGACGATTTCGAGGCGATCATCGCCCGCGCGGTCGACATCGGGGTGAGACGCCTCGCGGTGACCGACCACTTCGAGATCGGGCGGCCCAATTCGGTTCGAGTGCCGCCGGATCAGTACCTCCACGCCTTTCGCCAGGCCCAGGACCTCGCCGCCCGGAAAGGGGTCGACCTCCTGCTGGGGGTGGAGACCGGCGTGGCCGGTGGGAGGCTGCTCTGCCCGGACCAGGTCCTGGCCGCGGCGGACCTGGTCGTCGCCAGCGTCCACGAGATTCGGCCGGGCGAATGCGGGTTCTCTCCGGCTGATCTGGCCGACCTGCCGGAGGAGGAGTACTGGGCCTGTTACCAGCGTCAGGTGCTGCAGGCGGCTCGGGCGGAGTTCGTAGACGTGCTGGGCCACGTGGAGGGGTACCTCCCTGCCCGGTGGTCCCGCTACCCCGGGGCGCTCGACTTCGCGGGCCGCCGGCGAGCCGAGGCGGAGATCGTGCGGCGGTTCTTCCCGCTCAGCTTCTACCGAGAGTTGGCCGCCATCCTGCGGATCCGCGGCGTGGCGGTCGAGTTGCACGGAATGAGCTGCAGCCCCCGGCTTGAGGTGGCCCGGATCCTGCGCGAGGAAGGGTGTACCTTCTCCATTGGAAGCGATGCCCACGCGCTCCACGACCTGGGGCACGTGGGGCACGCGGCAAGAGTGGCGGGCGTCCTTGGTCTCGGGCCCCGGGATTTCCACCCTCTCTGCCGCTGAGGAGTCGCAGGGAGCCTGAGTTGGAGGTCGCCTTACCGCGGCAGTCCAGGCCTCCGTCAGAGGAGAGGAGCGCGCGTCAGTGAGACCATCCGCAGCCTACCTGCACGAGATGATCGGGCGACTCGAGAGCATCCAGGATCCAGAGCGTAGGGAGGCGATGGACCAGGCGGCTCGTTGGGTGGCCGAGTGTATCGCCGGCGATCAGGTGGTCCATCTCTTCGGCAGCGGCCATTCGGCCCTGCTGGCACGAGAGGTGGTGGGGCGAGCAGGCGGGCTGGCCGCTATGAGCATCATCGAGGATCCGCTCTTGGGAGCCGCCGAGAGGCTGGAAGGGTACGCGTCCCTGCTCCTTCAGCGATACCTACCCCTGGGGACCGACGACCTGCTCATCGTTCTCTCGACCTCGGGGCGCAATCCGCTGCCCATCGAGATCGCCTTGCTGGCCCAGGAGCGCGGCCTGCGGGTGATCGCCCTCACCTCCCTGGAGTACTCCCGTACCGTGACATCGCGCCATCGAAGCGGCAAGCGGCTCTTCGAAATCGCAGACCTGGTCCTGGACCTGGGCGCGCCCGAGGGCGACGCCCTGATCGAGGTCCCGGGGGTGCCGGAGAAGGTGGGGCCCGTCTCGACCGTCATCGGCGCGGCGGTCCTGCACTCGGTGGTCCTCGAGGCGACCGCCCGGCTGGTCCAGATGGGCATCGAGCCGCCCGTCCTGATGAGCGACAACCTCGACGGCGGGCGGGAGCACAACGAGCGCCTGCGGCGAAGGTACCGGGGGCGCGTCGTGGGGCTGTAGAGCTCAGCGTGCTCATGCTGGATGGCCGCCCCAGGAACGGAATCTACTGGTGGTAACGCTTCCCACCCCGCATTGACCGCCGGCAACGGTAAAGGTATCTTGATTCCGTGGCCGCCGGGCAGCCGCGGCTAGCGATCCCAGCGCGAGGGAAGGTTTCGGACTGACCGGCAGCGCCTTCTGGGTCTGCGATCTGCCTCCCACAAGTCCAGGCAACATGCTCGTGAACACCGGGGTGACTAGACGTGATACGCTCGCTGGCCATTGGGCAGATCTCTCTGGGCACGGGACAGTACCGCTATCCGCTGTGGCCGCCCCTGACCGAGGGGTGCCCCCGAAGCAGCACGTCGGAGATCGCCTATCCGCTGACGGTCGACTACGATTACAGCCGGGTGTCGGCGGGTCTGTTCGACCAGCCGGCCCTGCCCGGGCTCGACCGCTGGACCCCGCTGCTGCCTCCGCTGGACGAGCGCCTCGCCCTAGGCGAGGGCGGTACCGCACTCATCCCTTTGGAGGGTGGGGCGGGTGGCTGGGACGGCCGGCTCTACATTAAGGACGAGAGCCGGAATCCGACCTGGAGCCACAAGGACCGGCTCAACCGGTGCGCGGTCAGCGCCGCCGCGCTCTCTGGCAGCGCCGGGGTCGTGGTCGCCTCGTCGGGCAATCACGCCGGTTCCGCCGCCGCCTACGCTGCGCGGGCCGGTCTGCCCTGTGTCGCTCTGGTCTCCGCCGGGGCGCCGCTGGAGGTCCAGGCGTGGATTCGCTCCTACGGGGCCGTCGTGCTCCAGGTGGAGCGGGAGGCCCGTTGGTCTGTGATGCGGCAGATCGTCCGGCAACTGGGGTACCATCCCGTCAGCAACCTGACCGAAGGCGGGCATACCGGTCACCCCTTCGGCCCCGAGGGGTACAAGAGCATCGCCTATGAGCTGTTCCTCCAACTGGGCCGGCGCCCGCCCGCGGCCGTCTTCGTGCCCACCGGCTACGGGGAGCTGCTCTTCGGTGTGTGGAAGGGCTTTGCCGAGCTTCAACGCCTTGGTCTCAGCCCGACGGTGCCCCGGATGTTCGCCTGCGAGCCAGCTGCCCGGGCACCGCTCTTCCAGGCCCTAGCCCAGGGAAGGCCCGTGGCCGCCGTTCCGGCCCGCCCGACCCGGGCGGTCTCCATCGCCACCACTGTCAGCGGGTACCGGGCCCTCCTGGCCGTCCAGGAGAGCGGCGGGTGGGCGATCCGGGTGACCGATGCGGATCTGGTCGCCTCGCGGGAAGGTCTCGCCCGGGCCGGCATCTGGGCGGAGCTCTCCGCCGCCGCCGGGCTGGCCGGATGCAGACTGGCTCTGGACCAGGGGGAGCGTTTCGATGGCCCCGTGGTCTGCATCAGCACCGCAAGCGGGTTCAAGAGATGGGCCGACGGGAGCGGTGCTAAACCCGCGCCGCAGGTGTCGGACGACTTGTTTGAGATTAACCGGGTCCTGCGGTCCCACTACGGCCTCGATGTCTAGGAGGAGGAGCACGCGTGGATGCGGGTCGGTGCTTTGCCCAGCACCGTGGGGCATACCTCGAGTAGTTGAGCGCGTCCGTCTCGATTCCCAGCATCAGCGTCCATCCGGCCTACCAGCAGGACATGCGGCAGCCGTCGTCGAGCGGGAGTCTCTCGCGGCCCTGGGGTTCGACGAGGCGTCGTTGAACCCGGATCTTGCGCGGGGCCCTTCGATGGACGCGAATCTACCCGAGATTGCGAGGAATAGAATGCTGTTGACGGCAAGTTGCGCTTCAGGTTGGGAATGTGAGCCGAGACTCGCCATAAAGAAGGGGGTAGGCGGCGCAGGGAGATACGAGAAACGGCAGGAGCAACGGCTCGGAAGGTGAAGAAGGGCGCAGCTGCCCGGGCCGCCCGTTCCTACTGGTGGCCTCCGCTCCTCGCCCACGGCGTTCCAGGTACGCCACGTGCTCAGTGGAAGCCGGATGGCTTGCCATGCAGCTCGGTGCGGCCACAGCTGCAAACGGGTCGCGGTGTAGTGGTGATAGGGCGCCGGGGCCAGCGCCTTGAGCCGGAGCAGCAGGTTGTAGGCGATGCCCTTGATCAGCAGGTCCGCCGCATTGGGCCAGAAGGTCTCCTTGCCGATGGAGTCGATGCCGAGCCCGTCCTTCAGCTCCTTGATCCCGTTCTCGGCGGTGCAGTGCCTGAGTCTCCCCCAGGAATATGGAAGGAGCTGTAAGCCTATCCAGGTTATCCAGCCACGGTCGACCCCTCCTCTGCGCGGGCTCCGTACATGGAAGATGCCCAGATCATGGCGCCGGTCGCCCGTCTGACCGCATGATCCCCTTTCTGGCCCAAGATGCGGTCTGCACGCTGAATCAACTGGCAGCCCTGAACGAGGCGGATCCGCAGGGCGTCCTGGAGGGGCGGCTGGACCTGGATCGGGCTGCCATCGCCGGGCTGTCGCTGGGCGGCGCGATCACCGCCGAAGCCTGCCGGATGGAGCCCAGGTTCAGGGCTTGCCTGGTAATGGACGTCTTCATGTCGGCTGACGTGGTCCGTGAAGGCCTGAAGTAGCCGACCCTCTGGATAACCCGGGACGCAGAGACCATGCGGCGGGAGGGTTGGGGCCAATCCGACATCCTGAACACCATGTGGGCCGTCTTCGACCGCCTTGCGGGCGACGGCTACATCGTGCAGGTGCCGGGGATGTTTCACCAGGACTTCTCCGATGCCCTGCTCCTCTCGCCCATAAGCTCCCGGTCGGGCCTCACCGGGTCGCTGGACCCGCAGCGGGCGCACCAGATCGTCACAGCCTACGCCCTGGCCTTCTTCCGACCGGCACCTGAAGGGCCCGCCGGAGGTGCCGCTGGAGGGGCTGGCGGAGGAGTACCCTGAAGTGCTGTTCGCAACACGCGGGCCTTGACATCCCGCCGACCCCGACGGGCGGAGTTCTTGGCCTGCTCGCGGGTGGGGTGGGGACGCGGCCGGGGGCCGGGACGTGATGGGCCATCGCAGCCAGTTTCCTGCTGGGCATGCTTTTCGAATGGATTTGCTACGGAACCGGCATGGCGACACCTGGAAGCGACGGCGCCCATCACCCGTCGGTAGGTCTATCCTCATGTGGGGTCCCGTACGAATCCGTTGCTGCGCGTGACGGACGAAAGCCGGCACGAAGGAGGGATCGATACCAGACGAAGATCGGATCGATCGTGATCAGGTGCTACGAGTTCGACCGCATGGTAGCTTTCTGGGAGCGGGCGCTGAACTACGTTGCTTGAGAGCCTCGAGCCTCGGACTGGGTCATTCTCCGGGATCCCCTGGGGAAGGGGCCGAACCTCTCCTTCGACCGAGCGCCGGAAACCCGTCGCGGGAAGCGAAGCTGGCTCCATCTCGATCTGAACACAGGCGACCAACAAGGTGAGGTCGAACGGCTGGTCGGTCTCGGCGTCAGGCGCTACCCGTGGCGGTACCCTCCCGATGCGGATTGCGTTGTCCTGGAAGATCCCGACGCCAACCTCTTCTGCGTCGTTGAGGACCCAACTGAAAGCTAAGCGAGCACCCGCAAGGCGCCGAGCACTGCCCTCAGAGGATCCTGGGGCGGCCCTGGAGGAGCGGCCCTTGAGGGACCGGCCCGGACGACCCGCCGGGACGAACTGGGGACGAACTGGGAAGGATCAGATGTTACGGCGACGTACCCATAGGGATAAGCCGTGGTGCTCCCGGAGTTTCACCCGAGGATGGTCTGTGCAGGAGGCGCCGTCGACACCCCAGGTCGCTTAAGCCAGAGACATTGCTTGCGGGGGCTCACCGGACGATGGGGGTGCAGTATGCTTACCACGCAGTTCCTGCTCACATCCTTGATCGTCGTCGTGATGCCTGGTACCGGCGTCTTGTACACGCTTTCGAACGGGATGGCCCGCGGCGGGCGCGCCGGCATCGCGGCGGCCCTCGGGTGCACGCTCGGGATCCTCCCGCACCTGCTGGCGAGCGCGCTCGGCCTCTCTGCAATCATGCACGTGAGCGCGACGGTCTTCTCGGTCGTCAAGTACGGGGGCTCCGCCTACCTGCTCTTTCTGGCCTGGCAGATGTGGAAGGAGACGGGCGCGCTCGCGATCGGGCATGAGTCGACCGAAAGCAGCCTCGTGAAGGTGGCCTTGAGAGGGGTAGCCCTCAACATCCTGAACCCCAAGCTGACCATCTTCTTCCTGGCCTTCCTGCCCCAGTTCATCACACCGGGAGTGCTCTCGGCGACCCGGCAGCTCGTCGGCCTGAGCGCCGTCTTCATGCTGATGACCCTGGTGGTCTTCTGCCTGTATGCCCTCCTCGCAGGCGGGGCACGCAAAGCCCTCAGCGCGATGCCCCGTTCGATCCGGTGGATCCAGAGGTCGTTCGCCGTCGTCTTCGCAGGGCTGGCCGTTGAGCTCGCATTCACCCGCCGGTGATCCCGGGGGGCCGAGGAGCGTTTCTCGCCGTTCCGCCCACTGGCAAGGGGCCCGGCGTCCTGGTCCTTCACGCCTGGTGGGGCTTGAGCGACACCATGAAGGGCATCTGCACGCAACTGGCCGAATCTGGTTTCGTGGCATTCGCCCCAGACCTCTATCACGGCAAGGTCGCAAAGACCATTGCCGATGCGGAAGCCCTGGGCAAAGCGCTTGACGCCAACCACCTCCAGGCCAAGGCCGAGATCGCGGCTGCCACCGCGTTTCTCGCCGAGCTGGAGGCATCCCTGAGGCGTGCGGGCCGCCCGGTGACCTTCTATCGCTATGCGGCACCGGACACTGGTTCATCGAACCTGACCGCCCGCAGGCATACAACCCATCGGCAGCCACCCTGGCGTGGGATCGAACCCTGGCCTTCCTGCGACGGTCCTCCGCCGTGTGAGTCGGAGCCAGGCGGTCTGGAGATCTTCTGGCTCCGCGGCCCATTGCGACTCCACCTACGGGAGGTGAAGGTAGGTTGCGCGTCTGGCTTCATCGGTGGGAGGGGGATGAGCAAGGGTGGAGCGCGTGGTCGCTCGACCACCTCGGCTTCGCGACCTGGGCACCCTCCCGGACCGAGGTCCTGAAGCGAGTGCCCGTCAAGTACGGCGAGTACCGCCTGTGGCTGGAGCAGTGCGGTGCGGGTACGTCCGTCGAGGAGGCGGGGGCCGTCGAGGTGGTCGAGGAGATCATCGGCGACGAAGTCGCCTTTCAGGACGACCTCGCGCCGGCGACGGCGGAGGAGGTCTCTCGCTGCATCCACCTGCTGCAATGCACCCGCCGCGGCCTCCTGGAGGCGGTTGCGCCCTTGTCCGACGACGTGCTCGACTGGGATCCCCCGTACAGGCGCTTCGCTCCCTTCGCATGGTGGAAGAGCGTCCGACAGGTCGTGGAACACGTTGCGCTCACCGAGGTCGGATACTACCTTCCCAGCGTCGGGTGGCGCCCGGCCTTCCACCCCCAGGCTCTCAGGGAGATGGCCTGGCAGGACCAGTTGCGGGTGTCCCGCCAGGAGACGCTTCGCTTCCTGGAGGAGCTCAGCTCCAGCTCCGACAGGGCGCGCGTCCGCGAGACCGACGAGGTCTGGTCGGTCCGGAAGGTCCTGCGCAGGCTCGTCTGGCATGAGCGGCTTCACTGGAAGAGCATCCGGCGGATCGTGCGCGAGTACGACCGGAGCCACCGGGCGTGAGATAGGCGCGCCGGGCGAGACCGTGCTCACGCAGGGGTCTCCACTGCTCGTAGCACTGCTCTTCTCAGGGTAGGTGGGAACATGGGTGAGCGGAGGGACCCGCCCATCAGAGTGGAAAGCCAGCACGGTGCGGAGGTGGTACGGGTGGAGGGGCCGTCCCTTCTCGAGGAACTTGATACACCGGCGCTTGTGGTGGATCTGGACGTCATGGATTGGAACATCGAGCGGATGGCCGCCCTCGCCCGGCAGGCGGGCGTTCGCCTTCGGCCCCACGTCAAGACCCACAAGTCGCCCTGGATCGCCCACCGGCAGATCCGGGCGGGCGCGGCCGGGATCACCGTGGCCAAGCTAGGCGAGGCTGAGGTGATGATCGAAGCGGGCATCACCGACATCTTCGTCGCCTATCCGATCGTGGGAGAGCCAAAGCTCCGCCGCCTCGAGCGCCTGCTGAACGAGGTCGATCTCATGCTTGCCGTCGACTCGGTGGAGGCCGCCGAGTCCGTCGCACAGGCCGTGCGGAGAAGCGGCCGCGCGACGGCCAGGGTCTGCATTGACGTGGACACTGGGCACCGGCGCCTGGGGCTGCCGCCCGGTGCGGCGACGGTGGAACTGGCTGAGCGTGTCGCACGGATCCGGGGGCTCGAGGTGGTCGGGCTCATGTCGCACGCCGGTCACCTGGCGGCCGCGTCGTCGCAGCCTGCCCTGGCCGAAGCGGCGCGCCGGGCGGCCGAGGCCCTGGTCGAGACGGCTGAGACGCTTCGCAAGCGGCGGCTGGCCATCGAGCATGTCAGCCCGGGGTCGACGACGGGGGCCGCCTTCGAAGCCCAGGTACCCGGCGTCACGGAGATTCGCCCCGGCACCTACGTCTTCAACGATCGGAACACCGTCGAGCGCTGGGCGGCGAGCGAAGCGGACTGCGCCCTCACCGTGCTGACGACCGTCGTCAGCCGGCCCTCTCCCGATCGGGCCATCGTTGATGCGGGCAGCAAGGTGCTCTCCTCGGACCCGGCCGCAGGCGGTGCTCCTTCGTTCGGGCTCATCGCGGGCCGGCCCGATCTGAAGCTCGAGCGGCTGAGCGAGGAGCACGGCATCCTCTCGGTGGACCCCGCCGGCGGGGAGCTCCGGGTGGGCGACCGGCTCCGGGTGATTCCCAACCACGTCTGCCCGGCCGTCAATCTGAGCGACGTCCTCTACGGGTGCCGGGACGGGCGGGTCGTCAGGGAGATCCGCGTGGCCGCCCGGGGCAGGTACCGGTAGCTCGAGCGGTGGGTCGAAGCATTTCGGGAGCAGTAGGTGATGTCTGGCAAGCGGGCGGGCAACGCCAATCCCGCCGCCTTCAAAGAGTGGCTCCGGTGGTATTGCCAGGCGTTCACCGATCAAGTCTGGACGATCCACGAGATCTTGAGTGTGGGCGAGAAGGCGGTGGTCCGGTATTCTGGGCAGTCGACGTACCGAGGCGGGCTCCTCGGCCTTCCGGCGAGCAGCAAGCCGGTACGGGAGACGGGCATGCTCATCTTCCGGATTGCTGGCGGCAAGGTCCGCGAGCTGTGGACGGCCCTGTCGGATCTGGAGCTGGTTTTCGAGCTCGGCGGGAAGGTGGTTCCCGGGAGTGTGAAGGATGCGACGCCGGGATAGGACGGCAGGTGGCCTCGAGCGAGAAGATGCAGCCTCCGCTCCTGCGCCGGGTCGCAAGACGCACTGGGGGCGTCCAGCCGTGGAGGTTCGGCTTATCGGGGTTGACTGCGCCACCGACGAGTCCAGGATCGGTGTGGCGGTCGGCGTGTGGGAGAACGGAAGGCTCGGGGTTCGTCGGGGCGTCCGCTGCGGAATGGGGAAGACCGCGGTCGAGACCATCCTCGGGGAGTGCCGGCCTCCCGAGCGCCCGACCCTCCTGGCCCTCGACGCGCCCCTGGGATGGCCCCTCGAGCTGGCCGAGGCCTTGATGCACCACCGTGCAGGAGAGGGCTTGGCCGTCTCTCCGGACGCCATGTTCCGCCGCGAGAGCGACAGGTTCGTTCAAGCCAGGCTGGGCAAGAGGCCTCTGGACGTGGGCGCGGACCGCATTGCTCGTACCGCCCACGCCGCCCTCTCGCTCCTGGCTGAGTTACGGTCGAGGTTGGGTTTGGAGATCCCGCTAGGCTGGCAACCCGGGGCGCCCCCGGCGCCCGTGGCCGCGATAGAGGTCTATCCGGCGGCGACGCTGGTCGCCCGCGGTATCAGGCCGATCGGTTACAAGAGCACCGACGCCAAGCTGGAGCGGGTTCGCATCCTGGATGCGTTGCGCCGCGAGGGGACCATCTTCCCGGAGGACGTCGGGACGTTCGAGAGCAGCGCTGATGTGCTCGATGCGGCGTTGTGCGTTGTCGCCGCTGCCGACTTCCTGGAGGGGAACGTCATGCCGCCGCTGGATCGCGCTCGGGCGGAACGCGAGGGATGGATCTGGGTGAGACCGCCCCGTACCGAGCATTCGGAAGCCTGACGGGCGGCCGCAGTGGACGCAGAGGGAGGTCCAGGCGGGCCCGGCGGTCGGCCGGACAAGCTTACGCAGGACTGTCATGACCAAGGGGAAGGGGGACGCCTGTCGTGCCTGCGTTTGTCGGCTGTGTCATCCTGGAGAGCCTCGAGAGCCTGGAGCCCCTGACCGGCTGGACACCCGTTGCCGAACGTGTCGTAGAGGTGCCCGACGATCCTGACGCTTCCACCTGGCACGTCTGCTGGTATCAGATTGACGCCAAGACCCTGCACGAACGCTTGCCTTCCCTGGCGCGGGCGATGCGCCCTCACTGGTACGCTCATTTCCTCGAAGGCGACAACCTCTGCGTCGTCCTCTCGGGGAGCTTCTTCTGGGCCAAGGCCTCCGACAAGACCACCTGGCGTGAATTCATCGCCTTCGGAGACATCGTTGGCATCGATCGGAAATGGACGGAGAACGTGCCTACTGAACTTCCGGATTGGGTTCAGGCGGCGCTCCAGGCGCGCCGTTCCTGAGTCACTCTGGGGAGAGGACCGAACCTGTCCTTCGACCGGGCACCGGAACCCCGTAGCGGCAAGCGAAGCTGGCTCCACCTTGATTTGTACACGGGCGACCAGAAAGGAGAAGTGGAAAGGCTGGTCGGGCTCGGCGCCAGGCGCTACCCGTGGAGGTACCCACCCGATGCCGATTATGTCGTCCTGGAAGATCCCGACGGCAACCTCTTCTGCGTCGTTGAAGACCGACCGAAGGCTGAGCGAGCCCTGGGATCCGCCAAGGACTGAGGGCGCCCTCAGAGCATCTCAGGGCGACCCTGTAGGGGTAACCCCGAGGCGCCGGGCCGGAGTCCCGGCTGGCAGGAACTGTGGGAAGGTACACCGGCGCATCGGCGTCAGAGACCGTCCGCGTGAGCGGTGGGTCGGGACGACCCACGCCGCGGACGCCCAAGATCCACCCTGAGGGAGCGCTGGCCCCGACAATCAAGCTGTGATTGAGATTGATGGCCGGGAGCTGTCGCTGGAGGAGTTCGGTAGGGTGCTCACCACCTTTGCGGGATGGGGCATGCGCATCTGTTTCGTCGCCGACGACGAGATCGAAGAGGAGCCCTAGATCCAGGTGCGGGAACCCGATGACGAGGCCTGGTGATTCGGTGATCCTCGGTCGTCCGCTACCGTCGTAGTTCGAAGTTATCGACCAGCACCGAAGAGGGTCAGATATTGGAAGGATTGGCCGCCTTCCTGTCGAACCATCGCCCGTAGGTTCCTCCGCTCCGCGGAGCCTGCGATGCCCATGGGGCCCGAGAGTCGAGGTGGGTCCGGTGAAGCAGCAAGGCTCCGGTTGGAAGGAGCGACCTCTAGACGGAGCTTCCAAGGCACGTACCACGTCCTGGCGCCACGGGCAGCGTACCCCTGAACTCCAGCGCCGTCCGCAGTGCCGACAAAGGCCGTAACGACACCACCGGCAACCGAATACCCAAGCCCAAGCTGCTTGATCAGTTGAGAGAAGCGCTCCGTTCACGCCACTACAGCCAAAGGACCGAAGAGAGCTACTGCTTGTGGGTGAGACGGTTCATCCGCTTTCAGAACCTGCGCCATCCGGCGGAGATGGGGGAAGCAGAGATCAACGCGTTCCTGAGCCACCTGGCCACCCACGAGAAGGTGAGCGCTTCCACCCGGAATCAGGCCCTTAGTGCCCTGCTCTTCCTCTACCGAAACGTGCTCCGCCGTGACCTGGGCGACCTGGGGTCCGTGATCCGGGCCCGAAAACCGCGCCGGCTCCCTGTTGTCCTCACGAAGGAGGAAGTGAAGGCCGTCCTCGCCGAGCTCGAAGGAGCCTACGGGCTCATCGCCTCGCTGATGTATCGCTCCGGGCTCCGGCTGACCGAGTGCCTCAGCCTGTGGGTCCAAGATATCGACGTCGCCCGAGGCGAGATCCTGGTTAGGGACGGCAGGGGGGCCAAGGATCGGATGACGATGCTTCCGGAGGAGCTCAAAGAGCCCCTCCGAAGGCATCTACGCGCCGTCAAAGCGACCCACGAACGGGACCTGCGCGAGGGCTGGGGCCAGGTCGAACTGCCGCAGGCCGTCGCACCAAAGTACCCGCGCGCAGCCGCGGACTGGCGCTGGCGGTGGGTCTTCCCGCAGGCAAGGCGCTGGAGGAATCCAAGGACGGGCCAGCAGGGCCGGCACCACATGCACGGATCCCTGGTCCAAAAGGCCGTGGCCCAGGCGGTCCGGCGCGCCGGGCTGACCAAGCGAGCCTCCTGTCACGCGTTCCGTCATTCCTTCGCGACGCACCTGCTGGCCGATGGCACGACATCCGTACAGTCCAGGAGCTCCTAGGCACAAGGACGTACGAACCAGCATGATCTACACCCATTTCCTGAACCGCGGCGGCCGGGGCGTCCGGAGCCTGGTGGAATCGTTGTAGGGGGACACCGAGAATCGACGAGCGGCAGGGCGGCTTACCCAGGGCAAGATAAGCCGCCGCGCGAAGAAGGGGGATCACAGACGGAACCGGCCCTGAGGGTGTTGCTCGTAGCGTACAGCACGGTGATTACGGAGCAATCTTGCGGTTTACAGGGCGTATGGAGAACTATATAAGCCGTAGTTAGGCCTACTATACGTGGGTGGTGCGGAGATGAGTGCTATACAGGCTCCACCAGGGTGGGGACGCGACAGCCTTACAAGCTTCCTGGACGACAGTCGCGGGAACTGCTTCGCAACGTACGTGAAGCTACGATCCGAATACGTCAAGCTACTTGAGATTGATGGACTCTTTAGTGCCCTGATCGCGAGCCTCAACGACACACCGGACTGGTTTGCGGCCCTTTTTGTACAACGGTCCCACTCTGCCTACCGCGCCGCGTGTCACCTGGGGATGGCAGGACAGGTGGTGGAGTCGTATGCCCTTCAGCGTCTCTGTCTTGAACACGCATTGTACGGGCACTACGGCGCAAGGGATCTGACGTTGCAGGAGACGTGGCTACGACGTGACGAGAGCGACAAAGCCAGGACGAGGGTTCGGAACACCTTCCGGATGAAGAAACTTCTTGATTCCCTTGCGAACGCCAGCCCCAGATTGGCCGACGCGGTTAGCTTGCTGTACGAACGCTGTATCGATTACGGGGCACATCCCAATCAGCAAGCATTGCTGCAGAGCACATCAATGCAGGTTGACGAAGCCTCTATGGAGCTTCACCTCGGTTACCTGCTAAACGATCCACTTGTGCTGCGCTTCGGCCTACGGTCGGCAGCACAAGTCGGTGTCAGCTCTCTTGGTGTATTTGAACTAGTCTTCGACGAGCGCTTTAGGCTGTTGGGACTAGATGATCAACTGAGGAGGGCCAGACAGGGACTCTGAGGCCTAACAAGCGTATACAGCGGACGCCGTAGGTCGACAGGTGCGTCGATCGGTCGGTGAGTGGCGGCGCCGCTGATACGGCAGGACGTTAGGGCGAAAGGAGAGAAATCCATGAGCACCGATGAACCAGAGATTGTCACATCAAGCCAGGAAAACGTAGAGTCCAATGAGCGTAGCTCGGAGAAGACACGTAAGAGGCGTCGTCGTCGCCCGTTCCCATCAATGACTTTCCGCGAAGCACTGCAGCTAGCGGACGCAATACAGGAACACGCTTCAGGAGCACGCGTTCGGAGGCTAACCTTGTTTGATGCCATGGGAAGATCCGCGGAAAGCAGTGCCAGCCGCGACCTTGTCACTGCCTCCGGTCAGTACGGGATCACGAAAGGCGGCTACAATGCGGAGTACCTAGAGCTTACTCCCTTAGGGACCCAAGCGACATCACCTGAGTCGAGCGAACGCGAAAGGGCTCACGCTCGAATGCAGCTAGCCATTGCTAAAATCCAGCCGTTCAACGCACTGTATGAAGCGTTCAAGAATAGCCGGATGCCCTCGGCTGAAGTCATGCGCGACAAGCTCAGGGAAATCGGCATCGACGAGGAGTACCTCTCTGAAGCAGTTGATGCGTTCATCCTTAATGGGCAGTACACAGGAATCATCACTGAGATAGCTGGTGCTGAACGCATCGTCTCCTTCGACCAAGCCCTTGAGGGGAAGAGTTCTGAGAAGTCCTCTAAGGCGGCGATTCTGACTGCATCCGAGTCGCCGATGATTTCTGAGGAGGCTCCTCGTCCCGGCGAGAGACCGGAATGGCACACCACTTGTTTCTACATCACCCCTATCGGCACCGAGGGCTCGGAGGAGAGGCTACACTCTGACCTGTTCCTGGGCTCCATCATCGAACCCGCTCTTGCGGAGCTTGGGCTTAATGTGGTGCGGGCGGACCAGATCGAGAAGCCGGGTATGATCACCAGACAGATCATCGAATACATCCTGAAGTCGCGTCTGGTCATAGCTGACCTATCGTTCCATAATCCCAACGTGTTCTATGAGCTTTCTCTGAGGCACGCTTGCAGACTTCCGACCGTCCAAGTGGTTCGTAAGAGCGATAGGATTCCCTTTGACATTGATCAGTTTCGTACGGTCCAAGTCGACACCTCCAGCATCTATACTTTGGTGCCGAAACTGGAGAGTTACCGGGCTGCTGTCGCGAACCAGATCCGTATGGCCCTCGAGAACCCTGACTTAGTCGACAGCCCGATCAGCGTTTATTATCCTAATTTGCGAGTCGTCTTCTAGGACGATCGCCTTAGCGTCTCTTCGCCCTAACAAGCGTGTGCAGCGGACGCATGGAAACCCGACGCGGCCGAACGAGGCCGTGCTGGTGCGCCGCTGACACGCAAGCACGTTGGGCGGGTGTTGCAGAGGAGGTGCACTGATCTTGAGAATCAACAAGGACCATCTTTATCACGGGGCGGCGCTCACCCAGATAGCTGAACATCCGGAGTTTACAGCCATAAACGCGTTCAAGATCGAGGGTGTGGCGTGTCGTAGCGCCTTCAAGGTGAACGACGACATCGGCGCATACTTGAAGTACGCCACAAAGCCTACTCGTCCTTTTGGAGAGTATGTGTTCACCTTTCATGCCAGCCATTTACGTGAGCTTGGCGAGCTTGTGAAGAGAGTGTCATCGGTGTTCTTGGTTCTCGTGTGTGTGAAGGACCGTGAGATCTGTAGTTTCCATTACCGCGATTTCAAGCGTCTGGTGGAGCGACGCAGGGTCGCCAAGGGCTCTGACGAGGAACAGTATACGCTGCTAGTTGCTGCGCCCAAGGGGCGATCGCTTCGAGTCTATGTGAATGCGCCAGGCCAACGGAGAATGATCCTTGGCGACGAAATCCTGATACCAAGAAGCGCCTTTCCGAACGTCTTGTTTCGACGTGAGCGCACCGCCCAACAAGCGTATTCAGCGGACGCCGTAGGTAGTTGAGCTGCGTTGATTGACCGCTGATCGTCGGCGCCGCTGATACGGCAGAACGTTAGGCCCCCAGGCAGAGGTGGTGGAAACCGCTTTGGGCTACGAGTCACGAGATCTTGCTGCCGGCTTCCGTAAGGCTATGAGGGCCATCGAGACTTCGAGTCTGCACTTGGCGGAACTCGGATGGGCGATCCCCATGTTCCTCACTCCTGCAGAAGTACGACAGTTACTCGAGGGAGCGGCGCCACACAGTATCGACGAGCGGTTCATAGAGCTATATGAATCAAACGACCAGGCCTACTTCAATGAGATGGCTGAGAGGCTCGTTACCCGGGCCAACCTTCGTCCGTGGCGCACCTTGCTCCGACAGGCTGCATCAGCCTACAGACGCCGACAGTTCGTCATTACCGTCCCGGCCCTCATGATAGTCTGCGAAGGAGTGTTGATGGCGGATCAAGGAAGGCGTACAGACTTGAGGAATGTAGTCTCGACATATGTTCAGCAAGTTGAGCGTGACCTACCCGACTCCCTTACACTCGTCATATGGCGGACAGTCGAGCGCTTTGTTGATCAGCTCTACATGAGAAGTGATTTCGATGGTCCACGGCCGGGTATGCTGAATCGGCATTGGATTCTTCACGGTCGTGATTCAGCGGCCTGGACGCACGCCGATAGCCTGCGAATGTTTCAGGCTGTGGACACTGTATCAAACATCGCCGAACTGCGAGAGGGGCCTAACAAGCGTATTCAGCGGACGCCGTAGGTGGATGGAGCGCTTTGGGCAGAAGCTGGGCGGCGGCGCCGCTGATACGGCAGGACGTTAGCCACCAAGGGAGCAGTGACCGTATGAAGCCTGTCAACCTACCCGAGCTGAGGGCCCAGTTCGCGGGAACACGCTTCTGGCAACTCGTCCAGCATCACCTTCGTCGGCAGAGTCAGGGCGAGCTAACTCAAGGAGTTCATGGGACCGTCGCCCTGTTGCCCGAAGCCGCACGCGATCTTGCTGAGGAATTCATCGACCGGTGGAACGCTCGCGTCTATGATCGAAGCTTTTGGCAGCGGGACACTGCGGACGTCTTCGATGAGATCATCGGCGATGCGCGAAGCGTTCTGCGCCCACTCGGTCTCGCAACGGACGAGGAGGCTGCCTTCAACCTCTTCAACATCGTGGTCTTGAGTTACGCGTACAGCGCATACGACCAACCGAAGATGCGGGAGTTCATGGGGATCGAACGTGCTGCCTTCCCGTGGCCGAGCGCACTTGCACTGCTGTACCCAGTCGGGGCTGCCATCTACATCGCGACAACCACTCCAGCCGGCTCGACTATGGTGATTGGCTACGGCATAGCAAACTTGGGATATCTTCTCTTCGCTGCGGGTATTTTGGGTGGTAGCTTCCGAATCCTGGGCTTGAGGAATCGGTGGCAAGTCTTTGGAGCGGCGGTGATATCGTTCGTTGCGGGCAGCATGCTATCGAACGTTGGTGCCTAACAACGGCATCCAGCGGACGGCGCTCCGCGCCGCCGCTGATGCTGAGCGTTAGGGGGACATGAGGATCTGTGGACACCTGGTCGATCGTCGAAAGCTGGATGGAGGGCGGCGCGAAGAGTGACGGTGTAGAGGGTACCGGGTGGCCAGAAGAGGGTGGGTGCCCCAAACGATGGCGGAAGCGGGCCCATTGGTACGGCGAAGGTGGCGGGTTGACCTTGGGCTGACGTGGGTGGAATACGGAGGCGCGCTGAACGGCGGGACTGGGCTCGAGCTCTCTTCGCGCCGACCTCAGGCAACGCGTCGAGCGGTGCCCAAGCCCTCTAGCAAGCGGCTGCAGCGGACGCCGAAGGGGGAGTCGGGAGGGGATAAGTTGATGGCAGCCGTCGGCGCCGCTGAGCCGCAAGGACGCTAGACGGACCACGCCTGTGAACGGTTATCTTGCTGCGGCCACCGCCGCGGTACATTCCATCTTTTAGGAGTTACTTCGTAGTTGTCGGGAGGGAACCTAATGCAAGACGTGCGGGACGAGCTCTTAAAGGCACACACTTCGTACTTTGAGGCGTGGAACAACGCTTTCAAATCCAAAATGACTGCTCCAGTCACCGCTTTTATCAGCAACTCCTATATTGGGGTCATCAATGGTGAGCACCACGATGCCAAGGCTTACGTGGAGGGAGTGGAGCGCGCCATTACCAATCTCGCAGGCCGGTGGAGAGTGGAAGTAAAGGACGTTGTTATACGCAGTGAGCTGGAAGGGATTTTAGTGTATCGCGCGGACTTGACTTGGGCCGATGGTAGCATATCACAAATTATCATGGAGATTTGGCGCAAAGAGAATAGCACCTGGAAAATCATTCGGGGGTGCGAGGAGTATCTCCCATCTAATTAGCGCGACCAACTCCGTCAACAATCGGCCGTTGAAGTGTAATTGCGCCGCCTAACCAGCGCTTCCGCCTGACGCCTCGCTTCGCTCGGCGCAGGTGAATCGCAGGTCGTTAGGCGAATGACATCGGGAGATGTGCGAAGGCCCCTCGGTGTTCGTGCGGGTGACGGTCGTAGCTACTTGGTGCTCACCATGATCGGGCTCGGTGTGGTAAAATAGTGGGGCGAGCGCAAGGGTGCTGACGGTGAGTGGGGGTGGTCGCGTGGCCAACGAGTTCACGGCGGTTGTTGAGCAGGATGGCGAGTGGTTCATCGCATACTCTCCGGAGGTTCCGGGCGCTAACGGCCAGGGCAGGACGAAGGACGAAGCGTTGGCAAGCCTATCCGAGGCTATCCGCTTGATTCTCGAGGACCGTCGGGATCAGGGATTGCGTGGGATTCCGCCCGATGCTGTCGTTGAGAGGGTCAGCGTTCCGTGAAACGAGGCGCCTTACTTCGACACCTGAGGAAGCACGGCTGCATTCTCAAGCGGGAAGGCCGGTCACATTCGCTCTGGATGAATCCCCTAACGGGCGCCGTAGAAACCATTCCTCGTCATATGGAGATCCCGGACAAGCTGGCACGGAAGATCTGCCGGGGACTGTCGGTCCCTGAAGTAGGACAGGCCGAGTGACATGTCCGGCCGCCTAACAAGCGTATGCAGCAGACGCCGTAGCAGGCTGGGTCCATCCACCTGGAGGCTGAGTGGCGGCGCCGTTGATACGGCAGGACGTTAGGTGTACTGCAAGTTTTGTGACCTATGTCTGATCGGAGTTGACTGCCGTGGAGTGGAGATTCGCCGTCCCCGACGATTCTTCAGTGCTTGCCGAGTTGAATCACCAACTCATACAAGACGAAGGCCATCGAAATCCGATGACTGTCGAGGAACTTGGGGATCGGATGCGTGGCTGGCTGGCGTCCGGAGAGTATAGCGCCGTTCTGTTCTTTTGGGAGAGTAAAGTCGTCGCTTACGCACTCTATCGAGAGACGAAGGACGAGATCTACCTACGGCAGTTTTTCGTCGTTCGTAACCGCCGACGGGAGGGGATTGGGCGTGGGGCACTTATGGATCTGTTCACCGATATCTGGTCGCTGGATAAGCGGCGGACCGTTTCCGTACTTGCCAATAACGCAGTGGCAATCTCATTCTGGAAAGCGATGGGCTACACGGATTATTCGTTGACACTTGAGATGATGCCGGGTGAGACACCTAACAAGCGTATTCACCGGACGGGGTGAAGGCGGGGCGCTTCATTTGACACCCATGCGCGCCGCCGGTGATACGCAAAGACGCTAGACGGAACGGAGAGGTGAGCGGGGTGGTTACGCTGATTCGAAGCTTTCTCCCCGATGAATGGCAGCTTTGGAAGTCGTTACGGCTGCAGGCACTTGCTGACTCGCCTAACGCGTTTGGGAGTACGTTGGATGGTGAGAGACAGCAGATCGATTCCCACTGGACGGAATTGATAGCTTCCAGTAGCTTGGCCGATCGGGATTTCCTGCTGGCTGAACGCGATGGCCGTCCCGTCGGCATGGCACGCGTCGGCCCTTCAGAGGGCGACGCGTCCCAAGCAGGTCTTTTCTCGATGTGGGTGATGCCAAGCGAACGTGGCCTGGGGGTTGGGAGGGCATTAGTTGATGCCGCCATTGACTGGGCGAGATCAAAAGGGGTCTCGGAGGTTATTCTCCACGTTACCGAAGGAAACGACGAGGCCAAACGACTCTATCTGTCTTCCGGGTTCATTGGCACCGGGGTCAGGTTGCCTTTGCGTCCGGGTTCAAATCTGTTTGAGGAAGTCATGGTTCTTAAATTGTGCTGATAAGGCGTCCGTCTAACAAGCGTATCCAGCGGACGGGTCATGGCGGGGAGCGTCGATTGAAGCGTGAGCGTGCCGCCGCTGATGCGCAAGGACGTTAGGACTATCAGCAGAATCCCGCGGGGTGTTCTGAGTGCGGCTATTCGTGACAGGGGTTTCGTGCGTTGGTAAGACAACGATCGGCGGGAGAGCGGCCGCTCTTATGGGGCTCGACTTCTTCGATCTGGATCACGAGATCGAGACCTTCTTCAACACGAGTATCGAACGGCTGCAGGCGCGGTTCCTGACTCCTCACTCCTATCGCGACGAGGCAGCGAAAGCCCTGGATAACCTGTTGGCACGCCCTGAAAGCCAACACAGCTTGATCGCCCTCCTGCCGAGTGGACTCATGGGAGGGTTCCTGCGAACTATCAAGCGATCATCCGGGCCGGTTGTGGTACTCTGGGACAAGCCGGAGAACATCCTGGAACGGCTCACCTTCTACGATATCGACTCACGTCCGATCAAACGGAAGTTGACCGCCACGGACAGACGCCTGTACCTGAGGGAGATCAAGAAGGACATGGCATACTTCGGCAGGACATATAAGCGTGCCCACCTACGCATTGACATCACAGGCCTGAACGTAGAGGCGGCCGCACGTAAGCTCAAGGAATCCGTCGAGGCATACACGGCTCGAATGGTGAACGGATCGAAATGAGAGAAGTCCTAACAAGCGTATCGTGCAGCCCGTAACCACCTATCTCCAGCCGGGGAAGGATCGGCCGTGGCAACAGCCTGATAGCCACGTAGCGAATCGGACGCTGAAGGCAGGGCAACCGCTTCAGTGAAAGCTCCGAGGATAAAGTCCCCGCCGTCGCAAGACGGGACCGCCCAGGGGGGCGAGCAAGTGACCGGGCCGCAACATAAAGCGCTGGGTGCCCTCATCTCCGCGCACGCCGCGGGCTCCATCGTCGGAGCCGCCCTCTACGCCGCCGTCGGACCCCGCTTCTCCCGGCGGTGGGTCTACCTCACCGCCTGGCTCGTGGCTGCTGTACCGCAACTGGCGCTGGCCCAACTGCCGCCCCTGCCGTTCATGATCGGGCTGGCCGTGTTGATGGGGTTGGGCAGCGGCCCGCTCAACCCGATCATCTACACCGTCATGCAGGAGAGGGTGCCCCTGGAGATGCGGGCCAGGGTCTTCGGCATGACGAGAGCCCTGGCCTGGATGGCCATGCCGTTGGGGCCCATGATCGGCGGGTACGCCGCGGAGGCGACCGGCCTGAGGGGCGCCTACACCGTCATCGCCGTCACGTACCTCCTCGTCGCCCTTGCCCAGTTCTTGGTCCGGGAGATGAAGGCGATGGACCTTCCGCCGGACAGCGCCCTCCGCGCGGCCAGGGGATGGGGTACCTAACAGGCAGCTGCAGCGAGGCCGTCAGCCGTACTTCGAGGAGGGGTGTCTGTGAGCGAGATGCTTCGCTTGAGGACGTTGAGCCTTGAGGTCAGTTCCAAGCTGTGGAGGGTAGACGAGTCTCGAGAGGAGCCCGTTCTTCAGCTTCTCGGGAACACGGATGTGGACCACATGGGAGGTCAGGTTGCTCTCATCGATTATGCCGGGAACGACTACTCGATGGAATCGGAGATGCGATTTGTTGCGAATCACCTGTCTCAAGACGGGGCGGGTTGGTTTGGGTTCGCTATCCGAGCGCAGGACCTAAGAAACTACGAAGTCGTCTGGTTCATGCCGGGTGCTGAACGCGGCTCGACAGTTGCCTACCTACCTGTCGCCCACGGAATTGTCCCGTGGTGGACAGAAGCGTACGCGACTCAGGAGAAGGGAACCGTACGGATCCCGGCGGACGCATGGTTTAGGGCACGTGTAGATGTTCGCGGCAGCATCATCAAGGTGTATGTTGATGGGCAGTTCGTATTTGAAAAGAAGCTCACGTACTACTTGTCGTCGGGCCGCCCGGGTCTTTACGTTGGTACGGCGACAGACGCAGAGTTCAGGCGGATCGTACTGAGTGAACTGTGAAGCTTGCGGGCGGCTAACAAGCCGGACCTGCGCTGTCAGGCGAGGTCGGGACTCGGCAGGCGTGGTATACTGTACGAGTAACCGCTTGGTGCCTTTCTAACCGAGGGAAGCATGAGGAGATCACAGGAGACCCATGAGAAGGCAGGAACCGCGTCATGCAGGCAGTGCCGGACGACGCATGAGGGACTTCACGACGGGCAGCATCTGGCAGCACATTCTCGCCTTTTCATGGCCCATGTTCGTCGGCAATCTGTTTCAGGCGTTGTACAACACGGTCGACAGCTTCTGGGTAGGCCGCTTCCTCGGAGCTGAAGCGCTTGGTGCTGTCTCGATCGCCTTTCCCGTGATCTTTGCCCTGGTGGCCCTCATCATGGGCCTGACCATGGCGACGACCACCCTCGTCGCCCAATACCGCGGCGCGAGGGACGAAGATCAAGTGCGTCGCACCGTCGCCAACTCACTCATGCTGACCGTCGCCTTGGGGCTCATCTCCACCGTGGTCGGGTTCACCTACCGGGTCCCCATCTTGCGGCTGATGCGGACGCCGTCCGAGCTCCTGGAGCCGGCCTCCTTGTACCTGGGCCTCTTCTTGCTCGGGCTCATCCCCATGTTCCTCTACAACGTGCTCAGCTCCATCCTCCGAGGCTTGGGGGACTCACGGACCCCGTTGCGCTTCTTGGTGTACGCGACCGTGCTCAACATCCTTCTCGACCCGCTCCTCATCCTCGGTTGGGGTCCGATACCAGCGATGGGCATTGGCGGCGTCGCCTGGGCGACCGTCATTGCCCAGACCCTGGCGGCCGGGCTGGCGGTTCGCTACATCGCACGCCATACCAACCTGATCCCGACGCAACGGGACGAGTGGCGGCTGGACGGGTCCTTGGCCGGTAAGCTGTTCACCATCGGTGTACCGGCCGCCCTGCAGTCTTCGATCGTCTCCTTCAGCATGGTCGTCGTCGCCTCGCTGGTCAACACGTTCGGACCGGGCGTCGTAGCGGCCTTCGGGGCCGCAGGGCGGCTCGACCAGTTTGCCTTCCTGCCCGCCATGTCCATCAGTCTCGCCGTCACTGCTCTGGTGGGGCAGAACCTGGGTGCGGGCAGGCAGGAGCGGGTACGGGAGATCGTTGGGTGGGCCAGCATCCTGACCGTCTGCATCACCGGGCTGATGACGTTGATCGCAGTGCTGGAGCCCGTCTCTCTCATCCAGGTCTTCACCCAAGACGCGGCCGTGCTCGACGAAGGGGCCAGGTACTTGCGCATCGTCGGGCTCAATTACGTCCCGCTCGCGTTGATGTTCATCCTTACCGGCGTGCTGCGGGGCGCGGGGGATACGTTCGCCTCCATGATCATCAGCTTCGTCACGCTCTGGGTCGTCCGCCTGCCCCTGGCGTGGTTCCTCTCGTACATGCTCGGTTGGGGTGTCTCGGGCACGTGGTGGTCGATCCTGATCAGCACTTCCCTGGGCCTGCTTCTGAACTGGTTGTACTACCGGACCGGCAACTGGCGAAGGAAGGTGGTGGCGGGCTCGCAGGCGTCGCCGGCGTAGGCTCGGCCTGGCCGCGGCGCGCCCCGGCCGCGGCACGCTCTCCCATCGAGCGTGACGTCGTGGCCGTACGGATCCTTGCCGCCATACCTGTTCTGCTTGCCGTTGGGAGAGGGCGTCAGGACCAGGAGGCATGGAAGTTGCAACCGAAGATCGCACGATCCGATGCTGAGATCGAAGCATGTTTCCCGGTGATGGCAGAGCTCCGGACGCATCTTCGAAGAGAGGATTTCGTGGCTCGCATCCGTGCACAGCAGGCGGGGGGTTATGAGCTCGCCTACGTCGAGGAGGACGGGAGGCCCGTTGCTGTCGCCGGTTTCCGCGTCGGGGAGAACCTCGCGTGGGGGAGGTTTCTCTACGTCAACGACCTCGTCACAGCCGCCGCGTTCCGCTCCAGAGGGTATGGGGCTCTCTTGCTCCGGTGGCTTCGTGATACGGCGAAGTCCCGGGGCTGTCACCAGCTTCATCTCGACTCTGGAGTCCAGCGTACCGATGCGCACCGGTTCGATGAGCGCGAAGGGATGACGCTCTCGAGTTACCACTTCAAGTCCGTGCTGAGTTAGGTTCACTCCCGGGCGCACCTCCCCGCCGCAGCGTCTCGAGTCTTGACGTGACGCGGCGTTGCGCACGCGCTCACCCGTGGTGGGCGACGTACACTTCACCATGAAGATCCTCGCCGAACGCGGTGGTCGTGTGCGGAGTGCGCAGGAGCTCCTGATAGGGCCACGTCTCCCCGGCTCGATCCATCTGCTCGCTGTAGGTCCCCGCCGGTCCGGCCGGCATGGCCCAGATGCGGCCGGTGCAGTAGTCGGCGAAGAGGTAGGAACCGTACAGCTCGGGGATGGCCTCGCCGCGGTAGACGTAGCCGCCCGTGATGGAACAGCCCACCTCGCTGCGATTCGGATACTCCGCGACGGGCAGCGTCAGGCCGTTCCTATCACACCAGCTTCCGGTCGGGAAACAGTGGGTGCCCTCCATCCGGTTCCAGCCGTAGTTCTGGCCTCCCGCGCTTCCGGCGGGTTGAAAGTTGATCTCTTCCCACGCGTTCTGACCCACGTCGGCGATGTACAGATCGCCTGTTGCCCGGTCGAAGGAGAACTTCCAGGGGTTCCGCAGACCCAGGGCCCAGATCTCGCCGCGGGCGCCGCTCTGCCCGACGAACGGGTTGTCGGCCGGCACCGCGTAGGGGCTGCCTCCGTCAACATCGAGACGCAGGAGCTTCCCCAGCAAGACGCCGGGATTCTGGCCGTTTCCCCAGGGGTCGTTCGCTCGTCCCCCGTCGCCGGTGCCGATGTAGAGGTAGCCGTCGGGACCGAAGGCCATCATGCCACCGTTGTGGTTGGCCGCCGGCTGCTCGATCCGGAGGATCCGCCGGGCGGAGGCCAGATCTGCCTCCAGGGGGCTCGCCCCGACCCGGTACTCCACCACCTGCGTGTGACCGGCTCGGTCCGTGTAGTTGACGAAGAAGCGCCCGTTGGACGGGAAGTCTGGATGAAAGGCGAGGCTGAGCAGGCCTCGCTCGCCGCCCGTCGAGATCCGGTCGGGGATCGAGAGGAACGGCGTGTTCAAGAGCGAGTCCGACTCGAGATCGTACACCCGGATCGTGCCCCGCTGTTCTACGATCCATAGATGGCGCGGGTCGCCAGGGGCGTGGGTGATGTGGACAGGTTGAACGAAGCTCGCGTCAAGAGGCTCGAGCCGCAGGCCGGAAAGTTCGGAAGCCTTGAACGTGGGTTGCCGAGCCAGGAGGAGCGCGGGGAGTACGAGCGCGGCCAGCAGCACCGGACGAAGGCGGCCCACGGTGCGGCTGCCTTGCCATGAGAGAGACATCCCTACCACCTCCGATCGGTTCACTCCGGCGGAAGAGCCACCGCTGACAGGGCGTCGACGCCGACGGCCACTCGCTGGTGCGCTGAAGACGCGTCTTCCCATGGAGCGGTGGACGCCGCGACGCATCACCCTTCCGCGAACATTCTGGCCGCAAGCGGCCGCGAGGTCCAGTGCTCCTTGGACATGAGCCTGTCCCGGGTCAACTGTGTTCCGGAAATCGGGGGGTCCTGCTCGTTGACGGCGAAGCGGTCGCCCGATGGAGGCCCCGGAAGCGAGGCAGGAAGCTACGGATCGTGGTCGAATCATTCGAGAACGCATCGCCCTGCGGTCTGGCCAGCGTAGAGGCCGAGGTTGAGACGCTTGCCCCACTGATCGTGGCAGGCGCCGCCGTCCTCGTCACCGTGGTCTGGGGGCCGCAGACGCTGGCGCGATGCAGAGAACCCCGGCCGGTGGCTGGCGTGGCTACGCGCTTCCCCGCCTGCAGAGACGCTTCAACGCGTTGGTTTCGAGCCTGGTTCTGGGCTTCCTGTGGTGGTTGTGGCATCTTCCCCTGGTATTCATTCCGGGGAAGTTCATGGTAACCGGCCTCTTGCCCTTCGTGGCGCTGATGGTCGAGATGGCGCTGGTGAGGTGCTTGCCCGTGGCCAGACCGGTTGAGTCGTCAGAGGTGAATGGCCGTGACGCAGGTCCCTTGCTTCGGTATGGACCGAACGATCTTTCCGTCTGGCCCGCTCGGCCACGGGTCCGTCTTTCGGGAACCGACCCGAGTTCCGATAGGTTGGTGCGCAGATCATGAGCTCACGGGAACCAGCTAACCCCATCGCGTCCGGCCGAACAGCGGACGTCCACCCTTGGGGCGAGGGCCGTGTCCTCAAGCTCTACCGTCCGGGCACCTCGCCGCGGACGGTAGAGTCCGAGCAGCGGAAGACGTCCGCGGCTCACGCCATCGGGCTCCCCGTACCGGCCGTCGGCAGCAGGATCGAGCTCGATGGACGACTGGGCCTTGTCCTCGAACGGGTGGACGGTTTGTCGATGATGGAGACCGTGCTGCGCGACCCTGATACGATCGAGCCGATGGCCCTTCGGCTGGCTGAGGTGCACCTCGACCTGCACGCGCACGAAGGATCGCCCGGGTTGCACGATCAGCGTACGCTCCTGCGGGAGAAGATCGCCCGCTGCGCGCCGCTCTCGCAGGCGGAGCGCGAGGCCGTACTCGGCGCGATGGCTCGGCTGCCTGGCGGTGACCGACTCTGCCACGGCGACTTTCATCCCGCCAATGTGATCCTCACCGACCGGGACCCGGTCATCATCGACTGGATCGACGCGAGCCGCGGCAACCCTCTCGCGGATGTGGCGCGCACGGCGCTGATCCTCCTATCTCCAGGTTGGCGATTTAGGTCTCTCATGCTCGCGAACTCGCATGGTATCGCGTTCGCTCGCGTTCTTTTGGATCGATGGATCGTTCCTGCAAACACCGCCGTCTCGGGGGATCCCCGACCGTCGCAGCCCTCGGCAACCCTATCATGTCTCGCAGGCTCATGGCCGCACAGTCCTTCGTTCTGCCTGAAGAGGGCCGGTGGGGCGTGCAGTACTCGGTTGCGGGCTCGAGGGCCGAATGGAGGAGTGCTGCTTCCCCCACCGAGACGGCAAAGGTTCACGCAGCGCGTAGCTGCGCCTTCCGCACGTCACCCAGCACCTTGGCCGGGTCGTAGTACTCCTTGCGCGTCGCCAGGGCGAACATGACCCGCAGCACCTTCAGTCCCAGGGCGACCAGCGCCGCTTTCGGCTTCAGCGGATTCTGTGGCCGGCTCAGCCAGTAGTGATACAGCCCCCGGAGCTCCGGGCTGTGTTGGGCGACGCCGATAGCCGCTTGATAGAGCACTTCCCGCAATCCCGGACGGCCTCGCTTGGTGATCGTCGTCTTGCCCTTGTGCTTCCCGGAGCTGTTCTGCTTCACATTGAGCCCCGCCAGGTTCCGCAGCTGCCGCCAGTTCCGGTACGTGCTCAGATCTCCGGTCTCCGCCAGGAAACTTGCCGCCAGCACCATCCCGATCCCGGGGATGCTGAGCAGGTACTCTGCCACCCCCGTCGCCTCCAGCTGCCGCTCCATGGCGGTCTCCACCTCGGCCAGCTGCTCCTTGTACACCCGGAGCTCTGCCAGAGTGCTCCTCAGGCGCATCCTGGCCCCTTCCAGCCCTTCCTGCACGCCGATCGACTCCCAGGCTGTCTCAAACAGCTTTTCCGCCCTGGAACGGCCCAGGCGCTTGCTGCTGGCCTGGCCTAGACCCTGGGTTAGCTCCTCCAGCGGGAGGGCGAGCACGTCGTCCGGGAACGGGCAGTGCTCCAGGACCCACCAAGCTCCCATACCGAGGGGATCCTTGAAAACGTCCGTGAACTCCGGGAAGAACTCGTCGAGAATCGCATGGAGCCTGTTCTTCCCGCTGCTCAGCTTCGCCTTGAGCTCACGCCGGGCCACGTTCAACTGCCGGAGACTCGCATACACCCCCTTGGGCAGGAGCACCTCGAGGAACTTCCCCTGGAGCACCAGATCCGCGATCACCTGGAGGATCTCCGGCTCGGTGACGAAGGCCCGGGCCAGGCTCACCCGCTGCTTCATCCCCCCCGAAAGCGCCTTGGGGTAGGCATGGCGGAAGGGCAGGAGCCCCGTCTTCTCCAGATAGCGCTCGGTGCGTCGGCGCACGTCCGCTCTGGGGAGTTTCCGCATCTCGAGCCCGAAGGCCACGTTCTGCTCCACGGTCATCCAGGGCAGCACCCCCTGCTCCTGGAAGACCATGGCGTTCAAGGGTCTTGTCTCGTCGCCCGGGCGGATCTCCACCGTGCCGGCCGTCGGCCGCTGGAGGCCGGCGAGGATGCGCAGCAGCGTGGACTTTCCGCACCCGCTTGGCCCGATGAGGACGCAGAACTCGCCCTCGGGAATGGCGAGGGAGACGTCCTGCAGGGCCATGACCTGGCGGCCGCCTTGGCGGAAGACCTTGTGCAGATGCCGGACCACGATCTTCGCGCCGGGTCGCTCCGGCGCCGGACCGGCCGCCGGCGCGGATTCGGGCACCTCGGTCACCTCCAGGGCGTGAGCCGGTGGGCCAGCGCGCGCAGGGCGAGCGAGAAGAGGTAGCCCAGGGACGCGATCACCAACAGACCCACGAACATCTGAGCGATTTGGAAGGTCTTGTATGACGTCCAGATGAGGTAACCGACGCCTCGGCTCGCGGCCACCATCTCCGCCGCCACGATGGTGAGCAGGGCGATGGCCTGGCCCATCTGAAGCCCTTCGAACATGACGGGCAGGGCACCGGGCAGGGCGATGCGGGTGAAGAAGCTCCACCGGGAAGCCCCGTAATTCCGTGCCACGTCGATGTAGATGGGGTCGATGCTGGCCACGCCGGCCGCGGTGTTGATCACCACCGGGAAGAAGACGCTGGTGGCGATGGTGACCCACTTGGAGAGCTCTCCCAGGCCGAAGAGGATCATGATCAAGGGCACCAGCGCCATGGTGGGGATGGGCATGAGCGCGCCGATGAGCGGTGTCAGGAGCGCCCTCACCGGCCGGTAGAGGCCGATGGCCAGCCCCAGGATCACCCCGGGCAGGGCGCCCATGAGGAAGCCCGCGGCGATGCGGCCCAGGCTCACCTCGGCGTGCCACCAGAGATCGCCCGAGGCGATCATCTGCCCCAGCCTCAGGACGATCCGGCTGGGCGGCGGGAAAAAGCGCGGGTCGACCACCTCCGCCCGCGAGAGCATCTCCCAGAGGGCCAGGATCAGCAGCGGCCCCAGGACGGTGAGGAGCCGCTCCACCTGCCCGCTTCGCCGCTCGGCCTGCCATTCCGCATCCGAGAGCCTGGGTGTCCCCATCCTGTCCGCCGTGTGCGGGTCTCGCCGCGAAAGGTTCACCGCCCGGCGCGTGCCCGCGTGCTGCATCCCCGCGCCCCCTCCCATCCCTGCCTATGCAGGGCATGGGCCTGGGGTCACGGGCAGCGTCCCGCGACGCCCTTGTCGGGATGGCGGGTTCCCAGGCTGTCGTGAGGAACGGAGGATACCCTCCGGGCCGTGGCCCGTGCGTGCCGTTGCACGTTCGTCGTCCCGCGCGTGGTATACTCACGCGGGTCAGGGCCGTCTGAGCAGGATGGGTCGGGGGGGTTCCATGCGACTCCTGTTGGCCGAGGACGACCAGGCGTTGGCCGATGCCACCGTGCGCCGCCTTCGAGAGGAAGGATACGCCGTCGATCATGCGGCGGATGGTGAGGAAGCAGAGCTCTTTCTCCAAACCACCGCCTACGATCTCATCGTGCTGGACTGGATGCTTCCGGGCCTGGACGGCCTGAGCCTCCTTCGGCGGGTTCGGGCGCGGGGAGTCACGACCCCCGCACTCTTTCTCACGGCACGCGACCAGGTGACGGATCGGGTGACCGGCCTTGACGCCGGGGCCGACGACTACCTCGTGAAGCCGTTCGCGTTCGCCGAGCTCCTGGCTCGGGTGCGCGCCCTCCTCCGGAGGGGGTCCTTCTCCTCGCAGGGGGGGACGCTGCGAGTCGGCGACGTGGAGCTGGACCTGGGGAAGCGCAGCGTCACCAGGAAGGGACGTCCCGTGGAGCTGACCGCGCGCGAGCTGCAGGTGCTCGAGTACCTGATGCGGAACGCCGGTCAGGTGTTGACGCGCTCCCAGATCGCCGATCACGTGTGGGAGTTCGGTCAGGACGTCGGTTCGAACGTGGTGGACGTCTACGTCTACAATCTCCGGCGCAAGCTTGACGTGGGTTCGGGTGCACCGCCCATCCGAACAGTCCGCGGCGTGGGGTATCAGTTCGGGGAGGAGCGCGGGTGAGCATGCGGGGTTTCCTCCGGCACCTGTCGCGGCCCGGCTGGCAGCCCTCGCTCCGCGTGCGTCTCACCCTGTGGTACGCTGTGGCCCTGGTCCTGGTCCTGGGCGCCTTCAACGGTTTCGTCTACTGGCGAACCAGCCGTCAGGGTCTCATGGAAGAGCGGGCGATCCTGGATGCGCACGCTCGGCAGCTCGTCTCCGAGCTGGACTGGCAGGAAGGTCGCGCGCGTCTGCCCTCGCTGCCCGCGTTCGACCCTGCCGGCACCGCGGCCGCCCTCTACGATGCGAGGCTGCGCCTGCTCTTCACCAGCTTCGCGCCTGCCCAGCAGGCGGCCGTGGATCGTCTCGCAGCGGGCCTTCCGATCTCCGGGGAGACCTTCGTGCAGGCGCGTTTCGGCGACGAAACGTGGCTGGTGCGTTCCTTCCCCATTCAAACAGAGGACGGTTCCCAGCAGTCGGGGGGCCCCACCGAGGCTTGGGCGCTGGTCGCGCGTTCGCTGGAGCCGCTCGAAACCAGCCGCAGGTCGTTCCTCCTTCAGATGCTGGCCGCTACACCCATAGCCCTGGCGCTGACCGTGGCCGGAGGGCTCTTTCTCGCCGGGCGGGCCCTCGCCCCCATCGACTCCCTTACCCGCACTGCTCGCGCCATCGGCCGCGACAACCTCTCCGGCAGGGTGCCACCCCCCGCGACCGAGGATGAGCTCGGGCGCCTGGCGCAGGCGTTCAACGAGATGCTCGACCGGCTGGAGGCCGCCTTCGCCCGCGAGCGACGCTTTACGCAGGACGCATCCCACGAGCTACGGACGCCCGCCGCAGCCTTGCTTGCCCAGGCGGAGGCCGCCCTGGCTCGCAGCAGGGACGCAGCGGACTACCGGCGCTCCCTGGAGGTGATCCGGGATCTGGCCCAGCGCATGTCCTCACTGGTAGAGGAATTGATGCTCCTGGCCAGGCTCGACGCGGGTGCCGAACGCATGGAGAGCAAGCCGGTAGACCTCACGCAATTGGGTGTGGCGGTGGCCGGGTTCATGAAGGAACTGGCCGACCGGCGGGGAATCCGCCTGGAGCTCGCCCCCACCACCGGGGCACCCGTCCAGGCGATCGGCGACGAATCGCGCCTCTTGCGCGTCCTCCTCAACCTGGTGGACAACGCTGTGAGGTACTCGCCTTCAGGAGGCCGTGTCGAAATCCGCACGGGGCTGGACGGTCCGACCGCGTGGATCGAGGTGGCCGACCGTGGCCCCGGCATCGCGCCCGAGCACCTGCCCCACCTGTTTGAGCGCTTCTATCGGGCCGAGCCTTCCAGGACCCGATCCGGTGAGCGATCGGGAGCCGGCCTGGGTCTCTCCATCGCGCAGGCCATCGTGAAGGCCCACGGCGGGCGCTTGCGGGTGGCCAGCACTCCCGGCGCGGGCAGCACGTTTCGGGTGGAGCTCCCGGCCGGGGGAGCATAGACCGCTTCACGCTGGCACAGGCAAGCGGCGCCCGGGAACCCGGCGGCCGAGCAGGAGGTCGCCCGTCGAGCACACGCACACGCCAGGACGCGCGGACGCGGCAAGAGGACGGGCGGCGCGTCTGCGGAAGCTATTCCCAAGCTTCCGGGGCGTCAAGCCCGTCCTCCGGCCCCGGTCATCCCGAGGGGGATCACCGCCCAGGGATGGCCGCTACTCCTCACCCTCGAACTCGTGCTGGACGTCCACGCCGTCCGGGTCCTCATGGCCGCCGGGGCCATCCGATTCGCCCTTGTCCTGGTTGTTCTCGGCCTCTTCGGACTCCACCGGCTCGCTCTCCTCGGCGTCGGCCTTCTGACTGACCGGCGTCGTCTCGGTCGCCTGCGCGCTCTGGGCGGCCGACTCAACCGCCTGCGACGCAGCCGGTGCCACGGGCTCCTTCGGGGCCGCCAGTACCCCGGAACCGATCCCGGCCGAGAGGAGCGCCAGCGCCGTCAGAAGGGCAACGACCAGCATCTTCCGCCGCTTCACCGCATCGGTCACCTCCTCCTGATCTGCCGTCCCTGCGCTCCCCAATCTAGCACCCGCAGATGAACCGAACATGAGCGGCAGGTGAAGCAGGCTTCATCCCCAGAAGCGGGTCGCGGACCGTACCCTATCGACGAACGCCTCGCTGGTCAGCACCGTCTCGGCCAGGCCCAGCTCCCGGCCCAGCCGGGTGATCTGCGGGGCCTCCAGACCCGCGGCGCTCAGCAGCTCGGGCTGGCCGAAGACCTCTCCAGCGGTGCCATCGGCCAGCACCCGGCCCTCCTGGAAGACCAGGACCCGATGGAAGTGGCGGGCCACGAAGTCCATGTCGTGGGTGATGGTGAGGACCGTTCGGCCCGCCCTCCGCAGCCGCTCCACGATGGCGCCGAGCTGCCGGACCCCGGCCCGGTCCTGGGCGATGGTGGGCTCGTCCAGGATCACCACCGGCGTGCCCATGGAGAGCACGCCGGCCACCGTCACCAGCTTCCGCTCAGCGAGCCCCAGGTCGTAGGGGTTGCGCCCTTCGACGCCCTCGAGCCCCACCTCGGCCAGGGCTTCCCGGGCCCGTACCCGGGCCTCGTCGGCAGTCACGCCCAGGTTGAGCGGCCCGAACATGACCTCGTCCAGCACCCGGCTCTTGAAGAGCTGGTCCGAAGGGTTCTGGAAGACCAGGCCCACGGTGCGGGCCAGGGTGGCGACGGTGGTCTCCCGGGTGCTCACCCCGCCCACCCGCACCTCCCCCTCCACGGGCTTCAGCAGCCCGTTGAGCAGCCGCACGAAGGTGGACTTCCCCGCCCCGTTCTGACCCACGATGGCGGTGGCGCCCGGGCGCAGATCCAGTGTGATCCCCTTGAGCACGGGCACGCCGGGCGTGTAGTGGAAGCGGAGATCCCGGACCTCGATGAGCACGCTCATCCGGCCTCTCCCATCCTCTCGCGGCCCACGGCCACGGCCTCCTCCAGGGTAACGGGGTACGCGCCGTCCGGCAGCCGCCAGCCCAGGGCCCGGGCCGCTTCGGTGACGGGGGGCACGGCCACTTCCAGGGCGGCCACGTCGTCCCGGGCAAAGACGGCTCGGGGCGTGTCGTAGGCCACCACCCTACCCCGGTGGAGCACCAGGATGCGGTCCGCCCGTGCGGCCAGCCGGTCCACCTTGTGCTCGGCCATCACCACCGCCATGCCGCGATCGCAGAGGGAGACCACCGCCTCGAAGACCTCGCGGCTCCCGGCCGGGTCCAGCTGGGAGGTGGGCTCGTCCAGCACCAGCACCTGGGGCTCCATGGCCAGCACCGAGGCGATGGCCAGCCGCTGCATCTGCCCGCCCGAGAGGGCGAAGGGGCTCTGGTCCCGCACCGCCTCCAGGCCCAGCAGACGTAGCGATGCCTCGATCCGGCGCACCATCTCTTCCCGGGGCACGCCGGCATACTCGAGCCCGAAGGCGACCTCCTCGTACACGGTGAGCTTGGCGCCCGTGATCTGGGTGAAGGGGTTCTGGAAGACGAGCCCCGCCCGGCGGCTCACCTCGGCCACGGTGCTCCGGTGGACGTCGATTCCGGCCACTGTCACACGGCCGCCGATGGCGCCCTTGTAAAAGTGGGGCACGAGTCCCACCAGCGCCTGGCAGAGGGTGGACTTCCCCGCCCGGTTGGGCCCCACCAGGCCCACGAACTCGCCGGGCTCCACCGTGAAGGAGATCCCGTCCAGGGCCAGATCCTCCCGGCGTGGGTACCGGTAGCGGAGGCCCTCCACCTCAACGACCGGCATGAGCCGCCACCCCCTGCCTCACCATCCCAGGAGCCACCGCCCCGCGACGCCCAGCAGCAGCACCGCCAGGCTGAGGAGCCGGACGGCCGCCGCATACCCGGGCATGCGCTCCTCCTTCAGGAAGGTGGGCCGGCGGTTCCCCGCGAAGCCCCGCACCTCCAGGGCCAGGGCCCGCTCCTCGGTGGCGATGAGGGAGCCCGTCACCAGAGGTCCCATCAGAGGCACGAAGGCCCGCAGCCGTACCCAGAGGCGCCCCTCGGTCTCCATCCCCCGGGAGCGCTGCGCGTCCGTGATGGTCGCGGTGCTGGCCACCATGGTGGGGATGATCTGGAGGACGGCCATCATCACGTACCCGAAGCGGGGCGACGCCCCCCGCCGCACCAGGGACTCCACCAGGTCGGAGGGGTTGGTCACCAGCACCAGGATCAGCGTGGCCGAGAGGATGTCGTAGAGGCGAAGGGCAAGGCGGAGGCCCACCAGCAGGCCCTCACGGTAGAGGACCACGGGCCCCAGCCTCGCCAGCGGGTGCACGTTCGCCGGATTCACCAGGCCCTGCACCACGACGAAGGTCACGCCGATGACCGCCACGCCCACGTACACGGGCACCGCCCGGTGGAGGACGCCTGCCGTACCCAGCACCAGCAACAGGACCGCGAGCAGCGCCGCGCCCCCCTGCAGGCTCGGCAGGAGGAAGGTGAGGACGATCCCCACCCCGGCCATGAGCAGCTTGGTGATGGGGTCCAGCCGGTGCACCCACGTGTCGCCGGGGGCGTAGAGGCTCACGCGCACCCTTCGTCACCTGCCACGGGTCCGAATGGAGACCGCCCCTCCGTGGATCAGAGCGACGCCACCTCGCCGCGGGCGCCGCCGAAGAGACCCACCAGCCGCTCGGGCAACGCCTTGAAGATCAGGAACGAGACGATGACGGTGGCGAGCTTGTCCGGGATGTCGACCACGACCTCGTCCAGGAAGGAGGCGAGCCAGATCGGCCAGCCGCTCCCCACCAGGGCCGTGTAGAGAGCGTCGCCCCAGACGTTGCCCGTCTGCCCCTCCCAGAGGATGACGTTGATCGGCGTCGAGACCACCGCCGCCACCGCACCCACGATGAGGCCCAGCACCACCGCCCGGCCGAAGCTCGAGATCCAGCCGGTGAAGGCCAGGTAGCCCACCACCAGGCCGATGGCGATGCTGGTGATCAGGTACCAGAAGGAGATGGGGTCCGCCGTGATGCCGAAGATGGCGTTGTTCACCGCGCCCGAGATGGCGCCCACCCACGGACCGGCCAGCATCCCGGCGAGCACCGTGCCGATGGAGTCCAGCCAGAGCGGAAGCTTCAACGCCGCCGCGAAGAGCTTCCCCACATAGTTGATGCCGACGGCCACAGGGATGAGGACGACGGTGAGCGTCGTGAACCGCAGAGCCCACGGACTGCCTTTCGATCCAACGGCCACTCCACGTGCACCTCCTCGGATGCCTTCGACCTCACGCCTCTCGGAGCCACACCTGGCGGGGTAGCCTTCGGGCGCGTGCATGCGGCTGGCTCCATCCTCCCGGACGGCCGCCACGGCCACCGCCAGGCTGCCCACGGGCATCTGGGGCTGCATGGCACCGCAACTCCCCACCCGCACCAGAGGGGCGCCACGTCTCCGGGCCCGCACTGGATGGGGCTCCTTCACGCGTCCTTCCTTCGGCAGCGGGGCCGTTACCAACGCCGCGCCCCCATCGAGAGGCGAGGATGCCGGACACCGTCGCGGGGTGTGCTGGGCGGGAACGCCGGTATGGTACGAAGTGCGCCCGGCCCTGCTGCAGCCGGAAGAACCAACCCGCCCAGCTGATCCCATCGCCCGCGTGCCCGGTCCTCGTCTTTCAGCTTCGTCGTGCATGGGGTGGGACCTTTAGGGGGTGGAAGGGCGAACGGGTGGATCACCACCCCCCGATGACCGCCACGGATGACGCGCGCCCCCGATCTCCCCCTTGCATTCCGCACCGTCTCACCGTAAGATGGTATTGTGATATGGATCACAAATTCCCCAGCGGGATCATCTTGGTCCCGCTGGTTGCAGGCAGGAGGGTCCCGGATGGGGTTCGAATCCGTTCCCAGCCTTCCCCTGGAGGGCCTAGAGACCGTTGATGCCGCACGCCGCCCTGTGCCCGCTTCTCCGGGGACAACCACCACTCCGGGGGCCGCGGACCGGGCTGCGCTGCGGACGGACAGCGCGCGGGCGAACGGCGCAGCCACCGCCTCTCCGGCCCCGCCGGACCTGAAGGTGGTCCCCCTCCCCGTTCGCCGGGCGGAACCCGGGCGAGACACTCCTGCAGCGGGCCGGTCCTCCATCATCGTTCTCCTGCAGCAGGTCCAGGAGCAGCACGGCTACCTTCCCCGCCCCGAGGTGGTGCGCTGCGCCGGGGAGGCGGGCATCTCCGTCGCCCAGGCCTACGGGGTGGCGAGCTTCTACAACTTCTTCAAGCTCACCCCGCCCGGGCAGCACACCATCCGCATCTGCCAGGGAACGGCCTGCCACGTCCAGGGCGCCCAGGGGCTGTTGGAGCGGGTCCAGTCCGAGCTGGGCATCCAGCCGGGCGAGACCACGCCCGACGGGCTCTTCAGCCTGGAGACCGTGGCCTGCCTGGGTGCGTGCAGCATGTCGCCGGCCGTCGTCATCGACGGCGAGGTTTTCGGACGGGTCACCTCCCGGCAGGTTCCCCGCATCCTGGCCCGCTACCGGAGGAGGAAGTAGCCGTGGCTACCGCCGCGCGCCAGGCCGCCTCCCTTCGTCCCACGGACGCGACCCGCCGGCCGCAGGTCGCGCTGCCCCAGTTCTATGTGGGCTCGGGCACGTGCGGGATCGCCGCGGGTGCCGACCGGGTGATGGCACTCCTGAAGCAGGAGCTGGCCGCCCGCGGGCAGGAGGCGACCGTCAAGCAGGTCGGGTGCATCGGCATGTGCCACTGGGAGCCGATCGTCGACGTTCGTCTACCCGGTGGGCTCCGCCTCTCCTTCGGACCGTGCGACGAGCGGAACCTGAGGCGGATCCTGCACGAGTACGTGGACCACGGTGTCGTGCCCGGCGACCTCCTGCTGGGCGTCGTGGAGGAGACGCTGCCTGGCGATGCCCCGGGCTCGCCCGATTCCGCCCCTGAGGCCCCGCTTCAGGCCCTCATCCAGCCCGGCCCCGACGAGCCTGCCTTCCCCGGGCGGTTGCCGTTGCTCAGCGAGCATCCGATGATGCGGCACCAGACGCGCATCGTCCTCCAGAACTGCGGCCTCATCGACCCCGAGTCCCTGGAGGAGTACCTGGGCCGGGGCGGCTACCGGGGCCTGCGCCGGGCGCTCTTGGAGCTCACGCCCGAGCAGGTCATCGAAGAGGTCACCGTGTCGGGCCTGCGGGGCCGGGGCGGCGCCGGTTTCCCCACGGGGCGCAAGTGGGCCCTGGCCCGCCGGAGCCCGGGCGAGGAGAAGTACATGGTCTGCAACGCCGACGAGGGGGACCCCGGCGCCTTCATGGACCGGAGCGTGCTGGAAGGCGACCCCTTCCGGGTGCTGGAGGGCATGACCCTCGGGGCCTACGCCGTGGGCGCGAGCCGAGGGTTCGTCTACGTGCGGGCCGAGTACCCCCTGGCCGTCCGCAGGCTCGAGAAGGCCGTCGCCCTCGCCCGGGAGCACGGCTACCTGGGAGAGGACATCCTGGGCAGCGGCTTCTCCTTCGACATCGAGCTGAAGATCGGGGCGGGCGCCTTCGTCTGCGGCGAGGAGACAGCCCTCATCGCCTCCATCGAGGGCCGGCGCGGCATGCCTAGGCCCCGGCCGCCCTACCCGGCCGAGCAGGGTGTGTTCGGGCGGCCCACCAACATCAACAACGTGGAGACCTACGCCAACGTGCCGGACATCGTCGTCCGGGGCGGCCGCTGGTTCGCCTCCATCGGCACCGAGACCAGCAAGGGCACCAAGGTCTTCGCCGTCAGCGGCAAGGTGAGCTGGCCCGGCCTCATCGAGGTCCCCATGGGCATGCCCGTGCGGCGGATCATCGAGGAGATCGGCGGCGGGGTGGCGGATGGGCGCCGCTTCAAGGCGGTCCAGATGGGCGGCCCTTCCGGCGGCTGCCTGCCCCAGGAGCAGCTCGACACGCCGGTGGACTACGAGTCGCTGGTGGAGGCGGGCGTCATCATGGGCTCCGGCGGCATGGTGGTCATGGACGAGACCAACTGCATGGTGGACGTGGCCCGTTTCTTCCTGAACTTCTGCCGCGAGGAGTCGTGCGGCCAGTGCACCCCCTGCCGGGTGGGGGTGGACCGCCTCTGCGGCATGTTGGAGCAGATGACCCGCCGGCACGCGCCGGGCACGGCAAGCGAGGCCGAAGAAGACGGAGAGGCCGTGCTCCGGAAGGTGGAGGCCCTGGCCCGCAGCGTGCGCGAGGCGTCGCTGTGCGGGCTGGGGCAGACGGCGCCCAACCCGGTCCTGAGCACCCTGCGCTACTTTCCCGACGAGTACCGGGCCCACGTGCTCGAGCACCGGTGCCCGGCCGGCCAGTGCACGGACCTGCTGGCCTACGCCATCGACCCGGCCCTCTGCACCGGCTGCGGGCTCTGCGCCCGCTCGTGCCCCCAGGGCGCCATCGGCGGCGAGAAGGGCCAACCGTACCACATCGACGCTGAGCTCTGCCAGCGGTGCGGGCTCTGCCTCAGGATCTGCAACTTCGCCGCCGTCACGGCGGCCTAGGGGGTCTGGCCATGGGAGCCATGCCAGCCAATGCAGGGACCCACGCAAGCGGAAGCGGAGCCGCCGGAGCAGCGCCCGCCACGGCCCGTATCCGGGTGAACGGGCACCCCGTGGAGGCCCCGGCGGGCGCGAACCTCCTGGAGGTCCTGCGCTCCAGCGGCTTTCCCGTACCCAGCCTCTGTTACCTGGAAGGGCTGCCGGGCATCGGCGCCTGCCGCCTCTGCCTGGTGGAGCTCGCGGGCGACCGCCGCCTCCAGGCCTCCTGCGCCACCCGGGTGCGGGAGGGGATGGAGGTCCTCACCCACTCCCCGCGGGTGCTCGAGGCCCGCCGGGCCGTGCTGCAGCTCATGCTGGCCGGGCACCCCAACGACTGCCTCTTCTGCCAGCGGTCCGACGACTGCGACCTCCAGGCCCTGGCCCGGCAGTACGGCGTCCGCTCCAGGGACTACGAGACGGACCTCCGTCCCCTCCCTCCGGACCCCAGCAGTCCGTCCATCGCCTACGACCCCCAGAAGTGCCTCCTCTGCCAGCGGTGCGTGCGCACCTGCAGCGAGGTTCAGGGCGTGGAGGCCATCGGCCTCGTGCGCCGCGGGATGCGGATGCAGGTCTCGCCACCCTTCGGTCTGGACTGGGCGAAGAGCGGCTGCACCTACTGCGGCCAGTGCACCCTCGTCTGCCCCACCGGCGCCCTCACCGAGAAGGACGACGTCAGCCGGGTCTGGGAGGCGCTGGAGGACCCCACGCGGGTGGTGGTGGCCCAGATCGCCCCCGCCGTGCGGGTGAGCGTGGGCGAAGCCTGGGCGCGGGGGCGGGAGCCGGATGGCTCGGGGATACCCGCAGACGTCTCCGGCCGCCTGGTGAGCGCGCTGAAGGCGGTGGGGTTCCACGCCGTCTTCGACACCCAGTTCGGCGCGGACCTCACCATCATGGAGGAGACCCATGAGCTCCTGGCCCGGCTGGGCTCCGGCAAGGAGCTCCCTCTCTTCACCTCCTGCTGCCCGGCGTGGGTCCGTTTCGTGGAGCTCCACTTCCCGGACCAGGTCCACCACCTTTCGAGTTGCCGCTCCCCCCAGGGGATGATGGGGTCGCTCCTGCGGCGCTACTACCCGCGCCTGGCCGGCGTGGATCCCGAGCGGGTCACGGTGGTCTCCATCATGCCGTGCACCGCCAAGAAGTACGAGGCCACCCGCCCGGAGCTGGGTACGGACGGGCGCTCCGACGTGGACATCGTCCTCACCACCCGGGAGCTCTCCCGGCTGCTGCGCCAGGCGGGCGTGGACCCCGGCGCCCTGCCGCCCAAGCCCTTCGACGACCCGCTGGGCGAGTCCACGGGGGCGGCGGCCATCTTCGGCGCCAGCGGCGGCGTGGCCGAGGCGGCCCTGCGGGAGGCCTACCACCTGGCCACCGGCCAGACCGCCGCCCGCCCCGAGTTCCACCTGGTACGGGGCTGGGACGACCTGCGCGCCGTCGAGTTCGACCTGAACGGCACGCAAGTGCGCTGTGCGGTGGTGAGCGGCCTCAAGGGCGCCCGCAGGCTGCTGGAGACCGGCGAGTACCGCTCCTACGACTTCGTGGAGGTGATGGCCTGCCCCGGCGGCTGCATCGACGGCGGCGGCCAGCCCAGGCACACGCCCTTGGAGCGGGTCCAGCGGCGGGGCGCGGGGCTCGATGCCATCGACTCGAGGAAGCCCGCCCACACCTCCCACGAGAACGAGACGATCCAGCGGGTCTACCGGGACCTGCTGGGTGAGCCCGGCTCCGTGGAGGCGCACCACCTGCTCCACACCAGCTACACGCCCCTCCCCTTGAACGAGCTGCTGCTGGGCGGGGACGGGGATCCGGCGGCCCGCACCGGCGGTGTGGGCGCTCCAGACGAAGGGCAGGCCGAGGGGGAGCAGGGGGCGGCCGTGAGGAACGGCCATACCTCGCCGCAGCACAACTGAACGGTGTTTCTGGCGGAACCATCGTTGAAATGGAGGGATCGGCAATGGAAGGTCGCTCGATCTCGGCGGAAGCCGGCCACGCGCTGGCGGCGAACAGCTACCACCTGCTCCGCAGCGCCCTGCTGCTGGTGCTGGCTGTGGCCGTCCAGCTGCTGGGATGGCCCCAGCTGATCACTGGGACGGTGGTGAACGCGGTCTTGCTCGCCGCCGCCCTCACCTCACCGCCCCTCTACGGCGCCTCGGTGGGGGTGCTCACCCCGGTGGTCGCGCTGGCACGGGGCATCATCCCGCCGCCCGCGGCACCCATGGTGCCCTTCATTGCTGCGGGGAACGCGCTGCTGGTGCTGGTCTTCTGGGGCTTTCACCGTGCCGGCCGGCGCTTCGGTTGGCGCTGGGCCTCCTGGCTGGGCGCCGGCGTGGCAGCGGCCCTGAAGGCCGCCTTCCTGGGCTACGCCGCCACGCACCTGGTGACGGTGCCGGCGCCTGTGGCAGGCATGATGCAGGGACCGCAGCTGGTCACCGCGTTGGCGGGGGCTGTGATGGTCCTGGGGCTGGGGCCCGCGGTGCAGCAGGGACTGGGGCGCCTCTTCGGATGGGCCTCGCCTCGCGTGAGCCCGTGAGGCCCGCGCGCTGCCCGGCGCACCGCGGACCACGCTGCCGAGCGCGCGCGGCTCGCCATGGAGCTCTTCGGCGGCCTGGGATTCCTGGAGGAGTACGCCGTGGCCACCACCTCCCTGGAGATCCCGAGGGAGTTCTACGACTCCAGGGAGGAGCGGTTGGGGGCGCCATGAGTGCGGCTCGTGGTCGGGGACGATTGCCGGGTGGCGGTCTCTAAAGCCCCCGACCCTCAAGCGGTAGGATAGGCTGTCACATATTCCCGAGACGAGCCATAGGCTGCTGTCGATCCTGCTCTTCTCTCGGTCGCGGGTGGCAGGGGAGGAATGCGCCGGGGGGTTGGATCATGGCCCTGCTGACCATCGACGTGGTGCAGGTGAAGACAGGCGCCGCTGTCACCGATTTCAGGTTCGTCGTCAACGAGGACAACGTAGGAGACCCCTTCGCTTCCGACCCGGCGAACTGGCCCTCCCTGCGGCCGGGGGCCAGCCACAGCCCGGTGGTGGCCACCGGGGATGCCACCTGTCCCACGGTGGACCTGCCACCCGGCCACTACCTGGTCTCCGTCCTGGCGCCTGGGCACAAGATGGGCGGGAACTGGGTTGCCCTCACCGGCGTCGACACGACCGTCAGGGTCGAACTCCACCCGCACCCGCTGCCGCTTTCCAAGATCCGCGTCCGGGTCTTCCACGACAACCACCCGGTCAACGGCGAGGACGACATCCCGCTGGAGTCCGGCCTGCCCGGCTTCCGCATCGTGATCCAGGACGCGGTCGGCGAGGTGACCGTCGACTCCTTCGGAAACCCCCTGGGGACCCAGTACCGGCGCGACCGCGACGGCAACGTGGTCCTGGATCCCGACGGCAACCCCGTCCCGGTCCCCGACACCGGCGGGTTGATCCTGACCGACGCCAACGGCGAGGCCCTCATCGACAACCTGCCACCCGGCAAGTACGGCGTCCAGGCCATCCCGCCCGACGGCACCGACTGGGTGCAGACGACGACCATCGAAGGCACCCACGTCATCGACGCCTGGATCGAGGAGGGGAACGACGGCTACAGCCCGCGGGAGGGCTTCCGCGTGCCGCTGGTCTGGTTCGGTTTCGTCCGTCCGATGGAATTCCCGGTCCCGGCGCCCGGCGTGCTGACCGGGACGATCACCGGGAGCGTCCGGACCGTCGTCGAATTCACGCCGCCGGTGAACCCCATCGTCCTGGGCGAGCCGGTGGACCGCCCCTGGATCGCCCTCACCGACATCGGCAACACCGATGAGCAGGTCTACCTGGGGCGGGGCAACCCCGACGGCACCTTCACCATCGAAAACGTGCCGCCGGGCCTCTACCAGATGGCCATCTGGGACGAACCCCTGGACTACATCATCTCCTTCCGCACGGTGCAGGTGGCCGCCGGCGAGACGGTGGCCATGGGAGACGTCGGCATCCCCCGGTGGTTTGGCTGGATCAAGGGAACCGTCTTCCACGACACCAACGAGAACGGCGTCCGGGACCCCGGGGAGGCGGGCATCCCCTTCGTCGCGGTCGGGACCCGCTTCAAGGACGGCAGCGTCCAGTACGGAACCGTGACCGACCCCGACGGGAGCTTCTCCCTGGACGAGGTCTTCGAGTTGGAGCGCTTCGCCGTCGCCGAACTGGGCTTCACCCGGTTCGGCGTCACCGGCGCCGTCGCCGCGCCCGACGCCAACGTGAGCCCGCCCCGGCCGTCGCTGCCCGTTCCCGGCGCCGGCCTGGCCGCCCTGCTGGTGGCCGAGCTGACCTGGGCCGCCAAGGTCAACCGGGTCGACTGGGGGATGAAGCGGTACCCCCTGCTCGGTCCCGACGGGATCGCCGGGACGGCCGACGACGTGACCAACGGCGGGATCACCGGCGTGGTCTACTACGCCGTCATGCGTAACGAGACCGATCCTCGGATGGCCGCCGTCGAGGATTACGAGCCGGGCATCCCCAACGTCACCGTCAACCTCTACCGTCAGGAGCCGGACGGTAGCCTCACCCCGGTGGACTCGGTCCAGACCGACGCCTGGCGGCACCCGGCGGACTGCCCGCGGCCGGACGGGACCGCCGATCCCCTTTGCCTGGAGGTGCCCAACAACTCGAACCAGGTCCGGGAGGGCCTCTTCGACGGCGGCTACGCCTTCCTGGGGTTGGACCCCGGCACCTACGTGGTGGAGGTGGTCCCGCCGCCCGGCTACCGAGTCCTGGCGGAGGGGACCGAAAACACGGCGGAGGGCGACGTCTTCCGGGCCCTCTTGATGCCGCCGCCGTACCTGGGCGCCGCCCGCGACCGGAAGGTCGTCACCCTCGAGTCCGGGCAGAACGCCGCGGCCGACTTCTTCCTCTTCACCGACGTCCCGGTGCCCGGCCGGATCGTCGGGTTCCTCCTGGACGACGTCAACATCGAGACTGATCCGAACTTCATCTACTACGGGGAAAAGCGCGGCATCCCCAACACGCCGGTCGGCATCCGCGACTTCACCGGGAAGCTGCTCACCACGGTCCACTCGGACGCCAACGGGATCTTCGAGGTCCTGCTGCCGTCCACCTACACCCGGAACGTGCCGACGCCCTCGGGTGTCGCCCCGGCCATGGTCCAGGTCATCGGCAACGATCCGGGCGATCCCGACGACCCGAACCCGAACTACAACCCGAACTATCAGAGCCTGAAGCTGGTCTTCGACGTCTGGCCGGGCAAGACCACCTACGCCGACGTGGCCCTCTTCCCGATCACCGCCTTCGTCGCCTTCCCCGGCGCCCAGTTCAGCCAGCCGCCCGTCATCGACCTCCCTGCCGGGACGCCCCAGGTCCACCTGGTCGACCCGGTGTACGTCACGCGGCGAGCCTCCCGTACGGTCACCCTCACCGGCACCGGCTTCGGCGCCGGGACGGGACGGGTCACCCTGAACGGCGTGCCGATCCCCATCTCCTCCTGGACCGATACCCGGATCCAGGCCACGGTGCCGGCGACCTTCCCCGCGGGCCCGGCCCAACTCCTGGTCACCGCCGCCAACGGACAGGTCAGCCCGACGGGGATCACCTTCCACGTCCTCGGCCGGGGGTACAACCCGCGGGTGATCACCGCCACGGCGACCTCCACGATCCAGGCGGCCATCGACGGCGCCCGGGACGGCGACCTGATCGTGATCCAGCCTGGCACCTATTACGAGAACCCGATCCTCTACAAGAACGTCAAGCTGCAGGGCATGGGCTGGAAGCGGACCGTCGTCGACGGCCGCTTCTTCGCCAACCAACAGCAGGCGCGGGAGGCCAAGCTGGCCGGTATCGACTTCGACGGGCCCCAGGAGATCCCCCGGGGCCAGGTGATCACCGTCCTCGCCAAGGATGGGCGTTTCCGCCGGCGTGGCCGGTTCAACGCCCAGATCGACGGTCTGACCCTCACCGGCGCCCGGGGCGAGGAGGGCGGGGGCATCCTCATCAACGCCTTCGCCCGGCACCTGGAGATCAGCAACAACGTGATCCAATACAACGGCGGCGGCTTCGGTGGGGCCATCACCGTGGGCAGGCCGTACGCCGGCACCAACCACAACGAGAACATCCGCATCCACCACAACCGCGTCCTGAACAACGGCGGCATCAGCCTGGCCGGCGCCATCGGCCTCTTCAACGGCGCCGACGACTACGAGATCGCCTACAACGACATCGGCGGCAACTACTCGGCCGAGTACGGGGGCGGGATCTCCCACCTGGGGCTCAGCCCCGGCGGGCGCATTCACCACAACCGTATCCTCTTCAACGCGGCCTTCGACGAGGGGGGAGGCATCCTGATCGGCGGCGAGCAGCCCCTGCCGCCGGCGACGCTCTCGGCCGGGTCCGGGGCGGTGGAGATCCACGCCAACCTGATCCAGGGCAACCTGTCCAACGACGACGGCGGCGGCGTCCGCCTCCTCCGGGCGGGAACCCACCCGGTCCGGATCTACAACAACCTGATCGTCAACAACGTGGCCACGGACCTGGGTGGAGGCATCGCCCTCGACGACGCCTCCGACGTGGCAATCTTCAACAACACCATCGCCAAGAACGCCTCCACGGCCACGGCCGAGGACAGCGACGGCCTCCCCCACGGTGCCGGCCTGGTCAGCGAGGGCCACAGCGCGCCCTTCCAGGCCTCCCTGCCCCCGGGCGCCCCGGACTTCAGCGACCCGGTTCTCTTCAACAACCTCTTCTGGGACAACCGGGCCTATCACTTCGACCCGGTCGCGGGCCAACTGGCACCGGACGGCACGGTCATCGACCTGGAGGTCTTCGGGACGGCGGCGCCACGGCAGGTGACGCCGAACCACTGCTACCTGTCCGCGCCGTACGGGAGCGGCATCGGGAACATCGTGTACGATGGCGCCAACCCGCCCGGCTTCGTTCAGGAGTACGACACCGTCCTCAGCGCTGTGGCCTTCCGGCGGGAGCCGGACTTCAGGGTTGTCCGGATCGTCACCGTGACACCCGAATGGCAGGGCGACTACCACCTGACGCCGCCGTCACCCGTCGTGGACCGGGGCGTGGCGGCGTTCACCGTCGACGGTGTGCGCTACGACGCGCCCTCGCGGGACATCGACGGAGACGCCCGGCCCCAGGGCGCCGCCGTGGACCCGGGCGCGGACGAGGTCCTTTGAGGAGGGGTGACATGCGAAAGGACTTGCGGCTCGGCGCCACCGACGGATGGGTCCGGATGCCCGACGGGTCCAGCCACTACATCTTCGGCTTCGTCGAGATCACCGGCGTCCCTGAGAAGAGGATCTGGTCCGACCGGGGCAAGGCCGAACTCCCGGGGCCCCTGGTCGACGCCGGCGAGGGGGACGACATCTACCTGACCCTGACCAACCTGGGGCTCCCCCAAAGGCCGGACCTGGATGACTCCCACACCATCCACTGGCACGGGTTCCCGAACCAGATCCCCCTGTACGACGGTGTGCCCGAGGTCTCGATCTCGGTTCCGGTGGGTCGGGACTTCACCTACTACTTCAAGCCCCAAGACCCTGGGACCTACATGTACCACTGCCACTTTGAACCGGCCGAGCACATCCAGATGGGGATGGTGGGGCCCGTCATCGTCCGGCCCGCCCTGGAGCGGGACCCGGCCTACGCCGGCCGGAAGTTCGCCTATGACGACCCGTCGACCGAGTACGACCGGGAATACGTGGTATTCCTCATGGAGCTGGACCCGGTCGGCCACGACCTGGTCGCCAACGTGCAGGAGTACGACTGGACCGACTACCGGCCCAAGTATTGGCTGCTCAACGGCCGAGCCTATCCCGACACCGTCGAGGGTGAAAGCCAGCAGTTGCCCCAGCAGCCCTGGCGGACCTGCATCCGGGCCAACGTGGGGGAACGGGTGCTGCTGCGGTTCATCAACCTGGGGTATGAGGAGCACGCCATGGAGATTCTGGGGATCCCCGTCCGGATCGTGGGTCTCGATGCCCAGAGGTTGCGTGGCCTGGGCGGGGAGGATCTGGCGGCCTGGCGGAACGTGGTGCCCATCAGCCCCGGCCAGACGGTCGACGCCCTCTTCACGGCCCCGGCCCCGGGGCAATACCCGTTCTACAACCGTGGCTATCACAAGAACGTCAACGCCGGGGCTGCCCCCGGGGGCATGATCGCCACGGTCCAGGTGCATCGCCACGGCACCCTGCAGCCCCAGCGGGAGCCGAACCGCTAGAGGGCGAGGACGCGGCATGCCGTAGATGGGCTACTCTCACGGTCGTAGCGCTGGACGCGGCGAACGGCAGGGGGGCATGGGCATGACGGAAGAAGCGATCACGACCCAGGTGCGCACCGTGGACCTGTGGGCCACGGACGGCTTTGTCAGCATTCCTGACGGCAACAGCCTCTATGTGTGGGGTTTCGCGGGTGCACCGGACGTTCCGGCCCAGTTGCCCGGTCCGACCCTGGTCATCGACCAGGGGGACGAGGTGGTCGTCAACCTGACCAACCGGCTCGCGGAACCGGTCTCCCTCCGGTTCCCGGGTCAAGAGGAGGTCATGGTCCTGGGAGACGGGGGTTGGGAGCCGGCTCGGCCCCAGGACGCGGGAGGCAGACGGGTCTCCTTCATGCCCGCGGCTTTGCCCGGCCAGACGATCACCTATCGGTTCGTCGCCGCCCGTCCCGGAACGTACCTTTACGAGAGCGGGACCGATCCCCACCGGCAGGTGCCCATGGGGCTGTACGGCGCCATCGTCGTCCATCCGGCCGACTATGACCCGGCGACCAACCGGACGGCGTACGGAGCGGGAACCGGTACGGAGTACGACCGCGAGTACCTGATGATCTTCGGGGAGATGGATCCCGAATTCCACCGGGCGGTCCGGCTGGGGCTGCCGCATGACGTCAAAGCCCGCCGTCCTCGTTACTGGACCCTCAACGGGCGCTGCGCCCCGGACACCCTGGCCCCGGATCGGGTTCCTCAGTTGCCCAACCAGCCCTACGGGACGCTGATCGAGATGGAGCCCGGGGAGCGGGTGCTGCTGCGGTACGCCGGCGCGGGGGTCGACGGCCACCCGATCCACCCCCACGGGAACCACACCCGCCTGGTGGCCCTGGACGGCCACCTCCTGCGGAACGGCGCGTCCGACCTGTCCTACAAGCGGTTCACGGTGCGGGCGGGCGCCGGCGAGACCTGCGACATGATCTTCGAATGGACCGGCCTGGAGTTCACCCCAGCCAACCCGATCCCGACGGTCCTACCCAACCTGCGCAACCTGGTGATCGGCGCCGACGGCTGGACCTACTGGAGCGGGAGCGCCTACCTGGGCCACAAGGGGGATCTCCCCGTGGGCGTCACCTCCTTCAACCGGATCAGGGAGCATTACATCATCCTGCACTCCCATTCCGAGTTTCAGATGACCAACTGGGGTGAGCACCCCGGCGGGATCATGACGTTCATCGCCGTCTACCCCGCCGGCACCCTGGGGCCGGACGCTGGGGTGCTGGCGTAGTTGACCATCAGACTGAGGAGAGAAACGACGTGCCTGCGACGGTGATCAAGCACATCTGGGCCAAGGCCGGGACCATCGCGATGCCCGGCGCGGGTGGTCCGGTGTCCATCCCGGTGTGGGGGTACGCCATGGACTCCTGTCCGTCCATGATCCCCGGCCCGACCCTGGACGTGACCGCGGGGGACACCCTGCAGGTGGTTCTCCACAACACTCTGGCGGAGCCGGTATCGATGATCTTTCCCGGCCAGCCCCTCGTTCCCCGGTCGGAGGAGGACGCCGGCGACCGGTGGGTATCCTTCACGGCCCACGCGGAACCCCAGGATTCGGTGGCCTACGCGTTCCAGGCGGCGCGTCCGGGCACGTACCGGTATGAGAGCGGCACCCACCCGGAGCGGCAGGTGCAGATGGGGCTCGCCGGCGTGCTGATCGTGCGGCCGGCGGGGCTCGACCCGGTCGACCCGGCCACCTGGACGGCCTATGGGACCGGCACCGGTTCGGAATACGACGTGGAGCGCGTGCTGGTGCTCGGGGAGGTGGACAGTCGGCTGCACCACGCTGTCGCCTCCGGCCTGCCTCACGACCCGCTCGATTACGCGCCCGATGGGTGGATGATCAACGGGCGGGCCTTCCCCGACACGTTGGCGCCCGACAACGATTCGAGCCAGCCCCTGGGCGCGCGCGTCACCGCCACGACCGGGCAGCGCGTCCTGCTGCGCTGCGTCAACACGGCCTTCTATCCTCATGCGCTGCATTTCGGCGGCCTGTCGGTCCGGGTGGTGGCCGAGGACGGCTACCCCCTGAGGACGCCGGCCCTGGACGCGACCTATGAGAAGCATACGCTGACCCTGGCGCCCGGACAGACCTGTGACGTCATCCTGACGGCTCGGGCGCCGGGGGAGTACTACATCTTCGACCGCGACCTGTACCACGCCACCAACGAGGGGGAATTCCCTGGCGGGATGATGACGCGGTTGGAGGTTGTCCCGCGGGGCGACCTCCTGGGCTCCCGGCACGCCTGATCCGCCGTCACCAGGCCCAAGATCGATCGATCCACCCGAACGCCCGGGCCCCGGATGCGTTGATCCGTATGGAGGCATGTGAAGGCTGGGGCGTTCCGGGTTGCGTCCCACCCCGAAGGAGGGCACGGCATGGAGATCCTGAGGCTCCTCTGGCCGCTGGTGGTGGTGGAACTGCTGCTCAAGGCCTACGCCCTGCAGGACCTCGCGAAACAGGAGCCCCGCGCGGTGCGCTGGCACACCCGGTGGGTCTGGGCGCTGGTGATCCTGCTGGTGAGCACCCTGGGGCCGCTGGGCTACCTGCTCTGGGGAAAGGTGGAGTCGGCGTGACGCGGGAGGCGCTGGTCGAGTTTCAGGAGGTGGAGAAGCGGTACGGGGAGGTCCGGGCGCTGGACGGGCTGAGCTTCGGGGTGCCCTCCTCGGGCTGCCTCGGCCTCCTGGGGCCCAATGGGGCCGGCAAGACCACGGCCCTCAAGAGCCTCCTGGGGCTCACCCGCATCGACGGCGGCGCCATCACCAGCCGGGCGCGCCGCATCGGATACCTCCCCCAGCAGCCGGGGCTCTTCGGGTGGATGACCGGGCGCGAGTACCTGGAGTTCGTGGGTGCCGCCGTGGGAATGCCGTCCGGCGAGCTGAAGGAGGCCGTGCCCCGCTGGCTCCGGCAGGTGGGTCTGGAGGGTGCGGGCCGCCGGCGGGTGGGCGGCTTCTCGGGCGGCATGAGGCAACGGCTGGGCCTAGCCGCCGCCCTGCTTCACGAGCCGGACCTGGTGGTGCTGGACGAGCCGGTCTCGTCCCTGGACCCGGTGGGCCGCCACGAGGTGCTGAACCTCATCGGCGAGATCAAGCGGGAGCGCTGCGTGATCATGTCCACCCACATCCTCGACGACGCCGAGCGGGTCTGCGACGAGGTGGTCATCATGCGGGACGGGCGGGCGCTGCTGCAGCGTACGATGCCTGAGCTCCGCCGGGAGGTTCCCGCCCGCTACGAGGTGGAGCTGGCGGGGACGGACGGGGAGCTGGAGCGGGTGCAGGCCGTCTTCTCGGAGCAGCCGTGGGTCCAGGGCTCCTGGGTGGAGGGCCCCACCCTGGTGCTGGCCCTCACCGGCGACGAAGAGGCACCCGAGGCGATGCGGACCCTGGCCTCCCTCCCCCGGGTCTCGGTGCTCCGGTTCGCCAAGAGCAAGGCTTCGTTGGAAGACGTCTTCCTCCGGGTGGTGAACGGCCGGTGAACCTGGGTGCCCTTCTGCGCAAGGAGTGGCTCGACGCCCTGCGCACCCACAAGCTGCTCTTCCTGCTGCTGGCCCTCGTCTTCTTCGGCGTGAGCCAGCCGCTCGCGACCCACTTCATGCCCCAGATCCTGCAGATGTCCGGGCTGCCCGAGGGCGCGGTCATCGAGATCCCGCCGCTCCCGCCGCCGGCGATCCTGGGCCAGGTCTTCGACCAGTACCGGCAGCTCGGGGTGCTCTTCATCATCCTCGCGGCCATGGGCGCCGTTTCCCGGGAAATCGAGCTGGGCCAGGCGGCGGTGGTCCTCACCCTGGGCTACTCCAGGGCCCGGTACCTCCTGGCCAAGTGGGCGGTGCTCGGGCTGGTGGTGGTGGGCTCCGTGGTCCTCGGCACCGTGGCCGCGGCGTACTACACCCAGATGCTCTTCGGCCCCCTCGCGTGGGGGGCGGTGCTGGTCGCGGCCCTCTCCTTCAGCCTGTACGGCCTCTTCATCCTGGGCTCCACCCTGGTCTTCAGCTCGCTCCTGAGCAGCCAGATGGGCGTGGTGGCTGCCTCCATCGCGGTGCCCATGGGGCTCAGCCTGGTGCCGCTCTTCCGCCGTGCCCTGGCGGGCTGGCTTCCCGTCCATGTGGCGGACCTGGCCAAGGTGGCCCTGGCCCAGCCGGTGCCCGGCCTCTGGAGGGCCGCCCTGGTGACCGTAGCCTGGACCGGCCTGGCCCTGTTCCTGGCCCACGCAGCCCTGCGGCGCCGAGAGGTGTAGCATCCACGGGGTGACGTGCCCCTCCCCCCGCCCTCCCCACCTGGAAGGGATTCCCCAGCAGGCTGGAGTAGGAGGGCGGGAGGGAGGGACGGCCGGTGGCGAAGACGTCGAGCAAGGGCAAGCTAGATCCAGACCTTTGGCGGCTGCTCTTGGACGCAGCGCTGGAGTTCGCCGAGCTCGCGCCCTGGCGGTGGCTCTGGGATGCACCCGCCTTCGGCGTGCAGGACCCGGTGTCGGGCGAGGTCTTCTTCTGCAGCGTTCTCGGGAGGAACGGAGAGGTCTTCGGCCTGCTCGCCTTCCCCGGAGCCGAGGGGTTCTGGACGTACATGCAGATGGGTCGCGCGGAGCCGCTGAGCTCCATCGAGTTCGAGGCTCGCATCGCCTGCGGCCGGTATCTCTCCTTCGACCTGGGCTCCCGCGACGAGGTGAGCCCTGAGGAACGGGCGCTTTACCGGGATCTGGGTTTCTCGTTCCGAGGTAAGCAGGCCTGGCCTGTCTTCCGCTCCGCGGAGCCCGGGTACTTCCCGACACGGCTGAACGAGCAGCAGGTGCGGCTCTTCACGACCCTTCTCCGTCAGGCGACGTTCCTTGCTCAGGAGACCCGGGAGCAGCCAGCCGCCCAGGACCGGTGGATGATGGAACGGGAGGACCCAGGCTCGGGGGCAGCCACGTACAGGGTCATGACCCTGATACCGCCCGGCCGTGCCCGTGTCCCGTCGGCTGGGTCTCAGCACGGCCCGAAGGGTGTATCCAGTCAGGATCCGCGCGGCGAAGACGACGGCCGGTGGACCCGAGGGTGGGCCCAGGTCTCCCCTCGAGCACCGCTCCCTCTACACTTCCCCGTGGACCAAGCCCGCGCGCAGAAGCTGCGGAAGTATCTCAGGCAGGCGGCCACAGCCTGGGAGATGGACCTCTGGCCGCTGCCCATCCAGTTGGGCGAGCGCGGGACGCCGCCCCGGCACGCCTTCGCGGCCCTTTGTGTCGATCGCGACAACGGCCTCGCCCTGAACGCGGAGGTTTCGGCTGCCACCGAGGTCTTCAACATGACGGACTTCCTTTTCACCACTGTGGAACGAACGCGCGCGATCCCGGGACGCATCATGGTCCACCGACGGGACGTCGCGGCCGCTCTCGCCCCGGCTGCCGAAGCCTTGGGGACCAAGGCGGTGGCCACCCGATCGTTGAGGGTCCTGAGCAAGTTCTACGAATCCCTGGAGGATCGGCTGGGGGGGCCGTGAACGGATCCACGACCGGCACAGGCAGAGCCCCCCCGTTGACCTGAGTGGCCTCACCATACTACACTCGGCCCAGATGCTCGGCGGCACGCCGCGAGGCCGGTTCTGTCGAGATCACGTGGTTCCGGCGGAACACCGGAGGTGAGAAACGGTGGCGCACGTCTCGGGGCGAGTGAGGCTGCCCCTGCACCTGAAGTGGAGCGGACCCAGGGAGTACGACCTGGATGACCCCGCCGACAGGCGTCGGGTGTACGAGATCGTGCTGCGCGAGGGCCGGTCGGAGGACGTGCGAACGTACATCGATCCCGGCCAGCTCCTCACCATGTGGAAGGAGCTCGTGCTACCCGCGAACGTGCGTGCGGCATGGCGGGACTACTTCGTCTTGAAGCGAGGCATCGATCCAGAGGCCCCAAGGGGCGGTGTTTAGGGGATGCTGTCACCCTTCCAGGAGCGCCTTGCACGTCTCTTCCTGAGCATGCCCGAGGCTCAGGACTTTGCCCTGGCCGGCGGTGCTGCGCTGGTCTTCCGAAATGATGTCTCGCGCCAGACCCAGGACCTCGACTTCTTCACGCCCGTGGTCGAGGAAGTACCGGCGGTCTTCCACCGCTTTGCCGAGCTCCTCGCCGAGGTGGGCTTGGATTTCCAGGTGATCCACGCGTCCCCTTCGTTCGCACGCCTCCGTGTTCGCGAGCCCGCGGGCGAAGAGGCTCTCGTAGACATCGGCTACGACTACCGGCTCATGGAGCCCGGGGAGACCCCCATCGGTCGCGTCCTGCAGGTCGAGGAACTGGCAGCGGACAAGCTCCTCGCCCTCTTCGGCAGGGCGGAGGCTCGCGACTTCGTAGACGTCTACGTGCTGGCCGCCAGGTTCGGGATCGATGCGATGATGTCGTGGGCACGTCAGAAGGATCCCGGCTTCGACCCGCACGTTCTCGCCGTCATGATCGGCCATCTGGACCGCCTGCGGCGAGAGGAGTTCGACGTCGACGAGCAGGATTTCGGTGCCCTTCGCGCGTTCTTCGCCGAACTCCGCGCCTCGCTCATCCATCAGTCGCTCGGGCGTGCGGGCACGGCTGACGACGCTCCTGACTCCTAGAGAGAGGTCCATCCGGACCACTAGTCTCGCAAAGCAGCTCCCAAGGTTCAGCGTGGCAACCAGCGAACCCCCTGGGAAGCACCACCAGTCGGAACAGTCTCCCACTCCCGGGTTCACGCGACACTCAACCCGCCATCGACGCAGAGAACCTGCCCGGTAACCCACGCGGACCCGGGGTTGGCGAGCGCGACGATCCATGCGGCGACATCGTCGGGCTCACCCCGGCGGCCCAGCGGGACCTTCCTCGCCTCCTCGTTCTTGATCGTGTCGGTGACCGTCGGTGGCAGACCAGAGGCAGCGAGTGCGGGGGGCTCCGTGGGGCCCGGCGCCACGGCGTTGACCCGCACCCCGTGAGGAGCAAGCTCCAGGGCCCAGCAGCGGGTCAGATGCTCGAGGGCCGCCTTGCTGGCAGCGCAGTGGCCGATCATGGGAGATGCCTTATGCCCGAACGTGCTGGACACGTTCACGATGGAACCCCGGGTGACCTTGAGGTGCGGCACCGCGGCCTTTGCCAGGAGGGTTGGCCCGAGCACGTTGGTCTCGAACAGTTTCTGTACGAGCCCGGTGGTCACCTCTTCCAAGGGGCCGCGGCTGAAGACACCCGCGTTGTTCACCAGCACGTCGATCCGGTCCCAAAGCTCGAGGGCTGTCGCGATGACCGTGGCCGCATCGTCCTCCCGCCGAACGTCGGCCGTCACCCAGGCCATGTCAGGGCGACCCGCCACTGTTTCCGCGAGCGCATCGGCACGCCGGCCGGCAACGAGGACCTTTGCCCCTGCCGAGTGGAAGTGAAGTGCCGTCGCCCGCCCGATGCCGGAGCCTCCCCCCGTCACCACGGCGACCTTACCCTCAAGCCCCCGAGAGGTCTTCTGCATCTGCAGCGCCACTCATCCTCCGCCTCCTTGCATGGGTTCGCTCGGTGCGCTGCCACGCTCGTCGGGCCTCCAACCGGTCGACCTGCTCGACGAGGTGCTTCCGGAGCACGTGGAGCTCTCGGATGCGCGCGTCGACCGCTTCAAGCTTGTGGCGGTACAGAGCGATGGCCGTCTCGCACGGCCCGCCGGCAGGCCCCGGTCCGCCGAAGCAGTGGGACAGCGGGCGAATACCGTCAAGGTTGAAGCCCATGCCGAGAAGGGCCCGGATGTGCCTGACACGCTCCACGGCAGCCTCGTCGAACTCACGGTACCCATTGCCGCGCCGGCTCGAGTGGATGAGTCCCGTCCGTTCGTAGTGCCGGAGGGACCGCACACTCGCTCCGGTCCGCCGCGCCAGCTCACCAATGAGCAACGCCACTCACCTCCCGACCTTGCAGGTCTCCCTGTTCATCATAGAGCCTGACACCAGTGTAGGGGTCAAGGTCCTTTCTGGCGGACGTTTAGAGACGCCCGGGTTGGCCGCGATCCTAGGCCTGTTGCCCGAGCATGCACCCGCGGCGAAGGGATACCCCATGGCGAAGGCGGTCGCGACGGGTTCTGATGAGCAGCGTGTTCGGAAGGAGGATTCGGATGACTTCCGAGAAGGTCCCGTTGGTGTTGGACAAGGATGCGTGGCACCCCTCCGTGCTGCCCGGCCAGATCGTCCTCGTGTCCACCGTCGACTCGGACGGCGAGCCCAACGTGGCACCCAAGAGCTGGATCACCATGGCTGCCTTCGCAGGTCCGATTCTCGCCTTCGGGTGCAACAAGGAGCACACGACCTACCGCAACGTTCTCGCCACCGGCGAGTTCGTCGTCAACATCCCCGGGGAACCCCTGGCCGACCGGGCCTGGGAGATGGCTCGCCATCATGGGCTCCAGCGACTGGAGAAATCCGGTCTCACCCTGAAGCCCGCCGCGAAGGTGGCCGCCCCCATGGTCGAGGAGTGCCGTGCCCATCTGGAGTGCGTCCTCGACAGCGTGAAGGAGTTCGGCGATGAGGTGCTGATCTTCGGCCGTATAGTGGCGGGGAGCATCGACGCCTCCTGCCTGGAGGGAGGCCCGCCCGAGCAGTACTTCGCCCTCAGGCCCATCTTCTTCTTGGAAGAAGGGTACTACGGCTCGCTGGACACCGCCAAGCGCGCCGGGGCACCGTGGCCTACGGAGCAGGCCCACTTCGTGGTCGCCATCGGGCGGCACGACGACGTGGTTCGAGAGACCGTGGAGCACCACGTGGAGTACCTCCAGACCCTCCGGCGGAGGGGCTCCCTGTGGATGGCCGGCCCGTCCTCCACCCAGGAGACCGCTGCCGCGAACCTGCGCCTGGGCGACCTGAGCGGCATGTACGTGCTGCGCGCCTCAAGCCTCAAGGCGGCGGAGGCCGTGGTGCAGCAGGACCCTCTGGTGGCGGCCGGCGCCCCCGTCTCAGTCCGGGCGTGGACCCGGACCTTCTGACCCGTAGATTAGGAGGTTTCTCGAACGTGCGCTACCGCGAGTATCAAGACGACCTCCTCGATCTCCTGCTGGAGCAGAGCGCGCCAATCTCCCTCGACTCGGTGCTGGAGGAGATCCGGCAGCGCCGTGGGAGCAGCCGCACCAGCCGCTCCTCCCTGGACAGGGCGCTGGAGCAACTCCACCTGCGGTGGATCGTGCGGAAGGACCGGCTCGTCCCACCTTGGCCGGTGCTGGACGGTATCCGGCTGCGCCTGCCGGTGACCGACCGGATGTTCCACTACCAGGCGATTCCCCTCGACTCGGTTCTCGATCTCATGCTGTTCTACCGAAAGGGCCACAGGGATACCCCCGTCCGGTTCGTGGGGCCTTCGACCAGGCCGCTTCAGGGCGTCGAGACGCGGGCGACCCGCGGTCGGCGGGAGCCGGCCGACGATGACGATCTCGTCCCCGGATGGGTCGGTTTCCAGCCGCCAGCGGGAGCCCGCCTTCGCCCCGACGATTCGATCGTCGTGACCCTGCGCATTGGTGCAGGTGAGGTGGTCATCGACGTGGAGCCAGCGGAGGATCGGGACGACGAGCGTATCCGCCGGCAGGACGAGGAGTGGGCCGAGGTGCTGCGGGCGTACGTCCAGGAGGAGGAGATCGTGCCCTACGCGGCGGCGATCCTCCACAGCCTGCCCGACCTCTCCTGGTCCAGGGAGTATCCCGCGAGTCCTCTGGAGCACCTGGCCTATCATGATCCCGAGTTGCTCTTCCTAACCGACGTTCCGTCCCCGACCGGCCGATTCGGTCTGGTCGCCTACGGGCCCGCCTGCCTGTTCAAGTCGGACGAAGACACGAGCGCGGTCACCCTGGTGCGTGCGGGCCGCACGCGGGTCCAGTGGCGGGTGAAGCCCGGGCAACCCGGGGTCCCGATCGCCCAGGAGTTGACCCAGGCCAGGGCCCGCAAGGCAAGTGCTGCCATAGAGGAGGCCCCTGCTGGCGTCTACCGTTTCCGCGTCACCCTGACGGGATACGGCGTCTCGCGGGTGGTGGAGCTTCCCGCCGGCGAGCCCCTCGACAAGCTCCACGACGCCATCCAGGCAGCTTTCGACTGGGACTGGGACCACGCCTACGCCTTCTTCATGGATCGCCGGGGATGGCGGAGCAAAGACGCCTATTGGAGCCCCGGCTCGGAGGAGTTCCCGAGCACGCTGGATGTCACACTGGATGAGCTCGGGTTCGAGCCGGGACAGCAGTTCCAGTACCTCTTCGACTTCGGCGACGAGTGGTGGCACAACGTCCGGTTCCTGGGCGCGGTGCCGAGGGAGCCAGGCGCCACGTATCCCCGCGTCGTCGGGAGCCGCGGCACGCCGCCGCCTCAGTACCCGGAGTGAAGGGTCCAAACGCCCGTATGTGCAGCTCTACATCGGCCGTGTTCCAGCCCGCTCAACCGCCGCCTGCAGGGCCCGAACGATCTCTTCCCGCTCGGCCATGGTTCGCCCAACCTCGGCCAGCATGGCTTCGTCTCGGGTGAAACGAGCCGTCTGGGCGGGGACGCCGTGGAAGTAGCCGGCCAGACCGGTCAGCCAGCGGTGCAGGTCCGGGTTACCGGGCGGGGAGTCGCTGGCCGCCATCTGCTCCGCTAGCCTCTCGGCCAGGGCCACGGACTCCTTCACGCCCAGGCCCACCTGTTTCTTGAACCCCTGCCGGGCCAGCGTGCGGGCGAAGACGGGCAGGCGTTCGAGCTCCTGCGCCGTGGCCGTCAGGGCTGTGTGGAGCCGGCGGGCCAGTAGGGCCGGGGCCGCTCCTCCTTCCCCCTTCGCCGTCTTGCGGCCCCTTTCCACCCCCGGCTGGTCCGAACGCACCGCCTGGGGACCGTCTTGATGCACCGGCTGGGCAGGCGGGCCGGACGGCCGCGCCAGGTGGCCGTAGCCGGCCTCTTCCAGCACGGTGTAGCCGTCCACTTGCTCGCCGTGATACCGGGACGCCGCGCCCCGTGCCAGCAGCACCGCCGCCAACGCCGCGTGCGGTGCGGGCATGGCCATGGCCAGGAGCTCGTCGGGCGCCATGCCGATGCGCGGTGCGAGATCGCGGGCGGCCACCCGCAGGCCGGGCGTGTCGACCATGCCCGGCGCCAAGGCGACCACCTTGACATCCTGCTCGCCCACCTCCGCCGCCAGGGAGCGGCTGAACCCCGCGATGCCCTGCTTGGAGGCCACGTACGCAGAGAGGTGTGGCATGGCGTCGGCGGAGACCATGTTCACCATCGTGCCCCGACGCTCGACCAAGTCCGGCAGGAAGGCCCGGGCGCAAAGGAACGTCCCCCGCAGGTTGACGGCCATGACCCGGTCCCAGGTAGCGGGGTCCATCTCGGACACGGCGACCACCGGGCAGTGGATGGCGTTGTTCACCAGGAGGTCCACCGGTCCGAAGGCCCGGTGGGTCTCCGCCGCCAGTCGACCCACCGCCTCCGCGTCGGCCACGTCGCAGGGCACGAAGAAGGCCGACCCGCCCTCGGCTCGAACGCTCGCCTCGACGTCGGCGCCCGCCGGGGAAAGGTCGGCGATCACCACCCTCGCCCCCAGCCTGCCGAGCAGCAGCGCGAGCGCCCGTCCGATCCCCCGCGCCGCCCCGGTCACCACCGCTACCTGGCCCGCCAGCGTACCGGCGGGCAGGCCGAATCGCTCGTCGCCCTCCGCATCCATCGCTTTCCCTCCCGCGTCCCTCTCCGGCCAGCGCAGCCAGCCTAACGCTGCCTTCTCCACTGCCATGCCGGCCCCTGCCCCCCGAACATGGACGGCCTACCAAGTCGTGATGGTCTTCACAACAGAGAGCCATCAGAATGGCAGCGGCGACGACCTTCGGCCCGCCCCAGGGCCGCGGCCTGCAGCTTCAGCCTGGCGCCACGCACGAAGGGGGACGCCATGACCCGAGATCGCCCGCCAGCGACCTACACCCCTGTCGCGGCCCCTGCCACCCCTGGCTCCGTGCCCGCCGGCAGCCGGCTTCCCGTGCTCCTGGAGCTCCTGGGCGTCACGCTTCGTCTGGGCCTCACCTCCTTCGGCGGGCCCATTGCCCACTTGGGCTACTTCCACCAGGAGTACGTGGTGCGCCGCCGCTGGCTCGACGAAGGACGGTACGCGGACCTGGTGGCCCTCTGCCAGTTCCTTCCCGGTCCCGCCAGCAGCCAGGTGGGCATCGCGGTGGGCATGCTGCGGGCAGGCCTCCTGGGCGGGATCGTCTCATGGCTGGGCTTCACCCTCCCCTCCGCGGTGGCGCTCGCCCTCTTCGCCCGGACGCTTCAGGGCGCCGACATCACCGGCAGTGGGTGGCTCCGGGGACTCCTGATCGTGGCCGTGGCGGTGGTGGCCCAGGCGGTCTGGTCCATGGGGAAGAGCCTGGCCCCCGACCGGGAGCGGGCCACTCTGGCCGTGGCCGCCGCCGTCGTCACCCTGACCTGGCCCTCAGCCGTCACCCAGGTGGCGGTCATCGCCGCCGCGGGGGTGCTGGGGTGGGCGCTCCTGCCGAGGGACGAGACCCCGGGCGGTCCTGCGGCCACCGCCGCGACGGGCCTTCCTTCCCGCCGCGGCGCCCTGGTCGCGTCGATCCTCTTCTTCGGACTGCTGGTGGGGCTGCCGCTTCTGCGGGCGCTCACGGGGATACCGGCGCTTGCGGTGCTGGAGAGCTTCTACCGGGCCGGGAGCCTGGTCTTCGGCGGCGGGCACGTGGTGTTGCCGCTCCTGCAGTCGGCGGTGGTGCCGCCGGGCTGGGTCAGCGACGCTCAGTTCCTGGCTGGCTACGGAGCCGCTCAGGCCGTGCCGGGGCCGCTCTTCACCTTCTCTGCGTACCTGGGCACGGCCATGGGCGGGTGGGCGTACGGGGCACTGGCCCTGGTCGCCGTTTTCCTTCCCTCGTTCTTTCTTGTCGCGGGGGCTTTGCCGTTCTGGGAGGGCCTCCGGCGCCGGGCGGGCATCGCTGCTGCGTTGCGGGGCGTCAACGCGGGGGTGGTGGGCATCCTCCTGGCCGCCCTCTACGAGCCCATCTGGACCAAGGCGATCCTGGCGCCGCCGCATGTCGCGCCGGCCTTGGTCGCCTTCGCCCTGCTCTCCTTCTGGAAGGTGCCGCCGTGGGCGGTGGTGGTCTTCTCGGCCCTGGTGGGAACGCTGCTCCCCCGCGTCGAGTGACCCGTTCCCCGGGCCCAGCGTGCGGGAAGGGCCGCCACCGTGTCGCAGGTCCAGTGGCCTTGCCGCCGCGCCGGCTGCATCATGGCCCCCCTACCACCCTGCCCGCCGGAAAGGTATGCCCGCCGCGCCCGCCGGCACATCTTACCGCAGGGAGGGATCGGATCATGTCGGATCGAGGCCCCAGCAACGCCCCCAACACCCGCAACCCTGGGCGGCCACCCCGCAAGCCGGCCCGTCTGGACACGTTCGCGGACGACCTCCACGACCTGGAGCTATCGGGCGGGCATGAGGAGATCGCCGAGGACCTCGGGGTAACCGATCGCAAGGAAGCCCGCTCCTTGCGGAAGGCCGGCCGCGGTAAGAAGTAGCGACGCCATCGGCGAGTCGCCGGCTGGTACAGGCACATCGACGGTCATCCCGTTCGTTTATTGCGTTTAGCGGCGCGCTGTGATACGATGGGTGCACCACGGAACAGGAGATGACGTCGAATGGTAGCGACCACCAGGGGGGCGGGTCGCGGGGAAAAGCAACAGCTCCAGCGCTTGAGGGAACTGCTTGCGACCGCTGCCACTCGCGGCGCGACAGCCCGTCTGTCTTCTGATGACGTTGAGGGCGTGGAAGTTCCCAGAGTGCTTCTGCAGCTCATGGCCCGGGGTGCCGAGTTGCTGGCGGGTGGATATCGTGCAGCGGTGGTCGAAGTGGAGAAAAGCTTGACGACCCAGCAAGCCGCGAACATCCTCGGCATTTCCCGGCCGCAACTGATCCGGCTCTTGGAAGGTGGGAGCATCCCCTTTCACAAGATAGGCTCGCACCGGCGCGTGCGCGTTCACGACCTCTTGCGCTACAGAGATCAGCTGATGAAGACGCGTCGGAGGAGCTTGGCCAGAATCACAGGCATGAGCGAGGACCTCGGCCTCTATCACGACTGATCGGCCAGTCGGACTATGGCCCTGCTCGTGGTGCTCGACGCATGCGTTCTCTATCAGGCACCTCTACGCGACTTGCTGCTCAGGCTCGCGGAGAAGCGTGTCTACTCGCCGGTATGGTCTCCGGATATCCTCAACGAAGTCCGTTGAAGCAGCAGGCTGCAGATACCCGAAAACCGCGTCTGTCGCCTGCAGAGGTGCTGGACAAGCTCTCTCTGGCCGTCCCGGGGTTCGTGACGCACGTAAGGCCGATGCTAAGGCGGTCTGTGGTCCGCCTACCACCGGCGGCCACCCACGCTGTCCCTGAGGAGGGCTCTCCCAAGCACCCCCGCCGCCCCCACCGCTAGCGGGGCCAGGAGGAAGAGGGTGAGCGCGGCCACCAGGCCAGGATCGGTGGTGTTCCTGGCCCCCAGCGTGGAGATGGCTAGAGGCAGGGTGAGCACCGCCCGCCCCCGGGTCACCAGCGTGGGCAGGGTCTGCTCGCCCCAGCTCACCAGGAAACCCCACGCCCCGGCCAGCGCCAGGCTCCCCCCCAGAAGGGGCAAGAGCACCCCTCGGGTGAAGGGGCGCCAGCGTCGCCCCGTCCATGGCCGCCGCTTCAGGCAGCTCGGGCGGGAGCCGGCGAAGGGCGAAAAGGCCGATGGCCAGGGCGCCGGGCAGCGCCCGGGCCGTCTCGAGCGCCACCAGGACCGGGGCAAGCCCACCGGATGGCGTGCGGGCCAGGATGTGGAACCATGGGATCGCGAGGACCGCTTCCGGTTGAAAGAGCCCCAAGAGCACCAGCACTGTCAGGACCCGCCGCAAGCCCGCACCCGCGTCCTGGTGGGCGTTGGCGCGCACCCGGCTCAGCCGCCCGCTCAGGACCAGAGCCAGCGGCACGGCAGTGCCGAGGGTCACGAGACCTGCGGCCAGGGCCAGCCCCAGGCTCGTGAGGGTCGCTTGGCCCGCGCCCTGCGTGAGGGCGGCCGAGAGGTTGTCCTAGTGGGCCGGGTCCGGCGTGAGCGGCGGGCCCAGCAGGAGCTCCCGCCGGCTCCGGAACGCGACGACCGCCAGCCAGTAGAGGGCAGGCAGGCTGAGCAGGAAGGGTGTCAGGGCGGCGCCTGCCCCGAGGCCTGCCAGCCACCGGCTGGCCCGCGAGTGCGCACCGGCCGGGCGCGGCATGCTCCCGCCACCTCCCAGGGGAACGGGCTCGCCACCCAGGATGCGGGCAGCGCGCCCCGCCGCGAGCAGCACCGCCCCGCCGGCCACCACGGCCTGAAGGATCCCTGCCGCCGCCGCTCTCCCCCACCACCCCGCGTCGAAGGCCATGCGCAGCGTGTAGACGGAGAGCAGCAGGGTGGCATGGGCGGGGCCGCCCCCGGTGGTCTCCAGCACCACGCCGAAGCTCTGGAGCGACCAGGCCCCGCTCGAGAGGATCGCCGCCGGCAGCACCGGGCGCAGGGCGGGCAGGAGCACGTGGCGCACGGCCTGGGCCGGTGCCGCTCCGTCCACCAGCGCCGCTTCCCACAGGGCAGGCTCCAGGCGCTCCAGGGTTGCGAGGAAGAGGATCGTCACCAGCCCCAGGGCGGCCAGCCCCACGGGCAGGTAGAGGGCGTGCAGGGCCAGGTTCGGATCTGCGAGCCAGGCGGGTGGGGCCCAGGCTGCGGGGGCCCCCGCCCACCGTGCGACGGGTGCCATCACCCGGGCGAGCGCGCCCGCCTGCGGGTGGTAGAGCCTGCCCCAGGCGACCGCCATGGCCACCGGCGGCAGGAGCGCCGGCAGCAGGTTCAGCAGCGCCGCCCAGCGTCGGAGCCGCGCCGGCAGCAGGTAGGCGAGGCAGGCCAGCAGCGCCCCGCCGGCCACCGGCCAGCTCACCGCGTGGAGGAGCCAGAGCCCCGTCCGTCCCAGGCTCAGGCGGAAGAGCGGGTCCCGCAGGAGGTCCTCCACGTTCTGCCATCCCGACCACTCGGGCGACCCCAGCCCGTCCCACCGGTGGAACGCGAGCCAGGCGGTCCAACCGAGCGGCCACCCCAGGCCCAGGGCGTAGAGGGCCAGGTCCGGGCCGGCCCAGGGGAGGGACCGGAGAACCGGCCCTCCCCTGAGCCCCCGGGCATCCGGAACGGCCCGGCTACGACCCGCCGCGGCGCTATCGAACGCGCTCGGCTGCATCGTAGGCCGTCTGGAGCCTGCGAGCGAGCTCCTCGGGCGGGATCATCCCCGCCATCAGCACCTGCAGCTGGCCCTCCATCACCTCGTTGAAGCCCCTGACGGGAGCGTAGTCCAGGCGCAGCCCCCTTTCGGTCTCCTCCAGCAGGTGCAGCCACTCGGCCTGGAAGGCGGCCACGGGTTCGGGCTCCTCCAGCCGGTGGGCCGGGAGGGCGCCCCGGGAGAGCATGAGCGAGCCCGCCTCGGGTGAGAGGAGGTAGTCCAGGAAGTCGATGGCCGCGTCCTGGTTGCGGCTCGACGCCGGGATCACCCACCCGTGGTGCCCTCCGTCCAGGGCGACGGGTACCTCCCCGTCCTCGGCCCGAGGGAAGGCGAAGACGCCCACCTCGATGCCCGTTGCGAGCTGGTTTTCCAGGATGAGCGAGCTCAGCATGCTGGGCGCCAGGGTCATCAGCGTGCGGCCCCGGAAGAAGAGGTCGACGGCCTCCTCAGGCTCGAGCGCGTCGTAACCCCGGGTGAAGGAACCGCTCTGCGCCCAGCGCTGCAGCAACGCCGCGGCCCGCACCATCTCGGGGCGCTCGTAGGAGAAGCCGGGGGCGCCGTCCATGGCCGGCTCCAGCTCCTCCACGGGCGCCAGGGCGCTCACCAGCGTGAGGTACCAGGTGTCCGCCGGCCAGAAGTCCGCGTTCCCGAACTCCAGCGGCGTGAGGCCGGCCGCCTGGGCTCGCTCCAGGATCGCCTCGAACGCGTCCAGCGTGCGGGGAACCTGGAGGCCCCGCTCGTCCCAGAGCTTCCGGTTGTAGAGCACCGCCACGTGGTTCAAGGCGTACGGCACCGCCACCACCCGATCCCCGTAGGTGCGGTTGAAGTCTTCCAGCACGCCGGGGCGCAGGCGCTGGTCCCAGGCCCGCTCTCGGGCGGCGGCGGTGAGGTCCAGGAGACCCCCCGGCTCCTGCAGGGCGGGGAAGCCCGTGAGCCTTCGGTACATGTAGGCCATGTCGGGCAGCGCTCCGGCCGACAGCGCCAGGATCATGTTGCGGCTCAGCTCCCGGTTCCCCTGGAAGAGCACCTCGATTCGGACCCCGGGGTGCGCCTCCATGTAGCGGCCCACCAGCTCCCGGAACCACCCCTGCTCCACCGCGTCGTCCGACGCGTACCAGACGTGCAGCGTGGTGGCTCCCTGGGCCCGGGCCGCCATAGGAAGCGAGGCCAGCGTCAGCAGCATCGCGAGGCCCAGGAGCAGGCCCATGCCGATCGTCTTCATGGCGCCCTCACGACCCCAGCTGCAGCCACTCGACGTCCCCGTCCGGGCCGATCTCCAGCTCCGGCACCCAGTTGCGCCGGGTGAGGATGGGGGTCGGGTAGGGGGCGTCGGGACCCTTGAAGTAGTGCCAGAGGATGCGGTTGAAGAGCTGCTCGGGTTGGGTGTCTGCCAGGGAGAAGTCCATCAGGGCCGAGAGGCGCGCACCGTACGCCCGCTCGTCGTTCTGCTGGGTGAGGGACTGGGCCGGCGTGATCGCCCTGTAGGGCGTCAGGTTCGCCTGGGGCGTGAACGCCTCGTACAGGGGCATGGCCGCCGCGTCGAACTGGGAGAGCGGCGCCGCGCCCAGGATCAGCTCCATGGTGCGAAGCATGGAGACCGTGCTGTAGTGGGTGCTGTCCACGTGGCCCCGCTTCACGTACGGGCTGACGACCAGCGCCACCGTCCGGTGGGCGTCCACGTGGTCCGGGCCGTTCTGGGCATCGTCCTCCACCACGAAGATGGCGGTCTCCGGCCAGTAGCGGGAGTGAGAAACGGCCTCCACGAGAAGCCCCAGGGCCAGATCGTTGTCGGCCACCTGAGCCTCGGGCGTGGGGCGGCCCGATCCCGTGCCCGACGTGTGGTCGTTGCCGATGCGGACGATCATGAACGCGGGAAGGTCTCCATCCCGCTCATAGGCCCGGAACTCCTCCAGGAACGCCTCGATCCGGGCGATGTCCGGGTAGTCCGTGTCGTAGGGCCGGTACCGGGGGGCAATGTGCCCTGCCATGTCAGGAAGGAAGGGCGAGTTCCCCGACACCGGGTAGCACCAGACCTGGCCTTCGGGCGCAACCTTGGGACCGTAGCTGCGCCAGGTGGTGGAGGGGCCGTCGCAGGTGCCTTCCGGCTGCAGCTCCGGCTCCGCCCGTTCCGCCGTGGCGAACTCCCCGTAGACTCGGTAGGTCTGGCCCGCCCGCGCCACCGCGTCCCAGATGTAGCCGGCCCGGGGCTTATCGGGCGGGAAGCCGCTCTCGTACTCGTAGTCGCGTCCTCTCCTGCCCGCGTAGTGCTGCGGCCAGTTCTTCTGGGTGTAGGGGTTGGCCAGGGCGGCGACGGTCCACGGGTGCCCGTCGGCGCTCACCTCGGCGTCGGCGTAGAAGTTGTCGAGCAGGGTGAACTGGCGGGCCAGGGCCCGGTGGTTGGGGGCGGAGCGGTCGTCGAAGTAGAGCAGGTTCGGGTCGCCGTCGCCCCCGAGCAGGTCGCCGAAGACCTGGTCGTAGGCGCGGTTCTCCTTGATGACGTAGATGACGTGCTTGATGGGCGAGGGCTCGCTGAGCCGGTAGGGCACCGGGCGGGCGGGTACCGCGGAGGCCGGCCTCACCCGCCGCCCCTCCAGCTCGTTGAAGCCGTTGTTCTCCTGCACCTGCAGGGTGTAGCGCTGGAGGGTGGGCCGGTCCGGGACGTCGACGATGCTGAGGCTCCCCTGGATCATCGATCCCGTGTACTGGGCCTTGGAGATGGGGCCCTGGAAGTTGGGCCCGGCGGGGTTGGGCCCGGCCCCCAGGCCCTTCATGTTCGTCACGAGCAGCCGGCCGCCGTCGGGTGTGACGGCCACGGCCGAGGGGAACCAGGCGGTGGGAATCAGCCCCCGGGCCGTGAGGGAGTGGCTTTCGGCATCCCACGCCAGCACCGCCACGTCGTTGTTCCCGGCGTTGGCCACATAGACCGTCTTCCCGTCGGGCGACACGGCCACCCCATTGGGCCAGCTGCCATCGGTGGCCCCCTCGTACGGGGTGAGGGAGAAGGTGGTCACCACCGTGTGGTCGGACGTGTCGATGACCGACAGCGTGTCATCGCCCTCGGCGGCCACGAAGAGGAAGCGCCCGGCCGGCGAGAGCGCCATGGCGCTGGGGTGCAGGCCCACCTGCACGTCCGTCACCTTCTGGGGCTCGGCGCTGCCCACGTCCACCACCGAGACGGTGTCCTCACCCCAGTTGCTCACGTAGGCCAGGGTCCTTCAGCACCGCCGCGTAGGGGCGGGCGTGGTCGGTGGTGCCCACGGGGACCGAGGCGACCTCCTGACCGCTGGTCAGGTCGACCACGCTCAGGGTGTGGGCCAGGTTGTTGGCCACGTAGAGGCGATCCTCCTCGGGGCTCAGGGCGAGGCCGGTGGGCCAGACCCGGGTCTTGCCGTCCGGGTCGCTGAGGCTCAGGCGGATGGGATCCCGCTCGGCCCGCCGGAAGCCCGTGCCCGAGGCGCCCCCGTGCTCCCGGTCGTAGACGCGGATCATGTTCTGGCTGCCCGTGCTCGCATACACCCGGGAGCCGTCGGCCGAGATGGCCACCCCCACGTAGAGGGACTCGGGGCGGGGATACTCCAGGGTCTGGATCACCTGGCGGGCGTTGACGTCGACCATCATCAGCGACTGAACACCGGCCCCGCTGTTGACCACCACGGCCCAGGAGCCGTCCTTCGACACCGCCAGGCCCATGGGGCGGTCGCCCACGGGCACCTGCCAGCCCGCGGGGCTGAGGAACCAGTTGTTCGGCGTGATGCCGGTACCATCGGGCCGGGGACCTGCAGGGCGTTCTGCCGGGCTCTCTTCGGCTGCGGCGGGCCCTGCTGCCACGAGGAGACCGAGCAGCATGAGCCCAGCTACGAGAGACCACCACGATCGGAACCGCTTCAACCCGCTTTCCCTCCCTGCGCCGTGCGCAGCGTTGTCCGTCCCCCTCGCCGCAAGGCGAACCATATCCAGGAAAGGTCACCACTGCGTGAGGGGCGGGTAACGCGCGGGTTAAGGCGGGGTGCAAGTGAGGGGAAGGGGCGGTCGTGGGAGCCAGGAACGACTTGTGCCTAGCGGGCGGCCGTGGTGGCAGGCCCGTACCCCACCGCGGGATCCAGGTCCAGGAAGGCGCCAAGGCGTGCACCAGCGTCCTCCAGGCAGCCCCGAAGCTTGCGGTTGCTGCGCCCGAAGAGCGCCACCGTCACCTTCAGGGTGCGCCCGGTCGTCTTGTGGGCCCAGGTACCAATGACGCGGCCGTTCCGCAGCACCACGGGAGCCACCCACCCGGCGGGACGGCAAACGCGCGTGCGATGGCGCCCGTCCAGGAAGAGGGCCTTCTCCTTGTGCCCCAGCAGGTAGGCATCGAAGCTGGGGAGCAGATGGACCCGCTCTTCATCGACAGAGGCGGCGGCGAGGTCCTCCAAGTCGTCCCTGTGGATCCACCCACCTGGAAGATCCTCTCGCAGGCCGTCTCCCACGCTCACCCAGACCAGCTCCTCGCCCCATGCTGCGAAGGCCCGACGCGCCGTCCCTACCCGCACGCCGGACCAGTAGGCGAAGTCCTGCTCGGAGGCGGGGCCGAAGCTCGCGAGGTAGCGAAGGGCCAGCCGGCCCAGGGCGCTGCCGTCGTCGGTGGGTTCGGGGGCGGGGGGCAGCCACCGGTCGGTGCGAACGAAGGTCACCTCCTGGCCCCGGGGCGGGCCGAAACAGATCCGTCCGGCGATGGCCGCGTGCTTCAGGGCCCCTCCCCAGCTGTGGACCATCCACGGCTCCGCCCACGAGCCCAGGCGGCCGATCACGGCTCCGGCGAGCTCTCTCCGCGTGAGCGGCCCCTCCTCCAGGGCTTGGCCGACAGCCTCATCGAGCCTCTGCAATCGTCCTTGGCCCAACCCCTCGCGCCCCATCCAGGCTTCCACGTCGCGCAGCAGATCCGGGCGCAGGGCCCCGACGAAGAGCGGATGGTCCTCTGCGGCCACCAGGTGCAGCGTGCCGCGCAGGGTCCAGGTCTTCACCAGGCGGCGCTCGGACCACAGGGCGCGCCCCACGGCCTCCACCCCGATCCCGTGGGTGCGCACCCCGAGGCCCACCTCGGCCGCGCGCAAGACCTGCGCCTGGATGCCGCAGGCCGCGCGGGCAGCAGAAGCGAGATCAGACGGCCCGGCTTCCCGTTCCCGCGGCTCCACGAGCCCCTGACGGCGAAGCCGAAAGGCGAGAACCTGGTCGGGTGTGGCACGGTGTTCGCCGTCGGTCACGGAAGCGGAACGACCTCCCCGAAGGAGCCCTCTCGGCATCAGGATACGGCGTTCCCCCTGACGACGATGTGTCAGGGTTCACCCGGCGGCACCACGACCATGCGTCCGAGACTCAGTGTGATGCCGTCCTCCAGGACCACCCGGTAGAGGTAGAGCCCCGGCGCCACCGGCCTGCCCGAGGCATTCACCAGAGGCCAGGAGTGCGTGCTCACCCCCGCGGGGACCTCGGCCCTGTGCACCAGGCGGCCGCCTACATCGAAGACGTAGAGCGTACCCGGACGCTCCAGGACGTCCGGGGCCGGAATCGTCCACCGTCCCGTCGCCCAGCTGGCCATCCAAGTTCCACCCCCAGGCCCAGACGTCGCCGATGTCGGCGATCACGGCCAGACTGTGGTAGTCGCCCGCCGCAAGCCGCGAGACGTTTCCCAGCAGACCCGGACCGGTCCCGCCGGCAGCGGCGCAGGGAAGAGCCGTGACCATCAGCAAGACGCTCGCCATGGCCAGAACGAGCACCGGTGCGCGGTGCGCCGAATCCTGCTGAAGCCAGTGCCACAGCCACATGAGTGCCGCACCTCCAGGGAGATCTGCCAGCGCCCCGTTCACCTGAGCACCACCAGCCACTGAACCAGGCTCCGCGTCCCGTCCTCGCCCACCAGGCGGTAGAGGTACCACCCGTTCGCCCGAGGGGCGCCGTCCGAGGCGATCAGGTCCCAGCTGATCTCGGTGGTCCCGGGCGGCACCCGGGTGGACCAGACGAGCTTCCCGGTCGCTTCGTGGACGTAGAGCGTGGCGGCCGTCGGGCGGTCCGGAACGTGGAAGGTCACCGTCGTCGAGGCGGGGTTGGGGCCGTGGGTCGTCTCCCCCGACCCTTCCGCGGCGGTCACGGTGACGGTGTCGGGAGCACTGTCAGCCGTGCCGTCGTTCACCACGAGCTGGACCACGTACGAGCCCGCCACGTCGGGAGTGAAGGATGGTGTCACCGTGTCGGCGCCCGCCAGGGCGGCTCTGCTGCCCGCCGGGCGGGAGGCGAAGGACCAGGCGAAGGTGAGCGGGTCGGCATCGGGGTCTGAGGAGGCGGAGCCGTCCAGGGTGACCGGGGTGCCCACGGGCACCGTGCGGCCGGCACCAGCGTCGGCCGCGGGGGGGCGAGTTGGCTGGGAAGGCGACCCGGACGGGGGTGTACCGGTCGGTGGTGGTCCCGTCGCCGAGCTGGCCCGTACTGTTGTATCCCCACGCCCAGACGGTGCCATCGGACTTGAGTGCGAGGCTGTGGTAACCTCCACCGGCAACGGCCACGATGCCCGTCAGCCCGCTTATCTGGACGGGGGTGTGTTGCTCGGTGGTCGAACCGATCCCCACCTGGCCGAAGGCGTTGTACCCCCACGCCCAGACGGTGCCGTCGGACCTGAGGGCCAGGCTGTGGTCCCACCCAGCGGCGACGTCCACGACGCCCGTGAGGCCACTCACCTGGACAGGGGTCGGGCGGGTGGTGGTGGTCGTCCCGTCGCCCAGCTGGCCCAAGTTGTTGCGTCCCCACGCCCAGATGGTGCCGTCTTCTTTGAGCGCCAGGTTGTGGTAGGAACCGGCGGCAACGGCCGCGACGCCGTTGAGGCCGTCCACCCGGGCGGGGGTGTTCCGGTCGAGGGTGGTCCCGTCCCCCAGCTGGCCGGCGTCGTTGTCCCCCCACGTCCAGACGGTGCCATCGGTCTGGCGGGCGAGGCTATGAAGGTCTCCGGCTGCCACGGCCGCGACACTAGAAGAGGCGCTCGATGCAGGGCGAAGGATCAGGGCAACCCCGAGCATGACCGCAACGCAGGTGACAAGGGTGCGGGCCGCGCGCCGCCCACGGATCGACATCAGAAGCTCACCTCGAAGGAGACCCGGTGCGTCCCGTCCAGCACCGGCGTCGGGTTGCTCTTCCGAAAGAGAGGCTTCCCAGACCCACGCATCATCCCATGACTCCTTCCAGGGCGGCCGGCCTATCTCCGGGCAGACCGCCTCATTACAGACTCGCCAGCACGTTCAGATCCGCGGTCATGCGAGGCGCCTGGGGTCGCCCGAACCCTCACGGGAGCACCACCAGCCTCCCTTGCGACAGGCGGCTGCCGTCCTGCAGCACCACCCTGTAGAGATAGAGCCCCGCCGCCACCCGCTGGCCTCCGGGGTCCGCCAGGTTCCACTCGTGAGCGCTGCTCCCGGCCGGGAGTTCAACCTGGTGAACCTCCCGCCCCAGGCTGTGGCTGCCCGCCGCCGCGACACCCTCGACGCCGGTGAGGAACCCGGCCCCGCCCGGGCCCTGGACGTGGGCAGGCACGTGGTGGTCCGTCGTTGTCCCGTCGCCAAGCTGGCCGTCCCAGTTTGCTCCCCAGGCCCATGCGGTACCGCCGTATCTGAGAGCGATGCTGTGGACGGTCCCTCCGGCGACGGGGTCGACCCCGGATGCAGCGTCTGCGGCAGCACCGAGGACCAGCGCAACCCCAACCGCTGCCGCAACACAGAGGGAAGCGGTGCGCCCCGCGAACCCGCGGATCGCCATCAGAAGCTCACCCCGAAGGAGACCCGGTGCGTCCCGTCCAGCACCGGCGGCTGCTCGTAGGCGTACTGCACCTGGTAGCCGTCGAAGGTGAGGCCGAGCCCCGCGGTGAAGGTGACCCCTTCCTCAGACCGGACCCCCGCCCGCAGGGCGACGAGCTCGCTCACCCGGTACTCGGCCCCGAGCCGGAGGGGTCCGGGCAGGTCCTTGTCCAGCGCCACCACCACGGGCCCCAGCCGGTAGGCGCCGCCCAGGACCACCACCGGGTCGAAGGCGTCGGTGTTGCCGGTGGAGTAGCTCACCTGACCCAGGAGGTTGCGGGCCGTGAGACCAGCCCGGTAGGGGGCTCCCTCGGGCACCCAGAGGAGCCCCAGATCGAGGGTGAACCCGGAGCCCGAGACGGCCTCGATGGTCTGACCGTAGTACTTGATCGTCGCCCCCAGGTCCACGGGCCCCACCGTGCGGGCGTAGGAGCCCAGGAAGAGCTGCTCGCCCACCTCGAAGCTCGAGCCCGTCTCGGTCCCGAAGGCGTCGGTGTACGGAATGTCGCCCACCGAGTAGGTGAGAAAGGCGCCCCCGAAGCCCCTCTGCGCGTACCCCAGGGCGAAGGTGCTGAAGAGCCCCCCGTACTGGCTGGCATAGAGTGAGGTCACCTGGTGGCCGTCCAGGTGGGCGAGGCCTGCAGGGTTGTAGTACAGCGCGCCGGCGTCGTCGGCCAGGGCAGTGAAGGCGCCGGCCATGCCCAGCGGGCGGGCGCCCAGGCCGAAGGCGGTCAGGGGGGCGGTACCCGTGGGATCCTGCGCCAGGGCAGGAGCGCACACCCAGGCGCCGAGTACGAAGAGCGACACTACCCCCAGGAGGGTGCGGCCCCACGACGTGACACACCGGTGTCCCCGGACCTTGCGAAGGGTGAAGCTCGCGCGTCCACGCATTCTCTCACCACGGCTCCTTTCAAGCCGACCCGCGCACCGTCAAGGCCTGGAGGCGCCCCCTGGCGGGGGCGCTTCCAGGCTGAGGCGCTTGCATGGCACTGAGGGTATCAAGCCGTGGGGGAAATCGCTTGGACGGGGCGCGACTCTTCCCTGGACCAAACGCGACGTTACCCGGTCTCGAGGACGGCCGCCCGCGCGGAGGCCCGCGCCTGCGAGGGCGTCATGCCGTAAAGGCGCCGGAACGCCCGGTTGAAGTACGAGAGGTCGTTGAAGCCCGAATCGAAGGCGATGTCGCTGATGGTCCACCCCGCGAAGCGCGGGTCGGCCAGCCTGTGGTAGGCGTGCTTCAGTCGCTCGCTTCGCAGGAAGTCGGTGAAGGTCGTTCCCTCGGCGTGGAAGAGGGCCCGAGCGTACTGGGGCGAGATCCTGTGCCGAGCCGCTACCTCTTCGAGCGCCAGGTCGCCCCGGGTGAGGTTGGCGGCCACATCGGCCTTGAGGGCGCGAAGTCGGGCGGCACGCACGCCGTCCATTCTGGCATGCTCCGCGGCCTCGCGGGTCGCTCCCAGTACCATCGCGACCAGGTCGCGCACATGTGCGGCGACCACGGCGGCGAACTCGGAATGGAGCGGCTCGTGCTGCCGGGCCAGCACCCGCACGTAGCTGTTCAGGAGCCTCAGTTGGGGCGAGGTGGCCGGCGCGAGCTTCTGCTGGGCGAAGGCATCGTTCGATCTGGCCACCAACGGCCTGAGGAGTGAGCGCGGGATCCCCAGGTCCAGGAAGGCGGTGGGACGATGGAAGATCCTCTCGGCCGGGAGGTCGTTGGGTCCCAGGTAGGCGTCTCCCGCCTCGCAGAGGATCTCCTCACCTCCCGCCAGACGAACGGTCACGCTGCCTCGGGTCACGATGCACAAGACCAGGTCGTCATTGGCGTCGGCGATATGGGAGCGCAGGCGCCTCACCTCGCACGGCATGCACCGGGTCCGCGCCATGGTGACCCCCGGCAGCCGTCGCAGGGACGAGTCCACCCACAGGGGCGTCTCTCCGCGGCGGTCCACACGGACGCCCGCAATGGCGGCGTAGAACTCCTGGATGGCCCGAGCACGGTGTCTTGCCGGGATGGTCCTGGATGAGAACCGCAGAGAATCCATGAACCTCCTCCCCCCAGCCTTTCTGTCGCCAGCCCCGCTGCGGAGGCCCTCCGTCCGGAGAACAGGTCCGACTACTCTTTCGGTTCATTTTACCACGGCCCCCTTACCGTGAGCTTACGAAGGCGGCCCAGGGAGGCTGTGAGCGCGATCACCCAGCCTGGCCCACCGAGCCGGAAGCCCCTTTTCCCCCAAGATCCCGCTGCCGGCGAAGGGCTCTGAAGAGGTACCGCCCCGCCCGGGAGGAACGTGCGACCATCGCCCCGGGGGAGAGCGAGCGTCCCTCGCTCGGAAAGGGGTGGAACCTTCACATGCGCTTTCGCGCAAGGCTCTCTCTCCGCACGCGCATCGCCGTCCTGGCCGTGTCGGTCGCCTTGCTCGCCGGCCAGGCGGGCGTCGCGGCCCAGGCACCTCCCCCGCCGCCAGGAGCACGGGCGTACGGCATGGGCGGGGCATTCGTGGCCGTGGCGGAGGGTCCGGCCGCCCTCCACTGGAATCCCGCGACCCTTGGGGGAACCGGCCTCGGCCTCGCCTTCGGAGGCGAGGACATCCAGCAGATCGCCGAGCTCTACGCTCTGGGACAAGCCCTCCGCGACTGGGATCCCGCCGACGAGAGCGCCCTCGACCGCTTTGCCGGCCGGCCGCTGCACGCGCCGCTCTCGGGGCTCGCGGCCATCGGTCGCGGTGGCCTGGGGATCGGCATCGGCATGGAGGCCACGGCCGACGCGAACATCACCAGCCGCACGGCGAACCTGGGCGGGGAAGAGCGGACCGTCTACGAGGGCTCTGCCGCCTACCGCCTGCTCGTGCCGATCCGGGCGGGCTACGGGCTGGAGCTGGTGGACGTCCCCAGCGTCGCACGGCTCCGGGCGGGCGCCTCGATCGCCTACTACACCGGGGCGGCGGGCACCTACTGGGGCGAGTACGACTACAACCCGCCGGCGGTCACCTACAAGCGGACGGTCCGGGAGCTCCGGGCCAGCGGCTACGGCGTGGACGTGGGCCTGCACGCCCGCATCAGCCCCTGGGTCGCAGTGGGCGCGGCCGCCTACGACGCCGTGGGGCAGGTCACCTGGTCGGGCACGCAGACCGAGTACCAGGCCGACGAGAGCGGCACCGAGCACCCCGGGCAGGCCAAGTCGATCAAGGAGCCCGATGCCCGCCACGACCAACCGTCGTACCGGGCCGGCGTGGCCGTGACGCCGCCGCTCCTGGGCCTCACGGTGGCCGCCGACGTGGACAGCGACAGCCTGCTCCACGTGGGCGCCGAGTGGAAGCCCCTGGGGCTCGTCGCGGTCCGGGCCGGGTACATTCAGCCCCTGGACGCGGGCTCGGCCCCCAATCTGGAGATCGCGGACCTCCGTGCGGGCGTCGGAGTCGCCCTGCCCGCCGTCGCGCTGGACGCGGCCGTGGGCGTGGAAAGCGACACCTGGCGGGTGAAGGACGTGATGCTGGAGGCGACGCTGGGGTTCTGACCGCACCGAAGGCTGTCGACGTCGGGCCAGGGTCTGCAGAGGCGGGTCCGGGCGTCCTTTGATGCCCGAGGGCGTGCCGGCCGAACCGGCACGCCCCCGACCTGCGCTGGGACTCGGTTGGTCGGGCTCCTGTCAGCGGGGTGCCAGCTCCACCCGGGAGCCCGGCCGCGGTCGCCCGTCCTCGCCGCGCACGTCGGCCACCAGGTGGAACGTGCCGTCCGCAGCCCGATCGATGCGGACGTAGGAGAAGTTGAAGAGCTGGCCTTCCGAGTAGAGCACCGTGGGGTTGAGGGTGGGGTCGAACTCGGGTACCTCCCCCCGCACCGCGTTGAGCGGCCCACTCACCAGCTCGTGGAAGACCAGGGCCTCGCCGTCGCCGTCCGCGTCCACCTCGTAGCGGAGGGTGGCCGCGAAGTGGACGTCGGTGGTCACGAAGACGACGTTCTGCACGTCCTGCTCGTCCAGGAACGTGATGAGGTCCATGAGCTCCCGCTCGAAGCCCGTCTCCGCCGAGAAGTCATCCTGGGTGCCGTTGGCCCACGCGTCCCGCCCGAAGGCGGCCGCGTTGCTCCCGGTGGGAGCGGAGAGCGGCACGTCCGACGAGACCACCTTCCAGGTGGCCTGCGAGTCGGCCAGCCCCTCCTTCAGCCAGGCGAGCTGCTCCGGGCCGAGGAGCGTCTTGGCGTTCTCGGGCGTGTCGGGCAGGTCGTTCCGGCTCCGGTAGGAGCGAGCGTCGACGATGAAGAGGTCCATTTCCTGCCCCCAGCGGAAGGCCCGGTAGATCCGGTCGCGGTCCGAGGGGTCCCGGGCGATGGGCCACCAGTGGAGGAATGCGTCCCGTCCGGCCGTCACCAGGTTGGGGAAGCCCGGGCGGTCCAGGTTCTCGGCGTTCCAGGAAGACCACGGAGCCCCGAAGTCGTTGATCACCTCATGGTCGTCCCACTGCGCGTAGACGGGTGTGGTCTGGAGCAGGCGCTGGAAGTGCTCGTCGGCCCGGTTGTAGCGCCAGTGGTCCAGGTAGACCTCCCGCACCCGGGCGAGGTCGGTCCAGTACACCCGCGCGTCGGCGATGCTGGGGAAGCCACCCGGAACGTTCTCCCACCCGCCGGGCCCATCCGGCCCCTCGGCGGGGCAGTCGCCGTCGGCGTAGATGAAATCGCCGTTCGCGATCAGGAAGTCCGGGTCGAGCCCCCGGATGCTGGTGAAGATCCGGTACCCCAAGCCCTCCCGCCGGCAATGACGCTGCCCGCCCACGTCGCCGCCCACCACGAAGCCCACGGGCCGGCTGGCCGCGGGGGCGGGAGCCGTCTCGAAGCTGCCCAGCACGGGCAACCCTGTCCGGTCCTCATCCTCGAACCACACCTGGTAGTAGTACCGCGTGTCGGGGCGGAGCCCCTGGAGCAGCACGGCAGCCGTGAAGTCCGTTGAGCTGGAGACCGCAGCCGGGGCCGCCCGCCGGGGGTTCAGGAAGAGGGGATGGGTGTCGTAGGCCACGTGCATCGTGCCCGGGCCGCTGGCCCGTGCCCAGACCACGGCGCTGTCGGACGTGACATCTCCGCTGGCCACCCCGTGGGTGACCCGAGGAGCAGCAGCATCGACGGGGGACACCGCAGGGGCCGCCGCCAGCATCGCCAAGACGGCGCCGGCCCGAATCCACCACCGCCAGGAAACGTGCATGAACCGAACCTCCTCTTCCAGGGTTGGACGCGTCTCCTGTATAGAGGGGGCCGGTTACGGCACCTCAATGGCTGTGTGAATGTTGAGTAACCAGGAGTGTGGCGCGGCAGGAGGACCGTCGCGATCCGCCGAAGGGGAACCGCGCACGTACGACCTGCCGGGGGCCCCTATCCTCGATGAGCGCCAGGCTCTCCACGGCGATGTCGAGGTCGAGGGGGTGCCCGCTGGTACCGCTGGGTCGCCCCTGCGGTTCCGCCCACGCAGGACCCGTCGAGGGACATCTGGAAGTTCTTCGTAATTGTGTGAGGTTCGGTCTTCCGTCCTCACATTCGGATGGCCCTCGGGAGGAGGTTCCCCATGACGAGCATCGTGGTCGGCATCGACGGGTCGGATCACGCGCGGGCGGCCCTGGGGTGGGCGGTGGAGCTGGCGCGGGCCGTGCCCGATCCCGTGGTGCACCTGGTGAACGCCGCCTGGGTCACCGCGCAGGCCTTCGAGTGGGACGCCGACGCGTACCGGCGGTACATGGACCAGGCGGGCGCCCGGGGCGGCTCGCTTCTGGAAGAGGCTGCCGCTCCCCTCTCGGGAGCCGGCGTGCGGGTGGAACCGCACGTGCTGGCCGAGCCGCCGGCCGCCGCCCTCCTTCAGGTCGCTGAGGAGACGGGGGCGGAGCTGATCGCCACCGGGCGCCGGGGACTGGGCCGGGCGGCCAGCGCCCTCCTGGGCAGCGTGAGCGCCGACGTGGTCCACCGGGCACACGTGCCGGTGCTGGTGGCCCGAGACGGCGGGCCCCGGACGCTCCGGCGGGTGCTGGTGGGGGTGGACGGCTCGCAGCACAGCGCGCGAGCCCTGGCCTTCGCCGCCCGCTGGGCGCCCCAGGCCCAGATCACGGCGCTCCACGTCCTCCACGTGGCGCCCGAGGCGCGCACCCTCTTCGAGCACGAGGGTCTCTCGCTGGACGTGGCCATGGAGCAGACCGCCGAGGAGACGGTCCGGCGCACGGCGGAGGCGGCTCGTCTGGATCCCGCCCGCGTCATGGCCCGGGCGGCCTCGGGAAGCGCTGCCGACGAGCTCTTCCTCGCCTACCGGGACGGCGGCTACGACCTGGCCGTGGTGGGCAGCCGGGGCCTCGGTACCCTGGGCGAGCTCTTCCTGGGCAGCGTCAGCGAGCGCCTCCTGCGGGTGGCGGCCGGCCCGGTGGTGGTGGTGAAGTAGGCGTCATCGAGACACGGTGCCAAGCGTCAGCGGGGCGCGGTGCAAAGCGCCAGCAGGTCGCCCAGGTCCGCGGTGGCCAGGCAGACCACCGTGTCCGCCGCGCCGTAGTAGATCTTCACCTCGCCCGTATCCTCGAGGATGAGCCCGCTGGGGAAGACCACGTCGTTTCGGAAGCCCTCCCGCTCGCAGGGTGCCTCGGGCACCAGGAAGGGCTCCTTCGACATGCCCACCACCCGCCGCGGGTCCTCCAGGTCGAGGAGCATGACGCCGGCGGTGTACCGCTTCTGCCACCGCTCCTCCCAACCCCGCTTGCCCCGGGCGGGATCGGTGTCCACCGCGTGGAAGAGTGCGAGCCAGCCTCTGGGCGTGCGGACCGGGGGCGTCCCCGGCCCCACCTTCTCGTTGGCGAAGGGTACGTGCTCCACCGCCAGGAGGAGCTCCGAGTCGCCCCAGTGGCGCAGGTCCGGCGAGAAGGAGATCCAGGCGTGCAGGCGCGGGTCCTGGCGGAGGCTTGCGGCCAGGTACATGTCGAAGGGCCGCTCCATGCGCACGTACCGCCCGCCCACCCGCTCGGGGTAGAGCACCGTGTTTCGGTTGTCGGGGAGCGACAGGCTCAGGATCTCAAAGCGGTCGAAGTCGTCGGTGACGGCCACTGCGGCCCGGATGCCGTACGTGGTGTCCATTGCGAAGGTGACGTAACAACGCCCGTCGAGCACCGTCAGGCGAGGGTCGTAGATCCGCCAGACGTCGTCGCCCTGCACCGGGAAGACCGGCCGGGGCTGCACCTGCCAGCGGAGCCCGTCGTCGCTGAAGGCGAACTCCAGGTTGGTCCGGAAGACGTTCACGTCGGGGTGGTAGTCGAAGTCGTTGCGGAAGAGCATCACGTACCGCCCCTGGTAGCGGGCCACCCCGGCGTTGAAGGCGAGGACCGACTGGAAGGGCACGTCCTTCGCGGAGAGTACCGGATTCCCCGGGAAACGCCGTACCACTGGACTGGAGCGCCATTCCATCATCTTTCCCCCCACACGGGACCCCCGTCTCGGGCAGCTTCCCCAACCCGCCACCTCGAGCTTCGCCAGGCTCACCGCCATCCCCTGGCCGCCGGCGGAGGGCTCGGGCGAGCCCCGCCGCCGAAGGGCCTCCGATGCGGGCCGGAACCTTCCGGGTGCCGGCGGTGGAGACACCCTCACGCCGCTTGTCGCGCTCTCGTTCCCGTATTCACGCGCACTTTCATTTGACGTGCAACGTCAGGATTTCTTAAAATGGTAAGAGCTTCTACCATCGGGGGTGGAAAGATGGCGGACCAGAACCATGTCACTCCGTCCGAAGCAGAGATCGCGGTCCACTGGGGTGAGGAGGAGTACTACCACCCCTCCCCGGAGTTCATCGCCCAGGCCAACCTGGCGGATCGGAAGGCCTACGAGCGCTTCAGCCTCGAGCACTTCCCCGAGTGCTTCAAGGAGTACGCGGACCTCCTGGACTGGGACCGGTACTGGGAGACCACGCTCGACACCAGCAACCCGCCCTTCTGGAAGTGGTTCGTGGGCGGGCGGCTCAACGCGGCCCACAACTGCGTGGACCGGCACCTGCCCAGGCACCGGAACAAGACGGCGATCCACTTCGTCCCCGAGCCCGAGGACGAGCCCATCCAGCACGTCACCTACCAGGAGCTCTACCTGCGGGTGAACGAGTTCGCCGCGCTCCTGCGCGACTTCGCCGGCGTCGAGGCGGGCGACCGGGTGACCATCCACATGCCGATGGTGGCCGAGCTCCCCATCGCCATGCTGGCCTGCGCCCGCCTGGGGGCCATCCACTCGGTGGTCTTCGGCGGGTTCAGCGGCAAGGCGGCCGCAGAGCGGATGGTGGACTCCGGCTCCCGCGTGCTGGTCACCATGGACGCCTATTACCGCAACGGCAAGCTCCTGGACCACAAGGAGAAGGCCGACGTTACCGTGGCGGAGGCAGCCAAGGAGGGCCTCACGGTCGACAAGGTGCTGGTATGGCAGCGGCACCCGGGGAGGACCTCGAGCCCCACCCCGCTGGTCGAGGGGCGGGACGTCCTCGTCAACGACCTTCTCAAGGAGTACCGCCACCGAACCGTGGAGCCGGTCTCCATGCCGGCCGAGGACCCGCTCTTCCTCATGTACACCAGCGGCTCCACGGGCAAGCCCAAGGGGGCGCAGCACAGCATCGGCGGCTACCTCTCCTACGTGGCCGGCACCACCAAGTACTACCAGGACCTCCATCCCGAGGACGTCTACTGGTGCATGGCCGACATCGGCTGGATCACCGGCCACTCGTACATCGTCTACGGGCCGCTGGCCCTGGGCGCCTCCACGGTGGTCTACGAGGGTGTGCCCACCTACCCCGACGCCGGCCGCCCCTGGCGCATCGCCGAGGAGTTGGGCGTGAACATCTTCCACACCTCGCCCACCGCCATCCGGGGCCTGCGCAAGGCGGGGCCCGAGGAGCCCGGGAAGTACCACTACCACTTCAAGCACATGACCACCGTGGGCGAGCCCATCGAGCCCGACGTCTGGCGCTGGTACTACCACGTGGTGGGCAAGGGCGAGGCAGTCATCGTCGACACCTGGTGGCAGACCGAAACCGGCGGCTTCCTCTGCTCCACGGCCCCGGCGCTGCACGCCATGAAGCCCGGCAGCGCCGGCCCTGGGGTGTTGGGCGTCTACCCCGTCGTCTTCGACGAGAACGGCAACGAGATCCCGGCCGGGTCCGGCCGGGCCGGCTACCTCTGCATCCGGAACCCGTGGCCCGGCCAGTTCCAGACTATCTGGGGCGATCCGGACCGGTACGTGCGGACCTACTTCGCCCGGTTCAACAAGGACCCCGGCAGCCAGGACTGGCGCGACTGGCCCTACATGGCGGGCGACGGCGCCATGCAGGCTGAGGACGGCTACATCCGCATCCTCGGCCGCATCGACGATGTCATCAACGTGGCCGGACACCGGCTGGGCACCAAGGAGATCGAGAACGCGGCCCTCAGCGTCCCCGAGGTGGCCGAGGCGGCGGTGGTGGCCGCCCGCGACGAGCTGAAGGGCACGGTGCCGGACCTCTACGTGTCGCTGCACCCCGGCTACGAGGCCGGCGACGGGCTGGTGAAGCGCATCAGCGAGGCGGTGGTGAAGGAGATCAGCCCCATCGCCCGGCCCCGGTCGATCCACATCGTCCCCGACATGCCCAAGACCCGCTCGGGCAAGATCATGCGGCGGATCCTGGCGGCCATCTCCAACGGCAGCGACGACGTGGGCGACGTCACCACCCTGGCCAACCCCGAGGTGGTGGAGACCATCCGGGCCATGGCCCAAGGCGCGCGCCGCTAGGCGGACCCGGCGCGGGGCGAGCCTTCCCTGGAACGACCTCTGGGGGTGGGGCGGTGGCCCCACCCCCAGCACGCCGTCTCATTCGAGCCGACCTTACTCGTAGAAGTTCCGGATCCAGCGGTGCGCCCGCAGTCTCTCCACCTGCGCGGGCGGCAGGCCCTTCCCGTCGCCGGCCGCGCTGTTCCGCTCCACGTTCCGTACCGAGCGCATGCCCGGGATCACCGTGGAAACGGAGGGGTGGCTCAGGGTGAAGCGGAGGGCCGCCTCGGGCACCTCTTCCACCGTGATCCCCAGATCCGCGGCGATTCGCTCCACCCGCTGCTGCACCTCGCGCTTCCGGTCTCCCCGGAAGTAGTGGGTGCGGAAGTCCCCGTGCGGGAAGGTGGTCTCGGGGGTGATCTTGCCCGTGAGGCCGCCCTCGTCCAGGGGCACCCGGACGATGACCCCCACGTCGTGCCGCTGGCAGGCTGGGAAGAGCTCGTCCTCGGGGCTTTGGTCGAAGATGTTGTAGATCACCTGGACCGTGTCGACCACGCCCGTCTCGATCAGCTTCAGCGCGTTCCACGGCTGGTGGTCGTTGATGGAGACCCCGAAGAAACGGATCTTGCCCTCCTCCTTCAGCCGCTGCACCGCCTCCAGCCAGTCGCCCCGGCCGACCCACTCGTCGGACCAGACGTGGAGCTGGAGCAGGTCCACCGCCTCCATCCCCAGGTTGCGCAGGCTCTGCTCGGCCGAGGCGCGGACGTGGTCGCCGGGGAAAGCCTCCTCCGCGGGCACGCCCGCCCGGGCCGGCCACTCGCCGTTCTTGGGCGGCACCTTGGTGGCCACGTAGATGGTCTCGGCGTGGTCGCGTACCACCTGGCCCACCAGCTGCTCGCTGTGCCCGTCACCGTAGACCAGCGCCGTGTCGATGAAGTTCACGCCCAGCTCGATGGCCCGGTGGAGCGCCCGCAGGGACTCGTCGTCCTGGGCGCCGATCCACATGCTCTTGCCGATGCCCCACGCCCCGTAGCCGATTTCAGAAACCTGCAGCGCTGTTCTGCCCAGCCTCCGGTGGTTCACGCAAGGACCCCTCCTGTTCACACGCGCTGTCCTCGGGCGCCGTCTTGGCACCCGCCCGGGCGTCGCCCTGACCGTCGCCCCTGCCACGGTTACTCCCCGGGGTTCCCCAACTCCTGCCGCAAGGCAGGTATGACGACCCCGCCGGCGGAATCCTCTTTGGAACACCACCTCAAGGGAGGAGCATGCCCGTTGCCCGCCTACCAGCCCACGTGGGACCTGGACGTCTTCTTTCCCGGAGGCAGCCGTTCTGAGGGTTTCGCCGCCTTCCTCGAGCGCCTGGCCGCGGACCTGGAGGACCTGGCCGGCCCTGTGGAGGCCCTGAGCCGTCCCGGCGGCGGTGGCGCGCAGGCCGGGGACCCCCGCTCAGAGGGAAGGGCCCATGGTTCGGACGCGGCCGCTGCCCGGCCCGCCGGCCGGGACGCGTGGGTTCAGGTGCTGGATGCGCTGCAGGACGCCGCCTCCCGCCTGCGCCAAGCCTTCGCCTTCGTGAGCTGCCTCACCGCACAGGACGTGCATGACGAGCCCGCCCGCCTCCTGCGGGGGCGCCTCACCCAGATGGACGCCACCTACGACCGGCTCCTCATCGCCCTCGACGGGGCGATCCTCGCGCTGCCCGAGGCCGATTGGACCGCGCTCCTGGAGGACGAGCGGCTGCAGCCGGTCCGCTTCACCCTGAGCGAGCGCCGTCGCCTGGCCGCCCAGCAGCTTCCGCCCGAGCAGGAGACCCTCGCGACCGCGCTGGCGGTGGACGGCTACCACGCCTGGGGCTCCCTCTACGACACGGTGGTGGGGCGCATCCGCATCCCCGTCGAGGAAGAGGGGGAGACCAAGGAGCTCTCGGTGGGCCAGGTGGCCAACCGCCTCCAGTCGCCGGACCGGGGGGTGCGCGAGGCGCTCTGGCCCCGCTACCAGGAGGCGTGGAACCAGGAGGCGGACCTTTGCGCCGCGGCCCTCAACCACCTTTCGGGCTTCCGGCTGAACCTGTACGAGCGACGGGGCTGGACGTCGGTGCTGAAGGAACCGCTCGACGCCAACCACATGTCCGAAGCGACCTTGAACGCCATGTGGGAAGCCGTGGAGCGGACCAAGGAGCCGCTCCTCCGCTACCTGAAGAGGAAGGCGGAGCTCCTGGGGGTGGACCGCCTGCAGTGGCACGACCTCTCGGCGCCCGTGGGCCGGGTGGAGCGGCGCTTCACCTACGACGAGGCGGCCGCCTTCGTGATCGAGCACTTCGGCCGCTTCAGCCCCGAGCTGGCCGACTTCGCCCGAAACGCCTTCGAGAGGCGCTGGATCGAGGCCGAGGACCGGCCCGGTAAGCGCCCCGGGGGCTTCTGCACCAGCTTCCCCCTGAGCCGCCAGTCCCGGATCTTCACCACCTTCTCGGGCACGCCCGACAACGTCTCCACCCTGGCCCACGAGCTGGGGCACGCCTACCACCAGCACGTCATGGACGGCCTGCCGCCTTGGGCCCAGCGCTACCCCATGGCCCTGGCCGAGACGGCTTCCACCTTCGCGGAGCGGATCGTCACCAACGCCGCCCTCCGCCAGGCCTCTTCCCCCGACGAGCGGCTCGCCCTCCTGGACCAGAAGCTCCAGGACGCCGCTGCCTTCTTCATGAACATCCACGCCCGCTTCCTCTTCGAGACCCGATTCTACCAGGCCCGGCGGGGCGGCCCCGTGAGCGTGCCCGAGCTGAACCGGATCATGGAGGAAGCCCAGCGGGAGGCCTTTCACGATGCCCTGGGCGGGTACCACCCCACGTTCTGGGCCTCCAAGCTCCACTTCTACCTGACGGGCCAGCCCTTCTACAACTTCCCCTACACCTTCGGGTACCTCTTCAGCACCGGGGTCTACGGGCGGGCCGCCCAGGAGGGCGCCGCCTTCGCGCCCCGCTACGTCGCCCTGCTCCGCGACACGGGCCGCATGACCGTGGAGGAGCTGGCCCACCGCCACCTGGACGTGGACCTCACCCGCCCCGGCTTCTGGGGGGAGTCCGCACGCCTGGCGGTGGCTGACGTGGAGGCGTTCGAGGAGGCTCAGGACTGACACGGAGGTGGCACCCATGCCGGCGACCCGGCTGCACACCGTCTGCCCGCACGACTGCCCGGACACCTGCGCCATGCTGGCCATGGTCCAGGATGGCCGGCTGGTGCGCGTGGCGGGTGATCCGGAGGATCCTTTCACCCGGGGCTTCCTTTGTGCCAAGGTGAACCGCTACCCGGAGCGGGTGCACTCGCCCGAGCGGCTCCTCCAGCCCTTGCGGCGGAAGGGTCCCAAGGGCTCCGGCGCATGGGAGCCCGTCTCGTGGGACGAGGCCCTGGACGAGATCGTCACGCGCTGGCGGGCCATCCAGGCCGAGTGGGGCTCCGAGGCCCTGGTGGGCTACGCTTACAGCGGCCACATGGGCCAGGTGAGCCGGGGCCTGCCCCGGGCGCTCTTCCACGCCCTGGGCGCCTCCCAGGTCCAGCTCAGCACCGTCTGCGACACCGCGGCCGAGGCGGGCTGGGCGGCAGCCTACGGCGACGTGTCGCCCCTGGATCCGGAGGATGCGGCCCGCTCGGACCTGGTCGTCGCCTGGGGCGCGGACGTGGCCACCACCAACGTGCACCTGCTGCCCTTCATCGACGACGCCCGCCGCCAGGGGGCGCGCCTGGTGGCCATCGCGCCCATCCCCAACCGCACGGCCCGCCGGGCCGACTGGTTCCTCCCCGTCCGGGTGGGCACCGACGCCGCCCTGGCCCTGGGCGTCGCCCACGTCCTCTTCAGGGACGGCCTCGCCGACCTCGACTACCTCCGGCGCGACGCGACGGGCTGGGAGGCCTGGGCCGAGCAGGTGGCCGCCCGGTACACGCCCGAGTGGGCCGCGGCGGAGACCGGCCTCACCGCCGGCCAGGTGGAGCGCCTGGCCCGGGAGCTGGCCGCAGCCCGGGCGCCCTTCATCCGAATCGGACCCGCCCTCGCCCGGCACCGGACCGGCGGGCGGGCCGTCCTGGCCGTGGCCCTCCTGGCCGCGCTCCTGGGAGCCTGGGAGAGGCCCGGCGCGGGCGCCTTCCTGGAGACCGCCCACGCGTTCGGTCTGGACTACGACGCCCTCCGGCGGCCAGACCTGCTGCCCCGGCCCACCCGGGTGATCAACCATGCGCGCCTGGGGGCGGCCCTCACCGAGCTCCAGGATCCTCCGGTGATGGCGCTGTTGGTCATGGCCAACAACCCGGCGGTCACCTGCCCCGACGCGGGCCGGGTGCGCCAGGGCCTCCTGCGGGAGGACATCTTCGCCGTGGTGCACGACACTTTCATGACCGACACGGCCGCCCTGGCGGACCTGGTGCTGCCTGCCACCACCGCCATGGAGACCGAGGACTTCTTCCGGAGCTACGGCCACCTCTACCTGCGCCACGCCCGGCCCGTCCTGTCGCCCCAGGGCGAGGCCCGCTCCAACGCGTGGGTGATCCAGGAGCTCGCGGCGCGCCTGGGGCTCACCGACCCGGTCTTCACCCGGAGCGTCCCGGACCACCTCCGGGCGGTGGCGGGGGAGGAGACGGCGGAGGCACTGCTCCGGGGCAGGCGGGTGAAGGCCTCGCCCACCGGCGGGCCCGGACGCTGGGGCACGCCGTCGGGCCGGGTCGATTTCACCCGGGCACCCGAGTACGTGCCCGACCTGCCGCCCGGTCAGGTCCCTCCGTACCCGCTCCGCCTCCTCTCCACGCCGGACACCTTCCAGTCGCACACGGGTTTCGAAGGGGTGGAGACCCTCCGGCGCCGGGCCGGAGCGTCGCGGGTGGTGGTGAACCCGCAGGAGGCCGCAGGCCGGGGGCTGAAGCCCGGGGACGAGGTGGAGCTCTACAACGACCGGGGGCACGCGGGTCTCCACCTGGAGGTGAGCGACGACGTCCCCCCCGGCCTGGCGGTGGTGGCCGGCCAGCGATCGGCTCGCTTCTTCCTTTCGGGCGGCCCGCTGAACGTGCTCACCTCGAGCGAGCTGACCGACATGGGCGAGGGCGCCACGTACCAGAGCACGTGGGTGGAGGTCCGTCGGAAGGTGTGGTAAGGTAGGGGTCGCGGAACGACGGACCAGGAGGATCCCTCACGTGGAACCGACGCGCATCCTTCCCACCCAGGCCGACCTCCGGCGGGAGCTGGCCCGCATCGACGGGCGGGGCTACCCGGCCTACAAGGAGATCACCGGCCGCTACGCCTTCGACGGCTTCACCCTGGCCATCGACCACGTTCAGGGGGACCCCTTCGCCGCGCCCTCGCGCCTGCGCATCCTGCGGGCGCCCGCGGCCATGGGCCTCCCCGAGTGGGCACATGCGACACCTGCCCGCCGCGTCGCCACCGCCGACTGGCTGGCCCGCCGCTTCGCCGCGGCCCTGGACGCCGGCGCCCGGGGCGGCCGCCGGGGCAGCGGCAAGAGCGGCCTCATCGCCATCGACCGCCCGGGCCAGGAGATCCTCGCCCGCAGCGCGGCGGTGGTCTCGCCTCGGATGGTGGAGCTCCGCTTCGTCGCCGGGCTGCCCGCAGGCGGCCGGCGCATCCTGGGGCGTGAGGCCATCGACCTCCTCTGTGAGCAGATCCCGGCGCTGGTGGAGCACGCGCTCACCCTGGAGCGCCCGGAGCTCGTGGGGCGGGGTCCCCGCGAGGGAAACCTGTGGAGCCTGGAAGCTCAGATTCACGCGGTGGAAGACCAGCAGGCCCTCCGGGCGGCTCTGGCCGAGCGGAGCCTGGTCGCCTTCGTGGCCGACGGGGCCATCCTCCCCCGGGAGAGCGGCGTGAGCGACCGGCCCCTCCGGGGACCGCACGTGCTCGCCTTCGAGGCGCCGGACTCGCTGGCGGTCACCCTGGAGACGCCCCACAGCGGGCCGGTGCGGGGCCTGGGGATCCCCCGGGGCGTCACCCTCATCGTAGGCGGCGGCTACCACGGCAAGTCCACCCTGCTGCGGGCGCTCAGCCGGGGGGTCTACGACCACGTGCCGGGCGACGGGCGCGAGCGGGTGGTGACCGACGCCACCGCCGTCAAGATCCGGGCCGAGGACGGCCGGCGGATCGAGCAGGTGGACATCAGCCCCTTCATCCGCGGCCTGCCCTTCGACGCCGACACCCGCCGGTTCTGCACCGACGAGGCCTCGGGCAGCACCTCCCAGGCCGCCAACATCGTCGAGGCGCTCGAGCTGGGGGCGCGCCTGCTCCTCATCGACGAGGACACCAGCGCGACCAACTTCATGATTCGCGACCGGCGGATGCAGGCGCTGGTGAGCAAGGATCGGGAGCCCATCACCCCCTTCGTGGACCGGGTGCGCGCCCTCTTCCAGGAGCTGGGGGTCTCATCGGTCATCGTCGTGGGCGGCGCCGGCGACTACCTGGACGTGGCCGACACGGTGATCCACATGGACCGCTACCGGGCGCTGGATGCCACCGAGCGGGCTCGGGAGGTGGCCCGGACCTTCCCCACCGGCCGGCTCCAGGAGGAGAGCCAGGGCTTCCCCCGGCCCGAGCCCCGCATCCCCCTGGCCCAGGGCCTGGATCCCCGCGCCCAGAGGGGCAGGGTGAAGGTCCGGGCCCGCGAGACCGACGAGATCCGCTTCGGCTGGGAGTCCATCGACCTCCAGGCGGTGGAGCAGATCGTGGACCCGTCCCAGACCCGGGCCATCGGCGCGCTCCTCTCCCGCCTGGGGGGCCGGTACCTGGACGGGCGCACGCCGCTCCGGGAGGGCCTGGAGCAAGCCTTTCGGGAACTGGAAGAGAAGGGACTGGACGTGCTCTCGCCCTTCGGTTCGCCCGTGGGGGACCTGGCCATGCCCCGGCTGCTGGAGGTGGGGGCAGCCGTGAACCGGCTACGCTCGCTGCGGGTGCGGGGGACCGATGGGCCGCGCTGAACCCTCACGCCAGGGAAGAGCCCGTCACCATCCCTCTGGAGATCGGGCAAGCATGAAGAGCACGTCGGGCCGAACCACGGTGGTCTCCGAAAGGACCACGTCGACGGGGGCCATCAGCACGAGTCCCAGGCCTTGCCTCCCGGCAACCCCACTCCCAGAAACCCGCGCCGGGCTTCACGGTACCGCCACCGCCCGGCCGTACCGCACCAGGTAGAGCCACCGCTCCCTCACCGGCTGGCCCGTGGCCCGCCTCCACGCCTCGGCGTACGCCCGCACCTGAGGGCCGTAGCGGGCGGCCAGCGCGGCGAGCCCTTCCTCGCCCGCCCGGGGTGCCCGGTCGGTCTTGTAGTCCACCAGCACCCACGCCTCGTCCTCGCGGAAGAGGAGGTCCGCCTGCCCCTGCACCACCACGGGCGTGGCCTCCCCGATCCCTTCCGTCACCCGGAGCCCCGCCTGGGGCTCCAGGCGGGCCAGCTCGCCTGCGGTCAGGGCCAGCGCTAGCGGAACCTCCACCTCCACCTGGTCTGCCGCGAGCAGCCGGCACCAGAGGGAGGAGCGGAGGAAGGCCTCCATCCAGCGGGCCAGGAGCTCTTCGGGTTCGACGCCTTCCTGCGGTTCGAGCCCCGCCTCCCGGGCCGTGTGGCGAGCCAGGCCCCGAAGCTCGCCCGGCTCCATGGGTTCGAGGGGGGCGGCCTCCCGGCCAGAGCCGCGCCCGCCGCCTCCGCCCCTCACCCGCCGGCACGCCGCCACCACCACGAGCTCCAGGAGCCGGTGTGCTGCCTCTCCCCAAGCGAGGCCCCTCGGCTCCGGCCCCGCCCCCTCCGTGTCCATCGGGCCTGCCTCCACCTCGGCAGCAGCGGCAGCCTCGGCCTCGACCTCTCGGATCCCGGTGCCGTCGGGCGGCGAGCCTGCCGCCAGCGCGGCCAGCTCGCCCGCCGCCACATGGAGGGAGCTGGGCCGCCGGGCCCAGGCCAGCGCCTCTTCCGTCCGCCGGAGCGCGGCCTCGACGATTTCGGGCGCCACCTCCACCTGCTCGGGCGAGGGCGCCGCGCCCGCAGGGGCCGCACCCTCCGGCACCTGGAGCTCGGGGACGCCATCCAGGGCGCCGCCCTCCTCCAGGGGGTGCCAGGGGCTGAGCTCGGGCTTGCCCAGGTACCGGCTCACCACCAGCAGCTGGCGGGCCCGGGTGGCGGCCACGTACAGGAGGCGGGTCTCCTCGGCCTGCTGGTAGCGGGCCTCCTCGGCGGCGGCCTCGTCCCACCTCGGGGGGATCGCCAGCACCCGGGGCGTGCCCCACCCGTTCCCGGACCCCGGGGAGGGGGCCCGCACCACGAAGCGGCCCCTGGCCCCGCCCCATTCCCGCCGGATGTGGAAAGAGGGCTCGTGCTCCGTGGCCCCCACCGGGTGGGCCAGGACCACCACCGGCGCCTCCAGCCCCTTGGCCCGGTGGAGGTTCATCACCCGCACCGCCTGGGGGCGTCCCGGAAAGAGGCTTCCCGCCTCTAGCTCCTGCGTCTCCACCACATGCCGCAGGGCCTCCACCATGCCGGGGAAGGAGAGGCCTGAGCCGACCGCCCGTGCCACCTCCGCCAGCTTCACCAGGTTGCCCGCCCGGGCGGCGCCGGCGGGTGCGACCGCGGTCCAGGGGAGCAGCCCCGTCGCATCCAGGATCTGCTCCAGGGCCGCCTGGGTGGGCAGGCTCTCGGTCCAGGCATGCCATGCTCGGAGCGTGCCGAGGGCGGTCTTGCCCGGGTCCGGAAGCCCGTCCACCTGGGCCTCGAGCCAGCGCGTCCAGCCCTGGTCCAGGGCCCGCCCCAACCGGTAGAGCGCGCCGTCGTTCAGGCCGAAGAGCGGCCCCCGCAAGACGGCCAGGAGCTTCACGGGGTCGGAGGGGTCGGCGAGCAGGCCCAGCAGGTCCAGGAAGGCCGCCACCTCCCAGGCTCCGGCGTACCCCTTGGCGCCCGTCACTTCCGCAGGGATGCCGCGGGCCTCCAGAGCTTCCGCGTAGGCCAGGAGGTACGCCCGGTCCCGGTGGAGCACCAGGAAGTCCCCCGGCCGGGCCCGCCCGTCCACCCCCCGGGCCCGCTCCTCGGGGCTTCGCTCGAGCTCCAGGCCGCCGCCGCACGCCCAGGCGATCCAGGACGCGACCCGTGCCGCGTCCTCTCGGGCCACGTCCGCCCGCGTGTGGTGCGGCACCGGCGGCACCGGGACCGCCGCCAGGGCAGGGGTCCCGGGGGAGGCAGCCCGCACGGGGGTCAGGGGCACGTATGCCGCCTGGTACCGATCGGCCTGGTCGGGGAAGGGTCCCGCGAAGACCCGGTTCACCCACGCGATGAGCGGCTCCACCGACCGGAAGTTGGCCGTCAGGTGGAGAACCTCCCCGCCGCCCCTGAGGAGCCGTTGCTTCACCTGGTGGTAGACCTCGATGTCCGCCCGGCGGAAGCGGTAGATGGACTGCTTGGGGTCGCCCACCACGAAGAGCGAGCCCGGCCTGGGGGTCAGGTGGTGCCAGTCCGTCTCGTGGAGCGGCTCCCCCGTCAGGAGGAAGAGGACCTCGGCCTGGATCGGGTCCGTGTCCTGGAACTCGTCCACCAGCACGTGGGTGTACCGCCCGGCCAGGCTCCGCCGCACGTCGGCATCGTCCCGCAAGAGCCGGGCCGCCCGCAGGAGCAGGTCCTGGAAGTTGGCCACGCCGGCCTGCTCGCGCATGCGGGCGGCCAGCTCCACCGCCGGGCGGACGAAAGCCACCGCCGGCCCGTGCACGTGCCCCCGCCAGGCCCTGAGGGTGGGGAGCGCCGTGCCGTCCCGGAAGGATTCGAACGCGGCCAGCGCCTCGCGGGCGGTGTCGGGGTCCGCCCAGCGGTTGAGGGTGGGTCTGGGATGGACGTCGAACGTCTCCAGCAGCCGGATCAACGCGACGTCGTCCCCGGGCGGCAGGTGGCCGGCCTCCTGGCTGATGCGCCGGATCCGCTTCTGCAGAGCGTCCCAGCCTTTGGCGGGCTCGGAGCGGGGCAGCCGGGCCCGCGCCCGGCTCACGTACGCGAGCAGCTCCTGCCGCACGAGCCCCACGTCCGGGCGGGGCGCGTCGGCCACCACGGGCTCCACGTCAGGGTAGCCGTGGAGGGTGAGGAAGAGCCCGAAGAGCTCCCGGGGCTCCACCCCCAGGTCGCGCAGCGCCTCCAGGCGCTCGGGCGCGTCCCGGCGCACCCGCTCCAGGTACGCCTCCCAGGCGGCCCGGGCCCAGCGCCCGTCCTCCTCCTCGTCGATCTCCTGGAAGGCCGGGTCCAGGCCCGCCTCCACGGGCCGCTCCCGCAACAGGCGGGCGCAGAAGGCGTGGATGGTGCCCAGGAACGCCCGGTCCAGGGTGGCCACCCCGGCCTGCAGGCGGGCGCGGCGGCCGGGGTCCGGCTCGGAGGAGGCCGCCTGCTCCAGCCGGATCTGGAAGCGCTCGCGCAGCTCGGCCGCGGCCTTGCGGGTGAAGGTGATGGCCGCCAGCCCCTCGGTTTGCGCCCGGCCCGAGGCGATGAGGCTCACCATGCGGGAGACCAGGCTGTGGGTCTTGCCCGATCCGGCCCCGGCCTCCACCAGGAAGCAGGTATCCAGGTCCTCCACGATCCGCGTGCGGGCGGCCTGGTCCGGAAGGATCGGCGCAACCCCGGCGGCTCCCGTCACCGTCCCGTCACTCATACCGCCGCACCTCCTCCCAGAGGGCCAGGCGCGCCTCGCCCGCCTCGGCCTTGGCGCGGACGCGCCGCACCGCCTCGGGCCCGTCGCACGCGGACCGGTAGTCGCAGAAAGGGCACTGCCGGTCCGCGTCGGGCGCGGGGGCGAAGGTGCCCGCCGCGGCCACGTCCAGCAGCCGCCGGAGCAGCGCCCGTGCCGCTTCCCGGCGCGCCGGGTCCTGGGGCCTGTCCAACCGCTGGCCGCGCCCGCGGCGGGAGGTCATGAGGTAGCCCGAGCGGCGCACCTGGGGGTCCGGGTCGATGCCGGCACGGCGGAGAATCGCCTCGGCCGCCCAGGCGTAGAGCACGGGCTGGAGCTGGCGGCCCCCGTCCAGGTGGGTGCGCTCGCTCTCGTAGCGGGTGGCCGCGCCCGTCTTGTAGTCCCACACCGCGTAGCCGTCCGGAAGCCGGTCGATGCGGTCGATGCGGCCCAGCAGGCGGAGCACCTCGGGCCGGGCGGGGTCGCCGGCCAGGTCGAGCTCCACCGGGGGCTCGCCCTCCATGCCGAAGGCCCGCTCGAGCAGCACGGGCACGCCCCCGTCCTCCCGCCCCGCCTCGAGGCTCACGAAGAAGAGGGCCTCGTCCACGAGCTCGCGCCGCTCCCGCTCGAAGACGCCCTCGCTCGGCGGCGGCACCCGCAGGCGCATCTCGCCGGCCGCATCCCGGGCTAGCTCCCCCATGCGGGCCCGGTCAGCGGCGTCGATGGGGGCCCCGGCCCGGCCCGAGCCGATCCGCTCCTCCAGGAAGGCCCGGTAGATCTGATGGAGGAGGCCCCCCCGGCTCAGGGGGTCGAGCCAGCGGTCCGGATCGAGCTGGGGTCGCTCCGGCGGTGCGACCTCCAGCACATAGCGGAAGAAGTACCTGAGGGGGCACCCGGCCAGGGTCTCGAGCCGGCCTGCCGAGACCGGCTGCCCCGTTCGCCGCGGGTCCAGGTCGGCTTCCGGCTCGATCTGGCCGTCATGGGGGGTGAGCCGGTCCGATGCCCGCGCCGCAGCCGCCTCCTGGCCGGCGGCCAGCAGCGGGAAGGCCCGGGCGAGACCCTCCCCCGGATGGGCCAGACGGCGGCTCTCCGGAGGCCCTACCGCTATGGCCGCGAGCCACGCCTCGGAGCGGTCCAGCGCCGGCGGCGCGCCCGCGGGAACCACCCCATCCGGAGGGCCCAGCGCCTCCCGCAGGGCCGAGTAGTCCGCATCGGCCCGTCCGCTGGAGCGGCGGAAGAGCTCGAGCAGCGCCGCGGAAGGGGCCACCTCCTGGGCGTTGAGCGGGTCCCACGAGCTGTAGCTGCACGTGAGCGAGCCTTCCAGGCGGTCCAGCAAGTCCTGCAGGCTCTTCCGGTGCGCGCTCATCCGCTCGCCGGCGAGGGGCAGGCCGCCCGGCAGGCGCGAGCGGTCGCCCTCCAGGAGCAGCGGGTCCTGCCCGCCCCTGCCGGGGAAGCGCCCCTCGTCGAGCCCCACCAGGAAGACGTGGGGGCGGCCCGAGTAGCCGCCCTGCTCCAGGCCGGCCAGGTGGAGCGTCCCGGGCCTCGGCTCCCCCTGCCCCACCCTCAGGGCTGCGATCCAGGCACGCAGCCGGCCGGCCACCCGTTCCAAGGTCTCGGTACCGAGCTCTGCCCCGGCTGTATCCTCGCCGGCCACGGCCGCCTCCGCCTCGCTCACGCCACCGGCGGGCCCCACTCCCGCCGCCCGGGCTGCGATCCGCTCCAGCCCCTCCAGAGCCTGCAGGAGCGCGGCCCGTCCTCCCCGGTCCAGCGGGGAGCGCTCCACCGTGAACCGGGTCACCACCCGGTGGAGGGCGCGGGCCACGCCGCCCATCCCCACGCCCCGCCCGGGGGCCGCGTCGGGGGTGAGGGCCAGGAGCTCCTCCAGGAAGGCGGCCAGGTCCCGATCCGGCTCACCGGATGCCCCGGAGGCCCCGTGCCCGCCCCGGGCCGGTCTCCGCAAGCGGTGCCCGTCCACCCAGGCCCGATAGCGCTCTCGTCCCCAGCCGATGGGGCTTTCCAGGAGCCGGTCGGCCAGGGAGCGCGCCCGGTCGCCCGCACGACGCCCGGCGGAGGCAGTACCCGAGGGCTGGGTGAAGCCGGTCGCTGCGGGCCCCGGCGCCAGGTCGCCCGAGGCCAGCGCCCGGGCCAGCACGCCTGCCGGATACCCGCCAATGATCCAGTCCAGGTAGGCCAGGGCTCCCCGGCCGGGGGACGTGTGCTCGATGCCGAGCCCGCCGGCGAAGGTGACGGGGATCCCCATGGGTACGGCCAGGGCGTGCAGGACCTCGGCGTAGGCGGCGCCGTCGGTGGCCACCACCTCCACCTGGTCCAGGGGCACGCCCCCGGCCAGCACCCGCCGGAGCACCGAGCGAAGCTCCGCCTCGGGTCCGGTCGCATGGAAGAAGCCGATGGTGCGCGGGCCTCCCCGACCCGGAGCGAAGCGGGCCACCCGCCCGCGGCCGGCCCGGCGGACGAGCTCGCGCTCCAGGCCCAGGAGCTCCAGGCCTGCCGGGACCAGGCAGAGAGGGCCGTCTTCCCCGTGGGCGCCCTCGCCGGCGTCGCTCGGAGCCTGGTCGACGGCCAGGCGCAGGACGCCCGGCTCGTCCACCAGGGAGAGCTGGGCCAGGCGGTCCTCGTAGGCGGCCAGGAGTCGGGCCAGGGCCTCGCCCTTGGCCGGCGGCGAGAAGGCGGACGGGTCCAGGGAGGCGGCCGAAAGGCCGTGGAGGCGAAGCTCCATCAGGCTCCGGTGCACGGCCCGCACCAGACCGTCGGTGGGCGAGGCAGGCGCCTCCGGGGCCAGGTTCGGGGGTTGACCCGCGCGGCGGAGGAACCAGCCGCCCCCGCACCCCGAGCGGACCAGCTCGTCCACCAGGTAGAGGCTCTGGCCCCGGGTCGCCCGCTCGAGCCCCCGGCGGGCCAGCTCCGGCGCGGCCAGCTCCAGGGCCAGATCCCCCGGCGTGCGCACCCGCACGTTGGCCCAGGAGACCCCCTGCCGCGCCAGACGTTCGAGCATCTGATCGCCTGCAGGGCGGCTCCGGACCAGGAGCACGTACCGCCTGCCCGGCTCCTGGCGCAGGATCTCCTCCAGATGGGGCCACGAGCGGGGCGTCAACTCCACGCGCCGCTTGCCTCCCTCCGGACGAACGCAGTCCAGTCGCCCCCGGGGACGAGGATCCCTCGCTCCAGGGCCTCCTGCGGCCGTGCATGGAGGTACACCAGGGCCACGGGCCGCGTTCCGCCGCCGGCCTCCACGGCCCGCTCCGCCCGCTCGTACAGGTTGCGCGGGTCGCCCGGTCCCAGGTAGTCCTCCAGCGCGTCCAGCCCGGCGACGATCGATCGGGCGTGGGCGGCGTCGTCTGGGAGCCGGTAAAGCTCGCCGTGCACCAGGTCCTCCGCTTCACCCGTGCCCAGGGCCGCAGGGTAGCCCTCCGGCAGGTGGACCAGGACGGCGCCTCGCAGCACCGCCCTCCCGGCGAAGGTCGTGCGGCCCGCCAGGTACCGGCCGTGGTTCTTGAAGCCCCGTCTCAGCGTCCCGTAGACGAAAAGCAGCACCCGCGCGCCTCCCCGTGCGCCCACGCTCGACCGCTCGATGCCGAACCGCCCTGATTATACCATGGCCTCTTGCCACGGGAAGGAAGCACTGGCCCACCTTCCCTCGCCTGCCGCGCATCCGGCGGGCATAGGCCGCACCCGCCCGGACCAACCCTAAGAGAAAGGAGGAAAAGGTCGTGCCCGTGCGCCCGCGTCCCTGGAGCCGACGCTCCCTCGCCTCGAGCCCCTCCCCTTGGGACCTGGAGGCGGCCACCTTCGACGAGCCCGACCGCCTCGGGTTTCCCGAGGAGGAGGCAGGCTCGTGGCCCAACCGGGAGGACGTGCCGGAGCAGGGCGAACCCACGGCGCCTTCTCCCGTCCAGCCCGACGCCCCCGGCGGCTCAGAGGCGGCCGGCTCACTGGAGTACGAGGACCTGGAGGCGGACGCCGCCGGCAGGGCTCCCGCCCGGTCGGACTGGACCGCGGGGCAGGCGGTGCGCGCCCTCCGCGGCGCGGGCCGGCGCCGCCGCAACCCCGTCCGCTCGGACGCTACAGCAGTGCGCCCAGAGGAGGAGAGCCCCTCGTGAGCCCCAAGCCCCCCGAGCGACACCGGCCGGAAACCCAGTGGGACACCCACCGGCCCAAGGGCCACCCGCAGCCGCGGGAGAAAGACTCCCAGAAGGTCCAGATGGCCACGAGCCCTCGCGACCTGGCCGGGGACCGGCGCACCGGGTCCATGATGGGCCGCGCCCCCGACACCGGCCTGAGCCGCGAGGTCACGCGGGCCCTCCAGCAGGACGAGGGCCTGGCGCCCTACGGCCTCCGGGCCGACGTGGTGGACGGTGTGGCCCGGGTGCAGGGACTGGTGGAGAGCCTGGCCGAGCAACGCCACATGGAGGAAGTGGTCCGGTCCGTTCCGGGCGTGAAGGGGTACGAGGGGGCGGTGAGCATCAGCACCGACGGCACCGTCGACGACGCCGACGTGGAGATGGAGGTGGCCGAGGAGCTGGGCAAGCTCCCCTTCGGCGACGACGTCACCCCCCAGGTGTCCCGGGGCACGGTCACCCTCTTCGGCACCGTCCCGGACCGGGAGGCCGCCCGGCAGGCGGAAGCGGCCGCGGCCCGGGCCCGGGGCGTAACCGGGGTGACCTCCCGCCTGCGGGCCGACGCGGAGGTGCTCACCCCCGAAGAGACCTTTCACGGCCAGGTGCGGAACGACGCCGACAGCCGGAACGAGCCCCGCCCCGAGCCCACCCGCCCCCGGCCCGGGGCCAACCCCTCCTGATCCGCACGCACCCGCCGTTCTCCCCGGGCAAGGCTCACGGGCACCCGCCTCAGACAGGCGTTTCGGGCCCGTAGGCCTCCATCCGCGCCTTCACCCGCTGGAGGAACCGCCCGGCGTACAGGCCGTCGATGACCCGGTGATCGAGCGAGAGGCAAAGATTCACCATGGATCGGACCGCGATGGCGTCGCTCTCCAGCACCACCGGCCGCTTCACGATGGCCTCCAGGGTGAGGATGCCCGCCTGGGGCGGGTTGATGATGGGGCGCGACAGGATCGAGCCGAACGCGCCGGTGTTGTTGACGGTGAAGGTGGCCCCCTCCACCTCGGGCACGGTGAGCTGCCCGGCGCGCGCCCGGTCCACCAGGCGGCGCAGCTCCCGGGCCAGACCGGCCAGGCTCTTCTGGTCCGCGTCCCGTATGACCGGGACGATCAGGCCGTCCTCCAGCCCCACGGGCACCCCGATGTGGATGGAACGGTGGACCAGGATCTCGCCGTCCCGCCACGAGGCGTTGAGCAAGGGGTACTCCTTCAACGCGTCCACGGCCGCCTGGATGAGGAAGGGAAGGTAGGTGAGCGGCACCCCTTCCCGCTCCCGGAAGCGCTCGCCCTGGGCCCCCACCAACCGCACCAGGCCGGTGACGTCCGCCTCCACCATGGTCCATGCGTGGGGGATCTCCTGGCTGCTCTGCACCATCCGCTGGGCGATGGTTCGCCGGATCGGGGATGGGACGATCCGTTCCACGTCCGCCGGGGAAGCGGGCGCCGACGCGGGCGAGGCAGCCGCCGGCGCGGGGCCGGCTGCCGGCGGCGCGACCAGGACGGACCCTGCCTCCGGGCCGGCCACCTGAGCCCCGGCGTCCAGGGCCGTCGCCGCGAGCCGCTGCTCCAGGAACGCCAGCACATCCTCCCGAGTCACCCGGCCCCCCCGGCCGGTGCCGGGCACGTCGCGCGGGTCGAAGCCGTGCTCGGAGGCAAGCCGACGCACCACCGGCGAGAAGACACCACGCGGCAAGGGGCCCGCATGACCGTTGCCCGCCTGGGCCACCTCCCCCGACGCCGCGGCCGGGTGAGACAGGCGCTCCGCTACGGCGGCAGGCTGCGGCCGAGCGCCCGCGGCCGCGGCGGCTGCCGGCGGGTCCCCGGGCGAAGGTCCAGGCTCCACCCTTTCCGTCCCGGCCTCGGCTCTCTCGCCGCCCACCTCGCCCGGTTTCCGCAACCTGGCCAGGACCTTCCCGACGGGCACCGTCTCCCCTTCAGACACCAGGATGGCCTCCAGGGTCCCGGCCGCCGGCGAGGGTACCTCCGCGTTCACCTTGTCGGTCACCACTTCCAGGAGCGGCTCGTAGCGGTCCACGGAATCACCCACGGCCTTGAGCCAGCGGGCGATGGTCCCTTCGGTGATGCTCTCCCCCAGCTGAGGCATGGTCACGTCCACGGGCACCAGCGGTTCCCCCCAACGCGGAACGAAGCTTTTCCTGCTCCCTGGGAGCCTCCCCGGCGACAGCGGGAAGAGGCCCCGGTCAGTAGCGCACCAGCTCGCGGATCCGGTCGGCGATGGTGTAGGCGTTGGGCATGAAAGCCGCCTCCTGCACGGGATTGAAGGGCATGGCGGGGGCGTCGGGCCCCGTGAGCCGCATGACCGGGGCGTCCAGGTAGAAAAGTGCCTCCTCGGCCAGGATCGCCGCCAGCTCGGCGCCCACGCCGCCGGTCTTGTTGTCTTCGTGCACCACCAGCACCCGCCCCGTCTTCTTGGCCGAGGCGATCACCGTCTCCTTGTCGAGGGGAAGAATCGAGCGGAGATCGATCACCTCCACTTCGATGCCCTCTTCCCGGCTCAGCCGCTCGGCCGCCTCCAGGACCAGGTGCAGCATGAGGCCGTAGGCGATCACCGTCGCGTCGGTCCCTTCCCGGCGCACCTCCGCCCGGCCGATGGGCACCGAGTAGGACTCCTCGGGCACCTCGCCCTTCACCAGCCGGTAGGCCCGCTTGTGCTCGAAGAAGAGCACCGGGTCGTCCTGCTCCATGGCCGCCCGCAGCAACCCCCGGGCGTCGTGAGGGCTCGAGGGAATGACGATCTTCAGCCCCGGTACGTGGTAGAAGAGGCCCTCCAGGCTCTGGGAGTGGTAAAGAGCCCCATGCACCCCGCCCCCGAAGGGCGCCCGGATCACCACGGGGCAGTGGAAGGCGCCGTTGGTGCGATAGCGGATCCGGGCCGCCTCGTTGATGATCTGGTTCATGGCGGGGTGGATGTAGTCGGCGAACTGGATCTCGGCCAGGGGCCGGAGCCCGTTGAGCGCAGCCCCGATGGCGACGCCGACGATGGACGACTCGGCCAGGGGCGTGTCGATGACCCGCTCGGGGCCGAAACGCTCGAAGAGCCCGCGGGTGGCGCCGAAGACCCCGCCCCGTACCCCCACGTCCTCGCCCAGGACGATGGCCCGCTCGTCCATCTCCATCTCCTGCTCCAAGCCGAAACGGATCGCGTCGATCAGGTTCATGACCGGCACGCGGCGTCCCTCCGTTCGTCTAGTCGCCGTAGACGTGGTCCAGCAGGTGCTCCGCCCTGGGGTAGGGGGCCTGCTCGGCGTAGTCGGTGGCGTCGTCCACGATCTGCCGGATCCGCTCCTCCATGGCCTGGAGGCCCCCGTGGTCGATGAGGCCCTGCTCCTTCAGGTACGCTGCGAAGCGGGGGATGGGATCCTTCTTCTTCCAGGCCTCCACCTCCTCACGGGGGCGGTAGCCGGAGTCGTCGTCGTCGCTGGAGTGGGCCAGGAGCCGGTACGTCTTGGCCTCGATGAGGGTGGGGCCCTCCCCTGCCCGAGCCCGCTCCACCGCCTCCCGCGTGGCCCGGTAGACCTCCAGGGGGTCGTTCCCATCCACCGCGACGCCCGGGATGCCGTAGGCCAGCGCCCGGTCGGCCACGTCGGGTACCGAGACCTCCTTCTCCACGGGCACCGAGATCGCGTACCGGTTGTTCTCGCAGAGGAAGACCGCCGGGACCTTGTGGATCGCGGCGAAGTTCAGGCCCTCGTGGAAGTCGCCCTCGGCCGTCGCGCCCTCGCCGAAGGTGACCAGGGTGACAGCCCCATCTCCCCGAATCTTGCTGGCCAGGGCGGTACCCGCCGCCTGGGGGATCTGGGTTCCCACCACGCTCGACTGGGGCGCGATGCGCCGCTCCGGGCTGGAGAAGTGGTTGGGCATCTGCCTGCCGCCGCTGGCCGGATCTTCGGCCTTGCCCAGGAGCGCGAGCATCAGCTCCCGGGGAGTGACCCCCAGCACCAGGACCAGCCCCACGTCCCGGTAGTACGGATAGACCCAGTCCCGCTCCCGGTCCAGGGCCCAGGCCGCGCCCACCTGCGCGGCCTCCTGCCCCTGGCAGGAGATGACGAACGAGGCCTGCCCGCCCCGGTTGAGGATCCACATGCGCTCGTCGAGACGCCGGGCCAGGAGCATGGCCTCGTAGATCTGGAGGACGTCCTCGTCGGTCAGGCCCAGCTTGCCGTGCCGGTCGTGCCCCTGGCGTTCCAGGAGATCCGTCCGGTGGCCGGTCGCCATGGCTCTACCCCCTTGGAAGCGCGCGCCGCGGGGCGCGGCGCGCCCGTTCCAGCCGGATCGGTGGGGACCCTGGACCGGATCGCCCCACCCCGAAGGTCGCGAAGATCGTGCGAGCCCGCCACACTGATGCCAATAGAGATCATTCTCCGAGGAGGAGGGCGATCCTCCTCGAACAGCTGCTGCCCACTCCCGCTCGGCAGTATCTTCCCTCCCCCGGCCGTCACTCCTGCCCCCCATGGGCCCGCCCACGGCACTGAAGGGGACCGGGCGGCTACCACCCGGGCGGACGGGCCGCCATAGCGTGGCAGCAGGAGGTGAGCGGCATGGGAGGAGTTGGGTTCCTCGGGGATCGGAAGGCCTTCGTGCTCTTCCTGATCCTCATCCTCCTCGTTCTGTCCGACTGACCCTGTCCCAGCCGTGGCGTGCGGCTCCCACGGACGGGCGCACTCCTGGGCCGGGGCTCCGCTGGACCGTCCGGCGCCCCGTCGCCTCGCGAGGAGGTGAATCCGATGGCAAGCGGGTTCTTCGGCGATCGCTTCGCGTTCGTGGTGTTCCTGATCCTGATCCTGCTGGTCCTCTCCAACTGACCCCTCTGCTCGGACGGCAGCAGGCCGCGCTCGAGCCACCCACGGGGCGAAGGCGCCGGCGCCGGGTCCAGACGGGCTACGCGCCGGCGTCCTCCACCCGCGTGTAGACGCAGAAGGCCACCCGTTCCAACCCGAACCTGGCGGGCATCGGGACGTACTCGGTGCCGCCCAGCACCAGGTATCCTCCGGGGCGGAGCGCCTCCACCAGGCGGCGGGTCAGCCGCTCCTGGGTGGGCTGGGCCAAGTAGATGAAGAGGTTCCGGCAGAGGAGCAAGTCGACGTCGCTCGGGTACGGGTCCTCCAGGAGCTCCAGACGCTCGAAGCGGACCTTCCGCCGCAGGGCCTCATCCACCCGGTAGCCGCTGCCCTCCGGTTTCAGGTACCGGGCTCGCCGCCCCGCGCTCAGCCCTGTGGTCTGCATCTCGGCGAAACGGCCTTCCCGGCCCTGCTCCAGCGCCTTCTGGTCGATGTCCGTGGCCAGGATCTCGGCCCGCTGTAGGCCGCCCAGCTCGTGGAGGAGCATGGCCACCGAGTACGCCTCCGCCCCGATGGAGCAGGCCGCGCTCCAGACGCGCACCGGCCCCGGCCGCAGGATCAGCCGGGGGAGCACCGTCTGTTCCAGGGTCTGGAAGACCTGGGGATCCCGGAAGAACGAGGTGGTGTTGATGCCCAGGTAGTCCACGAACTGCTGGCGGCTCTCGGCATCCTGCCGCAGGCGCCGGAGCAGGGCGAAGTAGTGGTCGTCGCCCTGCCGGTGCATCCACTGCTCGATGCGGCGGCGAAGCTGCGTCCCCTTGTAGGCGCTCAGGTCCAGCCCGATCTCGCTCCGGCATCGCCGCAGGAAGGCCGCCCACGCCAGGTCGCTGGCCGGTGTGCCCCCATCGTCCGCACGCGCCCCTTCGACGGCGGCTGGAACGCCCCCCGCCGCCGGCGGCGCGCCGGGCCCGTCGTGGAGTCCTCCTGTGCCGCCGGTCTGCCGCTCCACGGGCCGTCCCCTCCTCCTCGCCCCGGCCCGTACGCCACCGCAAGCGGACCGCCGGGGTGCGCCCCTCCTCATCTCTTATCGACCGCCGGCGGGCCCGCGTGAAGGCTCAGATCCCCCCCAGCAGCCACCCGAGGAGCCCCGCCGCCGGGGCGGTGAGGAGCCAGGCCGCCGCAACCCGGGCTACCTGCCGGACGTTGACGGGCTTTCCCCGTGCCCGAAGCACCCCGGCCAGCGCGCTCACCACGGCGTGGGTGGTGGAGACGGGGTAGCCCATGAGCGTGGCCGCCGCCAGGGCCAGGGCCACGGAACCCTGCACCGCCAGGGCCTCGGGCGCGCCCACCGGGCCCAGGCCGGAAGCCATGGTCGCCAGGACCCGCCCAGAACCCCAGTAGGCGCCCGCGGCCAGGCAGGCCGCTCCCAGGACCATGGCGGGTGCCCATCCTGCCCCGCCCACTTGGGCCGCCAAGGCCACGGCGTTGGCCACGTCGTTGGCGCCCCACCAGAAGGCGATCCAGGCCGAACACGCCCGGACCAGAGGCGCCAACGCGCCCTGCACTCGCCGCGTTCCCGGCAGCCTGCCCGCCAGCGCGGCGAGTGCGCCCGCGCCGGCCGCCCCCACCGGAACCCAGATCCACGAGCCCGCAATGGCGCCGAGCACGCCCAAATCGACGGGGGCCGCGCCCTCCCGCAGGGCTGCACCCGTCAGGGCGCCCACCAGCGCGTGCGACGTGGAGACGGGCAGGCCCATCGCCGTGGCCGCCAGCACCCAGAGGCTCGCCGCCGCCAGCGCGACCACCGCGAGCTCCTGGGCCTCCTGCGACGCCAGCGCGTGGAACGGAACCAATTCCCGCGCCAGGGTTCCCGCCACCCGGTCTCCCGCCAGCCAGGCCCCGGTGCCTCCGGCCAGGGCGGCCAGGATCCGGGCCCCTCGTGGCCGGAGGAGCCCGGCGCCCACGGCCGCTGCCGTGGGGTTGGCGCCGTCGTTAGCCCCAAGGGCGAACGCAGCCACCGTCGCCATCATCCAGAGCGTCGGGATCACGCGCGTCCCCCCGCACCACCGCGCTGGCAGGAAGCAGTCGCGCCTGTGCCGTAGGGGTTCCGCAGGATCCTTCCCCGGGGCAGGCCTGCCGGCCGGGAGACGGCACCCCGCAGACGGACCGCTGTACGACTATGGCGAGGAGGCGACGGACATGACCAGGACCGCCGTGGTGATCTCCACGGCCCGCACGCCTTTCGGCAAGTTCGGAGGCGTGCTCCAGCCCCTGACGGCCGTGGAGCTGGGCGCGCACGCGATCCGGTCCGCCCTGGGACGGGTTCCCATCGAGGGGGGGCAGGTGGATCAGGTCCTCATGGGCATGGTCCTCCAGGCGGGCGCCGGGCAGATCCCTTCCCGCCAGGCAAGCGTCGCGGCCGGCCTCCCCACCCGGGTCCCCTCGGCCACGGTGAACAAGGTCTGCGCCTCGAGCCTCTGGGCCGCCAACCTGGGGGAGACCCTCATCCGGGCTGGCGAGGCGTCGGTGGTGGTGGCCGGCGGCATGGAGAGCATGTCGAACGCCCCCTACCTCCTGCCCGGGGCCCGTTGGGGCCAGCGGATGGGGGACGCGGAGATGGTGGACTCTGCCGTGCACGACGGGCTCTGGTGCAGCTTCGGCGGGTGCCACATGGGGGTCTACGGCGGCGATGCCGCCCGGGAGATGGGGATCAGCCGGGCCGAGCAGGATGCCTGGGCCCTGCGGAGCCACCGGCGCGCGGTGGCGGCCCAGGACGAGGGCCGCTTCACGGACGAGCTGGTACCGGTGGAGGTCCCCCCGCGACGGGGCTCGCGCTCGTACGGCCCTCTCCGGGCGGAGGTCGACGAGGCCCCCCGCCGCGACACCTCGCCCGAGCAGCTCGCGGCCCTGAAGCCCGTCTTCCGCCCCGACGACACCGTCACCGCAGGGAACGCGCCGGGGCTCAACGACGGCGCCGCTGCCCTGGTGCTGGCCGGCGCGGACCGGGCCCGGGAGCTGGGGGTGGAGCCGCTGGCCACCGTCGTCTCCCACGCAGGGGTCTCCCAGGAGCCGGGGCACCTCCACACCGTCCCCTGGCTCTCGGCCCAGAAGGCCCTCCAGAAGGCGGGGCTCACCCCCTCCGACGTGGCCCTCTGGGAGATCAACGAGGCCTTCGCCGCCGTGGCCCTGGCCAGCATCCGCCTGGGCCACCTGGATCCCGAGCGGGTCAACGTGGACGGGGGCGCCATTGCCCTGGGCCACCCCATCGGGGCCAGCGGCGCCCGGATCCTCATCCACCTGATCCACGCGCTGCGCCGGCGGGGCGGCGGCTACGGGGTGGCCGCCATCTGCTCCGGCGGCGGCCAGGGCGAGGCGACGGTGGTTCGGGTGGGTTGAGCGTCGCGGGGGCGGCCGGCCCGCAACGCCTCAACCGCGGCGCTCCCAGTAGCGCATCCAGCCCAGGACGTTCATGGTCCCGCTGATCGTGAGCCGGTAGTGGGCCGCCTTCTCGGGCGGCGCGGCGGCGGCGAGCTCCGGCTCCACGTGGGCCTGGTACCGTTCAACCAGCGCCTCCACCCCCAGGCCCTCCCCCATGCCGGCCCGCACCAGCTCGGCCTCTACCCGCAGGTGCCGGCGGAGCTCCTCGAGCCGCTCTTCCACCGCGTCCTGCCAGCCGAAGTGGGTGTAGAGGAGCCGCCGCGGGCCCCCGGGGTCCAGGGCGAGGATCCGGTCGATGCTGGCCTCCCAGGCCTCCAGGTCGATGTCGGGCGGGGGTGTGGGCGGATGGACGTACGCCACCCCGGGCAGGGCGATGCCGGCCACGTCACCGGCAAAGAGCCAGCGGCGGTCCGGGTCCCAGTAGGCGTGGTGGTGCTTGGCGTGGCCTGGCGTCTCCACCGCCACCAGCCGCCGGCGGCCCAGCCGGATCACGTCGCCGTCCTGCAGCACCTGCAGGCGCGCCGCGGGGACCGGGACCACCTCCCCGTAGAGCCGCTCCATCGCCTCGCCGAAGAGACGGCTCGCGCTGCGGACGAGCCGGGTAGGATCCGCCAGGTGGGGCGCCCCCACCGGGTGGACTAAGAACCGGGCTCTGGGCAGCTCTCGGGCCAGCACGCCCGCCCCGCCCGCGTGGTCCAGGTGGATGTGGGTGAGGAAGACGTACTCGATGGCCTGGGGGTCCACCCCCGCGGCCCGCACCCCCTCCAGCAACTGGGGCAGGTCGGGCGTGGGGCCCACCTCCACCAGGGCCGGGTGCTCATCCAGCAAGAGATAGGCGCCGATCCCTTCGGGCGTGTCCAGATAGAGCAGGTCGATCAGGAAGGTCTCGTCGTCGACGGGAACCGCAGCAGCAACAGTGCCGGCGCTTTCAGCGTCCAGCATGGCTCCTCCTCTCGGACGGCTCGAGCGCCGCGGCCGGCGCTCGGTTTGTACCCGCCGTGGAACCTTCGGCAACGCGACGCGTTACTCCTGTGTCAGCGGAGGGCGGCGGCGCTTCCGGTCCGATCCAGCGCTGCTCCTCAGCCACTGAGGCGCGGGAACGATCGATGGCTGGGCGTCAACCGTGGGGCCGATCAGACCCCTCGCTCGCGCGTTCTGCGTGCCGCGGTCACCCAGGCAGGTCCGTTCGAACCGGGTAGGCCTCGCCGCCGGAATCCCGGCCGCGTCGGCTGGGACCTCACACCCCGCTCGCGCCGGGGACAGACCTTCTGGCGGTACGCCCGACGCTGCTGGCGCCGAATGGTCTTCCACTCGCATGACGCCTGCCTGTACCGGGCGTAAGCTGCAGTGCGTGATCACTCACGGACGAAGGAGGGCGACGCCATGGCCAACAGCCTGGGGGGATTCGGCGACAATGGGATCTTCATCGTGTTTCTGATCCTGATCCTCCTGCTCCTCGGCAACTGAGGCGCGGGAACGATCGAAGGGTAGGCGTCGAGCGAGGGGCCGGTCAGGCCCCTCGCTCGCGCGTTGGGCGTGGGCGGTGTCTTGGGAGTGGGGTCCCCGGGGGAGGAGGTCGCCCGCTTCGTGGAGGAGGCGGTTGGGCCCTGCCTCCCCAGGCGATCACCTCGCGCGTGGTGCTACTTCCCGTACACCAACCCCGGAAGCCAGGTGGCCAGCTGGGGTACCAAGATGACGACGATCAGCCCCACCACCTGGATCGCCAGGAAGGGCAGCGCCGACCGGTAGATGGTGCCCATCTGGTTCTCGGGCGAGATCCCCCGCAGGTAGAAAAGGGCGTACCCGAAGGGCGGGCTCAGGAAGGCGATCTGCATGTTCACCAGGTAGACGACGCCGAACCAGAGTGGGTTGAAGCCCAGCTCGTGGATGATGGGCAGGAAGATGGGCACGGCCAGGTAGAGGATCCCAACCCAGTCCAGGAACATGCCCAGGAGGATCAGGATGCCCATCATGACTATCAGGATCCCCGTGGGCGAGAGACCCATCCCCAGGAGGAGGTCACGCACGAAGGCGTCCCCGCCGGAGGCCACGTAGAAGGCCACGAAGGCGCTGGCCCCGAAGACGATCCAAAGCACCATGGCCGTCGATCGGGCCGTCTGCTCCAGGGCGTCACGCAGGGTGGCCCAGCTCAGCTTGCGGTGGAGAGCCGCCACCGCGATGGCCCCGGAGGCGCCTACCGCCGCGGCCTCCGTTGGGGCCGCTATGCCGAGGAAGATGGTCCCCAGCACCAGGAAGACCAGGAGCAACGGCGCCCAGATGCCCCCGAGCAGGCGGAGCCGGTCCCGCAGGCCCGGCAGCTCTTCCCGGGAGAGGCGGGGGGCCAGACCCGGCCGCATCCAGGCGTACACCAGGATGAAGAGGCTGTAGAGGCCGGAGAGCAGAAGCCCCGGCAACACCGAGCCCAGGTAAAGCTCGCCCACCGACTGGTTGGCCAGCAGCGCGTACATGATCGCGAGGATGCTGGGCGGAATCAGGATCCCCAGCGTCCCCCCGGCCATCACCGAGCCCATGCTCAGGGTGGAGCTGTAGCCCCGCCGCAGCATGGTGGGCATCGCGATGAGCCCCATGGTCACCACCGAGGCGCCGATGACCCCCACCATGGCACCCAGCAGGGTGGAGGCGACCACCGTCGCGATGGCCAGACCCCCCGGCACCCATCCGATCCACTTGTAGGCCACCTCGAAGATGTCCTCGATGAGCCCGGCCTTCTCCAGCATGGAAGCCATGAAGATGAAGAGGGGAATGGCCGCCAGCAGGTACTGGGCCATCTGGCCCCACATGCGCTGGGGGATGACGGCGAGCGCATCAGGGCTCCAAACAAGCCCGATCAAACCTGCGGCAAGCCCGCCCGTCACCCAGGCCAGGGGCAACCCCGTGGCCAGCACCAGCAAGAGCCCGCCGAACATGACGAGGCTCAGGGTCTCGACGCTCATTCGGCGTCCTCCCTCCGGAAGACCGAGTAGACGGGTGCCTCGTTGACTTGGGGCGTTGTCTGAACCTGTGGGGTGCCTGGCTCCGGCTCCCGAGAAGGAGCCACCTCCCGTCCATCCGGCGGCCGGCCCGTGACGGCCAGGTACACGTCCCGGATCAGCTGGGCGACCCCCTGGAGGAGGAGCAATGCCGCCCCCAGCGGGATGGCCAACTTGGCCGGGTAGATGGGAATGGCCTGGTTGTTCAGGGAGAACTCCCGGCGGGCGAAGGACGCGTCGAAGAATCGCCAGCCCTGCCAGAAGATGACCCCGACGAAGAGGAAGAAGAAGACCGAGGTGACCGCGTCCAGGGTCGCGCGGGCCCTGGGAGAGAGGCGGGTCGAGAGGATGTCGACGCCCACGTGGTTCTTGGTGACCATGCCGTAGGCGCCCGTCAACGCATACATCACCCCGAGCAGAAGCGTGGAGGTGTCATGGGCCCACTGGGTGGGCGCGTCGAAGACGTAGCGCACGATGACCTCGTAGGTGAGGATGAGGACCGCTCCGAGCGTCAGCCACGCCGCAGCTCTTCCGGACCATTCGCTGACGCGGTCGATCCACTGCACGAGCCGCACCAAGGCCGCTCCCTCCCGTGCGGGGCGGGCCGGGGAGACCGGCCCGCCGCTCCGCCGTCCCTCCTGCTAGAGCTCGTGCCCCTTCAGGTCCGCGTCGGAGACGTAACCCAGCTCCTTCATGTAGGCGAGCTGCGAGAGGAACGCCTCCCTGGAGTACTGGTCCTTCCGCGCCCACTCGTACCAGACGGGGATGGCGACCTTGCGGAACTTCTCCACGTCCGCCTCCGAGAGGCGGATCACCTCCACCCCGGCGGCACGGTACTTGGGCCACGCCTCCAGGTCCGCTTTCTGGATGCCGGCGTAGTGGTTCCACGAGTGCTCCCGCACCGCGGCGATGAAAAGCTCTTTCAGATCGTCGGGGAGGGCCTGCCACCGCTGCATGTTGACCGTCAGGTCCACGAGGTCCACCGGCTGGTGGATGGCCGGCGTGCTGGGCGGCCCCATGATGATGTACTTGGTCACCTGCTGGAAGCCCAGGTTGTAGTTGACCGCCGGCCCCACGAAGTCCGCCGCGTCGATGACGCCCCGCTCCAGGGCCGGGTAGACCTCTCCACCCGGGAGGAGCACCGTCGAAACCCCCGCGGCCTTGAAGACGTCGCCGATCATGCCGCCGGGGAAGCGGATCTTCTTCCCCCTGAACTCCCCGAAGCTCCGGATGGGTACCCGGGAGTGGATGATGTTGTAGTCGTGCTGGATGGGTCCCACGTAGAAGATGCCCTGGTCCGCGAAGGCCTTGCGGGCGATGTCGAGGCCGCCCAGCCCATAGTACCACACCTCCCACTCCTGGGGGAGGGAGAGGCCCAGGGCGTAGGAGCTGAGGAAGCCGGTGACCGGCATGCTGCCCGCCCAGTACAGCGTGAAGACGTGCATCGCGTCCAGCACCCCGCTGCGGACGGCGTCGAGCATGTCGAAGGTGCCCACCACCGCCCCCGCCGGGAAGGGCTGAATCTCCAACCTGCCCTGCGAAAGCTCCTTCACCCGCTGGGTGAACTGCTCGAAGAGGGTGTAGCCCACCGTTCCCGCGTCCCACACCGTCTGCACCCGCCAGCGCACCCGCCCCGCCTGCGCGAAGACCGTGGGCACGCTGAAGACCTGCGACGCCGCCACCCCGGCGGCCGCGGCTGCAGCCGTCTTCAGGAAGTCCCTCCGGGAGAGGCCACCACGCTGCCCACCCTCGTTCGGTGTCGCGTCCCCAGCCCCTTCCCCAAGCCCGTCAACCCGATGCATCCCTTCAACCCGATCCTCCACCATCCCTACACCTCCTGCGACGACGCCCGCACGCGGCGGGCGGGACGTTTGGCGCTGCATGAGTTGTCACAACCGTTGATCTATAATACCGGTGGTGGATCTATAATACCAATGAGTATGATATAATGTCAAGGAAATACAATGGATTTTCATCCTGTAGAAATAGAAGTCGGGATCGCCGGGAAGTCAAGGTGATCCCGACTCGGGGGCCATGCTGGCGCAGAGGGCTTTCGCGTTATCGTGCGAGCGCCCGCCCAACCCCAAGCCCTTCCAGCACCCGTCCCTTCAGGGCGCCCAGGGCGGGGTCGTCCCGGCGGCGGGGCCGGGGCAGCGAGACCGGCATCTCGTCCAGCAGCCGGCCGGGGCGGGGGCTCATCACCGCCACCCGATCGGCCAGGAAGAGGGCTTCCTCCACGTCATGGGTGATGAGCACCACCGTCTTGCCCGTCCGCTCCCAGAGCCGCAGGAGCTCCTCCTGCATCTCCAGGCGGGTGAGGGCATCGAGCGCGCCGTAGGGCTCGTCCAGGAGGAGCACCTCGGGGTCCAGGGCGAGGGCGCGGGCCAGAGAGAGGCGCTGCCGCATGCCGCCCGAGAGCTGGTGCGGGTAGTAGCCGTCGAAGCCACCCAGCCCCACCGCTTCCAGCAGCTCGCCCACCCGCTCCCGCCGCCGCTGAGCAGGCCATCCGGCGATCTCGAGCCCCAGGGCTACGTTGGCGGCCACCGTCCGCCACGGGTAGAGAGCATCTTCCTGGAAGACCAGCATCCTTCGGGGGTCCGGGCCCTCCAAGGGACAGCCGTCCACTGCGACCTCCCCCGAGCTGGGCCGCTCCAACCCCGCCCAAATGCGAAGAAGGGTGCTCTTCCCGCACCCCGAGGGCCCCACTACGGCCACGAACTCGCCCTCCGCCACCGAGAGGGTCACGTCCCGGAGCACCGCGAGCGTTCCGTACCGCTGGCTCACGCTCCGTACGGCAAGCTTGGTCATGGTCCTCGCCCTCCCCTTCGGCCTGCGCCGTGCGAGCTCAGGCCGGGCGGGTCACGCCCCGATGCCTTCCCCCGACCGCCCGGCCCGGGCTCACGCGTACCGCCAGCGAAGCAGCCGCCGCTTGACCCGTTCCAGCAGGAGCCGATCGGCCAGGACGGAGAGGGCCGCGATGGCCGTGATCCCCACCAAGACACCCTCCATGTCTGCGATCTCGCCCGCGTAGCTGATGGACCACCCCAGCCCCGAGCTCACCCCCGCCACCATCTCGGCCGCCACCAGCGCCCGCCACGCGTTGCCGAAGGCGAGCTGCGCGCCCGTGATCCAGGCGGGCATCACCTCGGGCAGGTAGACCAGGCGGAGGAGCTGGAGGCGTGAGGCGCCCAGGAGGCGGGCCACCTGCACCCGCCTGGGGTCCACGCCCTCGGTAGCGTCCAGCACCGCGAGGGCCATGGGGTAGAGGCCCGCCAGCGTGACCACCACCAGCACGGGGCGGTCGCCGAACCGCAGGAGGATGACCAGCAGCGGCACCCACGTGATGGGCGGGATGGACTGGAGGATGGTCACCAGCGCCCGCACGAACCGGGAGAGACCCCGGGCGATCCCCCCTGTGAGCCCCACCGCCGCCCCCACCGCCACGGCCAGGCCGTACCCTGCGCCCAGGCGGTAGAGGCTGCGGAGGAGCGCCGCCTGGAAGACCGGGTCGCCGAGGGAGCGAACCAGACGCGCCAGCACCCGCGGCACGTCGGGCATGAGGAAGCCCGGCAGGAAGAAGGCGGCCGCCTGCCAGAGCGCCAGGAGGAAGGCGATCGCCGCCAGATAGGGCAGCCAGTCACGGCCGTCGGCACGTTCCTGTCGCGCCTCTGGCGGGGTGTCGGGACCCTTTCGGCGCGCGAGGCGCGGGAGCGCCACGAGGACGCGCTCGCCCGGCTGGCGGCTCACCCTTCCTGGCCCTCCTGCCAGCTCAGGTCCAGCACCTTCTCCACGTCCACCGGCTCAGCCAGGATGCCCTGATCCTGCATGAGCCCCGCGATCTCCTTCATCCGGCTCGACTGGTCCGGCGTGATCCGCCAGGTGAAGGTCTGGGTCTCGATGGCCTCGCGGATCACCTGGGTCGCGGGCACGGGGCCGGCGGGCGTCTCCAAGGTGGACCCCGGGATGAACCGGTGTGCGACGAGCGCCGCGGCCTGGTCCGGCGCCGACTCCAGGAGCTCGATGGCCCGCCGCTGCGCCGCCAGCACCGCCTCGATCACCGGCCGGCGCTCCTTCCACGCCTTTCCGGAGGTGATCACCACCATGCACGGGAAGGGCCAGACCTGCCCGATCTCGTAGATGGGCTCCACGGGCGCCGTCAGGCGGGCGATGCGATCGTAGGGCTCGAAGAGGAAGGCGGCGTCGACCCGGCCGGCCACCAGCGACTGGACCGCCACCGCCGGCGACACGTAGACCATCTGCAGGTCCTGCCGGGTGAGACCCGCCTGGGCGAGGGTCACACCGTTGAGCACCACGTCCGCGGTGCTCCCCTGCTTCTGCGTCGCGAGGCTGCGGCCCTTCAGGTCCTCCACCCGCCGGATCCCCGAGTCCTTTCGGACGACGATGGCATGGTACCCCATCTGCGCGCCGCCCACGATGCGCAGGTCCGCGCCCCGGGCGACCCAGGCCAGCGCGTTGGTGAAGCCCAGGACGCCCACGTCCAGGTCGCCGGTGACGAGCCCCTTGATGAGGTCCGTGCCGCTTCCGAAGAGCTGGAGCGTCGGATCCAGGCCCTCCTGGGCGTAGAGTCCGGCATCGTACGCCACCATCGTGGGGGCGTCGTCCATCACGTTCAGGTAGCCGATGCGCACAGGCTCGGCGGCCGAGGTCCCGAGGGCCAGGGTCCCGGCCAGGACCAGGATGACAGAAGGCGCCACGGATCTGATGGCCGTGACGGCCGGGCGACGGCGGGCCATGGCAATCGCTCCTTTTCCCGAAACGTCATCATGTAACTTGATTGGTTTTCACGGGTATTCTATGCAGGAGGTTCCCGCCCGTCAATGGGCGCGATGCGCGGATCTCTCCGCCGCATGCGGCCGACGCCGTCCCTCGCTGCGCTGGCCGGAGACCCCTGCAACCTGAGTGGATTCTTAGGTGAAAGGGTGGTCGCCTGTCATTGACGGCAAGGGTCCCCTCTGGTATCTTCAGACTAGTTCTTTCGGTTCCTAGAGACCCGCGCGGGCTGGCCCGAAAGCAGGCCGGCCCCACCCCTCGCCCTGGGGAGCTGGGCCCGCGGCGAGTGCCGGGTCGTAGGCCGGCAGGACGAGCCTCAGGGAAACTGGATCGGGGAGGACAAAGACATGACCCGTACGGGCATCCTTCGGTGGGCCGCGGGTGCCGCGGCCGCCTGCGCGCTCCTTGCCCTGGCAGGGGGCGGCGAGGTGCTGGCCCAGGAACCCATCACCCTGGACCTCACCAGTTACGCCTTCCGTCCCGACCCCCTCGTGCTCGAGGCGGGCAAGGCCTACCGTCTCACGGTGACCAACAGCGCGTCGGAAGAGCACGAGATGATGGTGGGCCAGGGCATGGCGGGGATGGACCACGGCTACACCACCAACTTCTTCGAGGACATCGACGTCTTCCTGGATGCCGGCGACGTGAAGGTGGAGCTCGGAGAGTTGGAGGAGCTGGAGCTCGAAGGCGGCGCCCAGGTGGCCCTCGAGTTTACGGTGCCGGAAGAGAAGCGCGGCACCTGGGAGCTGGGCTGCTTCGTGCCTGGGCACTACGACCTCGGGATGCACGCCCCGTTGGTCGTGAAGTAACCGTTCGGCAAGGAAACGCCTTCGGCTTGCACCACCTCCGCGGGATCGATAGACTGGTCCGCGGAGGTGGATCCATCCCTTGTCCATGCTCTTCTCGCCTTACACGGTGCGGTCCGTCACGCTGCGCAACCGCATCGTGGTCTCGCCCATGTGCCAGTACTCGGCGGGAGGGGACGGCATCGCCACCGACTGGCACTTCGTCCACTACGGCACCCGGGCCGTGGGAGGCGCGGGCCTGGTCCTCCTGGAGGCCACGGCCGTCGAGCCCCGGGGGCGGATCAGCACCGAGGACCTGGGTCTCTATCACGAGCGCCAACTGCCGGCCCTCCAGCGCATCGTCCGCTTCGTGCACGAGCAGGGTGCCGCCTGCGGCATCCAACTCGCCCACGCAGGCCGGAAGGCCTTCTCGCCCAAGAAAGGTCAGGGGCCGCAGGAGCCGGTGGGGCCGAGCCCCATCCCCTTCGATGAGGGATGGCGGGTCCCGCTGGAGCTGGATGAGGCCGGCCTGCAGGCGGTGGCGGCCGCGTTCGAGCAGGCGGCTCGCTGGGCACACGAGGTCGGGTTCGACGTGATCGAGATCCACGCGGCCCACGGCTACCTGCTGCACGAGTTCCTCTCGCCCGTGGCCAACCACCGCTCCGATCGGTGGGGCGGCCCGCTGGAAGCCCGCCTGGCCTTCCCCCTGGACGTGGTCCGCCGGGTGCGGGCGGCTTGGCCCGAAGCGAAGCCCCTCTTCGCCCGCCTCTCCACCACCGACTACCTCCCCGGCGGCTTCGATCCTGATCAGGCCGTGGAGGTGGCCCGCGCCCTCGGACAGGCAGGCGTGGACCTGATCGACTGCTCCTCGGGCGGCATCGCGCCCGTGCGACCTCCCGACTACCCCGGCTACCAGCTGAAGCCGGCCGAGCGCATCCGCCGGGAGGCCGGGGTGCCTACCAGCGCGCTGGGCCTCATCACCGCGCCGGAGATGGCCGAGGAGGTCCTTCAGAACGGCCGGGCCGATGTGGTCCTCCTTGGAAGGGAACTCCTACGCCACCCCTACTGGCCGCTGGACGCGGCCCGGGCCCTGGGCGCCGAGGCCCCCTGGCCCAGGCAGTACCTGCGGGCGAAACGGGCCGGAGATCGGTGAGAAGGCGGGAACCGTCACGATGTCGGGTCCTTCCGGCGGGTGAACCCCGGGATGCGTGAAAGCACATCTCGTTCCGTGCACGACGTTCATCGAGAGGACGCTGGCCTCAGGAGCGCTGCTCGGCCTGGGCCAGCTCCTCCTCGAGGGCGTGAAGCTCCCGGCTTGCCTGGCGGAGCTCCTCGCGAGCGATCTTTAGGTAGGATTCGAGCTCCGAGCGCCGGGCCGGGTCGCCCTCCTCCAGCATGACCGTGCATTCGTGGTAGATCTTGAGGGCCTGGTCGATTTGCTGGCGGAGCGCCTCGGCCCGGTGCTCCCTCTTCTCCTCAGGGGTCACGCCCTCCGCCGCCACCTCCTCGTAGCTCTCCACCAGGAGCTCCTGGAACGCCTCGTCGTCCTCCAGCCCGCTGCCCTGGATACGGACGCAGACGGGATCCGTCCCCAGGGCAATGGCCGACCCCAGGCTCATGGGGTCGCCCATTTCCAGGCCGCGGGCCCGTACCCGAAGGGGGCCGGCCGGCCAGAGCTGCGCACGCCCCACGGCGAACTCGATCGCGATGGGCGCCCCCCTCGTCTCGCGCACGAAGTGGACCCGGTCGACCACCCCCGCCAGCAACCCGACAACGAAGGTGGCCAGCGGGTTCTGGTGCAGGTGCGCCCCGACCTGGTAGAGGACGTGCAGCTTCTTCTGGTTCAGCTCGCCTGCCTCGCCGATGGCCGATCCCCCTCCCGGACGGACGTTTCCCAAGGCTTCGTGCTGCTCCCGGTCGATCCCTCTACGGGATCACCGTCACCTCCCCAGTATGGCCGGCGCGTCCACCGGCTGGGACCCACCTCTCACCCCCCAAGCTCGCCAGAGCCGCGCAACTCCGCAATCTCTTCAGGCCCGTACCCCAGCTCGGCCAGGACCTCGTCGGTATGTTCCCCCAGAGCAGGCGGCGGGGTCCGCACGGCAGCGGGCGTCTCGGAGAGCTTGGGAGCGGGCCCCAGGAGCGGCAACCGCCCGGCCGCAGCCCCAGGCAGGGCGGAGGGTAGCGCCTCCGGGTAGGGGACCTCCTGCACCAGTGCCCGGGCCCGCACCTGCTCCTCGGCGAAGAGGCTCGCCAGGTCGTGGATGGGCCCACAGGGAATCTGCTCGCCCTGCAGGTGCTCCAGCCACTCCGCCGCCGGCCGCCGGGCGAAGAGCGCCTCCAGGGCGGCCACCAGCTCGCCCCTCCGGGCGACCCGCTTGGCGTTGGTGGCGTAGGCGGCGTCTCCCGCCAGGTCTGTACCCTCCAGGCGGTCCAGGAGGCGGGCGAAGCGCTGCCAGGTGGCGTCGTTCCCCACCGAGAGGATGAAGGACCGGCCGTCGGAGCCGCGAAAGGCCTGGTACGGCACGATGTTGGGGTGGGCGGAGCCGTAACGGCCGGGCTCCTTCCCCGTCGCCAGGAAGCTCTGGGCCGCGTAGGTGAGCCAGGTGACCGCCGTGTCCAGGAGGGAAACCTCCACCCTCTGTCCCCGCCCCGTCCGCTCCCGGTGGTAGAGGGCGGCCAGGATCGCCTCCACCGCGTAGAGCCCCGTGCCCAGGTCCAGTACGGCCACGCCCACCCGTACCGGCTCGCCCTCCTGGCTTCCGGTGATGGACATGAGGCCCCCGAAGCCCTGCATCAGCACGTCGTAGCCGGGCTCGTACCTGCGAGGGCCCGTCTGCCCGAAGCCGGAAATGGAGCAGTAGACAAGCCGCGGGTTTTCCCTGGCGAGCTCCTCGTAGCTGCAGCCCAGCCGGTCCTGGTGGCCCACCCGGAAGTTCTCCACGGCCACGTCCGCCCAGCGGGCCAGCCGGTGGAGCACCTCCCGGCCCCGAGGATGGGCCAGGTCCAGGGCAAGGCTCCGCTTGTTCCGGTTGACGCTGAGGAAGTAGGTGGCCGTCTCGCCCACGAAGGGGGGACCCCACCCCCGGGTCTCGTCGCCGGTCCCGGGGCGCTCCACCTTCACCACGTCGGCGCCCAGGTCCGCCAGAAGCATGGTCGCGTAGGGTCCGGCCAGCACCCGGGTGAGGTCCAGCACCCGCACCCCGGCCAGGGGCCCGGGGGAACCGCCGCGGATGCTCCGGCCGGCTCCTTCCGAACCCCCGCTTGGGAACTCGCCCCCGGTCATGCCAGGCCCGCCTCCACGTCCTCGGGGAAGGGCCAGGGCGGCAGGGAGCACCGGAGCGGGCGGTCCTCCCGACTCCCCAGGGCATACCCCGCCTGCATGAGCAGGTGGATCTCCCGGGTGCCCTCGTAGATCATCTCACCCTTCGCGTTCCGCAGGTGGCGGCTCACCGGGAACTCGTCGGAGAAGCCGTACGCCCCGTGGATCTCCACCGCGTCGGCCGCGGCCTGGAAGCCTGCGTCGCAGGCGTGGAGCTTGGCGAGCGACGTCTCCCGGGTGCAGCGCTTCCCCTGGTTCTTGAGCGACGCCGCCCAGGCGTAAAGGAGGCGGCTGCTCTCGTACCCCTCGACCATGCGGGCGATCATCTGCTGCACCAGCTGGTGCTCGGCGATGGGCCGGCCGAAAGTCTCCCGCTCCTTGGCGTAGCGGACGCTCGCTTCCAGGCAGGCCCGAGCCATGCCCGTCGCCCCCGCCGCCACCGTGAGCCGGCCGTTGTCCAGGGCCGACATGGCGATCTTGAAGCCCTCGCCCTCCTGGCCCAGCAGGTTCTCGGCCGGCACCCGCACCTCCCGCATGTGAATGCCGCCCGTGTTCCCAGCCCGCACGCCCAGCTTGTGGTGGAGGGTCTCCGTCTCCAGCCCCGGCCTGCCCCGCTCCACAAGGAAGGCGCTGATCTCCCGGGGATCCCGGCCGGGCGAGCGCCGGGCGAAGACCAGGAAGAGGTCGGCCACGTCGGCCAGGGAGATCCAGAGCTTGTCGCCGCTCAGGAGGAAGGCGTCGCCCTCCCGCCGGTAGCGGCTCTCCAGGGCCGCCACGTCCGAGCCGGCCCCCGGCTCGGTGAGCCCGAAGGCCGCGATCTTGGCCCCCGTGGCCATGGGGACCAGGAAGCGTTCCTTCTGCTCAAGGGTAGCCCACTGCATGAGGGTGAGCCCCACCAGGGCCGTGTGGACCGACAGGATCTCCCGGAAGGCGGAGTCCACGTACTCCAGCTCTTCGCAGGCGAGCCCCAGGCTCAGGTAGTCCATCCCGCCGCCCTGGTACTTCCGGGGCAAGCAGAGCCCCAGGATCCCCAGCTCGCCCATCCGCTTCAGCACCCAGGGATCGAAGCGCTCCTCCCGGTCCAGGTCCCGCACCCGGGGCATCAGCTCGCCCTGGGCGAACTCCCGCACCATCTGCTGGATGGCTCGCTGGTCCTCGCTCAGCTCGAAGTTCACGCGCCCCGCCCTCCCACGGGCCCGCTCGCCGCGGCACGCGGGCCCCTTGATGACCCGCTACCCATCTTCCGTGGCGGGCGGTGGCGCTCCTGCCTGAGCGGGCCTGAGAGCGGTCCGGCCCCGAGGCCAGGATCCGCCCAAGGTCCGCGTCCTCCGTCCCTGGGTGGGCCCTCTGTCTCATTGGGCCGTCAGGGCCCCATCCACGGGCAAGACGGCGCCGGTGACGAAGGAGGCCCGGTCCGACAGGAGGGCCACCACCATGCCGGCGATCTCCTCGGGCTTCCCCAGGCGGCCGATGGGGTGCAGTCCGGCGATCTTCTCGTAGGTCTCCCGCTGCCGGCCTGCCGCCACACCCCGCTCCATCACCATGGGAGTCTCGATGAAGCCGGGGCAGACGGCGTTCACCCGGATCCCACGGGCGGCGTACTCCACCGCCGCCACCCGGGTGAGACCCACCACCCCGTGCTTGGCCGCCGTGTAGGCCGCGGCGTTGGGGAAGGCCACCAGACCCAGGATGGAGGCCATGTTGACGATGGCGCCTCCGCCCTGCTCGAGGAGTTCCGGGATCTCGTGCTTCATGCAGAGCCAGACGCCTTTCAGGTTGACGGCCACGACCCGGTCGAACATCTCCTCAGGATACTCGGCCAGTGGTGCGAGGGTCCCCTCGATGCCCGCGTTGTTCACGGCCACGTCCAGGCGACCGAAACGGTCCACGGTGCTGCGCACCAGGGCGGCCACGTCCGAGTCGCGAGAGACGTCGGTGCGGATAAAGACGGCGTCTCCGCCCGCTTGGGTCATCATCCGAACGGTCTCCTCGCCGCCCTCGACCGCTACGTCCGCCACCGCCACCCGGGCGCCCTCGCGAGCCATCGCGAGCGCGGTCGCCCTGCCGATGCCCGAGGAACCCCCGGTCACCAGGCCGGCCTTCCCCTCCAGTAGACGCTCCGCCATCACGCGTCCCCTCCCCGCTCCTTGATGATGGTGCCACCCAGTCCCATTATCTCCCATCCTGGCCGACCAACCCAGGGTGAAATGTCCCCGCCTGCCGGGACCCGCGGGCCGGGGCAGGCGCGGTCGACCCGGAACCCTTGGGGCTGTGGGCGCTCTTTCGGCCGACGCCGGTCGGCTGGATGGGTTATCATGGAACGGAGGAGGTGCCTTCCGGGGGGACCCTGAGCTCCGCCAGGTCTGTGCTCCTGAAGCGGAAGGTGATCTCCCTCAGGACCCAAGGAGGCCTGATCCATGCAGCCCTTCGACTACGGCTCGCCCTTCCCGTCCCGCCGCTCGCCGGTGATGGCCCGGCACGGCATGGTGGCCACCAGCCACCCGCTGGCGGTGGCCGCGGGGCTCGAGGTCCTGCGCGAGGGAGGCAACGCGGTGGACGCGGCCATCGCCACCGCCGCCGCCCTGACGGTGGTGGAGCCCACCTCCAACGGGCTGGGCTCCGACGCCTTTGCGCTCGTCTGGGACGGCACCCGCCTCCACGGTCTCAACGCCTCCGGGCGCAGCCCCAGGCGCCTCACCGCCCAGCTGGTGCGAGAGGCCGGTTTCTCCGTCATGCCCATCGACGGCTGGCTCCCGGTGACGGTGCCCGGGGCGGTTTCCGGCTGGGTGGCCCTCTCCCGGCGCTTCGGCCGCCTCTCCTTCCGCCGCCTCTTCCAGCCGGCCATCCGCTTCGCTGAGGAGGGCCACCCGGTGCCGCCCCTCACCGCTCGGGCCTGGCAGTTCGCCGAGCGTCGCTTCGGCGCCCGGGAGGACTTTCGGGCCGCCTTCCTCCCCGGCGGGCGGGCGCCCCGGGCCGGCGAGCTCTTCCGTCTCCCGGAGCAGGCCGAAACCCTTCGGAGCATCGGGGAGAGCGAGGGCGAGGCCTTCTACCGGGGCGAGCTGGCCTCGCGCATGGTGGCCCACGCCGAGGCCCAGGGAGGCCTCCTGGCCCAGGAGGACCTGGCGGACCACGAGCCCGAGTGGGTGGAGCCCCTGGGGATGAGCCGCCGGGGCTACCGGCTGTGGGAACTGCCGCCCAACGGACAGGGCGTGGTGGCCCTGGAGGCCCTGGGCCTCCTGGACCCACTGGACCTGGGGTCCGAGCTCCTCGCCGGGCGGAGGCTCCACCTCCTGGTGGAGGCCCTGCGGGCCGCCTTTGCCGATGCCTACGCCCACGTGGCCGACCCCACGGTCACGCGGGTCCCGGCCAGCCGCCTGCTGGAAGCGGGCTACCTGGACGAGCGTCGACGCCTGCTGGGTGAGCACCGGAACCCCCAGATCGCGTCCGGTCGCCCCGGCACCGGAGACACCGTCTACCTCTGCACCGCCGACGCCGAGGGCAGGATGGTCTCCTTCATCCAGTCCAACTACATGGGCTTCGGCTCAGGGGTGGTCGTGCCGGGCACCGGCATCGCCCTCCAGAACCGGGGGGCAGGCTTCACGCTGGAAGAGGGCCATCCCAACCAGGTGGGGCCCGGCAAGCGCCCCTTTCACACCATCATCCCGGCCTTCCTCTCCACCGAGGCGGGGGAGCCCCTGGCCGCCCTCGGCGTCATGGGCGGCGACATGCAGCCTCAGGGCCACCTGCAGGTGCTCCTCAGCCTGCTGGACCACCGCCTCGATCCCCAGGCCGCCCTGGACGCGCCCCGGGTCCACCTCCTGCCCGACGGGCGGGTGGCCCTGGAGCCCGGCATCCCCGCCGAGGCCCGGGAGGACCTGGCCCGGCGGGGCCACACCCTGGCCGCCGACATGGGCCTCTTCGGCTTCGGCGGGGGCCAGATCATCTGGCGGGACGCCGGCCAGGGCGTTTACATAGCCGGATCCGATCCCCGAAAGGACGGCCTGGCCATGGGGTTCTAGCGAGAATTCCCTGCCAGCCCTGGCCGGGCTCTCCTCACCGGGCGACCACCTGCAGCCCTCACCGCGCCAGCGCCGGCAGCCAGAGGGAGAGGGCCGGCACGTAGGTCACCAGGAGCAGGATCGCGATCGAGGCCAGAATGAAGGGCACCAGCGCCCGGGAGAGGTCGCCGAGCGGCACCCGCCCGATGGAGGAGACCACGAAGAGGGAGGCGCCCACGGGCGGGGTCACCAGGCCGATGACCAGGTTGAGCACCATCACCACGCCGAGGTGGATGGGATCCACCCCCAGCTCGCGGGCCAGGGGCAGCAGCACCGGCACCAGGATGAGGAGGGCGGGTGCGGGCTCCAGGGGAATCCCGATGAGGAGCAGCGCCGCGTTGATGAGCAGCAGCACCACCCAGGGCTCCGCCGAGATCGACAGGAGCCAGCCCGCCAGCTGCTGGGGGATCCGCTCGGCGGCCATGATCCACCCCAGGCTGTCGGTGGTGCCGATCATGAGCATCACCACGCCCGTGGTGATCGCCGTCTCCCAGAGGATCCGGGGCAGGTCCCGGACCGAGAGCTCCCGGTAGACCAGACCGCCCACGACCAGCGCGTACAAGACGGCTACCGCCGCAGCCTCGGTGGGGGTGAAGACGCCGCCCAGGATCCCCCCCAGGATGATGGCCGGCATCAGCGCGGCCAGCAACCCGCCCCGCACGCCCGCCGCCAGCTCGACCAGGGTGGCCCGGCGTTCCCGGGGGTAGCCGTCGCGCACCGCGACCGCGTAGGCCACCCCCATCTGTGCGAGGCCCAACAGCAAACCCGGGATCGCCCCGGCCAGGAAGAGGGCCGAGATGGAGGCGCCCGCGCTCACCCCGTAGAGGATCATGGGGATCGAAGGCGGGATGATGGGCCCGATGAGGGAGGAACCGGCCACCACCGCCGCTCCGAAGGCCTTGCGGTAGCCGGCGCGCTCCATGGCCGGGAGCATGATGGAGCCCACCGCGGAGGCGTCGGCGGCGGCGGCTCCCGAGATCCCCGAGAAGAAGATGCTGGTGACGACGCTGATCTGGGCGAGCCCGCCCCGCAGCCATCCCACCAGCACCCGGGACAGCTCCACCAGGCGCTGGCTCAGCCCCCCGGCGTTCATGAGCGCCCCGGCCAGGATGAAGAGCGGGATGGCCATGAGCTGGAAGGAGTCGGTGGCGGAGAAGAGCCGCTGCACCACGATGGCCAGCGGCACCCGCCCCTGGACCAGGAAGAAGAGGACGGAGCTCAGCCCGATGACGAAGGCGATGGGCACCCCCATCGCCAGGAACCCGGCGAAGGAGCCTACCAGGAGCCAGGTCATGCGGGCCCCACCCCCTCGTGGCGGCCGTCCTCCCCGCCTCCGGGGCTCTCCCCTTGCCCGCTCTCGGAGTCGCCCTCGGTCCCGCCCTCGGGCAGGCTGGGGGGACGTGCCGGACGAAGGAGGCTGGCCGCCAGGTGAACCAGCATGATGAAGCTGGCCGCGGGGATCGCTCCATAGGGGATGCCCATGGGGATGCGCATCGCCGGCGAGAGCTGGCGCATGTTGAGGCGGGCCAGGGCGAGCCCCTGGTCCAGGAGGAGCCAGAGCAACCAGCCGGTGGCGAGATTGGCCAGCAAGCACGCCACGCGCCGCGCCCGGTCCGGCAGCCGGGCCACCAGCAGGTCCATGCCCGGGTGGAGCCCCGCCCTGAGGGCGCTCGACGCCCCCAGGAGCGAGAGCCAGACGAAGCTGTAGCGGGCCAGCTCCTCAGACCAGGAGAGCGGGCGTTCCAGGACGAACCGGAAGAGCACCTGCGCGAGGAGGGCCGTGCTCATCACGGCCACCAGCAGGGCCGCCCCCCACCGGGCCGCCCCGTCGAGGCCGGCGCTCAACCGATCCAGGGCGCGCCCGGCGGCGACGCCCGCCCGGCGCGCCGACGGCAACCCGAGCGGGCGCCCTTCGCGCAGGGCCCTCCCCACGCCGCCCTACTCCCCCGCCCGGAGGATGCGGTCGATCAGATCGCCGAAGCGGGGCCGGTACTTGTCGTAGACGGGCGCCATGGCCTGCCGGAAGGGCGCCTTGTCGGGCCGGGTGAACTGCATGCCCAGCCTCTCCAACTCGGCCACTTGGTCCCGCTCCATCTGCCGGGCCGCCTCCCGCTCGCTCCGGGAGACCTCCCGGGCCGTCTCCACCAGCACCTGCTGCAGGTCCTGGGGCATGCCCTCCAGGAGCCGCTGGTTGATGAGGACGAGGGCCGGCGCGTAGAAGTGCCCCGTGAGCGCCGCGTGCTTCTGCACCTCGTAGATCCGGTGGCTGGTGAGCACCGGGATGGGGTTCTCCTGGCCGTCGATGACCCCCTGCTCCAGGGCCGTGTAGACCTCACCCCAGGACATGGGGGTGGCCTGGGCGCCCAGGGCGTTGAAGGAGTCCACGTGGATCGGGTTCTCCTGCACCCGGATCTTGAGGCCCCGGACATCGGCGGGGCTGTTCACGGGCCGGCGGCTGTTGGTGAGGTGCCGGAAACCCTGCTCCCAGAGGGCGAGGCCCACCATGCCCAGTCCGGCGGAGTTGAGCCGGTCCAGCAGCTCCCGGCCCACGGAGCCGTCCAGCACCGCGTCCACGTGGTCGTAGTCCCGGAAGAGGAAGGGCAGGTCCATCACCTGGAAGTCGGGCAGGAAGTTGGCCAGCACGGCCGTACCCGTCACGACGATGTCGATGGCGCCGAACTGGAGAGCCTCCACTTCCTCCCGCTCGCCCGGCCCCAGCTGCCCGCTGGGGAAGAGGTCGATACGGACGCGGCCGCCGCTCCGCTGAGCCACCTTCTCCGCGAACTCCCGGGCGCCCACGTTGTAGGGATGGGCCGCGTCCACCGCGTTCGCTAGCTTGAGCACGTACTGGGGCGCGGCTCCCGCGGGGGCGGAGCCGGCCAGGGACAGGGCCAAGGTGACCAGGAGCGCCGAGACGAACGGGACGAGGCCGCCGCTCTTGGTGCGAAAGGCGGACACAGGCTTCCCTCCTGGGACGATGATGTGGCAAAGCGTGTTAGTTTCGATTCTACTTACGTCCTGGACTCCTGTCAACGCAGGGCAGGCTCGCCGGCGGGGGGAGCAGGGGACCGGCCAGCCGGGCCGTGGCCTACCTCGTCCTGTGCGCCGCGGCGCGGCGGCTGGCCGAGGGGCCCCTACGCGAGAGCCTGGTGGGCCGGGGGTTGGACGGCCTCTTCTATGCCCTTCTGGTCCTGGCTGCCAAGGGCTCTCCCGCCACCGCCGGCCCCGCCAGGGGTTCCACGGCGGTCTCCGGCGGGTGCTCCGCAACCGGAACCGGCCCAAGCGGCAGCTCCAGCAGGGCCACCTGGGGGCGGCAGCGGAAGCGCACCGGGAGATGGCTCCAGCCCAGCCCCCGGCTGACGTGGAGCCAGGTTCCTCCCAGGTGGTAGACCCCGTCCAGGTAGGGAGAGCGCTCCTTCATCCACGCCCACACGGGGCCCAACCACGGCAGGTTCACCTGGCCGCCGTGGGTGTCGCCCGCCAGCACCAGGTGGAAGCCCTTCTCCGCCGCCTCCGGCGCCGTGCCGGGCCAGTGGGAGAGAAGCAGGCGCACCTCGCTTCCCTGGTGCGGAACCCCGTTCTGGGCGGCCCGGGCGGCGTCGCCCCTCATGGCCCGGGCCAGGTCCGCCACACCCTTCCGGGCATCGTCCACCCCCACCACCCAGACCCGCCACCCGGGTCCGCTCACCCACGACGAGCGGTTGCGCAACAGGTGCACCCCCGCCCGGCGGAGGGCGGCCTCCAGGCGTGCCCGGTCGGCCGGCTGGAGCAGGAAGTCGTGGTCGCCCAGCACCGCGAAGGTGGGGGCCACGCTGGCGATCTGAGCCGCCCAGGCACGCAGGGCCTCGTGGCCCCGGGCGCCTTCGGCAAGGTCGCCGGTGAGGCAGATCAGGTCCGGAGCCAGGCGGGCGGCGGACCGGAGCACGCGCCGCTCCCGACCCCCGAGGCCCCTCAGGTGGAGGTCCGACAGGTGAAGGATGCGCAGGGTGGGCCCCGGATCGGCAGGGGTGCGCCCCGTGCCGGCCGCGGCCGCATCGGTCGCCCCGGGCGCCCGCCCCCGTCCAGGCGCCGGCGCTCCACCCGGGGCCAGCGGGGCTCCACCAGGCTTCGAACCAGGACCGCCGTCGCCAGCAGGCTCACGATCCACCCCAACCAGCTCATCCGTCAACCTCCCGGGGAGCCCGACCTCGAGAGCGCGTCGGCCCGGGATGGCCCAGGGGCCCGCCGCTCTCCCCGCCCGGCACCCTATCTTCCTCCCTGCGCCCGGCACTTCCTTCCGGGAGCTGCGCCAGGGCGAGCCCGAGGCTACCCCCCGGTCAGCAGCCGTCCCACAGGATCAAAGATCCGGTCCAGGAAAGGGGCCAGGTCGGGCGGTGGGTCCAGGAGGATGAGAAGGTTCCCCAGAACCAGGCCCACGAACCAGAGGGCCCAGCCGGCCACGGCCTCCCGCTGGTACCCGTTCCGCCAGAGGGGGGCCCCCTCCCAGTACGCGTAGACCGCTACGCCCAGCGTGAAGAGCGCGGCGCTAATCACGGGGCGGCCCCCCGCCCGGCGGCAGGTCCGAAGCCCCCTCGGGAACCTGGCCCGGCTCGCCGGCCGGGTAGTGCCTGAAGGGCACCTCGGGCTCGTTCACGGGCTCAGGCACCAGCCCGATGCGGCGCACCTCCAGGTCCACCTGAGGCCGGAACCGCACCTGGGGGAAGAGCTGGTCCCACTCCTTCGACCACCGCTCCCGCCAGCCCTCGGGGTCGCTCTTGTAGAGGGCGAAGCCGAAACCCAGCACGTCCGCGTTCAGCCTCTGGGCGGCCTCGACGCCTCGCCGGATGCGGGCCGCCAAGGTGCGCTCCAGGAGGCTCTCCACCCGCCGCACCACCACCGTGTCCGTCAGGTCCAGCCGGGCGCTGTTCTCCGCGACGTCGTCGATGCCCCTCACCTTCAGCACGGCCTCGGGACCCGCCGGCGTCATCCGCACGTCGAGCTTGGTCACCGCCCGGATCACCCGGGCCGTCACCGCGCCCCCCTCGGGCGGGAAGGCGGTGATGTTCGCCTCCCTGATCTGGTTCTTCACCCAGAGGATGGCCCGGGCCTCCTGGGGCCCCACGAATCCCACCAACCGGTCGCCCTTGAACAGGGCGGCCCCCGTCAGGCGCAGTTCCTGCCGAATGGGCGAGGGGCCTCCTCCGCCGCCCCCTCCCCCACCGCCACCCTCGGTGGCGGACGGCCTGAGGGCGGGCACGGCCGCCAGCCGGGCCGTGATCGGCTCCACCCCTTCCCGCCCGAGCTGGTCCGCGAGGGTGCCCACCGTCGCCCTGGGCAGCAGGCCGAAGTCCTGCAGCTCCTCCACCACCACCCCGGGAACCGATTCCAGCGCCGGTTGGGCCCGAAGGACCGCCAGGCCCTCCCCTTCCGTCACCAGGACAGGGGTGCGCAGGCGCACGTCGCGGTTGGTGGCGAAGAGGCCGATCACGTCGGCGATGCCGCGCCTGGCGAGCTTCTCACCCAGCACGATGAAGCCGGTGTGGCCGAGGCGGATCCGCCGTGAGAGCTCCTGCTGCAGGCTGGCCAGGGCTTCGGTGAGGGAGCGGCCCTCCTTGCTGAAGAGGGCCACCGTCTGCCCCTCCGCCAGCCCGCCACCCCCGCCCCCGCCCATTCCGGACCCGGCGGGTCCCCCTACCTGCCTGGGCAGGATCACCTGGATGCTCAACCGGTAAGGGAGTGCGTCGCCCACGTCCACCGCCATCCCGGTGGCCAGGGCAAGGTCGTTCACCTCCAGGCGGTCCCAACAGCCCCCGGCCAGGAGGGCCACCAGCACGAAGGGTAGCAGCCGCCTCACCCGGATCCCCCCCGGCCCTGCTCCTGCGGTTCGCGTTCCTGCGATCCCGCCCCGGCGTCAGTCGACGGCTTGCTGGGAAGGGGCGGGTCGGTCAAGGCGGCGGGGTCCGTAGGCGGCGCCGGGCGCATCCCCTGGGCCGCGCGCTGCACGTTGGAACCGGCGGTCATCCGGGGGCGGAAGAGGTCGCTCCACTGGGGCCGCCGGACCAAGACGTCGGCCAACGCCCCCGGCTGCAGGGGCGCCAGGGGGAAGAGGTAGGGGACACCGAAGCTCCGCAGGTCCGCCAGGTGCACCAGGATGGCCAGCACCGCGAGCCCCAGGCCGTAGAGGCCCAGCATGCCCCCCAGGACCAGCACGGGGAAGCGAAGGAAACGAATGGCGAGCGCCATCTCGTAGGTGGGCGTCGTGAACGAGGCGATGCCGGTGATGGCCACCAGGATCACCATGGGCGCGGAGACGATCCCCGCGCTCACCGCCGCCTGACCGATCACCAGCGCCCCCACGATGCTCACCGCCTGCCCCACCTGCTGGGGCAGCCGCAGACCCGCCTCTCGCAAGACCTCGAACATGACCTCCATCATCAGCGCTTCCAGGAAGGCCGGGAAAGGCACCCCCTCCCGGGCGGCTGCCAGGGTGATGAGGAGGCTCGTGGGCAGCATGTCCGCGTGGAACGTGGTCACCGCCACGTAGAGCGAAGGCAGCATGAGGGCCAAGAACATGAAGGCCAGCCGCAGGAGGCGCAGGGCGCCTGAGACGAAGGGGTTATGGTAGTAGTCCTCCGGCGCCTGGAAGAAGCTCCAGAACGGCGCCGGAACGATCAGGGCGTACGGCGTGTTGGCGGTGAGGATGGCCACCCGCCCCTCCAGGAGCTCGGCGGCCACCACGTCGGGCCGCTCGGTAGACCGCACCACGGGGAAGAGGGAGAAGGGCTCGTCCCGGATCAGCTCCTCCAGGTACTCGCTCTCCAGCACCCCGTCGATCTGGATCCGCTGGACCCGGCTCCGGACCTCCTGAACCATCGCATCGGGGGCGATCCGGTCCAGGTAGGCGATGACCACGTCCGTGCGGGTGTAGGTGCCCAGGGTGAGGGCCTCGAGCTTGAGGCAGGGGGTCTTCAGCCGGCGGCGGAGCATGGAGGTGTTGGTGCGGAGGACCTCCACGAAGGCCTCTCGCGGGCCCCGGATCACCGCCTCCGCGGTCGACTCGCTGATGCCCCGCTGCTTCCAGCCCCGATGGCTGGCCACCAGCGCCGTCGCCTCGCCGTCCACCAGGAGGGCGGTGTCGCCGTCGAGGACGGCGTTCGCCACCTCCCCCAGGGTGCGGGCCTCCTTCACCTGGGAGACGGCGAGGGCGTGGTGGTTCACGAGGGCCTGGACCGACTCCGTCACGCCTCCCGTCCGCATGGGGAAGGCGTCGTACATCAGGGGCTTCACCAGGTGATCATCGATCCAGGCCATCTCCACCATGCCGTCGATGTAGACGACTGCTGCCTCGCGCCCGCCCGCCAGGCGGAAGCGGCGGAGCACCCAGTCCGAGGCCCGCCGGAAGAGCGCGCGCAGGCCCCCCAGGTTCTCGTCCAGGGAGAACCCCAGGGGCAGCTCCTGAAGCTCCTCGATGCCCGTCATGAGCAGCTGGAGCCGCTGCCCCCGGCCCAGCGCCCCCCCGGCCTGGCCCAGGGTGGCCTCGTAGCGCGCCAGGATCTCGCGCATGGACCGGCTGGCCTGGTGCAGCTCGCTCGGGGAGGAACGGGCCTCCGCTTCCCGGAACGCTTCCTGAGCCTGGCGCGAGCGATCCACCGCGTCCGCGCTTCCAGGCGCCGTCCGTTCAGGCCCAGTGGGGCGGCGCCCTTGCCTTGCCGGACCCGTCACGTTCCCACCGGGCGGGCCCGCAGGGAGAAGACGAGCAGGATCAGCGGGATCACGCCCCCCAGCAGGATGGCGTAGACGGGCAACACCTGCTCGGTGAAGTGCACCAGGTCCCCCAGGGTGCGGAAGAGCAAGGTGCCGGCCAGGGTCATCAGGAGACCCACCGGCGCCACCAGCACCCGGGCTCCCCGCAGGGCCAGCACTTCGCTCCCCACCATGGCGCCTGCGTGGAGAAAGGCCGTGATCTCCACGAAGGACGCCATGTGCCAAAAGGCAAGGTAGAGCGCCTCCGTACGCGAGAGGAACTCGATCGGCCGGACCTCCCGGGCCAGCTTCAGCATCAGCACCACCGAGTGACTGGCCATGTGCACCCCCAGGACGGCCTGGGCCGCCACCAGGGAGGCGACAAGGAGCAGGCCGGTCATCGCGAGCCCCGAGAAGAACGGTCTTGCCACACCCCGCGGGCCCTGCACGAAGGGAAAGGCGATCTCCATCAGGATCTGCGCCTGAAGGAGCCAGGCCAGGGGCCAGACGGCTCCCCGAAGGATGGCGCTTGACTGGGTGGTGAGGAGAGGCGGGATGCGGTCGAGGCGGAAGTCGCTCCACGCCAGGCCGAAGAGCAGGAGGAGGCTGAAGACCAGCAGGGGCGTGGCCACCTGGCCGATGCGCGCCAGGACCTCGACGCCCCGGCGCGCCGCGTAGACGCAGAGGGCGATCTGGCTGCCGGCGATGACCAGCGCCGGCGTCGTCGGCAGGACGGTGATGCCCAGCGCCTCGCTGAAGGCCCGCAGCAGCAGGGCACCGTGCACCAGGATGCCCACGAAGTAGAGCAGCCCAACCGCCCCACCCGCCCAGGGCCCCCACTCGATTCCCAGGATCTGCACCAGGGTCCGCCCCGGGTGGCGCATGGAGACCTGCCAGGCCGCGGCCAGCACGACCATGGCCGCTGCGGTGGCCAGCAGCAGGGAGAGCCACCCGTCCTGCCGGGCCTGGCCGGCCACCACGCTCAAGGACGGCACGTAGAGCACGCTGGTGGGGAGGACGACCGCGACCACCAGCCCGCAGACCTGGCCGGGGCTGATCTTGCCCGCCTCAGGAGGCCGGGTGAGATCCACGCGTCACGCCCCTTGCCGGCCTCTGGCCTGGCGGCGCAGGATGTTCTCGATCCGCGCCACGAGCTCCTGGGAGCGGTCCACGATCTCCTTCAGGTTCCGCAGGTTCTCGTTGAGCGCCTCGGAGAGGTCGAAGTTGGCCTGGGCCAGCCTCTGGGCCACCCCCTGCACCTGGAGGCCGCCCGCCCCACCCGAGGGGGCTGCGCGCCCCTGTCCCGTCCCCTGGGTGGGTTCGGCCCACTGCGGTTCCGCCGTGCCACGCTCCCCGGCCTGGGACCCGCCCGCTCCGGCCCCCGCTGCGGCCCCTCCACCGGACTGGGCTCCACCCGGCATGCCCGTGGCCCCTGCAACGGGAGGAAATCCCTTGAGCTCCATCGGCCCGCCGTTGCTCGGGCCACCGTTGCCTCGCCGGAGGATCTGTTCGACCTGCTCCGACAACCGCTGCCGCTCTTGGCTCTCCTGGACCAGCTTCTCGCTCAATTCCCGGCGGAGCTCGGCCAGGGAGCGACCCAGTTCCGCCAGGCCGTCCGCGGGGCCGAGCCCGGCAGCCGCCGGGCCGGCCGCGCCCTGGGGCCGCCCCACGCGCACCGGGCGCCTGGCTGCCACCGGTTGGGCCCTATGGCCGGCCGCCTGCGGGCCACCCTCCAGGACCTCCTGGGAGCGACCCGCCAGCGCCTCTTGTACCACCGCCGCGATCTCGGCTCGATCGGCTTCGGTCAGCACCCGTCCCACCCCTGACGGGGGAGCCCGCAGGCTCCCCGAGGTGCGACGGCCCGATCTGGTCGGGCAGGATCCGTCGCCCGCGCCTAGCGTGGTCTGGAGGGGCAGGACCTATGCGGCGGGGGGATCAGGAGGCTGGAAGGGCTCGAAGGGTTCTCCCAGGAGGGCCGAGGCGATCCGCTCCGAGGCGCGGCCGTCACCGAAGGGGTTGGGGAAGCCGTGCCGCCCACGGCTCCCATCATCCGCCGGGACGCCCGGAAGGGCATCCCCCGGGCGCGCGGTCACCAGCAGCGCCCGAGCACCCTCCACGATCCGCCGCACGTCGGTGCCCACCAGCCGGGCCACGCCTGCCTGTACCGCCTCGGGGCGCTCCGTCTCCTCCCGAAGCACCAGCACGGGACGGCCGAAGGCGGGCGCCTCCTCCTGCACCCCGCCCGAGTCGGAGAGGATCAGCACGGCGCGCTCCATCGCCTTCAGAAAGGGAAGGTAGCCCAGGGGCTCGGTGAGGCGGACCCGCTCGTGCCCGCCCAGAAGGGCTTGGGCCGTCGCCCGCACCCGCGGGTTGGGGTGGCAGGGGAAGAGCACCCGCGCCCGGGGCTCGGCCTGCAGGATCTCCAGCACCGCCCGGCAGACCCGCTCCAGGGGCTCGCCCCAGTTCTCCCGCCGGTGGGAGGTGAGGAGGATCCCCAGGCTCCCCGGCTCGCCCAGCCACTCCAGCGCGGCGAGGGCCCAGGCGGGCACGGCCAGGGCGTCGTCCCCTCCAGCGCCCGGAGCCGCCTCGTTCCCCTGCGGTCCTTCCGGGTCCCTGTCGGGCACCGCCCGCAGGGGGAGGGCGGCGATCTGGCGAAGGGCATCCACCACCGGGTTCCCCGTGATGCGGACAGCGGCGGCCTCCACCCCCTCCCGCGCCAGGTTGGCCGCCGCCCTGGGGGTGGCGGCCAGGTGCAGGCTCGCCAGGCGCGTGATGAGGCGGCGGTTCGCCTCCTCCGGGTAGGGGAGCCAGAGGGTGGAGGTGCGCAGGCCCGCCTCCACATGGGCCACGGGGACCCGGGCGTAGAAGGCGGCCAGCGCGGCCGCGAAGGCGGAGGTGGTATCGCCCTGGACCACCACCCAGTCGGGGCGCTCCTCCTGCAGGACGGGCTCGAGCCCTTCCAGCACCCGGGCGGTCACCTGGGTGAGGCCCTGGCCGTGGCGCATGATATCCAGGTCCCGGTCCGGCCGGATGCCGAAGAGGGTGAGCATGGCGTCCAGCAGCTCCCGGTGCTGCCCCGTGACCACCACCCGCACCGTGGCGGGCGCTCCCGCGGCGCGGCGCCGGCCCAGCTCCTGGATGACCGGCGCCAGCTTCACGGCCTCCGGCCGGGTGCCGAAGACGACCAGTGCTTTCACCTGTCTCCCCCCAACCTCTGGACCCGGCCCACGGCCGGGGCCGCTCTAAGGAAGGTGAGTCCATGCTGCACGCTCTGCTCTGGCAGGAAGGCTCCGTCACGCCCCTGGAGGGGACAGGCGCCGTGCTCGAGGCCCACCGGCACGGCCAGGGCCTCCTGTGGCTGGACCTCCACCAGCCAGAGCCCTCTGAGCTCGACCTGCTGCGTGAGGGCTTCGGCTTCCACCCCCTGGCGGTGGAGGACTGCGCCCTGCCCAGCGAACTTCCCAAGCTGGAGCCCTACCCCGGTTACGCGTTCCTCATCTTCCACGGCCTGGCGTCGTCGGGCAGGCAGGGCCGCCCCGGGGTAAAGCTCCTGGAGATCGACCTCTTCTTCGCCCCCGGCGCCGTGGTGACCTCCCACCTGGAGCCGGCGCCGCACCTGGACCGCCTGCGCGAGCGCCTGCCCGCCCAACCCCAGCCCATGGCCCGAGGGGCGGCCTTCCTCCTCCACACCATCCTGGACGAGACGGTGAACGAGATGGAGCCCCTGGTGGCCGCCTGGGAGGAGGAGGTGGACCGACTGGACGACGGCATCCTCGGGGGCGATGCCACCACCCTCCGCCGGATCCTGGCCCTGCGGCGCCGCTTCAAGGCGCTGGGCCGGCGGATCGCGCTGGACTCGCCCGTGATCCGCTCCCTGGCCAGCCCCAGCGGCCCCGTCCAGGAGGAGACGGCCTACGCTTACTTCCGCGACGTGGACGACCACCTCCGTCGCCTGGAGGACCGCCTGACCGCCCTCCACGAGGGGATGGCCACCGCGGCCGAGCTCTACCTCTCCCTGCGTTCCCAGGAGGCGACCGCCGCGGCCAATCGGGCCAACCTGGTGATGGAGAGGCTCACGGTGGTGGCCACCTTCTTCATGCCCCTCACCTTCGTGACCAGCCTCTACGGCATGAACTTCCGCTTCATGCCCGAACTCGAATGGCGATGGGGCTACCCGGCGGTGCTGCTGGCCATGGCGGCCATCGCCTACGGCCTCTACCTGGACTTCCGCCGGCGGGGGTGGATCTGAGCCGCGCTCGCCGCCTGGGGTCCAGCCCCGCGCCGGTGCCCGCTGCCAGCCCGGGGGACGGGCCCGCCGGGGTGCCCTCAGGGTGCGCCGGGCCCGAGCCGCTCCTCCAGGCGGGCCCCCACCCGCAGGAGCCGTTCCTCCTGCCACGGCGGCGCCACCAGCTGCACCGCCGGCGGCCAGCCCCTCCCCTCCCCGGCGGGCAGGGTGAGGGCCGGCAGCCCCGTCACGTTGAAGGGGCTGGTGAGGCGGGTGAACGCCGCCTGCAGGGGCCACTCCTGCCCCGCCACCCGTACCTGGCGTGTTCCCGAGGGGGGCGGCGCGAGCGGCAGGGTGGGCAGGAGCAGCAGGTCCCACCGGCGGAAGGCCTCGAGCACCGCCTCCTGGATGGCCCGGCGGAGCTGCTGCGCCCGCAGGTAGTCGGTGGCCAGCAGGAAGCGGCCCAGCTCCAGCCGGAAGCGGACGTCCTCCCCCATCCGGTCGCCGAAGCGGCGCAGCCGTTCGTAGTGGGCCGCGAGCGCCTCGGCCGCCAGGGTGAAGAACTGGGCCAGGGGGGCGCGGGCGAGCTCGGGGAGCTCCAGCCGCCCCACCTGGAGCCCTTCGTCCTGAAGCAACCCTGCGACCCGGGCCACGGCGTGCGCCACCTCGGGTTCCACCGCCTCCACGAACGCTCCGGCCAGCCACGCCACCCGCCAGGTGGGAAGACGCTGGCCCCGGTCTCCCACCAGGGCGTCCACCAGACCGCTCACGGGTCCGCCGGTGCAGGTCGAATCCCGGCCGTCGGGGCCTGCCAGCACCTCCAGGAGGGCAGCCGCGTCCTCCACCCGGCGGGCGATGGGCCCCACGTGGTCCAGGGTGAAGCCCAGGGGCAGCACGCCCGTCCGCGGCACCCGGCCGTAGGTAGGCTTCAGCCCCACCACGCCGCAGGCCGCGGCGGGGATGCGGACGGACCCGCCCGTATCGGTCCCCAGGGCCGCCGCGGCCAGGCCCGCGGCCACCGCCGCCGCCGATCCTCCGCTGGAGCCGCCCGGGGTGTGCCCCGTCAGGAGGGGGTTGCCCACCCATCCGAAGTGGGGGTTCTCGCTGGTGATGCCGTAGGCCAGCTCGTGCAGGTTGGTGGCGCCCAGCACCACCGCCCCCGCCTGCCGCAGGCGGGCCACCGCGGCGGCCTCGGGGCGTGCCGACCGGTCTCCTTGCCGCTCGGCCACCACGCTTGCGGATCCCCCCGTGGTGCCGTATCCGCCGATCTCCATCAGGTCCTTCACCGCCAGCGGCACGCCCAGCAGACCGCCCCCCTCCCCGGGTGCCCCCTGGGCGCGGAGCCGCTCGTCGGCCGCCTCGGCCTCCTTCAGGGCCCCATCCACGAAGCGGGAGGTGAAGGCGTTGAGGCCGGCGGCGGGCGCCCCGGGCTCAGAGGCCTCCAGGTAGGCCTGGGTCACCTGCCGGGCCGAGACGGCCCCGCGGCAGAGGGCGTCCCGGAGCTGCACCACCCCCAGCTCCTGCACGGGACCCGGGGGCGCGCCCGGCCCGTGTGGGCTGCCGCTCGCCGGGAGCGCGCCGGGTTCGGGGGCTCCGGCAGCGGCGCGGTCCTCGAACCCCGGCAGGGGCGCACGCACGGTGAGTGGCTCCCCCTCCAGGACCGCGGCCTCCATCTGCGCGAAACCGTCCGCCTGCTGCTCCAGGTGCCGCTGCCAGCGCCCGGCCCGATCGGGCTCCTGGAGCAACCCCCGCAGCCGGGCCACCGCCTCCACCAGCGGCCTGCTCCATGCCCCGTCCCCCGCGGGGATCGTCACGTCGTCCACTCCGGTCCACCCCCGTCCCCGGTCCTTCCGCACCGGACACCCGCCCCGTCCCACGGGCGGGCCCTCCCGGCAGGAGCTTCCACGATCGGGCCGCGGCTCCCTCCCCGGCGGAGCGGCCGGGCGAGCTCGCAACCAGGAGGGGTTCGCAAGAGCGGCGGCGAAGATGGCCCGGGTAAGGAGGGGTTTCTCATGGCGGCGCCGCGGCGGGCATGCGACCGTCCTCCCCAGAAGACCGTCTGGATCCGAAGGCTCCTGCCTGCGACCGCCTGGCTCCTTCCGGGCCCGGTCCTGGCCCACGGCGTCGCAGGACCGGCTCGAACGGCCACCCTCGGGTGGGGCGACTGGTCCCTGGACCCCATGATCCTCCTGGGGCTCGCCCTGGCCGTGGCCAGCTACGAGCGGGTACGCCGCCGCTTCCCCGTCCGGGCCGGGCGGGCCTACGCGTTCTGGGCCGGGCTCGTGATCCTCTTCCTGGCCTGGGAATCCCCTCTCGACCAGGGCGGCGAGCGCTACCTCTTCACCCTCCACATGGTGCAGCATGTCCTCACCATGAGCGTCGCCCCCGTCCTCCTGGTGCTGGGCCTGCCCCCGGGCTTCACCGTCTGGTTGAGCCAGCGCTCCCGTCTGGCACCACGGGTGCGGGCCCTCCTCCGGCCCTTGCCCGCTTTCCTTCTCTTTGCGGGCAACTTCGCCGTCTGGCACGTTCCCTCGCCGTACGAGGCGGCCCTGGTCCACCCCGGGGTCCACGCGGTGCAGCACCTCCTCTACTTGGCGCTGGGCCTCCTCTTCTGGAGCGTGGTCCTGGCGCCGGGCGGGCAGCCCTCGGGGATCTCCGAGGGGACGCGGATCCTCATGCTCTTCGGGGCCAACGTGGCCAACTGGGCCGTGAGCTTTCCCCTGGCCATCGCCGAGGAGGCCGTCTACGCACCGTACCGCCTGGCGCCCCGCCTGTGGGGCCTGAGCCCCGTGGCCGATCAGGCCCTGGGCTCGGGCATCATGTGGATGATGGGGCACATGACCTACGGCATCCCCATGGTCCTCCTGCTGCTCCGCTGGCTCCGGCGGGAGCTGCGCAGGGAACCCGTCGTGCCAGACCCCGGACCCGCTCCGGAAGGCGAACCCGGCCACGTCAGGCCCTAGGCAAGACCCTTCGGCAGGCCCCACTCCTCCGCGCAGCGGGCGATCCTCTCCACCCTCCAGCTCTCTCCTGCGGAGGAGACGGGCGCGCCCTGCCGGCGGAGTCCTCCAGGTAGCGGGCAGCTAAGTTCCACCCGCCGGGCGGCAGGGTCCCACGAGCCGGTAGCGAACCGGGATCTGGGACGCTGCAGGGGTTGGGCGTCGTGGGAACAGGAGGCGCAGGATGCCCGATCAGGCTGCCGAGCAGGTGATGGACCTGCGCATCGAGGGACTGGATGCCGAGGGGGTCGGCCTGGCCTCGCGGGGAGCCGACCGCGTGCGCATCCCCGGGGCGCTCCCCGGCGAGCGGGTGGAGGCGATCCCTGCCCGCCGGCACCGGCACCGGGTGGAGGGCCGGTTGCTGCGGGTGCTCGAGCCTGCTCCCGAGCGTGTGGCGGCCCCCTGCCCTCATTACGGCGAGTGCGGTGGCTGCAGCCTCCAGCACCTGGACTACCCGGCTCAGCTGGCCTTCAAGCGACGCCGGGTGAAAGAGGCCCTGGCGCGAGCGGGCGTGACGGTAGACGTACCTTCCGTGATAGGCATGGAGGAGCCGTGGGGCTACCGGAACAAGGTGGACCTGAGCTTTGGGCACGACCCGTCCCGAGGCGTCCGGCTCGGCTTCCATCGCCGGGGCCGCTGGCACGAGGTGGTTCCCGCCGCCGGGTGCCTCATCGCTCCCCCGGAGCTGTTGGCGGCCGTGCGCGCCGTGGAAGGGTGGGCCCTGGCGCACGGCCTGGACGCCTACGACCCCCGCACCCACACGGGCTTCCTCCGTACTCTGCTCCTGCGGGAAGGCAGGGCCACGGGCCAGCGGATGGTCGCGCTGGTGACCGCCGGGGCCGAAGCGCTTCCTGGCGCCGGCGCCCTCCGCGAGGCGGTGGCCCGGGTCGTGCCCGGCCTCCGAAGCCTGCTGTGGGTGGTGAACGAGGCGCCCTCGGACGCGCTCAAGGTGGACCGGGTGCAGGTGCTCTGGGGCGAGGAGGCCATCGAGGAGGAGCTGGGGGGGCTTCGCTACCCGGTGGCGGTGGAGAGCTTCTTCCAGACCAACACGCTCCAGGCCCGGCGACTGCTGGCCACAGTCCTGGAGCTGGCGAAAGCAGCGCCCACGGACGGCGTCTTGGACCTTTTCTGCGGCGTGGGGACCTTCGCGCTGGCCCTGTCGCCCCGGGTGCGGAACGTGGTGGGGATCGAGTGGGTGGAGGAGGCGGTCCAGAGCGCCCGTCGCCTGGCCGAGGCGGCCGGGTTCAGCAACGCCCGCTTCCTCGCGGGCCCGGTGCGGCTGCTCTTGCCCGAGGCCGCGGCCGGCCTGGGTGGCGTGGACCTGGTGCTCCTGGACCCGCCGCGCTCGGGGGCAGGCGGCAAGGTGATGCGGAAGATCGGCCGGGCGGCGCCCCGCCGGGTGGTTTACGTCTCATGCAATCCCCAGACCCTGGGCGAGGACCTGGTCCACCTCCTCCCCTTCGGGTATCGGGTGAACCAGGTGCGGGCGTTGGACCTCTTCCCCCACACGCCCCACGTGGAGACGGTGGTCCGTCTCGAGCGCACCGGACGATAGACCGACGGGAGTGAGGGGGGAGGTGAGACCCGTGGAGCAGAGCCCGCAAGGACCGGGCGCCGGAGCCCGGCCAGCCGCCCGACCGGCAGGCCGCCCGGCGAGGCCCAACCGGAAGGCGATGCACGCAAGCCTGTGGGATGGCATCTGGAGCAGCGCCAGCGAGAACGCGATGCTCCCCTTCATCCCCATGTTCGCCCTCGCCCTGGGCGCCGGACCGGCGGCCATCGGCCTCGTGGCGGCCTTCCCCACCCTCCTGGGCAACCTCTTCCAGATCCCCGCCGCCCGCCTGGCCGAGCGCTTCGGGCACCGCCGCCTCTACCTGCTGGGGAGCCTGGGCCGGCTCCTCTGGCTCCCCGTGGCTCTCCTGCCCTTCCTGGACCTCCCCGCCGATACGGCCGTGGCGCTCCTCATCGGCCTCCTCTCGCTGCGCACGGCGGTGATCAGCCTGGCGGTGCCGGCCTGGACCACCCTCATGGCCCAGGCGGTGCCCCTCCGCCTGCGGGGGCGCTACTTCTCCAACCGGAACCTGTACGCGAGCCTCTCGGCCCTGCTGGCCGCGGCTTCGGGCGGCTGGCTGGTACGCCTGGCCGGATACCCCGCCGGTTACGCCGCCCTCTTCGGCGTGGCCACCCTCGCGGGACTGCTGGCCGTGGAGAGCGTCACCCGTATGCCGGTGGAGCCCTTGGAGCCCGCCCACCGGCCGTCGCACGCCCCCTCCAGCGGGCCGGATCACCCGCCGGCCGAGGCGGCCCCCCAACCCCACCCGCCCCTCTCGCCCGGGCTCCACCTGGGCTTCGGGGCGCGGCTGCGGGCCGTCACCCGGGCCTTCCGGCCGGACCAGCCCTTCAGCCGGTACATCCTCACATCCTTCGCCTGGACCTTCGCGGTGAACCTCCCCGCCCCCCTCTTCGCCGTCCACTTCAAGCAGGTGCTCGGCGGCAACGAGGCCATCTGGGGCCTCACCACCGCCACCAACCTGACGGTGACCATGATCGGCCAGCGGTACTGGGGCCGTCGCACCGTCACCCTGGGCGACCGGAACATCGTGATCCTGGGCGGGCTGGGGGCGAGCCTGCTGGCGTTGCTCTGGGCGGTCATCCCCGCCCCCTGGTATGTCTTCGGCCTGGAGCTCCTGGGCGGGATGGCCTGGTCCGGTTACAACCTGGCCGCCTTCACCTTGCTCCTGCGGGTACTGCCGCCGCACAACCAGGCCGGCCGCGTGGCCGCCTACAACACGGCGGTGGGCCTCGCCGCGGGGTTGGCGCCCATGCTGGGCGGGTTCCTGGTCTCTTTCCTGGGCACCCGGGGCATGTTCCTCCTCTCGGGCACCCTCCGCCTGGTGGCTCTGGCCTTCTTCGCGCGCGCAGTGCAGGTGCCCCACACCCCTCCGCTGCGCCTGGGCGCGCTCCGCCCGCAACGGGGGCACCTGTCTCGGCCCCTCCGGCTGCGACCCCTGTGGCGCCCCTGGATTCGGCCCGTTCGCTGATCGCTTTCCTGCAGGAGTCTTCCACCGCCCGGCGTATTATTTGCGTTTAACCGCAACCGCTCTCTGCCCGCGACGAGGCGACGATTCCCGCCCCTGGTCGCCGCCTCTCGTGCGACCCGCCGCCGTTGGGAGGCCTGAAAGGTGAACGATCTCGCACGCAACCTGGTGCCCGGCCCCGCGAGGCCCGGGGAAGCGCCCATCCAGTGGCGTCCCCAGGATCGCCCCCTTCGCCGGGACGTGCACATCCTGGCCGACATGCTGATGCACATCCTGGCGGAGGAGGTCTCTCCGCGGCTGGCTGAGCAGGTCGAGGGCCTGCGGCGCACGTGCAAGGCCTTACGCGAGGGGGCCTCGCCCGAGCTTGAGCACCAGCTGGAGGCGAGCATCTCGGCTCTGCCGCAGGAGGAGGCCCTGCGGCTCATCCGGGCTTTCTCCCTCTACTTCCAGCTGGTGAACCTGGCCGAGGAGCGCCACCGGGCCCGGCGCCGGCGCCAGTACCGCCTCGACCGGCCCACGGGCCAGGCGGGCTCGCCCGAGGACCTGGCCGTTCACCTCCGGGAGGCCGGCGTGGGGCCCGAGCAGCTCCAGCAGGTCCTGAACCGTCTCCGCATCACGTTGGTGACCACCGCCCACCCCACCCAGACCCTGCGCCGCACCGTCATCGACCACCACCAGCGCATCGCCGCCCTCCTGGAGCGGCTGGACGACCCTCGCCTGGTGCCCGCCGAGCGGCGCCGGGTCCTGGAGGGGCTCCGGCAGGAGATCCGCCTCCTCTGGCAGACCGACGAGCTGCGCGAGCGCCGGCCCACCGTGCTCGACGAGGTACGCGAGGGCCTCTTCTACTTCGAGCGGACCCTCTTGGAGGTGGCACCCCGGCTCTTGGCCGAGCTGGAGCGGGCCCTGAACGACGCCTACCCGGGAGCCTCCCTGCGGGTGCCCGGCATCCTGCGCTTCGGGACCTGGATCGGTGGGGACCGGGACGGCAACCCCCGGGTCACCCCCGAGGTCACGCGCCGGGCGCTCCTGGCCCAGAAGCGGCTGGTGATCACCCGCTACCTGCAGCACCTGGACCGTCTGGGAAGCCGCATGAGCCAGTCCGTCCGGCTGGCTTCCGTGCCCCCCGGCCTCACCGAGCTCCTCGAGAGTTACCGGGCGGCCTTCCCCGACGTCTACCGCTGGGCCGCGGGGCGCTTCCCCGGGGAGCCCTTCCGGGAAGCCTGGGTCTACGCCCGCTGGCGCCTGGAGCTCGCCCGGCCGCCCGCGGACCCCGAGGGCGTGGCGGACCTGGACTCCTTCAGCCCCTTCCGCGGGGAGCCCCCCGCCCCGGCGGATCCCCGGGGCTACCCCAACGCCGCCGCCTTCCTGGACGACCTGCACCGCATCCAGGAGGCCCTGGGGGCCACCTCTCCGGCCCGGCCCCACCTGGACGAGCTGGACCTCTTCATCCGGCAGGTGGAGCTCTTCGGCTTCCACCTGGCCGCCATGGACGTACGCGAGGACGGCGCCCGGGTCCGCCGCGCCGCCCGCTCCCTGCTGGAGGCGGCCGGCCTTCGCCCGCCCACCTCCCCGGCGGATTGGAACCGCCTTTTGGCGGGCCCACCTCTCTTGGGCGAGCCCGCCTCCGCCGGCTCCGGGGTGGACCCCGAGCTGGCCGAGATCCTGGAGAGCCTGCGGGTGATCCGCTGGGCCCAGGAGGCGATCGACCCGCCCGCCGCGTGCGCCTACCTGATCAGCATGGTCCACGGCCCCGAGGCGCTCTGGGAGGCGCTCCTCCTGGCCCGCGAGGCCGGTCTCTTCCGCTGGGAGCCCGCGCCTGGAGAGCATCCGCCCGCGGAGAGCCGGGTGGACGTGGTGCCGCTCGTGGAGTCCATCGGCGACCTGCGCCGGGCGGGCGCGATCCTGGAGGGCGCCTGGACCCTTCCCGCCTACCAGGCCCAGCTCTCCGCCCGCGGTAACCACCAGGAGGTGATGCTGGGCTACTCGGACAGCAACAAGGACGGGGGCTACTTCACCAGCAACTGGGAGATCTACCAGGCCCAGCGCCGTCTCATGCAGGCCGCCCGCCGGCGGGGCGTGGAGATCACTTTCTTCCACGGCCGCGGCGGTGCCATCGGCCGGGGCGGCGGCCCAAGCGTGAAAGCGCTCATGGGCCTGCCGCCCGGGAGCTTGCCCGGCGCCATGCGGATCACCGAGCAGGGCGAGGTGCTTTCCTCCCGCTACCTGCAGCCCGAGCTGGCCATGCGGAACCTGGAGCAGCTGGCCACGGCGGCCATCTGGTCCAGCGTGCCCCAGGCCCGGATGCCCGCCGCCCGCACCGTGGGTGCCCACAGCGCCTGGGAGGAGGCGGCGGACCGGCTTTCCCAGCTCGCCCTGGCCACCTACCGGGGGCTCGTGGAGCGCCCCGGCTTCGAGGCCTACTTCCGCCAGGCCACGCCCATCGCGTACGTCGAGCGGCTCAAGATCGGCTCCCGTCCCAGCTCCCGCCCGGACATGGAGGAGATGGAGGGTCTCAGGGCCATCCCCTGGGTCTTCGCCTGGACCCAGAGCCGCCACCTCATCCCTGGCTGGTACGGCGTCGGCACCGCCCTGGAGCGCTTCGCCACTGAATCGCCCGAGAACCTGGCCCTCCTGCAGGAGATGGCCCAGGCGTGGGCCTTCTGGCAGCCCCTGATGGACAACCTGGAGATGGCCATGTGCAAGGCGGACCTGGGGGTGGCCCGCCTCTACGCGCGCCTGGCCCCCGAGGGGAAGGAGTTCCTGGACCTGATCGAGGACGAGTTCCGCCGAACCCGCGAGTGGGTGCTGCGGCTCTCGGGCCGGAGCGAGCTCCTGGACGGGCAGCCCGTCCTGCAGCGCTCCATCCGGCTGCGGAACCCCTACGTGGACCCCCTGAGCTACCTTCAGGTGGAGATGATCCGGCGGCACCGGGCGGCCTCGCCCCCCGAGGAGCAGGCTGTGCTGGAGGACGCCATCTTCCGGAGCATCAACGGCGTGGTGGGAGGACTGCGGAACTCGGGTTGACGGGGCCGGCGCGCCGGGGGCTCGCCTCGCAACCCGTCCCCGCTGGAATCGGAGACGGGTCACCATGCCCACCCGGCACAGGAGGAACCTTCCCTTGGATCCGTCGCAGGAAACAGCGGCCACCCTCGAAGGCGCCCGCCGCCTGGTGGTGAAGGTGGGCTCGAGCAGCCTCAGCCGCCCCGAAGGCGGGCTGGACGAAGCGCGCATGGCCCGCCTGGTGGAGCGGCTCGTGGCCCTGCGCCGCCGCCACGAGCTGGTGCTGGTCAGTTCGGGGGCCGTGGCCGCGGGGCGCGACGTCCTCCCCGACCGGCCCCCTCAAGGCCTGAGGGAGAAGCAGGCGCTCGCGGCCGTGGGCCAGGGGCGCTTGATCCAGGCCTACGAGGAACTCTTCCGCCCGGCGGGCGTCCAGGTGGCCCAGGTGCTCCTGACCCGCTCCGACGTGCGGGATCGCCGCCGCTACCTGAACACCCGGCTCACCCTCATCACCCTCCTCGCCTGGGGGGTGCTCCCCATCGTCAACGAGAACGACACGGTGGCGGTGGAGGAGATCCGCCTGGGCGACAACGACACCCTCTCGGCCCTGGTGGCCATCCTGGTGGACGCAGACCTGCTCCTGATGCTCTCGGACGTGGACGGCCTCTACGAGGCGGATCCCCGCCGCGCCCCCGGCGCCCGCCGCCTGGCGACCGTGGCCCGCATCGGCCCTGAGCTCCTCCGGTCCGGAGGGAGTCCAGGCCCCCTGGGCTCGGGCGGGATCGCCACCAAGCTGGAGGCGGCCAGGCTCGCCACCCGCTCGGGCGTGGCCGCCGCCCTGGCCCACACAGAGCACGAGGAGACGTGGCACCGCCTCCTCGCGGGCCGGATACCGGGAACGTACTTCCCCGCCCGGGGCGGCCTCTCCGCCCGGAAGCGCTGGATCGTCTTCCACGACCGGCCCCGGGGCTGGGTGCAGGTGGACGCCGGCGCCCAGAACGCCCTCCTTCACGGGGGAAAGAGCCTGCTCCCCGTGGGGGTCACGGCCGTGGGCGGCTCCTTCGGCGCCGGGGATCTCCTGGCCGTGCTGGACGGCGACGGCCGGGAGATCGCCCGGGGGCTGGTCACCGTCGCTCAGGCCGAGCTCGAGCCCATCCTGGCCCTCGAGGGCGAGGAGCGACGCCGCGCCCTGGCCGCCCTGCCCCACGCGGAGCTGATCCACCGGGACAACCTGGTGCTCATGGAGGAGGATGCCTGATGGAAAGGCAGCAAGCGGTCGCTGGCGAGATCGAGGCGGTCCGGGCCCAAGCCAGCGCCGCCCGGCAGGCCGCACGGTGGCTTGCCCGCACCACCACCGCGACGAGGGACCGGCTCCTCCGCGCGATGGCCGAGGCCCTGGAGGAGGCCGCGGGCCCGATCCTGGACGCCAACCGCGAGGACACGGCCTCGGCGGCCGGTAGGCCGCCCGCCTTCCGAGACCGGCTCGCCCTGGACGAGCGGCGTCTCGCGGCGATGGGCGAGAGCCTCCAGCAGGTGGCCGCTCTGCCGGACCCCCTGGGCCGGGGGGAGGGCTGGGTGCGCCCCAACGGGCTCCGCATCCGGAAGGTGCGGGTGCCCCTGGGGGTCGTGGGGCTCATCTACGAGGCTCGCCCCAACGTGACCGCGGAAGCCGCGGCGCTGGCCCTCAAGGCCGGCAACGCCATCCTCCTGCGGGGCGGGAGCGAGGCCCACCGCTCCAACCGGGCCGTCGTGGAGGCGCTTCGGGCGGGCGCCGTCACGGCCGGCGCGCCGCCGGACGTGGTGAACCTCCTTCCTCCCGGGCGGGAAAGCGCCCGGGCGCTGATGGTCACGCCGGGCCTGGTGGACGTCCTCATTCCCCGGGGCGGCCCCGAGCTCATCCGGGCCGTGGTGGCCGAGGCCCGGGTTCCCGTGATCGAGACGGGTGCCGGCAACTGTCACACCTACGTGCACCAGGATGCGGACCTGGAGATGGCCCTCCGCATCGCCGTCAACGCCAAGACCCAGCGACCGGCCGTCTGCAACGCCATGGAGACCCTGCTGGTCCACCGCGACGCGGCCCCGGCCTTCCTGCCCCGGCTCGGCGACGCGATGCGGGAGAAGGGCGTCACCCTCCGGGGTTGCCCCGAAACCCGCCGCCACCTTCCCTGGGCCGAGGAGGCCACCGAGGCGGACTGGGCCACCGAGTACCTGGACCTGATCCTCGCCGTGCGGGTGGTGGACGACCTGGACCAGGCCCTGGCCCACATCGCCCGCTACACCACCGGCCACTCGGAGGCCATCGTCACCCGCTCGCTGGAGGCTGCCCACCGCTTCCAGCAGGAGGTGGACGCGGCCGTAGTCTACGTCAACGCCTCCACCCGTTTCACCGACGGGGGCGAGTTCGGCCTCGGGGCGGAGGTGGGCATCAGCACCCAGAAGCTCCACGCCCGCGGGCCCATGGGGCTCGAGGCCCTCACCACCGTCCGGTTCTTGGTGGAAGGCGAGGGCCAGGTGCGCTGACGCCGTTCGGGTGGCGGCGAGCTGCCCTCAGGCCATCCAGGATCTGTCCCGAACAGCCTGAACCGGGACGAAGGGCCCACGCGCCGGGTGGGCCCTTCGTCGCACCCCGATGCTAGCTCCGCCGCTCCCGGCCGGGGTCGTCGGGGTTGGAGGCCTGCTCGCCGCCCGATAGGGCCTCCTTGAAGTCGCGCATCCCCTTGCCGATCGCCTTGCCCACCTGGGGCAGCTTGCCCGGCCCGAAGATGAGCAGGGCGATGACCAAGATGATGACCAGCTCCATCGGCCCGAACCGCATAGGGGGTCCTCCTTCCGCTTCGCTTGAGTGGTTCGGGGCCGGCGGTCCCCGCACCTGCCGGGCAGATCCCTCCCGCGTCGTGGACCGGTGACCGGCGGGACCGCTCCGAGACGCGCTGCCCGCCGGCAGCAGGCCGGCGAGAGGTCAGCGAGCCCGCACGGGCACCGGCTCCAGGGAGTCCAGGACCTCGTCCACGCTGGTGACCGCCAGGGCGATGGATTGATCGGCCGCGCCGTAGAAGATGCGCAGGGTTCCATCGGGCTCCACCACGGTGCCGCACGTGAAGACGGCGTTGTGGAAGAAACCGTTGGTCTCGTAAGGCGCCTCGGGCACCAGGATCGGGTCCTGCGAGCGGGCGAGCACCACGTGGGGCGCCTCCGCGTCCATCAGGGCACCCCCCAGGCAGTAGCGGGTCTCGTCCGCCCCGTGGTAGATGGCGAGCCACCCCTTCTCCGTCATGAAGGGGACCGACCCCGCGCCGATGCGGACGCCGTCCCACATACCCTTGCGCACCCCCAGGAGGTGGCGGTGATCGCCCCAGTGGCGCAGGTCTTCGGAGTAGGCCAGCCAGATGTCGGGGCTTCCAAGGCCGCGGGCGCTGGGCCGGTGCAGGGCCGCGTACCGTCCGCCCACCCGGGCAGGGAAGATGGCCACGTCCTTGTTCTCCGGAGGGAAGATCACGCCCATCCGCTCGAAGGTGCGGAAGTCCGGCGTCCGGATCAGGGAGACGGTGACGCCCCGCCGCGAGACGGAAGTGTAGACGATCAGGTACCGGCCGTCCAGGTAGGTGATGCGGGGGTCCTCGATGCCGTACTCCTCGTACATCCCCGAGGGCACCAGCGTCGGCTGCGGGTCCACCCGGAAGTGGACGCCGTCGGTGCTCCGCGCGAGGCGCAGGTGCGAGATGGAAGTGAGGTGGAGCTGGCCCCGGTAGACCACGGCCCTCGGGTCCGACACGTCCACGTCGGGCGAGTCGCGGCGGATCCGGAGCACCTGAACCCCGTCCCCGTCTTCGCTCGCGTGGGGGAAGGCGACGTAGTCTGGGTCGTCGTTGGTCGGGCGCTCAGCCACCCGCAGCAGAAGCAGGGTCTCCTCCCCGATCTTCGCCGCGCCCGCGTTGAAGGCCCCGATCACCTCCAGGCCTTCACGGGATGGAATGACGTCCGCCGGCGTGATCACGGGGTTGTGGGGATCGCGTCGCATCATCAGGGGAGGCCCCTCCTACCGTTGCCGATGGCGAATGCCAGCGGCGGGGCCCTGAGCCCCGCTCCGCCCGGTTCACCCGCCCACGCACAGAATATGACGCACACCGAAGCCACGATCGGGCCCATCTTTGCACAAAAGCCCTATGCGGTCAACGTGTACTGCTTGGAAGTTCTCTGGGTTGTTGGTTCAACTTGAGGAGCCGTGGAAGGTGGCATCGTCCTCTCGAGGGCGGCCTCGCTCCGCCGAAGTCGCTCTCACGCCGTCGCAGGGTCCACGAAACCGTGCGAACCCGGGCACCGACCCTTGGATTCCTTTCGGCAGTCCCCCGGCGGTCCTCAACGTCCGCACGCCTCTTCGGGGCGCCCGCCACCCGCTCCGCTCCGCAGGCTATAATGAACGCCGGGGGTGGCCATGCCCGATCACCGTTCGTCCCGCTGGAGCGAAATCCTTGGTCGGATTCCGGCCCTGGAGGGGTTGCCGGCCGAGGACCTGGCGCCTTTGGCCCGCGTGGTGGAACCCCGCCGCTTCCACACCGGCGAGGTGGTCTTCCGGGAAGGCGAACCCGTGCGGGCCATCTACCTGGTGGGCCGCGGCATGGTGAAGGCGGCCACCGCCGACGGCGAGGGCCGGGAGCAGATCCTCTCGGTCCTGGCCAGGGGGGACCTCTTCCCCCACGTGGGCCTGCTGGAGGGCGGCGGCTATCCGGCCACCGCCACCTGTCTGGAGGAGAGCGAGCTGGGGGAGGTCTCGCGCGCGGCGTTCCTCGCGGTCCTCAGCCGGAACCCGGATCTCACCGTGCGGCTGTTGCTCCTCTTCTCCCAGCGGCTTCGCCTGCTGCAGGACCAGGTGCGGGAGCTCACCCTGGCCGACGCAGCGACCCGCGTGGCCCGCATCCTGGAGCGCTTGGCCCGGCGGGCAGGCCTCCCCGGCGACGATGGGCTCCGGCTTCCGCCCCACCTGAACCAGGAGACCCTGGCCCGCATGGCCGGCGTGACCCGGGAGACCACCAACCGGGTGCTGGCCCGGTTTCGGCGGGAGGGGTCCCTGCGGGTGACGGCCGAGGGGCTGGTGGTGTTGGACCTGGAGGGGCTGGCGGGTCGATCCCGATCGCCGGCCGACCCGCGCCCCGATCAAGGAGGATGACGATGGACCTGGATCTGAAGGGCAAGGTGGTCATGGTCACGGGAGCGAGCAGGGGCCTGGGGTTGGCCATCGCCCGAGCCCTGGCCGAAGAGGGCGCCCGGCTGGCCATCGGCGCCCGGGGTGCGGAGGCGCTGGAGCATGCCGCCGAGGAACTCCGGGGTCTGGGGGCCGAGGTCTTCGCCCGGCCCGTGGACATCACCGATGGTTCCCAGGCCCGCGCCTTTTACGCGGAAGCGTGCGAGGCCCTGGGCGCGCCCCAGGTGCTGGTGCTCAACGCCGGCGGCACGCCCCCCGCCAGCGACGAGGTCGACGCCCTCCAAGGCTCCTTCGCCCTGAACGCCACCGCCAACCTGCGCCTCGCCCGGATGGCCGCTCCGGCCATGGAGGCCCAGGGCGGCGGGAGCATGCTCTTCATCGCCTCCATCTGGGGGCGGGAGGCGGGCGGCCGGCTCGCCTACAACGCCGCCAAGGCCGCGGAGATCAGCCTGGCCAAGGCCCTGGCGCGGGAGCTCGCGCCCCGGGGGATCCGGGTGAACTGCCTCGCCCCCGGCAGCATCCTCTTCCCCGGCGGCTCCTGGGACCGGCGGCAACAGGCGGACCCCGAAGGGATCGCTCGCTTCGTGGAGCAGGAGATCCCGTCAGGCCGGTTCGGCAGGCCCGAAGAGGTGGCCTGGGCGGCCGCGTTCCTGGTCTCACCTCGGGCAAGCTGGGTGCGGGGGGCCTGCCTCACCGTGGACGGCGGCCAGTCGCGGGCGTTCTGACGGCTCCTACGCGAAGGTGGAGGCGGGCCCGCCGGGTCGAGGGGCCACGGGCTCCAGCGGCAGGTCGAGGCGGGCGGCCCGCTCGGCCCACTCGGCTGCCGTCCGGGCCCTGAAGCGCTCGGCCAGCCGCTCGCGAACGTGCGGCACTTGGGCCACAGGCCGGTGGCCCAGGGGCTCCAGCTCCTCCAGGCCCTCGGCCAGGCAGAACCGGCCCCAGCTCCGGCGCTCCAACGCGGCCAGGGCGATCCAGCCGTCCTGGCATGGGTAGAGGTGGTAGGCGGCGATCCCGCCCCCCAGCACCCCGCCGGGGGCAGTGAGCCCCGCCGCCAGGGCCTGGGCGAAGAAGGCCCCCGCCTGGCTCAGGGCGATCTCCTGGTAGCCTCCCCGCCCGGACCGCTCGCGGGCCAGGAGCAGCCGGTAGCAGGCGGCCACCGCCGCCAGCGCGCCGCCGTAGTCGGCCACCAGGACCCTCGGCTGGGAAGGCTCCCCACCGGCCTCCAGGGTGCCCGCGGCGGCCTGGTAGGTGAGGTCGTGGCCGGAACGCTCCTGGTCGGGCTCGGGATAGCCAACGATCGCCACCTGCACCAGGCCGGGGTGGCGTGCCCGCACCTCCTCGGAAGCCAGGCCCAGGCGGGCCAGCGTCGAGGGGCGGAGGGAGGTGAGGAGGACGTCCACCCGGCTCAGCTCGCGCTGGAGCGACCGCTGCCCGTCGGGCTCCTTCAGGTCCAGGCGAAGGATCCGTTTCGCCTGGTGGATCACCCGGTAATAGGCAGGAGCCACCCGTGCCAGGGCGTCTCCCTCGGGCGGCTCGAACCGGACCACCTCGGCGCCGTCCGCGGCCAGGACGGCCCCCGCCAGGGGTCCCGGAAGGTTGGGGGCCACCTCCACCACCCGAACGCCCGCCAGGGCTTGACCTTGGCCGGGCAGCCACCCGCTCGGAAGGACCCTGGCGGCACTCTCTCCCACACGCGATCCCTCCCCGGCCCGGAGGCCTGCGTCGCCCCGGGACGTGCCAGAACCTTCGCCCCTTTCACGTTCATCTCCTCTCGTGGACGGCCTCCCTGCCGGAACACCCGCCCCGTGGCCTTTCACCGGGAACTGGAGGGATCGGCTCCCAGGTTGAGAATAGTAAGGTTCGGGATGGGGTCATGAGGCTGGATGCGGGCCGTGTCGGTGCGAGCACGCCTGAGGATCTGCAGGCACGCGGCGTGAGACCTCGGCTCATTCGAGCCACGGGCCACGGCAACCGGCAGACGTGCGGTACGGACAAAGACGGCTTCCCGGCCCCCAAGGCGACAGGGACCCGTTGAAACCTTCGAACGGGAGTGGAGCCGCATGCGGATGGAGCTGCCGGGGTACGGCCCGGCGAATGATGAAGCCGCCACCGCGCCAACGCTGGAGGTGCCGGAACGGGCGAGCGTCCCGGAGGAGCACCGCTGGCGCCTGGAGGACATCTTCGCCGACCAGGACGCCTGGGAGCGGGCGTTTCGGGAGCTGGAGGAGGTGATCACCCGCCTCCAGGCCTTCCAGGGGAAGCTGGGCGCGTCGGGCGCCGTCTTGCTGGACTTCATGCAGCAAAGCGAGCAGGCGGGCCAGAAGGCCGACGCCCTCTACGCCTACGCCCACATGCGCCTCGACGAGGACACCGCCCACCCGGGCCACCAGGCCATGCAGGCCAGGGCCCTCAACCTGATGGTGCGGCTGGACAGCGCCCTGTCCTATGCCACCCCCGAGATCCTGGCCATTCCCCCCGACCGCCTGGAGGCGTTCCTGCGGGAGACGCGCGGCCTGGACCTCTACCGCCACGCATTGGACGAGATCCAGCGGAAGCGGCCGCACACCCTCTCGGAGCCCGAGGAGCACCTCCTGGCCATGGCAGGTGAGGTAGGCCACGCCCCCGGCCAGATCTTCCAGATGATCAACGAAGCCGACATCCGCTTCCCCACCGTGAAGGACGAGGACGGCCGGGAGCTGGAGATCACCCACGCCCGCTACGGCAGGCTCCTGGAGAGCCGGGACCGCCGGGTGCGACGCGAGACCTTCCAGGGCCTCTACGCCTCGTACCGGAAGCTGCTCAACACCCTGGCCGCCACGTTGACCGGCCAGATCCGCCGGAACATCTTCTTCGCCCGGGCCCGGAAGTTCGGGAGCGCCCTGGAGGCCGCCCTCTTCCCCGACAACGTGCCGGTGGACCTCTACACCAACCTCCTGGAGGCAGTCCACGAGGGCCTACCCACCCTCCATCGCTACATCGGCCTCCGCAAGCGGGCCCTGAGGCTGGACGAGCACCACATGTACGACGTGTACGCCACCATCGTCCCCGAGGTGAGGGTGCGAATCCCCTACCCGGAGGCGGTGGAGCTGGCGGCCGAGGCGCTGGCGCCCCTGGGCGAGGAGTACGTCCGGGTGCTGCGGCACGGCCTGCACTCTCGCTGGGTGGACGTCTACGAGAACCGGGGTAAGCGCAGCGGCGCGTACTCCTCCGGCGTCTACGGGGTGCACCCCTACGTCCTCCTCAACTACCAGGACACCCTCGACAACCTCTTCACCCTGGTTCACGAGATGGGCCACGCGATGCACACCTACTTCAGCGACCGCACGCAGCCCTACGTGTACTCCCAGTACACCATCTTCGTGGCCGAGGTGGCCTCCACGGTGAACGAGGCGCTCCTGGCCCACCATCTGCTCCAGCGGTGGAACGATCGCGCTCGGAAGCTCTACGTGCTCAACCACCAGCTCGACAACTTCCGCACCACCCTCTTTCGCCAGGCGATGTTCGCCGAGTTCGAGCGGAAGATCCACGCCGAAGCCGAGGGCGGCCAGCCGCCCACGGCCGAGCGGCTGTCGGAGGTCTACGGCGACCTGAACGCCACCTACTACGGGCCGGACATGGTGAGCGACGACGAGATCCGCATCGAGTGGAGCCGGATCCCGCACTTCTACATGAACTTCTACGTGTACAAGTACGCGACGGGCTTCTCGGCCGCCCAGGCCCTTACCCGCCGGATTCTAGAGGAGGGCCGCCCCGCCGTGGACGATTACCTGGCCTTCCTGAGCGGGGGGTCCTCCGACTACCCCCTCGTGCTCCTGCGGCGAGCCGGGGTCGACATGGCCTCGCCCGAGCCCGTCCGGCAGGCGATCCGCTCCTTCGGCGAGCTGGTGGAGCAGATGGAACGGCTGCTCCAGGTCTAGAGCCGGGGTGGGTCCGGGGCGGGCCGGGGGGCGTGGGTTCGCACCCGGCCGGGTGACGCCGGGCTGATCACGCCCGGCGTTCGCTGTCCCGCACCACCGGCCGGAAGGTGTCGCCGCGCAGGCCAACCCGGAGGGCCTCCAGCGCCAGGATGCCCGGCGGCTCCACGTTGCCCAGGTTGGCGTTCACCCCGAAGCGCCGGAGAAGCTCTTCCTGCTGGCTCTTGCGCGGCGCCTCCCAGATGATCCGCTCGGGCCCACCGGCGGCTTCCACCAGCGCGTCCAGTAGGTCTGAATCGATGGAGCCGTCGCCGCGGTAGATCCCCACGGTGTGGCCCGACTCCCGCCCCTCCACGATCACCCAGGCGGCGCCCTCGTTCAGGTCCACCCTGAGCGTTCGGAGGAGGACGGCCGGGTCCGGCCGATCGTCCGGGTGCTTCTTGCCCACCTCGGTGACGACGGTGAACCCTTCCCGCCGCAGGCGCCGCAGGATGCGACATCGCTCCTCCAGCGAAAGGGAGATGGTCCCGTCCGAGAGCTCCACCGTCCGGATCCCCACCGCCGACGCCCGGTCGATCCAGGCTTCCAGCCGTCCCTGAAAGAGGGCCACTTCCAGCAGGGTCCCGCCCGGGTACACCTCCACCCCGTATCGCCGGGCGACCTCCACCCGTTCCGCCAGGGCTTCCTGGGCCAGGAGGGCCGAGGTGCCGAAGGCCAGCTTCCAGAAGTCCACGTAAGGCGCCGCCACGGCCAGGAGACCATCCAGCACCTGCAGGGGGGTCCCCTTGTCCAGCACCATGGTGAGGCCCACCTGCCGCGGCTTCGCCTGGCGCCCCCGAAGGGGTGGTTCAACGGCCCCTTCCCATGCCCAGGCTGACGGGTCCCGGCCCGCGCCCCCGTCCCCGTTCGGCCATGGCTGCAGGTCCTTCGTGACGCCCAGCGGTTCCACGTACCATCCCACCCGTCCCCAGAGGTCTCCCGGGGGCAGGGCCGCCAGACCCTCCACCGGGTCACCCGCAGTCTATGGGACCGGGGTCCCAGGTGCGCGTCAGAAGTTCCAGCGGAAGCCGAACCACGGGCGACCCTCCAGCGCGGCCCTGCCCGCCAGGTGGCCCACCGCCGCCCCGGCCAGCACGTCGCTGGGCCAGTGGTCCCCGGTGTAGATCCGGGAGAGTCCCACCCCGGCCGCGAGGGCGTACCAGACCACGGCTCCGTCAGGGTACCGCCCCGCCAGCACCGTGGCCAGAGCGAAGGCGCTGGAGGTGTGGCCCGAGGGGAAGCTGTGGTGAGCCTCAGCCAGGGAAGGCCCCGCGAAGCGGGCCGCACCCTCGCCGGTCCAGGGCCGCGCCCGACCCAGGGCGACCTTGCCCGCCCAGGTGGCAACCGCCGCGCCCACCTCCGCCTCCACCACCCGGCCGGCCGACCCCCCGTCCCCGGCAGCGAGCAGCACCAGCACGGCCCCCAGGTGCACCGGCGCCTCGCCCAGGCGGGCCACCTCGCCCAGCCAGGGCGCGTCCCACGAGCGCACCCAGCCGGCCACGGCCTCGTCGGGCGAGGCGGCGGACGCCCCAGGGCCCCCGGCCACCAGCATGAGCAGAACGAAGGCGACTACCCGTGTGCGCACCTTCAGGACCTCCGTATCATGAGGGGATGGCCATGAAGCCACGTTTCAGCAGGAAAGCTCTGAAGGAGCGGGAACCAGTTGCTTCAACGTGCTTCAAACGCGTGCGGTCCCACACCGAAGGGTTCGGAGGCGTTCCTGATGAAACCTCTTTCCCGCAACGCCGCCGGGCTTGCCCCCCAGGGCATCCGGGCGGTCATGGAGCTGGCGCGCCAGGTGCCCGGGTGCATCCACCTGGAGCTGGGCGAGCCCGACTTCCCCACCCCGCCGCACATCGTGGAGGCGGCGGTGGCCGCCGCCCGCGAGGGGTGGCACAAGTACACCCCCAACGCCGGGCTGCCAGAGCTGCGCGAGGCGGTGGCGCGCCGGGTTGCCGCCGACGACGGGCTCGCGGTGGAGGCCCGGCAGGTCTGCATCCACCCGGGCGCCGTCACCGGCATCGCGAGTGCCCTCATGGCCCTGGTGGAGCCGGGGGACGAGGTGCTGGTACCCGCGCTCTCGTGGCCCAACGCCACCATGTTCCTGGAGCTTCAGGGCGCCCGGGCCGTCCCCTACCCCCTGCCCGCCGAGAGAGGTTTCCTGCCGGACCCTGAGTCCATCGGCCGGCTCGTGGGGCCGCGCACCAAGGTGCTCCTGCTCAACACGCCAGCCAACCCCACGGGCGCCGTCTTTCCCGAATCCCTCGTCCGAGATCTGGTGGAGGTGGCCCGGGCCCACGACCTCTGGATCCTCTCGGACGAGATCTACGCCCGCATCGTGTTCGACGCGTCCCACGTGAGCCCTGCCCGCTTCGCGCCCGAGCGGACCGTGGTCGTCTCAGGCCTCTCCAAAGCGTACGCCATGACCGGCTGGCGCATCGGATACACCATCTCCCCGCGCCAGGTGGCCGACCTGATCGTGCGCTTGCAGGAGCCCTTGATCTCCTGCACCAACACCATCGCCCAGCGGGCGGCCCTGGCGGCGCTGGACGGACCCCAGGCATGCGTGGCCGAGATGCGCGATGCCTACCACCGCCGGCGCGACCGGGCGGTGGAGCTCCTGGCGACCCTGGGCCTCCCCGCCTACAGGCCTCAGGGTGCCTTCTACCTCATGGTGCCGGCCACCCTCCCAGGCGAACCCTCCACCGACGCGGCCCGCCGCATGGTGCTCGAGCAAGGGGTCGCCGTGGCCCCGGGCTCGGCCTTCGGCACCGCAGGCGAGGGGTTGGTCCGGGTCTCCCTGGCCAGCTCCGAAGCAGACCTGAGCGAGGGCCTGCGCCGCCTGGCCGCGCATATGGCCGGTGAGCGGGCAGCCGCCACCAGCGGGTGAGCCGGCCTGCCGCCCCATCGGCTCCGGCCACGCGGCCCTTCGCTGGGCCCCGTTCGCTCCTCGCGACGTCCGGATGGAGCGCACGGCTCGTCCTCCGGGATACCGAGGGGGAGCTCTTCGGCGTCCGGGGACAGTCGGTCGAGTTCGGTGCCGTCGTCCACGACGGCCTGCGCTTCCCGGTCGAGGTTCGCATTGCATTCCCATGGAGGCCGGGTATAGAATCAGACAGGATCCACGCGGGCGCACGTGCCACGTCTGGCAGCGGCTCCATGCGACCCGCGACGTTGGGGGGTGATGGCGACGGAACCTGAGCCCAGTGGTGAACCCTTACGACATGGGTGGACCTGCACGACGCAAGGGGACCGTCGTACCATCACCGGCGGCCGCGCTATACCCGGGTTCACGGAAGTCCCTGCCCGCCTCGTGGGCGACGAGCGCGCGTCCTCGAGCCTCTGACCGGCGCGGACCTCCCGGGCAGGCGCCCTGGCCGCCCAGGGAGGGATCCGGATGAGCCCCATCTCCGAGGACCTGCACGCGCTGGTAGCCGAGCGTGCCTTCCCCCGCATCAAAAGCCATCTGGAGGACCTTTCCACCCGCGACGCCGCCGATCTCCTGGAGGAACTGCCCCCCACGGACCGGGCGGTGGTCTTCCGCCTGCTGGAGAAGGACCGGGCCATCGAGGTCTTCGAGTATCTGGAGACCGAGGACCAGCAGGAGCTCCTCGCGGGCCTCCACGATCACGAGGTCGTCCAAGTGCTGGAGGAGATGTCGCCGGACGACCGCACCCGCCTCCTGGACGAGATGCCCGCGAAGGTGGCCAAGCGCTTCCTGGAGCAGCTCTCGCCCGAGGAACGCCGCGTGGCCACGCTGCTCTTGGGGTACGCGCCCGACTCGGCCGGACGGCTGATGACCCCCGAGTACGTCAGCATCCACCAGGAGCTGACGGCCTCCCAGGCCCTGGAGAAGATCCGCAAGGTGGGCCTTGACAAGGAGACCATCTACAGCATCTACATCACCGACGCCGGCCGACACCTGCGGGGGGTCGTCTCGTTGCGGGACCTGGTGCTGGCCGACCCCACCCGCCCCGTGGGGGAGCTGGCCGAGACCGACGTCATCTCCGTCCGGACCGACGCCGACCAGGAGGAGGCGGCCCGCCTCGTCGCCGACTACGACCTCCTGGCCCTCCCCGTGGTGGATCGGGAGGACCGGCTGGTGGGCGTGATCACCGTCGACGACGCCATGGACGTCCTGCAGGAGGAGGCCACCGAGGACTTCCAGCGTTTCGTGGCCATGACGCCCGACGGCGGTGCCGGGGTGGACCGGTACTACGCGCTCCGGCTGAGGGATCGGGTAAGCCGGCGCCTTCCCTGGCTCATGGGTCTGCTCCTCTTCAACTCCGTCTCCGGCCTGATCATCTCCAGCTTCGAGAGCACCATCCAGGCCGTCATCGCCCTGACCTTCTTCATCCCCATCATCATGGACACCGCCGGGAACACGGGATCCCAGGCGGCCACGGTGGCGGTGCGGGCGCTGGCCACGGGAGAGATCACGGGCCGGGAGTTCTGGCGGGCCTTGAGGGGAGAGCTGGCCACGGGCCTCCTGATGGGGCTGCTGCTGGCCGCGGGGGCCTGGGTGATGGCCTACGTGCGCACGGGCGAGAGCTTCCTGGGGGTGGCCATCGGCGTGGCCCTCGCGGGTACCGTCCTGGCCTCGGGGTTGGTGGGCACCATGCTGCCCTTCCTGCTGCGGACCCTTCGCATCGACCCGGCGGTCGCTTCGGCCCCTTTCATCACCTCCATCGGCGACGTGGTGGGGCTGGTTCTCTACTTCTGGACGGCGCGGGTGCTGCTGCACTTGTGAGCCTCTGGCCCCGGGAGGGTCCCCAAAGGCGACCTCGGAGGCTCACGGGAAGAGGTCGATGCCGGTCACCAGCACGACCCGCGCCTCGGTGGAGCTCTCCACGCCGCCTCGGAAGACCAGGTCCGCGTTCAGCTCGAAGGGGACGGCGAAGCGGCTGCCGCGCAGCCAGTCGAACTGGGTCCCCAGGGTCAGCCGCAGACCCAGCCCCGTCTCCATCCCCTCCTTCAGGGGCGTGACGATGCCGATGCCGGTACCGAAGTAGCCTCCGCGGCTCCGCTGCATGGCATCCAGCATCACCGTGAAGTCCTGGTTGGGGTGGACGTCCATGTCCAGGGTCACGAGCCCGCTCCCCAGGAGCGAGCTGAAGAAGCCGGTGAGGAAGCTGAGGGGGTTCTCCAGGCCCTTGGAGAGGTCCACCTTCTGGGAGGTGGTCTGCAGGGTGATGCTCGGGGTCAGGCGGAGGCCGAAGGCGGCCGCGGTCTCCCTCTGCGCGGCGACCTCGCTGAGGTTGGCGCCGGCGCGGAAGCCCAGGTTGGGAGCCAGCACCGCCACGTTCACCGAAGCGGTGTCGGCGGTGCTGGGCCGGCCCAGCGCCTGGACCTGCACCGTGGCCTGACCCGGCGAGAGGCCCGTCACCAGACCGTCCGAGGTCACCGCCACCCGCCCCTCGTCGTCCGACTGGAAGGCCAGGGTCACGTTGGGGAGCAAGGTGCCGTCCTCATCGAAGGCGAGCACGTTCAGCCTCTGGCTCTGCCCGATGGGGAGTCGGAGGGCCGAAGGCAGAACCACCAGCTTGGCCACCTTGCGGGGAACCACCTCGGTGCCCGGGGGGTAGACCTCCCGCAGGAGGTCGTCGGCGCACCCCAGCAGGGCGGGGGGCTTGTCCGCCTGGGCCACGGCCGATCCCACCAGCCGGGCCGGCGAGCCCGCCCTGGATCCGTCCGCCAGGCGGTAACGTTCGATCACGGCCACGAGGCCGCCCTGGACGGCCAGCACCCGCCCCACCACCGCCTCCTCCACCTGCGCCCGGGAGAGGAGAGCCTCGGCCGCCTCCTGCAGCCAGGTGCGCATCGCCTCGACGCTGGCCTCGGACCCCGGCGGCGGGGGGACGTTCGCCTCCTGAAGCCGGCGCTCGAGCCGGACCCCGGTGACCGGACGGAACTGGCCGGACTGCACCAGCCGTGCCGCCAGCGCATCGGACAGGGCCTGGGAGAGCAACTCCAGGTCGCGCTGGTCCTTCACGGCGGTCTCCGAAGTGCCGACCTGCTGGTTCAGCACCTGGAGGGGGAAGATGGCCACCAGCGGCCCCTCGCCCGGCCGGCGCACCTGGATGACCGGAAGCGTCTCCTCCTGGGCGAGCACCGGAAGCGGAAGCAGGAACAGGAGGGCAAGGCATGCGGCTCCGAGCCGCGAGGCCCGCAGGCCCCGCCGGTGGATGGGAGCGGTCGCGCTCGGCATGGAGACTCCACTTCTCCCCTCGGGCATCGAAGCGGCCGGTCCTCCTGCAGGCCCGCCACAGGGCCTGCGGCCGGTCGGGCAGGGGCCGCCCGGCGGATCGCCGGCGCCAGCGCCGCCCGCGCATGGTCGCTGGGCTCGCTGCGTCGTGGGGATGGTTTCGGCCCAAGGCGCTCCGGACCCTCCCTGCCGGGGGTTCCGGCCAGGGGAAGAGTGGCTGGCGGTTTCTTCCGGACGGGCGCCTGCGGCCGGACACACTAAGGCCCGGCAGCCTTCGCCGGGCCTCAGGAAACGTCAGGGTGAGCTTGTCCGCTTACTTGCCGGAGCCGGGCTTCTTGCCGGTCTGCTTCGCGGGCTTCTTCTCGGCCACGGGAGTCACCTCCTCCCCGGTACGAGTAGACCCATTGGGTGCATCGCTCGCAACGACGTTGCGAGGCGGTACCGAGGCCCCTGGCCGAGGGGGCGCCCCCACGGCGGCGCACCGCTGCGGGAAGGCCACTGGGAGTGGGCTTTCGGATCCCGGCAGCCCCACCATAGCACACGCGCTCGCCCGTTCCAACGCCGCCCTTGCGCGCCAGGCGGGCGCCGGTGCCTTCGTGGAAGACCGGTGCCCGCCTGCACCCCTCCCCTGCGCAAACGCACGCTGAATCACGCTCGGGCTCACTCAATCGCCCTCCGCGCTCTGCGCCGTCGCCGCCAGGGTGAATCCCTCCACCGGCGCCTGCCAGTCCACCTGCTCGACGAGCTCCACGGGGACCCCGAGGACCTCTCCCCCCGGCGCCTCCTCCAGCACGGCAGGGTCGCCGAGGAGCACCACGGCGAAGCGCTCGGGGTCCAGGTGGGCCTTGATGGCGGCATTCACCTGCGCCCGGGTGAGGGAAGCCACCTGCTCCGGATAGGTCCGGATCGCGTCCAGGGTGCCGTCGTAGAAGAGGGCCTCGGCGATGGTCCCCGCCATCCCCGAAAGGGTCTCCATCTGCAGGGGGAAGCTGCCCAGCAGGTGGCTCTTGGCCGCAGCCAGCTCCGCCTCGGAGATCCCTTCGTCCCGGAAGCGGCCCAGCTCCTGCCGGATGGCGTCCAGGGTGGCCCAGACGCTGTCGTTCCGGGTGAAGGTGCCGAGCTGCATCCCTCCGGGGAAGCGGTACGCGGTGTACCCCGTCCCAATGCCGTAGGTCTGGCCCAGCTCGCTCCGCACCACCTGCATCAGCCGGGAGGAGAAGCCACCCCCGCCCAGCACGTAGTTGTACACCTGCACCGCCAGCCAGTCGTTGGCCGTCCGGGCGGGGCCGTTCTGCCGCAGGCGGATCTGCACCTGGGTCTGCCCCGGCTTCGCCACCCAGCGCACGCGGCTCTCCTCCAGCTGCGGCACCTCGGGCGCACTGGGCGCCGGGGCTGCGGGGCCCTTCCAGGACCCCAGGGACTTCCGCACCGCGGCCTCCACCCAGGCGGGGTCCAGGTCGCCCACGGCAATGAGCATGGCCCCCTTCGGACCGTAGTGGTCGCGGTGGAAAGCGACCACGTCCTCCCGTCCGATGACCTGGACGGAGGCTTCCGACTCCGGCCTGCCCAGGCGATGGCCTGCCCCGTAGAAGAAGGCGGCCGCGTGGGTGCTGGCGAGCTGGGAGGAATCGTCCCGCTCCTGGCGCACGCCGCCCAGGAACTGGTTGCGCAGGATCTCCACTTCCCTTTCAGGGAAGGTGGGGTGGAGCACCACGTCGGCCAGGAGGTCCAGGGCGAAGCCGGCGTCTTTCGAGAGGACGGCGGCGGACACCGTCGTCCGCTCGGCGCTGGTGCCCGCCGAAAGGCTGCCGCCGACGAAGTCCATGGCCCCGGCGATCTCCTCGGCGCTCCGGCTCTCGGTTCCCTGCTGCAGAAGCTGGGCTGTGAACGAGGCGAGCCCCTCCTTGCCGGGCGGGTCCAGGAGGTCGCCCCGGGGGATCACCAGCTGGAAGAGGGCGATAGGCTGCTGGGTCCGCTCCGCGATCCAGAGCTCCAGCCCGTTCTCCAGGGTGCGGTGGGTCACCGGCGGCAGCTCGACCGGTTCGGCCTCGGTGACCAGCGGAGCCCGGATCGGCTCGGCGGCCGCCGCAGGCGGCATCCCCGCCAGGGCACCCGCCAGGACGAGCCCCCCAACCTGCCTGACGACGCGGTTCCGAAGGTTCATCGACGTCTCCTCCTCCCTTGGCCGGCCCTCAGGAGCCCGGCGCGACCTCCACCAGCGTCAGCCGTTCGGGCGTCAGGTACGTCCGGGCGACCCGGACCACATCCTCGGGTGTGAGGGCGAAGTAGGGCTCCAGGCCCCGGGTGAACTTCTCTAGACCGCCCTCCAGCACCACGGCGGCGCCGATGGCGTTGGCCACCCCGTCCAGGGTATCCAGCGAGAAGGCGTAGTCGGCGGCCATCTGGTTCTTGGCCTGCTGCAGCTCCCGCTCGGAGACGCCCTCGGCCAGCCGCTCCACCTCCTGGGTCAGGGCGGCAGCCACCCGCTCAGCTTCCTGCCCCGGTAGGTAAAGGGCCGCGGCCAGGAAGAGCCCGGCATCCTGGTAGGGTTGGGAGGTGGCGACCGCAGCCACGGCCACCTGCTGCTCCCGAACCAGCGAGCGGTGGACGCGGGCGCTCTCACCGCCTGAGAGGATCAGCCCCGCCGCCTGGAGGGCCTCCATCTCCGGCGAGCGGAGGCCTGGAATGAGGTAGCCGCCCAGGATCACGGGGAGCTGGATGGGGAAGGTCATGCGCTCCCGGCGCACCTCACCTGGCGGCGTGGCGGTCACCGGTGCCCGCTCGGGGACCTCCCCCGCCGGAAGCGGGCCGAAGTGCCGCTCCGCAAGGCGCTTCACGGTGGGCAGGTCGGTGGCGCCGGCCACCACCAGCACCGCGTTGCTGGGGACGTAGTAGGTGCGGTAGAAGCGCTCCAGGTCCTGGACGGTGATGGCGTCGAGCTCTTCCAGGAAGCCGTGGGGCGTCCAGGCGTAGACGGTTCCCGCGAGGGCGATGGCCTGGAACCGCTCGAAGGCCTGCCCGACGGGGTCGTTCTGCAGTCCCAGCCGGTACTCTTCCTTCACCACCTCCCGCTCGGTGCGGAGGTGCTCCTCGGTGAGGACCAGATGGGCCATCCGCTCAGCCTCCAGCTCCAGGACGAGCTCGAGCTCGGCTGCGGGCACCTTGTCCCAGTAGACGGTGGCATCGGAGGTGGTGAAGGCGTTCGCGTCGCCGCCCACCTGGTCGATGATGCGGGCGTGTTCCTCGGCGGCCACCCGCTCCGAACCCTTGAACATCATGTGTTCCATCAGGTGGGCCATGCCCCGGCGGCCGGCGGGCTCGTCGCGTGAGCCCACCCGGTACCACAGGTTCACTGAGACGACGGGGGCCGAAGGGTCTTCGTAGACGTAGATCTCCAGGCCGTTGGCCAGGCGGTCTTGGGCCACGTGAACGGCCGCTTCGCCTTCGCCTGCGCCCTGCACGGCCTGGGAAAGGGCTGGCGCCAGGAGCAGCAGGAGCCACAGGCTCGCCAGGAGGCGCGCCAGGGCGGCGCGGCGTGCGTGCATGACGGGGATCTCCTTTCTCTCGAGGAGTCTCGGACCGGGGCGTCCGATTGGTTCGGGTCGAGCATGGTTCTTCTCGGGTCCGGTACCTCATTCCCTGCATACCAAGGCCCTTCTGTCACCATCTTGTGACAGACGCCCGGTGGACGTTTGTTCGACCACGTTTCCCCGCCCGTAGGAAGGAAAGGCTTCCGTGTGGAAAGGAGGCTGCGGATCGACGCTCCGGTGGGAGGTGCAGCCGGTGGGCGGCCGCGCACCGCGCGTCCAGCACGGCAACGGATCGGAGACGCCGGGGGCATCGTCGGCCCCCGATCCGAACGGGGTCCTGCAGCTCTTCCACCCCCTGGTGCAGGAGTGGTTCCGGGCCCGCTACGGGGAACCCTCGCCGCCTCAGGTGCAGGGCTGGCCCGTGATCGCCCGGGGCGAGCACTCCCTCCTCCTGGCCCCCACCGGCTCGGGCAAGACCCTGGCCGCCTTCTACGTCTTCCTGGACCGGCTCTTCCGGCAGGCCTGGGAGAGCCACGGGGCGACGGGCGCCCCGAACCCGGCCAGCCCCGGCCGGGGGCGAAGGCAGGCCCCTGGGCAGCGCGCGCCCGCGCCTCGGGGCGTCCGCCTACTGTACATCTCACCCCTGAAGGCCCTGGACAACGACGTCCACCGGAACCTGGAGGAGCCCTTGGAGGGCATCGCCGCGCTGGCCGCCTCCCGGGGGATGCCCGGTGACCCGCCCACCCGGGCCGTCCGCACCGGCGACACCCCCGCCTCGGCGCGCCAGGCCATGATCCGCCGCCCGCCCGACATCCTCATCACCACGCCTGAGTCGCTTCTGCTCATCCTCCTCTCCCCCCGGGCCCGGGAGATCCTGAAGCCCGTGGAGGCGGTCATCGTCGACGAGATCCACCAGCTCGCCGGCGGCAAGCGGGGCGTCCAGCTTGCCCTCACCCTGGAGTGGCTTGAGGCGTGGACGGGCCGCCCCATCCAGCGGGTGGGGCTCTCCGCCACCCAGCGGCCCCTGGAGCGGATCGCCGCCTTCCTGGGGGGCGACCGGCCCGTGCGGATCGTGGACGCCGGCCCGCCCGCGGGCGAAGGCGCTCTGCGCCGGATGGACCTCCGGGTGGAGGGGCCCGTGGAGTCCTTCAGCCGCCTGCGTCAGGCCTCGGGCAAGCCCTCGATCTGGCCGGCCCTGGAGGCCCGCGTCCTGGAGCTGATCCGCTCCCACCGGTCCACCCTGGTCTTCGTCCAGAACCGGGGGCAGGCCGAAAGGGTCACGCGGGAGCTGAACCAGCTTGCCGGCGAGCCCCTGGTGCGGAGCCACCACGGGAGCCTCTCCCGGGAGGTGCGGGAGCGGGTGGAGGCGGATCTCAAGGCCGGGCGCCTGCGGGGCCTGGTGGCTACCAGCACCCTGGAGCTGGGCATCGACGTGGGCGCCGTGGACCTGGTGGTGCAGGTGGAGTCGCCCAAGACCGCCGCCGCTGCCCTGCAGCGGGTGGGTCGGGCCGGGCACCTGCTCTCCCTCACCTCTCAGGGGCGCATCCTCCCCAAGACCCCCCTGGACCTGCTGGAGGCGACAGCCGTGGCCCGGGCCGCGCTGGAGGGCGCCATCGAGGAGACCCGGGTCCCTGAGAACTGCCTGGACGTTCTGGCCCAGCAGGTCGCGGCGATGGCGGCCGCGCCCATCGGAACCCACTGGGAGGAGGAGGCGCTCTTCCGCCTGGTGCGGCGGGCGTATCCCTACCGGCGGCTCACCCGGCGGGCGTTTCAGTCGGTGCTGCGGCTCCTCTCGGGCGGGTACAGCCACCCGGGCCTGGGCCGCCTCAAGCCCCGCATCGAGTGGAACCGGGTGCTGCACCGCATCGAGCCCCTCCCCGGCACCCGCCTGACGGTGGCCACCCAGGGCGGCACCATCCCCGACCGGGGCCTCTACCGGGCCGTCACCCACGACCGCCGCCTGGTGGGCGAGCTGGACGAGGAGTTCGTCTTCGAGAGCCGGGTGGGCGAGGTCTTCGTCCTGGGGAACACCGCCTGGCAGATCGACCAGATCGGTGCGGACCGGGTCATCGTCTCCCCGGCGCCGGGGCGGGTGCCCAAGCTCCCCTTCTGGCACGGCGAGCCCACGGGTCGGAGCCTGGAGATGGGCGAGCGGGTGGGCCGGCTGCTGCGGGAGCTGTCGGAGCGGCTGGGGCCGGCCGGCGGGGACGCGCCCATGGAGCCCGCCCAGGCCCACGAGCCCGGTCCGTCCGGGGAAGGCAGCGATGTCGCGCCCGAAGGGCAGCCGGAAGGGGTCGATGGTATCCACGGGGCCTCCACGGACGGGGCCGCCGCCTGGCTCCAGCGGCACTACCCCGTGGACCGGCGGGCGGCCCGGAACCTGGTGGAGCTTTCCCGCAAGCAGAAGGCGGCCACGGGCTTCCTGCCCGACGACCGGCGCCTGCTCCTGGAGTTCTTCCCCGACGAGGTGGGCGACTGGCGGGCCGTGCTCCACGCACCCTTCGGCGAGCGGATCAACCGCACCTGGCTCCTCGCGCTCCAGGCGGCCGCCCGCCGGGCCTTCGACCTGAAGCTGGAGGGCGTGGTGGCCGACGAGGGGCTCCTCCTGCGCTTCCCGGGCCTTTCCGAGCCACCCGTGGAGGTGGCCCACCTGGACCTCCTCACCGACCTGGAGGCCCTGGTGCGGGACGAGGCCGCCGGCAGCCCCCTCTTCGCCACCCTCTTCCGCCACGCGGCGGCTCGGGCCCTGCTCGTCCCCCGATCCACCGGGCAGCGCCGCATGCCCCTCTGGCAGCAGCGCCTGCGGGCCGGGGACCTCCTGGACGCCTTCCGGAACGAGCCCGATTTCCCCCTGGTGGTGGAGAGCCTGCGGGAGCTCTGGACCGAAACGCTGGACGTGCCCGCCCTGCGCCGCATCCTCACCGAGCTGGACCGGGGCGAGCGGAGCCTCGAGGTCGCGCGGCGGCCCGCGCCGTCGCCCATGGCCTCGGGCCTGGTCTTCCGTTTCCTGGGGGCCTTCATGTACGAGTACGACAGCCCCCGGGCCGAGCGGCGGTCCGAGCTCCTCCAGCTCTCCCAGGCAGCCCTGCGGGAGGCGCTGGGGTCCGAAGCCCTGCGGGAGCTGCTGGATCCCGGCGTCATCGCTGAGGTCGAGGCGGAGCTCCAGGGCACGGCCCCCGGCTTTCGGGCCCGCAGCACCTCGCAGCTCCTGGACCTGATGGCGCGGCTGGGCTCCCTGACGCCCCAGGAGGCGGCCGCGCGGGCCGACGGGCCGGCCGAGGTCTTCCTGGCCGAGCTGGAACGGGCCGGCCTGGCGCGGCCCCTGCCACACGAGCTCGCGCCCGCCGCCCCGGCCCGGGCGGGCGCGTGGGTGCCGGCTTCGCTCCTGGAACGGATCGGGGCGACGGTCCAGCCCGGCGGCAGCGCCTCCGGGAGGGGCGGGGAGGCCGCACCGCCGGTGTCTCCGGGCGATCCTGCGGCCCTCCTCCGGCGGGAGCTTCTCCTTCGCGACGCGCTCAGCCGGGGCCCCTTCACGGCCGAAGAGGCGGCGGCCCGCTTCGGGTGGGGGAACACCGAGACCGGCTGGCTCCAGGCCGAACTGGAGGCCCTCGATGCCGAGGGCAGGCTGGTGCGGGGTGCCTTCCGGCCGGGCATCACCAGGGACGAGTGGTGCGAGCCCGGGGTGCTCCGCCGCATCCACCGCCAGAGCCTGGCCCGGGCGCGCCGGGAGGTCCAGCCCGTCTCCCTCGAGGCCCTGCAGGCTTTCGTGCTGCGGTGGCAGGGGGTGGAGCAGGACGACAAAGGGCGCACCGGTGAGGCGGCGACGGGAGCCCACCCGGGGGACGAGAGCCCGCCGCAGGCTCTGGACCGCCCCGGAAGCGCCGACACCCTGGAGGAGGCAATAGAGGAGGCCCTCGCACCCCTCCAGGGCTGGATGCTCCCTTTCTCTCTTTGGGAGGCAGCCGTGATCCCGGCCCGTCTACCCCGGCGGGACGCCGCCCCGCAGCAGATCCGCTCCGCCCTGGACGGCCTGGTGCGCTCGGGACGATGGCTCTGGGTGGGCGGCCAGGCGGCCGGCGAGCTGGCCTGCGCCTTCTTCCGGCGGGACCTGTGGCCGGCCCTGGCGCCCGCCTGGGCGTGGGAACTCCTGCCCCCGGACGACGTGGAGGGTGCGGTGCTGGACGCGCTCCGCGCCCGCGGCGCCCTCTTCGCCCACGAGCTCCTGGAGGCGCTGCCGGGTACCAGCTCGGCCCGCATCGAGGCGGCGCTCTGGAACCTGGCCCGTTCGGGACGGGTGACCCATGACGGCCTCGATGCCCTCCGCCTGTGGGAGCGCGAGCCCCCGGGCCAGGAAAGAGGCGCGCTGGAGCGCTGGGGGGAGGCTCCGTTCGCGCCCGGCGCAGGGGGCGGCGGTACCGGGTGGCGATCCGCCCGCGCCTCGCTGCGGGTGCGGGCTCGCCGCCATGCCCGGGAGGTCGTGGGCCGCCAGACGATCCGCCACCGCATCCTCTTCTCCGGGCGGTGGAGCACCGTTCCCCATGCTCCTGGAACCCTGGGCACGGTCGCCGGGGAGCCCACCCTGGAAGCGTCGGCGGAGGCACCTGCGAGCCCTGCCCCCCCAGCCCGCTCCGGCGCCCCCTCGCGCCGCCCGGAGGGCGGCCCGCCCGCCCACGCCCTCGACGCGGCCCGGCTGCTCCTGGAGCGCTACGGCATCGTGACCCGGGACCTCTTCGAGCTCTCCCCATTGGGACGCTGGGAGGAGGTGCTCGAAGCCCTTCTCTTCCTGGAGGGCTCGGGGGAGGTGCGCCGCGGGCTCTTCGTCGACGGGCTGGCAGGGCTCCAGTTCGCCCTTCCGGAGGCGGTGGAGGCGCTGCGGGCGGGATCCGGCGAAGCGACGGCGGCCCGCCCGGCTTCCGAGGCGTACCGGCTCCTGGCGGCCCTGGACCCGGCCAACCTGGGGCCGATCCTGCGCGGCGGTCGGGCGGAGGCGGAACCCGCGGCCACCGAGCCGCCGGTTCGCCGGCTCCCAGGGGTCTGGCTCCTCCTCAGGGGCGCCCGGCCTGTCCTGGCCGTCGAACCGGGCCCCCAGCGGATCATGCCCTTCGGTGCCTGGGACGAGCTGGGCGAGGCGGAGCATCTCCAGGCGGTGCACGCCCTGCTGGCCGGCCTCCCCCGCGCCGGCGCCGGGCGATCCCGGCTGGTCGTCTCCACCTGGGACTCCGAGCCCGTCCTGGAGCATCCTGCCGCCGCCCTCCTGCAGCGGGCGGGCTTCGAGCGGCTGCCCAACCGCCTGGTGTACTCGGTGGTGCGCTGAGGCGTGGACTCCCAGCGGGTTAGCCCTGCCAACCGCGGGATGAATGCCAGGTGGTGCGAACGTGAGCCGCTAGCTCGGAGGCTTCGGCCAGGTCTCCCGCCCGGCTCGCGGCCACGGCCAGCACCCGGCCGAACTCGGTGAGGTAGTAGCTGTCCTGCTGCACGTAGAAGCGGAACCGGTCCAGCGGCAAGGTGCCGTCCGCCAGGCCTGTGATGAAGGGGTGCTCGAAGCTCGCTTGCCAAATGGGATCCACCCACCGGCGCAGCTCTTGAGTGAACGACACGGTCTGCCCTCCTTCAGCGAGGAGCTGACGATCAACCCGGCCCTGCCAGGCTCACGAACTGGCCCTGTGGGCATCCGACGATCCCCGCGCGGCGCGGCCGCCCCCCTGGACCCAGGTGGGCGGCGTCGATGAGAGCGTATTACTCCAACCCCACGCACACGTTCTTCACCTGCGTGTAGTGCCGCAGGGTCTCCAGGCCTTTCTCCCGCCCGAAGCCGGACTTCTTGTACCCGCCGAAGGGCATCTCCACGCCGCCGCCGGCGCCGTAGGTGTTGATGAAGACCTGCCCGGCCTCGATGCGGGAGGCGAGCCGGTGAGCCACCTGGATGTCCCGGGTCCAGATGCCGGCCACCAGGCCGTAGGGCGTGTCGTTGGCCAGCTCGGCCGCCTCGTCGGCGTCGTCGAAGGGGATGATCGCCAGCACGGGGCCGAAGATCTCCTCCCGGGCCACCCGCATCTCGGGGCGCACCCCGGTGAGCACCGTGGGCTCCACGAAGAAGCCGCCCCGCAGGCGCTCGTCCTCGGGCGCCCGGCCGCCGGTGGCCACCTCGACCCCCTCCTGGCGGGCGATCTCCACGTAGTCGAGCACCCGCTTCCACTGGCTTTCGGAGATGATGGGCCCCAGGTCCGGGTCCTCGATGCCCGGGCCCAGACGCAGCCGGCGGCTCCTGCGGCTGATCTCCTCCACCACCCGGTCGTGGATCGAGCGCTCCGCCAGCAGGCGGCTGCCCGCGGAGCAGGTCTGCCCGGCGTTCTGGTAGATGGAGCGCATGATGGTGGGGATCGCCTTCTCCAGGTCCGCGTCGGCGAAGACGATGTTGGGCGACTTCCCGCCCAGCTCGAGCAGCACGGGGGTGACGTTCTCGGCCGCGGCCTTCATCACCAGGGTCCCCGTCGCGACCGAACCCGTGAAGGCCACCAGGTTCACGTCGGGGTGGGCCGCCAGGTGGGCGCCGGCGTCCTCGCCGTAGCCCGGCACGATGTTCACCACGCCCGGGGGCGCGCCCGCCTCGGTGAGGATCCGCCCCAGCTCCAGGGTGCTGAGGGAGGCTTCCTCGGCCGGCTTCACCACCACAGCGTTGCCCGCGGCGAGGGCGGGGGCGATGCTGCGGGCGGCGATCTGGAGGGGATAGTTCCACGGGATGATGTGGGCGGTCACGCCCAGCGGCTCCCGCAGGGTATAGTCCAGGAAGCGGCGATCGATGGGGATCGTCTCGCCCATGAGCTTGTCGGCCACGCCCGCGTAGTACTCGAAGTAGCGGGCAGCCACCTGGGCATCGGTGCGGGCCTGGCTCAGGGGCTTGCCGTTGTCCAGGCTCTCGAGGCGGGCCAGATCCTCGGCCTCCTGCCGGATCCGGCGGGCCGCCTCGTAGAGCAGCCGGCCCCGCTCGGCGGGCTCCACCTGCTTCCAGCCGGGCGCCCCCTGGGCGCGGAAGGCCTCCCGGGCCGCGGCCACCGCCCGGTCGATGTCGGCCTCCACGCCCCGGGCGATCCAGGCCAGGTGGCTCCGGTCCGACGGGTTGACGCTCTCGATGCGCTCCCCCGTGGAACCCTCGGTCCACACGCCGCCCACCAGCATCCGGTACTCCTCCTGCACCGCGCTCACCCTCCCTGCCGCCCGAAGGCGCCGCCCCAGGCGTTGTGTCGATGATCCCATCTCCGCGAGAAGGGCCGCCGGGCGGCCCCGGTTCGTCCTCATTCCCGGGGACCGCGCCGGCCCTTGTTGAAAGCCATTGTCCGTTGCACCGCCTTTCTCCTGCCGCGGCTCCTGCGGCCTCCCGCGGCACGCCGGGCCCGGGCACGGGTCGGCTCGATGCCAGCCCGGCGCCGGTTCCATTCCAGCCATTCCCGCGGGAGCCGCCGGGTGGCGGGTGCCACCCTACGGGGCGAAGGGGGGCGGCGCGCGTGCACGCGGACCGCCGATTTCGGCCGTACGTGGCCTTCTTCTGCATGGAGTACGGGCTCAGCCACCGCTTTCCCGTCTACTCGGGCGGCCTGGGGATCCTGGCGGGAGACATCCTCAAGACCGCCCGGGACCTGGACCTCCCCCTGGTGGGCGTGGGCATCCTGTGGCGCCAGGGGTACACCCGCCAGGTGCTGGACGAGCACGGCTGGCCCCACGACGAGTTCCCCCACTACACGCCGGACTTCTGCGACGACACGGGCGTGCGGGTCGAGGTGACGATCCGCGGCGAGCCCGTCTCCTTCCAGGTTTGGAAGACCGAGGCCTTCGGCAACAACCCGCTCTACCTTCTGGACGCGGGACCTCCCGACGGGGCCCACGGCTGGATCACCGGGCGGCTCTACAACGGGCACGGCCCTGCCCGCATCGCCCAGGAGATGGCCCTGGGGATCGGGGGCGTGCGCGCCCTCCGGGCGCTGGGCGAGCCCGTTCAGCTCTACCACTTCAACGAGGGGCACGCGGTGCTGGCGGCCACCGAGCTGATCCGGGAGAAGCGCGAGCGGGGCCTCTCCTTCCGGGCCGCGTGGGAGGCCACCCGCGACGAGGTGATCTTCACCACCCACACCCCCGTCATGGCCGGAAACGAGTCGCACCCCCTGGGCCTCCTGGAGGAGATGGGTGCCTTCAACGGCCTCTCCAGGGAAGAGATGGTCGCCCTGGGCGGCGACCCTTTCACCATGCCGGTGGCCGGCTTGCGGGTGGCGAGCTATGCCAACGGCGTTTCCAAGATGCACGGGGCAACGGCCCGCAAGATGTGGGAGGACGTGGAGGGCACGGCTCCCATCCTCTCCATCACCAACGGGGTCCACGCCGGAACGTGGCAGGACGAGCGGATCCGGAGGGCCTTCGGGGAAGGGCGGGATCTGTGGGAACCCCACATGCAGGCCAAGGAGAACCTGCTGGCCGAGGTGCACCGCCGCACGGGCCACGAGCTGAATCCGGAACGCCTCCTCATCGGCTTCGCCCGCAGGGCGGTCCCCTACAAGCGCCCCACCCTGATCTTCGACCGACCCGACGTCACGGAGCCGTTGCTGGAGCAGCAGACGATCCAGCTCGTCTTCTCAGGCAAGGCCCACCCGGAAGACGACGCGGGCAAGCACCTGGTGCAGGCCATCTGGCGCATGAGCCAGCGGTTTCCCCGCTCGGTGGCCTTCCTTCCCGACTACGACATGGAGATCGGCGCGCTCATGACCCGGGGATGCGACGTCTGGCTCAACACGCCACAGCGCCCCCTGGAGGCCTCGGGCACCTCCGGCATGAAGGCGGCCCTCAACGGGGTGCTCAACCTGAGCGTGCTGGACGGATGGTGGCCGGAGACGGTCCGCCACGGGGTGAACGGCTGGCAGATCGACCAAGGCTACGAGGGCCCCGGGCAGGATCACCGGGATCTGCTGAGCCTCTTCCAGGTGCTGGTGGACGAGGTGATCCCCGCCTACTACGAGGAGCCCAGCCGCTGGCGGCAGATGATGCGTGAGAGCGTGGCCGCCTGCGCCGGCCGTTTCACCAGCGACCGGATGCTGGTGGAGTACCTGAACCTCATGTACCAGCCGGCGGCCGCCGTCCTCCAGCCGCTGCGGGAACCCGAGCCGCAGCACGCGTAGCCGCCCGGGGATGCAGGGTGGCACGGGAGACGAGGGTGTGTGCTACAATGATACTGCCCGGCGGGCGACCGGGCCACCAACCAGCCGGGCTCCGGAACCCAGCCGGTACCGGCCGGGCCGGGCGAAGGGGGGCTGAACGTGGGCTGGTTCATCCTGCTGGCCATCGTGGGCGTGGGGATGGGCTACTTCGGCATGCGCGCGGGCCCGAGCGTCAGCCGCCGGCGCCGGCAGCAGTTCCTCTCCTACGGCCTGATCCTCGCGGCGGTGGGTGTCGTGGGCTTCCTCGTCTCCCTCCTTTTCTGATCGGAGCCTGAACCGGGCCGGTCACCGGGGCGCGAGCTCGGCCGAGTAACGGGCGAGCCTGCGAAACGCGTGGAGCTTCTCGGTGCGATCCACCTTCGCCTCCCGCAGGAGCCGGTTCAGGGCTTCGATGTCCGCGTCGTAGAGGTCGCGGTCCACGGGCCGGGGTGTCCCGTCCTTGCCGCCGTGGGCGAAGCTGTACCGCACCGGGTCCCGGTAGCTGGGGGCCGCCCCGTAGGTGACCTCTGCAATCAAGGCCAGGGCCCGGAGCGTCTTGGGCCCCACGCCGGCGCTGCCCAGGAGCCCTTCGAAGGTTTCGGGCGGGTGACGGTAGAGGTCCAGCAAGGCTTTCTCCAGGTAGGCCGCCCGGGGCACCTGGTGTGCCATGGGCAGGCGGAGGTGCCTGCCGGTCTCCACGATTCGGGCCAGTTCCCGGGCCAGTCCGGCCGGGTCTTCCCCTGCCAGGGCCGTGGTGGTGGATCGGCAGGCCCCGCTCTCCCCCGCCACCAGGTTCACCGGTTCGACGGTGCGATCGCAGCACACCGCCGCGTGGGGCTCCTCCACGAAACTCCGCACGTTCGCAGAGAGCCAGTGGTAGCGTCGTGCCAGGCTCCCCTCGGGCTCCATGCCTTGCTGCACCACCGCCCACGCGCCGGTGGCGCTGAAGAAGAAGACGTGGTGATAGAGCTGGAAGCCGTCCTGGAGTGCGGTGTTGTCCACCTTGGCCGCCATGCGGCTCGCGTGGACAAGCCCCGGCCCGTCCACGGCCAGGCCGTCGCGCTCCACGTGGGTCTCGATCTCCTGGGGCGTCTTGCGGGACGCGCCCCCCTTGCCGCCGGCCACGTACAGGCCCAGCTCCCGCTGCCTGGGCCCCAGCCCCTCCTTCAGGGCGCCGCAGACGGTGGTGGTGACCCCGGAGGAGTGCCAGTCGAATCCCAGCACACACCCAAGGGCCTGGAACCAGTAGGGATCCGAGAGCCGGCGGAGAACCTCCTCGGGGCCGAACTCGTGGACCATCACCTCGACGATGGCCGCCCCCAGGCGCTTCATACGCTCAAAGAGCCAGGGCGGGCACCGGCCCCCGTGGAGGGGAAGGGTTGCCGCGGCATGAGGCATCGACCCACCTCCGTTTTCGGATCAGGGCGCCCTTCCGGAGCCACGCCGCGCTCCGAGACCCACGAACAGAGATTCCCGGTGTCGTGCCCGGATCCTGCCGCCCAGGGCCACCGGAAACCTGACAGGGAGCGAAGCCGATGAGACCTACCTTGCTGCTCTTCGACCTGGACGGAACCCTGGTGCGGGGCACCCGCGCCGGGGAACGGGCCATCGACCGGGCTTTCCTCGACCTCTACGGTCGGCCCCAGGCGACCGACGGCATCGACTGGAGGGGCAAGCCGGACCCCCGCATCTTCGCCGAGGCCCTGGAGCACCTGGGGTTGGATCCGGACCATGCCAACAACCCCGTTCTGTGGGCGCGTTACCTGAGGTACCTGCGGGAAGAGATCGCCCGTGACCCCGGCGAAGTCGTGCCCGGCGTGACGGGCTTCCTGGAACGTCTGGCCGGGAATCCCGCCTTCGGCCTGGCCCTCGGCACGGGCAACCTGGCGGAAGGCGCCCGGATCAAGCTCGAACCCCACGGGCTGAACCGCTTCTTCCCCACGGGCGGCTTCGGCAGCGACAGCGACTGGAGACCCGCGCTCATCCGCCTGGGCATCCACCGCGCCCAGGACCACTACGGGCACCCCTTCGGGCGCGTGGTGGTGGTGGGCGATACGCCCCTGGACATCGCCGCGGCGCGGGAGAACGCGGCCCAGGTCCTGGCCGTCGCAGGCGGCAGCTACACCCTGGCCGAGCTGGCCGCCCACGACCCCGACTGGCTCTTCCCCGACTTCACCCCCGTGGAGGAGATCCTGGCAGGGCTGGGTTGAAGCGTGCCCTCCCCTTGGGTCGCCCGCATTGCCACTTGTGATCACATTCACCGAGTCGTCAGACTGGCGTCAACCCTCCGTTAGGAAGGATCATCCGCAAAGTTGACGAATCCGGTGAATACGAGGGCTTTCACGCTGGCCAGCCCGATTCGGGCTCACCAAGGGGGGATCGTTCGGGTGTTTCGCTCATGGAAGCCTCTGTTCGCGCTCATGCTCGTCCTCGGCCTGGCAACGCCGGCCGTCCTCGCCCAGGACGGGGTCACCGTGGGCATCATCACGTCCCAGACGGGGCGCTTCGCCACCTTCGGGCGCATGCAGCTCGCCGGCTACCAGGTGGCTCTGGACGAGATCAACGCCGCCGGCGGGGTCCACGGGCAACCGCTGAAGCTCATCATCGAGGATGACGCCTCCAACCAGAACGCGGCCCTTTCGGCCGCCGAGCGCCTCATCAACGACGACGTTCCCCTGATCATCGGAACCTACGCGAGCGGCATCAGCAAGCCGCTCTCGGCCTACACGGCCCGCCAGCGGATCCCGCTGATCGTGGCCGGATCCGCGGCCGACGAGATCACCCGGCCGGGATCACCCTGGGTCTTCCGGGCCAAGACCAACGCGACGTCCTACGCCGTGTCGCTGCTCAACCTGGCCGACAGCCTGGGCGGGATGAAGACCATCGCCATCCTGCACGGCAGCGGCGCCTTCGAGACGTCGGTGGCCGACGCCGCCGATCGGGTGGCCAGGCAGAACGGGTACCAGGTCCTGGCCCGGGAGGTCTACGATCGGGGCCTCACCGACTTCCGCCCGATTCTGAACAAGTTCCGGGGCCTCCGGCCCGACGTCGTCTTCATGGTCTCCTACGAGGAGGACTCGGTGGCGATCATGCGCCAGGCGAAGGAGGTCAACCTGAACCCGAAGATGTTCGCGGGCGGGGCGGCCGGCTTCGCCCTGGATTCCTTCATCCAGGGAGCGGGGGATGCGGCCGAGTTCGTCTTCAGCGCCACCTCCTGGACGCCGTCGGTCTCGTACCCGGGGGCCGGACAGCTTCACGAGAAGCTGGTGGAGGCGCTGAAGGGCGAGGAACCCTCGTACCACGCGGCCGAGGCCTACATGGCCCTCATCGTCGCCGCCGATGCCCTCAACCGCACCTCGTCCCTGGAGCCCGACGCGATCCGTGCGGCGCTGAAGGCCACGCACCTGGAGACGGCGGCGGGGCCCGTCACTTTCGAGGACTACGACGGCTTTATCAACCAGAATCCCATCAGCATGGTGGTGGAGCAGGTCCAGGACGGCGCGTTCGTCACCGTCTACCCGACGGAGATCGCCGCCGGGGAGGCCCGCTTCCCCACGCCGCAGTGGAGCTCGCGTTAGCCGCTGCGGACGTCTCCGGGCGGGCGCCCGCTCCCACACGGGGCGCACCGCCCGGCCGCCGGTCGTGGCGCAGGGGCGGGGGGCCGGCGCGGCGCCTGGCTGCGCTTGACCGCCCGGGAGGTCACCGGAGGGGTTGGGATCTCGTGGAAAGCCTTGTCAGCTTGCTTCAGTCACTGGCCAACGGCATCCTCACCGGAGGCATCTACGCCATGGTGGGGATCGGCCTCAGCCTTGTCTTCGGCGTCATGCGGGTGATCAACTTCGCCCACGGTGAGTTCCTCGCCCTGGGCATGTACCTCACCCTCTGGCTCTTCCGGGCCACGGGGCTCGACCCGTTCCTCGCCATCCCCATCGTGGTGCTCATGGGCGTCGCGCTGGGGTACGTGGTGGACCGGATCCTGGTGGGGCCCATCGCCGACGGCCCGGAGCAGGGCTTCATCCTGATGACGGTGGGCATCGGCCTCGTCATCAGCAACACGCTCCTCCTCGGTTTCGGAGCCCACCCCCAGAGCATCTACACGAGCTACTCCACCAGCACCTTCCACTTGGCGGGCGTCAGCTTCAGCGTGCCCCTCACCCTCTCCTTCGTCATCACCGTGGTGGTGATCGGTGCGCTCTACTGGATGCTCACCCACGCGGAGGTAGGTCGGGCGATCCGGGCCACGGCCCAGAACCCCCACGCGGCCGAGCTCCAGGGCATCGACACCCGGCGGATCCGGAGCCTGGTCTTCGGCATCGGGGTGGCCCTGGCCTCGCTGGCCGGGCTCCTCCTGCTGCCGGTGCTCTACGTGATCCCCACGGTGGGCTCGGTCTTCACCCTGAAGGCCTTCGTGGTGACGGTGCTGGGCGGTATGGGGAACGTGCTGGGGGCGATCGGAGGCGGGCTGCTCCTGGGGGTGACCGAGTCGCTGGGCGCCACCTACGTCTCCAGCGGCTACCGGGACGCGTTCGGGCTCATCGCCTTCCTGCTGGTGCTGCTCTTCCGCCCCGCGGGGCTCTTCGGGCGGTCCCGCGTCTAGGGGCAGCAGCGCCCGTGAGGGCGGTCCGGATGTAGGGAGCCCGGGGCGACCCGGGCGTGAGGGAGTTGACGGTATGGAGTCTCGCCATCGGCATCTGCTGACCATCGGTTTCCTGGTGCTGGTCTTCGCAGTCTACCCGCTGGTCTTTCCCAAGTACCTGAACCTGGGGATCGGCATCGTCCTCTTCGGCGCCATGGCCCTGGCCTGGGACGTGCTGGGCGGCTGGGCGGGCCAGCTCTCCTTGGGGCACGCGGCCTTCGTGGGCATGGGCGCGTACGTGATGACGCTCCTCCTCCTGAACGTCGGGCTGGCCCCCTGGTGGGGCTCCCTCATCGCCGTGGCCGCTTCGGTGGGGCTGGCGCTGGCGTGGGGCTGGATCACCTTCCGCCTGCGGGGGCCCTACTTCACCCTCTCGACCATCGCCGTGGCGGAGATCCTGCGCCTGGTGGCGGTGAACTGGCGGAACGTGACGGGGGGCGCCCAGGGCCTCTTCATCTATGACATGCCCCGTCTCTTCGGCCTGGACCTCTTCGACCGCCAGGTGGAGTTCTACCTCTCTCTGGGGCTCCTCGCCGCGGCGCTGCTGGTGGTCTGGTGGCTCACGTGGAGCCGCTTCGGCTACTACCTGCAGGCCATCCGGGAGGACGAGGATGCGGCCATGGCCATGGGGGTGAACCCGCTCCGCTACAAGCTGGGGGCCTTCGCCATCAGCGGGGCGCTCACCGCCGCGGGCGGCGTGCTCTACGCCGTCTACCTCTCCTTCTTCGAGCCATACGGGGTGCTCGAGATCGAGCTCTCCATCGAGCTCGCCCTCATGTCCATCATCGGCGGCACCGGAACTCTTTACGGGCCGCTCATCGGGGCGGTGCTCCTCGAAGGGGCGGGCGACTGGCTCCGCACCACCCTGGGCGAGGCGAACCTGCTGGTCTACGGGCTCTTGATCATCCTGATCGTGCGCTTCGCGCCGTCAGGCGTGGTGGGGGCGGCTACGGGCCTCCTCCGCCGGCAGAGGAGGTGGCACCTTGTCGCTCCTGCAGGCCAGGAAGCTGACCGTCCGGTTCGGGGGGCTGACCGCCCTTAGGGACGTGGACCTGGGCGTGGAGGAAGGCGAGATCGTGGGGCTCATCGGGCCCAACGGCGCCGGCAAGACCACGTTCTTCAACGGCCTCAGCGGCTACGTGCGTCCCAGTTCGGGCTCCCTCACCTTCCTGGGGGAAGAGGTGACGGGGCTGCCGCCCTTCGAGCTGGCCCGCCGGGGCGTCGGGCGGACCTTCCAGATCGTCAAGCCCTTCCCCCACCTCTCGGTGCTGGACAACGTGCTGGTGGGCGCCTACCTCCGTCACCCCGCCCGGGCCGATGCGGTACGGAAGGCCCAGGAGGTCCTGGAGTTCGTAGAGCTGGCGGACCGGCGGGACCAGCTCGCCTCGGACCTGACCCTGGCCGGCCGCAAGCGGCTGGAGATCGCCAAGGCCCTGGCCACCGAGCCGCGCCTCCTCCTGCTGGACGAGGTGGTGGCCGGCCTCAACCCCACCGAGGCGGCCCAGACGGTGGGGCTGATCCGGCGGATCCGGGATCAAGGCATCACCATCGTCATCGTGGAGCACATCATGCAGGTGATCATGGACATCTCGGATCGCATCACCGTCCTGAACTACGGCAGTAAGATCGCCGAGGGCACCCCGGCCCAGGTGGCCCGCGACCGGACCGTGATCGAGGCGTACCTGGGCGAGTAGCGGGGGCGCCCGGCGGGGACCCAGGCGGGCACCTTCGGCGGACAGGCGAGGGGGAGGTTGGGCGGATGCTCGAAGTCCAAGGCATCGATGTTTTTTACGGGCAAGTGCAGGCCCTCTGGGACGTCTCCTTCCGTGTCGACGAAGGCGAGCTGGTGACCCTGGTGGGGGCGAACGGGGCGGGCAAGACCACCACCCTGCGGGCCCTGAGCGGGCTGCTCCGGCCCCGCACGGGCCAGATCCGCTTCCAGGGTGAGCCGATCCACACCCTCCCCGGCCACCGGGTGACGGACCTGGGCCTCGCCCACATCCCCGAGGGACGCCAGCTCTTCCCCGACATGACCGTGGAGGAGAACCTGCTCACGGGCTCCTACGTGTCCAGGGCCCGGTCCGCCCGGCAGCAGTCCTTGGAGCACGTCTACCAGGTCTTCCCCCGGCTTCAGGAGCGGCGCCGGCAGCTCGCGGGCTCGCTCTCGGGCGGGGAGCAGCAGATGCTCGCCATCGGCCGGGCACTCATGAGCCGGCCCCGCCTCCTGATGCTGGACGAGCCTTCCCTGGGCCTGGCCCCCATCCTGGTGAGGGAGGTCTTCCGCATCGTCCAGGAGATCCGCGACCAGGGGGTCACCGTCCTGCTGGTGGAGCAGAACGTCAACCAGGCCCTGACCGTGGCCGACCGCGCCTACGTCCTGGAGAACGGGCGGATCACCCTCCAGGGCCCCGGGCAGGAGCTCCTGGGCGACGAGCGGGTGCGGGCGGCGTACCTGGGGATCTAGCCAGGTCAGTAGAGAACGCCGTAGGGTTCCCGCCGGCTGGGGGAAGCTCGCGCCAACGGTGGCGCCACCACCTCTGCATTTCAACCCGGCCGACGGGTTCATCTACGCCGTGCAACCTGAACTGGGCAGTCTGGTGGCGACCGATCCAATGACGCCAAGGAACGATCGCTTTGTCCCGCCGGTGGCTCAAGGCCTGCGAATGCCTGCGTGCGTCCGCTTCGGCGAGGAAGGAAGCAGCATGTCGACTTGCTCGTTGGCTGACGGGGTCGTCTGGAAGGTGAACGACTACCTGTGACCAAGATGGGCCGGGGCCAGAGCCGACAGGGCCCTCCGACCGAGAAGGCCCTGTCGCACGTCGCAGGGGTCCTCGCCCTGCTGGCGCTGGCATCGCTGAGGCTCGTCGCCGAGCCGGAGCTCCAGCGCCTGCGGGGGGCGCCTTCCCCGGAGGCAGTCCCGTGACACCGGAGCCGCCGTCCCGCGGCGCGCCCCCGACCCGCTCCGCCCCTACGCCTGCAGCCGCAGCGGCTCCAGCAGGGCCCCCAGCTCGTCCAGCTCCTCCAGGCGCTCCACCTGGCGGAAGAAGGCCCGGGCCCGCTCCTCGGGCAGGTACGGCCGGGTGAGGCTGAGGAACTTGGCCTCCACCGCCGCCTGGTCCATCTGGTGGTGGTGGTGGCCCAGGGGCGCGTCCACCCGCTCGGTGTAGGTGCGGCCGGCGGCGGTCAGCTCGATCTGGGTGGGGATGTCGTCGGGGTAGCCGGCGGTGAAGGCCGGATCCTCCACCACCCGGATCTTCTGGATCAGCGCATGGAGCGCCGGGTCCTGGATGCGGCCGGGCTCGAAGCTGGCCGGGGTCACGTCCCCGTCCACCAGCGCCACCGCCACGCAGTAGGGCATGGAGTGGTCCGCCGTCTCCCGGGTGGTGGGGTGCCACTTCTCCTCCTCGCCGCCGATGATCTCCACCGCCACCTTGAAGGTGCGGATGACGATCTCCTCCACGGAGCCGGCATCCAGCCCGTCGGCCCGCATCCGCTCTCGGACGGCCAGGATCGCTTCGATGGCCGCCTGCGAGTGGTACTCGGCCGGGAAGTGCTTGATGTCCGTGTCCAGGAGCCTGAAGGAAGCACCCTCGCCGCCGAAGGCCGGCAGCTCCAGCGGGCCCGATACCTGACGGACGAAGCCCCGGGGCCCGTCGAAGACCTCCTCGGGCCCCGTCATCCCCGCCCGGGCCAGGTAGGCGGCGAAGACGCCGTTCCGGCTGGCGTTGGCGAAGGCGGCGCCCTTCCACATGGAGAGCTGCCCAACCCGGGTCTGGCGGAGCGCGACGTTGGGCGTGGCTGCCAGGGCGATGGCCTCCCGCGTGGCCCGCTCGTCCAGCCCCAGCACGCGGGCGGCGCCGGCGGCGGCCGAGACGGCGCCGTAGGTCACGTGGTCCCAGCCCCGGTCGCGGATGCTGGAGGCGTCGGCCAGGCGGGCCAGTATCTCGTAGGAGGCCACCAGGCCCGCCAGGAGCTCCCTGCCGCCCTTCCCCCCCGCCTGGGCCGCGGCCAGCACCGCCGCCAGGTTGTCGCTGGGGTGGCAGGCCTCTTTGGAAAGGTATGTGTCGTTGCAGTCCAGGTACCGGATCATGGCCCCGTTGGCGAAGGCGGCCAGGTCCGCGGAGGTGCGGCGCCCCTCGCCCACCACCTCGGCCTGGGGGTTGCCGCCCAGTACCCGGGCCACCTCCCGGGCGGCCCGTCCTGTGTCCGAATGGAAGGCTGCCACCGCACACCCAAGCGCGTCCAGGACGCGCAGCTTGGCCTTGAAGACGACGTCGTCGGGTAAGGCGTCGAAGCTCAGGTCAGCCACGTAGCGGGCGAGGCGTTGCGAGAGGTCGGGCACTCGGAAGTCCTCCTCGAGGTGAAATCGCAGTTTCGGCACAAGGGTGGCATTTCGCTCCCAGGGCCTGCTTCCCTGCCGGCGACGGGCTACGGGGTGCCCGGACCCCAGCGCACGCGTAGTTGTAAGATTAACGCTCGTACGTTAACGTTATCCGCCGCCGAAAGCGATCCTCCGCGGTCCTGAAAAGCCCATCGTTGTGGGAAAAACCGGCGGATAACGCTCCGGGAATCTTGTTAACTCCACGACGTTAATCTTGCAAGAGCACGAGCGGCTCGGTCTCCGCTCGGTCTCCGCTCGGTCTCCGCTCGGTCTCCACTCGAAGCCCGCTCGTTCGCCGTCCCACTCTCCCCATTGTTTCCCTGCCCCCGGCGCCCCGCCGCCTTTCATCGGGTTTCGCGGCAGGAATTCCCTGTACCTGCGCACAAGAAGATGATCACAATTCGCCGTACCACAAGCGCCGCCCACGGGGAGGCGAAAGCGGAGGTGGCTGGCGGAGGTGGCCATGGCCAGCGAGTCGACGGAATCACGAAAGGCCTTCGCACGGGGCGCCCTGCTGGTGGTGGCGGGCGCCTCGCTCTGGGGCACCCTTGGGCTCTTCGGCAAGACCCTCTACCAGGCCGGGCTGTCGCCGCTGGAGGTGGTGAGCGTCCGGGCGGCCGTGGGCTTCGCCGGGCTGGCCCTGTGGATGTTGCCCCGCGCCGGCCGCCTGCGGGTGCGGGCCCGCGACCTTCCCTTCTTCGCGGCCTACGGCCTGATCAGCATCGGCCTCTTCTACCTGCTCTACTTTGCCACCATCGAGCGGGCGCCGGTCTCGGTGGCCGCCGCCCTGCTCTACACGGCTCCCGCCTTCGTAGTGCTCCTCACCTGGATTCTGGGGGGCCCGCGGCCCGGGCGGCGGGAGCTGGCGGCCCTGGGCCTCGCTCTGGCCGGGGTCTTCCTGGTGACCGGCGCGCTCCGGGCCCTGGTGACGGGCGCGGGATCCGTCCCTGTCGCGGCCGTCGCCCTGGGCCTGGGGTCCGGCCTGACCTACGGGCTCTACAGCATCTTCGGCAAGCGGGCCCTGCGCCGCTACGACCCAGAGGTGGCGGTCTTCTACGCCTTCGGCTTCGGCGCCCTGGTGCTGGCCATGGCGGAGCCCCCGTGGCAGCCCCTGGCCGCCCATGGGGAGGCCCGGGGGATCCTGGGGATCCTGGGGCTCGTCCCCACCCTGGGCGCGTACCTGCTTTACACGCAGGGTCTGCGCGGGCTGCCCGCTCCCACGGCCAGCATGCTGGCCACGGTGGAGCCCGTGGTGGCCACGCTGCTGGGCATCGCGTTTCTGGGGGAGTCCGTCCAGGCCGATCGCCTCCTGGGCGTGCTCCTGGTCGCGGGCACCGGGCTCCTCCTGGCGCGGGGCTCGTCAGAAGAAGGCGCGGCCCGCCCAGCCAGCGGCGACGAAACCCACCACGTCCCCCAGTAGGCAGAGCGGCAGGGCGTAGCGGGAGCGCTTCACCCCCACCGCCCCCAGGTAGAGCGTGAGCACGTAGAACGTGGTCTCCGAGCTACCCTCCATGATGGACGCGGTTCGCCCGATCAGCGAGTCGGGACCGTACTGGCGCAGCAGGTCGGCCACGATGCCGAGCGCGGCGCCCCCCGAGAAGGGCCGGATGAGCATGAGGGGGAAGAGCTCCACGGGCAGCCGCAGGGCCCTCGCCAGCGGTCCCAGGGCGCGGGAGACGACGTCCATCACCCCGCCCGCCTGGAAGAGCCCCACGCCCACGTAGATGGCCATGATGAAGGGCAGGATCCGGACGCCCAGCTTCACCCCTTCGAGGGCGCCCTCCACGAAGGCGTCCAGGAGGTCCACGCCCCGGGCCAGGCCAACGATCAGGATCGTGCTCACCAGGATGGGGATCACCCAGCCCGCCATGGTCGCCCGCCTCTCCATCGCAAGGCCGGCGCCGGGCGGAGGACTCCGCCCCGGCGGATGATCCAGTCGACGACGAGGACGACGGCCAGCGGGATGGCCGTGGCCACGATGGAGGGTACCACGATGTCCGCCGGGTTGGCCGCCCCCGCGGCGGCCCGCAGGGCGATGGCCGTCGAGGGTATGAGCCCGATGGCGGCGCTGTTCATGGCCAGGAAGGTGATCATGGCGGGTGTGGCCTCGCCGGGACGCGGGTTGAGGCGGTTCAGCTCCTCCATGGTCTTGAGGCCGAAGGGGGTGGCGGCGTTGGCCAGGCCCAGGAAGTTGGCCGCCAGGTTGAGGGTCATGGGGCTGAAGGCAGGGTGGCCCTTGGGGACCTCGGGGAAGAAAGGCCGCACCAGGGGCGCGATGAGGCGAGCCAGGACGTCGAGGACGCCCGCACGCTCCGCGATGCGGCTGAGGCCGTACCAGAGGATGATGTAGATCATCACCTGGAGCCCGGCCTGGAAGCCGGCCGCCGCCTGGGTGAAGAAGGTCTGGGTGAGGGACGCGCCCATTCCCCGCCCCAGGCCCATCGCGAAACCGGACAGGACCATCGCCGCCCAGAGCCAGTTGACCACGCCCCGGCCTCCTCCCGCGCCCCGATCTTATGCAGGGGGGCCTGGGGGCATGCGGAGCCGAGCCGCCTTCGCCCCGAGGGACGGAGGTCCGCGTCGATCAGCGAGCAACGTCGACTCAGAGGACCTGCGCGTAGATCAGCTGCCCGTGGGAGCGGTTGCCGGCGTGGAAGCCGGCCCGGCGGGCAAGCTCGCCGTCTTCCGGGGTGTCCAGGATGCTGAGCCACTGCGGCGCCCCGGCGCCCGGCCAGCCTCTGGCCAGGGCCGCCAGGAGCAGCGCAGTGCCGGCGAGAGGGGCCAGGAGCAGATCGTCGTCGGGACCCGACCGTCCCAGGGCAGCCACCGCAGCCAGCATCCCCCGGCGTCGGGCCGTCCAGAGCACGCCCTGCCCGGCCAGGTCCGTCAGGCCGGCCGGGTGGAGGGAGACCCAGGCCCACTCCCAGACGAGCCCTGGCCGCACGGGGAGAAGCGAGGCGGGGGGGTCGTCGCGCAGCAACCCTGCCAGCCTCGCAGCCTCGGCCTCAGGGACCCGGGCCAGCTCCAGCCCGGCCAGAGGGTCCTCCTGCGGCGGCTCGTCCTCCCGGCGGGGCGCCCCCAGGGCACGGGCAGCCTCAGCCGCGCTGCTGTGCTCGTCCGCTGGTGCACCGCCATCGTTCACCGCTTCCCGTTCCATCAACCAGCTGCGTCGTTCCAGGCGGAAGCCGGAGCGCTCCACCAGGTGGCGGGAGACGGCGTTTCGTTCGGAGACCATGAGCCGAGCGATCGCGCCCCGCCCCGCCAGCTCCCGGGCCGCATCCAGCGAGGCCTGGGTCAGCAGGCGGGCGATCCCCCTCCGGCGGACGGCGGGGTCCACCCGCAGGCCTTCCAGCCATGCTGAGCCATCCGCCAGACGCTGCACGTGGGCGATCCCCACGGCGCGGCCGCCCAGGTCTGCGGCCAGCAGGCGCCCCCGGGCGTCGTTGAGCCAGTCCTCCCACACGTAGGGGATGTAGTCTCCGCCCGGCCAGGTGTTCGCGCAGAAGTCCAGCACCGCGCCGCGGTCCGCAGCGACGGCGGGGCGGACGGATACCTCGCGAGGGTCACCGTCTCCCTGATCCGCGCCGGCCCTTGAGATCTTGCCCTCGCCGTTCACCGAGCCACCCCCCGATCCGCCTCCGCGGTGCGCGCCCCGTCGGGTCCCGGGCGTACGCCGTACAGGATGGCGCCGCGGCGGGCCAGGGTCTCCACCCAGTCGGCCGGCAGGAGCGTGACCGGGCGGGCGTAGTTCTGCTTCTCAAAGGTGTCCCAGTCCAGGCGGGTGTCGGACGGGATGCCCACCAGCCGGGCTTCGGGCAGCCGGATGAGCGCACCGCCCGAGTGGCCCGACTCGATGGCCGCGTCGGTCTGGAGCAGCACCCGGCGGCCCTCGTGCTCGGCGAAGCCCGAGAGCACGCCCCGGGTGAGGCTGAGGGGGATCCTGCCTGCCGTCTGGGCGATGGCCGGGTAGCCGATGACCATCACCTCGTCCCCCAGCCGGAGGGCGCCCGGCGACAGGTCCAGGGGAATCCAGGGAAAGATGGGCCCGCGGGCGGGGACGCCGTTCAGGTCCCGGGTGATCTGCAGGAGGGCGAGGTCGTAGCGGGGCAGGGCGTGCAGGACCTCGGCCACGAAGTACTGGGTGGCTGCGCCCCGGGACTCGTGCGGAAGCCCGACGATCAGCTCCACCGGGTTGCCCGACTCGTCCCGCAGCAGCCCGCCCTCGCAGCCGAAGAGCTCGTCGGCGAAGCGGCACTCGCCCACCACGTGGTAGCTGGTGAGGATGAGGCCGTCGGGCGTCACCAGGGTGCCGGAGGCGCTCCCTTCCGGGGTGGAGATCTGCACCGTCGCCCGGATGGCCCGCTCCAGGGGGGAGAGGGCGGCGACCGTCTGGGGCAGGGGCGGCTTGTACTCCGGGTACGGAGGAAGCGGGCGCCGGAAGCTGAGCTCGATCTCGTAGCGGATCGAGGTGGGCTCCCAGTTCACCACGCCCACCAGCCACCGCCGGGGCGCACCGGCCGGAAGGCGCACCTCCAGCCGCTCGTTTTCGCGGCCGGTCATGGCCTTGTAGGGGAAGTCGCCCATACCGGGCTCCAGGGGCACCTCTGGGGTGGCCACCAGGTCCAGGGGGCCGGCGGCGTCGAAGAGGCCCACCTCGAAACGGTCCTGCCCCTCGGGGAGCACGACCCGCCAGAACCGGAGGAGGTCGTCGTTCGCCACCACCCCCGCCCGTCGCACCCCCGGCTCCAACTGGCCCTCTACCGGGGGAACCGCGGGGCCCTGGGGCCCCTGCTCGCCCGACGCCGACAGCCCCCGCGTCCCGGGTGCGCCCCCCAGACCGGGTTGCTCAACTCCTCGAGGGCCGCCGGGAGCCGGGGCCTCGCCCGGAGGGCCGCCCCCGCGCCGTCGCCGGCAGCCCCCGCGCCGTCCCGTCCGGGCGGGCCGCCCGCAGGCGGGTCCTCCAGGCGCAGCGAAAGGCTGTAGCGTCCCCGCTGCCACCCCAGGGCCGTGTTGGCCAGCACGCGGTAGGTCCCGTCCTGCGGTGCCTGGGCGCGGATGGCCGCGTCATAGGGCCCCGGCCCCGAGTCGTCGTCCCCGGCCAGGAGCTCGCCGCCGGGACCGTAAAGCCAGAGGTACGGGTCCACCTCGTCCGAGCGCATCACCAGCTCGATCCGCTGGCCGCGCCGGGCCTCGAACCAGTATGCGTGGAAGGGGCTGTCGTCGTCCAGCCGCGGATCCTGCACCGTGAAGGCCCGCTCCAGGGACCGGCCGGGAACGAGTTCGTCCGCTGGACCCGCTGCGCCGGCCTCCCAAGAGGCGGAGCCGCCAGCCGGAACCGCCTGCGCATCGCCTGCGCCGGAGGCCGCGGCAGCGGCGAGCCCGACGGGCGCGGAGCCCAGAAGGCCGGCGCACGCTCCCACCAGCAGCATCGACACAGCCCTTCGGAGCCATTCGCCTCTCCGCACGTGTGGCATCCTCAACTCACCGCCGCTCCAGCCGGTAGGCGCCGCTGGCCCCCGGCCGCCCGCTGCTCACCCACACCCGGTGCTCGCCGGACTCCTCCGCCTTCCACGTGAGCACGAAGCTCTGTCCGGCTACGCCCGCGAGGCGGCCGACCCACGCGCCTGAGGGGGCCACCACCAGGACCAGGGGGTCGAAGGCCGCCACGACCCGCAGGGAGATCGCTTCTCCAGCCTCGGCCTGGAGCCGATACTCCCGGTACCACCCGCCCCCTGCAAGCCCGGGCGCGCCCGGGCCCAGCTCGCCCTCCACAGTCTCTCCGGTGCGGAGCCAGCTGTCGTCGGTCCGGCTCTCCCCAGGAGGCCACCGCCCCGGCTCCGCCCTCGCCTCCAACCGGTACCGGCCCGTCGCCCCCGCGTGGTACGAGGTGACCCGCACCCGGTGCAGGCCCTCCTCCTCGGCTCGGGCGGTCAGACGCTCCGGCTCGTCGGGGCCGCCGTCGTCGGCCTCGGCCACCACGTCCCCCCGGGGATCCAGCAGCTGGAGCACCCCGTCGAACCCTGTGGGCCTCAGACCAAGCTCGATCCTGTCGCCCAGGGATAGGGGAAGGTCGTAGGTGTCGGCGAAGCGCCCGTCGGGCAGCAGGAGATCACGCTCCTCGAGCCGGCCGGCCACCACGGCGGGAGCCGACGCGAAAGGGACGAGGGCCGGACCGGTAACGGAACTCGTGGACTCGGAGCCGCCAGCCCCCGTCACCGGAATCCCGGTCACCAGCGCAGCCAGCAGGAAGGGCATCCAACCGATCCGCCAGGAGCGCCCCAAGACTCGTCCGCGGGCCGGTGGCCGAACCTGCGTAGGTCCCTCCAGACCTTTGATCTCGACCGTCCGCACCTGCATCCAGCTCCCTCCCGGAGCCGATCCCCAGCGGTCCCCGTCCCCGGTTCATCCCTGACTCAGATACCGCGCCTCCAGCTCCCGCACCTCGGGGAGACCGATGATCTCGTCCCGTTCCTTGAATCCCGCCATCTCGCCCGCCATGAGCCCCGTATCGCCTCGCTCCCGGAGCATCCGCGCCGCCCGTTGCATGCCCCGGATCGCCGCCCGCTGGAGGTCCGAGGGAACGATCATCAGCCGGTAGCCCATGGCCTCCAGCCGCTCCGCGGGAACCAGTGGCGTCTTGCCGCCGTGGAACATGTTCACCAGCAGCGGTATGCCGGCCAGCTCCCGGCCGATCCGCTCCAGCTCCTCCTCGGAACGGGGCGCCTCCACGAAGATCATGTCGGCCCCCACCTCGGCATAGAGCCGTCCCCGGCGGATGGCCTCGTCGAGGCCCAGCACGGCCCGGGCGTCGGTGCGGGCAATCACCACGAAGGCCGGGTCCAGGCGGGCGTCGAGGGCAGCCTGGATCTTGCGGACCATCTCCTCGGCTTCCACCACTTCCTTGCCCTCATAGTGCCCGCACTTCTTGGGCGTCACCTGGTCCTCCAGGTGGACGCCCGCGGCGCCCGCCCGCTCCAGCGTCCGGATGGTCCGGATCACGTTGATCTCGTTCCCGTATCCGGTATCGGCATCGGCCACCAGGGGGAGCGACGTGACCTCCCGAATCTCCTCCAGGCGCTTGGCGGTCTCGGTGAGTGAGACCAGGCCCACGTCGGGAACGCCCATGCTCCGGGCCACGGCGCCGCCCGAGACGTAGAGCGCCTCGAACCCCGCCTGCTCGGCGATCCGGGCCGACAGCCCATCGTACACCCCCGGGGCCACCAGGATTCGATCCCGGACCAGGAGCTCCCGGAGACGGGCAGGCCCTGCCATGGACTGCAACACCGGGTGCCCTCCTTCGCTTGCGAGCGCTTCGGCCGGCGCCGGCCATCGCGCCGGGCTCGACGGAGGGGTTCGCCCCGGGCGGGCCGGGACCCTGCAGGGGCCGACGCGGCGCCAGAACGGGGCCGAAGCGGGCCGGGGGGGAGGGGGCACGCCCTTCTCCATCGCGTGCGAAGTTAACGCGCAGACGTTAACGTCATACGCCCGGACGCGTGGCTTCTCGGATCCCGTCCTGAAGGGCTTTGTAACAAGTTCGCGTCCCCTGAGCACGCGGGATAAACGTTCACGTCTGGACGTTCATTTCACACAGATGTCGGAGTGTCCCCCTCATCCCTGCCCGTGGACCAGCGGGCCAGACGGCCGAACCCCCACCCGCCGTCCGGGGGCAGGGCAAAGGGCGTGGTACATGGAAGACGACCAGCGGAGGGATGGGGCAGTGGAACGCCAAGCTCGGAGGACACCCGGGAACGGTGAGAGGCCCAGCGGTAACGCGCCGGGCCGCGCCGGAGCGGGCCCTGTGCCGGAAGAGGTCCAGGCCCTGGACACGGCCGCCCGGGAGGCCATGGACACGGGCCGGCCGGACGAGGCGGAGGCGCTCCTTCGGGAGGCCCTTCGGCTGGATCCAGCGGCGGCGCCCGTGCGCACCAACCTGGCCGCGTGCCTGGGGATGCAAGGACGGCTGCAAGAGGCCGAGGCCGAGCTGCGCGAGGTCCTGGCCCGCCACCCGGCGTACCTCTTCCCCAGGGCCCTCCTGGTCGCCCTCATCGCCCAGGCGGGCCGGGAGGAGGAAGCCCGGCGCGAGGCGGATCGGGCCGTGGAGCTCGCAACGCGGGAAACCCCCGACCCGGCCGCCGCGGACCAACTGGTGAGCGCGCTGGGGCTCCTGGACCACGACGCCGGCCTGGAAGCCCTCTTCGTCGTCCTTCAGCCCCTGGCGGCCCACCTGAGCCCCGAGTCCCTCTGCACCCTGGCCCTGGCCGCCCATCGGGTGGGGCGGGACGGCAGCGCCTTCGAGGAGGCGCTCGGGCGGCATCCTGCAGCGGGCTACGAGCCGTTCGCATCGGGCTTGGAGGCTCTTCGCAGCAGCCGGATCGAGAAGCTCGTCCACCTCCAGCGCCGCTGGCTGGCCGAGGAACTTCGGCAGCAGGCGGACCGGTGGGCGCGCACGGGCCGGCTCCCCGAGGCCGAGGCGCACTACCGGCGGGTGCTGGAGCTGGTGCCCGACGCGGTGGGCAGCCGCATCAACCTGTCGAACCTCTACCGGTCCGTGGGGCGGCTGGAAGAGGCCCAGGCGCTCCTTGAGGAAGCGGCGGCGCATCAGGATCACCCCGGCGTCCTCCTGAACCTGGCCGGCGTGCTCACCGAGCGGGGGGAGCTGGGCCAGGCCGAGGCGCTGATGGAGCAGCTCGATGTCGCGGTCCTGGACGAGCCGCTCCAGGTGCTCTTCCACCTGGTGCAGGCCGAGGGCTGGAGCCGTGCGGGAGACCACGGGCGGGCCCTTGCGGCATGGGAGGAGGCGGCCCGGATCGATCCGGACGCGGAGGAGGTCCGCCGCACCCGGGCCGAGATCGACCGGCGCCGGGAGGAGTCGGAGGTGCTGAGCCTCCTCCATGTGTACCAGGACCGGCGCCGGGAACGGCTGGAGCGGGCCATCCTGCGGGCCGAGGGGGGCGAGAGGCCGCCGGTGCGCGAGCTGCTGCGGGTGCTGACGCCGGACAACCTCCAGGCCGTCTGGCGCCACTACCGGGAGGATCCTCCCCCTGCAGGAAGGGCCGCGACGGTAGACGCCCTTGCCCGAACGGCGGCAGAGCGCCTGCCCGAGACGCTCGCCTCTCTCTCGAAGGCGGAACGGGCCGTGCTCGAGGAGGTGTCCCAGGCCGGCGGGGCCATGCCCCTGGAGGCGCTGGCAGAGCACCACCCCGGTTTTCGGCAGGACTCCTGGTTCTGGGATCGCACGCCGCCCGAGGGTCCCGTGGGGCGTCTCCGTTTCCTCCAAGTGCTGGGGTTCGGACGGCTCGGGGCCCGAGAGGAGCCTGTTGCATTTCTGCCCAGGGAGGTCAGGGCATGTCGATAGCGAACGTCGCTCTCGCCCAGGGGTGCGCCGTCTCGACTCCGGCATCGCTGGGCGCCGAGGCGCTCACGCGGGGACCGCCAGCACGACCCCGATGCCGTCGGGGTCCGTCAGCTCCACTCCTCGCGCGCCTGCGTCCACCATCGGGTCGCCAGCCCGTGCCCCGGGCCCGCCGTTCCCGGCGGACGTACCCTGCCGGCGAGGGTCGGCTGGACTGGAGGCGAACCGGCCGATGTCTACGGTCGAGAAGGGTGCGCCCGCCTCCTTGAGGCGGTCCACCAAGGAGTCGAACCCTTCGGGAGGCACCCAGAGGACGTAGGAGACGAGGCCCGTGCTTCGCGCAGGCGGCTGGAGAGCCCCCTCGCCCTCCCAGGTGTTGAACCCGAGATGGTGGTGGTAGCCGCCTACCGAGATGAAGAGGGCGCTCGGTCCGTACCGGAGCATCACGTCGAAACCCAGCAGGTCGCAGTAGAAGCGACGGCTCCGTTCGAGATCGGCCACGTTCAGGTGCACGTGACCCACACGCGTGCCCGGGTCCGCGCCCCCCTCCGTGGCGGCCGCGACCGCCAGCAGGTCGTCCAGGTCCAGGGGCAGGGTACCCATGCGGACGCGGCCGTTTGGTCCGTACCAGCCGGAGCGGGGTCGGTCGGCATAGAGCGCGCCGGGTGCCTCGAGGTACGGGCTCGCCGGAGGGAACGAATGGTTGACCACCCTAAGGGTGTAGGAAGGGATGAGGGCATGCCCCCCACCAACCGCCAGCGCCAGTTCCTGGAGAGGTTGATCGCCCTCTACCGGCGCAGCCGGGAACCCGTCCCTTATGACGCGCTGGGCCGTGCACTGGGCGTCAGCCGCTGGACGGCCTATGACATCGCCCGGAGCCTGATGCGCCAGGGCCTGGCGCAATCGGTCTACCAGCCGGGGTCCGGCGGACCCGGGCGCCGCCGCGTGGCTTTCGCGCCCACCCCCGAGGCCCTGCGCTCCTGGCCGGAACGGGGCGGTCGGGGGCCGAGCCGGACCCAGTGGACCGCGCTCCGATCCACCTTGCTGGCGCAGGCCCGTCGGTTCCAGGAAGCGCCTACCTCCGTGCTCCGGGAGCTGCGGAACCAGATCGATGGTTTGGACGACCGCCTGGCCTATGCCGCGCATGCAGCCCTCTTCCTCCTGCTGGCCGCCTGGAACCAGGCGCGAGGCGCGTCCACGCTCGCCTCGAGGCTGCTCTCCGGGATGGAATCGCCCGGAGTGGGGCTCACGGCCTTTGTCGCCGCCCTCGGGGGCGCGCTCGTGGGCCAGACGGACAGCGACGTGGAACCCCTGGCCGAGCACCTCACGCGCTCCATCGCCGCCTTGCCGGCAGACGAGGTGCGCCGGCTTGTCGGGTTGGTTCGGGATGCAGGCCGCGAGGCCGGACTGTCCGTGAGCTGAGCGCCGTGTCCCGATGGGGCTCTCGCCGGGATCTCGTGCCGGCGTATATTTTGGTTTCTTGAAGCCTTCCTGAAGGAGAATAGGGAGGATATCCATGGAACGCCCGAAGACGTCTCACGATGGCCACACGCTACCGAGCGCTGGGCCCGGGCCGGGTGTCGGCCTGGCCCTGGGCGGAGGCGCCGCGCGGGGTCTGGCGCACATCGGGGTCATCCAGGAGTTGGAGGCCCGGGGTCTCTCGATCACCCACCTGGCTGGATGCAGCATGGGGGCGGTGGTGGCGGCAGCCTACGCCTGTGGCACCCTGGATCGGCTGGTGGAGAGAACCCGAGGCCTGCAGTATCCCGAGCTGGTACGCTGGATCCGCTTCAACGGCGGCATCCTGGACGGGGACCGGGTATATCGGGAGCTTCAGGACCTCACGGGGGCCTTGACCTTCGACGATCTCCCGGTGGAGCTCGTGCTGGTGGCCACCGACCTCGCCACGGGCGAGCCGGTCCGGCTGGACCGGGGCGAGGTGGCCCGCGCCGTACAGGCCTCCATGTCGGTACCTGGTCTCCTGCCTCCGGTCTCTGTGAACGGACGCTGGCTCGTTGACGGCGGGTTGGTCGAGCTGGTCCCTGTGGGGCCGCTGGCGGAGATGGGCGCGGAATATCGGGTGGCCGTGGACGTCTCCAACCGCGCGGACATCTGGGGGCGGCTGGCGCGAGCAGGCCGGGTGGCCTACCGGCAAGTCCGCGGCCACGACCGGCTGGCGTCTTGCGTGCAGGGGCACGCCTTCTCCTCGGGCCAGAGGGCGTGGTCCACGCGGTCCACCCTCGCCCACGCCTTTGAGATCAGCGAGGCCCGTGCCCACTGGGCGAACGATGGGACGGAAGGCACGGAGAACCCGCCGCTGGACTGCGTGCTTCATCCCGATCTCAGCCGCTATCATGGCCACCAGTTCCACGAGGTGGAAGAGCTCATCGAAGCAGGGCGGCAAGCGGTTCGCCGTGCCTCGCAGCACCTGCCGCCGGAGAACGCCGCCTGCGCCCGCTCGCTCGGAGGGAACGCCGGCGTACCGGCTGGGGGAACGGAGGCGGGTGCCGTTGCGCGTCGCGCTCTTCAGTGACTCCTTCCGCGAGGACCTGGGCGGCCTCACCCGAGCCGTGATCCGGCTCCACGATGGTCTCGTGGCGCGAGGGCACACGGTTCGCGTCTACACCCTGCACCAGCGGGCGGGGCCCCTCCACCCGGCGGATCGGATCTTCGTCCCCGCTGTGCCCGTAAGCTGGCTTCCGTGGGCTCCCCCGGACAGCTGGGCGGCGTGGAACGGAGCGGCCGTGTACCGGTCGCTGGAAGCCTGGGCGCCGGACGTGGTCCACCTGCACTCGCCCCTGCCGGTGGGCTGGTGGGGGCTCCTTGCGGCCCGGCGACTCGGCGTTCCCGTCCTCTCCACCTGCCACGCCAACCCTGAGGCTCCTTCGGCCTTCCTCCTGGGAGGCCAAGCTCGGGGTAAACGAAGGGTGATGGGCGAGTCGGTCTTGAGCCGGGCGAGCCGGGCCTACCAGCGGGCCTTCTACGGCCGCTGCGATGCCGTCGTCGCCCCCAGCCCCAGCACCGCGTCGCTGCTTCGTGCGATGGGGGTCCGGCGTCCCATCCACGTCATCCCCAACGGCGTGGACCTGAGCCGCTTCACGCTCGAGCCCGGCTGGGCCCCCGGCGCCGCGCCCCCGAACCACCCGCCCCGCGTCCTCTACGCCGGGCGCCTCAGCGCGGAGAAGGGTGTGGAAACCCTTCTGGCGGCCGTCCAGGAGCTCTGGGCGCGTGGGGTGGGCATGGAACTGGTCGTGGCCGGGAGCGGCCCCCTGGAAGGTCGGGTTCGGGCCTGGGCCTACCGGGCGCCAGGACGCGTCACCCTGCTGGGGAAGGTCGGCTGGGAGTCGATGCCCGAGGTCTACCGGTCGTGCGACCTCCTGTGCCTGCCCAGCCCCCTCGAAACCGAGGGGCTGGCCGCCATCGAGGCCATGGCCTCGGGCCTCCCCGTCGTCGGTGTCGCCGAGGGAGCGCTGGTGGACCTGGTGCGCCCGGGGTTCAACGGCCTGCTTGCCACCCCGGGCGACCCCACCGGCCTCGCGGACGCCCTGGCGCGGATCGTCGTCGACCCCGAAGCCCGCCGTCGCCTCGTCCCGGGAGCCCTGGCAACGGCCCGCGCCCGCGACAGCCAGCACTTCCTGGACCAGCTGGTATCGCTCTACGCCTACCTGGCTTCCACCGGCGACGCGGGCCGGGAGAGAGGGCCCCATGATCAAGAGCCGCTGCGCCCACCCTCCCCCGCAGCGCCCGGGGATGGTCGATGATGGGACAGGGCACCGAGTGGTTCGCGCTGAACGGCTGGCGTACCTGGTAGGCGCTGACGTCCCAGAATGAAGGGACGTGAGCCCCGAGGCCCGGCCCGGCCGGAGCTCGACGGAACCCGAGGAGCCGACCGCGGCCCCGACGAGAGCCTGGACCGGGTGGAAGCCGCCCTGCAACGGGTCGAGAACGGGCATTTCCAGGTGGACGCGGTGCTGAGCCAGCTTGGCGAGCTGGTCCGCCGCCTGGACGCGAGGGCCCACCGGCTCACCCTGGGCCTGGTTACCGCGAGCCTCCTCCTCAGCAGCGCGGTCGTCACCCTCCACGAGGGGCTCGCCTCCCCTTCGGGCTTCCCACCACGTCCGTACCCTTGCCGGGGGCCACGGTCTTGGGTGGCTGGCTGCTGCGGACCATCCTGCGTGGCCGGTGATCCTGGAACTCCCGGCCGCGCTGGCTTCACCTCCGTTCACGGACCATCGGGCCCCAGGGCGTCGGCTCCTCCTGGTTCTCTCGTACCGGGGTTTGCTGGCCCCTTCGCGCGTGTGTTCGCCGCTCCGAGTCGCACGATCGTGAGTGCAATATGAATATCGTTCACTGGATGATTGACCTCGTTAAGCTACCGCGCTATATTGTTGTCGTCTCCCCGGTGGTCCCACGCAGGGGATGGGCGAAAGAGGCTGCAGGCAAGGGCAGGAGGTGTGCTCGTGAGCGAATCCGTTTCGATGCCGGGCTGGAAAGGAGTGTCGGAGGGCCGGAGGGCGACGGCGCGGGGGCAGGCTGAGGCGGCTCCCGAGGCGATCGCCGTGTCGGGGCTGACCAAGCGCTATCCCAGAGGCGTGCAGGCCCTGGACGGCGTCTCCTTCTCGGTGCGTCGGGGCGAGATCTTCGGGCTGCTGGGGCCCAATGGGGCTGGCAAGAGCACCACGGTTCGCATCCTGGCCACCCTCACCCGGGCCGACAGGGGCCGGGCGCTGGTGGCGGGGGGCGATGTGTCGGCGGATCCCGCCACCGTGCGGCGCCGCATTGGGTACGTGGCCCAGGTATCCGGCGTGGACAAGTACGGCACCGCTCGAGAGAACCTGTATCTTCAGACCCGTATGCATCGGGTCCCGGCCCGGGCCATACGCGAGCGGGTGGATCGCCTGCTGGAGTGGGTGGGGCTTACCGGCGCCGCCGACCGGCTGGTGCACACCTACTCGGGAGGGATGAAGCGCCGGCTGGACCTGGCCATGGGCCTTGTGCACGAGCCTGAGGTTCTCTTCCTCGACGAGCCGACCACCGGGTTGGACCCCGAGACCCGGACGGCCCTCTGGCAGGATCTCCTCCGTCTCCGCAGCGAGCAGGGCCTCACCGTACTGCTCACCACCCACTACCTGGAGGAGGCGGACCACCTCTGCGACCGCCTGGCCATCGTCGATCGGGGACGCGTGGTGGTGGAAGGCACGCCGGCCGCCTTGAAGGCGGAGATCCAGGGCGACACCGTGACCCTGGACGTCGAGGGCCCCACCGACAACGCCGTAGAGGCCCTACGTGACGTGGACGGGGTGCTCGAAACCCTTCCCAACGGGACCTCGGTGCTGGCGAGGGCCGCTCACGGGGCGACGGCCGTGCCGGTCCTCGTCACAGCGCTGGAGAGGGCGGGGGTGGCCGTCAAGGCCGTGACCGTCTCCCGGCCCTCTCTGGACGACGTCTACCTGCACCACACGGGACGGCGCTACTCGGCCAGCGGAGCAACACCCAACGGGACGGGGCCCGGCGGGGCGATGGCAGATGGGGCCGCATCCGGTGGGGACGATCGGCACGCGCCGGCCCGGGAGCGCTGACCGCGCCGGCCAGGGTGAGAACGGCCACGGAAGAGCGGAGGTACCGAGGCACAAAGGAGGCACGTGGAGATGACGTTCGTCGCCGACACCTATCACCTGCTGGTGCGCCGCTTGCGCACCCGCCTGCGCACCCCTGTCTGGATCGCCGTGGGGCTGGTGCAGCCCGTTATCTGGCTGGGCGTTTTCGGCCAGCTCTTCCGGCGGGTGGTAGAGATTCCCGGGTTCGAAGGCACGTCCTATGTCCAGTTCCTCACCCCCGGCGTGGTGGTGATGACCGCCTTCTTCGGCGGTCTGTGGTCCGGCATGGGACTCATCCAGGACCTGAACGACGGTGTCCTGGACCGACTTCTGGCCACCCCCGTCCGCAGGGGCGCCCTGATCGCGGCGCCGGTCCTGGAAGTAACCCTCACGGCGACCATCCAGTCGGGGATCATCCTCCTCACGGGGCTGGCCCTGGGTGCCCGGTTCACGGGGGGGTTGGCGGGTCCCGGCATGATCTTGCTGGCCTCGGCACTGCTGGGGGCGGGCGCCGCGGGGTTCTCCAACGGGCTGGCCCTGGTGACCCGCCGGGAAGACGCCCTGATCCCCGTGGTCAACTTCGTGGGGATGCCGCTCACCTTCCTCTCCAGCGCGTTCATGGCCGAGGCCTTCATGCCCGGTTGGATTCGAGCAATCGCCAGGGTCAACCCCCTCAACTGGGCCATCACCAGCGCCCGGAGCGCGATGCTGGACCCGCAGTGGCCCCAGATCTGGTTGCATGTCGGGTACCTGCTCCTCTTCGTCCTGGTGGGCGGGTTCCTCGCAACCCAGGCGTTCAGGGCCTATCAACGCAGCACGTAAGCGGGGGCGCTGGCCGCAGGGAGCCCCGCGAGGACCCACCCCTTCCCGGTGGAATGGTACCTGCGAGGTGATCCCCTTGCGCATCGGCATCCTCGCGCCCGTGACCTGGCGGACGCCGCCCCGGCGCTACGGCCCGTGGGAGCAGGTGGCCTCGCACCTGGCCGAGGGGCTGGTGGCCCGGGGCCACCAGGTGACCCTCTTCGCCACCGGGGACTCGGTGACCCGGGCGCAGCTCGAGTGGGTGGTGCCGCGGCCGCTGGGCGAGAGCCCACCCGACGACCCGGACCTGGATCAGTTCCTCCACATGGTCCACGCCTTCCGCCAGGCGGGCCGCTTCGACCTGATCCACAACCACCTGAACTGGCAGCCGCTCCTCTTCGCCGAGCTGGTCGCCACCCCCGTGGTCACCACCCTGCACGGGGCGGCCATGCTGGAGCCGGCCAGCCGGCGGGCCTTCCTGCGCTTCCCCCACCGGCCCTGCGTGGCCATCAGCCAGGCCGAGCGGGATGCGGTGCCGGGTCTGGACTACGTGGCCACGGTACCCAACGGGATCGAGCTCGAGCGGTTCACCTTCCGGGACCGCCCCGGCGAGTACCTCCTCTTCCTGGCCCGCATGCATCCCGCCAAGGGGCCGGACCTGGCCATCGAGGTGGCCCGGCGGACGGGGCGGCGCCTGGTCATGGCCGCCCACATCCCTCCGGACCAGGAGGCCTACTTTGAGCAGGAGATCCGCCCCCTCATCGATGGGGAGCAGATCCGCTTCGTGGGAGAGGCGGGCCCTGCCGCCCGGGACCGTCTCATGGGCGGGGCCCTGGCCCTCCTCCACCTGGTGCGCCAGCCCGAGCCCTTCGGCCTGACCCTGGCCGAGGCCCAGGCGTGCGGCACGCCGGTGATCGGCTTCGACCGGGGCTCGGTGCGCGAGGTGGTGGCCCACGGCGAGACCGGCTTCGTGGTGGAGACGCTCGAGCGGGTGTGCTCGGCGGTGGAGCAGGCGGTCCGTCTGAGCCGGGCCGCCTGCCGCCAGCGGGTGGAACGCTTCTACACCGTGGATCGGATGGTGGAAGGCTACCTGGCCGCGTACGAGCGGGTTCTGTCGGGCGGATGAGCCCGCCCTCAAAGCCACTCCATCCGCCTCAGGAGCCAGACCAGGAGCAGCCCGAAGGCGGCCGTGTCCAGCAGGCTTGCCTCGGGCCCGAAGCGGCCGCCCGAGAGGAGCGGGGGCCCCCCGGGGCGGGCGGTGAGGAGTTTCGGGAAGCGGAGGAAGCCCCGTTCCTCCGCACCGTAGAGAGGATAGCCCAAGAGCGGCCACTGCATCAGGTTCCAGCCCACGTGAATGCCCGCGGCAAGACCGAGCCCACCCGTGTGGAGGCGGGCGGCGCCGAAGGCGGCCCCGGCCAGGACCGCGTTGAAGACGGTGAGCCCATTCACCCGGTTTCCCAGGTGCAGGAGGCCGAAGAGCAGCGAGGTGGCCGCCAGGGTGGCCAGGGAGCCGGCCCGGGGGAGCATCCAGCCGAAGAGGAGCCCCCGGAAGAACCACTCCTCCAGGGCGCTGACCGCCACCAGCGCCGCCAGGCTCGCCCACCCCCGCCCATCCCCGAAGCCTTCCCCGGGCCCCATGGTCACCCAGCCGCCGGCGCGTTGCACCAGGTGGACGAGGAGCATCATGGCCATTCCCGTAGCCAGGCCCGCCATGAACCAGCCCACTCGGCCGCCTCCTCCCCCACGCCGCGGGACGGGCCCGCGCCGGCAACGGAATCAGTATAGCAGCGAGGCGGGGGGCCGGCCAGAGCTCCCCGGAGCCGGCGTCGCAAGGCTGCAGCCGCTCGGACCCGCCCTTTCCTGCAAGGGGCTTCCGCAAGGGCCGAACCGGGTCGCGGCGGCCGCAAGAAGGGGCGGGCGCCCCGCCGCCGAAGGGTTGGGGCAATCCCCGCACCGGATGAGACTGGAGGGAGGCATCATGAGGATCCGCCCTCTCTCGGGTGAAGACGTGCGCACGACCCTGCTTCCCTCCATGGTCCAGGTCTACGCGGCCGCCTTCTCCCAGCCACCCTACCGCGGGGTGGACGCCGGCTCGTTCGCCCAGACCCTGGAACGCCACGCGGGGCGCCCGGGATTCCTGGGCTTCCAGGCCGACGAAGACGGGGAGCTAGCCGGTTTCGCCTACGGATACACCAGCCGGACCGGCGGCTGGTGGCACGACCGGGTGCGCGCCGCGCTGGACGCCAAGGTGGCCGCGATCTGGCTGGACGCCCCCCTTGAGTTCGTGGAGCTGGCGGTCCAGCCTCGGTTCCAGGGCCGGGGCGTGGGAGGGCGCCTGCACGACAGGCTCCTGGAGGCAGCCCGGCCCAGCCACCGGCGTGCGGTGCTCTCCACCCTGGAGGCGGAGACCCCGGCGATGCACCTCTACCGGCGCCGGGGATGGCAGGTGGTCGCCCAGGGGGTGCGTTTCGGACCCGACGACCGCTACCGGATCCTGGGACGGCGCCTCCACCCCGCTTCGATGGGTGAGGCGGGGGACTTCCGGGTGCGTCGCGCGGACCCCCTCGATGTGGAGGGCATCCGGGCCGTCGCCGCGGGCACCTGGGCCGAGGCGTACCAGGGGCTCATCCCCAAGGAGGTGCAGCACCGGCTACTGGCGGCGTGGTACGCTCCCGAGGGTCTCCGGGCGGCCATCGAGCGGGCCGAGAGCCCGGTCCTGGTGGCCGAGGAGGGCGGCGCCGTCTGTGGCTTCGCCCAGATGGGCATGATCGGGCCCGAGACGGCCGAGCTCTTCCGACTTTACGTGCTGCCCACCCACCAGCGGGTGGGGCTCGGGCAACGGCTCCACGAGGCGGTGCTGCAGGCGCTCCGGAACAGGGGACACGTGGTTCGCGCCGTGGAGGTCACGGTCGAGGAGGGGAACCGCAAAGGCCGCACCTTCTACGAGAAGCTGGGGTTCAGGCTGCTCGCCACGTCGGACGAGCCTCTCCCCGGCGGCGGCCGGCTGGTCACAGCCCGCTACCGGGTCGAGCTTCCGTGACCTCGGCCGGCCCCGCCCCATCCCCACCGCCCGCCGCGCCAGTCCCTGGGGCCTTTCCCCTGCCGGCCCCGGCCCGGGCCGCGCCCGGAACCGGCCTCCAGGCGCAGGACGGCCACGGAGCGGGCCAGCTCGCCGTCCAGGGCGAGGGTGGTGTACCCCACCTGCACCACGAGGACAGGGCGCCTCTGCACCACCGTCACCTCCACGCCGGGAAGGACCCCCATGGCCAGGAGCTTGCGAAGGGCGGCGTCCCGGGCCTCCACCTTCAGCACCCGGGCCCGCTCCCCCTCGGCCAGATCGCTCAGGTGCACCGGGGCCGCCCAGGCACCTTCCCCTGCCGCGAGGGGGCCCTGGCCCCGCTGCCGACGGCGCGCCCGAGCCCTGCCTCCCCATGGGGCGGGCTGCTCGAAGCCGCAGTTGGGGCAGCGCACCAGACCGCAGCGCCGGATCAGGCCCCCCAGGGGACAGACCTGGCAGGCCGAGACCTCCTGGTCCGGATCGAAGCGGAGCCCGCAGATGGAGCACTGGACCATGGCAGGAACCAGGTCGTCTGCCCCGTCCCGTCCCGGTACGTCCCCGTCCTGGGGTGGATCGGGCCGGATCACCGGGTCGGCCGCCGCCGCCAGCTCCTCCCGACCCGTCTGGTCTTCAACGTCTCCCCGCACCGGTACCGTGGGCTCCGCCTCTCCTTCGCGTCCCGCCTCGGTTGGATCCATCAGAAGAGCCCCCCGGCCAGGACCCGGCTCAGCACCCAGCCCACCGCGAAGGCGAAGGGAAAGATGAAGGCGGTGATGGCCAGCGCCGTCTTCGGACCCCGCTCCTTCCACATCACCGAGAACTGGGCGATGCACGGGATGAAGAGCGTGAGGGTGACCGCCGCCACCACCAGCTGGCCGGACGCCAGCGCCCCCGCCTTCTGCAGGTCGAAGAGGCCTGCGGCCCCGTAATCCCGCCGGAAGAAGCCGTAGAGGAAGACCACCGCCGCCTCGGCCGGCAGGCCGATGGCCCGCACCACGGGCTCCAGCGCCGCCGTGGCCACCTGGAAGAGACCCGTCAGCCGCCCTGCCCAGATGAGCACGCTGGCGAGCAGGAAGACGGGCAGCACCTCCAGGAAGTACCACTGCATGCGGGCGTAGGTCTTGGTGAGCACGTTCCCAAGCCGGGGCAGGCGCATGGGCGGAATGTCGGTGTAGAAGAGCGGCCGCTCCCCGGGCATCAGGCGGGAGGCCAGGAAGCCCGTGAGCAGGAGCACGGCGGCCACCACGCCCGCCCACACCGCCAGGGCGCCCGGAACCCCCGAGAGGATGGCCAGGATCACACCGAGCTGCGCCGAGCAGGGAATGGCCAGGGCCAGGAGCAGGGTGGCGATCACCCGCTCCCTGCGGCTCTCCAGCGTCCGGGTGACCACGGTGGCCATGGTGTCGCAGCCTACGCCCAGCACCATGGGGATCACCGCCCGGCCCGAGAGCCCGATTCCCTTGAAGACCCGGTCGAGGAGGAGGGCCAGGCGGGGGAGGTAGCCTGAGTCCTCCAGCACCGAGAAGAAGAGGAAGAAGGCGCCCACGATGGGCAGAATGATGGCCGCCGCGTAGCGCAGGCCGAGGGTGACGAGGCCGTAGTCGAAGGCGAGGAGTTCCTGCAGCCACGGCCAAGGGATGAGGGCCGCCACGCCCCGGTTCACCCATGGGGTGATCCAGCCCTCGAAGAGGCGGGTCTCGGTCCAGTCCACCACCGTCTGGGCGGCGAAGACGCCCACGAACTCGTAGAGGACCACCAGGACCAGCCCCGCCAGGAGGAGGCCGGTCAATGGGCGCATCGCCCACCGGCCCAGGACCTCGCCGAAGCCCCGGCGGGCCCCGTCGCGCTCCTGCATCACTTCGGACGCGACCTTCCGGGCCCAGCTCGCCCGCTGGGTGGCCACGCTCAGGGCCACCGGCTCACCCAGGCGCGCATCCAGGGCGGCGGCCAGCTCCCGGGCCCGGGGCGGTACCTCGGGCTGCCGGGCCGCGACCAGCTCCGTCACCTCCTCGTCCCCCTGCAGCAGGAGAAGGGCTACGCTGCGGGGGGCAAGCCCGTACTCGCCGTCCAGCAGGCGGGCGATCTCCTCGATCGCCTCCTCGACGGGGCCGGGGTAACGGAGCTCAAACGGCCGGCTCAAGGATGCGACGCCCATGGAGCGCCACCTCCCTCCGGAGCTCGTCCAGCCCCAGGCCGCGAGAAGCCACGGTGGCCACCACGGGGATGCCCAGCCGGGCCGAGAGCCCGGCCACGTCCACCGAGAGCCCCAGCCGCTCGCACTCGTCCATCATGTTGAGCACCAGGATGACCGTGAAGCCGGCCTCCAGCAGCTGGAGGGTGAGGGCGAGCATCCGGTCGAGGGCGACGGCCTCCACCACGTGGAGCACCAGGTCCGGCTGTTCCGTCAACAGGAGGTGGCGGGTCACCCGCTCCTCCTCGCTCACGGGGAGGAACGAGTAGAAGCCGGGGGTGTCCACCAGCTCGACCTCCTCGTCCCCCAGGCGGCCGGCGCCGCGGGTGAGCTCCACCGTGGTACCGGGGTAGTTCGAGACGGTCACGTACGCGCCCGTCAGGGCGTTGAAGAGTGCGCTCTTCCCTACGTTGGGGCTGCCCACCAGCACCACCCGGCGGGCACCCTGTCGGGCCCGGCGAAGGCCGGTGGCGCTGTGGCAGCAGCTGCTCCCGGCCGGTTCCGTCTCTCCCCCGGACGCGGGTCGGACCACCCGCTGGGGCCGCTCGGTCGCCGCGCCGGGTCGGGTCGCTCCACCTTGTTGCCAGCGGTTATTATTAAGCATCTTCTGACACCTTCTCGCACCCGCATGGGAGAGACTGATTTTCACTTTCATCCTAGAGGCCCGGAGAGGACGTGTCAACGGCCCGGGCCGAAGCAGGAGGTTTCAGAAGGCGTCAGTTGGACCTATTCCTGGCTGGTGGGCATCTGTCCCCGGCGGAGCCGGTGGCTGTCCCGGGCGGCCTCGATCACCTGGACCGCGAAGGTTCGATCGTGCCAGCCTTCCACCTGCACCGGCTTCCCCTCCAGGTCCTTGTAGACCGTGAAGAAGTAGCCGATCTCCCTCTTGATGTGCGCCGGCAGCTGGTCCAGCTCCCGGACCTCGTTGAAGCGGGGATCTCCCAGGGAGACGCCGAGGATCTTGGTGTCCACGCCCTTCTCATCCTCCATGGAGAGCGCGCCGATCACCCGGGCCTCCACCAGGCAGCCCGGGAAGGTGGGCGTGGTGAGGAGCACTAGGATGTCCAGCGGGTCGCCGTCCTCTGCGAGGGTGTCGGGGATGAAGCCGTAGTCGGCGGGGTAGTGGATGGGGCTGTAGAGGGTGCGGTCCAGCCGGAAGACGTGCCGATCGTGGTCGTACTCGTACTTGTTGGCGCTGTACTTGGGGATCTCGATGAAGGCCTCGACCACCAGGTTCTCGTCGCTGTCCACGCGGCAGCCCACCCCGAGCAGCAAGAGTTCCCACCCGCCGGGCGGGAGGAGAGAAGTGGAGGCGGCGCCGGGAGTCGAACCGCGGGATCACGGCCTTGCAGGGCCGTTGCCTTAGCCGCTTGGCCACGCCGCCTCGCGCGGGACCGCCCCATGGCCTTCCCACGCCGGAAAGGATCGGGCGCGGGCAGGCCGGCGCGGCTCCCGCCTGCCATTCTACCTCATCGGAGATGCGACGAGAAGCCTCCGGACCTCACGCCGTCACGCGAGGGCCGCGAGGGCTGACTTGATGGCACCCATGTCCGGCAGGCGGGTGGCCACGTCGGAAACCCAGCGGTACCGGACGATGCCGTCCCCGTCCACCACGAAGGCCGCCCGCTTGGCCACGCCCTTCAGCCCCGCCAGGTCCTCGTAGTACGCGCCGTACCTGGGGGCGACCTCCTTGTTGAAGTCCGAAAGGAGCGGGAACGGCAGGTTCTCCGCCTGCGCGAAGGCCTTGAGGGTGTAGGGGCTGTCCACGCTGATGGCCAGGACGTCCGCCTTCAGGCCCTTGAACTCGGACAGCCCGTCGCGCACCCCGCAGAGCTCCTCGGTGCACACGGGGCTGAAGGCCAGCGGGAAGAAGAGCAGCACCACGTTCTTGCCACGGTAGTCGCTCAGGCTCACCTGATCGGGACCGGTGGCCTTCAGCGTGAAGTCGGGGGCGCGGTCTCCAACATTCATGGGGGGCATGCCTCCTCGGGGGATCAGGAGATGTGGGTGCCGGCGCACGGCGAAGGGTCCCCGGCCGGGGCCGCCGCGACGCCCGCGACATTATAGCCACGCGGCCGCGCCGGGGACAAGGACGTCCGCGCCCCTTCTTTCCGAAGGGACGCGGCCCGCCACCTCGTGGGTGAGGCTGCCGCTCAGAGCTTCTCGGAGACGGCCTTGGCCTGCAGGAAGTTCAGCAGGTACTCGTGGCTGCCGGTCTTGGCGTCGGTGCCCGACATGTTGAAGCCGCCGAAGGGGTGGACGCCCACCAGCGAGCCTGTGCACTTGCGGTTGAAGTAGAGGTTTCCCACGTGGAACTCCCGGCGGGCCCTCTCCAGGCGCACCCGGTCGCGGGAGTAGACCGAACCCGTGAGCCCGTACATGGTTCCGTTGGCGATGCGGAGCGCGTCGTCGTAGTCCCTGGCCCGGATGACGGCCAGGACCGGTCCGAAGATCTCCTCCTGGGCGATGCGGGCGTTCGGGTTCACGTCGGCGATGACGGTGGGCTGGATGAAGAAGCCCGTCTCGTCGCCCTTCTCGCCCCCGGCCACCACGCGGCCCTCCTGCTTGCCGATCTCGATGTAGGAGAGGATCTTCTCGTAGGCAGCCTGGTCGATGACCGCGGCCACCTGGGTCCCTGCCGCGGCTGGGTCGCCCACCCGCAGCGCCCGGGTGCGCTCCACGATCTTCGCGAGGACCTGGTCGTACACGGCGTCCACCAGGATCGCCCGGGAGCAGGCCGAGCACTTCTGCCCCTGGTAGCCGAAGGCCGAGGCGACGATCCCTTCGGCGGCGGCGTCCAAGTCGGCGGTCTCGTCGACGACGATGGCGTCCTTTCCGCCCATCTCGGCCACGACCCGCTTCACCCAGATCTGGCCCTCGTGGGGCTCGGCCGCGAGCTGGTTGATGCGGAGCCCCACCTCCATGGAGCCCGTGAAGCTGATGAAGCGGGTGCGGGGGTGGCTCACCAGGAAGTCGCCGATCTCTCCGCCGCTTCCGGGCAGGAAGTTGATGACGCCCGGCGGCAGGCCCGCCTCCTCCATGACCTCCATGAACTTGGCACCGATGACGGGAGTGGCGCTGGCCGGCTTGAGGATCACCGTGTTCCCTGCGGCCACGGGGCCGGTGGTCATGCCCGTCAGGATCGCGAGCGGGAAGTTCCAGGGCGGGATGATGACGCCCACCCCCAGGGGGATCCAGAACGCCTCGGTCTCCTCGCCCGGGAAGGGGGTGAGCTCGTGGGGCTCCGCCAGGCGGATCGCCTCGCGACCGTAGTACTCCATGAAGTCGATGGCCTCGTTGACGTCGCCCACGGCCTCGTCCCAGGTCTTGCCCGCCTCCACCACTTCCCAGGCCGAGAGCTCCATCTTGCGGCGCCGCATGATGGCGGCCGCCTTGAAGAGCAGGCGGGCCCGGGCGGGGGCGGTCATGGCGCTCCACTGGGGGAACGCGTCCCAGGCGGCCTCCAGGGCCTGCTCGGCCTCACGCGCGGTCGCCTTGGCCACCAGCCCCACCAGCTCCCGGTTGTTCGACGGGTTGATGGAGCGGATGCGCCCCCCGGTCCAGACCTTCTGGCCCCCGATCACCAGGGGGTACTCCCGGCCCAGCTCGCCCCGCACACGGGCGAGGGTCTCCTCCATGGCCCGGCGGTTCTCCGGCACGGAGAAGTCGATCATCGGGTCGTTGCGAAACTCGGGTACCACCTGAAGGCTCTCCCCTTTCCCTCGGTCTCCCCGGCGCCCGCCGCAGGGCGGCCGGCCGCTCCGGCCCCGGGCGGGAGCCTCAGACGAGCTTTCGAACGGCCTCCAGGACCTTTTCCACGTGTCCCGGAACCTTCACGTCCTCGAAGATCTTCTGGACGATCCCATCCCGGTCGACGACCAGGGTGGTGCGCCGGGCCGAGTTTCCCCGCTCGTTCAGCACCCCCAGGCTGGAGGTGATGGTCTTGCCGGCGTCGCTGATGAGCGGGAACTCGAGCCCCTGTTTCTCCGCGAAGCGCTGGTGCGACCGCACCGAATCCACGCTACAGCCGACCACCTGCACGTTGAGCTCGCGGAACTCCGCGAGGCGGCTCTGAAAGCCGGCGGCCTCCTTGGTTCACCCGGGCGTGCTGTCCTTCGGGTAGAAGTAGAGGACCACGGCCTGCCGGCCCCGGAAGTCGGCCAGGTCGATGGGTCCGAGCTGGGTCTCGCCCGCCACGGGCGGCAGCGCCTCACCCTCCCGGACCCGAACGTACGCCATGGGGAAACCTCCCTTGGACGGCCGGGCTCCCGGCCGGATACCTGCACGGGTACCTGCAGGGGCCGCGGGCGCAGGGGCCCTGAGGCGCCCGCACCCGGGGGTGCGCCGCCCCGCCGGGCGTTCCCGGTGTGCCCGAGCGGCTGCCTTCCCGCTCCCGGGGGCGCGCCACAGGGCCCGGCGGGTCACGATCGCCAGGGCCCCTCGGTTACTCCTTTCCCTCTGGCATCAGGACTTCCTGCTGGGGCTGCGAGGCAGGCACGCCGCGTGTTCCAGCCGGAGCGCCGGAACCGCCGGCCGGGTGTGGAATCCGCACCCGGTCGCCGAGGGCGCCGGGTCCCAGGAGGCGGAAGAAGAGGTCCGAGCAGGGGCCGGCGGCCACCGCCACCGCCACCGAGCCCACCCCCAGGGGGCCGCCCAGGAGCCAGCCCACCATGGCCACCGAGACCTCGATGACCACCTTGGCCTGGCCTGCGGTAAGGCGGGTGCGCTGGCTCACCACCAGCATGAGCCCGTCCCGGGCGCCCGCACCCAGGCCGGTACGCAGGTAGAGCACCATTCCGAAAGACATGGCCAGGATGCCGGCCAGAAGGTACCCGGCACCCCAGAGCCAGCCGGCGGGTTCGCGAAAGAGGTGGAGGAGCTCGTAGACGTCCACGAAGGCACCGGCCAGGAAGGTGTTGAGCAGCGTGCCGAGCCGCACGGCCCAGGCGCCCCCCAGAGCCAGGGTAATCAGGACCACCGCCACGCTCACCAGGATGATCACCGCACCCAGGGAGAGGCCCGTTCGGCCCGAGACGCCCAGGTGGAAGACGTCCCAGGCGGCGGCGCCCCAGGGGCTCTTCACCACCAGGAGGATCCCGGCCGACAGCACGGCCATACCGGCCACGAAGGTCGCCAGGCGGCTTGCGAGGGCGGCCAGGCGCCCGGGCCAGGAGGGGGCGGGCCCGGAAACCGTGGAGAGCGAGGGCGGGTGCATGAGGCCATGATATGCCTCCGAGACCTCGTTGTCCAGGGTCTCCGTACCGCCTCGCGTCACGAATCGCGTGCCAGGATATTCCGCCTCGGGCTTTGAAAAGGTATTATGAAGTCGCTGGAGTATGTTTGCAGGCAAGCCCAGGTTGGGAAAGATGACCACGGAACCCGAGACGTTCGCGCTCCATCACGAAAGGGTGAGCCTCTTTGGCCGACGCAACGAAAGAGACGTACGCGCAGATCGGACGCGAGGCGGCCGAAGCCATGCTGAGCTTCTTCGGCGCCCTGTCGCAGCAGCTGGCCGTGCACGCCTCCCGGACCGAACCGGCCCAGGTGGAGGCCCTCCGGGCCGAGGTGGCCGCGCTGCAGGCCCGCCTCGAGCGGCTGGAATCGCAACCCCGCCTTGCCGGGGCCGGGGCCGCCACGGAAACCCTCGAGGCCGGACCGTCCGAGGTGGCCGAGGTTCAGGAGCCTGCCGGCGGCGCCCGGCGCCGGGCGGTTCGCGCCGCGCGTCGCGGTCGCAGGCCGGCGGTCGCCCCCGCCCGCAAGCAGCGGCGGCGCCGGACGCCCAAGCAAGAGGTGCGCGAGCGCGCCCTCCAGGTCGCCCGGGAGATGGCCTCGCGGGGAGAGCTCGTGAACCTGAAGACGGTGGCTGACGCCGCGGGCCTGAACTACAACCAGATCACCTACGCCTTCGGGCGTAAGGAGAACCTTCTGAAGGAGCTCGGGCTGGTCGGGCACGGGGAAGACGGCGAGACGAGGTAGCCACCGGCAGGGACGGTGGGCGCCGCGTCGAACCGTGCCCGGGGAGAGATGCCACGTGTTCAAGCGGCGCTTCATCGAAGACCTGCGGCCCGGGGAGCGGCTGGCGGACTTCTTCGTCGCCTCCGACAAGGAGCTGGCCCGCACCCAGAACGGGAAGGCCTTCCTCCGGCTCCACCTCTCGGACCGGACGGGCCGCCTCCCCGCGGTGGCCTGGGACGATGCCGAGTCCCTGTGGAAGAGCTTCGACGACGGAAGCGTCGTGAAGGTGGAGACGGAGCTCGGCACCTACCGGGGGCAGGAGCAGTTCACCGTCTTCCGCCTGCGGCGGGCCACGCCCGAGGAGATCGAGGAGGAGGCGTACCTCCCCTCCTCCCGCCGGCCGCTGGGGGAGATGGAGGCCGAGCTTCAGGAGGTCGTCTCGGGGGTCCGGGACCCGTGGTTGCAGGCGCTGCTCGCGCGCTTCTTCTCTCCCGGCAGCGAGGGCCTGCGCCGCTACGTGCGCCACACGGCCGCAACAGGGGTCCACCACGCGTACGTGGGCGGACTGCTGGAGCACGTGCTGGAGATGGTGCGCATCGCCCGCACCCTCTGCTCCCTCCACCCGGAGTACGTCAACGAGGACCTGGTGGTCGCGGCCGTGCTCCTGCACGATGTGGGCAAGCTCGAAGAGTACGCCATGGACGGTATGGCTTTCCGCCAAACCGACCTGGGGCGGCTCTACGGGCACCTCTACCAGGGGGCCCGGTGGGTAGAGCAGGAGGCGGCTGCCATCGACGGCTTCCCCGAGCCTCTGGCCCAGGAGCTGATCCACTGCATCCTGAGCCACCACGGGCTGCAGGAGCACGGCGCGGTGGTGGTCCCCCAGACGCTGAACGCCCAGGTCCTCCACTACGCGGACCTGGTGAGTGCCCGTCTGAACCAGTTCCGCCAGCTCATCGAGGGGAAGGGGCGGCAGGCGACGCTGGAGACCTGGTCTGAATTCGACCGGTTCCTGGGGGTCCGTGCCTTCCGGGGCTTCCTGGAGCCGCCGGCCGGCGCCCAGCACTCCCCCGAGGGCTCGCCGGACGCGCTGCCCGGTGCGGGACCCGAGGCGATGGGCGCGACGGGGAGGTGAGGGAGACATCATGAACGGACGAGATCGGGTCCTCGCAGCCGTGGAGGGGAGGCCGGTGGATCGCCCTCCCTTCAGCGTCTGGTACCACTTCGCTTCCCAACACCGGCCTCCGGCCAACCTGGCCGAGCAGGAGCTGGCTTTCTTCGACGTCTACCGGCCGGACCTGCTCAAGGTCATGAACGACTACCGCCCGCCTCTGCCAGGAGGGATCCAGGAGGTCAGGCGGCCCGAAGAGTGGGCGGCCCTGGAGCCCCTGACCCCCGAGGCTCCCACCTTCCGCAGCCAGATCGAGGCGCTCCGGATCATTCGGGAGGCGGTCGGGCACCGGGCGGTCATCGTGGACACCGTCTTCAGCCCGTGGGCCACCGCCGGGCGGATGCTGGGCGAGCAGGGGCTCGAGCGGCTGCGGCAAGCGCCCGAGGCCCTCCGGCAAGGGCTCGCGGCGCTGGCCGAGAGCCTGGCCCGGTACGTGGGCGCCCTGCTGGAGGAAGGCATCGACGGGATCTTCTTCGCCACCCGGGGCGCGAGCACCGCCGAGCTTACCGGCGACGATTTCGAGCGCCTGGTGCGGCCCTACGACCTGCAGGTGCTGGAGGCGGCGCGGCCCGCCCGGCTGAACGTGCTCCACGTACACGGCACCGAGTTGGACATCCACCGCGTCCTCGACTATCCCGCCCACGTGGTGAACTGGTCGCACCACCACACGCCACCCACCCTGGCCGAGGCTCGCTCCCTGACGGACCGCTGCCTCATGGGCGGCATCGACGAGCAGGCCATCGGCTCCCTCACCCCGCCCGAGGTGGCCCGGCAGGTTCGGGCGGCCCTGGAGGAGGCGGGCCGGGAGCGCTTTATCGTCGGCCCTGGCTGCGCCGTGCCCACCGAGACCCCACCCGACCGCCTCCTCGCGGCCCGAGAGGCAGCGGACTGGGCCCGCTGATGGCGTCCGAACCGTCCCCGCCGGCCTTCGTGGCACCGCGTCACTCCGGCTGCACGGCGCGGATGGCCATCTCGCCCCGGTGGCTCTGCCCCGCGTCCAGCCCCCACCCCACCACGAACTGGTCCGGGATGCGAAAGCCCACGTACTCCACGGGGACGTCCACGATCCGGCGGCCCGGCGCGTCCAGGAGAGTGCATACCTTGAGGCTCGCGGGCTCCCGGGCGGCCAGCGTGCGGAGCAGGTAGCTCAGGGAGAGGCCGGTGTCCACGATGTCCTCCAGGAGCAGCACGTCCCGCCCGTAGATGTTCTCGTCCAGGTCCTTGGTGATGCGCACCACACCGTGGGGCCGGGCGGTACCGCCGAAACGGGAGATGGCCAGGAAGTCCAGGGTGAAAGGAACGCTGAGGCGCCGGGTGAGATCCACGGCGAAGTAGACGGCGCCCCGGAGCACCGCGGCCACCACCAGCCTCCCGTCGGCGTAGTCCCGGGAGATCTCCTTCCCCAGCGCGCCAATGCGGGCCTCGACCTCGGGCCGGGTGATGTGGACCGGACGGTCGGAAGGCACCTCAGGAACCGGGCCGTGAGTCACCGGCATCCTCCTCTCTTTCTTTCTCTTATGCCCCGATGGATTGGCATCCTGCAGGCGCGGGGAGCGACGGGGACTTCGTGTAACGGTGACGCGAACGATGCGCGTCAAGTGTGATTGTGTCAGATTCCACGAGATGCTTAGAGAGGCGGAGCAAGGAAAAGGGTTGGGCCCCGCGTCCACCCAGGAGGACCACAACCAGCCAGGGAGTCCGTTGCCTTATCCCACCCCCTGCCGTAAGATCAGGGTGCAGGGTTCCGGGAGCGGACCCGAGGATCGTGCGGATCTGCATCGGAGGAGCCCAAGGCCGAGGCCCAAAGGGTCTTGAGTCTCTGGATCTTGGACGACGGGCGATCGGTTGGTGGTGTCGAGCCGCCAAGCAATCGGCCCTCCACTCCAAGAAACCAGAACTCGGGATCGGGTCAGGCGGGGCTGCCGAACATGCAGGGAGCGACCCCGGGAAGAGCGACCCGGGACCCTGCCCGTTTGCGCGCCTTGCCGGCGCCTTCAGCCCGCATACTTGCTTTGCAGGTAGCGGAAGTCCCTCGCGTACAGCAACTTCACCTGGATCCCTGGGTACTTCTCCCGCAGCTTGCGGAGCTTCTGGTTCTTCCGGTTCACCAGGCTCTGCTTCATGGTGGTGAGCTCCACGTAGAGGTCCAGGTCCTGCAGGTAGAAGTCCGGGGTGAAGGCCTCCCGCACGTTCCCCTCCTGGTCCACCTCCAGAGGGAAGGTGCGGGGCTCGTACTCCCAACGGATGCGGTAGAAGTCCAGGAAGCGCGCGAACGCCTCCTCGCTGGGGTGTGCGAAGATGTGAGGGCGGCGCTGCACGCCAGCGGTGCTCACCTCGTCGTGGGCGGGTTCCTGGGCCGGAGCACGGGGGGGCCGCTCCCGTGCCGTCAGGAGCCGCACCGCCGCGACGCATAGATCCAGCAGGTCCTTCAGGTCCATGCCGTCGGTCCGCAGGGTGAGGCCGTACTGGGAGGGGTCGGCCCAGTCGGACGCGTACAGATACCGCACGTACGCCGCCCGCCTCCGGTCGCTCTGGCGCAGGATCTCCTCCACCTGCCCGCGGTCCTGCTGTGACAGGTCCTCCATCGCCTGGGCCACCCGCTCGGGCCACGAGGCCACCAGGCGCAGGTGGGCACTGCCCGGCACGTCGCGAAGGAGCTGGTTGCCCCCCGTCCCCAGCAGGAGCAGCCCCTTCCCCGCCCGCTGGAGGAGCACGTTCCGAGCCGCCTCCCGGTACGCCTCGCGGGGCGCGGTCACCCCCTGCACCAGCCCGGGCGAACGCTCGATGGCCAGGCTGGCCAGATGCGGCGGGTGCCCCCCTTCCCTCAGCTCAGCGGCCAGCCGGTGGCCATCCCAGAGCTGAAGGTTCAGCCGCTGCGCCAGGCGCGCCGCGATCCGCTCACCGCGGGCGCCCATCTCACGCGAGACGGTGACGATACGGATCACCTGCTTCCCTCCCCGAAAGGACCCCATCACCGGCGGGACTCCCCATTTACTATACACCAGAACGTCTTTCTGGGAGGTATTGGCCTCACACGTCTGGGCACGTGTCACGCCGTCTTGTGTCAGTAAAGTCTCCAAGCTAGCCATCGCAGCCGCAATTCGGTCTTCACCGGCAGGATTGAACTCCCAGGTGACGAATTTCTTACTGCACGGCGGACAGGTTCGCCGCTTGCGAAGGGGGGATCGGTAGCGCTTCTTTCAGGCACCTTCCGGTCAGACGACAGGGAAGGGTCGGTGCCTCCGCGCGCCGGCCGGGGACAAGCCGGTACGTCGAAAACGCGGTTCGGTATCGAAAGGAGGCTACTCGCGTGAAGCGCATGGCCCTGGTGGCGCTGACTGTCAGTATCGTCCTCGTTTTCGCCGTCGGGACGGTTGGCGCCCAGGAGAAGGTGTTCCACGTCAGCATGTTCGAGGATCCCACCACCCAGAACCCCTACGCCGGTCTCGGACCCCAGGCGACGGTCTGGAACGCCTTTGTCACCTATGACATCTACTACAGCGGGCTCTACGGGTACGCTCCGCCCACCCTGGCCGTGGTGCCCGGCATCGCCGCGGGCGATCCTCCGGCCCTGGTGGAGGAGCAGGTGGCCGGCACGGCCTTCTACACCGCCACCATCCCGCTGCGAAAAGACCTCACGTGGAGCGACGGCACACCCTTGACCGCCGCGGACGTGGTTTTCTCGTACAACACCGTGGTCGCGTTCGGCGCCGTGGACCTGGGTGGCAACTGGGCCTCGTACAACCCCATCAAGCCGGGAACCGATGCCCAGTACCTCATCGACCATGCGGAAGCCGTGGATGAGTACACGGTCAAGTTCTACCTCACCTACGAGCCCGGGCTCGCGGAGTGGAACTTCGGCTCCCTCATGATGCCGGTCTTCCAGAAGAAGCACTGGGAGCCCGTGGTCACCCGGGCCCGCCAGAGCGACAACCCGCTCGAGGAGCTGCGCCGCTACGAGAACGCGAACCCGGTGAGCTCAGGCGCTTTCATGTTCGGGCAGTGGGAGCGGGGTGCCTTCTACGAGAACGTGAAGAACCCCTACTTCAAGGGCGACGTGGTGAAGCATTACGCGAACGGGGCCGTCACCATCGACAACCCCGACTCGGGCTTCCACTACGCGACCAGCGCTCCGGCCCCCGAGGGCGACCCGATCCTCACAGTCACCGAAGGGCCCTACGCGGACGCGGCCAACTACCGGCTCTTCCTGAACCAGAACGCCGGCGCCCTGGCGCTCATCAGCGGAGACGTCGACTTCTTCCTCAACTCCCTGGGCCTGGCCAAGGGGCTGCAGCAGCAGTTGGAGGGCAAGCCGGGCGTCACCATGATCGAGAACCACACCAACGGCTTCCGGTACCTGAGCTTCAACATCCGGAAGGAACCCTTCAAGTACCCCGAGTTCCGCCAGGCCGTGGCCACCCTCATCGACCGACAGCTCATCACCCAGAACATCCTCCAGGGCGTAGCCTTCCCGCTGGCCACCGTGGTCCCGCCGGGGAACGCGGCCTGGTACAACCCTGACGTGACGATCTGGGGTCAGGGCATGAGCCAGGCCCAGCGGGTGGCGGAAGCGGTACGACTGCTCAAGAGCGCTGGCTTCACCTGGCAGACGGAGCCCAAGGTGGACGCCGAGAACGACACCTACACCGCGGGCAGCGGCCTCATCCTGCCAGATGGCCAGCCCGTCAAGCCTTTCGAGATGCTCGCCCCCACCGCGGCCTACGATCCGCTGCGGGCCACCTTCGCCCTCTGGATCGAGCGGTGGATGCGCGAGCTGGGCATGCCGGTGACGGCCCGCCTGACCGACTTCAACACCATCTCCACCAAGGTCTACGACGAACAGGACTTCGACATGTGGATGCTGGGGTGGAGCCTGGGCATCTACCCAGACCACATGTACTACTTCTTCCACTCCAGCCAGGCAGGACTGGGCGGCTTCAACGCCCAGGGCTACAACGACCCCGCATTCGACAGGCTGGCCGAGGAATTCCTGTCCGCCACGGACCTGGAGACGGCCCGAGACCTGGCGTTCCAGCTTCAGGAGAAGCTGGCGGAGGACGTGCCGTACGTCGTCCTCTTCGACACACCCATCATCGAGGCGTTCCGGGGAGACCGGCTCGAGTTCCCCTACACGGAAGTGCTGGGCGGTCTCCAGTACTGGGACGCGCTCCCGAGCCAGGTGAAGCTCATCAAGTAGCGTAGGAGAGTGGTGGGAGGCGGTGAGGCCGCCTCCCACCTCCCTCGTCAAGCAACCCGCCGCCGGGGTCCTCCCGGCGCGCCGATGGGGGCGATCCGGTGACCCGGTTCCTGGTGACGCGCACCCTGCAGATGCTCCTGATCCTGATCGTTTTCGTGACCCTTCTCTACTTCATCATCCAGGCGATGCCAGGCGACATCACCCTGGCGTTCCTCAATGACCCGCGCATCCCGCCGGCGGCCCGGGCGGCCATCCGCCAGCAGTTCGGCTTGGACCAACCCCTCCTCGTTCAGTACCTCACGTACATGAAGAACTTCTTCACAGGCAACCTGGGGCTCTCGTTCTCCGAGTACCCGCGGCCCGTGTGGGGCATCGTGGTGGAGCGGGCGCCCCGGACGGCGTTCCTCTTCCTGGTGGCCACCCTCCTCGCCTACTACATCGGCTACCTCTCGGGGCGGGTGATCGCCTGGCGCCGGGGCGGCAGCCTGGACGTGGCAGCCACGGGCGTCGGCGTGCTCTTCTACACCGTCTTCTACCCGCTGCTGGGCCTGGTGCTCATCTGGGTCTTCGGGTACGCGTTGGGATGGTTCCCGCTGGGAAGCTTTCTCACCCCCAGGCTCTGGCGGGGGGTGACCATCGGCTCCAACACCATCTTTACCCTCCTGCTCTTGACCATGGCCGCCTGGACGGGCTTGTACTATCTCGCCCAGCAGGCGGTCCGGCGTGCGCTCCACACCCCCGCCGCCCGACGCCTGGGGTCGCTGGCGGCGGCGGCGGTGCTGATCTTCGTGGCCCTGGTGGCCTGGCGTCTCTCGGGCGTGGGGCATCTGGCGTGGGACATCTTCTGGCACATGGTCCTTCCCGTGCTGGCCCTGACCCTGATCAGCTACGGCGGCACCATGCTGCTGATGCGCGACTCGATGATGGAGACCATCCGGGAGGACTACGTGATGGCGGCACGGGCCAAGGGCCTGCCGGACCGGGTCGTGCGCGACCGCTATGCCGCCCGCACGGCGATCCTGCCGGTGATGACCAACTTCGTGCTCAGCATGGGCTTCGTCCTGGGCGGAGGCATCGTCACCGAGACCATCTTCTCGTGGCCCGGCCTGGGACGGACGCTCTTCGACGCCGCCATCGCCCAGGACCTGCCCCTGGTGACGGGGTCCTACGCCTTCCTGGGGATCTTCGTGCTCCTGGCACACCTCCTGGTCGACGTCCTCTCGGCCGTGCTGGACCCCCGCATCCGGATCGCGGGGCATGAGGAGCAGAGCGCCTGAACGCGCCGCAGCCGCCGCGGCGCGCGTAACGCCCGACGCGCTGTCCACGTGAGCGCGGCCGCGGCAAGTGGGGATGGTGATCGACGTGGCTGAGGTCAAGGTCGGAACGCAGGGCGGGTTGGTCCACCCGGAGCCGCTCTGGCGGGTCCGGATGCGGTTGTGGCGCAAGGGGTTGGGAGGCACGTGGGAGGCCTTCTGGGAGAGCCGTCTGGGCCCCATCGGGCTCGGGCTGATCCTCTTCTTCATCCTTCTGGCGGCGAGCTACCCCCTGCTCATGCGGTTCTATTGGAACCCCATGGTCTACGATCCCGTCACCGGCTTCGACTTCGAGGTCTTCACCCATCCTTCCGAGCCCAGCCTCAGACACTGGCTCGGCACCGACCCGTACGGGCGGGATGTCTTCAGCCAGCTTGCCTACAGCACCTCCCGGGAGTTTGCGCTGGGGTTGCTGGCCGCCGTGGTGACGGTGGTGATCGGCACCATGGTGGGAACGGCGGCGGCCTACTACGGAGGCTTCACCGATACCTTCTTCATGCGCCTGGCCGACCTCTTCCTCCTCTTCCCCGCCATCCCCATCCTCATCGTGGTGAGCTCCGCCTGGCCTCTGGACGTGCTGCAGCTCGCCATCGTCCTGGGGGTGCTGGGAGGGTTCGGCCCCATCACCATCGTGCTCAAGTCCCAGGCCCTTTCGGTGGGCGTGCGCCCCTACATCGACGCCGCCCGGGTGGCAGGGGGAAGCGACTTCCACATCCTGCGCACCCACATCATTCCCAATGTCATGCCGATCTCGTTCCTCTACATGATGTTCAACGTTACGGGCGCCATCGCATCCGAGGCCACTCTCTCCTTCTTCGGCCTGCTTAACGTCCGGATGAGCTGGGGCCTCATGATCGACACGGCCAACACCGGCGGGTACCTTCTGGATTTTGCCCACTACTGGTGGCTCTGGGCGCCGTCGGGGTTGGCTATCACCCTGTTCTGCGCTGCTTTCTATCTGGTGGGCCGGGGCCTTGAGACCGTCTTCAACCCCCGCCTCCGCAAGAGGTGAGATCATGCCGGAACCCATCCTCGCCCTCGACGACCTGACCATGCGCTACCATACCCGGCGCGGCTCCGTGGCCGCGGTGGAGGAGGTGAGCTTCTCCCTCCCCGAAGGGGCCTCCCTGGGGTTGGTGGGCGAGTCGGGCTGCGGGAAGACCTCGGTGGCCATGTCCATCATGAAGCTCCTTCCCGACAATGCGGAGGTGGTGAAAGGGAGCATCCGCATTCAGGGCCGGAACCTGGTACCGCTTTCCGAGGATGAGATGCGCCACGTGCGCTGGCGCGAGATCTCCATGATCTTCCAGGCGGCCATGAACGCCTGGAACCCCGTGCTCACCGTTGGAGATCAGATCGTGGAAGCGATCCAGGCCCACGAACCCCGCGTCACCGACGACGAGGCCCGGGCGCGGGTGGGTGAGCTCTTCGAGATGGTCGGGCTCGATCGCTCGCGGATCAACCAGTATCCCCACGAGTACTCCGGGGGCATGAAGCAACGGGCGGTGATCGCCATGGCCCTCGCGAGCCGCCCCAGGCTCGTCATCGCCGACGAGCCCACCACGGCCCTGGACGTGATCGTTCAGGACCGGATCCTGAAAGAGATCGACCGGGTCCGCCGGGAGCTGCACATGTCCATGATCTACATCTCCCACGACATCGCGGTGATCGCCGAGGTGAGCGACCTGGTGGGCGTGATGTATGCCGGCCGCCTTGTGGAGGTGGGCCCCGGCCAAGCGGTCTTCCACCGGCCGATCCACCCCTACACCGATGGGCTGATGCAGGCCTTCCCCAGCATTCGCGGGGAGAAGCGGGAGCTGCGCTCCATCCCGGGTGAACCGCCCAATCTGCTCGAGCCGCCTGCGGGCTGCCCCTTCCACCCCCGCTGCCCGCTGGCCACCGACCGGTGCCGCGCGGAGGTTCCGGGCCTGGTGGAGTACGAGCCGCAGCACCGGGCGGCGTGCTGGCATCCCATCGGATTCGAGTGAGTGCGGGTCGAGGGAGGAGGGTCCCCGTGGCTGTGGAGGCTGAGTTCGCTCAAACAACGTCATCGGGCGAGATCGTGGCCGAGGTGAAGGACCTCGTCAAGCACTACCCCCTCTCCGCTGGCCTCTTCCGCAAGGCCAGGCACTTCGTCCACGCGGTGGACGGGGTGAGCTTCCAGGTACGCCGTGGGGAGATGTTCGGTCTGGTGGGCGAGTCGGGCTGCGGGAAGACCACCACGGGCCGGCTCCTGACCCGCCTCGAGAAGCCGACGGCCGGGAGCATCCGCATCGAAGGGATGGATGTGCCGGCTCTCCAACCCGAGGGCCTGCGGGCCTTCCGCCGGCGGGTGCAGATGATCTTTCAGGATCCCTACCAGTCGCTGAACCCCCGTATGACCGTGTACGACGCGGTGGCCGAGCCCCTGGCGGTGCACGGCATCGGGCGCCTGCAGGACCGGGAGGAGCAGGTGGCCCGTATGCTGATGCACGTGGGCATCACGCCCCCCGACGCTTTCATGTTTCGGTTTCCGCACGAACTCTCGGGCGGCCAGAGGCAGCGGGTGGCCATCGCCCGGGCCCTGGTGCTGGAGCCTTCGTTCATCGTGGCCGACGAGCCGACGTCGATGCTCGACGTCTCCATCCGCACCGGGGTGATGAAGCTCCTGGACCGGCTCCGCCGGGAGTTCCAGATGAGCTTCCTCTACATCACTCACGACCTGGCCGTGGCCCGCTACCTCTGCGAGGGCATCGCCGTCATGTACCTCGGCAAGGTGGTGGAACAGGGGCCCACCGAGGACGTGATTCAGAATCCCCTCCACCCATACACCCGAGCGCTGATGGCAGCGGTACCCGAGCCCGACCCCGACTACCGCCGACCCCGGGTGGACGTGAAGGGCGGGGTGAGCCGCCCCATCGACCCGGAGCCTCGCTGCCGCTTCTACGACCGCTGCCCCATCGCGACCGAACGCTGCCGGCGGGAGGACCACCCGCCGCTGGAAGAGAAGGCTCCGGGGCACTGGGTAGCATGTTACGAGGTTTGAGCTACGAGGTTTGAGCCTCCCCACTACCGAACTCCGGGGTCTTGGGTCTCTGACGCAGTGAACCTTCCGGAGGTGGGCATCAATGGCACGGCGAGGGGACGGCGCCGGACCCTGGTGGGCTTGGGCCGCCCTGCTGGCCGCCCTGGCCGCGGCCGGCCTCGGGTACGCTTCCGCCCGGGCCGCTTACCGGGACGTGGTGCTCTCCACCTATCTCATGGAAGCCCGCGTTCGCGATGCCTCCCTCGTGCAGCAGACCGGGCAGATCCGCCTCGAACTCACCTTCGCCAACCCTTCCCGGAGCGCCCGCATGGAGGTGGTCTCCCTCGAGTTCCAGGTCTTCGGGGGCGACGCAAGTCGTTACCTCGGATACTACACCGTGACGCCCTCGGACCTGCGCCCCGGCCCGGTCGCGCTCCCACCGGGAACCTCGGCCCGCTTCCAGGTGATCCAGCAGATGCACCCAGAGGTGCTGGAGGACCTGAATCAGCTGGCCGCAGGCATCGGACGCCCTGGTTCGGAAGCCGAAGGCACGACCCGCGAGCCCCGACCCGAGGAAGCCGCGCCCCGCCCCCTGAGGCTGGCCCTCCGGGGCGGCCTCCTGGTGCGGGTGACCGAGCGAGGCTTCTCCCGGGTGCTGGGCGTAGGGATCGAAACGGAGCTTCACCCGCTTGCAGGTGAGGCACCGTGATCGGCGCTGCAACCGCGGCGGTGTCCATCCTGGGGGGAGCCTCCCTGGCCGGGGCCAGCGCCGCCTTCGCCCTGGGCGTGTACCTGCCTTTCTCCCGGTTCCTGATGCTCCTGATCCCGCTCCTCACCGGCTACGCGACGGGGCGACTGGCCGGCAGGTTCCCCCGGGCGCTGGGCTGTTCGCTGGCCGAGCTCGTCTTTCACCTGCCTCTCGCCCTGTGGGCTCTCACCGGGCTCGCCCTGCCCGCCGAGGCCACGGCGTCCACCCTTGCCCAGATCACCGCGGTGCGGGACGTGCTCTTCTTCGCCCTCTTCTACCTCCTGCCGATCCACGGGGTCGGGCTGGTCCTGGGGCAGGCACGGCCCTTCGAGCGGCGGACGGGAAGCGAGGGGTAGCGCACGGAGCGCTGCGACGTGCGCGAAGCGCCCGGGCTGGTGGGGCGCGATGCCGTTGGCCGGAGGGGGGCGGTGGCCGCGGGCGTGGCGGTCTGGTATACTTGAGGTGAGGCTCTCCGTCTCACGCTGCCAGGTCGGGAAGGGATGCATCGTGGCCCAGAAGGAGACGGCCCTTCACCCCGAAAGCTCCGGAAGGGGAAACCCAGAGGCCCCCAGCCGTCGCCTCACCTACGAGGAATTCCTCGAATGGTGCGACGAGGACACCCTGGCGGAGTGGATCGACGGAGAGGTGATCATGTCCAGCCCGGCGAGTTTACGTCACCAGGAGCTTTCGCGCTTTCTCACGCAGCTCTTGGGCGTCTATGTTCAGGAGAAGAACCTCGGTGTCGTTGTGGCGGCTCCGTTCCAGATGAAGACGGGGCCGGAGCTTCCCGGCCGCCAACCTGATCTGCTTTTCGTCAGTCGCGAGCACCTGGACCGGCTTAAGGGGACGTTCCTGGAGGGGCCCGCGGATCTGGTGGTCGAGATCGTCTCGCCCGAAAGCCGTCAGCGGGATCGGGGTGAGAAGTACGCCGAGTACGAGGCGGGTGGTGTGCGCGAGTACTGGCTCCTTGATCCGGAAGAAGAGCGAGCGGACTTCTTCTTCCTGGGCTCCGATGGCCGATACGATCGCCTGCACCCTAACGCCCAGGGCGTTTACGTCTCACAGACGGTACCCGGCTTTTGGATCGAAGTAGGGCTGCTCTGGCGTCGCCCGTTTCCGTCCCTCCTCGAACTTCAGCGCAAGCTCGGGCTCAGCGAGTGACCGGCCGGACAGGACCGGAGTCACCCATTCGGGCAGGCTCCGGCCCTGTCCGGCGACGTCGCTCGTGGCACTGCCTTTCCGCCTCCGTGCCTACGCCGCGGATCGTCACGTCGTCGAAAGCACCTGCTCGTCCCGCGACCGGTCCCGGTAGATGGTCACCCCCTTGCACCCCAGCTCGTAGGCGAGCCGGTAGATGGCCTCGGTCTGCTCTACGCTATAATCCGCCGGCAGGTTGGCTGTCTTGGAGATGCTCGAGTCGCACCAGCGCTGGGCCACCGCCTGAACCCGCACGTGCTCCTCGGGGGTGAGCTCGAGGGCGGTCACGAAGGCTCCGGGAAGCCGGGTTTCCGAGAGGTCCAACCGCTCCGCCTCCTCGGGCCCGAGCCCCAGCACGTCCGCCACCACCGGTTCCACCACCCGCTTGCGACCCAACCGGCCCTTCCGGTAGTACGTCCACGAGTAGTAGGGCTCGATGCCGGTGCTGGTCCCCACCATGCTGCCCGTGGTGCCCGTGGGTGCCTGGGTGATGAGGGTCACGTTCCGGATCCCGTGGGCCCGCACCGCTTCCTGGATCTCGTGGGGCATGGCCCGCATGAAGGCCGAAGAGAGGAAGCCGTCCGCCTGGAAGCGGGGGAAGGTGCCCTTCTCCTGCGCCAGGTGCACCGACGCCCGGTAGGCGTGCCGGGCGATGAAGCCGTAGAGGCGGTCCATGAAGGCCAGGGACTCGTCGGACCCGTAGCGGATCCCCAGCCGGATCAGCATCTCCCCCAGGCCCATGGTGCCCAGCCCCACCCGCCGCTCGCCCTTCTGGAGGGCCTCGTTCTCGGCCAGGAAGTAGGGGGTGATGTCGATGACGTTGTCCAGGAAGCGCACCCCCAGCCAGACCGCGCGGGCGAGCTCGTCCCACAGCACCCTGGCTTCGCCGGCCGGCCCTTCCACGAAACGGGCCAGGTTGACGTGGCCCAGGTTGCAGACGCCGAAGGGTGGCAGGCCCTGCTCGCCGCAGTTGTGGGCCACGAGACCGCCCGCGATCACCGAGTGGGTCACGGGCTCCGTGAGGTCGTAGACGTTCGCCCTTCCGGCGGGCACCACCCGAACGACCCGGGTGGTGAAGGGCTCCCCGTTGGACCGGCGGGTCTTCGCGGAGATGAACGCCTCCAGCCGCTCCTGCTTGGCCCGGCTGAGGAAACCCACCTCCCGGGCGAACCGATCCCGGTTGGCCTTGTCGATCAGGAGCTCGTGCTGCCCAGCGGTGGCGTGCGCCCGGGGCCGGCGCCGGCCGTCGGGGAGGATCTGCAGCCCAGGCCGGCGCCTCAGGTGGAGCCGGCTGACGATCCCCAGGTTGAGGAGCAGGAGCTGCACGTCGGCCAGGAGCTCGCGTGAGCTGCTGGCTAGCCGCACGTTGCACGAGCCCTTGGCCGCCGAGACGTTGACCGCACCATTGGACGTGAAGAGCCCCTGCAGGAACCCGACCACCGCCTCCCGGGGCGCCTGCCACAGGCTCTCGGGAACGCGTTTCTCGGGAGCCCGGCGGGCCTCCAGGCCGAGCGCCCGGGCGAAGCGGGCCACGCTCGCATCGTACTGAAGGCGGACGGTTTGGTTCCGGGTGCTCACACTACCCTCCACCCCGAACCAGCCGCGCACCAGGCCCCGGAAGCGGGGGATGAGCTCGGTCTCGGCGGGGCCGAAAAGGAGGGCCAGCACCGGCTTGCCCCGGTTGTCGTAGGTGTACCCGCCCCCCGTGGCCCAGCCCAGGAACTGCCCCACCTCCCGGGTCCAGCGCTCCGGCGGGGTCGCCTCGTCCCGGCTCATCCGTGCCTCCAAGCGGCCCTCCCGCCGAGCAGGCCGCGCCGTGTCGGGGAGCCGGTCGTCCCGGGCCCAGGCGCCCTCGCCGGACTGAAGGTAGAGCACATCGCCAGGGTGCAGGTCCTGCAGCTCCACGTAACCGGCGGGCGTGAGGAAGCGGTGGTCCGGCGTGGCCGTGACCGAGAGGCCGTGGGCGGTCTCCAGACGGAGCACGGGTGCGTTCCGTCGGGTCAGGAAGGCAGGGCCCGCCGGGCGGAGGGTCACCCCGGGAGGGGTGTAGCGGCCCCCACCCACCGCCTCTTCCAGCGTGCCCGCCGCACGCCCGTCGGTCGCCACCCAGAGGGACGTCCCCGCCCGGTAGAGCTCCTCCATCGTCAGGTACCCCTGGGCGGTGGCCAGGCGGGTCGGGCCGGCGAAGCAGGGGTTCGTGCAGGCGATGCGGGCGTAGTAGCGGGCATTGGAGTACTCGTTGTACCGGTCGATGAAGACCACACCGGGCTCGGCGCTCTTCCAGGCGGAGGTGACGATCTCGTTCCACACCTCCCGGGCCCGCACGCGCTCGTGCACCTCCACGGGTTTGCCCCGTTCCCGCCAGGCGTTCAGGTCGCCGTCCCAGAGCCGGTCGTAGTCGGGGTCCGAGGTGTCGGGAAAGACCAGCTCCCACTCACCGTCCTCCCGGACGGCCCGCATGAAGGCGTCGCTGACGCAGACCGACATGTTGGCGTTGGTGATGGCCCCCATGGCCTGCTTGGCCCGGATGAAGCGGAGCAGGTCCGGGTGCCAGTCGTCCAACATAACCATGAGAGCGCCGCGCCTTGAACCCCCCTGCTCCACCAGCCCCGTGGCGAAGGAGAAGAGCCCGCCCCAGCTCACGGAGCCCGAGCTGCGCCCGTTCACCCCCCGGACGGGGGCGAGCTGGGGCCGTAGGGTGGAGAGGTTGATGCCCACGCCGCCCCCCCGGGACATGATCTCCACCATGCGCCCCAAGGTGTCGATGATGGAGCGGCGCGAGTCGGCGTTTTCGGGACCCGCGTCGGGCTGAAGCGGGATCACGTAGCAGTTGAATGCGGTCAGGTTCTGGCCCGTCCCGAGCATGGTGCTGATGCGCCCCCCGGGAACGAAGCGGAAGCCGTCCAGCGCCCAGCGGAAGGCTCGCTCCCACTGAGCGTGCCTTCCCTCCTCCTCGGCCGCGGCCGCAGCGTAGGCCATGCGGTCCCACATCTGGGAAGGATGGGTCTCCAGGGGCCGCTCCACCAGCTTGGCCGGGCGCTCGATCACGTCGCCGCTCTGCACCAGCTGCACCGTCACCCGGCCCTCGCCCGCGGAGACCACCCGGCCCGCCTCCTTCTCGGGCGCACGGGGATCCTCTTTCACCTGCACCACCACCAGCTCGCCGGGCCTGAAGCGCCGCTCCGGGTCCTTCCGGGCGTACCGGTCCAGGAAAATGAGCTGGCGGATGCCCTCGAGCCGCACGGGCGGGGCCGGCCGCCCCGGATCTTCCAGCGCGGCCGAGTAGCGATCCTCCGGCCCGTCGGCCTCCCGGTACCCCTCCAGCAGCTCCTGCCGCCGCAGTGCGTCCTCCTTGACGTCCAACGTCACCGTAACTCCCCCTTGGCACGCTCCTGCAAAGAGTTCCCATCTGGGTTCGACGGGAGGCCGCGGTCTCCTCCTACATGTAGGTGGGATCTTGTGTTCGTCACCTACATGTCGTGTATGCCCCCGGCGGTATGGAAGGAACGCGCCGGCGCCCGTGGAGCGAGGGTCTCGGGGCGAACGCTCTGGCCTCTCACGCCGGGGGTGGCTTCGGCCCAATCATGCTCCTCGCCCCGCCGTGCCGCGCCCCCCCGCCCCGCCCGAGGGCGTCAAGCAGGCAGCGCGTCGAGCACGCGTCAAGCAAGACCTTTCCCTCCCCGGCCAAAAGGCGTACACTGGGAAGAGGTTGGTCGAGGTCGAGCGGCGCCTGGCGGGCGGGGTATCCCGGGGTCCCATGCCCGTCGGGGCCTCCGAGGAGGGATCCTGTGGCTCCAACGGCTTCCGGCGGCACGAGCCCTCACTCCGGCGGTCACGTCCATGGAGCCGGAGACCACCGCAACCGACGAGCCCTCCGCTGGAGCCTGGGGATCACCCTGGCCTTCCTGGTTCTGGAGGCCGTGGGCGGCTGGCTCGCCAACAGCCTCGCCCTCCTCTCGGACGCGGGGCACATGGCGAGCGACGCGGCCGCCCTGGGCCTGAGCCTTTTCGCCTTCTGGTTCGCCCGCCGTCCTGCTCCGGCAGAGAAGACGTACGGGTACCGACGTACCGAGGTGCTGGCGGCCCTGGCCAACGCCGCCGGGTTGCTGGTCATCTCGGGGCTCATCCTGCATGAGGCGTACCGGCGGTTGCTGGAGCCACCTCAGGTGGCGGGTCCGCTGATGCTGGCCGTGGCCGTGGCGGGCCTGGCCGCCAACCTGGCCAGCGCCTGGATGCTCCACGGCGGAGACTGGCGGGAGAACCTGAACCTTCGGGGCGCCTTCCTGCACGTGCTCGGGGACCTGGCCGGCTCCGTGGGCGCCATCGGAGCGGCGGTGATCATCTCCTTCACGGGCTGGAACGTGGTGGACCCCCTGGTGAGCGGGTTGATCGCCCTCCTCATCGTCGTGAGCGGCTGGCGACTGCTGCGCGAGAGCCTGAACGTGCTCATGGAGGGGGCGCCCCCCAACCTGTCGTACCAGGCCGTGGAGCAGGCGCTGTGCGCCCAGCCCGGGGTGGCGGGCGTCCACGACCTTCACATATGGACCATCACGTCCGGCTTCCCCGCGCTTTCGTGCCACGTGGTGCTCGCGCGGGAGGCCGCACCGCAGGCGCTCCTGGAACGGCTGCGGGGAATGCTGCGGGACCGCTTCGGCTTGGACCACGTCACCATTCAGGTAGAGCGGGAGACAATGGTGGGGCGCGGGTGCTCCCTGTGCGGCCAGGCGCCGTCGCTGCCTGAGCGCCCCTGACGCTTGGCTGGAGGACGAGCATGGAGGCTCTCGTACGTCGTCTCACCCGGGCGGACATCGCCCCGTACGCCGCGCTCGACGCCTTCGCCTTCCAGGGCGACGAGAAGGCCCAGCGGCGCGAGTGGACCGCCTCGCCTCCCGTAGGGCTGGGGGCCTTCGAGCCCGGTGGCGGGGGATTGCTGGCCGCCCTCCGGATCTGGCCGTTCCTCGCCTTCTTCCAGGGACGTCCGGTGCCCACGGGGGGCGTGGCCTCGGTGGCCAGCTGGCCCGAGGTACGCCGCCATGGGCTGGTGGCCCGCCTGCTGCGCGAGAGCCTGAACGTCATGCGGGAGGAAGGGCAGGTCGTCTCCGCCCTTTACCCCTTCTCCTATTCCTTCTACCGGCGCTACGGGTGGGAGCTGGCCTTCACCCGGAACGTCTACGAGATCCCGCTGGTGGAGCTGGATCGCTACCGCCGCCCGCCCGGCGGCCGCTTCCAGCCCGCCGGCCCTGACGACCTCCCCGCCATGGACGCCCTCTACCGCCGGTTCGTCAGCCGGTGGAACGGCCCCCTGCTGCGGGAGACCCTCTGGTGGCGCGAGCGGATCCTCCACCGGCAGGGGCCGGCCGGTGCAGGCCCTCGGCGAACGATCCTGTGGGAGGACAGGCCGCGGGTGCGGGCGTACGTGGTCTACGGCTTCCAGAACCCCCCCGCCGCTTCCCCGCTCGAGGCCGCGCCGGGCCGGGTCCTGCACGTGTACGACTGGGCCGTGGAAGACGGCGAAGCGATGCACGCTCTCCTCTCCTTCCTGGTGCAGCACGACTCCATGGCCGGCCGCATGAGCCTCGCCGCGCCTTCGGACTGGGACCTCCTCCCGCTCCTGGTGAACCCGCGGGTCCAGGTGCGGCGGGCGGCGGGCGCCATGCTCCGCATCGTCGACATGGACCGTTTCCTGGGCCACCTGTTCCCCGCTGGCGAAGAGGACCAGGGCGAAGCGCCGGGCCAGGCGACGCCTCCGGTGCCGGCCGTTCACCTGGAGGTGTCGGACGAGCTGGCGCCCTGGAACGTGGGTACCTGGCTCGTTCCGCTGGCCGGGGGCGCCATCGAGCGGCTTCCGGCAGGGGCGGCCAACGGCCGGGCCGAAGGGTCCGCTCCCGTCCTGCGGGGGTCCATCCAGGTCTGGTCCCAGGTGCTGAGCGGGTACCTTCCTGCCCTGCAGGCGTGGCACCTGGGCCTGCTGGAGCTGGAGGAGCCGGGAACGGAGGCGGGCCGCGGCCAGGCCGCCAGCCCCGGCGTACCGGACCCCGAGGACCCCATGGGCACGGACCGCCCCATGCGGCGCCGGGAGCGGCTTCTTCAGGCTTTCGACGCCCGTCTGGGCCTTCGGACCACCTACCTTCCCGACGGTTTCTGACGCATCTCTGGAGGTGAGCACGTGGAGCTTCAGGTTCCTGAGTACCCGGTGACGGAGGCGGTGGAGCTGAACGCGGCCTCCACCGCCCTCATCGTGGTGGACATGCAGCGGGACTTCGCCGAGCCCGGCGGCCGCCTCTTCGTGCCCGACGCCCCCGGCACCGTCCCCGTGATCCGAGACCTGCTGGAGCGGGCCCGGCGCGCCGGCGCCTTCCGGGTCTTCACCCAGGACAGCCACGGCGCCCAGGATCCGGAGTTCGACATCTGGGGCGAGCACGCGGTGGAGGGCACCCCCGGCTGGGAGATCGTGGAGCCGCTCCGGCCCCAGCCCGGCGAGTACGTGGTGCGCAAGCTCCGTTACGACGCCTTCTACGGCACGTCGCTCGAACACCAGCTGCGGGTGCACGGAGTGGAGACGGTCATCGTCTGCGGGACCGTGGCCAACATCTGCGTCCACTACACGGCGGCGTCGGCGGCGCTCCGGTGGTTCCGGGTGGTGCTTCCCGTCGATGCGGTCTCGGCGCTGGATCCCTTCGACCTCCAGAGCTCCATCCGCCAGACGGCCTTCCTCTTCCAGGGGACCATCACCCGCGCCGCGGGCATCCGCTTCGCCACGCCCGGGGGCCCCGCCGCATGACCCAGCCCCGAGGCCGCCCGCACCCCCATGAGCCCCAGTGGGTGCCCTACGTGGCCGTAGTGGGCGGCTCGTCGTGCTCCGAGCGCCAGGCCGCGCTGGCCCGGGAGGTAGGCCGCCTGCTGGCCGAGCGGGCCGCGCTCATCCTGTGCGGCGGCCTGGAGGGCGTGATGGAACACGTCTCCCGGGGCGCATCCGATGCGGGGGGGACCGTGATCGGGCTTCTGCCCGGTGCGGACCGCCGCAGCGGCAACCCGTACCTCACCTGGGCCGTGGCCACCGGGATGGGCGAGATGCGGAACGCCCTCCTCGCCCGGGCAGCGGACAGCCTCATCGCCATCGGGGGAGGCTACGGCACCCTCTCGGAGGTGGCCCTCGCGCTGCGCCTGGGCCGGACCGTGGCGGCGCTGGACACCTGGCGTTTCGCGCCCCCCGGCGAGACCGCCGGGCGGGCGGGATCCGCGGCCGAAGGATGGGGCGGGCGCGGCCGTCTGGTGCCGTGCGAGACGGCCCTGGAGGCGGTGGAGGTGGCGGTGCGGGCGGCCCGGGAACGGTGGGGGGCGTGAGCGCGGCCGGCGCGTCAGGCTATGAGACCCCGCCGGATCTGGGCCCACTCGGGCAGGGGGACCCTCAGGAAGGCGTCCACCACCTGCGGGTCGAAGTGGGAGCCCCGGCCCCGGGCGATCTCGGCCGCGGCTTGCTCCAGGTCGATCGCGGTGCGGTAGGGGCGGTCTGAGGTGAGGGCGTCGAAGACGTCGGCGACGGCGAAAAGGCGCGCGCCCATGGGGATGGCCTCACCCCGCAGGCCCCGGGGATAGCCCGTACCGTCCCACCGCTCGTGGTGGGTGTACGCGAGCTCGGCCGCCCGCTCCAGCCGGGGCGTACGGCGTAGCATGCGGTACCCCAGGACGGGGTGCGTGCGGACGATCCGCCACTCCTGCTCGTTCAGGCGCCCGGGCTTGAGCAGGATCTGGTCGGAGATGCCCGCCTTGCCGATGTCGTGCAGGAGCGCGGCCCGCCGCAGCTCGTCGAGCTCCCGGGGCTCGTGGACGCCCACCTCCCGGGCCAGCCGAACGGTGTACGCGGCCACCCGCCGCGAGTGGCCGTCGGCCTCCCGGTCGCGCAGGTCGATGGTGGTGGCCAGGATCGAGAGGGTGGCCTCGTAGATCGCCGAGAGCTCTCGCAGGGCGGCCGAAAGCGCCTCGTTGGTGCGGAGCAGCTCGGCCCGCTCACGGAGGAGCTCTCCAAGCTCGGGATCCGCGTCGTCTCGCCATGCGGGCCCGGCCAGCCGGGCCGGCGCGCCGGGGGAGCCTGCTCCAGCCAGTGCGTCTGCCTCAGCGCTCATGCGGCTCCCCCCGATAAGGCGACAGGACCCGCCCGGCGCCCAGCCGTGCAGGCCCCCGCCAGCACCGGTGCAGGCCGCTTTCGGCTGGGCCAGGCCCGCACCGTGCGATGACGTCCCATATCCTCCTTATCGGCCGCTTTTCGGATCCTGTGAGACGAAACGCGCTCTTTCCAACGATCTATCCGACGAGAGACGGGGCCGGCGACGTCGCCAGCGCCTTCCTTGCCGCCTGAAGGCCGCTTTCGATGCAATCGGGCAGCCCCACCCCACGGTAGGCGGCCCCGGCCAGGGCCAGCCCAGGAAACATGGCCGCCCGGGCCTCCAGGCGTTCCACCCGCTCCAGGTGCCCCACGGTGTACTGGTGCATGGCACGGGGCCAGGCGAACGTGCGGGCGAAGAGGGGCGGAGCCTCGATGCCCAGCATCGTTCGAAGCTCCTCCCGCACCGCCTGGACCAGCGCCTCCCGGGGTGCCTCCACCAGGTCCTGGTGCCCGGCGCCCCCCACGAAGGCCCGTAGCACCTCCACGTCCGGGTCCGGCTGGGGCCGGGGCCACTTCCGGGAGAGGTAGGTGAGGCCCATGATCTTCCGGCCCTCCACCGACGGGACCACGAAGCCGGAGCCCGCCAGAGCCCGCGGGATCTGCTCCCGGCGGTAGGCCAGGGTGACCGTGGCCGTGGAGACCTGGGGGATCGACGCCACCAGGTCTGCGGCCGCGGGGTCCAGGGGGCGGAGGAGCCGGGCGGTCTCCGCGGCGGGTGTGGCCAGGACGAGCCCCCGCGTCTCTAGGGCCTGCCCGCCCTCCAGGTGAATCCGGAAGCCCGCGGGCAACGGCTCGAGCCGATCCACCCTCGTCTCCAACCGAAGGCAGCCTGGGGGCAGGGCGGCGGCCATGGCGCGCGGCAGGCTCTCGAGGCCCTGCCGGAAGCTCATGAAGAAGGTCCGGCGGGGGCCGGGAGCCGCCCCCCGTACTGCGGCCGCGCTCCGGCGCCTGCGCCTCCCTTCCACCCGGGCCGCGAGAGCCGCCCGGACCAAGCCGCCGTGCTGCTGCTCCATCTTGATGAAGCGTGGGAAGGTCGCCCGCACGCTCATGGTGGCGGGGTCGCCGGCGTGGATGCCGGCCACCAGCGGCTCGGCCAGCCTTTCCAGGGCCTCCCGGCCCAGCCGGCGCAGCACGAAGTGCTCCAGGCTCTCGTCAGCCTCGCCGTAGCGGGGCGGGATGACCAGGTCCAGCGCCATGCGGAGCTTGCCCGGCCACGAGAGGAGCGAGGAGGTCACGAAAGGGAGGAAGCGGCTGGGCACCAGGAGGAACAACCCTTCCGGCAGGCGGTGGAGCTGGCCCCGCGACCAGACGTACGACCCGTTGGTACCCTGGGGGAGCAGCTCTTTCTCCAGGCCCAGACGGCGGGCCATCTCCAGCACGCCGGGCTTGCTGGTGACGAAGCTGTCCGGCCCCGCCTCCACCAGGTAGCCCTGCTCCTCCGTGGTGAGCACCTTCCCGCCAGGCCTGCCCGAGGCCTCCAGCACAGCCACCGAAAGGGGGCACCCCTCCCGGCCGGTCTGCCCGGTCGCCTCCACGGCCGCGGCCAGCCCGGCCACGCCGCCGCCCACCACCACCAGGTCGAGGGCTTCGCCGGAACGATCGGTCATGCTGCCCACCCCGCCGTCTCCAGCACCAGGTCCGCCAGGGCCTCGATGAACCGGGGCTGCAGGTTCGGGCAGCGCACCCGGATGAAGTCGAGGCCCAACCGGGCGGCGTGCTCCCGGTGGAGGACGTCGTTATCGTAAAGGGTTTCCAGGTGGTCCGTGACGAAGCCGATGGGATCCACCACCACCCGCCGGTGCCCCTGGGCGTGCAGGCGGTCCATGACCTCCTCCACGGCGGGGCCGAGCCAAGGCTCGGTCGAGGCCTGGCCCTGGCTCTGGAAGGCCAACTCCCAGGGGAACGGAACCCCCGCGAGGCGTTCTGCGATCGCTGAGGCTGTCTGCTCGAGCTGCTCCACGTAGGGGTCCCCCTGCTCCACGAAGCGCACCGGCAGGCTGTGGGCGCTGAAGATCACGGGCACCTGGGCCCGCTCCGGCGGGGAGAGGTGGCTCCAGGCCTCCTCCAGCCGCTGGGCCAGCGCCTCCACGTAGCGGGGGTGCAGGTACCAGTCGCCGGGGAAGCGCACCTCCATCCCGGACCCGCGCTCGGCCACCTCCCGTTGCACCCGCTCCTCGTACGCCTGGGTACTGGCCTGGGCCCGGTAGGGGGCCAGGCTGACGGCCACCAGGCGGGTGACGCCGTCGGTCTCCATGCGATCGAAAGCCTCGCCGATGGTGGGCCGCGCGTGCTGCATGCCCACGTAGACGCGAAGGGGCCGGCCCCGGCGGGCCAGCTCGCCGGCCAGCGCCTCGGCCTGGCGCCGGGTCACCTCGGGCAGGGGTGAGCGCCCACCGAGCCTGTGGTAGCGCTCGATGACCTCGTGCTCCACCCTCGGCGGGGGCGTGCGCCCCATCAGGCTCCGCAGAAACCCTGGGATCTCTTCCAGTGACTCGGGGCCGCCGAAGGCCATCAGGAGGACCGCGTCCATCCGCCCCGCCCCTCCCCCGACCGGCCTTCTTCCTGCACCGTGCGGTCCTCCCTCTCCGCGGGGCGGCCTTCCCCCTTCACCTGCGCCGTGGCCGCCGGGTTGCGGCTGAGCCGGTGGACCGCCTCCACCATCGTGATCACGTGCTCCACGGGCGTATCGGGCAGCACGCCGTGTCCCAGGTTCACCACGTGCCCAGGCAGGCCGCTGAGGCTCCCGCCCCGCTCGAGGAGCCGCGCCACCTTGGCCTCGATCACGGGCGGCGGGGCCAGGAGCGCCATGGGGTCCAGGTTGCCCTGCACGGCCACGTCGGGTCCCAGCCGGCGCCGGGCCTCCCCGATGTCCACCCGCCAGTCCAGGCCGATCACGTCGCCCCCGGCCTCCTTGATGAGCTCCAGGTAGCCGGAGGCCTGGACGGCGAAATGGATCACCGGCACGCCCGTGGCCCGCAGCCCGTCCAGGACCCGGCGGGAGTGGGGCAGCACGTGCTCCCGGTAGTCGTCGGGGCTCAGGGCTCCAACCCAGGAGTCGAAGATCTGCACCGCCTGGGCGCCCGCCTCCACCTGGGCCCGCAGGTAGGCGAGGGTCACGTCGGCCAGGCGCTCCATCAACGCCTGCCAGACCTGGGGCGCCTTCCACATCATCTCCTTGCAGCGGCGGTAGTCGCGTGAGGCGCCCCCCTCCACCGCGTAGCTGGCGAGGGTGAAGGGAGCTCCGGCGAAGCCGATCAGGGGAACCTTTCCCTCCAGCTCCCTCCGCACCACGCGGATCGTCTCCAGCACGTACCCCATCTGCTCGTGGGGATCGAAGGGGGGCAGGGCTGCCACGTCCCGATCGGACCGGATGGGATGGGCGACGGCGGGGCCGTCTTCCTTGGTGAAGGCGACGCCCAGCCCCAGCGCGTCCAGCGGCAGCAGGATGTCGGCGAAGAGGATGGCCGCGTCCACGTGGACCCGCTCCACGGGCAGGAGGGTCACCTGGGCCGCGAGCTCAGGGGTGCGAGCCATGGTGAGGAAATCGTGCTTGCTCCGGATGGTGCGATACTCGGGCAGGTATCGGCCGGCCTGCCGCATGAGCCAGACGGGCGCGCCGTCCACCGGCTGGCGCCGGCACGCCCGCAGGAACCGTTCGCTTCTCATCCCAACGCCCTCTCGCCGGACGAGCCCCGGGCTCTGCGCCTACGGGGCGACCGCCCTACAGACTCAGATACCCAGGCAGCTCCCGCGGCTCGAGGCGGACGCCCACGAAGAAGCTCCCGAACTCTGCATACCGGGCGCTGGCCTCGTCGAAGCGCATCTCGTAGACCAGCTTCTTGAAGGCCAGCGGGTCGTTCCCGAAGAGGGTGACCCCCCACTCCCAGTCGTCAAGGCCCACCGCTCCCGTGATCATCTGGGTCACCCGGTCGCCGTAGCGGCGGCCGATCTCGCCATGGTCCCGCATCAGGGCGGCCCGCTCCTCCGGGGGGAGGAGGTACCAGTTCTCCCGCTCCCCCCGCCGCTTGTTCATGGGGTAGAAGCAGACGTGGCTGGTGCCGGGGATCTGGAGGTGGAGCCGCTTCTTCAAGTAGGGGTTGTCGAGCGGGTCACCCTCCACCTTCTGGCCGCCCGCCCCGTAGGTGCTCAGCTCGATGACCGAGACGAACGAGTAGGTACGCCGGGAGACCTGGGCGAGGCGGGTACGGTCCAACTCGAGCTCCAGGCGGTTCAGCTCCTTCAGGGTGGGGCGCAGGTGAAGGAGCATCAGGTCCCCCTTGTGGCCCAGCAGGCTGTAGAGGGCGCTGCTGCCCTCAGGGCCGTCCTGCAGATTCAGGGCCCACTCCAGGTGGCGCACCGCCTCCTCCACCGCCGCATCCCGCTGCTGGGGCGAGAGCGCTTCCCAGGCCGCCCAGTCCACCTGGCGGATGTCGTGCAGGGCGTACCAGCCCTCGATCGTCTCCGGAGCCTGGTTCATGGAGCCCGTCCCTCCGTTCGTGTGGCGCCGCGGACAGTCTCATCATAGCAAAGGGGCGGCGGAGGGACAACGTCGGGCCCGCAGGCCTCGGGCCCCCCGGGCCCTACCGGCGATCCGTGCTGCGGCGGCGTCAGCACCTGTCAATCCCGGCAATCCTTCTTAGAGAGCATGCCCCTCCACCCGGAGACACTCTGGAGGGCTACATGTCCCTTACCCTTCACCGAGGAGGCACACCCATGACCGTTGGTACCAAGCTCCACCAGACACTCGTGCAGTGCGAGGGAGCACTGGCCCAGTTCAAGAGCTTCGCCCTCGACACCGAGAACCCTCAAGCCAAAGCCCTCTACAGCCACCTGGCCGACGTCATGGACCGTGAGATCATCCAGCCCCTGCGCTCCCGCGTGAACCAGACGGAGGCGGAGGAGCCGCAGTACAAGGTTTACCAGCAGGCCATGCAGCAGCCGAAGCCGTGAAGGGAGCGGCAGGGGCGGCCGACCCCATCCCCGGTGCGCCCTTCGCGCTCAGCGGTCCTCCTTGACGTCGGTCACTCGGCCACCCGTGATCTCGACCAGGCGTTTCGGAGCGATGGGGAAGACGGTTTGCGGGGTTCCCGCAGCGGCCCAGACGATCTCGTGCTGGAGGAGGTCCTGATCCGCCAGCACGGGGATGGGTTGAGCGTGGCCCACAGGCGGGGTGCCCCCGATGGCGAACCCTGTGGCCTCCCTGACCTCGCCGGCGGTGGCCCGGCGGACCGCCTGACCCGTGAGGCGGGCCAGCTTCCCCTCGTCCACGCGGTTGGCGCCCGACGTGAGCACCAGTACAGGCACGTCCCCCGCCATGAAGACCAGGGACTTGACGATCCGGGCCACGTCGGTGCCGATCGCCGCCGCGGCCTCGGCCGCCGTACGGGTGCCCTGGGGGAACTCGGTGATCTCCGCTTCGATGCCAGCGGCCCGCAGTGCTCGCTGGACCCTCTGGGCGGCCTCCTTCATCGCACTGACGACCTCCCCGGGGGTCCGCCCAAGGCGACCTACCAGTGGAACGGGCGGTGCAGCCCCCCGTGAGCCGAACCGTTCTTCGCAAGGCGGGTGCCCGGCTCGAACCGCACGTCGAACTCCGTACCCGTCGACGCGTCGCTTTGGACGCACAGGGAACCCTCGTATTCCCGGACGAGCTGCTGGACGATGTGCAGTCCCAGCCCCTGGTGCTGCCCGCCCTTGGTGCTCTCCCCCGCCGCGAAGATCCGGCTGAGCTGCTGCTGAGTGATGACCGAGCCGTTGTTCCGCACGCGAAACCGGCAACGCCCGGCTGACAGCACCATTTCCACCGTGACCTTCCCCGTTCCTTCCCCTGCCTCCCCCGCCGCATCGATCGCATTGTCGGTGAGGTTGCCCAGGATGCGCGCTGCGACCACGTCCGGAATGCAGAGGTGGTCCGATTCGTTCTGGACGTGGATCTCGAGCGCAACACCCGCCCGTGCCGCCTGAGCAAGCTTCTGCCCCATGAGTCCGAGGATGAATCCGGGGTCGATCTGGGCGGCGGGTGCGCCGGAGGCGGCCTCCTCCGGCTGCTCGTACGTGGCCCTCCTGAGATAGGCGAGCGCCTGGTCCGCCGAGCCCGTCTGGATGAGGGCGGAGACCACGGTGAGGTGGTTCAGGAGGTCGTGGCGCTGCTCGCGGGCTTTCTGGGCCAGGGCGAGGTCGGAGCGCATCTGGGCGAGCTCCAAGTCCCTTGCAGCCTCTCGTTTCGCCTCCTCCATGAGCAGGCGGCTTGCCCACAGCGCCAGAAACGCCACCAAGACCGCGACCATGGTCGGGAACACGGCGCTGACGAAGTCCACGCCCGCACTCGCCTCACGTTTGATGAGGAGCGGAAGCAGGGCAGCGAGACCCGAGGTCAGCACGGCAACCAATGCAAGGATGATAATCACAATCCATACCGAAAGCGAAACGGCAGCCTCTTGTGAGGACCTCCTCACTTGCCTGCCCTCCTTTGAGCTAGAACCTTCTCCCAACGCGAGATCGATACGACAGTAACCGCCTTCACCCGCACCAGAAGGGCAGCAACTGCGAGGAACGTTCCCTCCAGGGAGCCAAAGACGACGTACAGCCGAGGGGATTCCACTACTTGATCGTAGCTGAAACCAAGGAGGTAGAAGGTGGGAGCCATGACAAAGAGGTCACCTGCAGCTATGAGGATGAAACCGATGGCTGCCGCCGCGACGGCCTCCAAGGTAGACGCCAGTCTGAAAAGCATGAGACTTGCCACGAGGATCGCCATGGAAACCGGAATATACCAACCTTGGGACAAGGTGGGGCGCAGCATGAGCGCAACCAGCCCCAGTGTCGCAGCCGGGACTGCGAGGCGCCGTGAGCCAGCGCGTGCGCCCACGAGCCCGAGCGCAGCGTAGAGAAGGAGAAACGTCTGTGGCAGAAAGCCGAGCAGGTAGATCAGAACCCAGCGGGCCATTCGGAGCACTCCCGAAGGCCCTTCGATGATGACGCGCCGCCGCTGACCGCCATGTCAGCCTTCGCTCCCTACTTAGTCGCCATCAAAGCCTTCGGCGGCTTTGGCTGGTACCAGAACCAGGCGCACGCGTATGTTACGTTCGTGGCGGCCAAGAACCCAAGAAGGGCCAGGATCATCGGTCCAAGCATTCTCTTCACGCCGTCTCACCTCCTTTCATGAAAACCTGTGCTATCGTCCGGTCAAGCCAACGAGCGGCGCGTCCTCCCGAAGGGGTTACCGAGAGCGTCTCCTGGAACAGTCCGAAGGCCGAGGCGAGCCAGAGGGCAGGCTGAACTTCCCGGAGGCTCAGGATCACGGCCCACGCCCCGCCCCACGTCACGCTCACTGCTATGGCCAGCGCGCGCAGGCTTCGGCGGCGCCGTTCAGATCGTATGGGTTTCTCGGGCGCTGGAACGGGTGCCAGTCGGGCCATGACGACCGCGACGGCCAGCCCGGTCACTGGGAGCACCCAAGGCGTCGCCATCCCCAAGGTCGATCCCACGACAGGTCCGACGCCATGCGCGACAAGGGCCATACCTGTCACCGCGAGTGCGCTAGCCCAGCCGCATCGCCATCCACCCGAGAGATGCGCTCCTCCGCCGAACATCCTCAGCAGAGCCGACGTTCCGGCCATGATGAGCGCTTCCGCCAGGACACCTGCAGCCCAGGACAAGAGAAGGATAAGAAGCAGAGTGAACGACGTGGAGACGACGAGGACCAGAGAGAAGGTTGCGACCTCTTGCTGCTCGGGCGTCCAGTCGAACTCGGAGGCGAGCCACCGGCCCATGCGGTCAGCCAAGCGCTCCACGGACACTCCTCCCACGGGCACGCCCGTGCCCGGGAACTTCTCCGTGCTACGATTGGTTATCGACAGCCTTGCCACGGGCTTGAGGGGGTCGTCCCAATTTGACAGGAATTCTGTATCTCAACGAAACCCTGCCGGTCCGACGGCCCCGTCGCCGGAAAGGGTCGTAAGGGCGCCGGCGGGGAAGGAGTTGCCCTGGCACCCGTGAAGGCGTCTCTCCGGTTTAACCATCGCGCTGGCAGGGAGCTGGGGTCATGCAGGCACTGGCGGTCCAGGCGGGCCAGGTCCGGCTCGTGGAGCGTCCGATCCCGGAGCCGGGCCCGGGTGAGGCGTTGAAGGCACTGCCGCAACGTGAGGGTCCTGGGGATCAGGGACTGGGACGGCGCCTTCGCCGAGTACTGCGTGCTCCCCGAAGCCAACCTCCACCCGGTGCCCGAGGGCGTTCCGGACCGCCAGGCGGTCTTCAGCGAGCCCCTGGCCGCAGCCCTGGAGGTTGTGGACCAAGTGCACGTGCGCCCCACGGACCGGGTGACGGTGGTCGGGGCGCTCTCCGCCCGTTGCGACGTGGTGGTGGAGGCCACCGGGCGGCCGGGGGGCCTCGCTCTGGCGTCCAGGCTGGTCCGGCCGGCCGTCATGGTGATGGAAAACCACGAGAGCTGCCCCCGGGAGAGGGACGCCCACGGTCAGGCTGGGGAGGGCCCGCGGTCAGGCCGGAAAGGCCGTCGATTCAGCGGGAGCGTCGCTCCCGCCGCCCCCGGCCCCGGGTTCCGACTCGGCGGCCAGCCGGAAGCGGGCCAACCCCTCCTCCAGCTCACCGGCCAGCCCGGCCAGTTGACGCACGGCAGCGGCGATCTCCTGCATGGAGGCGTCCTGCTCCTGGGTGCTCGCCGCCACCTCCTGGGCGCCGGCCGCCGTCTCCTGCGAGATGGAGACGACCTCCTCCACCGCGGCCTCCACGGGGCGGTTCCCTTCCACCACCCGGTCGAGGGTGCGCGCCAGCTCCACGACCCGCCCGCTGAGGCCCTTCACCGCCGCGGCGATCTGCCGGAAGCTCTCGGCCGACAAGCGGATCACGGGAACGCCCTCGTCCACCTCCTGAGTGAGGCTCCCCACGCTCGCCTCCACGCCCGAGGCTTCGGTTCGGACCTGGTCCATCAGGCGCCGGATCTCTTCTGCGGCCCCCGCCGCCTGCTCGGCCAGCTTGCGGATCTCGGCGGCCACCACCGCGAACCCCCGGCCGTGCTCGCCGGCCCGAGCGGCCTCGATGGAGGCGTTCAGGGCCAGCAGGTTGGTCTGGTCGGCGATGGTGTGGATCAGGTCCACCGCCTCGCTGATGCGGAGGGTCCCCTGGGTGAGCCGCTGGTTTGCCTCGCCCGAGCGGCCCACCGCCTCGCGGATGCGCGCCAGGCCCTGGTGCACCTGGCCTACGGAGCTTTCACCCGCCTCGGCCTCCCGTGAGAGGGCCGCAGCTTCACGGGCGATGGCTTCCGCGGCCTGCGCCGCCCCTTGCAGGCGGCCCACCTGGCCCTGCAGGACCTCCTGGGCGCCTGCCAGCTTCCGGGACTGCTCGTCCGCCCCTCGGGCCAGCTCCTGAACGGTGCGGCTCACCTGCCGGATGCCGTCGGTCACGCTGGCGGAGGCTTGGGTGAGCGCGTTCCCCGAGGCGTTCACCGCCCTGGCCGCCTGGCGGACCTGGTGGAGCATGGCCCGCACCTGGCGGACGGCGGTGTTCAGCCCCGCGGCCAGCCGCCCCACCTCGTCCCGCTGCTCGAGGCCCTCGGCCCTTCCCGAGAAGTCTCCCTGGGCCACGCTCCCCACGAACTCCGACAACCGGCGCAGCGGCCGGCTGAGGGAGAGGGCCAGCAGCACGCCCAGCACCAGGCTCAGCAGGGTGGCGGCACCCATGGTGATCACCATGGAGGCGCTGGCGCGCTGGAAGAGGTCCAGGGTCTCCTGCCTGGCGATGTGCATGTCGGTCTTGATCACGATGGAAAGCTGGGAGAGCATGCGGTTGGCATGGTCCAGGTGCTCCCGCTGGAGCCCGTCCACCCGGGAGAGCGCCGCGGCCGCCTCCAGCTCCCCCGCGGAGACCTGCCGCCCCAGCTCCTCCGTGCCATCCGCCCACTGCTGCAGGTGATCCAGAACCTCCTGGAGGATCGCCTGATCCTCCGGGGCCATCTGAGGGCGAAGCTGGCCGAGGCGTGCCGCCGCGGTGGCGACGCGGCCCCGGAACTGGGCCGTCTCGGTCATGCCCCGGGCCTCGTCCGCACTTCCCAGCACGGTCCGGTACGCGGCGGCCGCCGCCTCCCACACGCTGCTCTGCGCCGCACCCAGGCTCTCCAGGAGCGGAATCCGCCTGTCGATGAGCCCGGTCACCGTGGTGCTGGTGGCCTGCAGCCCGGTGTAGCCCGTCCACCCCACGTAGGCGGTGGCGGCGGAGACCAGCACCACGAGGAGGACGATCTTGAAGAGGGTGGAGCGGTTCTCCACCAGGCGCCAGGGGTTCAGCCACCCTGTCCGCCGCCAGACGCCACGGCGCCTCCTCCGCCCCGCCGGCGCGGCGACGCGAGGGGCCCGCTCCCTGGGTCGTCGGAACCAGTGCACCTCGTTTCCCTCCTCACCCGGGCGGTGCCGGGTACCGTGGTCGGAAGGCCCCGCCGGCGGCGCACCGCGCGCACCGAGAAGCTCCCCCCGCGCGGTATCGACCGCCGGGACCGAAAGGATGAGGGTGAAGCCGCAGGTGCAAGGGGAGCGTGGCCCGGGCGTGCGCTTCAGACGGCTTGCGTCCGCCCGTCCACGGAGACCTCAGGCCGCTTCAGGAGAGCGGCGCAGGTCGCGCCAGGGCTGGAGGATCACGGCGAAGAGGAACCCCGCCCCGCCGGCCAGGAGCGCGGTGGCCGCCGGACCCCAGGCGTCCAGCGCGGCCCCGGTGAGGAGGCTGCCGATGGGAGCCACGCCCACCAGCATGAGGCTGTAGAGGCTCATCACCCGCCCCCGGTAGGTGTCGGGGGTGTTCATCTGCAGGGTGCTGTTGGTGCTGGCGTTGAAGCTGACCATCCCCCAGCCCACGGCCATCATCACCGCCAGGGCCGGGGCGTACTGCCGGGTGAGCCCCAAGAGCACCAGGGCGCCCGAGAGGACGAAGGCCGCCGCGATCCGGAGCCCCGTCGGGTCCCCCTCGTGGCTGCGGGCCGCCAGGTAGAGGGCGCCCACCAGCGCCCCGACCCCCATGGCCGACATGAGGAGGCCGTACCCGGTGGCGCCCTGGGCCAGCGCGTCCCGGGCGAAGACCGGCACCAGGACGTTGACGTTCATGGTGAAGGTGGAGAGGGCGCCCAGGAGGAGGATGGCCCGGGCCACCCGGGGGGTGCGCCGGACGTACTGCAGTCCCTCGCGCACGTGGGAGAGGAGCCCCCGCTGGACCCCCACCGCATGCTGCCGGGGCCGCGGCGGGATCAGGATCAGGCTGGCGATGACGGCCAGGAAGGTGAGCCCGTTGAGCAGGAAGGCGGGTGCGGGTCCCCACAGGCCCGTGATCAGCCCCGCGACCGCCGGTCCCACCAGGCGGGTCACGTTGAAGACCGACGAGTTGATGGCGATGGCGTTCACCATGTCCTCGGGCGCCACCAGCTCCACCATGAACGCCTGGCGGGCGGGCATGTCGAAGGTGTTGGCGAGCCCCAGCCCCAGGGCCAGCGCCACCACGTGCCAGTACTGAACCACGCCGGTCCAGGTCAGAGCCGAGAGGGCCAGCGCGAAGAGCATCATGCTGGTCTGGGTGGCCAGGAGCACCGAACGGCGGGGGAGCCGGTCCGCCACCACCCCCGCGAAGAGGGAGAGCACCAGCACGGGCAGCGTCTGCACGGCGGTGACCGCCCCCAGCTTGAAGGGAGAGCCCGTGAGCTGCAGCACGAGCCATGCCTGCGCCACCGCCTGCATCCAGGTCCCGGTGAGGGAGACCAGCTGGCCGGTCATGAAGAGGCGGAAATCCCGGTGCTTCAGGGCCGAGGCGGCCTGCAGGAGCGAGGCGCCGCGGCGGGCGGGCTCATCCCGGCCCGTGGCGCTCCCGGACGCGGAACCATTCGGCTGGTGCTGGCGGCGCAATCCCGAAAGACCTCGATTCGTGCCGGCATGATTCCGGCGTTGGCTCGAGCGTCTTTCGCCGCCGGTCAGGCCGATCCCTGCTCCGGGGCCGCTGCCCGGTGCAGCCGCACCCTGTACTGGTAGCGCTCCGCGCGGTAAACGGCGCGCCGGTACTCCACCGGGGTGCCGTCAGCCAGCCGGGTGACGCGCCGGGCCACCAGCACCGGCTCGCCCGGCCGCAACCCCAGGCGGCGGGCGTCGCGCTCGTCGGCCGGGGCCGAGGCGATGGTCTGCTCGCCCTCGGCCGGCGGGTGGCCCAGGAGGTCCAGGGTCGCGTAGATGGAGCGGCCCGGACCGGCCATCAACACCAGCTCCCCCACCGCCTGGGGCAGGAAGCTGTCGTCGGCCAGCAGAGCGACCCCTTCCACCTGCACGATCCGGCTGACCTCCACCACGGAGGCGCCGGCGGGAACGCCCAGTGCTTTCGCCACCTCCGGGGCCGCCCCCACGGGGCCCGCCCGCACCACCCGCACCCGCGGGGCGAGCCCCTGGTCCACCAGCTCCTCGGCGAAGCCCTTCAGGACCGCCAGGGTCTCCTCCAGCCGCCGTGGGGCCACGTAGGTGCCGCTGCCGTGGCGTTTCACAAGGAGTCCCGCGGCGGTCATCTCTTGCAGGGCCTGACGCACCGTGGCCCGGCTGAGGCCGAACCGTTGGGTGAGCGCCCGCTCGCCGGGCAGCCGCTCGTTCGGCTTCCAGACGCCCTCCTCGATCAGGCGCTGGAGGGCCAGCCGGAGCTGGTGGTGGAGCGGAACGGCGCCGCCCCGGGCCAGGAGCGTTCCCTCGGGCAGCCGCGCCTCTCCCCGCCGCGACCCAGGGGTGGCGGCGGAGCGCCCCCGGCCGCCCGGGGACGTCATCCCCCGCCCCCTCCCGCCAGAAACGTGGCCGCCAGCATCAGGAAGACGGCCAAGGTGATGAGGGTGTAGGCCCGATCTCCCTGGCGGTGGAAGAGGAGGACGGCCGCCCCCACGCGAAAGATGGGCGTGAGCACCAGGAGGACGAGCCCCACCTGGATCACGGCCAGCGGCCGCCCCGCGAGCACGCCGGCCAGGATGGAACCGAAACCCAGCGGGTAGGTGCCGGGCGCATAGCCGGTCTCCCCCGTGGCCGCCCAGAGGATCACCCCCAGGGCAATGACCGCGGCGCTGGCCAGGACGCCCAGTTGCAGCAACCGGCTGATCCATGTCTCCATGGCGGCCAGGTCGTCGGTGCCGGCCTCGGCCCCGCCGCGGTTCGCCGGCTCGGGCTGCCCTTCGGATCCCGCGGGCACCCCCCCGCCTTCCAGCACCGGGTCGAGCTCCCTGGGCCGCAGCGGGTTCACGTGGCTTCGAGCCTCGTTCACGACATCACCCCCTGACGGAGCATCTCCACGGCCATGTAGATGAGGAGCGGGATGAAGAGATACCGGATCGCCTTCCCCGGCAGGTGGGGCAGGAGCTTGCTGCCCACCCAGGCGCCGGCAAGCACTCCCAGGGCCACGGGCGCAGCCAGGTCCGGCCGGATGTCGCCCCGGGCAAAGTAGACGCTCGCAGACGCGGCCGCCGTCACCCCGATCATGAAGTTGCTGGTGGCGGTGGAAACCTTGATGGGGAGGCCCATCACCATGTCGAGACCCAGGACCTTGAAGAGCCCGGAGCCGATGCCCAGGATGCCCGAGAGCGCCCCGGCGCCCACCATCACCCCCAGGCCCGGGATCACCCGGCCCGGCCGGTACGACACCTCCCGGCCCAGGAGCTCGTCGTGGTAGCTCCCCTCCATGTGGAGCCGCTCCGCCAGCCGGCTGGGGGGCACCCGTCCTGCGCCCTCCAGGTTTCGGCGCTGGAACATGCCGGCCGCGGAGTAGAGGAGCACTGCCGCGAAGAGGAAGTATAGGTACTTGGGATCGAGCAGGACGGCGAGGAAGGCCCCGGCGAACGCCCCCGTGGTGGTGCCCAGTTCCAGGAACATGGCCACCCGCATGTTGGTGAGCCGGTCGCGCACGTACGCGGCCCCGGCCCCGCTGGAGGTGGCGATGACCGACACCAGGCTGGCCCCGATCACCGCCCGAAGGGGAAAGCCCATCCCCGCGGTGAGGGCGGGTATGACGATGATTCCGCCGCCCAGGCCCAGCAGGGAGCCGAGGAAGCCGGCCGACACGGAGATGGCGAGGATGATGGCGAAGCTGCTCATGGTAAGGCTCAAGACGTGGATCCCTTCTTCGAGGAGAAGTGGTCAGTACCACCTTACCACTTCGCACGCAAAGGTGCAAGACGCCTTGACGTTCGGCGCTGCCCCTCGTAAACTGCGGATGTCTGCATGGACACCCCGGGGAGGTACCCGTGCCCGGCGTGGCAGGCACGGCAGAGAGTTCCCGCGAAAGGAAGGATCGACTCATGGAGAAGACCTATCGCATCGAGGGCATGACGTGCGATCACTGCGTACGTGCGGTGACGAAGGCCATTGAGTCCTTGCCCGGCGTGAAGCGGGCCCTGGTCAGCCTCTCCGAGGGCAAGGCCGTGGTCTCCCTGGACCCCGCGCAGGTCACCGACGAGCAGATCCGGGAGGCCGTCGCAGAAGAGGGGTACCGGGTCGCCTAGGCGGCCCGATCCAGCGGCCGGTCTCGGGCGGAAGTCAGGGGAGGTAACCGGGCGAGCCTCCCGAACTCCTGGCTAGAGGGGGCGAGGGGGCTGGCACCCAGGATCGAGCCCTTCGAGCGACACGCACGCGCCTACGAGGCCTGGTTCCACAGGCACCTGTACGCGTACGCCTCGGAGTTGGAGGCGGTCCGGTCGCTCTTGCCCCCGGGGGAAGGTGTGGAGGTGGGCGTGGGCAGCGGCCGGTTCGCTGGGCCGCTGGGCATCCGCCGGGGCGTGGAACCCTCGGCCCGCATGCGGGGCCTGGCGCGGCGTCGGGGAATCGACGCGGTGGCCGGGGTCGCCGAGCACCTGCCCTTCGCCGACCGGTCCGTCGACTTCGTCCTGATGGTCACCACCATCTGTTTCGTGGACGACCCTGCCCGGGCTGTGGCCGAAGCGTACCGGGTGCTCCGGCCCGGCGGCCGCCTGCTGGTCGGCTTCGTGGACCGGGAAAGCCCCCTCGGCCGGCGCTACGAGGCCCACAAGGCCGGGCATCCCTTCTACTCCGTGGCCACCTTCTTCTCCGCCCGGGAGGTGGAGGAGCTGCTGCGGGCCGCCGGCCTCGAGTCCGTCGAGTTCCGCCAGACCCTCTTCAGCGAGCTGGATGAGCTGACCGGACCCGAGCCCACCCTGGACGGCCACGGCCAGGGCTCTTTCGTGGTGGTCTCGGGACGGCGGCCCTACGACCGGCCCTGACCGGCCTCACAGCATGTGCAGGGTCCCGTCGTCCTCGGGCAGGGGGAAGGCCCGGTCGATGGCCGCGGCGTCCTCAGCGGTCAGGTCCCAGCCGGCCGCGCCGGCGTTCTCTTCCAGGTGGGCCGGGCTCACCGCCTTGGGGATGGCCACCACGTGAGGCCGGCGGGTGAGCCAGTTGAGCGCCACCTGCCGGGGCGTCTTGCCGTACCGGGCACCGATGGAGGCCAGGAGGTCGTGTTTCGCCGAACCGGGCTCGGGGAAGTGCCCGTGGCCGAAGGGCGAGTAGGCCATCACCCCCACCCCCTCCATCAGGCAGTAAGGCAGCTCGCGCCGCTCGATGCTGCGATCCTCCAGGTGGTAGAGGAGCTGGTTGCAGGCCAGCGGCACCCGGGTGAGCGCTTCCCGGGCCGCCTCCATCTCGGGGACCGCCAGGTTGCTCACCCCGGCGAAGCGCACCCAACCCCGGTCCACCAGCTCCTCCATCCCGCGCATGGTCTCCTCGATGGGATGCTCGCCCGCCCAGTGGAGAAGGTAGAGGTCGATCACGTCGGTCTCGAGGCGGCGCAGGCTCCGCTCGGCAGCCTGCAGGATCCCCCGGTAGGAGGCGTTCCACGGGTAGACCTTGGTGACCAGGAAGACCCGCTCACGGACGGAAGCGATGGCGCGGCCCACCACCTCCTCGGCGCCCCCTTCCCCGTACATCTCCGCGGTGTCAATCAGGGTAAGGCCCAGGTCGACGGCCGCCTGGATGGCCCGCACCTCGTCCGCCGCCCGCGCCGGATCCTCGCCCATGCCCCACGTCCCGATGCCGATCCGGGCCACCCGGGCCCCCGCGCCCAGGCTCTTCGTCTCCATGCCCTCACCTCCGCACTCGTGTCCCGGCGTCGGAGGTTGGCCACCGGGCCTGCCCTTCCCTGCCTGGCGCGAGCCCCCCTGGACGGGGAAGAGTTCCCATCGGGCGCAGGCGAAGCCGCGCCCGAACCGGGGAGATACTGGGGGCGAGCCCGCCGCGCCAGGGGGCAGGACCGAGGGGGAGATACCATGCAGAAGCTGCGTGTGGGGATCGTGGGAACGGGCATGGCCTTCGAGAAGCTGCACCTGCCCGCCTACCGGAAGCTGCAGGACCGTTTCGAGATCACAGCCCTCTGCGACGCGGACCGCTTCAAGGCGGAGCGCTGGGCAGGCAACCTGGGCCTCGCCGCCTCGGCCGTGGAGGACGATGCCGTCGCCCTGGCCCGCCGGCCGGACGTGGACGTGGTGGACATCATGGTGCCCATCGAGGCCAACTACCCCGTGACCGAGGCCGTGGCATCGGTCATCGCCGGCACCCGCAAGGCGATCCTGGCCGAGAAGCCGCTGGCCGCCACCCCCGACCAGCTCGACGGGGCACGCACCCTGGCGCAGCGCTTCGACGTGCCCATCCTGGTGGCCGAGAACTACCGCTACAGCGAGGAGATGGACCGCATCCGCGACCTGGTGCGCCAGGAGCGGGTCGGACCCGCCGTCTACTTCATCCAGAACCGGGTGAGCGACTTCCCGGCGCGGATGTGGGCCAATCACTTCGCCGGGCGCGACTGGCGGCAGCACCCCGACTTCCCCGGCGGCCAGATCCTCGACACGGCCCTCCACGACCTGGCGGGGCTCCGGCACGTCTTCGGGCCCATCCACCAGGTCCAGGCCTTCGGGGTGCCTCAGGACGACGACTTCTCACCCTACGCCGTCCTGCAGGCGAACCTCCTCTTCACCAGCGGCCTCACGGGCCACTTCACCTTCTTCGGCGCGGGCAAGGAGACGCAGCGGCCCCTGATCGGCCTCCGGATCTTCGGGACCCACGGCGAGATCTTCCTGGAGGAGCGCTGGGCGGGCACCATCAACGTGGCCCACTACGACGGCACCTCCGAGCAGATCCCCTACGAGCCCGCCAAGGGGTATACCAACGAGCTCCTCAACCTGCACAAGGCCCTCACCGGGCAGGAGGCCATCTCCGTGCCGCCCGAGCTGGAGGTGGGCGACGTGGCCACCGTCTTCGCCCTGATCCGCTCGGCCCGGGAGCGACGGGTGGTCACCCTGGATGAGGCCCGGGTCTACCAGCCCGCGTGACGACGCGACGCATCCTCAGGCGAAGACCACGTACTGCCTCAGGAACGCCTCCACCGCCTTGTAGAAGGCCTCGATGGTCTCCTGTCTCCGCCAGCCGTGCCCCTCGCCGGGGTAGAGGTGGTACTCGTGGGGCACGTGTCGGGCCCGCAGGGAGGCCACGATCGTCTCGGCCTGGCTCTTGGGCACCACCCGGTCCTCCTCGCCCTGGAAGAGGGCGATGGGATCCCGGATCTTCTCGGCATGGAAGATGGGGGACCGCTCCCGGTAGATGGCCGCCGCCTGCGGCAGGGGACCCAGGAGCGAGTCCAGGTAGCGCTCCTCGAACTTGTGGGTCTCGGCCGCCAGGGTGAAGAGGTTGGAGACGCCGAAGAGGCAGAGGGCCGCCTTGAAGAAGCCCGGGTGGGTGGCCAGGGCCTGGAGCACCGTGTAGCCGCCCGCACTCCCGCCCATGATCACCAGCCGGTCCCCGTCAGCCAGACCCTGCTCGGCCAGGTAGCGGCCGCCGCTCACCGCGTCGTCCACGTCGTGCACGCCCCACTGGCCCTTCAGGGCATCCATGTACGCCTTGCCGTAGCCGGTGCTGCCCCGGTAGTTGACCTCCAGGAACGCAAAGCCCCTCGTCGCGAAGAACTGGGCCCGGGGCGACCAACCGGCGAGCGCCTGGGAGGTGGGCCCGCCGTGCACGTGAACGATGGCCGGCGGCAGGCCCGGGCTCTGGTAGCGGGTGCTGGTGGGCGGGTAGTAGAGGCCATGCACCTCGGCCCCGTCGCCGGAGCGCCAGGTGAGCGCCCTGGGGCGGGCCAGCTCCGGCGCCGGAAGGGTCTCGGGCTGGCTCCTCCGCACGATCCGCACGGCCGCAGGGACGGCGGACGATGCGGCGCCCGACGTGGCCGGCGCCCCGCCCGATCCGGCGCCCACCGCGCCCCGCCCCACCTCCAGCACCACCACCCGTGCCGGTGTCTGCGAGGAGGAAGCGATGAGGGCCAGGCGACCCGAGGTGGGGCTCAACGTGGGCTGATCCAGCGCGGTGTAGCCCTCCAGGCCCTGCACCGGCTGCCCCGCCCGCCGCTCCACGTCGTAGGCCCAGAGCCGGTGGAAGCCCGACTCGTTCCGCACTGCGTAGACCACCCGCCCATCTCGGCCGAAGCCGAAGCTGCGCATGCCCTGGCGCCAGGCAGGCCGGCCGTGGTCCACCAGGCCGTCGGTGAGCTGGACCCGGGTGCGACGCTCGAGGTCGTAGAGGTAGATCTGATACCACCCGGTCTCGCTGGATGCGTAGGCCAGGAACCGCCCGTCCGGCGAGAAGCACGGCTGGAAGATGGAGACGTCCTCTCCCCCGGCCAGGACCTCGTCCTGCCGCACCGCGGGAAGCGACCCCTCGACGCCCAGGTCCGCCAGGTGCAAGCGAGTGCCGTCCCACGGCATCTGGGGGTGGTTCCAGGCGATCCAGGCGATCCGGGTGCCAGAGGGGTGCCAGCACGGCTGCATGTAGAAGTCGTCGCCCTCCACCAGCTTCTGAGGCCACAGCCGCCCCTCGGCGTCCACCACCGCCAGGCGGTCCACCCGCTCGTGGCTGCTCACGAAGAGGACCCAGCGCCCGTCGGGCGAGACGGTGGGAGAGGCCAGGTCGCCGAAGCCGGGGGTGATGGGTCGTGCTTCGCCCTGCGCGAGATCCTGGCGGAAGAGCCTCCCTTCCGAGACGAAGTAGGTGGAGCCCCCGGCCACGGTGAAGTCCCCGCCGCCGTACCCCACCCGAGCCCGGACCGAGCGCTCCGCGGTCAGGTCGCGGGGGGCTTCGCCCTGGAGGTCGGAGCAGACCAGCACGCCCCGGTCCGAGCGCTCCTCGAGCCAGACCAGCCGGTCGCTCACCGTGTCCCAGGCCACGTCCGAGAAGCGCAAGCCCTGGGCCAGGACCGAGGGCCGGATGGGACTTTCCCAGATCCCGTAGGGTCGCGTGCTCCGCAGGACGGATGGTGCCGGTGTTTCCGCGTCGTTGGGCATCCTGATCCTCCTCAGCGGTGCTCTGAGGTGCCTCCCTGGCATGGGAGCTTCACGGTGCCGGCACGATCTCCTTCATGATGCCCATCCCCCCATGCATGCCCCTCATACTCGTCCGCCCGCCTCTCAGAAATGAGGGCCGAGCCGTTGACGCGAAATGAGACGGCGCCGGAGCGTCGGGCACTGGGGAAAGGCCCTCCCCACGACCCCTGCCGGAGATGGTGTGCCCGATGGTATACTGGACGGGACGGACCGACGGAGGGGATCCTTTGATACGCCAACGGGCACGCGCCTCCTGGCCCGCCCGCCCCCGTACCGTGGCCTTCGGGCTCTTCCTTGCCCTCGCGACCGCCACGGTGCTCTGGATCCTGGCGCGCTCGGGGCTCGTGCCAGCGCTGCGGGCGACCATGCGCGGGCTGGGCTCCGCTGAGGCGATCCAGGCCTGGGTGGAGCAGTTCGGCGTGGCCGGCCCGCTGGTGATGGCGGTCCTCCAGGTGGTGCAGGTGGTGGTGGCGCCCATTCCCGGCGCCGCCACGGCGGTGGCCAGCGGCTTCCTCTTCGGTCCCTGGATCGGCTCGCTGGTGAGCGAGGTGGGCATCGTGGCCGGCTCGGCCCTGGCTTTCTTCCTGGCCCGGCGGTTCGGCCGGCCGCTGGTGGTCCGTATGGTCTCACGGGGCACGCTGGAGCGCGTCGACCGCTTCGTGCGGCGGCGGGGAGCCACCGCTCTCTTCCTGTTCTTCCTCATTCCCTTCCTGCCCGACGACGTCGCATGCCTGGCCGCGGGGCTCTCCCCCATCCCCTTCCGGCTCTTCATGGTGCTGGTCCTGGTGGGGCGGACGCCGGCGATCGTGGTGGGGAGCCTCACGGGGGCGCGGCTGGTGGAACTCTCCCCGGCGGCCTGGGTGCTCCTGGCGGCCGGGGCGTTGGCCCTGGCGGTGCTCCTGGCCCGCTACGAGGAGCGGCTCTCCGAGCGGTTCTGGCGCTTGCTGAACGGCATCCGGCCCCGCTGAGCGCCCTCAGCGCGCCTCCCGCAGCGGGCGCAGGGAGGCGGCGAAAAGGGCGAGACCCAGGAAGATGACCCCGCTGCCCGTGTAGACCGCCCGCACCCCCAGCGCGTCGCCTAGGACCCCGCCAAAGGCCATGGAGATGGGCTGCGCCGCCATGATCGCGGCCAGGAAGACCCCGAAGACCCGCCCGTGCTGCTCGGCCGGGATCTCCTGCTGGGCCATGGTGGTGATGGGCACGTTGATCAGAGGGTTGAAGAAGCCCCAGGCGGTGAAACCGGCCACGGCCGGTGCCAGGCTCCGGGAGAGCCCGAAGGCGATGGTGGCCAGACTCATGCCGAAGAAGGCCGTAATGCCCGTACGGCCCTTGCGCCAGCGACCGCCGACCACGCCTATCACCAGCGAGCCCAGCAGCATGCCGGCCCCTGCGGCGCCTTCCAGGTAACCCATGGCCACCGGCCCCAGGGTGGAAACCTGGTCGGCGAAGAGGGGGAGCAGGACGGGGATCGGCCCGAAGAGGAAGTTGCCGACGATGCCCAGGGGGAAGACCCACCGTAGGACGGGGTGACCCACCAGGGCGGCCAGGCCTTCCTTCAGGTCGGCCAGGGCGGCGCCCAGGCCGCGCCCCGCGGCCTTGCGCGGGGTGGCCAGGCGCATGAGCCCCAGGGCCGCGGCCGACACGAGGAAGGTGACCAGGTCGATGACCACTGCGACGCCCACGCTCCAGGTCGCCACCACCAGGCCCGCCAGCACCGGGCCGGCCATCTGGGCCGCCTGCCGGGTGAGCATGGAGAAGGAGTTGGCCTGGGTGAGCTCGTGCTCCTTCACCAGATAGACGAGGCTTCCCTGCCGGGCGGGCTCGAAGAAGGCGGTGGCCGAACCCATCGCCACCGCCATGGGCAGGACGAGGTGCCAGCTCACCGCGTCGGCGAAGTAGAGGGCCACAAAGACGGCCAGGAGCCCCGCCCGCAGCAGGTCGCAGGCGATCATGAGACGGCGCTTCTCCCACCGGTCGGCGTAGACGCCTGCGATGCCGCCCACCAGCACAAAGGGGAGCGAGTAGGCGGCCATCACCGTGCCCATCAGGAGGGCGGAGCCCGTCAGCTCCTTCACCAGCCAGAGGAGGGCCAGGTTGAGGAAGGAGTCGCCCAGGTTGCTCACCAGCTGCCCCAGCCAGAGAAGCCGGAAGTCGCGGTGGGCGAAGACCCCCGCGGGCCGGGTGACCGGCTCCACGCCCGGAGCGGGCTGCCTGACCGGCGTCGCTTGCTCCAGCTCGTTCACGCCGCCGTCCCCTCCTGCCTGAGTAGGCCGTGCGCCAGGAGATCCAGCCACGCGTCGTGCAGGCGCCGGGGCCCAAGGTACCACGCGCGATGGGATGCGGTCAAGGGCGGGGTGAGGCACGGCCGGGTCCGGCCTGGATGGCGGCAGGCGTCGCTCAGCGCACCATCTGCATCCCCATGTACATGGCCGCGGCGGTGACGGCCAGCAGCCCCGCCACCAGCCAGCCGGCCCGCTCCCCGCCCCGGCGCAGCCGGCCGTTGCCCCACTGGACGAAGCCCACCAGGACCGTCATGAGGCCGGGGTGGCCGAGCTCCGGGCGGCGGAGCGGCGGCGCGAGGACGTAGTTGGCGACCCCCAGGAGCCACTGCAGCGCCAGGACGATGCTGAGGGCGCCCAGAAACCGCCTGGACCAGCGGGGCTCCCGGCCGGCGCCGATCTCCCCCAGCGCCACCAGGATGCCGAAGACCGCCGCGCCCAGGAGCACCTCGCCCAGGATCCCGTGGATCTGGCCGATCAGCCTGTCGAACGATCCGAGACTCTGCATGGATGCACAGCCCTCCCATAGGTTCGTCGGACGCTCCGCGCAGGCCCTTGATCGCGGGATCGGTCAGGCGCCCATGATGCTGTAGCCGGCGTCGACGAAGACCACCTCCCCGGTGATCCCCGAAGCGAGGGGGCTGGCCAGGAAGACGGCCGTGTCGGCCACCTCTCGGTGCTCGATGTTTCGCTTGAGCGCCGCCCGGTCCCGGTAGATCTGCAGTATGCCGGTGAATCCTGAGATACCCCGGGCCGAGAGGGTGTTGAGGGGGCCGGCGGAGATGGCGTTCACCCGGATCCCGTCCGCCCCCAGGTCGTAGGCGAGGTACCGGACGCTGGACTCGAGCGCCGCCTTGGCCACGCCCATCAGGTTGTAGTTGGGCATGACCTTCTCCGATCCGTAGTAGGTCAGGGCCAGCAGGCTGGCGCCGGGCCGCAAGAGCGGCCGGAAGGCGCGTGCCAGGAGGGCCAGGGAGTAGGCGCTCACCTCCAGGGCCGTGCGGAAGGCCTCCCGGGAGGTCTCCACGTAGGGGCGCTCCAGCGCCTCGCTGGGCGCGAAGGCCAGGCTGTGGACCAGCACGTCCAGCTCACCAGCCCGGGCGCGCACCTGCTCCACTGCGGCCTCGACGCCCTCGTCGGTGGCCACATCCATCGGCACCAGCACCGGCTCCCGGGGCAGCTCCGGGACCAGCTCCCGCACCTTCTCCCCCAGGCGCTCGTTCTGGTAGCCCAGCACCAGCTCGGCGCCCTCCCGCGCGCAGGCCTGGGCGATGGCCCACGCGATGCTCCGCTTGTTGGCCACGTTGAAGATCGCCGCCCGCTTCCCTTCCAGCAGCATCGGCTCATCCCTTTCGGCGTGGAGTACGCGACACCGTCCAGCGATTCGTCTTCCCCTGCCGTTCTCCTTGTCCTCGCGCTTGACGCGAGGGATACGGAGATCCTATGATGAAGTACACCTACGGGTATGGGTTATCAGTCTCTCGTGGTGGCCACTCTACGTGTGGAAGGAGATCACTCATGCGCACCAACGTTGGGAAGCTGGACCGGATCCTCCGGGCCCTGGCGGGCGTCGCGCTGCTGCTGGCGGGCCTGCTGGCCCTCCAGGGGACGGGGCAGGTGGTCGCGGTGATCGCGGGCCTGGTCCTTCTCTTCACGGGCGGATCGGGGTATTGCCCCATCTACGGCGTCTGCGGCACGGGAACGATGAAGCCGCAGGTGCGCGAGAATCCGCGCAGCTGAGTGCAGTCCGGCCTTACCGGATGGCCTTGAGGTTCTCCTCGAGCGCACGGGGGGTCATCCCGCCCAGGTAGCGGGCCCGGATCACGCCCTGCCGGTCCACGAAGTACGACGTGGGGAGGGCCCGCACCAGGTACTCCTCGTTGACCGCCCCGTCCCGATCGAGGACCACAGGGAAGGTGAGACCGTACTCCTCCACGAAGGCGGCCACATCCTCCTGGCGCCGTTCGGTGTGGGTGGCGTCCACCGCCAGCACCACCAGCTCTTCGTCGGCCTTGGCCGCCGCCTGCAGGTGCGGCATCTCCTCCCGGCACGGCGGGCACCAGGAGGCCCAGAAGTTGATGATCACCGGGCGCCCCTGGAACGAACCGAGGGAGACGGGCACTCCCTCCAGGGAGGTCAGGGTGAAGTCCGGGGCCCGGCGCCCCACTTCCGGTCTGGGGCGAAGCAGGAGCGCCGCCAGCTCGCTTGGTCCTCCCGCGACCGCCAGGCCGACGGCGCCCGCCAAGACCACCACCCATACTGCGACCAAGGTGCGACGCATGCCGTGTCCCTCCATATGAAGCCGTTGCGGACGTTACCCTGGGCAGTATCTTCGATCCATGGCCATTATACCCGTGGCGCCCACGCGGTCAACGCGAACGCGCTCCGGCGGCTCTTCACCCCCCCGGGGCGGAACGCACCGGGGCACACGTGGGTGAAGGCTTCACAGGGTCCTCAACGGGCGCGCCGCCAGGCTGAGGGCGAAGAAGAGGGTGGCCAGCAGAACGATGCTCGCTCCCGACGGGATGTCCCAGACGAAGGAGAGCATGAGGCCGCCCACGCCGCTGGCCAGGCTCACGGCCAGGGAGGCGCCCAGGACGCCCCGGTAGCCCGAGGCCAGCTGCCGGGCCGCGGCCGTGGGGATCACCAGCAGGGCCGACGCGAGCACGACGCCCACGGCCCGCACCGAGACCATCACCACCAGCGCGACCGCCACCAGCAGGCCGTAGTAGAGGAACGCCACCGGTCGCCCGTCGATACGGGCCAGCTCCTCGGAGAAGGCAACGCTCAGCAGGTCGTGGAAACGGAGGATGACGAAGAAGGCCACCGCTCCCCCCACCGCGGCCAGCGCGGCCACCTCGTCGGCCCTGGCGGCCAGGACGTTGCCGAAAAGGAGGCTGAAGAGGTCCACGTATCCCGGCACCTGGCTGATGACCGCCGTGCCCAGAGCCATCGCCGCCGCGAGGAAGACCCCGATGGTGGTGTCCTCGGGCAGCCGTCCCTTGCGGGTCGTCCAGCCGATGAGGAGGGCCACTGCCACCGCGAAGAGGCTGCCCGTCCAGAAGGGCGACGTCCCCAGCAGAAGGCCGATGGCGAGCCCTCCGTAGGCCGAGTGGGCCACCCCGTGCCCTGCAAAGGCCAGCCGCTGGGCGACCACGAAGAAGCCCACCAGGCTCGAGAGGCCCCCCGCCAGGAGAACCACCAGCAAGGCCCGGCGCATGAACTCGTACGCGAAGATCTCATCCATCCCGGCCACCTCCACCAGACGTGCCGGCTCCGCCGGGCCAGCCCGCCCCGCTCACGCCCGCCCACCCGTCCAAGGATGCCCCTACCCGGCCCGCCCCGAGGCTGGCAGCACCAGGGGCGGACCGTCGCCAGCCCCGGTGCGAGGCCCCGGCCCTTCCGGGGGCCCGTAAAGCTCCTGCAGCGCCTGGGAGGCCAGCACCTCCGGGGTGGGCCCTAGCGCGCGCACCCGGCCTTCCAGCAGCATCATCCGGCCCGCATGAGAGCTGACCAGCCCCACGTCGTGCGAGACGACCACGCAGGCCAGGGTCGATGCGTGGCAGAGCCGGACGAGGAGGTCGTAGAGCTGCCGCTGAGCAGGCAGGTCGAGGGCGGCCTCGGGTTCGTCCAGGAGCAGCAGGCGCGCTCCGCCGGCGAGGGCACGGGCCAGGAGGACCCGTTGCTGCTCCCCGCCCGAGAGCTCCTGGAACGGCCGCCTCTCGAAGCCTGTGAGCCCCACCATCTCCAGGGCGGCGGCGATGGCCGCACGCTCCGCGGGCCTCAAGCGGCGCAGGAGGGAGGTGCGACGCACAAGCCGCAGGGCCAGGACGTCCTCCACCCGCAGGGGCAGCTGATCGTTGAAGCCCCGCCGCTGGGGCACGTAGCCGATCGCACCGGGCCCCAGACGGCGCGCGATCCGGCCGCCACTGACCGGCAGCAACCCTGCCATCGCCTGCAGCAAGGTGCTCTTGCCGGCACCGTTGTGCCCCACCACCGCCAGGAACTCACCCGCATAGACGGCCAGCGTGACGTCATCCAGCACCGGCCGGCCGGACCGTTCCACCCGGACCCCTTCCAGCTCCACCAGAGGCTGAGTGGGCCTCTCCATCCGATCACCCCCCTTGGCACGACCGCCGCCCGCTCAGGACCCGCCGGGCGCGCCCTCAGCGCCGTTCGCGCCCAGCGCTTCGGCGATCCTGCCCGCGTTGGCGCGCATCAAGGCATCGTAGCTCTCCATCCCGGCCACCCCGGCACCACCCAGCGGGTCGAGCCGGATGACCTTCGCGCCCGTCTCTCGGGCAAGCTGCTCGGCCAGGCGCGGGTCGAACTGGGCCTCGGCCACCACCAGCCGGACCCCCTGCTCCCGGGCCAGGGTGATCACGCCGGCCATCCAGGCCGGACCCGGCTCCCGGCCCGGGAACTCCTGGATGCTGGCCACCTGCTGCAGCCCGTAGCGCTCGGCGAAGTAGCGCCAGGCCGAGTGCACGGCGACGAAGCGGGTCCCCTCGTAAGGCGCCAGGAGTGTGCGCAGATCCTGGTCCAGATGGGTCAGCTCTGCCTGCAGGGCGGCCAGGTTTCGCTCGTAGGCCTCGCGCCCGGCCGGGTCGACCTCGGCCAGCGCCCGGGCCACGGCCGGCGCCAGATCGTCGCGGGCCCTGATGGGATCCAACCAGACGTGGGGATCCCAGAGGCCCGTGTCGTGCTCGTGGCCGGGCTCGGCCTCCTGGGCACGCCCATCCTCGGTGGCGTTTCCGTCCCCGATGGCGTGCCCGTCCCCGGCGTTGGAGGCGAGCACCCGAACCTCCTCGGAAGCCGGGAGCAGGCGGGTGGTCTCGGCCAGCGCCAGGTAGGGCGCGCCACCCGCCGTCTCCAGCAACGGCTCCATCCATTCATCGAGCCCGGCCCCCACCAGCATCACCAGATCCGCCCGGGAGAGCCGCCGGACATCTAAAGGGCGCGGCTCGTACGCATGCGGGCTGGCCCCCGGCGGCAGGAGCGACGAGACCTCAACCCGCTCACCGCCCACCCGGGCCACCAGATCTGCGATGGGGGGCAGGGTGGTCACCACCTGGAGAACGGGCCCGGCCGATGCAGGAGTGGGCCCTCCCGCCAGCAGGCCGCCGAGGACCAGGGCGGCCGCGAGCGCGACGGCGCCTGGGACCCAACCCCTGCCGCGCAGCCGCGCCTCACGCCGCGGGGGTCCAAGGGCTCGAACCAGCCTCACGCTCCATCCTCCTCTCGGGAAGGCGCCGCCTCTGCCGCTGTCGTTACGTCGCAGCCGTCGCAGTAGCCGAAGAGCTGGAACTCGTGGCGAACGGGCCGAAAGCCACTGGGGCCTGAGGGCACCAGCCCTCCCGTGCACGGCTCGAGGCAGGTAACGCTGCCGCACCCGAGACAGACCGCATGGTGGTGATGGTACTCCACCCACTCGAAGCGGTCCGCACGGTCGGGCACATGGAAGACCTCCACCGCCCCGATGCCCACCAGGCCTTGGAGGTTCCGGTAGACGGTGTCCGCCGCCATCTCGGGGAAGCGCTCGTGCAGCTCCTCGCAGAGCTCCGGCGCGCTCACCGGGTTGCCCCTGGAGGCAAGGAGTTGGATGATCGCCCTCTTCTGCGGCGTCACCCTGCCCCCGTGGGCCCTCACCTGCTCCAGCGCCTCTGAGACGGTCATCCTTCTCCCCCCAAGACCTTACTGTCGCTATTACTATAAGTTGCATCAACGGGTCCCGTCAAGGGTATGGGGGCGCGTCGACGCCGACGGTTTGGCGTCGCTGCGGCCCAGGAACGAGGGATGTCGAGGACGGGCGCGGCAGGCGGGGCGCCCAGGCCACGACCCGAACGCCCCGCCCGCTTGGGGACCGTTCAGGCGGCCCCGGCCTCGTTCCGCATGATCCGTTCGATGCGCTCCTTGACATCGTCGGTCAGGTGCCAGCCGGTGGCACCTGCGGCTTCAGCGATCTGCCCCGGGCGCCGCGCCCCCCAGAGGGCGACGGTGACACCCGGCTGATCCAGCACCCACCGCACGGCGAGCTGGGCCGCGCTCTTCCCGAGCTCGGCCGCCAGAGCCTTGAGATGCTCCACCCGGCGCAGGTTGCGCTGGAACTCCTCGCCCTGGAACCGCTTCTCCTGGGCCCGGCTGTCGCCTGGCGGGAAGGAGGCCTCGGCCGTGAACTTGCCCGTCAGGAGTCCCCGGGCCAGAGGGCTGTACGCGAGGATCGCGATCCCGTGCTCCCGGGCATAGGGCAGCACGTCCGCCTCGATCTCCCGCCGCAGGAGGCTGTAGGGGGGCTGATCCGAGTGGAGCGGGGCCACCTCCCGCCAGGCCTGCATCTCACCCACCCCGTAGTTGCTCACGCCGATGGCCCGGACCTTCCCCTCTGCATGGAGCTGGCTCAGCACTCGGGCCGTCTCCTGGATGGGGACGTCGGGGTCGGGCCAGTGCACCTGGTAGAGGTCGATGTAGTCGGTCTGGAGGCGACGCAGGCTGTCCTCGACCTCCTTGCGGATCCGCTGGGGTGAGGAGTTGCGCCGGACGTTCTCCTGCTCGTCCCACTCCATACCGCACTTGGTGGCGATGACGACCCGGTCGCGGGGCACGCCCTTCTCCCGAAGGGCCCGGGCCACGATCTCCTCCGAGAGCCCGAAGCCGTAGACGGCCGCCGTGTCGATGGTGGTGATGCCGAGATCCAGCGCCTCGTGGATGGCACGGACGGCGGCCTCCACGTCCGTCCCGCCCCAGAGCCACCCGCCCATGGCCCAGGTGCCCAGGGCGATTCGGGAAACCTGGAGCGACGTCGTGCCAAGCTGCGTGTACTCCAACAAGGGTCCCTCCAATGGATGTCTGTGGCAGCAAGGAGCTCGAACTTCGTGCCTTCCGGGCCGGTACCCCCCGCGAAGCGACCGAGCTCCGCCGACCAGCGGTTTCCTCTAAGTCTAATCATACCCGGAGAGGGTGTCCAGGTGGTGGCGGTCTACCGATCTGCCGATCTGCGCGCCTCCTTCCCGGTCCTGGCTCCGTGCAAGCCCGCGTGATATGATGGACGTACACTCCAGCCCGTGTGGGTGGGAGGCGAACCATGGACGACGTTGCGGCCTCTCCGGCCCCCTCCACGACGCGCCGACGGCTCGCCCGCTCGGAGAAGACGCGCGACCGCGTGCCGCCGCCGGTCGCCCTGCCGCCCGACAGGGACGCGCGAAGGGACCGGGCAGGTGATCCCGTCCCGCCCGCACCCCGCCACCCGGGGCACGAGGCGCGGCGCCGCAAGGTGCAGCGCGCCCGGGCCATCCTGGAGGCGCTCGAGAAGCACCGCCCATCGGTGCGGGTGCCGCTCCGCCACCACGATCCCGTCCAGCTCCTGGTGGCCACCATCCTCTCCGCCCAGTGCACCGACGCCACCGTGAACCGCGTCACGCCGCGGCTCTTCGCCGAGTTCCCCGACGCCGCCTCCCTGGCTGCCGCGGACCGCTCCCGCCTGGAGGAGCTCATCCATGCCACCGGGTTCTTCCGCCAGAAGGCGAGGGCGGTGCAGGAGACCTGCCGCGAGCTGGTGGCCCGCTTCGGGGGCCAGGTTCCCCGGACCTTGGACGAGCTCACCCGCCTGCCCGGCGTGGGCCGCAAGACCGCCAACGTCATCCTTTCCTCGGCGGCCCTGGAGGGATGGCCCGGATGGGACGTGGCCGCCGGAGGTCTGGGCATCGTGGTGGACACCCACGTGCAGCGCTTGGCGCGCCGGCTGGCGCTCACCCTGGAGAAGGAGCCCGAGAAGGTCGAACGAGATCTGACGGGGGTGATTCCCGCGCACGAGTGGGCGAGCTTTCCGCTACGGCTCATCTACTTCGGCCGGGAGATCTGCACCAGCCGCAACCCGGCGTGCGCACGCTGCCCCCTCTTCGACCTCTGCCCGGCGGGGCCCCATGGCGGGTCGATGCCCTGGCTCGCCGGGCGCGACGGGAAGGTGGCACACCGATGAAGCAACGCCCTTGCTCCCTTCCTCCGGTACCGCCGCTGGCCGGGCTCAGTCTGATCGTCGTCCTCTTCCTGGCCGCGGCCCTCGCGCCCGGCTCCCGGGCCGCCTCCGATTGGGATGCGCTGCCCGATCGGCTCACGGTCGAGCAAGGCGGGCTTTTCGCGCTTCCGTTGCCCACCGCCGCGGACGGCCTCGAGGTCCAGGCCTTCGGACGGCCGATCCCCGTACACCCGGTGGGCGAGAAGAGCGTGATGCTGGTCCCGGCCTCGTACCACGTCCCGGCCGGGACGTACAAGCTCACCATCCGGAGCCCCGAGGCGGACCACATCATCCTGGTGGAGGTAAAGGCCCGCGCCTTCCCTGTGCAGGCGCTGGTCGTGCCCCCGAGCACCGAGCAGCTCGTGCGCCCGGAGGATCCGGCCGCCCTGGAGCGGAAGGAGCTGGAGGCCCGAAAGGTCGCAGCCTCAAGGCAACGCTCCGCCGAGAGACCCCTCTGGGACGGCCCCTTCGTTTGGCCCGTGCGGGGGCGGATCACCAGCGATTTCGGCCTCATCCGCACAGTGAACGGCGAGCCCAACGGACGCCACTCGGGGCTCGACATCGCCGCGCCCGAGGGAACCCCGGTGGTGGCGGCCAACGGGGGCGTGGTGGTTCTGGCAGAGAACCACATGACCACCGGCAACACCGTGATCATCGACCACGGCTGGCGGCTCTCCACCTCGTACCTGCACCTCAGCGAGATCCTGGTGAAGGAGGGCCAGCGGGTGGCCAAGGGCGAGGTCGTCGGAAGGGTGGGTGCCACGGGCTTTGCCACGGGCCCGCACCTCCACTGGGCGGCCAACCTGGACGGCGTCTTCGTTGATCCCCGGGCTCTCATCGACGGCGCCCTGGACTTCTGAGGGGAGCCCCGCCTCCGGCTCCGTCTCACTAACGCCCCAAGCTGGCGTCCCTAGTGGTGCAGGATTTGTGAGAGGAAGAGCTTCGTCCGCTCGTGCCGAGGGCCTTCGAAGAAGGCCTCGGGCTCGTTTTCCTCCACGATCTCGCCCTGGTCGAAGAAGAGGATGCGGTCGGCCACCTCCCGGGCGAAGCCCATCTCGTGGGTGACCACCAGCATGGTCATGCCCGTGTGTGCGAGCTCGCGCATGACGTCGAGCACTTCCTTGATCATCTCGGGGTCCAGGGCGCTGGTGGGCTCGTCGAAGAGCATGATGCGCGGCTGCATGGCCAGCGCCCGGGCGATGGCCACCCGCTGCTGCTGGCCGCCCGAGAGCTGGCCGGGGTACTTGTGGGCCTGCTCGGGGATACCTACTCGCTCCAGGAGCTCCCGGCCCAGCACTTCGGCCTCCTCCCGCCGCTGTCTCTTCACCCACGCCGGGCCCAGGGTGACGTTCTGCAGCACCGTCAGGTGGGGGAACAGGTTGAACTCCTGGAAGACCATGCCCACGTCGCGCCGGATGGCCTCCACGTTCTTCAGGTCACCGGTGAGCTCGATGCCATCCACCACGATGCGCCCCCGCTGGTGCTCCTCCAGCCGGTTGAGGGTGCGGATGAAGGTGGACTTCCCCGAGCCTGACGGCCCGCAGATCACCACCTTCTCGCCCCGGGCCACGGTGGTGCTCACGCCCTTCAGCACGTGGAAGCTCCCGAACCACTTGTGCACGTCCTGGCAGAGAATGATGGGCTCCTCGGTCTTCCCGGCGCGGGCGCCCGCCGCCTGGGCCGCGGTCGATGGATTCATCGTTCCCCCACCCCCAGCCTTCGTTCCAATCGCTGGCTCGCACGCGACAGCACGGAGCAGAAGAGCGCGTACACTCCGGCAGCGAAGACGTACACCTCGGGCTGCAACCCCAGCCAGCGGGGGTTGGCGATGACGCTCCGGGCGATGCCCAGCAGGTCCTGCAGCCCGATGACGGCCACCAGCGACGTGTCCTTGAAGAGGCTGATGAACTGCCCCACGATGGCCGGAATGACCGCTCGCAGCGCCTGGGGCAGGATCACCAGCGCCACGGCCTGCGGCCCCGAAAGCCCCAGCGCCGCGGCCGCCTCGTACTGGCCCCTCGGGATGCTCTGCAGCCCGCCCCGGATGTCCTCGGCCAGGTACGCGGCGGTGAAGACGGTGATGCCCATCAACGCCCGCACCACCTTGTCGATGCGGAAGTCGGGCAGGAAGACGGGGACCATCACCTGGGCCATGAAGAGGACGGTGATGAGCGGCACACCCCGCACCACCTCGATGAACAGGGTGCAGACCCCACTCACCACCGGCAGGCGGCTCTGGCGACCCAGGGCCAGGAGCACGCCGAAGGGGAAGGAGAGAACGATGCCTCCGGCTGCCAGTACCAGCGTGAGGAGCAGGCCACCCCACTGGGTGGTGCGAACCATGGGAAGCGCCCCGTCGCCCACGCCCCTGAGCACGAGGACCGTCCCGGGCACCGACAGGACCCAGAGCGCCACCAGCACCCGGCGGCCGAGTGGATGGTTGCCACGCCAGGCCCAGAGGCTCGCGAGGATCAGGGCCGCGAGGGCGGCGAGTTCGAGGCCCACCCGCCAGAGCTGGTCCGCCGGGTAGGTCCCCACCGCGAAGAGCCGCAGGTTGGCCGCGACCACCTCCCAGCGGGCACCCAGCGTCCAGCGAACCAGCCGGGGCACCGCCCACGTCAGGAGCCCCAAGGAGAGGAAGGTGAGCGCCGTGTTGAATGGGCCGTCGAAGAGGCTCTTCCTTGCCCAGGCCACAGCCGTCATCGTTCCACCAGCTTCACCCGGCGGTTGTAGAGGTTCATCAGGAGCGAGGTGAAGAGGCTCATGGCCAGGTAGCTGGCCATGATGAGCCCGAAGACGGGGATCGACTGCCCCGTCTGGTTCAGCATGGTGTTCCCCACGTTGAAGAGGTCCGGGAAGCCGATGGCGATGGCCAGGCTCGAGTTCTTGGCCAGGTTCAGGTACTGGCTGGTCAGGGGCGGGATGATCACCCGCAGCGCCTGGGGGAGGATCACCACGCGCATCACCTGGAAGCGGGAGAGCCCCAAGGCCTCCGCGGCCTCCCGCTGGCCCTTTCCCACGGCCAGGACGCCGGCCCGGACCACTTCCGCGATGAACGCTCCCGTGTAGACCACCAGCCCCAGCAGCAGGGCCGTGAACTCGGGCGATCCGTGGATGCCGCCCCGGAAGTTGAAGCCCTGGAGCCGGGGCACCTCCAGGACCAGCGGGGGTGCCGCCAGGAGCCAGCGGGCCAGGGCCCATCCTGCGGCGGCGCCGAGGAGGGCCCCCATCCAGGGCAGGTACCGCCAGGGCCCCCTGGGCTCCTCCCGCAGCATGCGCGTGAGCCCTCCCACCGCCGTTCCCATGAGGGCTGCGCCGCCCACGAGAGCGAGCCACGAGAGCGAGGACCCGGTGGCGTGCGCCCGGGCCAGGTAGACGCCCCGCTGGGTGATGAAGATGAGGTCGCCGAGGTGGAGGCTCCGGCGAACGGGTGGCATGCTGAGCATCACCGCCGCGTACCAGAAGAGGAGCTGGAGGAGCACCGGCGTGTTCCGAAAAACCTCCACGTACAGGCCACTGAGCTGGCGCACCAGCCAGTTGCCCGAGAGGCGGGCCACACCGGCCACGAGGCCCAGGACCGTGGCCATGGCGATGCCCAGCCCGCTCACCCGGAGCGTGTTGACCGCCCCCAACACGAAGGCCCGGCCGTAGGTGTCGCTGGGGGCGTAGGCGATGCCCTCCGAGATCCCGAAGCCGGCCTCCTGGTCCAGGAAGCCCACATTGAGGGTGAGCCCCAGCCGGTCCAGCCCTCGCAGCATGTTCGCGTAGAGTGCGCCCGCTGCCAGCGCCACCGCGGCGAGGAAGAGAACCTGGAAGAGGACTCGAAGAGCCCGCTCGTTCCGCCACCATGGGCCCGGGGCGGCCCTGCTCCTGGACGCGAGGGCCGCTCCCGAGCCTCTCAGTTCACGCTCCACCCGGCGTCACCGCCCGCCCCGCCAGGAGGCCCCGGGCTTCGACCGTGGCGTGCATGGTCCTCAACGGAAGGGCATGGCGTAGAGGAGGCCGCCCTCGGTCCACGGTTTGTTGGCGCCCCTCGGCAGGCCCAGGGGGGCCAGGTTCCGGTCGAAGACCTCCCCGTAGTTGCCCACGGCCTTCACGACCTGTACCCCCCAGTCCGGCCGGACCCCCAGGAGCTCGCCCATATTGCCCGTCGTCCCCACGAAGCGGGCGATCTCGGGGTTCTCGGTGCCGGCGAAGCTATCCACGTTGGCCTGGGTGATACCGTGCTCCTCGGCGAAGAAGGTGGCGAAGACCACCCAGGTGACCAGGTCGTGCCAGGCGTTGTCGCCGTGGACGGTCACCGGCCCCAACGGCTCCTTGGAGATGGTCGCCTCCAGGATCACGTGATCGTCGGGGTTGGCGAAGACCGAACGCCGCGCCGCGAGCTGGGACTTGTCGCTGGTGACCGCGTCGCAGCGGCCCTGCTCGTAGGCGTTGTAGACGGTGTCGATCTCCTCGAAGACCACGGGGGTGAAGTCGATGCCCCGGGCCCTCATGGTGTCGGCCAGGTTCAGCTCGGTGGTGGTGCCGGACGTGACGCAGATGCTGGCGCCTGCGAGCTGGTCGAGGTCGGTGACGCCTTCGCTCTTCCGCACCATGAAGCCCTGGCCGTCGTAAAAGGTGGTGGGGGCGAAGTCGACGCCCACCTGGGTGTCCCGGATGAGGGTCCAGGTGGTATTCCGGATGAGGACGTCGACCTCGCCGGTCTGGAGGGCAACGAACCGCTCGGCCGCGGTCAGGGGGACGAACTCCACCGCGGCCCGGTCGCCCAGCACGGCGGCCGCGATGGCGCGACAGTAGTCGGCATCGAAGCCCGTCCAGCTCCCGTCGGACTCCAGGTTGCTGAAGCCGGGAAGCCCGCCGTTCACGCCGCAGACGAGCCTGCCCCGGTCCTTCACCTTCTGCAGGATGCCTCCCTGTGCGGCGGCAGGCGAGGCGCTCCACGCCGTGATCACCAGTGCCAGTGCCAGCGTCGAGAGAAGGAGCAAGGTCTTCCGCAAGGCCGGACCTCCTCGAAGGTCGAGATGGGTGTGCCAGCGTGCGAGGCGTGCGGCGAGCGGGTCGGGGTGCCCCATCCAGCATCGGGGCCCATCGATGAGACATCCTCACATAACCTGTGAGTTCCAGCAATTCTGTTGCCTTGACCTTCTCTCTTCGGTGCGACTCCCTCCGTTCCTGCTGGCCTGCGCACGTCCGTTGACGGTCGCTCGCAGCACGTGTAAACTCTCAATATACAGATACGCGGGCGATGCACGGGCCCGGCGCAGGCCGACCTGGCGAGAGGGGGCGCGGGATGCACGCGGCTCGAGGGAGCACCACCCGCAGGCGGGTGCTGGAAGTCCGGCCCGAAGCCCCTCGCTGGCGAGGCGACGTGCTGGCGGTGGAAGAACCCATGGAGATTCGCCTCTGCCCCTTTGGAGCCCAGAAGCCCGTGCGGGTGGCCGTCACCATGCGCACCCCAGGCCACGACTTCGAGCTCGCCGCCGGCTTCCTCTTCACCGAGGGCATCCTGGCCTCCCGAGACCAGGTCCGCTTCATGAGCTACTGCACCGACCCGGAGCTCGAAGGGGAGCAGCAGTACAACGTCGTGAACGTCTTCCTCCGGCCCGGCGTGGCCCTGGACCCGGAGCGGTTCCACCGCAACTTCTACACCACCTCGAGCTGCGGGGTGTGCGGCAAGGCCGCCCTGGAGACCGTCCACACCCGGGGCATCGCCCCGATCCCCATGGGCCCGCTGCAGTTGGAAGCGGATGTGGTTGGCCGGCTGGGCGAGTGCCTTCGCGAGGCCCAGCGTCTCTTCGACCAGACGGGCGGCCTGCACGCGGCGGGGCTCTTCGCCGCCGACGGCACGGGCCAGGCCGTGCGCGAGGACGTGGGCCGTCACAACGCCACCGACAAGGTCATCGGCCACGCCTTCCTCGAGGGGCGGGTGCCCCTCTCGGGCTCCATCCTCGTGGTGAGCGGGCGGGCCAGCTTCGAGATCGTGCAGAAGGCCGCGGTGGCGGGCATCCCCGTGGTGGTGGCGGTCTCGGCCCCATCGAGCCTGGCCTGCGAGACGGCCCAGGCGTTCGGCATGACCCTGGTGGGCTTCGCCCGGGGGGACCGCTTCAACGTGTACACGGGGCACGAGCGGCTTCGAGCCTCGCGGGCGGAGGTTACGGCCGGGCGCTGAGGACCACGGGTGGGCCTGGTCCGCCCGGGCGCCCACGGCGGTCATGTGCGCGGAGGCCGTCTGGTGGCGGTGTCACCGCTCCCTCATCGCCCACGCCCTCAAGGTCCGGGGTGTGGAGGTGCGCCACATCATGAGCCGGACCCGGGCCGAGCCCCACCGGCTCACGCCCTTCGCCCGGGTGGAGGGGGCGCGGATCACCTACCCTTCGGGCAGCAACCCGTAGATCAGCGTGTCGCGCACCCAGCCTGACGGGTCCACGGTGTCGTTGTGCAGGTGCCCCTCCAGCCGGAATCCGGCGCGCTCGGCCACCCGCCGGCTCCGCTCGTTGCGGGGGTCACAGCGGATCTCGAGCCGCCTGGCCCCCAGCACCTCGAAGGCGAAGCTGCAGATGCCCCGGACCGCCTCGGTGACGTAACCCTGGCCCTGGAAGGAAGTCCGGCACCAGTAGCCGATCTCGAACTTGGGCACCCGCCAGTCCATGCGGTGCAGCCCGCTTCCGCCCACCAGGGTCTCCGTACCCTTCAGGAAGAGGTGCAGGCGCAGGTCCTCCCGGGCCAGGAACCGCACGTGGGCATGGCGGACGTTCCTCTCCGACTCCTCCAGGCTGGGCGCGTGGTCCGCCCAGGGCATCCAGGGACGGAGGTCGTCGAGGGACTCCAGGACGGCGGCGTTCAGCTCGGGCCCATCCCCCGGCCGGGGCGCCCGGATCAGCAGCCTCTCGGTCTCGAAGGCGGTGGGGATGTCGCGCAGGATGGGGTCGTCAAAGGCCACGGAGCGCCCTCCTCAGCCTCAGGTGAGATCAAACCTGGTCGGGATCGGTGAAGAATTCGTCACGCTTCAGGCGGATCTCCTTGAGGAACAGGGTCGACACCACCGCCAGCACCGCGAAGATGAAGCCGACGGCGAAGAGCCTGGCCGTGCCCGCGGCCAGCGAGCCACGCACCGCCTCGATGAACTGGTGGTAGAGCTCGCCCCCCTGGGAGCCGAAGGCCGCGAAGCGGGCCCGGATGGCGGCCTGGGTCTCGGCGTTGATGAGGCCCTGCGGGTTGGCCAGCGCCGCCCGCTCGGCAGCCGGAAGCTTGGCCATGGCTGCCCGGAGCGCGGTGGGCATGCGCTGAAGGAGCTCGGCCGAGAAGGTGTTCACCAGCACCGTGCCCAGGATGGGAGCCGCGATGATCCCGCCCAGGGAGCGGACGAACTGCTGGGTGGCGCTCACCATGCCCATCAGCGGGTAGGGGAAGGCATTCTGCACGGCCACGTTCAGGAGCGGCAGCACCGAGCCGATGCCCAGACCCATGATGACCACGTTCCGCACCACCGCGCCCGGCGCCGTGGTCGGGCCCATCTTCGCCAGGAGGTACATGCCGGTGGCCATGAGCAGGGCCCCCACTGCAGCCTGCAGCTTGTAGCGGCCCGTGCGGGTGATGAGCTGCCCGCCCACGACGCTGCCCCCGATGAAGCTGAGCATCATGGGCGTGAGGATGTGGCCGGACTGCTGCGCCGTCTCGCCCAGCACGCCCTGCACGAAGAGCGGCAGGAACATGATGCTGCCGAACATGCCCAGGGAGATCAGGAGCGCCACGGCCGCGGTGGAAGCGAAGATGCGGTTCCGGAAGAGCTCCGGCGCGATTACGGGCTCTTCGGCCCGTCGTTCGGCCGCCACGAAGAGCCCCAGGAAGAGAAAGGCGCCCGCGAAGAGGCCCAGGATGCGCGGCGACCCCCACGGATACTGGACCCCCGCCCAGGTGAGGGCCAGGAGGAGCAGGACCAGCCCGACCACCAAGAGGGTGCTTCCCGTCCAGTCGATGCGGGCGCGGTGCTCGGTTCGAACCGTGGGCAGGGCATAGAGCACCGCGCCCAGGGCCAGCAGCGCGACGGGTAGGTTGATGTAGAAGACCCAGCGCCAGCCCAGGTTATCGGTGATCCAGCCTCCGACCGCCGGTCCCACGATGCTCGCGATCCCGAAGACCGACGAGATGACCCCCATCCAGCGCCCCCGCTCCCGGGGGTTGAAGATGTCGCCGATGGTCGCCCGGGGCATGCTCAGCATGGCGCCGGCGCCCAGGCCCTGGAAGGCGCGTGCGGCGATGAGCTGGCCCATGGAACGCACCGCCCCCGAGGCCACCGAGCCCAGCAGGAAGAGGGAGAGCCCGATCACGTAGAAGGGCTTGCGGCCGTAGACGTCGGAGAGCTTCCCGTAGATGGGCACCGTGATGGCCGAGGCCATCATGTAGGCGGTGAAGACCCACGCGTACAGGCTGAAGCCCTGCAGCTCGCCGATGATCACCGGCATGGCCGTGGAGACCACCGTCTGATCCAGCGAGGAGAAGAACATGGTGACCAGCACGGCACCCAGCGCCCACCAGCGGCGGGCGCCGGTGATCCGGTTGGTGGTCTGGACCGCGCTCCCCTCCCCTGCTCGGGCCCCCGCACCTGCCCGGGCCCGCACGCGCCCCACCGATCCATCCATTCCTGTCACGCGCCCCCATCCTTTCCGCACCTCGGCTCGGGCTGGGCGGCCTCCTCGGGATCGTCCAGCGAACCGGCCACCCGCTTCAAGAGGCGTACGAACTCCTCCAGCTCCTCAGGGCGGAGGGTCTTCAGGTACCGGGCCAGAAGGGCGGCCCGGCGGGCTTTCAGGTCTGCAAGGAGTGCCTCCCCGGCGGGCGTGAGTCGCACCCAGACCACCCGGCGATCGTCCTCGTCGCGGTTGCGGGCCACCCAGCCGGCCTCCACCGCCCGGTCTACCAGGGCGGTGCACCCGCTCAGGGTGGCGCCCAGGTGGGTGGACAGGTCCGACATGCGGAGCTCACCGCGCCTCCCCAGGAGCCGGAGGAGGTACGCCTGGCCGGCCGGGACCGTCGTGGGGAGCTCTTGCTGCAGGTCGCCCGCGATCCGGCGGCTGAGCCGCGTCCAGGCCTCGTCCAGTTGTATGAGGAGCTCGGTGGTCTGATCGCCTTGAGTGGATCGTTGAGTGGTCCTGGTCATGGTAGCCCCGCCTCGTGTCGCCCAGTACGTTTTACCCCCGTGAATCGTTCACGTAGATGAAGTATCGAAAGCCAGTCTACCCTGCTGGGGGAGCCCCGTCAAGGGCGCAGGGCGCCTGGCGCAGGGAGCTTGGCGGCATGGTCCTCGGGGTGTACCCTGTAAGCATCCCAGGGAAAGGAGGCCGCGCATGGACGCGCAGCCCAGAGTCCCCGCCGTGGACCCCGCCCGGTTCGCCGAGGCGGTGCGGTTCGCCCTGGCCGCCCACGGAGATCAACGCCGCAAGGGCTCGCCGGTTCCGTATGTCACCCATCCGGTAGCCGTGGCGGGCATCCTGGCCCAGTACGGCTATCCCGAGCCCGTGGTCCTGGCGGCGGTCCTGCACGACGTCTTGGAAGACACCGCGGTTACCGCACCCGAGATCGAGGAACGCTTCGGTCGTCGGGTCCTGGATCTCGTGGAGGCGGTGACCGAGGTGAAGGTGCGGGATGGGCGCCCCGTGCCCTGGGAGGAACGAAAGGCCGAGCAGCTCCAGCACCTGCGGGATACGGGCGACCTGGAAGCCGTGGGCTTGAAAGCCGCCGACGTCCTGAACAACGTGGCCTCCATCGTCAGGGACCTGCGGGTCCATGGTCCGTCCACGTGGAGCCGCTTCCGCCGGGGTCCCGCCCACCAGCTCCAGTACTACCGGATCCTCTCCGACACCGTGGGCGATCGGCTCGGAAGCCACCCCCTTGCACGGGAGCTCCAGGAGCAGGTGGAGCTCCTTCACCTGGAGGCGGCTAGGGCCGCAGGGGGTGCCGCGCCGCCTTGAGTTCCCATCGGCGGGCCGCGGACGCGGGCCCCCCGCCGGGCCAGTTCCTGCAGCCTTTCATCCCCCTCCGGATCGCCGGAGCCATGACGCTGGCAGGCCTCCTCCTCTCAGCTGGCGCCACCCTCTCCCACCCGCCGCTGGGTGCCGTGGCCGGCTGGGACCAGGGGTATCGGGCCATCGCCGCAGACCGCACCTGGGTGGCCGATCACCTGGTGCTGGCCGCCGGCCTGCTGCTCTTGCTCCCGGGAGGGGCGGCCTTCCACGGCCTCCTCCTTCACCGGGGGGCGGCCCGGCTTTCGGCGCTGGCTGCCCTGGCTCTGCTGCTCGCCTTGCCCCTCTGGTTGATCACCCTGGCCTGGGAGATCACCGTGGCTCCCGAGGTGTCCCGAGCGGTCTCTTCGGCCTCGCTGGCGGCGCCCTCCTTGCCCGAGGCGGTCGCCCGGGGACTGTGGGCCTATCCGATGCTGGTAGGCTACGCCGCTGGCTTCCTCATGTGGGCTGCCGTGGCGCTCTGGGGGATGGACCTGCTCCGCCACCCCGGCACCCCCCGGTGGTGGGGCCTGTGGGGCGTCCTGGGCGGCATCCTGGGTCTGGCAGGGTTGCCCCTGGGTGCGCTGGTTCACGCCCGGTGGGCCCTCTGGACCATGGCCGCCACCAGCGCCGTGGCGGGATCGTGGTTCGCCCTGGCTGGGTATCTGCTCTGGGCCGAACCCGACTCTGGAGCACGAGCCTGACTTCTCCGACCACCGAACGCCGGCTCCAGAGCGGGGCAACGATCCACCTGGCTCCACCCACGCTCAAGGGTCATAGGCAGACCCCATGTCCCTGGTCCAAAGGACGGGCGAGAGGCAGAGGGGCGCGCCGCCGCGAAACAGCCCCCACGCCGTCGCTAGATGGGCCTGGAGACCGCCGAGGCCCTCAGGCTCACCAGCCGCCACAGACGAAGGAGCCATGAGGTTCCGGCCCTCGCGAACGTCGCGCACGGACAACCGGGTCGTGATGCCCGCCAGTTCCAGGGCCTTCGCTTCCGCCTCCTCCATACCGCCCAGCTCATCCACCAGCCCACGCTCCAGGGCCTGGCGGCCGGTCCAGACGCGGCCCCCGCCGACGTGGTCCACGTCTTCCACTGGCATCTTTCTGCCGGCGGCCACCCGCTCCAGGAAGAGCTCGTAGGTGCGGCGGATGCTCTCCCACACCCACGCCCGCTCGTGGGGCTCGAAGGGCCGGTCGGGGTGGAAGAGGCCCACGTTCTTACCCCGGCTCACCACCTCCCGGTGGGTCCGGAGCCTCCGGCCCAAGCCTGTGTCCACGAACTTGCCCGCCAGGACTCCGATGGATCCCGTGAGCGTGCCCGGCCGAGCCACCACCCACCGGGCCGGCGTCGTGACGTAGTAGCCCCCCGAGGCGGCCACGTCTCCCATCACCGCGACCACGGGCTTCCGGGCGGCCACCTGCTGGAAGGAGGCAGCCATGGCCTCCGAGGCGGTGGCCGAGCCGCCCCCCGAGTTGACGTAGACGATGAGGGCTGCGGCCCGGCGGTCCTCCAGAACCTGGCGGGCCTGCTGAACCACGGTGAGATCCCCGGTCTGCACCTCTCCCAGGATCGGAAACGGGAGCCGGAAAGGAGGCCGCCGGCTCCAGCCGTCGACGATGAGGCCGTCGATGCGGATGCGGGCGATGTGGCGGCCGGGATGGGGCAGGGGTGGCCGTAGGAGCTGGCGCCGAGCTTCGTCCCAGGGAACGAGGCGCGCCGGCCGCCCGTCGGTCCCCAGGTGGGCGGGCAACGCCTCCTCGTGGACCAGGTGGTCCACGGCGCCCCGGTCCAGGGCGGTCTTGTCGGTGAGAGGAGCGTCGTCCACCAGCCGCAGAGCCCCGGCCTCGTCCAGCGTTCTCCCCGCCCGGACGGCCTCCAGCAGGGCGTGGTATTGGCTGTCCATGAGCCAGTTCGCCATTTCCCGAGCCTCGTCGGAGAGGTTCGTGCGGGTGAACCGATCCGGGGCGGTCTTGTAGGGGCTGATCTGCACGAAATCTCCCTTCAGTCCCACCGCCTCCAGGGCGTCGGCCAGGAAGACGTACTCCTGCCGCAGTCCTAGCGGCGCCACGCCCCCGCCCGGCTGCAGCAGGACCTCGTTGGCGGCGCACGCCACCCAGTAGGTGGCGATGTCGTACGAGGTTGCCCATGCGACCACTCGCTTGCCGGCGGCGCGCAGGCGGCCGATCATCCCCCGTACCGTCCCGATCTGAGCGGGAGCCAGGCGGAGGGCGCGCAGGTGGAGGACCACGCCCCGCACCCGGGGATCACCTGCCACCTCCTCGAATCGCTCGGCCAGCTCCTCCAGGCTCAGAGGGCGGGGCGCCAGGCGCCGCCGGAGGAAGCCCCCGTCGGGGGCGGGGAGGTCGGGGTAGGCGCCCTCCAGGAGAAACAAAACGTAGTCGGGCGCCGCCCGCATCCGACGCCGGAGGTTGGCGAGCCGTCGCCAGAGATCCTTCAAGGCAAAGAGGACGTATGCGAGCATCGATCCACCTCCTGCCTCTCATCCGCCCGTGTTTCCGACGCTCCTGTGAGCCCACCGTCTTCCACCTGCCCGCACCCGATGACCGAGGCACGTGCGATCTCGAACGGCTCGGCGAACTCCCTGGCATCACGGTTCGCCTGCTTGCCCTGGGAGACCTCCGGCACGGGGCGTTGACCCGAGCAACGGGGACCTGGGCGGCCGCGTTCGATGAGCCACGGCCTCGCGTCGACACGCGTTGCGGAGCGTTCGACGGACCTTGCGAGCTCGTTGGAAGTATGATATCATGCTATCACCGTCACGCCGAGGAGGGAGCACGGTGGCGGGCATGCAGAAGAACATCCGGCTCTCACGCCGCGGTCTCGAGCTCCTGCACGCGTTGAAGTATGCTCTCGACCTGAGCGACAACCAGGTGATCGAGGCTGCCCTCTTCGAGGCGGCGGAACACCTGCTCCACGGGTGCGGACAGCGACTGGCCCTGGCACCCGGGGGCCTCCTGCCCGAATCCGAGCGGGAGCGCTTGCGGGCCCAGGCGGCCGTGCTGGTTCACGCCCTCAACACCGACGCGGACCGTCGCTGGCCCCGCTACCGCCTCGACGGCGATCAGATTCAGCGCGAGCTGGACGGAGGGTGGCAGCCTTGGCCTGGGGGCCCTGAGAGCCGCGGCACGGGATGATGGGTCCATGCAGCCGTGGCGCCATGGTTGGTCAGGAAGGCTCGAGCGTTCGAATGGACGAGGAGGCGACACCATGCTGCAGTTCACTGAAAGGAGCCGAACCGTCGTGGAGTCTGCCGAGGCTGAAGCCCGCCAGGCAGGGGCAGCGACGGTAACGGTTGCATACCTGGCCAGGGCCCTTCTAGAGCTTCAAGATGGGATAGCCCACCTGGCCCTGGTCCGCCTGAACGCGGATCGCGGCGCGCTGCGACATGCGGTCGCGGCGGCGAGCGTGGCCCCATCAGCCTCCGGCTCCAGCCAGGCGGGCGGCCGCAAGGACAGGATCGCCTTCGCCCCGAAGGCGAAAGCCCTCCTGGAAGCCGCCGCTCGCGAGGCGGAGGTCCTTGGGCACAGGTATCTCGGCACCGAGCACCTGCTCCTCGCGCTCGCCGCGAGCACGGATCCGGCTGGTGAGGCCCTCCGGCGCGCCGGCGTCACGCGCGAGGCGGCCCTGAAGGCCGTTCGCGAGGTGCTGACCAGCGGCTAGACGCGTGCGGCAGGGCGCTCGGGGCGAAGCAGGACGAGATGGGTCGGCTTGGTAGGAGCCGCTTCGCCCTGGCGTGCGCCCCACAGATACACGGGCGGGCAGGTGTACCCGGCCCCCTCCACCGCAACCTTCTGCGCCACGTACCGGGCGTACGCCTCACCTCAACCGGCGCCGCCTCGCCCACCGTGGGCGAGAACCACCGGAACCGTCGGCTGATGGGCTCGACGAGAGCGATGCGGCCGCCCGGACGCAGCACCCGGGCGCACGCCTCCGCGACCCGGTCCTTTCGATCCACATAGGGAAGGAGCGACCGGAAGAGCACGACGTCGAAGGCCGCATCTGGGAACGGTAACGCGGTCGCGTCACCCTCCAGGAAACGCACCCGGCCCGCGAGGCCCAGCTCGCCTGCGATCTTGCCGCATGCGGCCACGTTTTCCCGGGAAATGTCGACCCCCACCACCTCGCCTGTGGGCCCCACCCGTTCGGCGACCCCCGAAGGCGAGCAGGCCGGTCCCGGTCCCCACGTCGAGCACCCGATCGCCGCGCCGCACCTTGGCCAGGTCCAGAAGCCGGTCGCGCTGGCCCCCAAGGCGCGTGATCGCCTGCTCCAGCCTCTCCTGGCTCAGGTGCGCGAAGCGCGACTCGGCCAGCCAGAGGTACCAGGGATCCAGCCACATCACCTCCTCTGCGCCAGGGTGAAGGTTCGGGAGGTGACGACCTCATGACATGTTCGAGGTCTGGTGTAGGGCTCCCCTGCCCTGGTGACCTCTTGACCCGGGCGCGTTCTCGCCACCGGCGCCATGCCGTACGCTTCGGAGTGGGCCGGCTACGTCGATGGAGCGCTGCCAGGCGCAGGCAACTCCTCCTCGCCCGCGAAGAAGTCCGTCACGTGCTCCCGCTGACCTCTCTCAGCCAGGACGAAGAGGATGTCGCCAGCCTCCAGACGGGTGACGCCTCGGGGCGTGACCACCTTGTCGTGGCGGACGATGGCACTGACGGTGACGTTCGCAGGGAGGTTCAACTGCGCAAGCTGCTTGCCCTCCGCGTCGGTCCCCGGCGTGATCTCCACCTCGATGAGGTCGGCGTTGGACTTCTCCACGGCGATCAGCTCGAGGGAGATGGGCTTGGGCCTCGACGTGGCCTCCACCAGGCCGAGTCGTCTGGCCAGGAGGGAGATGGACGATCCCTGGATCAGAGCGGACGTGAGCACCACGAAGAAGACCATGTGGAAGATGAGGTCGCTCTGCGGCACCCCGGCCACCAGAGGGAAGGTCGCCAGGATGATCGGGACGGCCCCCTTCAACCCTGCCCAGGCGAGGAGCAGGATCTCTTGCTTACTGTATCCCGTCCCGAGAGTGCACAGCCAGACGGCGACGGGGCGGGCGATGAACATGAGCCCCGCAGCCAAGAGAAGGCCGGGAACGATGACCGGCACCATACGGCTCGGGAAGACCAGAAGGCCCAAAAGGCTGAACATGATGATCTGAGCAAGCGAGGCCGTGCCCTCGTGGAATCGAATGCTGCTCTGCCGGTAGGGAAGGTCCGAGCCGCCCAAGACGATGCCGAGCACGTAGACGGCCACGATCCCGCTGCCCTGGACCCATGTGGCGACAGCGAAGGTGAGGAGGGCGTTGGCAAGGAGGAGGAGAGGGTAGAGGCCGCCCGAGTCGAAGCGGGCCCGAAGGACCACCAGGGAGACCAGCCTCCCCATCGCCAGACCGATGGCCAGGCCGACGGCCATCTGCCAAATCAGCAGCAGAATCGCCTGACCGATGGGTAACGAACCCGTCTGGACCCACGTGAGGAAGATCTGGGTCAGGAAGAGGGCCATCGGGTCGTTCAGGCCTGATTCGGCCTCCACCGTGGCCTTCAGGCGCTGCTTGATCTGCCGGTCCCGCAAGACGGCGAAGATGGCGGCCGCATCGGTGGAGCCCACGGTGGCCGCCAGCAGCATGGCCATCGGAATGTCCAGGTCCAGCGTTCTCCAGGCGAAGACTCCCGTGATGACCACGGTGACCACCACGCCCAGGGTGGCCAGCGTCACGGAAGGAGCCAGGATGCGCCGCATCTGCGACCAGCGGGTCTGGAGGCCGCCCTCGAAGAGGATCACGACCAGCGCGGCGGTGGCCACCAGCTGGGCCAGCCGTGCGTCATCGAAGTAGATCAGTCCCAGCACGTCGCTGCCCAGGACCATGCCGGCAGCGATGAAGAGCACCAGCGCCGGGACACCGATGCGAGAGGCGAGCTTGGTGGAAAAGATCCCCGCGCACAAGACCACCGCAGCGACGGAGAGCGTGAACACGACGCTTGGGTCCATGCGAACACCTCTTCGAGCACTGGTGGCTCGCGCGTGCGCGCTATCTCGCCCCGCGTGCGATGCTAAGGGGGAGCGTGGTAAACATCCTGCCCACACGAGGTTCCGGGTAACGTCCCAAAGGCGGGGGAAGGGTGGCCTACACGTTTGGGATTCACGATCGCATCACCCGAATCCTCCTAGGCGTCGCCCGTGGACCGCCAGCAGGCGGAGCCCCCCGCCACCCGTGGGCCGGGCACCGGGGTCTCCGCCCTGCCAGCCACCCGAGGGTCCGCACGCGGCTAGCCCTGACGCGTCACCTCGGCGTGGATCTCGACCTTCACCTCGTCGCCCACCACCACGCCGCCCGCTTCCAGCAACGCGTTCCAGTTGAGCCCGAAGTCCTTGCGGTTGAGCTTGGCGGCGGCGCTGAAACCCGCCCGCTGGTTGCCGTATGGATCCTTCACCTGGCCCTCGAAGGTGGTGTCCAGGACCACCTCGCGGCTCACGCCCCGGATGGTGAGGTCGCCGACCACCTTGAAGCGGTCGTCGCCCGCCCGCTCGATCCGGCGGCTCTTGAAGGTCAGGTGGGGGTGGTGCTCCACGTCGAAGAAGTCCGCGGACCGCAGGTGCGCGTCCCGCTGGTCGTTGCGGGTGTCGACCGAGGCCGCGTCGATCTTCACGTCGACCGCGGCCTGGGTGGGGTCATCCAGGTCGCCCGTCACCGTTCCCTCGATCGAACCGAAGCGCCCTTTCACCGTGGAGATCATCATGTGCTTCACGGAGAACTCGGCGGTGGTGTGCGCCGGATCGATGGTCCAGACGGTCGTCTCCTGGCCCGTTCCGACTGCCTGCTGCCCTTCGGTGGCCACGCTGCATCCCTCCAGAGTATTTGAGTATTTGTCGAAGTCCTGAAGTCCCGAGGGCTCAACACCGCCCAGCGGGTCGCTGGGGCCTCTCCCTCCGCCGCCCAGATCCCTAGGACTCTATGTCTCCCTTGAGGGTGCCCAGAACGGCGGGGGCCCACCGCCCCACGTCCGCCCGCCTGAGCCGGTAGAAGCGGTAGGCGCCTTCCTTGCGGACGTCGATGAGCCGGCTCTCCTCCAGGATGCGGGTGTGGTACGAGAGGGTAGGCCGCGTCAGGTCCAGGGCCTCGGCCAGCTCGCCGCACCCCATCTCCTCCCGCCGGGCCAGGAGGCGGACCATCGCCAGCCGCGTTTGATCCCCCAGCGCCCGATAAACCCGTACCAGTTCCCGCTCCTCTGGATCCACGACGACCCTGCCTTCAGGACTTCGACAATCCTTGAAGTCGTTCCCAGCATAGCTCGCGGACGGCGACGCGTCAACCGGGACGGGTGTTCGCGAGTGTTCGCGACGCGGCTGCTCCGGCTTCAGTCGTACACCACGTCGCCCCTCCGGCGGGGGGCCAGAACGTTGAGCATGGTGGCTCCCGCGGGCCCGGCCGTGGCGCCGTGGGGCACGTGGGGTGCCACCCGCACCATCTGGCCGGCCTGCAGCTCCACCTCGCGCCCGTCCACGTGGAAGACCACCGAGCCCCCCGTCACCACCGAGACCTGCTCCTCGGGGTGGTGGTGGACGGGAAAGCGGGCCGCCGGATCGAACCGGTACTCGACCAGGGTCATGCCCTGGCCGTCCACCCGCCGGGTCTCGATGCCCGGGTGCGGGCGCCTGGGGGGCACGTGCGCCCACGAGAGCGCCTCCGGCTCCGCCGGAAAGGCGGTCGCATCGGCCACGTCCTTCAGCTCCCTTCCTTCGCGGTCATCTCGCTCGCCGTGGCCGTGCTCGGCACCGGCCCCTCCCCGCGACGCCACTGCGCCACGGCGATGAGGACCACCAAAGCCAGGCCAACCGCAGCGAAGCGGGGCTGCATCCGAAAGAGGAGCGCGGCGGCCACGGCCAGCTCGAGGCGCTCGAACCAACGGCTGCGGCCCGCCAGGTAGCCCTGCAGGGCGCCGGACATGGCCACGACGCCGGCCGCGGCCATGGCCGCCGCGAGGGCGATCTCACCCCACGACCCGTCCAGCATCAGCGCCGGGCTCAGGAAGAGCAGGAAGGGCACCACGTACTTGGCCAGCCCCATGCGGAAGGCCTCGACGCCCGTGCGGAACGGGTCCGATCGCGCGATGCCGGCGGCAGCGTACCCCGCCACCGCCACGGGCGGCGTGATGTCCGCCACCGCGCCGAAGTAGAAGATGAAGAGGTGCGCCGGCAGGATGGCCACGCCCATCTTCACGAAGGCCGGCGCCACCAGGGTGGCCAGGATGACGTAGGTGGCCGTGGTGGGGATGCCCGCCCCCAGGATGAGCGAGGCGACCATGGCCGCCGCTGCCGCGATCCACAGATTGCCGCCCGCAAGGCTCACCACCAGGCTGCTCACCCGGAGCCCCAGGCCGGTGAGGGTGGTCACGCCGATGATGATCCCCGCCGCCGCGCAGATGGCCGCCACCTGGGCTGTGTTGGCCGCCCCCGCCTGCAGCCCGTCGACGATGGCCGCCAGGGTCCGGCGCAGCTCGCCGCGGCGGGCGGCCACCACCAGGGCGTCTGCCACCGTGAGCAGGATGGTCCAGAAGACCGCCCGCTCGGGCGAGTACCCGCCCACCAGGAAGTAGAAGAGGGCCGCCATGGGGATGAGGAAGTGGCCGCCCTCGCGCAGGGTCCGCCCGAGATGCGGGAGCTCCTGCCGGGGCAGGCCCACCAGCCCCCGCCCGGCGGCGTAGAAGTCCACCTGTACGAACATCGAGAAGAGGGCGAGGAGGGCGGGGATCGTGGCGGCCACGGCCACCTTCAGGTACGGCACGCCGATGTACTCGGCCAGGAGGAAGGCGGCGGCCCCCATGATGGGCGGCATCACCTGCCCCATGGTGGAGGCCGAGGCTTCCACGCCCCCGGCCATCTCGGGTCTGAAGCCCAGCCGCTTCATCAGCGGAATGGTGAAGGTCCCCGTGGTGACGGTGTTGGCCACCGAACTCCCCGAGACCATGCCCATGAAGGTGGAGGCCACCACCGCCGCCTTGGCGGGCCCGCCCCGGGTGCCCCCGGCCAGGCTCATGGCCAGGTCGAGGAAGAAGCGCCCGGCGCCCGTCCGCTCGAGGATCGCCCCGTAGAGGATGAAGAGCAGGATGAACTGGGCCGACACGCCCAGCGGGATCCCGAAGATGCCGTTGGTGGTGAGGCTCAGGTACGGCATCACCCGGGCAAAGGAGTACCCCCGGTGCCCGATCGCCACAGGCAGGTACGGCCCGGCGAAGGCGTAGACGACGAAGGCCAGGGCCACCGCGGGCACCGCCCAGCCCGTGGAGCGGCGGGCCGCCTCCACCACCGCCACCAGCGTCATGAGTCCGAAGAGGATGTCCGCCCGGCTGTACGCCCCCGCCCGGGAGGCGATGCCGCTGAAGTGGGTGATCACGTAGAGGCCGCCCGCCCAGGTGAGGCCCAGGAAGAGCAGGCTGTAGAGCGCCTGCGGCCACCCCGGGCGCCGGTCGCGCCTCATCAGGGGGGCCAGGAAGATCAGCGAGCCCATGAAGAGCCAGTGGACGGACCGGTGCGTCAGGGCGAAGAAGGGGTAGAAGTACGCCGCGTACAGGTGGTAAAGGGACGCGGCCACGGCCAGCGCGGACGCGACCCCCGCCACCCAGCGGACCGAGCGTGAATGGGTCGCCGTCATGTATCCTCACCTCCCGGGGAATCACGGCTCGCTGCCCGCATGCACCTCCAGGACCACGGCCGCGCCAGGCGGTGCCAGATCGCCCAGCCGCCAGCGGCACGGGCCGACCTCCAGCCACTGGTCCACGGTGGCGGCCACCCGCAGGGGCAGCCGGCCCAGGGTTCGGTTCACCGTCACCACCACCTGGCCGTCCTCCTCCCGGATCGACGCCTGGCTGTGGTACTCGAGCCCCACCCCGTACCAGCGGTAGCGCTCCTCCACGAGCCGGAGGCCGCCGCTGGGGGTCACGGTGAAGAGATCCTCCACGGGCGTCCGGTCCGACGAATGGGTGTAGCCGTAGCGGATGGGCTGACCGGGGCGGACGGGGACCTGCAGGAGGACCTCCGCTGCCCGCCCGTCGGAGAGGCGGAGCACCCAGCGGGCGGCGTCCCGGCCGCGCCCGTCGCTTGCCGGTCAGTCGTGGAGCGCGCCCACCTCGCGGAAGAAGCGCTCCGCGCCCGGGTGGAGCGGGATCGGCGTGTTCACTCCGTTCTCCGGTACGAGCTGGTGGGCCACGGGGTGCACGTCGAAGAGCTCCGAGGCGTGCTCGTAGAGCGTCTTCACCAGCTGGTACGCCAGCTCTTCGGGCATGTCGGCGTTGACCACCACCAGGTTGGAATCGCCCAGGGCCAGGGTGTCGTGGTCCACACCCGTGTAGGTCCCGGCGGGGACGGTCACGGGCACCATGAAGGGGTTGACCTCCAGGAGCTTCTCCAGCATGTCCGGCTCCAGGGAGACCAGCTCCACGTCCCGGGTGGTGGCGAGCTCGGTCACCGCCGACGCGGGATACGCGAAGTTGAAGAAGGCCGCGTCGATCACGCCGTCCCGCAGGGCTCCGGTGGACTCCGTCTGGGAGAGGCGGGCCCGGCGCATGCCGGAGTCAGGGTCGATGCCGTAGGCCTTCAGGATCATGAGGGCGATGGTCTCCGCCCCGCTGCCGGGCGCCTCGGTGGAGACCCGGCGGCCGGCCAGGTCGCGGGCGCTGGTGATGCCCGTCCCCTTCAGGGTGACGATGTGCTCGGGCGCGGGGTACATCTGGAAGAGCGCCCGCAGGGGGAGGGGTTTCTCAAAGGGCTCCTCGCCCTTGTAGGCCCGGTAGGCCACGCTTCCCAGGACCATGCCCAGGTCCGCGTCGCCGTTGCCCACCAGGCGCGAGTTCTCCACCGAGGCCGCCGTCGACTCGGCGGTCACGTTCACGTCCGGGAGGTACCGGTTCCAAAGGTCAGCCATGGCGCCGCCCAGGGGGAAGTAGACGCCCCCGGGGCTTCCCGTCCCGAACCCCAGGAAGCTCGCCGCCGAAGCGGCGGAGGGCAGGGCGAGGGTCACCAACAGCAGGGTTGCGGCGAGCACGAGGCCCTTGGTCTTGAGGCGCATCTCAGATTCCCTCCTCGCGAGGATGTGGGTTCCGACCGGCCAACTCCCCGGCCAGGTCGTTCAGGCTCTCCTCCAGCAAGTCCGCCAGCTCTTCCACCTGTGTTGCGTCGATGATGAAGGGGGGGCCGATCAGCACGTGATCCCCCCGGCCCTCATGGGCGCCCGAGCCGGGGTAGACCACCAGGCCCCGGCGCTCGGCCGCAAGCCCCGCCCGGGAGGCGACGCCCCAGGAGGACGGGAACGGCTCCCGGGTGACCCGGTCGGCCACCAGCTCGACGCCGACCATGAGCCCCAGACCCCGGACGTCACCCACCAGGGGATGGCTGCCCAGCCGCTCCCTCAGCAGCCCCAGGAGCACCCGCCCCATCGCCTCGGCTCGCTCCACCAGGCCCTCCTCCTCCAGGATCCGCTGGACCTCCAGGCTGGCGGCGCATGAGAGGGGGTTGGCTCCGTAGGTGTGCCCGTGGACGAAGCGGCCCGAGCGATCCCGCAGCGTCGCCCAGACGGGCTCCCGGGCCACCACGGCCCCGATGGGCGTGTAGCCGGCGCTCATCCCCTTGGCCAGCACCAGCAGGTCCGGCACCACGTTCCAGTGCTCCACGGCAAAGAGGCGCCCCGTGCGGCCGAAGCCGGTCATCACCTCGTCGGCGATGAGGAGGACGCCGTAGCGGTCGCAGATCTCCCGGAGGCGCTGCCAGTAGCCGTCGGGCGGCACGAGGGCCCCCGCGGCCGCACCCACCACGGGTTCGGCGATGACGGCCGCCACCGTCTCGGGGCCCTCCCGGAGGAGGGTCTCCTCCACGTCGGTGGCGCAGCGGAGCCTGCAGGAGCTGGGCTCCAACCCGAAGGGGCACCGGTAGCAGTAGGCGGGGGCTGCGTGCGGGAAGGCGTTCAGGAGCGGCTCGTAGGGGGAGCGCCGGGCCCGGTGCCCCGTCATGGAGAGGGCGCCCAGGGTGTTCCCGTGGTAGGAGGAACGGCGGGCGATCACCTTCCAGCGGGGGGTCTCGGGCCCGTCGCGGTCCACGAAGTACTGGCGGGCCAGCTTGAGCGCGGTCTCGGTGGCCTCCGAGCCGCCTGAGACGAAGTAGACCCGGCTCAGGTCGCCCGGAGCCCGCTCGGCGATCCAGTCGGCCAGCTCGATGGCGGGCCCGTTGGTGAACCGGGAGAGGTGAGTGAAGGCCACCCGCTCCGCCTGGCGCCTCAGGACCTCGGCCACCCGCCGGTTGCCGTGCCCGATGTTGGCCGCCAGGGATCCGGCACACCCGTCCAGGTACCGGCGGCCCTCGGTATCGTAGAGGTAGACCCCTTCGCCCCGGACGATCTCCCTCAGCGGCCGCCGCAGGTCGCGGTAGAAGAGGTGATCGTCGACCCGGGGTACCACCGCCATGGTCTGCTGCGCTTCCACCCGTACGCCTCCATTCATGGACGCCTCTGCACGGCCCGCCGCGGCGGCTGGTTCCAGGGGCGGCCGGCCCCGGCGCGTTCAGCCCTTCCCCGTCTCGTCCCCCAGGTGGTAGACGCCCGTCCGAGCCCAGAGGTCCTCCAGCTCCTCCAGCAGCTTCACCGAGCCCTCGTCGTGGAGGGCCACGGCGGTGACCAACGCGTCGAGCAAGCTCAGGGGCGCCACGAAGGAATCCACCACCGAAAGGAGCCGGCTGCGGGCGGTGAGAGTGCAGTCGGCCATCTGGGCCAGAGGCGAGCCGTGCCCGTCGGTGACGGCCAGGATCTTCGCCCCCCGTCCGGATGCGAGCCGCGCCAGCTCCACCGTCTGGCGCGTGTAGCGCGGGAAGGAGATGGCCACCACCAGGTCATCGGGGCCCAGGTGGGCGAGCTCCTCGAAGAAGAGCCCACCGGTGGCCTCCAGCAGGTGCACGTCGGGGCGAAGCAACCGGAGCGCGAAGGCCAGCACGTACCCCAGCCCGAAGGCGCTCCGCAGCGCGACGATGTGCACCCGGCGGGCGGAGCGGAGCATGGAGACGGCCTGGTCGAAGGCTTCCTGATCGAGTTCCTGCAGGGTCTCCCGCAGGTTGGCCACGTCCGCCTCCATGACCTGCTCCGCCAGGCGCGGCTGCGTGCGGCCGCCGGGAAAGCCCGACTGCAACCGGCTCACGGTGCTCAGACGGCTCATCAGCCGGTCCTGCAGGGCCCGGGTCAGGGCCGGATAGCCATCGAACCCCAGGGCGACCGCGAAGCGGACCACACTCGCCTGTGAGACCCCGGCCTGGTCCGCCAGCTCCCGGGCCGTGAGGAAGGCGGCCCGATCGGGGTCCGCCAGGATCACCCGGCCCACCCGCGCCTGGGACTCGGTAAACCCCGCCAGGTGGTTGTGGATGACCCGCAGGACCTGGTCTGCCCCAGAGCGGGGGCGCTCCCTGGATGCTTCGGAACCTGCCGCGCGCACGGAAAGTTTCACTCCATGTTGTGTTATGGATCTTTCAGGCAACGTGGGATTTTTCTTCGACGTGGTATTGGTATCTCCTGCTGCCAAGCGACCGTCGAAGTGGACGTGTCAAGCGACGCCTGGCCGCTGGCGAGATCAGCGAAGCGGAGTACCCGCGGATGAAGGAGATCCTGGCCAAGTAACCCGGCACGTCGTTTTCCGCCCGGGAAGGCGGATGGGGCTTGACATCCAGCCAGGGCGCGTCTACACTTGGGTCGGCCAACCGACCTAATCCGGCGCCCGCGTCCCTGCCTCCCGGGCGCCCTCCTCTGGAGGGACGATCATGTCCACGAAGATTCACCTGGTCCTTGGGGCCACGGGCTCCATCGGCTCGGCGGTCACCGCCGAGCTGCTCCGGCGAGGCGAGCGGGTGCGGGTCCTGGTTCGAGACGAGACCCGGGTCTCGGCCCTCTTCCCGAGTGCGGGTCCGCACCTGGAGGTGCTGCCCGGATCTGCGACCGATCCGGACGCGCGGGCAGTGGCCTTCTCGGACGTCCACACCTGCTACAATGGGCTGAACCTCCCCTATCCGCAGTGGGACCGGCTACCCGCCATCCACCGAGCCGTGGTGCAGGCGGCCGCCCGCGCCGGTGCCCGGCTGGCCTTCCCGGGTAACGTCTACGTCTACGGGCACCCCCAAACCCGGCCCGTTCGGGAGGACCATCCCCTGGCAGCCCACACCCGGAAGGGCCGCATCCGCATGCAGATCGAGGAGATGCTCTGGGAAGCCCATCGCAGGGGCGACGTTCCGGTAACCATCCTCCGCCTTCCGGACTTTTACGGTCCCAACGTGCTCAATCCGCTGGTAGAGCCCGCCTTCGTCCAGGCCCTGACGGGCAAGGGCGGCCAGGTGCTCTGCCCCGGCAACCCCGATGCGGATCACGAGCTGGTCTTCATCCGGGATGCGGCCCAGGCCATGGTGGACGTAGCGTCCCGTGAAGAGGCCTTCGGCCAGACCTTCCACCTGCCCGGTCCGGGCCCTATCACCCTCCGCCGGTGGATCGGACGGATCTTCGAGGTCGCGGGCGCCGCCAGGCCCCGTATCCTGGCCGCCGGCCGAACGCTCACGGCACTGGCCGGCCTCTTCGACCCCGGGGCCCGCGAGCTGCGGGAGATGCTCTACCTCTGGGAGGAGCCCCTGATCCTGGACGGGACCCGCTACCGGAACGCCTTTGGCTCATACCCTGCAACACCGTACGACGAGGGGATCCGCCAGACCCTGGCCTGGTTCCGGGCGCGCGAGGCGGGTCGTGACTCCCTCCTGGAGGCGACGGCCTCATGAACCGGAAGGAGTCCATCGTCGCCGCGGCCTACCGCTGCTTCAGCCGCGACGGCTACGACGCCACCTCGCTTCGGGCGGTAGCGGCCGAGGCCGACATCAGCCCTGGACACCTACACTACTACTTTCGCCGCAAGGAGGATCTGGCGCTGGCCGCGCTCGAGTGGTCCATGCACGGGCAGCACCTGCAGGCCTTGAGGGACGAGCTGAAGGGCGTGACGTCGGGCCAGGAGCGGGTTCCCCGCCTGCTGGAGGCGGTCCGGCGGCGCCGGCTGGCCGAGCCCGGGTGGTTCCGACTGGTGGCCGACCTGTGGGTCCACGGGGCGCAGCGAGAGCCCCTGCGCGAGGCTGTGGCCGCCCTCTACCGGGGCCTGCGCCAGGCCGTTCTGGAGGAGGTGCAGGTCGTTGCGCCGGACCTGCCACCGCCCGAGGCCCAGGTGTTGGCGGGAGTGATCCAGGCATTCTTCGACGGGCTGGACCTGCAGTACCAGGTGGCGCCGAATGAGGTCGACCTGGACGCGGCGTATGGGTTGCTGGAATGGTTCCTCTTGCGCCTGGGAGAGCCTGCTGGAGGCGGAGCTGGTCAGGGTACACCCACGGGCCGCGCAAGCGGTGGCTCCTCACTTCATCCTAGACGGCCACCGGCACATGGATAGGCCTGGCGGAGAAGCCGTAGAGATGGGCCTCTACACTGAGCTCTACTATTGCCGCACATCGGTCAGCCTCACCAGTACCGCTCCCGCCCCCGGCAGCGTCACCCGCAGCGGAAGCACCTCCGGGTGGTTCGATCGAACTAGCCCATTTGTCCCTTTTTCTCGCATGACAAAGGACAAGCATGACATCCATGGAATTCACTTGAATTGATAGGTCTTACCGTCATGCACACGCGGGTCCGAGCATACGCCCTTCACGACGGCATGGGCACGACCGGCTTCTCGTCCCCGCTTCGCCGCGACACAGACTCACCAGGAGGTGATGCTCTTGGCTGGTACCGTATGGGACCTCTTCCAATCCAAGGGGCTCTCGCGGCGGGACTTCCTGCGCTTCTGCACCGCCGCCGCAGCGACTCTGGGTCTCCACGCTTCGGTGGTCCCCCGGATCGCCCGGGCCCTTGAAAACCAGCCGCGTCCCCCGGTCATCTGGCGCCATTTCCAGGAGTGCACGTGTTGCAGCGAGTCGCTCATCCGCGCCTCGCACCCTCTCGTTGGCGACATCATCCTCGACATGATCTCTTTGGACTACGACGAGCTCCTCATGGCCCCGTCCGGTCATCGGGCCGAGGAGCTGGCCGCCCGCACCATGGAGACGTACCGAGGGCAGTACATCCTGTGCGTGGAGGGCAGCGTGCCCACCGGTGACCCCGCCTACTGCACCATCGGCGGCCGCTCAGCGCTGGACATCCTGCGGGAGGAGGCCGAGGGCGCCGCCGCCGTCATCGCGTACGGGAACTGCGCCGCGTGGGGGTGCGTGCAGTCGGCGAACCCCAATCCCACGGGAGCGAGCGGGGTCCCCGCAGTGCTGCGCGGGAAGCCCGTGATCCAGGTGCCCGGCTGCCCGCCCATCGCCGAGGTGATCGCAGGGGTCGTCGTTCACCTGATCTCGTTCGGGCGCCCGCCCGAGCTGGACCGCCAGGGACGCCCCCTCGCCTTCTACCGCAAGCGGGTGCACGACACGTGCGTGCGCCGGGCCTACTTCGACGCGGGGCTCTTCGCCGAGTCCTTCGACGACGAGGGATACCGCCAGGGCTGGTGCCTTTACAAGCTGGGGTGCAAGGGGCCGACCACCTACAACGCGTGCGCGCTCCTCCGCTGGAACGGGGGCACCAGCTATCCGATCCAGTCGGGCCACCCGTGCCTCGGCTGCTCCGCCGCCGGCTTCTGGGACCAGGGCCCCTTCTACACCAAGCTGGCCGACGTTCCCGCCTCGGCCCTGGGCCGGAACCCGGACCGGGTGGGTGCGGCGGTCGTGGGCGCGGCCGTCGGGGCCGCCGCCGTGCACGCAGGCGCCACCGCCGCCCGGCGCGCTCAGAACCGGGCCGCGCACCGCCCCAACTCCTCCGATACCAGCGTGGAGAGGTGACGACCCATGGCCGAACGATTGGTGATCGATCCCGTCACGCGCATTGAAGGCCACCTCCGCATCGAGGCCCAGGTCGAGGGCGGCCGGGTAGCCGACGCCTACAGCGCCGGAACCATGGTGCGCGGTCTGGAGCTCATCCTCCCCGGCCGCGACCCGCGTGACGCCTGGGCCCTCGCTCAGCGCATCTGCGGGGTGTGCACCACGGTCCACGCCCTCACCTCGGTGCGGGCGGTGGAGGACGCGCTCGACATCCGGGTCCCCGCCAACGCCAACCTGATCCGGAACATCATGTTCGCTACCCTCATGGTCCACGACCACGTGGTCCACTTCTACCACCTCCACGCCTTCGACTGGGTGGACGTGCTCAGCGCCCTGGAAGCCGACCCCGAGGCGACCAGCCGGCTCGCGGCCAGCATCTCGTCCTGGCCCCGATCCTCGCCCGGGTACTTCCGGGACCTGCAGGAGCGGCTGAAGCGCTTCGCCTCCGGCGGCCAGCTTGGGCCTTTCGCCAACGGCTACTGGGGTCACCCGGCCTACCGGCTGCCGCCCGAGGCGAACCTGATGGCCGTGGCCCACTACCTGGAGGCGCTGGAGTGGCAGAAGGAGATCGTCAAGATCCACGCCGTCTTCGGGGGCAAGAACCCCCATCCCAACTACCTGGTGGGCGGCGTGCCCGTCTCGCTGGACCCTGAGGATCCCTCTGCCGTCAACGCCGAGCGGCTGGCCCTGGTGGGCACCCTCATCAAGCAGGCCCAGGAGATGGTGGAGCAGGTCTACCTGCCCGACGTGCTGGCCATCGGCCGTTTCTACGCCGGCGACCTCTGGGGCGGCGGTCTGGGCAACTACCTGGCGTACGGGGACCTGCCCCAGACCGACATCCGGGAGCCGGGGAGCTACCTTCTGCCCCGCGGCGTGGTGCTGGGGAAGAACTTGAACGAGGTCCACGAGGTGGACCTGAAGGACCCCGAGCAGATCCAGGAATTCGTGACTCACTCCTGGTACGCGTACAGCCGGGGCGACGACGCCGGCCTGCACCCCTGGGAGGGCGAGACCCGGTTCAACTACACGGGGCCCCGGCCGCCTTACGAGGCCCTGGAAACCTCCGCCAAGTACAGCTGGCTCAAGTCACCCCGCTGGAAAGGCATTCCCATGGAGGTGGGTCCCCTGGCCCGGGTGGTGGTGGCCTACGCCCACGGCCGGGACGACGTGCGTCAGCTGGTGGATGAGAGCCTCGGCCGCCTGGGGCTGCCCCCGGAGGCGCTCTTCTCCACCCTGGGGCGCACCCTGGCCCGGGCCCTGGAGACGCAACTGGCCGTACGGTGGCTCCAGAGCTTCTACGACCAGCTGGTCGCCAACGTGAGGGACGGCCGCCGCGTCACCGTGAACCACGAGCGCTGGGAGCCGTCCACCTGGCCCAGGGAAGCCCAGGGGATCGGCATCACCGAGGCGCCTCGCGGCGCCCTGGGGCACTGGATCCACATCCGCGACGGGAAGATCGCCGCCTACCAGGCGGTGGTCCCCACCACCTGGAACGGCTCCCCGCGGGACGCCCAGGGGCAGCGCGGCGCCTTCGAGGCGGCCATGATGGACAACCCCGTCGCGGTGGACGATCAGCCTCTGGAGATCCTGCGCACCATCCACTCCTTCGACCCTTGCCTCGCCTGCTCCGTCCACGTGGTGGACCCGGAGGGTCGGGAGGGGGTCCGGGTGCAGGTTCTGTAGACAGGGGGGATTCCCGTGAACGGCAGCCAGATCCTCTACGTGTGGGAGTGGCCCGTACGGATATTCCACTGGGTGAACGCCCTCTGCATCACCGTGCTCTTCGCCACGGGGCTCTACATCGGGTCGCCGGTGCTCCGGCCGGCCGGAGAGGCCTACGAGACCTTCGTCATGGGCTGGGTGCGATACGTCCACTTCGTCACGGCCTACGTCTTCCTGGCCAACTGGATCTTCCGGGTCTACTGGTTCTTCGCCGGCAACGAGCACGCCAAGAACGTCTTCCGGTTCTGGAGCCGCGACGCCTGGCGCTCGGTGGGACACCACGCCCGCGAGCTCCTGGCGGCCCGCCCGGAGATTGACCAGGAGCTCCCCGGCCACGACCAGCTGGCCCGCATGATGCACGGGCTCCTTTTCACCGCCGCGGTGTTCATGGTGGTCACCGGGTTCTCGCTTTACGGTGAGGTGAACCCGCAGGGCGTCCTGGGGCGTCTCGCGGGCTGGACGATCCCTCTCGCCGGCGGGCCGCGGACCGTGCAGTACTGGCACCACCTGATCGCGTGGTTCTTCCCGCTCTGGGTGGTGCTCCATGTGTACCAGGTGGTGCGTATCGACGTGGGCGCCCGGCGGGGGCTGATCTCGTCCATGATCAGCGGGTACTACTTCTGCCAGGGCGGGGGCGCGCAGGGCCGTCCCGGAGCCGGTTCCGGTTCGCCGCGGGCGGGGGCGGCCGGCCCTTCTTCGGGCCGCTAGCGGGGGCACAGGCGTGGCCACCCCCGCGAGCCGGGCCCGTAGGGAGCCGCCAGTGCGCCGCGCCCTGGTGATGGGCCTCGGAAACCCCCTCTACGGCGACGACGGGTTCGGCGTCCAGGCCATAGCCGCGTTCGCCCGACGTTTCCGCTGCGAGCCCTCTGTGGCTGCGGTCGATGGCGGCACGGGTGGCCTGGACCTCCTGGCCTACCTGGAAGAGGCCAGCGAGCTGGTGTTGCTCGACGCCGTGCGCGGCCCGGGCCCGCCGGGCACCATCGTGGAGCTGAGCGCCGGCGAGCTGGCCCGCCGCGGTGGCACCCTGCTCTCACAGCACCAGGTGGGGCTCGAGGAGGCCCTGGGCCTCGCGCTCTGGCGGGGGCGCCTGCCCGCCCGGGCGATGCTGGTGGGCGTGGTTCCCGGTTGGCTTCAGCTGGGAACCGGGCTGAGCCCGGCCGTGGCCGCGGCCCTTCCCGAAGCCGTGGATCGCGCCGCGGCCTGGCTTCGCCGCTGGGGCGTGCAGGTCATGGAGGTGCCGATGGGCGAAGGAGATAGGGGGAACGAGGGCTCGGCCTGAGGAGGCGGGGCGAAATGCACGAGCTCTCCATCGCGAGCGAGGTCCTGGGAGCTGTACAGCGGGCCGTCCTGGGCGCAGGGGCCTCGCGGGTGGTGCGCATCCACCTCAAGGTGGGAGAGCTGGCGTCGGTCGACCCGGACGCCCTGGCCTTCGCCTACGAGGCGGTCACCGCCGGGCTTCCGCTCTTCGACGGATCGTGCCTCCAGGTCGCCTGGATCCCGGTGCGCGTCCGGTGCTCCGAGTGCGGCGTGGAGGGATGCCCCGTGCCGGGCTCGGTCGCATGCGGCGCCTGCGGGTCCTTCCTCACCGAGGTCTTCGAGGGCGAGGAGCTGGAGATCGGGAGCGTGGAGGTGGAACGAGATGAAGACCCGCGTGGAGATGGGGCAGAAGGTTCTATCCCGCAACGATGAGCTCGCCTCGGGGCTGCGCCGGCGATGGGAGGACCGAGGCGTCTTCTGTGTGAACCTGGTCTCCTCGCCCGGATCGGGGAAGACGACCCTCCTCGAGCGGACCCTGGAACGACTGCGCGAGAGGGTCCGGGCCGCGGTGCTGGTGGGCGACGTTCAGACCGAGAACGACGCGAACCGCCTGCGGGCTACGGGGGTCCCCGTCTGCCAGATCGTCACCGGCGGCACGTGCCACCTGGAGGCAGAGATGGTGGGGCGCCACCTGGAGAAGGTGGACGACCCCGATCTCCAGCTCCTCTTCATCGAGAACGTGGGGAACCTGGTCTGTCCCGCTTCCTACGACCTGGGCGAGGACGCAAGGGTTGTGCTGCTCAGCACCGTGGAGGGGGACGACAAACCCCAGAAGTATCCCGGCATCTTCCGCCGCTCGCAGGCGTTCGTCCTCACCAAGTCCGACCTCCTGGGGTTGACGGACTTCGACCCGGACCGGGCTGAGGCGCACGCCCGGGCTCTCAACCCCGCGATCGAGACCTTCCGGACCTCCGCCCGCACGGGAGAGGGGCTGGACGCGTGGTGCACCTGGCTCGAAGAGGGCGTCCACGCGAAGCGGGCGCGGGCGGCCGAGAGAGCTTGAAGGGGCGCCTCATTGCATCGACGTGCAGCATCAGCTGAGGAGGGAGCACGCCATGTGCCTCGCGATACCCGGCAGGATCCTCGAGCTCCGGGACGACCGGATGGCCCTGGTGGACATGGGCGGCATCACCCGCCGGGTCTCCCTGGACCTCCTGGAGGGGGTGGGCGTGGGCGACTGGGTGACGATCCACGTGGGCTTCGCCATCTCCAGGATCGACGAGACCGAGGCCCGGCAGACCCTGGAGCTGCTGCGCCAGATCGCCGACGCGATGGAGGATCCGGCCCTGGCCGGGCTGCCCGTCGATGAGCCGTCCCAGGCCCCCGAATCTCGCGGCGGGCCGCGGGCGCTGCGCTGAGCGCGAGAGGGGGCCCAGCCGTGCGTTTCGTCGATGAGTTCCGCCAGCAGGAGGCGGCTCGGGGACTCGCCCGGGCCCTGGCCGCGACCGCCGCCCGCCTCGAACGGCCCGTGCGGATCATGGAGGTCTGCGGCGGTCACACCCACGCGATCTTCAAGTTTGGGCTGAGCGAGCTCCTCCCGGCCGGGGTGGAGATGCTCCACGGCCCCGGATGCCCCGTCTGCGTCACGCCGCGGGGCAAGGTGGAGGCCGCCATCGCCCTGGCCCGCCGGCCCGACACCGTCCTGGTCTCCTTCGGGGACATGCTCCGGGTGCCCGGCCGCCGTACCTCGCTCCTGGAGGAGCGGGCGCAAGGGGCCGACGTCCGCATGGTCTACTCGGCCCTGGACGCCGTCGAGATCGCCCGCTCGAACCCGGACCGCACGGTGGTATGGCTTGCGATCGGCTTCGAAACGACCGTTCCCGGCAATGCGGTGGCCGTGCTCCGAGCCTCGGCACTTGGGCTCGAGAACTTCTACCTGCTCACCAGCCAGGTGCTCCTCCCCCCCGCCCTGAGGGCGATCCTGGACGCGCCTGACGTTCAGGTGGACGCCTTCATCGGCCCTGGACACGTGAGCACCATCATCGGCACCGAGCCCTACCGGTTCGTGGCCGAGAGCTACCGCCGGCCGGTGGTGATCACCGGCTTCGAGCCCCTGGACCTCCTGCAGGGCATCCACATGATCGTACAGCAGGTGGCGGAAGACCGCTCGCAGGTGGAGGTCCAGTACCGGCGGGCGGTGCCGTCCGACGGCAACCCCATCGCGCGGCGGATCATGGCGCAGGTCTTCGAGCCCGTGGACCAGGAGTGGCGTGGCTTGGGGACGATCCCAGCCAGCGGCCTGCGCCTGCGGGAGTCCTACGCCCACATGGACGCGGAGCGAGCCTTCGCCCACCTGATGCCCGACGCCTTGCCGGACTCCAGCGCCTGCCGCTGCGGCGAGGTTCTCCGAGGCGTGGTGAGGCCCCCCGACTGCCCCCTCTTCGGACGGGCCTGCACGCCCGAGCGGCCCATGGGAGCGTGCATGGTCTCGCCGGAGGGGGCCTGCGCGGCGTACTACCGGTACCGGCCCCATGCACGCGGGAACAGGCGCGGGACGGACGGGGCCGCCGGGTCCGGAGCCGCAGTGCGGGGAGGTGAGACGGCGTGAGCACGCCCGGCCACGGGACCCCGGAACGGCGATCCTTTGGACACGGCGACGGGCGCATCCTGCTGGGACACGGCAGTGGAGGGCGCCTGACCGCCTCCCTCTTCCACGATGTCTTCCTGCCTGCCTTCCGCAACCCCGCACTGGAGGCGGCGGGAGACCAGGCGGTCCTTTCCCTGGCAGGGACCCGCCTCGCCGTGACCACGGACTCCTTCGTCGTCTCGCCCCTTTTCTTTCCCGGCGGGGACATCGGGCGCCTGGCCGTGTGCGGCACTGTGAACGACCTGGCGGTGGGCGGGGCCACCCCCGCCTGCCTGACGGCGGGCTTCATCATCGAGGAAGGCTTCCCCGCCGAGGATCTCCGGAAGGTGGTCGCCTCCATGGCGGAAGCGGCCCGGGAGGCCGTGGTGGAGATCGTCGCCGGCGACACCAAGGTGGTGGAGCGGGGCAAGGGCGACGGGCTCTTCATCACCACCACCGGCGTGGGCCTGGTTCCCGACGGCCTCCGCCTGGGGCCCGGGGAGATCCGCCCCGGGGACCAGATCCTGGTGAGCGGGCACGTGGGGGATCACGGCGTCGCCGTCATGGTCCACCGTGCCGGCCTGGAACCGGGCGGCACCCTCAGGAGCGACAGCGCCCCCCTGACCGGTCTCGCCCAGGCGCTCCTGCAGGCCGGCCCGGGGGCCGTCCGCTGCATGCGCGACCCCACCCGCGGGGGCCTGGCCACCACCCTGGCCGAGCTGGCCGCGGCCTCGGGCACCTGCTTCCAGGTGGACGAGGCCGAGATTCCCGTGCGCGACGAGGTCCGGGCCCTCTGCGAGATGCTCGGCCTCGACCCGCTTTACGCCGCCAACGAGGGGAAGCTGGTGGCCGTGGTGGACCCCCGCGCCGCGACGGCGGTGCTGGAAGCGGCCCGCAGCCACCCGCTGGGCCGGGAGGCCCGGTGGATTGGGCAGGCCGTGGAGGGGGCGCCCAGCGAGGTCCGCCTGCGGACGGTGGTGGGGGGAACCAGGCCCCTGGACCTCCTGGAGGGGGAGCAGCTCCCCAGGATCTGCTGACATCGGCCGGAAACGGGAGGGGGCGCCATGGAGCCGGGTGAGAGGGCCACCGGGCAACCCGAAGGTCCTGCGAGCGCCGTCGCGTCCGGCGGGGTCGCGGCCTCCACCGGTGGCACTCAGGCTCGCGGCGTTCGGGGCAACCGCGGTCGGGACGGCGAGGGCCGCGTCCGCTGCCGCATCCTGGTGGAGGGTACGGTGCAGGGCGTGGGGTTCCGCCCCTTCGTCTACCGGGTGGCCCGGAGCCTGGGCCTTGGGGGAAGCGTCCGCAACACCGCGGCCGGCGTGATCGTCGAGGCCGAGGGCCCGCACGCACAGGTCCAGGCCTTACTCCGGGCTCTCCGGGAGAACCCCCCGCCCCTGGCCCGGGTGGAGCGCCTCCACACCCAGGAGCTTCCGGTGGTGGGCCTGGCCGCCTTCGAGATCCTGGACAGCCGGGGCGGGGAGGCGCCCCGGGTGCTGGTCCCGCCCGACGTGGCCCTCTGCCCCGACTGCCGCCGGGAGCTCCTCGATCCCGCCGACCGCCGCTACCGCTATGCCTTCACCAACTGTACCAACTGCGGCCCCCGCTTCACCATCGTGCGGGGCCTCCCCTACGACCGGCCCCTGACCACCATGGCGGCCTTCCCCATGTGCGAGGCGTGCGCCCGGGAGTACCACGACCCGGCCGACCGCCGATTCCATGCGCAGCCCGTGGCCTGCCCGCGCTGCGGACCCCGGGCCTGGTTCGAGGACGCGTCGGGCCGCCGCGACGACTGGGGCCGGGCCTTCCGGGAGGCCATGCAGGCCGGGCTGATCGTGGCCCTGAGGGGGCTGGGCGGCTTCCACCTGGCCTGCGACGCCCACAACGCCCGGGCCCTCCACACCCTGCGGGAGCGCAAGCGCCGGCCCCACCGCCCCTTGGCCGTGATGGCCCGGGACCTCGACACGGTGCGCCGCTTCTGCCGCGTGAGCGATGCCGAGGTCGCGCTCCTCCAGAGCCCCGCCGCCCCCATCGTGCTCCTGGAGCGGCTTCTCGGAGCGGACCTGCCCGGCGAGCTGGCTCCCGGCCTCCGTACCCTGGGGGTGATGCTGCCCTACACGCCCCTCCACTTCCTCCTGTTCGCGCAGGCTGAGGGAGAGCCCGAGCCGCCGGACCTGCTGGTGATGACCAGCGGCAACCACTCCTCCTTGCCCATCGTGCACACCAACGAGGACGCCCGGCGGCAACTGGGCGGAATCGCCGACGCCTTCCTCTTCCACGACCGGCCCATCGAGAACCGGGCCGACGACTCGGTGGTGCGGGTCCTGGCAGACCGGCTCCACTTCCTGCGGCGGTCGCGGGGCTACGTGCCCGTCCCCTTCCCGGTGCCCGTGCCCACCGCCGGCCATCCGGTCGCCCTGGGCGCGGGGGGCGAGACGAAGAACGCCTGCTGCCTCGTGAAGGAGGGCCAGGCCTTCATGGGACCCCACGGCGGCGAGATGGAGACCCTGGAGGGCCTGGCCTTCTTCCACCACAACCTGGAGGCGATGGGGCGCATCCTGGAGGCCCGCCCCGGAGTGGTCGGCTACGACCCCCACCCCGGCTACCGGGTGAGCCGCACCGCCCTGGAGCTGCCCGGGCGGCACGAGCCGGTGCAGCACCACCACGCCCACCTGGCCGCGGTGCTGGCCGAGAACGGGCGCCAGGGCCCGGCGGTGGGGATCATCCTCGACGGCACCGGCTACGGAAGCGACGGCCACCTCTGGGGCGGCGAGGTCCTCCTGGGGGATCTCACGAGCTTCCAGCGCATCGCCCACCTGCGCTACGTGCCCCTGCCCGGCGGCGAGCGGGCCATCCGCCTGCCCTGGCTCACGGCGCTGGCCGTCCTCTGGCTCGACGGGGGGCGGGAGGCCGCCCTGGCGGCGGCAGGTCGCCTCTTCCCCGGGCGCGAGCGGGAGGCCGGGGTGGCCCTGCAGCTCCTCCAGGCCGGGATCAACTGCCCCCTCAGCTCGGGCGCCGGCCGCTACTTCGACGCCGTCTCCGCCATCGCCGGCGTCTGCCTCGAGTCCACCTACGAGGGAGAGGCGGCCATCGAGCTGGGCGAGTTCCTGCCGTCCGAGCTTCCGTGGGGTCGCGGCTCTCCGAGCCACCGCCTCGCCGGCCCCTACCCCTTCCGCCTGGCTGGCGACGAGATCGACCTGGTTCCCGCGGTGGCTGCGGCCGCCCGGGAGCGGCTGGAGGGCGCGCCTGCCGGCCCCATCTCCGCCCGCTGGCACCGGACGGTAGCCGAGGCAGTGGTGGAGGCGGCCGGCCGGGCCGCGCTCCGCTCGGGCGTGCAGGCGGTGGCCTTGAGCGGGGGCGTCTTCCACAACCCCTACCTGGTGCGCGAGGTGCCCCGCCTCCTGCGGGAGCGGGGGTTCGAGCCGCTGCTGCACCGCCACGTTCCGCCGGGCGACGGCGGTCTGGCCCTGGGCCAGGCGGTGGTGGCCCTCTGGCGGCACGGCTCGTCAGGACCGGCCCACGCGGGGGGAGGAGTGTCATGACCCGCCGCAACCTTGCGTCCCTCGACGCGCGGGTGAAGCTGGGGGTGAGCCTCGGGTGGGTGGTGGCGACCGCAAGCCTTCGCTCCGTGCCGGCGACGCTCCTGGCCCTGGGCGGCACGGGCGCCCTGCTGGCAGCGTCCGGAGTGCGGATGGGCCGGCTGGCCACCCGCGCCCTTTGGGTCCTGCCCTTTGCGGGGGGCGTCGCCCTGGCCGTGGCCGTCACCGCGCCGGGGGAGGCCCTGGCGACCCTGGGGGGCGGGCGCTTCGGCCTGAGCGTGACCGCGGCGGGGCTGCGGGAAGCCCTGGCCCTCCTCTTGAGGGTGACGGCGGCCGCCTGGGCGGCAGCGTTCCTCACCGAGACCACCCGGCTGGACGAGACGTTGCGGGCCCTGCGCTGGGCAGGCATGCCGCCGCTCCTCACGGACCTGGCAGGGCTCGTCCTCCGGGAGGGGCCGGCCCTGCACGCCGAGCTGGAGCGAATGGGGCGGGCCCGCGAGGCGCGAGCGGGAGGCGGTCGGGGTCCCCTGCGTCCAGACACCCTGGACGGCGCCGGCGCCCTGGTGGGCATGCTCTTCACCCGCTGCCTCCACCGCAGCGAGCGGCTCTACCGGTCGATGCTCGCCCGTGGCCTCGGGGGCCGGGGGAGGGGACTTCCCGGCGACCCCGTTCCGCCCGGACAGGTGCTGGCCGGGGTCGCCCTGGCCGCCGCAGGCCTCCTGATCCTGGGCTGGGACAGGGGGTGGATCGGATGACGCCGCGCGCGGCGGGGAAGGACCCGGAACGGGCCCACGACCCCGTCGCCCCGACAGACCCCATCATCCGGGTGGAGGATCTCCGGCATACCTACCCCGACGGTACGCCCTCCCTGCGCGGGTGCTCCCTCCGGGTGGAGGCCGGCTGCCGGCTGGCGATCCTGGGTCCCAACGGCGCGGGCAAGACCACCCTGCTCCTGCACCTGAACGGGCTCCTCCTCCCGGAGGCGGGGCGGGTGTGGGTGCTTGGGACGGAGGTGGGGCCGAGCACCTGCCGCCAGGTGCGGGCCCGGGTCGGCTACCTCTTCCAGGAGGCGGACGACCAGCTTCTGGCCCCCACGGTATGGGAGGACGTGGCCTTCGGTCCAGCCAACCTGGGGCTCTCGCACGATGAGGTCCGCCGCCGGGCCTGGGAGGCGCTCGGGCAGGTGGGAGCCTCCCACCTGGCGCACCGCGCGCCCCACCGCTTGAGCCAGGGGGAGAAGCGGCGGGTGGCCCTGGCCGGCGTCCTGGCCATGCAGCCCGGGGTGATCCTCCTGGATGAGCCCGCGGCCTCCCTCGATCCCGCGGGGGTCGCGGAGCTCCTGGCCATCCTGGATGGACTCCATCTGGGTGGGACCACCCTGGTGATGGCCACCCACGACGTGGACCTGGCCGCCGAGTGGGCCGACACGGTGGCGATCGTGGAGGGCGGCCGGGTGGTGGCCCAGGGGGGCCGTGAGCTCCTTCGAGACGAGTCCGTCTTGCTCCGGGCGCGCCTCAGGCTGCCCCGGGTGGCCGCCGTCTTCCGCGACGCCGAGGCGCCGGCCGGACGCGCCTGGCCCCTCACCGTACCGGAAGGCGTGCGGGCCCTCCGGGCGCTTCGGAACGGGGGGCGGGACGGTACGGCCGGCGGGATCCAGACGGCCTCGGAACCCATCGCCTCGAACGGCGCCGAAACATCGAGCGTGCAGGAGGGATGAGCGTCATGCATGTACCCGACGGGCTCCTAGACACCAAGATCTGGACGGCGAGCCTCGCCCTGAGCGCGGGTGCGATAGGCCTGGCCGCCCGCCGGGCGGGTCAGGAGCTGCAGGAGCGGCAGGTGCCGACTCTGGGGGTGATGGCCGCCTTCGTCTTCGCCGCGCAGATGGTGAACTTCCCCGTCCCCGGCGGCACATCGGGACACCTGCTGGGCGCCGCGCTCGCGGCCCTCACCCTGGGCCCGTGGGCCGCAACCCTGGTGATGACCGCCGTGCTGGTGATCCAGGCCTTCTTCTTCGGCGACGGGGGTGTCACGGCCCTGGGAGCCAACGTGCTCACCATGGGCGTCGTGGCACCCTGGACGGCCCATGCCAGCCACCGGTCCCTCCGCAGGCTGTGGAAGGGTCCACGGGGCGGCTCGGTCGCCCGGTTCGTGGCCGCCTGGGTCTCGGTGGAGGCAGCGGCCCTGGTGATCGCCCTGATGCTGGCCGCTTCGGGCTACGTACCCCTGGCGCTGGCCCTGGGCGCCCTTCTCGGGTGGCACGCCCTGATCGGCGCCGGGGAGGGGCTGATCACCGTCGCAGTCCTCACGTACCTTCACCGGCTGCTGCCCGAAGATGCGGGTTCTGCCCGGCCCATGCTGCGGGGTGATGGGGTATGACCTCCCGGATGCGGAAAGGACTCCTCGTTGCCGCTGCGGCAGCCATCCTCCTCGCGCCGCTGGCCTCGCCTCTCCCCGACGGCCTCGAGCGGGCCGCGGAGGACCTGGGCCTCATGGAGCACGCCGCTTCCCGGCTCCCTGCCCCATTCCCCGACTACCTCCTTCCCGGCCTGGGGTCCGGGCCCCTCTCCACCATCGCCGCGGGGCTTCTGGGGGTGGGCCTGGCGACCCTTGCGGCGCTGGGCCTGGGGCGGCTGCTGCGACGGGGGTAGGGCGGGACGGCAGGAGGGCAACGTCAGGAAAGGCGGCCACCCGGGCGGGGATCTCCTCGATGATGAGCTTCTGCACCCGGTCGGCGTCGGTCCACGGAAGGGGTGGTTCTTGATCAGCGAGTGCATGAGCGCCGCGGCCTGGAGCGAAAGGTTCGGATACAGTAATCGTCCGCCGAAGGACGCACCGGGCCGTCCCGTGGCGGATTCGAGGAGGCCGAGGTCCCGAATCCCACGGGCACCTCCTGTCTCCTTGATGATCTGCGCGTGGAGGAACAAGACCATTTGCGGTGTCAGTAGCCTCACCGCTTGGCCAACGCCTCCAGGACCGGCCTGTACTCCTCTATGAACTCGCGGACCACCTGGGCGAACTCCGGTGTGACTCCGGACACGTCCGGTTCGGCGGGGCGTATCACGATCTGCCGATGCTCCACATCCACGCTCACGGAAACGTGGTCGCCTTCATGCAGGCCCAGAGCCTCCTGGGCCTCCCTGGGAATCGCCACGACGACACTGCTTCCGTTCTTGAAGAGGGTCCTTTTCATGGGAGTCATCCTCGTTCGATACTGATAGCATCATTATGTCACGTGATACGAGGGAGGTTAATCCTGACCGGGTGTGCCGAGCATCGCAAATACCTGTTCGCCTCCGGCAGGAGATCCCGCCCCAAGGAAGAAATGCCAGCAACGCAGTCGGAAATCCTCCGGGGCAGTGCTGCGGCGTGCGGCCACCTGCCAGCTCCCAGGCGGTGCGTCGGGGTCGGTCCTCGGGCACCAGGAGGCGTTGCAACGTGAGCAAGGACCTGGATCGGCTCCTCGACCGGTATCGCAAGGGCGGCCTCTCCCGGCGCGACTTCCTGCGGGCCGCGGCGGCCCTGGGTCTCTCCCTGGGCGCCGCCCAGAGCCTGGTGGGGCTGCCCGCATGGGCTCAGGGAAGCGGCGCGCCCCGCCGGGGCGGCATCCTCCGGGTCGCGGCGGACCCGGCCACCACCATCGACCCCGTCAAGCTCGACAGCGCCGGCGGCATCGCCATCGTCCAGCAGGTGGCCGAGTACCTGGTGTGGACCGAGCCGGACCTCTCCCTCCGGCCGGTGCTGGCCACCTCCTGGCGGCCCGAGCCCGACGCCCGCACCTGGGTCTTCGAGCTGCGCCGGGGCGTCCGCTTCCACAGCGGAAAGGAGATGACGGCCGACGACGTGGTCGCCACCTTCCAGCGCCTGGTGGACCCTGAGGTGGCCTCCCCCGCCCGCGGTGCCCTGCCCTTCCTCCAGAAGGAGAACATCGAGAAGATCGGCGCCTACACCGTCCGTTTCCGCCTGGACCGGCCCGTGGGCGACTTCCCCTATTACACCCAGACCTACAACGCCGTCATCCTGCCGGCCGAGTACGGCGGGGACTTCGCCCGGAATCCCGTGGGCACCGGCCCCTTCCGCCTCACCGAGTACCGGCCCCAGGAGCGGGCGGTGTTGGAACGGAACGACGCCTACTGGGACGCCCCCCGCCCTCACCTGGACGGCGTGCGCATCGCCCTCTACCAGGAGGCGACGCCCCAGGTGCTGGCCATGCAGGCGGGCGAGGTGGATGTGATCCTGGCGCCGCCGTACCAGGAGGCCCAGCCGCTCCTCTCGGACCCGGCGGTGCAGGTGCTCTCCACGTCCAGCGGAACCCACCGCCAGCTCACCATGCGGGTCGACCAGCGCCCCTTCGACGACCGGCGGGTACGGGAGGCGGTGGCGCTCTGCTTCGACCGGCCGTCGCTCCTCCAGGGGCTCTTCGGCGGCATCGGCGACCTGGGGAACGACCACCCCATCGCCCCCGTCTACCCCGAGCACCAGCCCCTTCCCCAGCGGGCCCAGGACCATGCCCGGGCCCGCCGGCTCCTGGCCGAGGCCGGCTTCCCCGACGGGTTCGAGATCGACCTCTACACCGCCCAGTTCCTGGAGCTTCCCCGCTACGCCGTCTTCGTGCAGCAGATGCTCCAGCCCGCGGGGATCCGGGCGAAGCTCCACGTGGAGCCGCTCAACCTCTACTACAGCCACTGGACCGACGTGCCCTTCGGCCTCACCGACTGGACCAGCCGCCCCACCGCCACCCAGATCCTGGGGCTGGCCTTCCGGTCCGGGGCCGAGTGGAACGCCGCCCACTGGGCCAACGACACCTTCGACCGCCTCCTGCAGGAGCTGGAGGGCGAGCCGGACAAGGCGCGGCGCGGCGAGCTGGCCGGCCAGATCGAGGAGCTCATGAACCGGGAGGTGCCGGCGGCGATCACCTACTTCACCGAGAACCTCCGGGCCGTCCGGAAGGGCGTGCACGGGGTGGCCGCCGACATGTCCTACTTCCTGGACCTCACCCGGGCCTGGGTGGAGGGGTAGCGGGTGGCCCGCTTCCTGGCCCACAGGCTGGCGCTCATGCTCCTCACCCTCTGGGTGGCCTCGGCCCTCCTCTTCGGGGTGACGAACGTGCTCCCGGGCGACGTGGGCCGCGTCCTCCTGGGGCCCTTCGCCCCCCAGGAGGCGGTGGACGTGCTCAACCGCCAGCTGGGGCTCGATCGCCCCCTGGCGATCCGCTACGGAGCCTGGCTGGGGGACGTGGTGCGCGGCGACTGGGGCCGCTCCTACGCGTTCGACACCCCGGTGCTGCCCCTGGTGGCCGGGCGGCTCGAGCGCTCGCTGCTCCTGGCCGGCTTCGCCCTCGTCCTGCTGATCCCCACCGCGGTGGGGCTCGGGGTGGCTGCGGCCCTGCGGGAGGGGCGGCTGCTGGACCGGGTGGTCTCCCTGGGCGGGCTCGCGCTGGGCGCCATTCCTGAGTTCGTCACGGGCGTGGTCTTCCTGGTGGTCTTCGCGGTCTGGCTCCGGTGGCTGCCCGCCTCCTCGGCGCTGCCTGAGGGCGCGGGACCGTGGGAGGCGCTCCGGCGGCTGCTCCTCCCGGCCGCGAGCCTCATGCTCGTCCTCTTCTCCTACCTGGCCCGCATGGTCCGGGCCGGCACGCTGGAGGCGCTGGCCAGCGACTTCACCCGCACCGCCGTGCTCAAGGGGTTGCCCCGGCGGGCGGTGGTGTGGCGCCACGTGGTCCGGAACGCCCTCCCGCCCACGGTGGCGGTGATCGGATCGCAGGTGGGGTGGCTGGTGGGCGGGCTGGTGGTGGTGGAGACCCTCTTCAACTACCCCGGCCTCGGCAACCTGATGCTCTTCGCCGCCAGCAACCGGGACCTCCCGCTGCTGGTGGGGTGCGGCCTGGTCGTCACCCTGGTCTACATGCTGGGGAACCTGGCCGCCGACCTGATCCACGCGGGGCTGGACCCAAGGGTGCGCCATGGGCTCGCCCGTACCTGAGGGTGCCGAGGCGGCCGGGGGCGACGCCCCCGGGCAGGCCCAGCGCCCGTCCGGGCAGCACCCCACCGCACGGATGCGGGCCCTCCGCGAGGCGTGGGCCTCCTCGCCGGCCCTGCTCGCGGGCTCGGCCCTGGTGGGCCTCTGGATCCTCTGCGCCCTGGCCTGGCCCGTGCTCGCCCCCTACGACCCCCTGACCCTGGACGTGGCCGCCGCCCTGCAGCCGCCCTCAGCCGCCCACTGGCTCGGCACCGACGGCTTCGGGCGCGACGTGCTGAGCCGCGTCCTGGCCGGAAGCCGCAGCGCCCTCCTCATCGCCCCGGCCGCCACGCTCCTGGGCCTGGTCCTGGGCACGGCCGTGGGGCTCGTCGCCGCCTACCTCCGGGGTTGGGCCGACGACGTGATCATGCGGGTCGTGGACGCGGTGATGGCCTTCCCCATCGTGATCCTGAGCCTCCTGGTGCTCACCTTCCTGGGCCCGTCCACGGGCAACGTGATCCTGGTCGTCGGCCTGGTCTTCACGCCGCTCATCGCCCGCACCGTCCGCGCCGCCGCGCTGCCCGAGCGGGAGAAGGAGTACGTGGCCGCCGCCCAGCTGCGGGGCGAGCCCGCCCTCTACGTCATGGCCGTGGAGATCCTGCCCAACATCCGGGCGCCCCTCATCGTCGAGGGGACGATCCGGGTGGGGTACGCGGTCTTCACCGCCGCCACCCTGGGCTTCCTCGGCCTGGGGGTGCAGCCCCCCACGCCCGACTGGGGCCTCATGGTGAACGAGGGCCGGGCGGCCCTCACCCTGGCCCCCTGGGCCGTCCTCTTCCCGTCGCTGGCCATCGGTGCGGTGGTGGTGGGGATCAGCCTCCTCGCTGACGGGCTGAAGGAGGTCCTGGCACCGTGAGCGGCACCCGCCCCCATCCGGCCGATGGGCCGGTTCTGAGCCTGGAGGACCTCTCGGTGACCTACCGCGGGCGTGGCGGGGAAGAGCGGGCCGTGCACGGCCTCTCCCTCTCCATCGGCCCCGGCGAGGCGTACGGCCTGGTGGGCGAGTCCGGCTGCGGCAAAACCACGGTGGCCCTGGCGGTGATGGGATACCTGCCGCGTGCCGGGCGTGTGACGGGGGGCGACCTTACCTTCATGGGCCGGGACCTCCTGCGCCTCTCCCCGCGAGAGCTTCAGCGCCTGCGGGGCGACCGGCTGGCCATGGTCTACCAGAACCCCCAGAGTGCCCTCAACCCCACCATGACCGTGGGCCGACAGGTGGCCGAGGTCTTCGTCCACCACGGCCACCTCCGGCCCCGCCAGGCATGGGAGGCGGCCGCCGCCCTCCTGCGACGGGTGCGGATCGCCGAGCCCCACCGGGTGATGCACCTCTACGCGCACCAGCTCTCGGGCGGCATGCAGCAGCGGATCGTCATCGCCATGGCGCTGGCCGGCGCCCCGGACCTGCTGGTGCTCGACGAGCCCACCACCGCCCTGGACGCCACGGTCCAGGCGGAGGTGTTGGAGCTCTTCGGCTCCATCCGCGAGGAATCCCGCACCTCCATGCTCTTCATCAGCCACAACCTGGCGGTGGTGGGCCAGATCTGCGACCGGGTGGGGGTCATGTACGCCGGACGCCTGGTGGAGGAAGGCCCGGCCGATCAGGTTCTCCGGGCGCCCAGGCACCCCTACACCCGGGCGCTCCTTTGGTGCGTTCCCCGGTCCACTACTGCGCCCCGAGCACCCCTCCAGGCAGTGCCCGGCGAGCCGCCCCGCCCCCGGGAGATGGCTACGGGCTGCGCCTTCGCCCCCCGCTGTCCCCTGGCTCGGGAGCGTTGCCGGCACGAGGAGCCCCCGCTACTGCCCGTGGGCGCCGGTCGCGCGAGTCGTTGCTTCTTCTGGCAGGAGCTGGAGGCCTCCGAGGCGGAAGCTCCGGAGGTGGAAGCTCCCGCCGCCGGGGCGGCCGAAGGGACGGCGGCTCCGGGCCCATCCCGGGTGGCCGTCGCCCCGTCCCCCGCGTCCCGGGACGAGGCTTCGTTCGCGCCGGTCGAGGCGCCCCTGCTGGAGGTGCGGGGCCTCCACCAGCGCCTGGGCGGCGCCCTGATCCTGCGCGACGTGGACCTGGAGCTGGGACGAGGCGAGACCTTCGGGCTGGTGGGCGAGTCCGGCTGCGGCAAGTCCACCCTCGCCCGGTCCGTGGCAGGCCTCCTGCCCCGTACCGGTGGTGACCTCCGCCTCGACGGCGCCGGCCTCGCGCCCCGCGCCTCCCAGCGGAGCCCCGAGACCCGACGGCGGATCCAGATGGTCTTCCAGAACCCCGATACCACCCTGAACCCGCGCCATCGGGTGGGCGCCATGCTCCGGCGGGCGGCCTCGGTGCTGGGTCGCCTGGACCGCCGCCAGGCCAGGGACCGAGCGGTGGAGCTCGCCCGTTGGGTGCAGCTTGATCCGTCGCTGCTTGAGCGCCTTCCCGGCGAGCTCTCGGGTGGCCAGCGGCAGCGGGTGGCCATTGCCCGGGCCTTTGCCGGCAACCCGGACCTGGTGATCCTCGACGAGCCCACCTCGGCCCTGGACGTCTCGGTGCAGGCGGCCATCCTCAACCTGCTGCTCCGGCTCCAGGAGCAGTGGCACACCTCGTACCTCTTCATCTCCCACGACCTGGCGGTGGTCCGGCACCTGGCGGACCGGGTCGGGGTGATGTATCTGGGCGAGCTCTGCGAGGTGGGGCCGGCCGCCTCCACCTTCGAGCCGCCCTTCCACCCCTACACCGAAGCGCTCCTCTCGGCCGGCCCGGCCCTGCCCGGCGAGGCCGCCCGGACCGCCATCCGCCTTGCCGGGACGGTGCCGGGGGTCACGCAGCGCCCCCTGGGGTGTCCCTTCCACACCCGCTGCCCCCGGAAGCTCGGCCCCATCTGCGAGGCGGAGCCACCTCCCTGGCAGGAGGTGAGCCCCGGCCACGCGATCCGGTGCTGGATTCCGGCGGGGGATCTCGCCCTGGCCCAAGGTGCGGTGCCGGCCGGCTCGCCCGCGGAAGGATCCGGGGCACGCCGGGCATAACGTATGCTCACCCGGTGCACCACCGGCAGCGGAACGCGGAAGCGCGATACGAAAGGGGACCACTATGTTCCTGCAACCCGAGGACCTCTCCTCCCCCGCCCACTTCGAGCCCGGCGCCTTTCTGGACCACTGGTCCCGCACCCACGGCGTCCCCCTGGAGACGCTCCCGGTGGGCCGCACCCTCATCTACAGCTTCATCGGCCGGGTGGGGCAGATGGGCGGACGCCTGGGCGCGCACGAGGTGGAGGGATGGGTGTACGGACCCGGGACCCTCTTCACCGCCGGGGCGGGCGAGGGAAGCGTCTCGGTCGCCCGGGCCATCGCTGGCGCCGCCATGACGGTGGGCCACCTGGAGGAGTTCATCCACCTGGGCGTCCGGCGCATCATCGGCCTCGGCTGGGCCGGCAGCCTCGATCCTGCCATGCCCGTGGGCTCCCTCTTTGTCGCCGGCGAGGCGGTGCGGGAGGAGGGGACCTCGTACCACTACGCGGAGGCTTCCGTCCCCGCCGTCCCCACCGGGCCGATCGCGCAGGCCCTGCTGGAGGCCGGGCGCCGCGTGGGACACCCGGTGGCGACAGGGCGCCACTGGAGCACCGACGGGGTGTACCGGGAGGTCCGCACCAAGGTGGAGCGCATGGCCCGAAACGGAGTGCGGGCCGTAGACATGGAGACCTCGGCCATGTACATCCTCGGCCGGTTCCGGTCCGTGGAGGTGGCCAACCTGCTGGTGATCTCCGACGAGCTCTTCCACCCCTGGCGGCCGGCCTTCGGCACCCCGGAGCTGAGGGCCGCCGAGGAGCGGTCCCTGGACGTGGTCCTGGCTTGCGTGGAGACGTGGAGGTGAACCTGATGACCTCAGAGCACGGCTGGCCGCCGGAGGGCGGCTTCGGCCCGCTGGTGGACGCGGCGCGGCTGAGAGCTCACCTCCTGGACGACGACCTGGTGCTCTTCGACTGCCGCTTCACCCTGGGCGAGCCCGATGCGGGGCGAAAGCAGTATCTGGCCGGTCACGTGCCGAGCGCCCTCTTCCTGGACCTAGAACGGGACCTCGCCGCGCCGGTCGGACGCCACGGGGGCCGCCACCCCCTCCCGAACCCTCAGACGCTGGCCGAGAAGCTCGGCCGCTGCGGGGTGGACGAGCGCTCCACGGTGGTGGTCTACGACGACGGCAGCGGGAGCATGGCGCCCCATGCGTGGTGGCTGCTGGGCTACCTGGGGCTCGAGCGGGTGGCCGTGCTGGACGGAGGCTTCCCCGCCTGGATCGATGCCGGCGGCGCTCTCTCCGGCGGAACCACCGACGAGGAGGCCGCAGCCTCCCGCCCGCCCCGGCGCTTCACCCCGCACCCCCGCCGGGAGTGGATCCGCACCATCGAGGACGTGCGGCGCGTGGTGGAGCAGCGGCCGACAGGAGTAATGCTGGTGGACTCGCGGGCGCCCGAGCGGTACCGTGGAGAGGAGGAGCCCCTCGATCCTTCCGCAGGCCACATTCCCGGGGCGGTGAACCTCTACTGGGCGGAGAGCGTCGGCCCGGACGGCCGCTGGAAGCGCCCGGAGGATCTGGCCCATCGCTTCCGGAGCCTGAAAGGGGCGCGGGAGGTGGTGGTCTACTGCGGCTCGGGGGTCACCGCCTGCGCCAACCTGCTGGCCATGCGCCTGGCCGGTCTCCGGAACACCCGCCTCTACCCGGGAAGCTGGAGCGACTGGTGCTCCTACCCCGAGCTCCCCGTGGCAACGGGAGCCCTCCATGAGGGATCGTGATCCTATACCTCAATACCGTTGATGTCTCGCTTGACATGTTTGAGCCTTGTGCTGTAGACTTTGCATGAAGAGACCTGGAAACGCCCGGAAAGGGGTGGGCGCATGGCGCCCCACGTCGACGAGGAACGGATGCAGATCCTGAAGATGCTCCAGGAGGGCCGGATCACCGCCGAGCAGGCCAGCGAGCTCCTGGCCGCCCTGGAGGAGCCAGCTGCCCCCGCAGAGCCCTCCCGCCCCCAGGGCCAGGCCAGGTTCTTCCGGGTGATGGTGCGGGAAGGGGACGATACCAAGGTGAACGTCAACATTCCGCTGGGCCTGGTGCGGGCCCTGGCTCACCTGGTGCCCAAGGACGCCCTCAAGGTGGGCGAGGGCGGCAGCGCCCAGACCATCGACCTGGAGGCCATCATCCGCGCCGTGGAAGAGGGGGCCGACGGCCGGATCGTCGAGATCCACGATGAAGACACCCGTGTCGAGATCGTTGTCGATTGACCGGGCCCGCCGCTGGCCCGTGCCCGCAGGATTCCTGGTGGTGCGGGTGCGCTCACGGGGGATGCGCCAGGGCCTCCTGGTCCCGCTGCCCCTGGGCTTCGGCTTGGAGCTGCTCCGGGGGCTCGAGCTCCTCCTGCGGCTGCCCGTCGCGAGGAGGTGGCTCCGGCGTGGGTGGCCCAAGGACCTGGCGGTCGATCTCCCTCCCTGGGTTCTGGTGCGCCTCGGCGAGGAGCTCCTCCGCAGTGCGCTGGACCAGGCGCCTTTCACCCTGGTGGACGTGGAGACGCCGGACGCGACGGTGAAGGTCCAGGTGGTGTAGCGCTGCCGGGCGTGCTGAGCGCTGAAAAGGCGGTGTCTGGAGGTGAAGGATCGGTGCGGGTCGACCTGACCTACAAGCTGGACCGGCTCGAAGGCGGTTCCTCGCGCGGCAGGCCGGGACGCGCCTGGATCGCCTCCATCGCGGCCCTCTGGGCGGCCTCGGCGCTGCTGGGCGGGCTGGAGGTCCGGGGGTTCTTCCCGCTGCTGCTCTCCGCCGGTCTCCTGGCCGTCCTCCACACCTACGTCCGGCCCGTAGCCCTCGTCCTCACCCTGCCCTTCACGCTGATCACCCTCGGCCTCTTTACCTTCGTGCTCAACGGGCTGTTGCTGCTCCTGGTGGGCGCCCTGGTGCCCGGCGTGACCGTGGCCGGCTTCTGGGCGGCGGTGTGGGCCGCCCTCTGGGTGAGCCTCTTCTCGTGGGTAGCAGGCTGGGCGCTGCGGCGTCTTGCCGCAGGGTGAGACGGGCGCGCCCCGCAGAGCGCGCCCGTGATCGGTCTCAAACGGCCTCGCCGCTCGACCCTGCCCCGCCTTCTTGCTCGAGCTCGCGCAGGCGGGCCCGCAGCCGCTCCAGCTTCTCCTCCATGCGGACGATGCGGTAGCGGAGCCAGGCCGCCAGCTCCCGCCGGGAGAGACCCTCCGGACCCTCCTCCCAACGCCCGTGCCCGTGCCCGCCGTGGCCGCAACCGCCCCAACCGCCGAAACCCGCATGTCCCCAACCAAGACCTGCTCGAGGACCGCACCCCATGGCGCAACGCTCCCTTCTCGGTCATGCCGGTCGTAATGAGCAAGTGCTCACCACCAGCGTAGCGCGGTTATGAGCACATGTCAACAACAACCGCGGGGGCCCGCGTCCGCGGGGCCGCGACCCGGGATCCTACGGGGCCGCATCTGCGGCGGACCCCCCAGGTGCGGGGCCGGCGGTTCGGCTCCCTCACCGCCCTCAAGCAGGTCCACCTCCAGGCCCCGGCAGCGCGGGCACCCATGCGCCGGTGAACCCGGCGTAGGCGGGCCCGTCTCGAACTCCTGGGCGCACCTCCGGCAGCGGAAGCGGCCGCCCGCCAGCCGGTAGTGACCCCCGTGGACGTGGAGTGCCCGGCCGGCCACCAGAGCCCCGGCCACCTTGCGCCGGGCCGAGGCGAGGATGCGCTGGAAGGTGGGGCGGGAGACGCCCATCTGGGCTGCGCACGCCTCCTGCTCGAGCCCTTCCACGTCCTTGAGCCGCAAGGCCTCCAGCTCCTCCACCGTGAGCTGGACGGTCTCTCCTTCGGACACCCCGGCCCCCGCAGGCGTGAAGTACGTCACCCGCGGCGCCCAGTGGACCCAGCGTTCCCTTGGCGGCCTTGGCACAGGCCTCCCCCTTCCGGCGGTCGCATGCGGTCGCGAGGGACGCCGCCCGTTTCGAGCATACGCCAACCACGGCCCGTTGACCAGCCTGGCCCGGGAGGGGACAGTACCCCATCGCCCACGCCACGTACCGCACGGCCACCGGCTTAGGAGAGTCCGCTCGCTCCAGGGCTGGAGCAGCCGGCGCAGGTTTCCGGGCCACTTCGCCGAACCTTGCTCGTACGACATCGTTCGGGCAGCGGCGGTGACGGATGGTCCTCGCCATCCAGGGAACCGGCGCTCCGCAGAAAGAGGGATTCGCATGGCCGTCCGTCGCATCTACCAACTTCGCGTCTTGCTCGAGGAGATTGAACCGCCCATTTGGCGCCGCCTTCAGGTGCAGGACGATGTGACCCTCAAGCGCCTTCACGACATCATCCAGATCGCGATGGGGTGGACCGATTCCCATCTCTTCGAGTTTGAGTGGGACGGGATCGTGTACGGCGTGCCGGATCCGGAATGGGAGGACGACCGTACGGTCCACCCCGCCTCGGACTGCCGCCTCCGGGATGTCCTCACCCAACCGGGCGAAAGCATCCTCTATCGGTACGATTTCGGCGACAACTGGGTCCACGACGTTCGTCTCGAAGAGATCCTCGAGCCCTCGGCCGTCGCAAGCTACCCGATCTGCGTGGAAGGCGCCCGCGCCTGCCCTCCCGAGGACTGCGGCAGTGTGCCAGGTTACCACGAGTTCTGCGAGGCCATGCTCGATGAGGCACATCCGGAACACGAGGAGATGCGGGATTGGTATGGCGGCCCTTACGACCCCGAAGCGTTCGACCTAAGCGCCGTCAACCGTGCGCTGCAACGCTACCGGCCGCGGAGATCGGCGCGGTCGGGCTAAGAGCCGTGCTCGACGCGCGGAAGCGACTGTTGGAAACCGGCCGGGTCGATGAGCGGCGGCGTCAGGAAAGCCGCGTCTGCGCGAGGGACGAGGGTCCCGGGGCCGGATCCAACTCCGACTGGTCCGCGGCGCTGGTGGATGGGTACGCCAAGAGACCCGCCCCTCACATCAGCTCCCGCAGCGCCTCCACCGCGAACCCCAGACCGAAGAGGATCATCACGGCCCCGGAGATCCACTGGGTGACCCTCATCCAGCGGGGTGTCATGCGCGCCCGGAAGATCGAGCCGGCTGCGGCCAGCGTCAGGAAGAAGAGCCACGAGGCGCTCACCGCTCCGGCCGCGAAGGGAAGCCGGCTTGCCACGGGCTGCGACGCGATGAGGCCGCCCAGGATGGCCACCGTATCGAGGATGGCGTGGGGGTTTCCCCACGAGACGCCTATGGCTCGGGCCACCACGGCCCCGGTCGGGAGAGGGCCCGGGGTCCCCCGACCGGCCGGCTCGTCCCGAGCCGCCGCGCCTTCTCCGGGAGCCGGACCCTGGAGCCTCCCGTCCACGGGAAGAGGCTCCCGAAGGGTGGCCACCCCCAGGTGAAACAGGAAGAGCACCCCCACCGCCAGCAGCACGCCCCTCAGCCAGGGAAGACCGTTCAGCACCGCGGAGAGCCCCGCCGCCCCGGAGACGATGAGGACCGTGTCGCAGAGGCCCGTGGTCACCACGGCGAGGAGCGCACCCCGCAGCCCCGCCCGCAGGCCCTGGGTGAGGACGAAGAGGTTCTGCGGCCCGATGGGCAGGATCATGGTGAGGCCCAGCGCCAGGCCGCTGACGTAAGCTGTGACCAGAGATCCGACCGGGGTCACTCCTGCACCCAGTCCTCGGCGAACCGCTCCGCATAGGGCATGCCGCTCTCCCGCACCGCCTTCAGCAGGGCCTCCAAGGAATAGCGGACCCGCCGGAGGTCCACGCTCTTCCGGCCATCGGTCCAGGTGACGATCGCGTACTCGGCCCACGCCGGATTCCGGGTGCCCTCACCAGGCGGCACCCGATCGAAGGGGAGCCCGACGGAGCCAGGGTTCACCAGGGTGGAGCGCTGGTGCCGCCGCACCATGGCTTGATGGGTGTGGCCCCCGGCCAGGAGGGCGTGCCGGTTACCAGCCAGCGCCTCCTCCAGGGCCTGGTCGGGGGTGGTGGGCAGGATCACCTCGGTGTTGGAGCGGGGCGACCCATGGAAGCAAAGGAGCGCGTCGGCTCCCCCCAGAGACACCTCCACCGTCGGCTGGAACGATGTGAGGAAGGCGCGGTCCTCGGTCGTGAGCTGCCCAGCGCCCCACTGGTCGATCTCCCAGACCATGCGGGTGTCCTTGCCCGCATCCTCGGGGAGGGGCGGGAGGCTCAGGAGGAACGCGTCGGTGTTCCCCATCACCACGGGGCATCCGAGCCCCCGCAGCCTTGCCGCCGCCTCCCGGGGCTGGGGGCCCGTTGCTGCAACGTCCCCCAGACAGACGATGCGGTCGACGCCCTCCTGCTCGATGGCCTCAAGCACGGCGTCCAGCGCCACCGCGTTTCCGTGGATGTCCGAGATGAGGGCGAGCCTCATCGGCCTTGCCACCTCCGTAGGAGCCGCCTGCAGGCCCCACGCATCATCCGGGTCGGGGAAGCCGGTTGTCGTCGAGGATCACGCCTGCGTGAACGCCCAATGATGCCCGCCGGGATCGATCAGCTCGAGCTCACGGTCGCCAGTCACCTCCGATCGTGAACCTCCCCTCGGAAGGCTCCCCGTGGCACTTCCGGACAGGCAGCGCCGCTCAGAAGAGGAACCGCCCCTCCCGGTAGACGAGCTTGCCGTCGCCGTAGATCTCCCCGCCCTGGCGCATGTCGCAGAGCATGTCCCAGTGAACGCCGGACTGGTTGGTGCTCCCCGTCTCGGGGTACCCCGCCCCCACCGCCAGGTGGACGGTTCCCCCGATCTTCTCGTCGAAGAGCATCTCCCGGGTGAAGCGCTGGATCTGGAAGTTGGTGCCGATGCCCAGCTCACCCAGGTAGCGGGCGCCCTCGTCCGAGTCGAGCAGGGCGTGGAGCAGGTCCTCGCCCTTGGCCGCCCGGGCCTCCACCACCTTCCCGTCCCGGAACTCCAGGCGGATGTCCTCGATCTCCTTGCCGCCGTAGACGCCGGGGAAGCTGAAGCGGATGCGGCCCTGGGCCGAGTCCTCCACCGGTCCGGTGAACACCTCGCCGTCGGGGAAGTTGGCCTTGCCGTCCGCGTTCTCCCAGCGTCGCCCCGCCACGCTCAGGGTGAGGTCCGTATCTGCGGCGACGATACGGATCTCGCTCAGTTGAGAGAGCTTCTCGATCAGGTGCTCTTGTTCCTCGTGCACCCGTTGCCAGACGGCCACCGGATCCGGATCGTCCAGGCGACACGCGGAGAAGACGAACTCCTCGTACTCGGCCAGGGACATGCTGGCTTCCTGGGCCGCCGCCTGGGTGGGATACTGGGTGAGCACCCAGCGGAGCTCGCCGTCGGCCGCCCGCCGCATGAAGGTCGTGTTGATGGGCGCCATGGCCCGGCTGTGGGCCGCCTGCCGGCCGGGGTCCACCCCCGAGAGCTCCTTCACGTTGTGGGGAGCCATGACGTTGATGAAGCAGTCGTAGGTACCCACCACCAGCTCCTGCAGGGGTGAGATGTGCTTGAGCTGCTCCTCGGAGGCTTCCTTGAAGAAGACCTCCATGGCCCCCGGAACGTTCGCGTGCACGTCCGGGTGGCCCCCGGCCCGGAGGGTCTCCCGCAACACCTCGCGCAGGAGCGGCGCCGCGAGCTCCGATCCCTGGACGAACACCTTGTCGCCCGGCTTCACCGCCACGCTGTAGCGCACCATCACCTGGGCCATCTTCGACAGGCGCGGATCCGGCATGGATGGACCTCCCTGGTATGGGGTCGAGTTCCTGGCAGGACCTCTGCTGGCAAAGTTCCCCGGGCGCCAACCGCCTCCCTCCCATACCTGCCGCCTGGTGGCCCCACGGCCATACCACCACGCTCAAGTGCATCCTCGGGTTGCTGGAACCCACAGAAGGGCACATCCGGATCTGGGGGCATACCTCACCCTGAAGGGTAATGGTTCGTGATGTCGTATCATTCCCACTATCGGCGTGGGCTGGCCCTCTACGCCTAGTCCTCGCCATCTCACCCGCAGGAGGGATCACAGCATGGGGTGGACCGGTCCGGAGGACCTGGCGAACGAGCGGATCTACCAGACCACCCGAACGGACGAGCTGCTCTCGCGACGGGCTGCCGAGCTCGGTATCTCCAGGCGGCGACTTCTGAAGATGATGGCCGCTGGGGGTGCTTCCCTGGCCATGGGAGGCCTGCTGCCCCGGACGGCGGGCATCGCACGGGCCCAGGGCTCCTCCGAGCCTCTGGTGGTGAAACCCACGCCGCCGGAGTACTTCATCGACTTCGGCAGCAACCAGGAGATGCGTTGGGAGGCCATGTACGGCCGCGGCTACCTGGTGCCCAACGAGCTCTTCTTCGTGCGCAACCACACCCGCACACCGCGGATCGACGTCGCCACCTGGCGGCTGAAGGTGGAGGGCAGCGGGGTGAGCCGGCCGCTCGAGCTGACCTACGACGAGCTTCTCGCCATGCCCTCGACCTCCGTGATCCGCTACGTGGAGTGCGCCGGAAACGGCCGCAGCTTCTTCGAGACTGCCTACGGCCGCAAGGCCCAGGGCACCCAGTGGCGGTTGGGGGCCATCGGCGTGGCCGAGTGGACGGGCGTGCCGCTGGGTGAGGTGCTGGACCGGGCTCAGGTGAAGCGGACAGCGCAGGACGTGATGCCCGAGGGTCTCGACGACCTGAAGGTCCGGCGCCCCATGTCCATGACCAAGGCCTTGGCCGACGACACCCTCCTGGTTTACGCCATGAACGGCGAGCCTCTGCCCCCGGACCATGGCTTCCCCGTGCGCGTGCTCACCCCGGGATGGGTGGGGGTGGCCAACGTCAAGTGGGTAGGGCGCATCCAGGTGTCGGAGGAACCGCTCTTCTCGCCCTGGAACACCGACAGCTACGTCCTGATCGGCCCCGACTACGAGCCGCAGCCTCCGGCCAAGGGCCCGGTGCTCAGCGATCAATCGATCAAGAGCGCCCTGGAGCTGGCCTGGGGAGCCCGGCTGGCGGCCGGGACGCACCTGATCCGCGGCCGGTCGTGGTCGCCCTTCGGCCGCATCTCCCGGGTGGAGTACAGCGTGGACGGCGGGCACTCCTGGCGGGAGGCCAGGCTGCACGAGCCCAACCTGGCCAAGGCCGGGGCCCGGTGGGACTTCGAGTGGAACGCGAGCCCAGGAGAGCAGACCATCCGGGTGCGCGCCACCGACGAGGCAGGCCATGCCCAAACGGAACAGGTGCCCTGGAACGAGCAGGGCTACCTCTACAACGCGGTGGTCGACCACCCGGTGGTGGTAGCATGAGCACAGGTCCATCGGGGGCGGGCCGGAAGGGCCTCAGGCGCCTGGGTCTCCTGCTCGGCCTGCTCCTGCTGCTGGCTGCCCACGCCGTAACGGGGTGGGCAGAGGAGCCGCCCAGGGTCCTGATCGAGGCCACCGAGTTCACGTTCAATCCCAAAGCGGTCACCGTTCCTGCGGGCGACGTGGTCTTCGTGGTGCAGAACAGGGGCATCATCGAGCACAACTTCGTGGTCGAGACTTCAGGCGAGGAACCGGTGGAGGTGGCGGTGATCCCGGTCCTGGCCCCGCGCGAGACCGAGGAACTCCCGGTCACCCTGCAGCCAGGCCGGTACCGGCTTCTCTGTGCCCTGCCGGGACACACGGAAGCGGGCATGGTGGCTGAACTGACCGTGACACCCTGAAGTCGCGCCCGCAGCAGCGGGCGGGACCTCGAGCCCAACACTCGAAGGGCCGGTCGGAAGGTCGCTGGAGAAGCGACCTTCCGGCCGGACCCGTTCGTCGCGACACGCGCCCCCGTCCCGGAGGATTCTCCGCTCGCCTCAGCGAACGAGCGGTCTTGGGACGGTTGATGCGAGGCGAGCGAGCACTGCGCTCCCCGGTCGGAACCTTCTGCCGAAGCCTGTGCCGAACCGCCCGCTGAGAAACACCCGGCATCGCCTGTCGTGACCCCTCCGAACGGCCTGCTCCACCCGCGCGAGAACCTCGAGGGCACTAGTTCGATTTCGGCATGGTCTCTCGCCTCCTGCGCGCCCATAATGCGACCGAGAGCCACTTGTGTTAGATGTCACGGGTTGCCCGCCGGGACATGTTTGGACCCGAGGCCAAGGAGCCATCCACAGCGTCGCCGGAACGAAACCCTCGTGCCCCAACCAGGCAGAAGGGGTTCCTTCCGTGGCAGGCTACGAGGGCAAGGGGGTGCTCGCCTTGAACGAGCTTCTGGCTGCACGGGGTCAGATGGCCTTCTCGCTGGGGTTCCACATGATCTTCGCCGCGCTCGGCGTGGGTATGCCGATGATGATGATGCTGGCCGAGCGGCGCTGGCTGCAAACCCGGGACGAGAGCTACCGGCGCCTGGCCCGCACGTGGGCCAAGGCCACTGGACTCACCTTCGCGATCGGCGCGGTGAGCGGAACGGCGCTCTCCTTCGAGCTGGGACTGCTCTGGCCGCGCTTCATGGAGTTCGCAGGGCCCGCCATTGGGCCGGCCTTCACCCTGGAGGCCTTCGCCTTCTTCCTGGAGGCCATCTTCCTGGGGCTCTACCTCTACGGGTGGGACCGGCTCTCACCCCGGGTCCACTGGTGGGCGGGGGTGCCCGTGGCCGTCTCCGGCGCGGCCTCCAGCGTGCTGGTGGTCTCGGCCAACGCCTGGATGCAGAACCCCCAGGGAGCGGAGCTGCTCGTCTCGAACCCGGCCGCGCTGGACCCGCTGCGGGCCCTCTTCGCCAACCCCACCTGGGTCCAGATGGCCATCCACTCCACCCTGGCGACCTACGCCGCCACCGCCTTCGCCGTGGCGGGCGTCTACGCATGGGGTGCCCTCCACGGCCGGCGGGACGCCTACCACCGGAACGCCCTCCGCCTGGCGGCGGCGGTGGCGCTGGTGGTGGCCGTCCTGATGCCGCTCACGGGCGACCGTAGCGCCAAGCTGGTAGCCCGGCAGCAGCCGGCCAAGCTGGCGGCCATGGAGAGCCAGTTCGTCAGCGAGGAGGGCGCGCCCCTGCGGATCGGCGGCTGGCCGGACGTGGAGAGCCAGGAGGTGCGGTACGCGCTGGAGATTCCCGGAGGCCTGAGCTGGCTGGCCTTCGGCAGCGCCACCGCCCCCGTGACGGGTCTGGACCAGATTCCCCGCGACGAGTGGCCCAACGTGCCGGTCACCCACCTGTCGTTCCAGGTGATGGTGGGCGCAGGGTTCGCCATGCTGGGCGTCGCCCTCTGGTTCGCCTGGGTGGCTTGGCGCCGGAAGCGGGACCCGCTGGGCGACACGTCGCTCCTGTGGGCTATGGTGGCCGCGGGCCCGCTGGGCTTCATCGCCCTGGAGACGGGCTGGATCGTCACGGAAGTGGGCCGGCAGCCGTGGACTGTCTACGGCGTGATGCGGACGGCCGAAGCGGTCACTCCGGCAGCGGGGATCGCGAGCACGTTCCTGGGCTTCGTGCTCCTCTACCTGCTCTTGGGGGCCACGCTGGTCTGGCTCCTCCTGCGGCTCAGGCAGCCCACGGCCCCCGAGCCGTCGCCCGGGGGCTCCGACGAGGAGGTGGCAGGCCGTGTCGCCGGCTGAACCCACCGCCCTCCAGCAGGGCGTCTTGCTGCTGATGCTCCTGGCCCTGAACGCGTACGCCGTCCTGGGCGGGGCGGACTTCGGCGGCGGCGTCTGGGACCTCTTCGCCCGCGGGCCCCGGAAGGAGGCCCAGCAGGAGGCCATCGCCCGAGCAATGGGGCCGGTCTGGGAGGCGAACCACGTCTGGGTCATCTTCCTGGTGGTGCTCCTCTTCTCGGCCTTCCCGCCCGTCTTCGCGGCGGTGAGCGTCGCCTTCTTCCTGCCCCTGCACCTGGTGCTGCTGGGCATCATCCTGCGGGGGGCGGCCTTCGTCTTCCGGGCCCGCATGCCCCGCAGGGAGCCACCCTACGGGCTTTGGGCCAGCCTCTTCGGGGCGGCGAGCGTGGTCACGCCCTTCCTCCTGGGCGCGGCGCTCGGCGCGATCTCCTCGGGCGGCGTGCGGCTGGTGGACGGGGCGGTGCGGGTCGACCCGGCCCTTGCCTGGTTCAGCCCGCTCTCGCTCATGATCGGGGCGCTCGCCCTCACCCTGGGGGCCTACCTGGCGGCCGTCTACCTCACCGTGGAGACGCGCGGGGCCCTGCAAGAAGACTTCCGGCGCCGGGCCCTGGGTGCGGGGGCGGCCCTGGCGGTCATCGCCCTGGTCCTCCTGCTGGTGCTGCCTTCCCAGGCGCCCCACCTCTGGCAGAGCTTCCACCGGCCCGCCGCCTGGGCACTCCTCCTGGGAGGGTTGGCCGCGGCCGCCCTCTCCGCGTGGGCCGTCTGGCGGCGGCGCTTCCTGCTCGCCCGGGCCGTTTCGGTGGCCGAGGTCTCCATCCTGCTCTGGGGCTGGGGCTTGGCCCACTGGCCGTACCTGATCTACCCGGACCTGACCGTGGCCGGCACCGCCGTGCCGGACCCCACCCTGCGGATCCTCCTCATCGTGTCGCTGGTGGGGCTGGTCTTCATCGCCCCGGCCCTGGGCCTGCTCTTCCGGGTGTTCAAGGGGGAGCCCGAAGCTGGCCCGACCTCCGAGAGACCTGGCTAGAAAGCCTTCGAGACCTGCACCTTGACCCTTGCCCGCGGCACCGGAACGGGAGCCGGCGTCCAGCTCCCGCTGAAGGCGCTGGCCGTTACCGTCAGCTCCGATTGCCCGCCGAGGAGGGTGCTCGCCCCGCCGCTCCAGATGGCCGAGCCCCGGACGAGGTCCCCCAGCACGGAACCAAAGACCGAGGTGAAGTCGTCAACCCGATAGGTGAGCTGCTGGAAGGTCATCTGTTCGCTCAGCGCCTCCAGCCCTCGGGTCGTCTGGAAGCAGTACTCCCCCAGCCAGCCGAGGTCGCCGTCCAGAAAGCTGTAGTCGGCGCCGATGAGCCCCTTCAGCCCTTCCAGGGGAGGATCACCGGAAGGGGTGCCATCGGTGCCGGGGATCCCGTAGGCCGCGGCCGCGTGCCAGCCGATGCCCCAGTCGCCCTTGGCGTCGGCTCCCATAACGGCGGCGCCTGCCCTGGAGACGGCGACGACCGACCAGTCGGTCCCCCGGAGATTCCCCCGTCTTCGGATCCCGTAGGTCTCCTCGGCCACGGCGAGGCTCCAGACGTCCAGCGGGCCCACCGGTATCTGGACGGCCGCAGCGACGACGCCCCGGCGGATCCCCTCCGGATCGGTGGGGTCGGGAGGGTTGAAGAAGTCTGTGGGAGCCCAGGCGTATCCCACGCCCCAGTTGACCACCTGCCTGCCCAGGGTCACATCGGCAGAGGGCAGGTAGAGGCGCAGGAAGAGCCGGTCCACCTCCCCGCGGGTCTCCCACTCGTCTTCACCGCCTACCGGACCGCTGGCGACGGCGTGACCGTCGAAGAAGGCGCGCCACGCATCCGTCCCCGCCTGCGCCTGAAGGCGGAGCACGCTGGAAGCCCGGACGTCCGTCCCGTCGCCGGTGAAGGAGGCTTCTCCCGCCGCCTGCCACTCTCCGCCCCAGCGCACGCCGTCCTGGGCGCGCGACGGCGAGGCCGCTGCGGCGAGGAACGCCATCAGCAAGAGGAGGAGCAGCGCCCCATGGAAGTCGAACCTCACGGCGACCGCCCTCCTACCGCGTCAGGCTTCGCAGCGAGAAGAGACCGTCGGGCACCGGCGCGTCCGGTTCCAGGCTCTCCAGCATCATGGTCGTGGACGAGTCCTGCCGTAGCTTGTCTTCCAGGGTGATGCGGGTGGCGACGAACCGTCCCCCGACCTCCCGGACCTCCTCGGAGTGAGAGACCTTCAGAAGGCGTCCTGAGGCCGCGTACCGCTCCTCACGCAAGACGACGAACCGTTCGCGATCCACCCACATCCGCCGCCTGGCGTACGCGACCTGCTCACCCGGCCGGACCGTGGCCTCCACCACGTAGCACGCCACGCCGTCGAACTCCTCACTGCCGACCAAGCTGAATTGGTACCGCTCCAGGAGCTTCTCGCTCTCCAGGGCATCCTCGTAGGAGAAGTCGCTGCCCATCATCCCCTGGCGGAGCATGTGGCCCGAAATCTTCACCAGATCCTCCGCGTCGGGAAAGTAGAGCCAGAGGTCGTCTCCCAGCTTGAGGAACTTGGTCCCGCGATCCGCCGGGTTCAGGAAGGTGACCAGCGCGTTCCGGCCTTCCGCCCAGCTTTCCATCTCCTTCACGATCTCCCGCCGGCCGGCCCGGATGATCATCCGGCTCCGCGCGTGCACACTTCCCATCTGCGCGTTGGCGTCGACCCGGGCGATGATCTCCTCAGCGGGCAGATCCTGTCCCTGCGCCTGCGCGTGCACGGGTGCCCCGGCCCACGCCGTCGCCATCAGCAGCAGCGCGGCCAGGACGCGATGTGCCTGCATCGTCTGCTCCCTCCCAACGGGTTCCCTCCGACCAAACCCTCGGCTTGGCTGGCCTCCCGCATGGATGACCCCGTCAACCCCGCAGGGCCTCCGTGGGCTCCAGGCGCGCGGCCCGGCGGGCGGGGTAGTACGAGGCCAGGACCATCACCAGCAGGCCGGCCGCGAACGCGAACCCCACGACCCCCACGTCGAGCACGGGATAGAGCCGGGCGGGGTACATCCACTCGGCATCCAGCGCTTCAACCCCAGGGACCAGGATGCCGACCCGCGACCAGACCGCGAGCAGGGCGGTCCCCACCCCTGCGCCGATCAGGCTGCCGGCCAGCCCGCTCAGTCCCCCCTCCAGGAGGAAAAGGGTCCGGATCTCCCGCGGCCGCAGCCCCAGGGCGCTGAGCATGCCGATCTCCCGGCGGCGCTCGTTGACGATCATCACGAAGGTGTTGATCACCACGAAGCTGGCCAGGAAGAGGATGCCGAAGTAGATGATATCGTAGATCCTCCTGCCCACCTGCGACCACTCCACGATGTCGCTGTGCTCGTACCAGGGGATCGCCGTGTACCGATCCCCCGCGCCGCGGCTCTCCACCAGCGATTGGACCTCTTCCATCATGGCGGGGACCTCCCGCTGGTTGCGGGCCATGAGCAGGATCTCCGTGGCCGCCGAGCCAAGGTCCACGGCCGCCTGCGCCACGTCCAGCGGAACGAAGACGGTGCCGTCGTCCAGGTAGGCCAGGCCGCTCTCGAAGGCCCCCACGACGGTGAAGGTGTAACCTCGCAAGGCGCCCAGGGCCGTGTTGAAGACCAGGGTGAACCGGTCCCCCACGCTCAGATCCAGCCGGTCCAGGAGCCGCCGTCCGAGGACGGCCTCACGGGCCCCGGCCCGCACGTAGCGCCCTTCCCCGAGGTAGCGATCCACCCTCAGGACCCGACGTTCCACGTCCGGGTCGCCGCCGACGACCTGCACGCCCCGCAGGTCCTCGCCCCGGCTGATCATGGCCCCGAAGCGGAGGCGGGGAACCACCTCCTCCACCTCCGGGATCTCCTTCAGGGCGTCGGTCATGGGGGCGAGACCTTCGCCGGTGAAGCCGTCCACAGGGTACTGGAGGGAGAGCAGGCGCTCCCGGACCCGGTATTCCCGGTCGATGATCCGGACATGCCCGGAGCCGAGCCGGATCGTGTTCTCCTCCATGCCCTGGATGATCCCCGTCACCATGCCCTTCATGAGCACAACCACCAGTACGGCGGCCGCGGCGGACGCGATGCCCAGGGCCGTACGGGACGGGCTCCGTCCCAGGTTGCGAAGCGCGATGCGGAAGAGTCCCACGTCCCTCACCCCTCTCTAGATCCGCACGGTCACGGCGGCATCCAGCCTCGCGGCGCGGCGGGCGGGGAAGGACGCGGCGAGCCAGCACGTGGCGATGCCCACGGCACTCGCCCACAGGAAGACCCCGCCGTGCCACACTCCGTGCACCCGCCCCAGGAGACCGGGAATGTTGAAGGTGATGTCGCCGAAGAGGGCGGAGAAGTCGACGCCGACCCGCACGAGGTACAGGTTGGCGGCGGCGCCGAGGGTCGAGCCGGTCAGCGCGGCCAGCAGGCCGATTCCGGTGGCTTCCAGGAGGAAGAGCCGGACGATCTCGCCCTCGCGCAGGCCCATGGCCTTCATGGTGCCGATCTCCTGCCGGCGCTCCAGGGTTCCCAGGAGGATCGTGTTGGTCACGCCGACGAGCGCGATGATCACGATCATCAGCACGATCATGGCGTTGCCGCTGGACTTGGTTCGGGTCAGGCTCAGGAAGTCGGCCGCGCTCTCCTGCCAGGTGACGGCCTCCGCCTCGACTCCGGCGGTGTTCAGCCTCTCACGCGCCTCCTGCGCCACGGCGGTCGCAGACTGCCCGGGGGCGAGCCGCAGGGCCACCTCGGTGGCCCCGCCGCCCAGCGCCAGAGCGGAGTCTGCCACGTCCAGCGGCAGGTAGACCTGACCCTCGTTCACCCCGGGATGGGGGGTTCGTGCGAGACCCACCACCGTCAGATCCAGGGCCTGCCAGGCTTCGTCGCGGGTGCGCGTGACCAGCGTGATCGCATCGCCGGCATGGATCTCGAGGAGGTCGGCCAGCTTCGCGCCGATCACCGCCTCGTGTGCGCCCGCTCGGGGAAGGCGACCCTCGATGTGATCCGCTAGCCGGAAGACACCGCTGTCTCGCGCCGGATCGATCCCCACCCCGATCACCGGGAACTCCTCCCAGCCCACGTTCAGCCGGGCACCGAAGCGCACCCGAGGCGTGGCGGCCTGCACCCCGGGTACCCCCAAGGCGGTGCTCGCCGCTCGGTGCGCGGGCAGGGTTCGGCCGAGCGGGAGGTCATCGCGATCGGCGAAGTAGCCCGGGGCGTGGATCTGGACGTCCCCGGACTCGAAGTCGACGATGGTCGCCACGCCCTGGTTGTCGAGCCCGGTGATCAGGGAATCCACCAGGACGAGCCAGGCGATGCCCACGGCCAGCGCGCTGAAGGTCAGCACGGTGCGAAGCCTGTTGCGCCAGAGGTTACGCGCGGCCAGCTTCGCGAGGAACAGCATCGTGGTCTCTCCTCTCGTCCGTCGCGACGCGCCCGTCCCGAAGGGTCACCAGGCGGCGCGAGTAGGCCATCACCATGGGATCGTGGGTGCTGAAGACGAAGGTCGTCCCCTGCCCGCGGTTGATCTCGCGCATCAGCTCCACCACGGCCTTGCCGTTCTCGGAGTCCAGGTTGGCGGTCGGCTCGTCGGCCAGGACCAGGTCGGGGCTCTTCACCAGGGCCCGCGCGATCGCCACACGCTGCTGCTGGCCGCCCGAGAGCTCGCCCGGCCGGCGATCCTCGAGGCCCGCCAGTCCCACCTCCGCCAGGATGGCCGCCACCCGGTCGCGGTCACCCTTGTGGTCGACCATGGCCAGGGCGAACTCGACGTTCTCCCTGGCCGTGAGCACCGGGATGAGGTTGAACGACTGGAAGACGAAGCCGATCCTCTGCCGCCGGATGTCCGCGAGCTGGTTCCGGTTGAGGCTGGACAGCTCCAGGCCGGCCACCCGCACCGATCCTTCCGTCGCCGTGTCCAGGCAGCCGATGAGGTTGAGCAGGGTGGTCTTCCCCGAACCCGACGGCCCCGCGATGGCGGTGAACTCACCCGACTCGATCTGGAGATCCACGCCCTTCACGGCCTCGACGACGACCTGTCCTTGCCGGTAGGTCTTGGTGACCTTCTCCAGCTCAACGAGGGCCATCGTGGTCACTCCTCCCTTTCACCGGACGTGCGGAATCCCCGTAGACTTTCATCTACCAACACGGGTCATGGGCTCTCGGTGCTCGCCCCCACCCCCACCTTCCCCCGCAGGCCCAGCTCTGCCTCCAGCCGGTCCGCCTCGACCTGCCAGCGGGCCGAGAGCGCCTCCAGGTGCGCGGCGATGGGGCCTTCCAGGACCGTGTCAGCCCCCGGATGCGTGGGATATGCCCCGCTCTCGGCCACCATCGCCCGCAAGGCCTGGGGATTGTCGATGATGGGGCAGGGCACCAGGTGGTTCCGGTTGAAGGGCTGCCGGGCCCGGAAGGCGGCGAAGAGCGGGGAGCGGAGGGCCTCCGCCAGCGGCTTCTCCAGGACGTTCTCCGTCGCGAAGTGGGCGAAGGCGCAAGGCTCCGCGTCGCCCTTCGCGTTGATGTGCAGGTACTGCCGGCCGCCGGCGATGCAGCCGCCCACCGCGTGCCCGTCGTTCCAGAAGTCTGCGATGAGGATCGGCCTGGTCCGGCGGATCTCACGCACGCGATGGACCATCCAGGCCCGCTGTTCGGGCAGGAGCATGAGCGAGACGTCGGGATCGCGTCCGATGGGGATGTAGTGGAAGCTCCAGACGTAGAGAACGCCCTTCTCGATGAGCAGGTCGATGAAGGCATCCGAGAAGAGCTCCTCCACGTTCCGGCGGGTCACGGTCACCGAGGCGCCGTGCAGCACGCCCCGCTCGGTGAGCCGGTCCATGGCGGCCATGACCTGGTCGAAGACGCCTTCGCCCCGCCGGGCGTCGGTCGCCTCCCGGAAGCCCTCCAGGGAGATCGCGGGCGTGAGGTTGCCCAGCTCGGCCAGGCGGTCGGCCACACGCTCGTCGATGAGGGTTCCGTTGGTGTATGCCATGAAGATCATCTCAGGATGGCGCTCGAGCAGCTCCAGGAGGTGCTTGTAGGCGAAGGGCTCGCCGCCCGAGAGGACCATCCAGTGTATCCCCAGTTCCTCGGCCTCGGAGCAGAGGCGATCCAGCCTCTCCAAGGGAAGGGTGTGGACCGCGTACTCGCCCGCCCAGCAGCCCGTGCAGCGGAGGTTGCACGCCTCGGTGGGATCCACCAGGAGGAAGTGGGGCACAGGCACCTCCAGGCGCTCGGAAGCGGCCTGGCGCTCCTCGCCGCCCCTGAGGATATCCCGTACGCCCCAATTCACGGCCACATTCCGAAGCATGCGGGGGTTGCGGGCCAGCACCTCGGCCTGCCGGCGCACGCCGGGATCCTTCGCCCAGCGTTGCCGCAGGCCCTGAATCGCCCCCCGCTGGTTGGGATCCTGAGCGAGGTGCTCCATGAGGGCCAGGATCCGAGGAACGTTCTCCACGAAGCGGCTTGAGACGTATCCCGCCAGGGCCTCCAGAGACGCATCCAGGGTGCGCGTCCACCCGTTCCTGCGAGCCACGTGGTTCCCCTCCCCCTCGTCTACTCGACCTGCCCATCCCCGCCCGGGCGCAGGGGCCTGCCAGGGCTGGCTGGCTCTGGCAGGTCCGGATGAAGACCGATCCGGGTGGGATCTCGGCTCATATCCAAGCCGGAGCCCGCACCCGACCTCTCCCCCTCCGGCGTTGAAAGGTCAGGTCCGCTGCCCCATGGTAAGCCGGACGCCGCAGGCGATCACCCGTGCGCGATGCGAGTGAACCCGCCGCCTCCGGTCATCCTTCATTCCTCCTCGGTCTCGATCTCACGCAGAATCTCGGGCATCCGCTTGCGGATGTGCCGATAGAGCCGGCTCATACGGGCGAGCCGCTGACGCGCCGTCTGATTCTCCTCGCCGACGGCACGGATGCCGTCGTCGGCGAGGCGGGCCATTTCGTCCATCTTGATCACGGACGTCTGGACGATGGCACTCGACATGTCCGGGCTGGCCTGATAGTAGGCCTTGCGGTCCCCCGGAACGGTCACCCGTTCGATGAAGCCGGTGCGCTCCAACACCCGGGTTCCCTGGCTTGCAGCGGCCTTGCTGATGTGCAGGACATGAACAAGGTCGTCGAGGGACTGCGGTTCATCCGCGATGAGGAGCCATGCCAGCATCCGGCCGGTCGCCCGGGAGGCGCCCACCTCCCCGAAGAACCTGCCGAACCTGTCGATCAGGCGCCGTACCTCAGGGGACACCTGTGGCAACGAGACCTCTCCCTTCTCTCATGCCAAGGATAGTACGTACGCTACGTTTAGTCCATACGAAACGTCCAGTATGAGGTGCTCAAGGAGCGCTGGGCCATGAATCGCGAGGGCGGGCACCCGGGGGCTGCGGGGAAGAGCCCTGCAGCCGTCCCGTGATGCCCGGCGCGTCCGACGCTGGTCCCCGGCGGCCAACCGGATAAACTGTCTGGGGAGGGAGGGAGGGAGCACCGTGGCCGATCAGGCAGAAGGCCCGGCCCTCTTCGCGTGGGATGGGAGCACGGTCCATGGAGCAGACGGCACGCTGCCGCTCTCGCGAGACGGTGCGGTGCGTGGCGAAGCGGGCGGCGCCGGCCCCCGGGTGGTGGTGGTCGGGGCGGGCTTCGGCGGGCTCTGGGCGGCCCGGGCCCTGGCCGGCAGCCCCGCCGAGGTCACCATCCTGGACCGCCACAACTACCACACCTTCCTGCCGCTCCTCTATCAGGTGGCCGCGGCCGAGCTGGAACCCGACGACATCGCTTACCCGGTGCGCGGCATCGTGCGCCGGCTGCCCAACGTGGGCTTCCTCATGGCCGAGGTGACGGGCGTGGACCTGGGGGAGCGCCAGGTGCTCACCGACGGTGGCCCCATCCCCTACGACTACCTGATCCTGGCCGCCGGCAGTCGGACCAACTTCTTCCGCATGGAGTCCGTCGCCCGGTGCGCCTTCGAGCTGAAGGAGATCGGCCAGGCCGTGATCCTCCGCAGCCACATCCTGCGCCTCTTCGAGCGGGCCCTGCGGGAGCCGGACCCCGAGCTCCGGCGGGCGCTCCTCACCTTCGTGGTGGTGGGCGGCGGCCCGACGGGCATCGAGTTCTCTGGCGCCCTGGCCGAGCTGGTGTACGGTGTGCTGGCCCGGGACTACATCCGCCTCGACTTCAGCGAGGTCCGCATCCTCCTCCTGGAGGCCATGGATCGGCTCCTCCCGGCCCTGCCCGAGGAGCTCCAGACCTACGCCAAAGGACGGCTGGAGGCGAAGCGGGTGGAGGTTCGCCTTGGCGCCGCGGTCACCCGGGCCACGGACGAGCGGGTCTACCTCAAGGACGGCACCAGCATCGCCACCCGGACCCTGGTGTGGACCGCGGGCGTCCAGGCGAGCGACCTGGCCGCCGGCCTGGGCGTGGCCACGGCCCGGGGCGGGCGTGTGGTGGTCAACCCCACACTCCAGCTCCCGGACCATCCCGAGGTTTCCTGCATCGGCGACATGGCCTACCTGGAAGACGAAGCGGGCCGTCCCCTGCCCCAGGTGGCGCCCGTGGCCATCCAGCAGGGCGAGCACGCCGCCCGGAACATCCGCCGCCAGATCGAGGGGCGCAAGCCCCTGCCCTTCCGCTACCACGACCGGGGTACCATGGTCACCATCGGCCGGAATGCGGCGGTGGCCCAGGTGCGGGGCCGGCCCGTCCGAGGCTTTCCCGCCTGGCTCGCCTGGCTGGGGGTCCACCTGGTGAACCTCATCGGCTTCCGGAACCGGTTGCTGGTGCTGGTGAACTGGGCGTGGAGCTACCTCTTCTACGACCGGGGCGTCCGCCTGATCTCGGAATCAGAGCCGGCCCGGTCGCAGGAGCGTTCCGTGCCCCGCTAGGCCTCTCCGGGCTCGCAGGAGTTCCCACCCTGCACGGCCAACTCTCCCATACCTGACCTGCTTTCCGACCCGACGCCACACCTGGAGAGGTATGTGCTGCCGTGGAGGTGGAGGAGGTCCGGGCACGGGGCGCGCCGATCGTCACAGGAGGTACGCCGGTGGAACCGAAGGAGCGGGCGCTCTGGGCGCGCCGGGCAGCCGAGGCGGTCGATGAGGCGGAGGTGATCCGCCTCACCCGGGAGCTGGTGCGGATCCCCAGCGTCTACCGTCCCTGCGACCCGGAAGGAAACGAGCGACGCTGCGCCCTCTGGGTGCGCGACGTCCTGGCCGACCTTGGCCTCGACCCCCGGGTGGACGAGGTGGCCCCCGGCCGGCCCAACGTGGTGGCCGACTGGTCCCCCTCGGGCCAGGCGGGCCCCACCCTCCTCTTCGAGGGCCACACCGACGTGGTGACCGCCGGGGACCCATCGGCCTGGTCGCATCCTCCCTTTGGGGCCGAGCTGGTCGACGGGCGCATCTACGGGCGGGGGGCCAACGACATGAAGGGCGGCCTGGCCGCCGCCCTCGCGGCCCTCAGGGCCCTGAAGCAGGCGGGACTGCCCCTGCCCGGGCAGGTGCGGCTGGCCGCCCTGGTGGACGAGGAAGGGATGATGGAGGGCGTCAAAACCTTCATCCGGGCGGGCCTGGCTCGGGACGTGGACGGCGCCATCATCTGCGAGCCCGAGCAGAACGAGGTCTGCCTCACCCAGAAGGGCGCGATGCGGGTGGACGTACGTTTCGCCGGCCGCATGGCACACGGTGCCATGCCGGACCAGGGCGCCAACCCGATCCCCTGGGCCGCCCGCTTCGTGGAGCGGGTGGCCGCCCTGGAGAAGGAGTTCCGGCAGGAGCTGGGCCGCCACCCCCACCTGGGCCCGCCCACGCTGACGCCCACCATCCTCCAGGCGCCCGCGGGCGGGGAGGCCCAGGTGAACGTGGTGCCCGGCTCGGCCCGGGTGGCGCTCGACATCCGCACCGTGCCCCGCCAGGACCACGGCCTGGTGCGGAACCGTCTGGAGGCGATCCTGGCCGGCCTCCAGGCCGAGGACCGCGACTGTCGGGCCTCCCTGGAGGTCCTGGAGGAGCGCCCATGGACCGAGACCGACCCCCACGAGACGGTGGTGCTCGCGGTGGAGGCGGCCTGCACCCTGGTGGGGCAGCCCGTGGTGCGGGGCGGGGTACCGGGCGCCACCGACGGCACGTTCCTGGCCGCCTGGGCCGATGTGCCCATCGTGACCCTGGGGCCCGGCAACCGCTACCTGCCCCACCAGGTGGACGAGTACGTGGAGGTGGACGAGCTCGTTCGGGCCGCACGCATCTACGCGGCGGCCGCGGTGCTCTTCCTTACCGAGCCTGTGAACCGGGAAAGATGAAAGGACCCCGGAGATCGACGAACCAGGAGGTGCCCGCTGTGCGCATGCCCCTTGTCCGTTCCCTGGCTTTGATTGCCCTGATCCTGATCGCGGCCGGGCTTTCGGCCGGCGCCCAGGAGGCCCCGGAACCCGTCTATGGCGGCACCCTACGGGTGGCCATCGCCGCCGAGCCGCCCGGCCTGGACCCCACCATCAGCACCTCTCAAGAGATCGCCCGCATGGTGTACGACAACGTGCACCAGGGCCTGGTGCGCATCGACCGCCACGGCCGGATCGTGCCCGCCCTGGCCAAGCGCTGGACCATCTCGCCTGACGGGAAGGTCTACACCTTCACCCTGCGGGAGGGCGTCCGTTTCCACGACGGGAGCGGCTTCGACGCCGCCGACGTGCTGGAGATGCTCCAGCGGGCGACGAACCCCGCCTCGGGCCACACCCACCCCGAGTACTACCGCGACATTGCCTCCTTCACCGCCCCCGACCCGCAGACGGTACGGATCGAGCTCTCCCGGCCCAACTCCGAGCTCCTCTACAACCTGGCCCGTCCCGACTCGGTCATCTTCCCTGAGGGCACCGCCTCCGGACAGGCCACCCACCCCGTGGGCACCGGGCCCTTCCGCTTCGTGACGTGGCAGCGGGGCAGCCTGGTCCGCCTGGCCCGCTTCGACGGCTACTACGACCCGAAGCTGCCCTACCTGGATCGGGTGGAGTTCCGCTTCATGCCGGACCCCAATGCCCAGATGGCCGCCCTGCAGGCAGGCGACATCGACGTGATCGGCTACGGGCTCAGCCCCGAGAACGCCCTGGTGATCCAGTCCCGGCCCGGCTTCAAGCTCCTCCAGGGCTCCTCCACCGCCGACGTGATCCTGGCCATGAACAACAGCCGGAAGCCCTTCAGCGACGTGCGGGTCCGGCAGGCGATCACCTACGCCATCAACCGGCGGGAGGTGATCGACGGGGCCATGTTCGGCTTCGGCATCCCCATCGGCTCGCACATGACTCCGGCCGAGCCCTACTACGTGGACCTGAGCGAGCTCTACCCCTACGACCCCGAGAAGGCCCGCGCCCTGCTCGTGGAGGCGGGTTACCCCAACGGCTTCGAGGCCACCCTTTCCCTGCCCCAGCCCTACGAGTACTCCCGCCGCTCGGGCGAGGTGGTGGCCGAGCAGCTCCGCAAGGTGGGGATCCGCCTGAGGCTCGAGATCGTGGAGTGGACCACCTGGCTCTCCCGCATCTTCGGTGAAGCCCAGTACGACATGACCATCATCGGCCACGCGGAGCCGATGGACATCAGCATCTACGGGAACCCCAACTACTACTTCCGCTACGACAGCCCTCGCGTGCAGGAGCTCCTCCAGCAGGTGACGGCCGCCACCGGCGAGGCGCAGCGGGCCGAGCTCTACGCCCAGATCCAGCGCCAGATCGCCGACGACGCGGCGAACGTCTTCCTCTTCGCCGCCCCGCAGCTTGCGGCCATGAAGACCAGCGTCTACGGCTGGTGGCAGGATCAGCCCACCGTGGCCCTGGACGCGACGGAGGTGTTCGTGGCGCCATGAGGGAAGGACCGACCATCGAAGACGTCTGCAGTCGCTCTGCTCTTGTTGATCCCAGGCTGGCGGTGGTCCTCTGATGGAGCGGGAGGATTCCGTGCGCACCTACAGGTTGGATGAGTACACTCGTGAGATGATGCCCCGAGCCCGCGACGTTTACATCCGAAGCGCTTCGGAGCGACCTCGGAGGCTCACCCGCGAAAGACCCCGCTCTGGAGAAGAGCAGCGACTCCTCACGCTGCAAGTCCTGGGGCTTTGGAGGCACGCCCTCGAATCCGGCCGGCTGGAGATCTTGGGGCCCCGGCGCTACCGGCTGAACGTGGGCGCGCAGAGGTCACGCCATGGGGGTGGGCCGGACCTCCATTGGCCGGTAGCCCCGAGCGCGTCAGCACCATCGACGTGCGGGGCCTCTCGGTTCCGGTCATCGGCGTGGAGGACCTGATCCTCGATCGTCTGCGCGCGGCAGCCCACTGGAGGTCCCAGGCGGACGAGGAGTGGGCCGCCCGTCTGGTGGCGTTGCATGACCATTCCTTGGACTGGCCGTATCTGGAGGCACAGGCGGCCGCAGAAAGGCTCGCCGGGACCCTGGAGAAGGTGCGGAAGCGGGCCCACCGTTGGACGGCAAGGCAAGGGCCGCAACCTGGAAAGGATTGATCTCCGCCGTGCTGGTGGAGGACTAGGTGGAAGCCTCGCGCAACATCCTCCGGGACGCGGGCACACCGGAGCGGGCTATCGGCGCCAAAGCCTACCTCAAGGGCACCCTGTGCTTCTACGGCGTCACCGTCCCGTTCGTCCGCCAGACGCCCGGCCATTCCACCGAGAGCATCGCGCCCTGCCCCGCCCCCAACTCGTGGAGCTGGTGGAAGGCTGTTTCAGACCAACGAGCACGAGCTTCACAGCCTGGGCGTCGCGCTGCTGGAGCGATACGTGAACCTGTTGGAGCCCGCCGATCTGCGTTTCGTCGAAGGGCCGCTGCGCCGCTGCCACACATGGGACCTGGCGGACTGGCTCTCCACCAAGGTGGCCGCTCTGCCCACGCCGAACTGAAGGCGGAACTCCGGGGCCGATCATGTGCCATCGTGGCGGCATGACTTTCGGAGTCTCGAGCAATGGAGTCGGCCGCGCCTGTAGCTGCATGGTTCATGCTTACGTCTGAAGAAGGCCTTCTATCGAAATGTCCTCGTCCAGCTCCTCCCAGTGAATGCCCACTCCGGGGCCGATCCAGCGCCACTTGCTGCGCTGTTCGGGGGTGGCCTGCCGCAACTTCGGAAACCATTCGAGGGGGACACTGACCAGGCGCCCGTCGAGGAGTTCGACGTGCATCAGGTCCTCATCGAAGGACACAGACTTACCAAAAGCACTAGTGAGTGCCTTCGCCAAAGTACTCCCCCCACCGGTGCTCGAAGTAATCCGACCGACTCTCCACGATCCTTCGGATGCCGCTCAATTCGTGGGCCCCAAAGCCATAGGACCTCGCCAGCGCGACAGGTCTGAGCCAAAACTTGGCGTATTTCTCGGCCGCTTCGACGTGCACGTGCGGAGGTTCGTTGCCCTCGTTGCTGAAGAAAAAGAACCTGAATCCGTCCACGCGCCGTACCGTCGGTATGGCAAACCTCCTGGTACAGTATACCACAACCGAGAGCGCGTCTCAGCCCACTACCCACCCGCGTCCTTGAACCGCTCTCCCGTCAGCGCATCCACCCAGACCGCGCCCGGCCGCGTGACGCCAGCAGGGGGGTATTCGTGCCGGAGCGCAGTGAGGCGCTGGAACCAGGCCAGGAGCTCTGGGTCCTGGTGGTCCTCACCGTCCTCATTCCTTCACCGCCCCCTGGGTGAGGCCTGAGACGAACGGGTCCTTCAGGATGTAGAAGATCACCGCGATGGGGATCGTTCCCACCACCGAGGCGGCGGTGAAGACGCCCCAGCGCGTGGTGTACTGGCCTGCGATGAAGGCCCGCAGCCCCACGGCGAAGGTGAGCGTGTCCCGGCTCTCGAGCAGGGTGTTGGCCAGGAGGAAGTCCGAGTAAGGCCTGGAAGGGCGTGGCCCCGTCCATCATCTCCTACTCCTCCAGCGAGGTGGGGATCGTGTCGAAGTAGCCCCTCATCAGCCACGTGTTGAAGCCCAGCGCCGGCACGAGCCCGAGCCGGGCTGAGCTTCCGAAGACGCCTCAGACCGTGCGGTAGCAGATCCGGGCCGGGGACCCGTTCCCTTCTTCCTGCCGCAGGCGGCCGTGCACGGCCAGGTAGTCCAGGTGCGCCAGGGTCTCGGCCATGGCGAAGCGGCTTCGGAAGAGGTCCGGCTGGGGGCCGAAGAGGCGCAGGTTCACGTCCCAGCCGGTGACGGGTGCGGGGCCGCCGTCCCGTTCGAGCTCGCGCACGATCGCCTCCACCCGATCGAGCCGGTCCCGGTGGTGGAGCACGATCTCCCCCACCCGCCCGGCCAGGTCGCCGATGGGCGCCCGGTGCCCGGGCAGGACCAGCCGGGCCGGCAGCGGGGCGATGCGGCCCAGGGAGCTCAGGTACTGGTCCAGCGGGTTCTCCACGCTGAAGGGCCAGAGGCTGATGTTGGGGGTGATGGTGGCCAGGATCAGGTCGTCGGCCAGGAGGAAGCGGGCATCGGGCTCCCACAGGACCATGAGCCCCTCCGCGTGGCCCGGTGCCCAGTGCACCTGGAACCGCCAGCCGCCCAGGCGCAGCTCCTGGCCCGGGTCCACCGGGGTGATGCGGGGGAAGGGCGTCACCCGGGCCACCTGCTCCAGGTGGTGCCCGCCCAGAGGGCCCGCTTCGGGCACGGGCATGCCGTGGGCCTCAAAGAAGGCGGCGATGGCCTCCCCGGCCGGGCTTCCCGGACGCCAGAAGCGCTCCACCTGGGGGATCTCCTGCCGGAGCATGAGCACCGGGGCCCCGCTTTGCTCCTGCAGCCAGCCGGCGCAACCGATGTGGTCCGGGTGGTAGTGGCTCACCACGATGGCCGTCAGGTCCCGGAAGCCGATCCCCAGTGCGTCCAGCGCCAGGCGCCAGCGCACCTCGGTCTCGGCGGTATGGAAGCCCGTGTCCACCACCGTCCACCCCTCCGGTCCGGACAGGAGGTAGACGTTCACCGCGCGCAGGGGAACCGGGATGGGCATGGAAACCTGGTAGAGGCCGGGGATGGGCTCGTGGATCGGAGGCGGCTGCACGGGAAGGGGCGTGCTCACTCGGCCGCCGCCCTCCGGCGAGCTCCCGGAGGCGCCCCGTTCCCCTTCAGCAGGTGGGCGTGGGCCCGGCGGAACTTGGCCACCTTGGGCGCGATCACCGCCTGGCAGTAGCCCTGGTGGGGGTTCCGCTCGAAGTACCGCTGGTGGTAGGCCTCGGCCGGATAGAACGCCTCGATGGGTACAACCTGAGTGACGATGGGCGCGTCCCACAGTCCCTGGCCCTCGAGCCTCCGGATCACGTCTTCGGCCGCCTCCCGCTGCTCGGGCGTGTGGTAGAAGATGACCGAACGGTACTGGGGCCCCACGTCCGCGCCCTGTCGATCGGGGGTGGTGGGGTCGTGGATGCTGAAGAAGATCTCCAACAGGTCCGTGTAGCCGATCACCTCGGGATCGAAGGTGAGCTGCACGACCTCGGCGTGGCCGGTGGTGCCGGTGCAGACCTGCTCGTAGCTGGGGTTCTCCACGTGGCCACCCGCGTAGCCCGAGACCACTGTCTCCACGCCCCGTACGTCCCGGAAGACCGCCTCCAGGCACCAGAAACAACCCCCGCCCAGGGTGGCGGCCACCTCGTGTGCAGGCGAGACAGGCACCGGCGTCAGCTCCTCGCGCGCCCGGCCCCTCCCCGGGCCGGGTGCCCGGTGCGGCCGGTCGCTCAATCTGGGGACGCCCCGGCGGCAGCAGGCCGATCCGGTTCCTGCCCGGCGCCCGTCTCCAGACCCGCGTGGACGTACGCCCAGCCGAAACGTCCCTTGATACAAAGATACCCATGAGTGGTCGGATCGTCCACGGGGGCCGTCGCCTTCACGATCCGGTTGTCCTGCACGTGCAGCTCGATCGGGCAGCCCACGCCGCAGTAGGGGCAGGTGGTGGTGGTCACGTGCTGGCGAGCCTCGTCCCAGGTGCCCGCCCGGCGCATCTCGTACTCGCCGCGGAAGACCAGGGCCTCCGTGGGGCAGACGGCCACGCAGTTGCCACAGTACACACAGGCGGATTCGGGCAAGGGCAGCTCGAACCCGGCGTCGATCCGGGCCCCGTACCCCCGGCCCGCCACCCCGATGGCGAAGGTGTTCTGCACCTGCTCGCCGCAGGCCTCCACGCACCGATAGCAGAGGATGCACCGGTCCAGGTCCCGCACGTAGAGATCGTTGTCCACTCGGGCCGGTGTCGGTGCCTCAACCTCCTGGGCACCGTCGAGGAGCGGCCGCCACCGCTCGGGCCGGCTGCCGTAGGCGCGCCCGTAGCGCTCCACGTCGGGGGCCAGGCTGGTGTCGGCCGAGCTCTGGAGGAGCTCCGCCACCATCCGCCGGCTGGTCTGCACCCGCTCGGTGTCGGTGCGCACCAGCGTCCCCGGCTCCGCCCGCCGTTGGCAGGCGGGCACCAGGGTGCGCGACCCTTCCAGCTCCACCACGCAGATGCGGCAGGCGCCGATGGGCTCCAGGGTCTCGTGGTAGCAGAGGGTGGGAACGTCGCCCCCGGCGGCCCGGATCGCATCGAGCAGGGTGGCGCCGGCCGGCACCCGCACCTCCCGGCCGTCGACCCGGATCTCCACCTCGGCCGCGTCCCTGCGGCCGCCGCGTGCGAGCTCAGCCACGCTCGTCGCCCCCCGAGCGGCCGAGCAGGCGCAGGCTGCTCTGCACGGCGTTGGGCGCCAGCTGGCCCAGGCCGCAGATGGATGCGTCCCGCATCACCTGGGCCAGGTCGTTCAACATCGCCAGGGCCTGGTCGTCCACCGGCCCCCCGGCCCTGCGCACGGCCGAGACCACCTCGAGCTGCCGCTGGGTTCCCACCCGGCAGGGGACGCACTGGCCGCACGACTCGTCCCGGAAGAAGCGGGCGATCCGCTCCACCACCGCCCAGAGGTCCACCGTCTCGTCGAGCACCACCAGGCTCCCCGAGCCCACGGTGCCGCCGACGGCCTGGAGCGCCTCGAGGGAGAGGGGGGTGTCGAGCTGGTCGGGTCCCAGGAAGGTGCCGGCGGCCCCACCGCAGAGCACCGCCTGCACGGCTCCACCCCCCGGCACCCCGCCCGCCAGGTCCTCCAGGATGGTGCGGAGGGGCGTTCCGAAGGCCACCTCGTAGACCCCGGCCCGCACCACGTGGCCAGACACCGACAGCAGCTTGGTTCCACGAGAGCGCCCGCTCCCCAGGGAGGCGTACCAGCCGCCGCCCCGCTCGAGGATGGCCGGCACCGCGGCCAGGGTCTCCACGTTGTTGATCACCGTGGGGCGCCCGAAGAGCCCCACCTGGGCGGGGTAGGGCGGCCGGGCCCGGGGCTCGCCGCGCAGGCCCTCGATGGAGTTGAAGAGGGCCGTCTCCTCTCCGCAGACGTAGGCGCCCGCACCCTGCCGGAGCTCCACGTCGAAGGAGAAGCCGCTCTCCAGGATCCGCTCCCCCAGGAACCCGGCCGCCCGGGCCTGCTCCGCCGCCCGGAGCAGGGACCGGTGGCTCTCCGGATACTCGCCCCGCACGTAGATGAAGCCTCGCTCGGCCCCCACCGCGAGGGCCGCGAGGGTGAGCCCTTCCAGCACCGCGAATGGGTCCTGCTCCATGAGCACCCGGTCCTTGAAGCTCCCAGGCTCGCTCTCGTCGGCGTTGCACACCACGTACCGGGGGGCCGGCTCCCGAGCCGCGCTCGCCCACTTGCGTGCCGTGGGGAAGGCCGCACCTCCCCGCCCCACCAGCCCCGACGCCTCTACCTCGGCCAGGGTCGCCTCAGGGCCGAGCTGCAGGGCTCGCCGGAGCCCCCGGTACCCCCCGTGCTCCACGTAGGCTTCCAGGGAGCCGGGGTCCACCCGGCCGCAGCGCCGGAGGAGCAGGGGTGTCCCCTCGCCCAGGGAGCCCAGGTGCGTCCCGACCCCGCCAGCATGCGCCCGTGCCTCTTCCCCGGCCATCCACGCGCCCACCGCGTCCTCCAGACCCTCGGGGGTGAGCCCCACCCAGACTCGATCGCCCACCAGGGCTGCCGGACCCCGCTCGCACTGGCCCAGGCAGGGCGAGAGGCTCCAGCCCAGGGGGCCCTCTCCTTGCTCCGGGTGCCCCAGGAGCGCTTGCAGCCGGCCGGCCAGCATCCCGGCGCCCTTCAGCGTGCAGGCCACGTCATCGCACAGGTGGATCATGCGGCGGGGACGCGGCTCGGTGGCCAGAAGCTCGTAGAAGCTGGCCACCCCGTACGCTTCGGCCAAGGGCATCGTCAGCTCCCGGCAGACGGCCGCTAGGGCCGAGTACGAGATCCAGCCCCGGCTCGCCTGGAGCGCGCGCAGGGCCGGCAGCAGCAGGTCCCGGCGCCCCCGGCGCTCCTGGGGAGCGAGGGCGCCCCACACGCCCTCCAGGGCCGCCAGCTCCTGGGGTTCCGGATCCGGCGCCTTCTCCAGCGGTCCGGGCTCCAGGCCCCGCCCGGGCATGGGGGCGAGCGGGCTCACGCTCGATCCCTCCTCGCGGTCGCCGCGGCCGCCGCGGCCCTTTCCCGGTCCGTTCCGGCCCCGGGCGGCGCCAGGGGCTCCACCCGCACCGCGGTCGCCTTGAACTCAGCGGTGCCGGCCTTGGGGTCCGTGGCGTCGACGGTGAGGAGGTTGGTCTCCGTCTTCTCAGGGAAGTGGGGGGTCATGAAGCAGAGCCCTGGGGAGAGGCCGGAATCCACCCGCACCCGCACCTCCACCGAGCCCCGGCGCGAGCTGACCCGCGCCCAGGCGCCCTCGGCCAGGCCCAGGCGGGCCGCGTCCGCGGGGCTCATCGCCAGCCGCTCCTCCTTGGGCGTGGGCGTTCCGTAGAGCTCCGTCTGCACCCCGGTGTTGAAGAAGTCCAGCTTCCGCCCCGTGGTGAGGAGGAAGGGGTACGCATCGTCGGGCTGCTCCACCGGCGGGTCGTGCCTCACGGCGACGAAGGGTGCCCGGCGGCCCTCCAGCGGGCGCTTCCAGAGGCGCCCGTGAAGGAAGGTCTCGCCCGGGTGATCCTCGGACGGGCAGGGCCACTGGAGGCCGTTCCGCTCCTCGAGGCGCCGGTAGCTCATCCCCCGGTGGAGGGGTGAGAGCTGCCGCACCTCGTCCCAGACCGCCCCCGCGTTCGGGTAGCTCCAGCCGATCCCCATGCGGTTGGCCACCGCCCGGAGGATCCAGAGGTCGTCCCGGGCCTCCCCCGGCGGCTCCAACGCCTTGCGGCACCGCTGCACCCTTCGCTCGCTGCTGGTGACGGTGCCCTCAGTCTCGCACCATCCCACGGCCGCCGGCAGGACCACGTCGGCCAGCTCGCCCGTGGCGGTGAGGAAGATGTCCTGCACCACCAGGAACTCCAGGCCCTCGAAGAGCCGCCGGACGTGGCGGGCGTTGGCCTCGGAGCGGAGCGGGTTCTCGCCGATCACGTAGACGCCCCGCAGGATCCCTTCCTCCATGGCCTCGAACATGGCCGTCTGGTGCCGGCCCGCCCTGGGTGGGATGCGGCAGCCCCAGCCCGCCTCGAAGCGGGCGCGCACCTGGGGGTCCTCCACGTCCTGGAAGCCCACCAGCTTGTTGGGCAGCGCCCCCATGTCGCCGCCGCCCTGCACGTTGTTCTGCCCCCGTAGCGGGTTGAGCCCGGAGCCGTACCGCCCCACGTGGCCGGTGAGGAGCGCCAGGTTGATCAGGCTGAAGACGTTGTCCACCGCGTTGTGGTGCTCGGTGATCCCCAGGGTCCAGCAGATCATGGCCCGCTCGGAGCGCGCGTACTCCCGGGCCGTGGCGGCGATGGCCTCGGCCGGAACGCCGGAGAGGACCTCGGCGAGCCCCAGGGTGTAGGGCTCCACCGACGCCCGGTAGGCGTCGAACCCCTCGGTCGCCTCCCGGACGAACGCCTGGTTCACCAGGCCTTCCTGGACGATGACCCGGCCCATGGCGTTGGCCAGGGCGATGTCCGCCCCCACCTTCACGGGAAGCCAGCGGTCGGCGAAGGCCGCGCTGGAGGAGCGGCGGGGGTCGATCACGACCATCCGGGCGCCGTTCCGGATGCCCTTCAGCATGTGGTGGAACATGACCGGGTGGGTCTCCCGCGCGTTGGACCCCCAGAGGAGGATGAGCTCCGTCTCCTCCATCTCGCGGTAGGAGCTGGTGCCGCCCCCGGCCCCGAAGACCGTCGCCAGACCGGCGACGCTGGGGGCGTGTCAGGTGCGGTTGCAGCTGTCGACGTTGTTGGAGCCCATCACCTGCCGGGCGAACTTGCCCGCCAGGTAGTTCAGCTCGTTGGTGGCCTTGGATGAGCTGAAGAGCCCGAAGCCGTCGCCGCCGTACTGCTCCCGGATGCGGGAGAGACCCGCCGCGACCCGATCGAGCGCCTCGTCCCAGGTGGCTCGCACCAACCGCCCGCCCTCCCGCACCAGCGGGTAGGTGAGCCTCACGCCCGGTCCGGGCGTCTCGCCGCCCGCCGGATGCCGCAGCCTTCGTTCCACCGCCATCGCGCGCCCCCCCGAAGCCGCCCCGGGCGCCGCTTCGCCATCACGGTATGCGACCCCTTCGGCACTTCGGTCCGGAACCGCCGAATCCTTCCCGTCTTGCGTCAACCTTCCGACCTCACGCGCCTGCCAGGCTACGTTGGACGTTTCCGGTGGACGACGGCATGGAGGGAACCGGCCGCGCAGGTTGAAACGGCTTTTCGTAGGAGATCCTCGAAGCAGTCTCCCGGGAGGAGGTCCCGGACCATGACCTTCGACGCCTTCGCCGACGCCGCCGACCAGCTCGCGGAGCAGATCCCGCCCGAGCTCCTGGAGGGACTGAACGGCGGCATCCAGGTCTCCCGCGAGGAGCGGCGCAACCCCGGCGACCCACCCGACGTGCGCATCCTGGGCGAGTACGTCACCGATCCCTACCTGGGCGCCCAGATCCTCCTCTACCACGGCTCCTTCCGGCGGCTCTTCGCCACCGAGCCCGAGGAGGTCTGGCTGGAGGAGCTGGCGACGACCCTCCGCCACGAGCTCCGCCACCACATGGAGAACCGCGCCGGCCTGGAGGACCTGGACCGGGAGGACGTGGAGGAGCTCCGCAGGCTCTGGGAGGAGTGGGTGGAGGCCTCGGGCGGCGAGGCGTGAGGGCCCTACCCTTGGACCCCCTTCCCCGGGGATGGCCGATGGCGTATCATGATGCACGAACCTGCAGGACAGGCTGGGCACGAGGAGCGGACCACCCGTGGCGGAAGAAGCCAGCAGGCCGACCAACTTCATCCAGGAGATCATCGACGAGGACAGGCTCGCCGGCCGGTACGGCGGCCGGGTGCACACCCGCTTCCCCCCCGAACCCAACGGCTACCTCCACATCGGCCATGCCAAGGCGATCTGGGTCGACTTCGGCACGGCGGAGGCCAACGGGGGCTTGTGCAACCTGCGCTTCGACGACACCAACCCCACCAAGGAGGACGACGAGTACGTCGAGGCGATCCAGGAGGACGTCCGCTGGCTCGGCTACGATTGGGACGACCGTCTCTTCTACGCCTCGGACTACTTCGACCGGCTCTACGCCTACGCGGAGGAGCTGATCCGCCGGGGCAAGGCGTACGTCTGCGACCTGAGCCCCGATGAGATCCGCGCCTATCGGGGCACGCTCACCGAGCCCGGCCGCGAGAGCCCCTACCGGAACCGGTCCGTGGAGGAGAACCTGAACCTCTTCCGGCGCATGCGGGCCGGCGAGTTCCCCGACGGCTCCCGGGTGCTTCGCGCCAGGATCGACATGGCCTCGCCCAACATCAACCTGCGGGATCCGGTGCTCTACCGAATCCAGCGGGCGCACCACCACCGCACCGGCGACACCTGGTGCATCTACCCCATGTACGACTACGCCCACCCGCTCTCGGACGCCATCGAGGGCATCACCCACTCCCTCTGCACCCTGGAGTTCGAGGACCACCGCCCGCTCTACGACTGGGTCCTCCAGGCCCTGGAGATCCCCGATCCGCCCAAGCAGATCGAGTTCGCCCGCCTGGAGCTCACCCACACCCTCACCAGCAAGCGGAAGCTCCGCCAGCTCGTCGAGGAGGGCCGGGTGCGGGGATGGGACGACCCGCGCATGCCCACCCTGCGCGGCCTGCGCCGGCGCGGGTACCCGCCCGAGGCGATCCGGGAGTTCTGTGCCACCGTGGGCGTCTCCAAGACCAACAGCCGTATCAGCCTCGGCCTCCTGGAGCACGTGGTGCGGGAGCACCTGAACCGGACGGCGCCCCGGGTGATGGCGGTGCTGAAGCCGCTCCGGCTGGTGATCACCAACTTCCCCGAGGGCCGGGTGGAGTGGGTCGAGGTGGAGAACAACCCCGAGGATTCGGGCGCCGGCAGCCGCCGGGTGCCCCTCTCCCGGGTGGTCTACATCGAGCGGGACGACTTCATGGAGGACCCGCCCCGCACGTTCTTCCGCCTGGCCCCCGGGCGGGAGGTGCGGCTGAAGGGGGCCTGCTACGTCACCTGCCGGGAGGTCGTGAAGGACCCGCACACCGGCGAGGTGACCGAGCTCCGCTGCACCTACGACCCCGAGAGCCTCGGAGGCTCCACGCCCGACGGCCGCCGGGTGCAGGGCACCCTCCACTGGGTCTCGGCCGAGCACGCGGTACCGGCCGAGGTGCGCCTCTACGAGCCGCTCTTCGCCACCGAGGATCCCGAGGCGGGCGCAGACTTCCTGGCCAACCTGAACCCGGACTCCCTGCGGGTGCTCACGGGCTGCCTGGTGGAACGCAGCGTGGCGGGAGCGCCCGTGGGCGCGCGTTACCAGTTCCTGCGGCACGGCTACTTCGCCGTCGACCCCGACGGTACGTCCGAGCGGCTCGTCTTCAACCGGATCGTTTCCCTCAAGGACACGTGGGGGAAGATCCAGGCGCGGGGGGCGTGACCAGCGGCGGGGGTCAGGACCGGGAACGGAACCGCTCGGACGGGGCGTTCCATTGGCTGAGCGGACGGGTGGCAGGGCCAAGGGTCGTGCCGCCTGCGGCGGATCAATGCGCCGCGCCGCTTCCGACGAGCTTCCGGACAAGGTCCACGATCACCACGGCGGGCACCGGGAGCTCCACCTGCGACGCCTGCAGCAGCGCCAGGGCCGAGGCGACGCCCCAGACCAGGAGGAACGCGCCCAGCTCCCGCCAGCGTCCTTCCCGGAAGAGCCCGGGCGCGTCGGCGGCGGCGATGCAGAGCATCAGCACCCCCACCCCCAACACTGTGCACCCCTCCCTCTAGCGGGCCCGGATCGGCTCGGTGGTCAGGCCGGTCCGGCGCACGTCGGCCCCTGCCTCGATGGTCACCGGGATCTCCGGCAGGCGCCGATCCCAGTCGCCCGCGAGCTCGCGCCACACCTTGGGGTACCGCCGGTACAGGGCGAGCCCGAAGCCCATGGTGTCCACCCGGAGCTCCTTCTGGAGGCGCTGCAGCGCGAGCTCCACGTCCTCCCGCATCGCCCTCGCCACCTCCGCGTCCAGCCTCTCGTACCACGCCCGGTCCGGAGGCAGGGTGCATCCCATGCCCGCCACGCTCCCCTCTCCGGCCACCTGGATCTTCATGCGGACCATCCCGTCGTGCACCTCGGGTTCGATCTTGCCGGTGGTGTTCACCAGCCGAACCGTCGCCAGCCTGTCCTCCTCCCAGGGGCACGGGACCACCACCTGGGCCCTGATCGTCTTCCCGTGCATGAGGAGGAGCCCTCTGGCCTCCCGCTCGCCGATCCACCCCACCATCCGGTCGCCCCGGAAGACCGCGTCGCCCAGCGCCCGGACGTGCTGGCGGGTCGTCTCCCCTTGGGCCTCTCCAGGCGGGGCGTGCTCCGGCGCCGCCAGCATGAGCCCCGTGGCGAAGGGCTCCATCCCGGGAGCCGCGAGGGCCCGCAGGAACTCGTTCACGTTGGCGTGGTCGGCCTTGCCCAGCCCGCTCTGGGAGATCTTCAGGAGGCTGTCGATGGCCACGCCTCCCAGCCGGTCGGTGGGGAACTCAGCGGCGAGGAGCGCCTCGATGGGCGTGTCCCGGGCGACCGTCATCCAGGTGGTGCGGCGCGTCTCCTCGCAGCGGTTGAAGAAGTCCAGCGCGTCGCGGATCCCCTCCCGGGCGTACGCCTCGCTGAAGACGATCACCTCGTTGTGCGACCAGTTCGGCCGCCGGGGCGACTGGGAGAACAAGTTCCGGAATGCGTCACACACGGTCACGCCCGTGCTGGAAACGGTCCAGAACGCCCGCCGGCTCGTCCCCCCGCCCCCCGTGGCGCCTCCGGCAGCACCCCCGCCTCCGGCCAGGGCGGAGGGAATGGGGATCTGGACCGTGAGCTGGATCCGCCCGTCGGGGGTACGGTCCACCCCCGCCGCCACCACGAAGGCGAGGGTCTCCACCTCGCGCCGGCTCCAGCAGCCGCCAGCCAGGAGCGCCACCAAGACGACCGCCAGCGCCCGGAGAGCGCCCTTCCACCGGCTCATGCGGCCCCCCGGCCTTCCCGAGCCTCCTGCCGCCCGCCATGCGGGCGACGCCACAGGGCGAGCAGCAGCAGGAGCACCGGCAGCGCAACGGTGAGGGCACCCCGGTACACCCCCCACACCTCCGGCGACTCCAGCTCCCGGAACTGGGCCAGGTTGTCGTAGAACACCATCGCGCCCACCAGGAGGATGGCTCCCATGGAAAAGACCAGCGGGCGGTGATCCTCGAGCCCCAGCCACTCGCTCAGGCCCCGCACCCCGGCGTAGAAGTTGAAGCTGAGCTTCACGAAGAGCCCCAGCCCCCAGGCCATCATGGGGATCGCCGAGATGCGCTCCAGGAACCCCCCGACCTCGATCATCCGGGCCAGGGAGTAGACCGGGAAGGTGAGCCTCTCCCCTTCCTCGGCTCCGAAGACCGCCAGGGTCACCGCGACCAGGAGCGTCACCAGGAGCCCGCTCGCGGCCGCGCCCAGGCATGCGGCGCGCCGGGCCTGGCGTAGGTCGGAGACGTGCGGGAAGATCATCAGCAGGAAGAGGAGCTCGCCGAACCAGACGAAGGGGGTGACGGCAGCATGGAGCACGGGCTGCCAGCCCCGGCTCAGCACGGGGAGGAGCCAGTCCACCTGCGCGACGTTGACGGCCAGGGCCGGCACCAGGAGGGTGGCCACCAGGAAGACCGGTAGGATCACGTCGCTCATGCGTGCTTCGACCTCGATGCCGGCGCGGACGTTGAAGGCGGCCAGCGCGATCATCACCCCCATGATGAAGCTGATGGGTGTCTCCGGCATGATGGCCGTCACCAGCGCCTCCCCGTACTCCCGCAGGACGATGGCCGACTGCTCCAGGAAGACCCAGAGGAAGAGCAGTCCCATCAGCCGGCCCACGACGGGGCCCAGCATCTCGTCCAGGAACCGGATCACCGAACGGCCGGGGAACCTGAGCGCGAGGGTGCCGTAGACCCATACCAGGACGGTCCCGGCGGCGGTCGCCACCAGGGCCGAGATCCAGGCGTCCTCCCGGGCGTCGCCCACGGTGAGGGCCGGGAGCTGGGCCACGGCCGTGGTCGCCCGGCTCAGGAGCACCAGGAGGAACACCTGCCGGGGCGAGATGCGCTCGACCCGTGACACCTACCCCCTCTCCTCCGCGGCAGCACGCGGCACCTCCCGGCGCCTGGGGCGGAACACCCGCGCCGGCTCGCCCGGAGGCCGCCGCCACCGGTTCGGGCTCCCGACCGTCCTGGGCCGCTTCTTCATCGCCCACCAGGGGGCCCGGACCACCATGTCCTTCCAATCCTGGACGACCAGCGGCCCCAACGGGCTGAGGTACGGCACGCCGAAGGACCGGAGCGCGGCCAGGTGCAGGAGCACCGCGATGCCCACGGTCATCACACCGAACAGGCCGAGAGCGGCAGCGGCGATCATGAAGGCGAAGCGGAGGAGGCGCGCGCTGACGGCCAGCGAGAAGACCGGGGTCGAGAAGGATGCGATGGCGGTGATGGCGACCACGACCGCCATGGCCGGCGAGACCAGGCTGGCATTGATGGCCGCCTGGCCCAGCACCAGGGCGCCCACGATGCTGATGGCCGGACCCACCACCCGAGGCAGTCGCACGCCCGCCTCGCGTAGCATTTCGAACATGAGCTCTATGAGCATCGCTTCCACGATGGCCGGGAAGGGTACGCCCTCCCGGGCGGCGGCCACGCTGAGGAGCAACGAGGTGGGCAGCATCTCCTGGTGGAAGGTGGTGACCGCGATGTACACGGACGGCAGGGCCATGGACCCGACGAAGGCGACGTACCGGAGGAACCGCAGGGCCGATCCGATGAGGAACCGCTCGTAGTAGTCCTCGCTCACGCCCAGGAGCTGGGTGAGGACCACAGGCGCCACCAGGACGAACGGCGTGTTGTCGGTGAAGATGGCCACCCGGCCCTCCAGGAGGTTGGCCGCCACCACGTCGGGCCGCTCGGTGCGGAGGGTCTGGGGGAAGGGCGAGTAAGGCTGGTCCTCGATGAACTCCTCCAGGTAGCCGCTCTCCAGGACCCCGTCGATGTCGATCCGCCGGAGCCTCCGCCGCGCCTCCGCCACCAGGGCGTCGTCGGCCGTGCCCCGCACGTAGGCGAAGGCCACCCGCGTCCCCGTCACTCGCCCGATCTGCATCCCCTCGATCCACAGGTCGGGGCTGCGGATGCGCCGCCGCAAGAGCGAGAGGTTCACCTGGAGCGACTCGGTGAAGCCCTCGCGGGGGACCCGCACGCCCGATTCGCTGGTGGGTTCCTCCACCGCACGCATGGGGTAGCCGGCCGTCTCGCAGATCAGGGCCCCCGAGGTGCCGTCGGCCAGCACCAGGGTGTTACCTCCGAAGAGCCGGCCCAGGGCGGCGTCCGCGTCCGGCTCCCTCTGCACGTCCGCGGCAGCCAGCACCCGGGTGCGCAGCAGGTCGAGGAGGTCCTGACCCGTGCCTGCCTGCAGGGCCGCGAGCTCGGGGGCGGCCTCCATCAGGGGGCGGAGGATCTGCTCACCCACCAGGGTCTGGTCCACCAGCCCCTCGAGGTACACCAGGGCCAGCCGGTGACCGCCGCCTCCCAGACGCACCTCGCGGACCACCAGGTCCATGCTCTCCCCCAGCGCCAGGCGAACCCGCCTGAGCTGGTGGTCGAGACCTTCGGAGCTCTCCCGCACGGTCAGGCTCGCCCGTACGGCTTCGATGCGCTGGCCCAGGGCGCTGAGCTGCACCCGCAGCACTCCCAGCTCGTTCAGCACGCCCCCCCAGCGCCCGTCGCAGCCGTCGTCCGGTGCAGCCAGCGGCTCCGGCGGCAGTGTCAGCCCGGCCACGTCCGTCCGGGGCCCGGGGATCCGCCGGGTGAGGTAGTACCGCTCGAAGAGGAGCTTGAACCAGTAGGGAAGCCGGCCGCCCAGGGTCTGGAAGGTCCGGGGCCGGTCCTCCCCGGGGGCGGCCTTGCCGTACACCGCGATCCCCCGGCCGTGCCCCAGGTCGCTGAGGCAGAAGAATTCCGAACGGTACTCCTTGCTCGCCGCCTGGCCCAGGAGTTCGCGGGCGATGTTCTCCGCGGCCACCCCTGCCTGAAGCTCGGCGATGCGCCCGGTCTTGATCCCAGCGTACGCCACCGCGTCCCCCGCCGCGAAGATGTTCGGGTGGGCCGCGCTCCGCATGTCCTTGCCTACCGCGACGAAGCCTCTCTCGTCTGCCAGGTTGGGCGTCCGCCGCACCGGGTCGGTGCCCACGTAGGGTGGGCTCAGGGAGGTGAACGCGGAGGGAATCTCGCTGCCGTCGCTGAGGGCGACCTTCCCGGGGCCCACCTCCACCGGCGTGGTGCCCGGGTGGAAGATGATCCCGTACTTCCGGAACATGGCCTCGACGATCGCGACCGCTCCATCGCCGCCCACGGCGTACGGGCGGGGTTCGGAGGAGACGAAGTGGATCGCCGCCCGTCCTCGGATGCCCCGCCGGCGGAGGTAGTCGTCCATCTGGAGGGCCATCTCGTACTCGGGGCAGACGTGTGGCGAGCCCTCCGCCAGGCCCAGCACGACCTCCCCGCCCTGGAAGGCGTCCAGGGACCGGGCCATCTTCCGGGCGTCGTCCATCCAGAGGACCGAGTGGCCGTGCTCCCTCAGGCCGGGCACGGCCTGCCAGTCGAGGCGGGCCCCGAGCCCAACCAGCAGGTAGTCGTAGGGAATCCGGCCGCCCCGGGTGGCGACGGCACACCCCTTCGGGTCGATCCCTTCCACCATGTCGTGGGCGAACTCCACGCCGCGGGAGGCCAGCAACGGCCGTACGTCCACGGTGATCTGCTCCGGCTTTCGCTTGCCGAAGACGATCCAGGGGAGGGAGATCCGAAAGACGAACGCGGGCGTGTCGCTCACCAGCACTACCCGGTCTCCGCTTGGGAGAAGCCGGCGCAGCCGCATCGCGGCGTTCAGCCCGGCGAAGCTCGCCCCCAGGACCACCACCTGCTTCAAGATCCAACACCACCCGGAGGGTAGTCTTGCCCTCCGGAGCGGGGCGGATGCCCACGCCGCGCGGCGGAAGCGACAACCCGGCGTGGGGCCTGGCCCTCGGCTCACGGCGCACCGGGGCAGGTCGTTCCATAGATATGGGGTGCAGTGGACTGCACGTGGCGCGCAGTGGGGTACATGCCCGCACCGAGGAGGGGAGGCATCGATGTGCCAAGCGCTGCGAGCCGCCCTGGCCCGGTGCATGGGCTGGTTCGCCTCGGATCGGGTGGTGCTCGGCCTCCCCGGGCTGCGCATCGAGGTTCGGCGCCATACCAGGTCCCAGGTGCCTGCCGAGCTGACTGTCGTCGTCCCGCGGGCCGAGTTTCGGCGGCGCCGGGGCGCACCGGGCTGCCCCCCCGAGATGGAGATCATCTACAGCGGCATCACCGTCGCCCATTCCCCCCGCCACGCGCCTGAGGCGGGGGGCCGTCATCCGGTCGATCTAGCGACGGGCGCGACTGAAAGGTGAGAGGCAGTCCCACCGGGTGGTGGAACTGCCTCTACCTGCCGTAACGACGAGGGGAGAAACGGCTGAGCCTAGGATACCGCGCCTCCCCCCGTCTGTCTGTCGAATGACGTAGGCGCAAGACCTCAAAAGTTCGAGGGAAGGGAACCTGTTCCAGCCTCGTCCTCTGCAGGACGTCCCTCAACGCCGCGAGGCCGTGGGGTGCACCGCGGTCGGGGCGCCCGCCAAGGCCAGCCGCGCCAGCACGACCAACCCGGCCCAGGCGCCTGCAGCTCCCCCACCGAAGGCCACGCCCCATCCCCACCGGTCTGCCACCAGCCCCAGCACCCAGGGCGAGATCCCGGCCGCCCCGAAGCCCAGCACCGTCTGCCACGCCTGAGCTCGGCCCAGGCGGGCAGGGTCGGCCATCTCCGTCACCATCGTCGAGTAGATGGGCGAGTCGGCGTTGAGCGAGAGGCCCGAGAGCACCAGGAGCGTCACCAGCAGCGATAGCGGCCAGTGCCCGCTCCAGCCGAGCAAGGCGGTGGTGACGCTGCTGGCGACCAGGAGGACGGCGGCGGTGCGGATCCTTCCCAGGCGATCGGAGACGGCCCCACCCACGCCCGTGGAGAGCGCCCCCAAGAGCACCGTTCCCGCGTTGAGCCACGCGGCCTGGGTGATGGCGGCCGTAAGCCCCTGCGAACCTTCGAAGGCCTGCGCCAGGTAGGGGGTCAGCCAGGACCGGACCCCGTACAGCTCCCAGTTGTGCCCGGCATAGACCAGGCTCGCGGCGAAGACACCCGAGGCCGGCAGCCAGCCGGACCGGCGCGCGGGCCGGGGGGCGGCCGCCGCGTCGGGTCGCACCTCTTCGCGCGCCGGCAGGAGCCGCACGACGAGCAGCCCGGCCGCGGGTGCGACCCAGCTCGCCAGACCCATCACCAGGTATGACTCGCGCCAGCCCAGCCTGCTCACGAGGCTGCCCGTCGCGGCCAGGGAGACGCCCTGGGCCAGGATGAAAGAAGCGACATAGAGGCCCACGTAGCGGCCCCTTCGCTCGGGAGGGATCTGACGGGCCAGGAGGTTCAGCCCGGGCATGTAGACGCCGCCCAGGCCCACCCCTGCCAGGAACCGGAGCACCCCCGCCGAGACGACCCCACCGGCCAGGAGCGGGAAGGCTGTGCCGGCCGCCGCGGCCACCAGGGCGGGCAGCCAGAGCGGGTAGCCGGCAGCCCCTCGGGCGCGCAGGCGATCCATGCTCAGGAGGAAAGCCGCGCTGGCAAGGATGTAGCCCGCCTGGTAGACGGCGAAGAGCGTGCCGGACGTCCCGTGCGACACCCCCCACTCCCGCTCCATCACGGGAAGCACCACGTTCAGGCTCGACTGGGTGAGGAGCGTCCCCACCAGCGTGACGCAGGCCGCCAGCAGGATCCAGATCAGGCGGTCATCGGGCCTGGGCTCTCCCAACCCGGTGCGGCCGCGGGGGGACGAGCCTTCGAGCCGACCCTCGCTGCCAGCCATGGCCACGCCTCCTTCAACCAGACGGCGATGCTTCACCACTGTAGCACCTACTGTAGCACAATTCAGGCGCCTGGTGCGAGAGCGAGGGCCCTTCTGCCCAGACCGATCCGGGCACGAAGGCTGCCTGGAGGTCAGCAAAGCGTCTCGTCCGCTTGATGGAATCACCTGCAGGTGAGTTCGGCAGGTTCCACCCACCCGCCGGCGTAACCTACCAGATGGCAGCCAAGCCCAAGAAGGAGGACGATTCCGTGGAGTACCGCAGTCTCGGCCGCACCGGCGTCAAGGTGAGCCCTCTCTGCCTGGGTTGCATGATGTTCGGCGGGCGTACCGACGACGCTGAGTCCGCCCGTATCATCGACCGAGGCCTGGATGCCGGCATCAACTTCCTCGACACGGCCAACGTCTACAGCCGGGGTCTCAGCGAGGAGGCGGTCGGAAAGGCGTTGAAGGCCAACGGCAAGCGGTCCCGGGTGGTGCTGGCCACCAAGGTGCACGGCCGCATGGCCGACGACGACCCCAACGCCCTCGGAAATCACCGGCGGCACATCATCGAGCAGTGCGAGGCCTCCCTGCGGCGCCTCCAGACCGATGTCATCGACCTCTACCAGATCCACCGGCCCAGCTCCGACGTGCCCATCGACGAGACGCTGCGCGCCCTGGACGACCTGATCCGGGCGGGCAAGGTACGCTACGTGGGGACCAGCACCTTCGCTGCGTGGCAGGTGGTGGAAGCCCTCTGGGTCTCCAAGGAGCTGGGGCTGAACCGCTTCGTCACCGAGCAGCCGCCCTACCACCTGCTGGACCGGCGGGTGGAGCGGGAGCTGATCCCCATGGCCCGCACCTACGGCATCGGGATCCTGCCCTGGTCGCCGCTGGCAGGCGGCTTCCTCACGGGCAAGTACCGCCGCGGCGGCGAGGCCCCCGAAGATGCCCGCCTCAAGCCCGGAAGGGAGTGGGCCGACCAGCACTTCACCGGCGCGGCCTTCGAGGTGCTGGAGACCGTGGAGGGCCTGGCGCACGAGAAGGGCTGCACCCCCAGCCAGGTGGCCCTGGCGTGGGTGGCGCACCAGCCGGGGGTCACCAGCCCCATCATCGGCCCCCGCACCCTGGAGCAGCTCGAGGACAACCTAGGCGCCCTGGAGGTGGAGCTCACCAGCGAGGACCGGGCCCGGCTGGACGCGGTGGCCGCCCCGGGCCGGGCCGTGGTGCCCTACTACGAAGCGGACTTCGGGCCCCACACCTTCCGCTGGTAGTCCGGCGCGGGCCGCCTCCGATCGCCCATCCATCCGGCCGGGACGGAACGCCACGGCGGCGTTCCGGGCCCGGTCGGCACGGCGGTGTGCGGAGCGGCGGCCCGCCCGCCGCCGTCGCGACGACTCTCGCCGTCGTCTAGCGGCCGGCGCCCTGGTCTCCACACGCCTCCTTCAGCCTCAGATACTCCACGATCAGGCGATCCAGCTCCTCTTCGACTTCCCGGGCCTCCTGCGACTGCCTGGGAAGATGGTTGAGCCTTTGCTGCAGCGCCCGGATCTCGTCGTCCACCTGGGAGAGCCGCTGGATGCAGTCGCTCCGATCGTGGCGAGGCCGCTCTTTCGGCCCGCCGATCAAGGCCCCCGTCACCTGCCAAGCACCCGTGGAGGGTGCGATGTCCGACCGCGAGGCGGGGTGAGAGCCCTGGTATCACGGTACGCTGGAGGATGGTTCCAAGAGAGACGGCCTCTTATTCGGTTCTTCGGACGTCAGCAGGCTCGACTTGAGCCGGGCCGGCCCTTTCCGGGTGCACAGGGCCCGCGGCGAACCCTGGGCCCGCACCCGCGCGGGACGAACGTGGTCCCCGCGGGATTCGTTTTCGCTCAGTTGCCAACCCCCTGATCATCCACGCACGCGCGGCGATTGCGGAAGGAATGTCCATCGCCTGCAGCGAATACGAGATTGTGAACACTATCACGTATCCACTGTACTCCCATTCCCCAGAGGAGGGCTGCAGCGTGATCCTCCCCGAGGTGGGCAGCTTTTCGGTCATCGATCCCGGAGGCCTCGACGCGCTCATTCGGGCGCTCCGGGCCGGCGGGTACGCCGCCGTGGGCCCCACCGTGCACGACCGGGCGGTGGTCTACGCCCCCATCGAGGGCGTGCGGGACCTTCCCGCGGGCTGGACCGACCGCCAGGAGAAGGGCACCTACCGGTTGGAGCCCACGGGCGGCGGCGCCTTCTTCGCGTACACCGCCGGCGCCCTCCCCTGGAAAGCCTACCTCACCCCGCCCCGGGTGCGCCTCTGGCAGGCCGAACGGAACGGCCACCTCCGCTTCCGGGTCGATCAGGCTGAGCCGCCGCGCCTGGCCCTCATCGGGGTGCGGGCGTGCGAGCTGGCGGCGATGGAGATGCAGGACGCGACCCTCCTGCAGGGGCCCTACCCGGATCCCGTCTACCGCGCCCGGCGGGAGCAGGCCTTCATCCTTGCCGTCGCCTGCACCCGGGCGGGCGGCACCTGCTTCTGCGCGTCCACGGGCACGGGGCCGGCCATCCGCTCCGGTTTCGACCTGGCCCTCACGGAGCAGACGACGCCGTACCACCGGTTCGTGGTGCAGGTGGGGAGCCAGGAAGGCAGGCGAATCCTGGCCGCGGCGAACCCCCGCCCCGCCCGGGAGAGCGAGGTCCGGCGGGCGGCCGGAGCCGTGGAGGAGGCGGCCCGTTCCATGGGCCGCCGCCTGGAGGCGGGCACCCTCCGCAAGGCCCTCGGGGCCAGCGTGGAGGGTCCCATCTGGGAAGAGGTCGCCTCCCGGTGCCTCGGGTGCGGCAACTGTACCATGGTCTGCCCGGTGTGCGGCTGCCACACGGCCACCGAGTCCACCAACCTGGAGGGCACCCGGTCCGAGCGCCGCCGCAGGTGGGATTCGTGCTTCAGCCTGGCCTTCGGCTACATCCACGGCGGTCCGGTGCGCGCCTCCGGCGCCTCCCGCTACCGCCAGTGGCTCTTCCACAAGCTGGGGGGCGAGCCCGTCCCGGGCCAGGCCACGTCGGGCTGCGTGGGGTGCGGGCGGTGCATCACCTGGTGCCCGGCAGCCGTCGACCTCACCGAGGTGGCCTCGGTGCTCCTGGCCGCCTGGGCTCCCTTCACCGCCCCTTCGCCTTCGGAGGCCCCGGCGGCCGTGCAGAAGGAGAGGTGAGCCTCGTGGCACGAGGCGTGATCGAGCGACCCCGGGCGCGTCCCGCGCCCCAGATCGAAACGCCCCCCCTCCTCCCCCGTCCTTTCCGGGTGCAGGGGGTCGAGCGGGAGACCGCCGACACCTGGACCCTCACCCTGGTGTCCGCCGACGGAAAGGCGGCCCCCGCCTTCCTGCCGGGCCAGTTCGCGATGCTCTACGCCTTCGGTGTGGGTGAGGTGCCCATCAGCCTCAGCGGCGACCCGGACCGGCCCGGTGAGCTTTCCCACACGGTGCGGGCCGTGGGCTCCGTCACCCGGGCCCTCGCCGCGGCCCGCCCGGGCGACCTGCTGGGCCTGCGCGGTCCTTACGGCACCGCATGGCCCCTGGAGGAGGCCGAGGGGCAGGACGTGGTGGTGGTGGCCGGGGGCATCGGCCTCGCGCCCCTTCGCCCGGCCATCCTCCGGCTCCTGGCCCGCCGCGAGCGCTTCGGCCGCGTCCACGTCCTCTACGGAGCCCGCTCCCCTGCGGAGCTCCTCTTCGTGAAAGACCTGGAACGCTGGCGGGCCCGATTGGATGCGGAGGTGCGGATCACCGTCGATCGGGGCGACGAGAGCTGGCGGGGCCCCGAGGGGGTGGTGACCACCCTCTTCCGGCACCTCCACCCGGAGCCGGAGCGGACGGTGGCCCTGGTCTGCGGTCCCGAGGTGATGATGCGCTTCGCCGCGCCGGGGCTGGTGGAGCTGGGCCTCGAGCCGGCCCGCGTCCACCTCTCCCTGGAGCGGAACATGTCGTGCGGGGTGGGGCTCTGCGGACACTGCCGCTTCGGCCCCTTCCTGGTCTGCCGCGACGGGCCCGTCTTCTCCCTGGAGCAGGTCGGGGGGATGCTCGGCGTGCGGGAGCTTTGATCCGGCCGCGCCCGGGAGGGATGGAGATGAGTGACCCGCGGAACGGAAAGCGGCCCCGGCCCAAGCTGGCCGTCTGGAAGCTCGCCTCGTGCGACGGCTGCCAGCTGAGCCTGCTGGACTGCGAGGACGAACTCCTGGCGGTGGCCGGGGCCGTGGAGATCGCCTCCTTTCCCGAGGTCTCGCGGGCGGAGATTGCGGGGCCGTACGACGTCTCCCTGGTGGAGGGGAGCATCACCACCCCCCACGACCTGGAGCGAATCCAGGAGGTGCGCCGCCAGTCCCGGGTGCTGGTGGCCATCGGCGCCTGTGCGACCGCCGGCGGCATCCAGGCGCTGAGGAACTTCGCCGACGTGCAGGGCCTGGTGGGCGCGGTCTACGGGCGGCCCGAGTACATCCGTACCCTGGAGCGATCCACCCCCGTCTCGGACCACGTGCCCGTGGACTACGAGCTGCGCGGCTGCCCCATCAGCAAGGCGCAGCTCCTGGAGCTGGTGACCGCGCTCCTGGCGGGACGGGCCCCGGATCTGCCCACTTCCAGCCTCTGCCAGGAGTGCAAGCAGATGGGCGTCGTCTGCGTCATGGTCGCGCACGGCACGCCCTGCCTCGGCCCCGTGACCCAGGCAGGGTGCGGCGCGCTCTGCCCAGCCCTGGGGCGCGGCTGCTTCGGTTGCTTCGGGCCGATGGAGGCGCCCAACCCCGACTCCCTCGCCGCCCGCTGGCGGGAGCTGGGGCTCACCCCCGAGGCGGTGGAGCGGGGCTTCCACACCTTCAACGCCTGGGCCGAGCCCTTCCGGGACGTGGCCCGAAGGGAGGATGGGAGGTGAGCGGCGTGCGGGAACGGACGCTGCGGGTGGACTACCTGGCGCGGGTGGAGGGGGAGGGCGCCCTCCACCTCCGGCTGCGGAAGGGCGAAGCCGTCGAGGCGCGGCTGGAGATCTTCGAGCCGCCCCGCCTCTTCGAGGGCTTCCTGCGCGGCCGGGCCTGCACGGAAGTCCCGGACCTGACCGCCCGGATCTGCGGCATCTGCCCCGCCTCGTACCAGATGAGCAGCACCCAGGCGCTGGAGGCCGCCCTGGGGCTGGAGGTGGAGCCCGCCGTCCGGGACCTGCGCCGGCTGCTCCACCTGGGCGAGTGGATCGAAAGCCACGCCCTCCACGTCTACCTGCTGCACGCGCCTGACTTCCTGGGCTTCGACGACGCCATCCGCCTGGCACGGCAGGCCCCCGACCCGGTCCGGCGCGGGCTGCGGCTGAAGAAGCTGGGCAACGCGGTGATGCGCAGCGTGGGCGGGCGGGAGATCCACCCGCTCAACCCCTGCGTGGGCGGCTTCTACCGGGCGCCGGAGCGCGAGGACCTGGTCGCCCTGCTGCCCGAGCTGGAGTGGGCCCTGGAGGCCGCCCGGGAGACGGTGCGCTGGGTGGCGGGCTTCACCTTCCCGGAGCTCGAGCGCCCCTACGAGTTCGTCGCGTTGCGCCACCCGCAGGAGTACCCGGTCAACGAGGGGCGGGTGGTTTCGAGCGAGGGCCTGGACATCCCCGTGGCCGAGTACGAGGAGCACTTCGAGGAGGAGCAGGTGCCCCACTCCACCGCCCTTCGCTCCCGGCTGCGCGAGCGGGGCGCCTACCTGGTGGGCCCCCTGGCCCGCCTGAACCTGAACGCGGACCGGCTCTCGCCCCCGGCCCGGGAGGCGCTGGAGGAGGCCGGGGTGGAGGTGCCCATCCGTAACCCCTTCCGGAGCATCGTGGCCCGGTCGGTGGAGCTGGTGGAGGCCGTGGCCGGGGTCATGGTCCTCATCGAGCGGTACCGCCCGCCCGAGCGACCCCGGCTGCCCGTACCCGAAGCGCTGCCCGAGGCCGTCGTGGGTCACGGCTGCACCGAGGCGCCCCGGGGGATCCTCTACCACCGTTACCGGGTGGGCGCGGACGGGCTGGTGGAGGAGGCGAGGATCGTCCCCCCCACCGCCCAGAACCAGGCCTCCATCGAGGAGGACCTGCGCTCGCTGGCACCGGCGCTGGCGGGGATGGACCGCGCGGAAGCCACCTGGCTCTGCGAGCAGGCGATCCGCAACTACGACCCCTGCATGTCGTGCTCCGCCCACTTCCTCACCCTCACCCTCGAGGAGGGGTAGGCCGTGGAGCGCGCCCCGAGGGCCCTCGTGCGGGTGATCGGCGTGGGCCAGCCCTTGGCCGGCGACGACGGGGTGGGCCCGGCGGTGGTGGCATGCCTGGGCGCCCGGGGGCTCCCCGAGGACGTGGAGACCGTGGCCGCCGCGGACCCCTCCGAGCTGCCGGACCTCCTCAGCGGCGCGGCCTTCGCGGTGATCGTGGACGCGGTACGATCCGCCTCTCACCGCCCGGGCACGGTGCTGTCCCTGACCCCCCGTGAGGTGGCCGGTGGGGCCGTCCGGCCCGTCTCGACGCACGGTGTGAGCGTGGAGCGGGCCCTGGAGCTCGCGGCGCTGCTCCTGGACGGGCTGCCGCCGGTGCGGATCGTGGGCGTGGCGGTGGACGAGGTGCACCCCTACCGAGCCGGCTTGAGCCCACCGGTGGCGGCTGCGGTGGCCGAGGCGGCACGGCTGGTGCGAGAGGAGCTGGAACGGGCGATGCACGAGAGTTCGCTGGCCAGGCAGATCCTGGCGCGGGTGCTGGCGGAGGCTGAACGGGAGGGCGCGGCGCGGGTGCGGGCGGTCCGGGGCTGGGCGGCCGAAACCGAGCGGCTGAGCCCTGAGGCGCTGCGCTTCCACTTCCAGGCCCACGCGGCGGGCACCCCCGCCGAGGGTGCCGCCCTGGACCTGGAGGTTCGAACGGTGCCGGCGGTCTGCGAGCACTGCGGCGAGCGGTTCGAGCCCGACGCCCACTATCCCACGTGCCCGGCATGCGGCAGCCCGAACGTGCGGCTCCTGGGGCCCACGGGGCTCCACGTGGAGTCGGTGGTGGTGGAGGGCGGGAAGAGCCAAGGTGCGGAGGAGGCGCCTAACACCAGCCGCGCCGGCCCTTGACCGAAGACCTCCGCTCGCCGGCCGGGCCCGCGCCGGGCATCAGAAGCGGTGAGAGGGAGGAGAAGTCCAGCAGCCACGGTCCCTCCCCCGGCGGCTGGCTGAAGGCCATCACGAGACTCTTGCGGAAGGGCGCGGCGGGATCAGGGGCGACGTAGTAAACGGTGGCCTCCACCCGGACCCGGGCCGCGTGTTCGTCCGCCTCCTCCAGCCGGGCGCCCCAGACGAAGAGGGTGCGGATCTGCTCGAAGAGCGCGTCCTGGAGCGCCGGGTCCGGCGTACCGGCCACGTACCGGAGGGTGGCGCGCTCGCGGTGGTTCACCGCGGCCATCACCCAGCGCGCCAGCTCCTCGGGTTCGGCGGCGTCCAGGCTTTCGGCGAGGGCGCCCGCCGCCTTGAGCACCATGAGCTGGTGGCCGTCGTCCACCTGCCAGGTGGTGTGCACCCTGCTCCCCGTGAAGTGGAGGCAGAAGTGGCCCACGAACTCGTTGTCGAAGAGGTCGCCCCAGCCGTGGGGCATGCCGTTGATGGAGGCGGCGATGGCTCGGCCCGCCGCGGTGGCCACCACCGCCCGGCGTTTCCAGCTCCACTCGCCCCCGTAGACGGCTCGGAGGGTCTCGCTGTCCTGGGGGGTGAGGGGCTCCACGTCCGCATGGGCGTCGCCTCGGTGCCTGCGCACGGCGAAGGTGAGCCCCGTCTCCAGGTCCCGCACCGTGGCCGTCGCGCCCACGGGGAGGAGGTTCAAGGCCTGATCCCAGGGTACCCGCTCGCCGAAGAAACGCTGGCGCAGGTCACCGGTCAGGTCCGAGAGGATCTCCTCCAGGTCCGGACCGTCGAGGGTTACGTCCTGGGCGGGGTCGTGTACCCGGAGGTCCCGGGTGGCCAGGAGTTCCTCCGGCTCTTCGCCGGCCTCTCCCCGGTGCAGCTCGAGGCGCCAGTAGAGCCGGCGAGGGTCCAGGGGGGCGGGGGAGCGGGACGCCGTACTCAGCGCCTGGGTGAGCCGGGCCAGGATGGCGGCGTCGGTCACCTGCAGCTGGCCCGGGTACTCGGGCCAGACGAATCCCAGGGTCGCAGCGGAGAATGGCTTGGGAGCAGCCGGACCGCGGTCCATGACCCGATACCCCCCGACCCCGAGGGCGACCAAGGTCGCGAGGACCAGCAAGGGCCCGAGCCACCGCCGGAGCCCGGCCCGGCCCACGGTCGCACGCCCTGCCGCACCGCTGGCCTGCCGCGGCTCCTTGCCCGCTCCCGTGTTCCCCCAGACCCCCCGAACCCCCGCGATCGACCATCGCACGAGCCTCACCGTTCCTCCCCCCGTCTTGGTACCTACGCGGGCGGGAGAGGAGCGTATGCCTCCGGACCTGCCCGGGCCGACACGCTGTGGACGCCGGCGACGGGGTGAGGGGCCCGGGGGCTTTCGATATGGCAGCGCGGTGAGTCTTCTGGCGGGGCAAGGCTTTGCCCTTCGGACGGTGGAGATCTGTCACTCAAGGGGGTGGTACGCGTGGACCGGGTCCTCACTTCCGGCACCTCTGGAAGGAGAAGCTCGATCTGGACTGGAACCTGGCCAGGGAGAACGAGCAGCGGTTTCTGCTCGAGGCCGCCCGGCGGGCCGCCGCGAGTACCGCCTGTACCATCCCCTGTTCGTAGAGTTCCTGCAGGCCCTGGCGTCAGCCGGAACCGGGGGTGCGCCCTCGTAAGGAACACGCGCCCGATGCCTGCGGGACCCGAGGAGGAAACGAGGCCATGAAGGTCTACGTGTCGGTGGACATGGAAGGCGTGGCTGGCGTGGCGAGCTGGCCGCAGGTGGAACCCAAGGACCCCGCCTACGCCCTCGCCCGCGAGTGGATGATCGAGGAGACCAACGCGGCCGTGGAGGGCGCCGTGGAGGCAGGCGCCACCGAGATCCTGGTCAACGACAGCCACGACGGCATGCGGAACCTCCCCCTGGACCGCCTGCGTCCCCCCGCTCGCCTGATCACCGGCAGCCTCAAGCCCCTGAGCATGATGGCGGGGCTGGATGCCTCCTTCGACGCCGTGCTCTTCGTGGGTTACCACGCCCGGGGCGGGAGCGAGGGCACTCTGGCCCACACCTGGAGCTCATCGGTCACCGGCGTGCGCCTGAACGGCCTGGAGGTGGGCGAGTGGGGCCTCAACGCCATGATCGCCGGCCACTTCGGGGTGCCGGTGGTCCTGGTAACGGGTGACGACCGGCTGGCCGAGGAGGTACGTGAGGGGCTTCCAGGGGCCGAGCGGGTGGTGGTGAAGCAGGCCCTCAGCCGTTACGCGGCCCTCAGCCTCCCCCGCGAGGAGGCGACCGCGGCCATCCGCCGGGGCGCCGCCCAGGGCGTGGCCCGCGCTCGCTCCGTGGCGCCCTTCCGGCCCTCCCTGCCCATCCGGCTGGAGGTGGACTTCGGAAGCCCCGAGCGGGCCGACGAGGCGGCCACCCTCCCCCGGGCCGAGCGGCTCGGCGCCCTGAGCGTGGCCTACACGGCGGCCGACGCCATGGAGGCGTGGCGGGCGTTCTACTCGTTCATGGCGCTGGCGGCGTACGCGAGTTGAGCGCTGGCCAAGGCGATCCGCCTGGTTCGGAAGCCCCCGAGCTCAACGGGCAAGAGCATCGAAGACCACATCGAAGAGCTGCTGGGGGTCCACCTCGCCCTGGAACTCCACGTAGAGTCGGCTGACGCCCCTGGCCAGCGCGACGAGAGCCAGGGCGAGCCGATGCGGCTCCAGGTGGCTCGGGATGGCCCCCTCCTCCTGGGCCCGCTCCACACGAACCTGGGCCCCGGTGGCTCCACCGGCCTCATGGAGGTGGCACGCCACCCAGTGATCGGGCCGCGCCGGCAGGAGCCGGGGCCGCTCCACCTCGCACCACCCGGCGATCGCCTCGGGGCAGCGGGGGTGGAAGGGGCAGCCCGGCGGGACGCGGGCGGCGCTGGGCGGCTCGCCGGGCACCACGGGCCGGAGGCGGGTGCGGTTGGCGGGATCCGGCTCGGGAACGGCCTGGAGGAGGCTCCGGGTGTAGGGGTGCAGGGGCTGCTCCACCAGCGTTCCGGCCGGTGCGAGCTCCACCACGCTCCCCAGGTAGAGGGCGGCGATGCGGTCCGCGAAGTGCCGGGCGCTGGCCAGGTCGTGGGTGATGTAGAGGAGGGTGAGGTCCCGATCGGCCCGCAGGGCCCGCAGCACGTCCAGGATCTCCGCCCGCTGGGAGGCGTCCACCATGGAGACGGGCTCGTCGGCCACCAGGTACTCGGGATCCAGCACCATGGCCCGGGCGATGGCCACCCGCTGGCGCTGCCCGCCCGAGAGCCCGTGGGGGTACCGGTCCGCGAAGGCCTCCGGTGGATCGAGCCCCACGGCCGCCAGCGCCTCCAGGGCTCGCTGCCGCCGCTCCGCCGGTTCCACCGGCCCGTGGACCAGGAGCGGCTCCTCCACGATCTCCTGCACGCTCATGTAAGGGCTGAGGCTCGCGTAGGGATCCTGGAAGACGGCCTGGGCCCGACGGCGGAAGGCCTTGAGGCCACGGGCGTCGAGGCCGGCCAGCTCCTGCCCGTCGAAGCGCACCCACCCGCCCGCGGGTGTCACCAGCCCCAGGGTGGCCCGGCCCAGGGTGGTCTTGCCGCTGCCGGACTCCCCCACTACCGCCAGGGCTTCACCCCGCCGCACCTCCAGGGTCACCCCGTCCAGGGCTCGCACCGTCTCGGCACGGAGGAGCCCGCGGCGGGCTTGGAAGTGGACGTGCATGTCCTCCAGGGCCAGCAGGACCTCCTTACGCCCGGCTCCAGCCTCCCCGCCCCCTGCCCCTTCCGGCCCGTGGAGCCGGGGCACCCGGGCGAGCAGGGCGCGGGTGTGGGGGTGGCGGGGTGCGGTCAGCACCTGGTCGGCGGTGCCGCACTCCAGGAGCCGTCCCTCCTGCAGGACCGCGATCCGGTCACAGAGGTCGCTGGCCAGGGCCAGGTCGTGCGTGATGAAGAGCATGGAGAGGCCCGTCTCCCACTTGAGCCGCTTCAGCAGGTTCATGATCTGGGCCTGCACGCTCACGTCCAGGGCGGAGGTGGGTTCGTCCAGGACCAAGAGCTTCGGCCCCAGGCTCAGGGCCATGGCGATGGCCGCCCGCTGGCGCATGCCGCCCGAGAGCTCGTGGGGGTACCGGCGGAAGGACTCTCCGGGCAGGCCTACCTGTTCCAGCAGCGCCCGGGCCCGGGCCTCGGCCTCGGCTCGCGGCGTGCCCTCCAGGAGCATCCGCTCGGCCACCTGGAATCCCACCCGCAGGACTGGGTTGAAAGCGCTCAGGGCCCCCTGGAAGACCACGGCGATCTGCTTCCACCGCACCTCCAGCCGGAAGGTCTCCTCGGGCAGGGCCAGCACGTCCCGGCCGCCCAACAGCACCCGGCCCTCCAGCCGGGCCACCTGCCGGGGGAGGCTGCGGATGAGCACCCGGGCCAGGGTGGTCTTGCCGCTCCCCGAGTCGCCGATGAGGCCCAGCGCCTCCCCCGGCCCTGCGATCGAGAGGGAGAGGGAGTCCACCGCAGGCACGGGCCCCTCGGACCCGGCGTAGTGGAGGGTGAGCCCCCGCACCTCTAGGAGCGCCACGGCCGGTTCCCCCTCAGCCTCGGATCGACCGCCGGCTCGAGGCCCAGGGCCAGGAGCATGAAGGTGACCGCCGTCACCACGATCAGGAGCCCCGGCGGCACCACCCACCACCAGTAGCCGAGGAAGACCGCCCCCGTGCGGAAGCCGTCCTCCAGGATCTGCCCCCAGGTGGGGATGGAGGGGTCCCCCAGCCCGAGAAAGCTCAGGCCGGCCTCGGCCAGGATGGCCGACGGGGCGAAGAAGACCATCTGGGCCACCACGTACGCCGCCGCGTGGGGGAAGACGTGGCGCCACATCACCCGGAGGCGGGAGGCCCCCAGCGCCCGGGCCGCCTCCACCTCCTCCCGGCCCCGGAGCTGGAGGGCCATGGAGCGGACCACGATCGTGAGCCCCGGCCAGCTGAAGGCGACCAGCACCAAGAGGATCAGCCAGAGCTGCGTGCCTCCGATGAAGACCATGAAGATCAAGAGGGGAAGGACCGGCACGTTGGCCACCACGTCGGCGGCCCGCTGGATGGCCGTGTCCACCCGCCCGCCCACGTACCCGCTCAGGAGCCCCAGGGCGGTGCCCAGCCCCGTGCTCACCGTGGAGGTGGCCAGGCCGATGAGGAGCGCCACCGGAAGCCCGAAGAGAAGGCCCTGGGCCAGGTCCCGCCCCAATGCGTCGGTACCCATGAGCCCGTACACCGATCCGCCCACCGCCAGCCGCACCCGGCCCACCGTGTCTCGGGCGTCCTGCACCGTCACCCGCACCCGGGCCCGGTATGGGCCCTTCAGCACCTGGAAGCCGCCGCTCTCCGCGGGCACGCCGAAGAGCGCCGCCGTGAGCCCACTCCGCATCGCCAGGCTCTTCCCGGGCGCGGCTGGCGCGGCGCCGTAGGTCTGCCGGAGGAAGGTGTTCACGGCCTCCGCCGCCCGCGCCTCAGAGCTCAGGACCACCCGGAGCGGGCTCTCCACGTACCGCCGGTAGGGGGAGCGCTCGCCGGGGCGGGGGCCGGCCACCACCTGCCGGTAGAGGGTGATCTCGTGCCCGTCGGGGCGCAGAAGGGAGACGCTCACCAGGGGTGGCCGGGCGTGGTAGGTCACGTCCTCGAGGGCGAGGGAGAGGAAGGTGGGCGCCTCGTCCGCCCGGTGGAGGAAGGGAAGCTCGAAGACCTGGGTCCGGTAGGCGCCGGCCTCTTCTACGGCCGCCGGCGCCGTCGCCTCCAGGACCTGGTGCTCGACCCGCCGCCGGCCCGCCAAGAGCTGGGTCCACGCGGGCGGCGCCGCCTTGGGCAGGTCCGCCCAGACGGCCGGGCTCGCCCAGCGGGCGGTGCCGAAGTCGGCGGGGTACGCGACCGCTACGTAGAGGGAGGCCAGCATCAGCAGGGTCAGGAGGATCAGGCCCGCCCGGCCGGGAGCCCCGGCCCAGAGCTCCCGGACCAGTCGGCGCACGTCCATCAGCCGTACCTCACCCGGGGGTCGAGGAGGACGTAGAGGACCTCCAGCACCATCCGGGCCGCCACGTAGAGGAGCGTGTACATGAAGGTGAGGGCCACGATCACCCGCTCATCGGGAGTCGCGACGATCGCGTCGTAGTAGAGGCGGCCCATGCCCTGCCAGTTGAAGACCGTCTCCACCAGGATCGAGCCCCCCAGGGAGCCTGCGAGCCCCAGCACCAGGCCGGTGACGATGGGCGGGCCGGCCACGCGCAGGATGTGGCGCCGGGCGATCAGGGCCTCGGGGATCCCCTTGGCGCGGGCCACCTCCACGTGCTCCTCCTGGGCGACGCTGAGGGTCATGGTGCGCACCACGTAGACGTAGGGGCCCAGGCTGGCCGCCACCAGGGTGACCACGGGCAGCACCGCGTGGCGCGCCAGGTCCAGGAACCGCCCCAACCCCGGCGGCGGGGGCGGCGCGCTGTACATGCCCCCCGAGGGCAGGAGGCCCAGGCCGAAGGCGAAGGCGAGGATGAGGAGGATGGCCAGCCACCAGGCGGGCACGGCGTAGGAGGTGGCCGCGAGGAAGCTTGCCACCCGGTCCAGCCGGCTACCGGCCCGAAGGGCGAGCCGGGCCCCCAGCGGGATGCCCGCCGCCGCGGTGATCACCACGGCCGTGGTGACCAGGAGCGCGGTGTTGGGGAGCCGCTCCAGCACGATGTCGCGGATGCGGCTGCTGCCCGTGAAGCTCCGGAGCGTGTGGGCGTTGCCCAGGTCCAGGGTGAAGACACGGGCGGCCAGGGCGGGCAGGCGCCGGTACCAGGGCCGGTCCAGCCCGTAGGAGGCGGCCAGCTCCTGCCGGCGCGCCGCCAGGGCCTGCTCGAGCTGATCCGGGTCCCGTACCGTCTGGGCCAGGGCCGGCCGCAACGCCCGCAGCTCCTCGCTGATCACCGCCTGCAGCATCCGGTCCGAGTAGCCGGTGGCCCCCAGGCTCACCACCACCAGGAGCTGCACCACCACCAGCACCCCCAGGAGCGAGAGGGCCCGCCCCAGCAGGGGCCTTACCGCCTGGGGCATGGCCTAAGGTTCCACCTCCACGTCCAACTCTGCCTCCTCCAGCCGGGCCAGGGCATCGCTGAAGGCCGCCAGGTGGAGCTGGTAGAGGCCGGGGAAGAGCTGGGCGGTCGTCTCAGGAGCGAGGGTGATGCGGAAGCGGTCTGTCCCGGCGGCCTCCGCGGATCTGCCTGTTTCGACGGCCCGATCGGCCCCACCGTCGACCGGGGCCGCCTCGCCCTGCGCGACCACCTGGCGTGTGGCCGGGTCCACCAGCAGGTAGCGGAGACCGAGCCGGCCGGGCCCACGCACCGCCACCTCCAGGGTAAGGGGCTCGCCGGGGCGGAGGGCCGGCCGCCCGCCGCCTGGGCCAGGCAGCTCGATGGCAAGCTCGGGCGGCGCTCCGAAGCGCCAGTCACCGGGCTCGAAGGGGTAGGAGGGGTCCCGGAAAGCCCGCAGCTCCGCGTACTGGGCGGGCGGGTCGTAGGCGGCCAGGTAGAAGGGGCCGTTGCTGATCACCAGGTGGCCGTGGCGGTCGAACCAGTCCAGGGCCGCCTGGTAGCGGGCCGCAGCCTCCTCAGGGGTGACCAGGCTCTGGCCGCCCACCTCGAAGACACCCTCGGGAACCCGCTTCTCCCGGAGCAGGGTGCGGAGCGTGCGCTGCACCAGGCGGGCGTCGCGCTCCATCACCAGGCTGAGCCAGGGTACGTTGAAGCGGGCCGCGGCCGTGTCGCTGTAGGCGGCCCTCCGCTGGGCGAAGACCAGGTCGTCCAGGGCCGCCAGGACCTCCCAGGGCATGCTGAGGCCGCCGGGGCTGGCGTAGGAGGCGATGGTGCTCGGGTCGAAGTGCCAGTAGTCCACGTATACCTCGAGCCGGTGGTCGTCCAGGAGCCGGAAGCCCCGGAAGGTCTCCAGATAGGGCCGGGCGGTCACGCCCAGGGCCACCTCGATACGGGCCTTGTCGCGATCGTAGGCCAGCTCCCACCCTTGCGCCACCGAGTAGAGCAGGTCGGCGAGGGTGACGGGCTGGCCGTGGTGCCAGCGGCTCCCCACGTAGCGACTGTAGTCGAAGGTCACCCGGCTGGCCGCCTGGGTGCCAGGTCCCACGGGCGCCCAGCGGTCCTCGCCCGCATTCCAGAGGACCGCGTCTTCCGGCACCTCCAGCTTGCCCTCGGGGCCCGCCGTCTTCACCTCGAAGTCCGCCCGGAAGGGCATGGGCCTGCCGGTGAAGGGGTGGTTCCAGAGGGGCGGGTCGTAGAGGTTGCGCCAGACGTCGATGCTGTACACGTCGCCGAAGCCGCCCACGGGGTTCCAGGTGGTCCGCTCGGTCCAGACCCACTGGTTGCCCACCACCAGGTCCTCCCGTCCGGGGACCCGGGCCGCCCGGAGGGTCCAGGGCGAGCGGGGGCCGGCCACCAGGTCCAGGGTGACGTCCGCCAGGGCCGTGCTGGCCGGGAAGCTGTTCACCACCGTCACCAGCCAGATCCGTACGGACTCTTCCAACCCCAGCTCGGTCATGCGCCGGTAGATGCGGTTCCGCTCCTCCAGGCTCGTGAACTCGCCCCGGAAGAGTCGCTTGCCCAGCTCGTCCAGCTCCGGGTGCCGGTACTGCCAGAAGCCCACCTCCTGCCAGCCTGGCATGTTGCCCATCCAGGCTGCGGTCATCTGGTTCACCGTGGCGAAGTCGTAGCGCTGGGGGGCCGAGCGGCCCCAGCCCTCGGTGTACAGGTGCCACTGGAAGGCCTGGGGGTCCGAGGAGTAGACCGTGAGCACGGCGGCCGCGAAGGGCAGGTACGCCATGGCCACCTGGAAGCCCGCCTGCTCCAGCTCCGAGCGGACCAGGTCGCCGATCTCCCGGCGCTCGTCCTCCACCCGGGCGATGAGCTTCACCACCACCGGACGCCCCCGGTACCGCCAGATTCCGCCCACCCGCTCGGCCCCTGCCGCCTTCATGGCCTCGGCGATGAGCCGGCGGGCGTACTCCGGGTCGTAGGTCAGGCCTGAGCCCCGGTCCAGGTCGTAGACCGTGAGGTAGTCCGGGTCCTGGCGGCTCACGTGGGTGATCATGGGCACAGCCATCCCCTGGTAGATGTCGCGGGCGATGAAGGTCCGGTCCACCACGTACTGCACCGCCCTCCGCACCTCGGGCAGGGCGAAGGGGTTCAGCTCGCCCTCGGGGGCGGGTGCCGGGTTGAGCAGGAGCGAGACCGACGTGGCCGGCGCCTGGTAGAGACGGAAGGAGGTGTTGCCCTCCAACCGCCGGGCGGCCGCGGTCTTCAGGCTGTAGAGGTAGAGGTCCATCTGGCCGGCCTCCAGCTCTCGGGGGGCCCTGTCCACGTCGAAGGCGCGGAAGACCAGCCGCTCCACCGCAGGGCCGGGCGGGTCCTGGGCTTCGGCCTGGTCCGGCTGGGCCGCCGCAGGGTGTACGGCCACGGCCGCAGCCCCCAGGAAGATCCCCGCCAGCACCACGGCCGCCCGCAGGCGGGCTGCCCACACCCCGCCCCCGATCGCGGCCGACCCCGTCCACGACCTCATTCCCATCCCTGCCTTTCCAGCCAGGCTCGTGCGGCCTGCGGGCGGGCGCCCCTGGACCCTCACGGGGTGGAGCCCTGTCCTTCTGCCCCGCCCGCCTGCTGCCGGATCTGCTCCAGCACGTCCTTCAGCTCGCCAAGCTGGCGGGAGAGGTCGTCGTGGAGCTGCTGCAGGTTGCCGAAGCCGAACTCGGTGTAGTATGAGGTGGAGGCCCCGTTCCCCGACTCGTCCAGCACCCGCAGGCTCTGGGCACCCTCGCCCGTCACAGGGACGAAGAGGCTGGTGGTGAAGCGCCCCTCCCGGTTGGTGCGGGCGGTGGCGATGGTGGCGTCCTCCAGTTGAATGAAGACGTTCATCTCGGGCTGGAAGTCGAAGCCCTGGACGGTGATCTTCTGCCCCCCGCTGCCGGCCGGCGGCGAGACGAAGATGCCCGGCGCCCGGATCGCCTTCCGGCGGGCGAAGCCGATCTTCTGGTTGAGCGGCCCGAACTCGCCCAGGCGGGTGTCGGCCCACACCATGTGGACGTCCTCGCCCGTGGCTGCGATGGAGAAGTAGTCACCCAGGAAGAGGCCGTAGGGGAAGCCCCGGTTCGGGTTGGAGGCGAAGTCGGTCACGCGGGTGTCCGGCTCCTCCAGGCCCAGCTCGGGGTCCTTGAAGCCCCAGGTGGCACCCCCGTCCTCGGAGCGGGTGTAGTAGATGTGGTAGCGGGTCTGGGAGGCATCGTCGCGCATGTCGCCCCACATGACGTGGACGGAGCCCGACGGGTCCACGTCCACCGAGGGGAAGAACTGGAGGGCGGAACCGTCGTCGCCATTCAGACGCAGGGGCCCGCTCCAGGTGGCGCCCCCGTCGGCCGAGCGGGTGTAGAAGACGTCGCCATCGTCTCCGGGCGGGTCGCCGGGGCGGGCGGTGTACACCAGGTGGAGCCCGCCGTCGGGGCCCGCGGCCAACTGAGGAAAACCGGCCGCCCAGTAGCGGAAGAAGGCGTTGTGGGGGCGGAAACCGATCTCGTTGAAGGAGGCGGCCGTGACCGGCCGGGCGAAGCTCTTGCCCCCGTCGTCCGAGCGGACGACCCGGATCGCGCCCTTCCCCTTCATGCTGCCGTCGTCGGTGCTGTCGAACCAGGCCACGTAGAGGCTCCCGTCGGGCGCCACCGCCGGCTGCGCGCCCTGGACCACCCGGTCGGTCCAGACGGCGCCGGGCACGTCCGCCGGCTGCTCCACCTCGCCGAAGGAGCGCCGCACCGTGGGGCTCACCGCCACCGGCTCGCTCCAGGTGGCACCGCCGTCGACGGAGCGAACCAGGCGGATGGTGGTCTCCACCTCGTCGGGCATGAGGACGGGCAGCTCACCGATCCAGCGGATGTCGTAGCGGGTGACGAAATCGGTGTAGGTCACGTAGATCACGTCGCGCTCGGGCTCGCTGGGATCGGGTCCGACCGCCATCCACGGCTTGTCGAGGAAGCCGACGGAAAGGGTCCCCCGCAGCCGGCCGGTGGCGTCGATCTGCTGGTTCTCGAGCTTCACGCCGCTGCGGGCGGTGGAGACCACCTGCGGCCACGCGTACCCGCCGTCGCTCGAGCGGGCCACCGCGATGCTGGAGACCAGGGTGGAGAGGAAGAGCGGCCCCACCGTGAAGTCCTCCACCCCGATGGAGATGCTGGCGAGGTAGAGATCGCCCTCCCGGTCGAAGGCGAGGACGGGGTCTCCGCCGGAGACCTGGTCGTCGGGCAGGTAGGGCGCCTGGTGGGGTCCCTCCCAGGTGGCGCCGCCGTCGAGGCTCACGTAGGTGGACATGGTGGGGAAGTTGTAGTCGATCACGCCCACCACCAGGTGGTCCGGATCCTGGGGGTCGGCGGCCAGGTGGGGCTCGGTCTGGAAGGGGGTCTGGCTGAAATCTCGCGTGATCAGCAGGTCGCGGCTGAAGGCGGGCGCCGGGTTCCGGAAGGGCACCAACGCCGCCCCGGGAGCCTGCATGACGCCCGAAGGGGAGCCCAGCCGGGACGATGGCCCGCCCATAGGGCCGTCCAGGGCCTGCCAGTCGAGTCGGGTGAGGGTGCCCCAGCCGGGCCGCCGGCGCAGCCCGGGGTCGATGCCCTCGACCAGCAGCCAGGCCCTGCCCGAGAGCATGGGCTTCACCGGGGCGAGCAGGTCCAGGGATGGGCCCGCCTCCGCCTTCCCCAGCTTCGAGGGCGCCACGCCCTGGGCCCACGTTGGGAAGACGGCTGCGAACGTGACGCCAGCCGCCAGGAGGATCGCGACGGCCGCCACCGCCGCAGGTCGCCACCCACACGCATGCTTCATCGAAACGGTTCTCCTCTCACGGGCTGCGGAGCACCTCCAACGCCCGCTCCAGGTCCGGGTCGCGCCCCTCGCGCAGCTCCTTCAGTTCAGGTCGGGGAACCTCCACCTCCGGCGTGAGGCCCTCGAGGGGGAGGAGTTTCCCTTCCGGCGAGACGTACCGTCCGGTGGCCACCTGCAGCAGGCCGCCCCCGGGCAGCTCCGCCGTCTGGGTGAGCTCGAAGCCGCCCTGGGTCCGCTGGCCCACCAGGGTGGCCCGCCCGTACTCCTGGAGTACCATCGCCAGGACTTCCGCGAGGCTGCTGGTGGTGGGCCCCACCAGCACCACCAGGGGACGGTTGTAGGCGGCGATGGCCTCCTGCACGAAGGGCAGCGGGAAGACCCCCGTGCGGGTGACCACGCCCCCCAGGTCCACCGCCCCCAGGAACCACTGGGCCACCCGGATGGCACCGGCCACGCTGCCGGCACCCACGCCCCGCAGGTCCAGCACCATGCCGGATGCCTGGAGCAGGCCGGGGAGCGCCCGGGCCCCCTCCTCCACCAGCTCGTCGGTGAGCACGGGAACCCGGAGGTACCCCGTGCCCCCCTCCAGCACCCGGTGCTCCACGGTGGGACGGAGGTCGATGCGACCCCGCGTCACCGTCGCCGCCCGCTCGGCCCCGTCGGGGTCCCTGACGGTGAGCTCCACCGGCGTGTCCACGGGACCCCGGATGTGCTGGGAAACCGCTTCGATGCCGTCGCCCTCGGCCGGAGCCCAACCGTCCACCGAGACGATCACGTCGCCCACCAGCACCCCCGCCGCCTGGGCCGGCGCCCCGTCGAAGACGTGGACCACCACCACGTCCCCGTTCTCGAGCTGCTGGATGATGACGCCGATGCCCGCGTACTCGAGCTCTGGCTCCTGGGCCCCGTCAGGCTGGGGGGCTCGCGCCGACGGCGGCACCACGAAGGTCTGCCCGTCCTGCAGGAGCCCCACCATCTCCACGATGACGGCGTAGGCCGCCTCCAGGTCGGGTGCCGCCTCCACCCGGCTCCGGTACTCCTCCCGGACGCCCTTCCAGTCCACCCCGCCGAAGGTGGGGTCCACGTAGGTCCGGTCGATGGTCTGCCAGGCCAGGTCGAACGCAGCCAGGGTAGGGCTCGGAGTCTCCCGGGGAGGTCCCTGGGCGGCGGTGGGTCCGGCGAGCACCACGGCCAGGGCAGCGAGCAGGAAGAACGCGGTCGCGGCGACGGCGAGGACGCCGGCACGTCTCCGGGGCTGGAAGGTGCGTCCCCTCCGGTTTGACGTACGGATACCCACGGGTTCTCCTCCCGTCGCCGAACACCCCCGTGGCTGCCTTGCCCGGCAGGCTGGCGAACCACCGCCCCACCCGGGCGGCGGCCCGATCCCTTCACCGAGGGCGGTAACCGCACGTGCCCAACCGCACGTACCGGCATGCGCGTGAGATGGCCGGCAATTTGATAGTATTGTAGCATGGAAAGGATGGAAAAAGAACGTGCATCACCCAGAGCCACCCGCAGGAACCTGGTTACCCGGGACGTTCCATTGAACCACCTGGTGGGCAGGACCTTCCGGGTGGGCGAGGTTCAGGTGGGGGGGCTTCGGCTCTGCGGGCCGTGTGGTCACCCGGCCCGGCTCCTGGCCTCCCAGCGCGTCACCCCCGGTCTCGTCCCTGTCACTTCATGAGCCGCCTCTGCTGCCCGACGTAGGTCCTGCGATGGAACAGGCCGGTCGGCCTCGAACATGTCCCGACAATGGACCCAGGGGTGCTCTCCGAGGTCTGCTGCCATGATGAGGTCCTGCACGTCCCTCTCCCCGCCGAACGCCGAACCCTTTCCAGGACTGACGTGCAACAAGCCCAACCTAAAGCGCCCCTCTCCCCACGTCGATAACCTTCCTGTTGGGAGTGCCTGGAAGAACCGAACACTTGCTTGTGGAAAGGAGCACCCGCCTATGCGGAAACTGGCTCTGCTCGTCGTGCTGCTGGGGATCTTGCTCCTGGCTGGGTCGAACGTGGCCGTGGCGCAGACCACGGCGACGCAGGACGTGACGATCGTGGTCAACTCCATCGACACCATCTCGGTCTCGGGCAACCCCGGGACGATCACGGTGTCCGGACCGTTACCTGCCACCGTCACCGAGAACACAACCACGATGGACTACAGCACCAACGGGACGAACCTGAAGATCACGGCCGCACTGGACCTGGACTACGCCGCGGGGATCACGCTCTCCGTGGAACTCACACCCGGAGCCGGAGAGGGAACGGCGGCCAGTAAGGTGGCTCTCTCCACCGTCGCGGCCGACGTGGTGACCGGTATCTCCAACGTGAGCGCCACGCTGGTTCCGATCACTTATACGGCTGACGTGCTCGCCACCGCGGCACCGAATGCCCCGGGGGGCGAGACCCACACCGTCACGTTCACGATCACGCTGTAAGCATAGACGATCCGGGGAACGGCGGGCCAGGGGAGCGTGGCGCTTCCCTGCCCGCGACCCTTTCGTGCTGATCGGGGGGGCCGGTCGGGTTCATGAGGATGGATGAGGTCTGGCCGTTGAGCCGGCGCGCCGGGCGAAGACCGCCGGCGGTCCTCCTGGTCGTCCTGCTCGCACTCACCGCCACGGCCGGTCGTGTCCGGGCGGCGGACATCACCGCGACGGGGATCTGGTCGGAGACGATCGACGCCAGCGACCTGACCGCCGGTCCCGGTTCGGAGCTCCAAAGCATGTACGAGAGCCCGCTGGGTACCCTCAGCCTGGCCATCGCCAACACCGCGGGCGCGAGCTGGCAGGTGACCGTCCGGAGGAGCGACGTCTACTGGTGGCCCGACTTCATCCTGGAGGTCCAGCGCACCTCGGCAGGAACGGGGACCGGCACGGCGAGCGGTGGTGATTCGTATGTCATCGTCGGCGCGGCGGACAACCCGTTCTTCACCGGCACGGGCGACGTCTCGGGCGTCGAGGTCCAGGTGAGGCTGAGCGGCGTCTCTCTCTCCGTGCCGCCCGATACGTACACGACCGCACTGGTCTACACGGTGGTCGCCCTGTGAGGCCCGGAAAGGAAGAAGAACCCAGCATGAGAGCTCGCACCCGTCGAACTCGCCTCCTCTCGGGCATCCTGCTCCTGGTGCTCCTCGGATGCACCTTCCGGTCGGCGGCGGCCCAGGTCAGCCTCTCTGGTTCCCTGGCCCACCACTTCGACGTGGCGCCGGGGGAGAGCTACGAGGGTGTGCTCGGGTTGAAGAACCGCGGCAGCGAACCCGCTGTCGTCCGGATCTACCAGACGGACTACCGCTTCGACGCCGAGGGCCGCACCTACTACGATGAGCCGGGCACGCTCCCCCGTTCCAATGCCCGGTGGATCACGGTGAGCCGCTCCCTGGTCACGGTGCCCGCCGGTGAGGAGTCGACGGTCCTGTACCGAATCTCCGTTCCCACCGACGATCGCCTGACGGGCACGTACTGGAGCATGATCATGGTGGAGCCCCTCCTGCCGGGCGACCCTGAGGCTCCGGCACCACCCGGGCGGGCGCCGGCGGAGGAGGTCGCCCTGGGGATCCGGCAACGGTTCCGCTACGGCGTGCAGGTGGTCACGGAGGCCGGCGGGGGAGCGAAAGTTCGTCTGGACTTCGCCGATCCGACGCTGGTCTACCGGGAAGACGACCGAGGATACACCTTCCAGGTGGACCTGGCGAACCCGGGGGAACGCCTGCTGATCCCGCAGGTGTGGATGGAGCTGTACGATGCCCGGGGAGACCGGATCGAGCGCTTGGAGGTGGAACCGAGGCGCATCTATCCCGACACCTCCGTACGGGTGCGGATCGACCTGGGCCCGCTGGCCCACGGCAGCTATCAGGCGCTGGTGGTCGCAGACAACAAGGACGCCTCCGTTTTCGCCGCCCGCTACACCCTGGAGCTGAGGGCGCCTTGAGCGCTTCCCCCTCCCCCCGCCCGCGGAACCGCCCGGGGTGGGTGGGGACCACCGCGGTGGCGCTCGTCCTGGTCCTGGCCGCCGGGACGGGGGGCGGGCGCGCCCAAGCTGATGAGCTGACCGTCACGCCCGTCACGTCGTTCGTGGAGGCGCTGCCCCGCCAGTCCGTCACCCTCGTCTTCCGGCTCGGCAACACCACGGGGGCGGAGCAGAGTGTCCTGCCGGTCGTCGAGCTCCCGGACGGGTGGCAGCTTCTGGTGCCGGTGGACCCGGTCACCCTTCCACCCGGCGGGGAGCACGTCCTGCTGCTCGCCGTGCTGGTGCCCCAGGACGCCCCGGCGGGAGATTACCCGGTGCGCGTGGACCTCCAGGGTTCGATCCCCCCGGTGCACCTCGAGGGACGGGCGACGGTCCGGATTCGTCCGACGCGGGGGCTCGAGGCGACCCTCGTCCGCGCGCCCGCGTATACGCTGGGCGACCCGTACCGCCTCGTCTTCTCCGTGCGGAACACCGGAAACACCCCCCAGCAGGTCACCTTTCGCATACACGACAACCTGGGCTTCCGGACCGTGACGGCACCGGCGGAGGCCCGCATCCGGCCAGGCGAGCTCGTCACCGTGGACGTGTCGGTTCAGGTGCCGCAGAGTCTGACCAAGGCCGCGACCCATCGAGTGCAACTGATCGCCGAGGGCGACGGCCCCTCCGTGCCCCGGGCACAGGCGAGCGCCGCGGTCGAGATCATCCCGCGCAGCGTGTCCGGGGATGCCGCGTACCACACCTTCCCGCTCCGGATCGCGGTCGATCGGGAGATGACGGCAACCGGAGGGGTGACCGGCTGGGAGATCTCCGGGACCGGAGCCCTGGCAGAGAGCGATCCTGGCCGACTCACCCTCCAGCTGGGCGACGAGGGGGGCCGGGCAGCCTACACCCGCCCGAACCTGTACCTCTCCGCCGGTGATCAGCGCTTTGTTCTATCGCCGCTCACGGAGTTCGGCGAGAGGCTGGCCACTGGCGCCGAGATGCGCGCCACGATGGGCCCCCTCGTCCTGACATCGTACGCACACCGAGACGGCACCGGTCGCGAGAGGGTGGGTGCCCAGGCCGCCCTCGACCTCGGCGGGGCGGGCGCGCTCTCCCTCCAGTTCCTGGACCGGTCCGAAGCCCCGGGCGACCTCTGGAGCCTCCAGGCGCAGGTGTCACCGGCGGAGAGGTGGGACTTCCAGGTGGAGTACGGGCTCCAGGCCACCGCGAGCCTCGCCTCGTCGCCCGACGCTCTCCGCCTGACGAGCCGTTTCTCGGGGGGCGCGCTGGTCACTCACGCCACGTGGGAGCAGGTCGGGGCAGGCTACCGGGAGGCCACCCGCGCCAGCAGACGGCTCCAGCTCTACACCAGCGTTCCCTTCTCGGATGCGATGCGGCTCGGCCTCCGTTTCGACGACCTGATGGAGTACGAGGGCGTCCCCTGGGACGGGTGGGCGCGCAACGTACGAAACACGGGCCTGAACTTGAGCGGAGGCTGGGAGGGGACCGGCTGGTGGCTCCAGTATGCCCGCTCGGACGACGTGGAGCCCGGGCAGCGCGACCGGAGCGAGGGGTCGCTCCGGTTCGTGCTCAACCTTCCCATCGATGGAAAGCGTTTCCTCTTCCAGGACGCGGGCCTCAGGCAGGTCATCGATCGGGTCGGCGGCACCGAGAGCCTCAGGGCCGCCTACCGGCTGAGCTACCATGCCGCTTCGCCGGACGGGGGCATCGACCCTTACCTTCAAGCGGAGTTCCCGCTCGTGGGAAGTCTCCCGGAGAGGTTCGCGTTCGGAATACGCTCCTATCGAAACGTTCACGACCGCCTCACCCTTCGCCTGGGACTGGACGTTCTCGACGTTCTCGCGAGCACGTACCGCGTTCAGGGCGAAGCCCGGTACACTCTGCCGAGCGCTCACACCATCGTGGCGGGAGGCGAAGCCAAGGGATCCCTGAGCCAGGAGCCGGAGTGGAAGGCGACGGCCAGCTACACGTTTCCCTTCGATCTCCAGTTGGGCCGCCGCTCCGACGTGGGCGAGCTGGTGGGCCGGGTCGTCGACGAAGCGGGTCAGAGCCTCCCGGACATGGTGGTCCAGATCAACGGTCAGCGGACGACCACCGGTGGTGACGGCCGTTTCCGGTTCGCCGCCGTACGCGCCGGCACCTACCATGTCACGTTCCGGCCGGACCAGCTGGGTCCCGAACGGATCACCCTGCCGCAGACGCCCTGGCGGGTGGAGATCCCCGCCGGCACGAGGGTCGAGCAGGAGTTCAGGGTGGTCGAGGGGGCGCGGGTGGATGGACGCCTCCGGCTCCTTCCGCCCCCCACGGACACCCTCGAAGCAGGCGCCGTCTTTGGGGAAGGGCCGGGAGAGGCCGACAAGCGATGGGTGGCAGGGATGCTGGTCGAGCTGGTCGACCACGAGATCGCCTACCGGCGCGTGACCGACGAGCAGGGACGCTTCAGCTTCGAGCAGTTGCCTCCGGGAGAGTGGCGGCTCCGCGTTCACAGGAACGGCCTGCCCCAGTGGTACGAGATCCGCCCGGCAGAGCAGGCCATCCACCTCCGCGCGGGAGCGGAGGAGCAGGTGGAGGTGGACGTCGTCCCGGTTCCTCGCCGGATCCAGCTTGTCGAGGGCGGCGTCCTGCAGCCCGCGCCGCCTGTCGAGGCCCGCAGGCCCCCCGGCGCTCAGCCTGCGGACCAGCCGCAGCCGCTCACGGCCCCGTCTCAGGTGGTGTCGGCGACGGCTGAATCCGAGACACCGGAAACACCCGAAGCTCGCCTTGGCACCGATCTGAAGGCCCTGTTCACCCAGGTGAGGCCTCAGGACACGCTGTCCGCGATTGCCCGCGACTTCGGTGTGACGCTCGAAGCCCTCCGGCGGGCGAACCCCCAGGTCACCGACCCCAGGCGGATCCGGCGCGGGCAGAGGATCCGGATTCCGGGCCTGGTGGAGGAGACGTACGTGATTCAACCCGGTGACACGCTTTTCTCTCTGGCCCGTTCCCGGGATGTTCCGCTGGCCGGGCTGCGCCGGGTGAACCCGGAGATCGCCGACCCCCGACAGATCCGCCCGGGCCAGCAGATCATCATCCCACGCCACGAGGGAGAGCCGTACGTCGTGCGGGCGGGGGACAGCCTCTGGTCGATCGCCCGCTCGCTGGGGGTGCCGCTGGAGACCCTGCTGCAGATGAACCCTCAGATCGCCGACCCCCGCCTCATACTGGAAGGGGAGACCATCTGGGTCCCTCCCGGACCGCGCTGAGAAGGTATCACCTCGACGGTCTCCGCCCCGCCGAAGGCCCGCCCGCGGTCACCCCCCACACCGGCGGCGGATAGCCCGTGATCTCGCGAATCGCCTCGTAGAGCGGCTGAAGACGAGGGTAGAGCCTGCGGTAGACCCGCCGGTAGAGCTGGTCGTAGAGCTCCGCATGGGCCAGGTTGGGCTCGAAGACACGGCCCACCCGCGTCATGGCCGCCATGGCCGCGTCGAAGCCCGGGTGCAGCCCCAACCCCACAGCGGCGTCGATGGCCGCGCCCAGGGCCGAGGCCTCGTACACGTGGGGGCGGGCCGCGGGGAGCCCGAAGACGTCCGCCGCCACCTGCACGGCCAGGTCGCTCTGGCTGCCGCCCCCCACCACCCGCAGCTCCCGGGCACGCACCCCGGCCCGGCGCTGGGTCCGTTCGAGGCCTTCTCGCAGGGCGAAGGCCAGACCCTCCAGGAGGGCGCGGTAGAGATGGGCCTTTCCGTGGGCCCCGCCGAAGCCCACAACCGCCCCCTTGGCCTCGGGCCCCGGCACCCGCAGGCCCGGCGCCCAGTAGGGTTGCAGCACCAGGCCCATGGAGCCCGCGGGCACGGAGGCCGCGAGGCGCTCCAGGAGGGCCTCGGGGGTCGCGCCTTGCTCGGCCGCTCGGGCCGCCTCGGCCGCCCCGAACTCCTCCACGAACCAGCGGACCATCCAGAACCCCCGGTACACCTGCACCTCCAGGCTGTAGGCGCCGGGAACAGCCGCCGGATAGGGCGGGATCAGCGGGACGACCTCCACGTACCGCCGGTGGGTGGTGTTGACGGTGGCGGTGGTGCCGAAGCTCAGGCAGGCCACGTCGGGCTCGAGGCAGCCGGCGCCCAGCACTTCACAGGCCTTGTCGGCCGCGGCCGCCACCACGGGCAGGCCCTGCGGAAGGCCCACAGCCTCCGCCGCCTCCGAGGAGACGTGCCCCAGCACCCGGCCCGGCGGCTCCAGCTCGGGGAGCTGGGAGGACTCCACGGGAATGGCCTGCCACTTCCAGTCCCGGGGCGGGGCCCAGGCCTGCCGGCGGTAGTCGAAGGGGATGTAGCCCACCTGGCTCCCCACCGAGTCCACGAAGCGCCCCGTGAGCCGGTGGGTCAGGTATCCGGAGAGAAGGAGGTACTTCTCCGTCCGCCGCCAGATCTCGGGCTGGTGAAGGCGAATCCAGTTGGCCTCCGCCTCGGCCTGCAGGTAGGCGACGGTGTGTGAAGCGCCGGCCAATCGAAAGAGGAGGCCCCACCACCCGCCGATCCGGGGCAGGCCCTCGCTACGCCGCTGGTCCAGCCAGAGGATGGCGGGACGGAGGGGTCGCCCCCGGCCGTCCACGTTCACCACGCTGGCCCGCTGGGTGGTGAGGGCCATGCCGGCCAGGCTAGCCGGGACCACCTCCGCCTCCCACACCTGCCGGCACGCCCGCACCAGGGCCTGCCAGTAGACCTCCGGGTCCTGCTCCGCCCACCCCGGCTGCTCGGCTCGATAAGGGGGGTCGATGGGCACCCGGGCTGCGGCCAGCACGTTCCCCTGGGGGTCGAAGACCAGGGCCCGCACGCTCTGGGTGCCCACGTCGACGGCCAGCACGTTCTCGCCATTCATCGGTGGTCCTCCGGGTGCCCGGCACCCGTCGCTCCCGGCGGGGTGGAGGTCGGGGAGGAAGGGCCCGCCGCGGGCCGGCTCGGGGGCTGGGGCCGCCTCCCGGCAACCTCTCGGGGCGGGGCGTAGCAGCGGCGCCAGAGCTCCGCGTAGCGCTCGGCCTCCTGCGCCCAGCGCCGGTCGTTCCATCCCAGTTCAGGCTGCACCACCGCCCGGATCCGCTCCATCAGCGGCAGCGCCCCCTCCTCCAGGAGCACCCCCACCCGCACCCGACGCAGGAGCAGGTCGTCCAGGTGGACCACGTCCTCCTTCCGGGCGGCCCAGCGAAGCTCCGCCCACAGGGTGGCCGTCCCCTCCGCCGGTTCCAGCTCGCCTGGCTCGGCTGCCTCCAGCAGATCTCCGGCCTCGGCCCCGTATCGCCCCGACAGGCGCAGCAATGCCCCTTCTCCGCCCAGGCCGGGCCGGCCAGGCATCGGGCCGGCAGGGGCGGAAACGGGATCCAGCACCGGCGCGTCCGGGTCCAGGGGAGGCATCTCCGGCAAGAGGGACCTCAGCCGTTCCAGGGCCTGAAGGGCCATGAGGCGGAAGGTGGTGAGCTTCCCGCCGGTCACGGTGAGAAGACCGCGTTCCAGCCAGAGTGCATGCTCGCGGGACTCCTTGGAGGGATCGGCCTTGCCCGTGCCCACCACGGGGCGCACGCCCGCGTAGCTGGAGCGAACGTCGGAGAGGGCGAGGCCCAGCCGGGGGAAGGCGTGCTGCACCGCCGCCATCAGGTAGCCCGTCTCCTCGGGGCTGATGGCCGCCTCCCGGTTGAGGTCCGTCGCGTGGTCCACGTCGGTGGTGCCTACCAAGGTTACTCCCTCCCATGGGAAGGCGTAGAGCGGCCGGTGATCCCAGGGATGGATGAGGCTCACAGCCCCGCCCAGGGGCAACCGCCAGCCCGGGAAGATCAGGTGACTCCCCCGCAGCGGGCGCAGGCGCCGGCGGCCGCTCACCTGCTCCCTCAGGTGATCGGCCCAGGCGCCGGTGGCGTTGACCACGGCCCGGGCACGGACCCGGGCGGTTCGGGCCGCCCCGGCGCCCCGGCCACCGCTACCCGGGCGCTCCTGGCCGGTGTGGATGCCTTCGTCGTCCCCGAAGGCGGGCGCGTCCTCGCCCGACACGTCGCGCACCACCACGCCTGTCGCGTTCCCGTCCTCGTCCTCTAGAAGCTCCTCCACCCGGGCATAGTTCAGGGCCAGCGCCCCGTGCCCCATGGCCTCCCGGAGCACCCGCAGCACCAGGCGGGCGTCGTCGGTCTGGGCATCCCGGAAAAGGAAGCCGCCCTCCAGATCCTCCCGTTGCACGTGGGGTGCCGCCAGGGAGAAGGCTTCCGCGTTCAGGTACCGGTGGCTCTGGAGGCCGCCCAGGCGGTCGTAGAGCTCCAGGCCCACGCCGTAGACGGTCTTGCCGGGGTGGTCGCCCCGGTAGACGGGGAGGAGGAAGGGAAGCTCCTGCACCAGGCCCGGCGCGTCCCTCAGCAGGCGCTCCCGCTCCCGCACCGAGTCGCGGGTGAGCCTCACCTGGCCCTGTTTGAGGTACCGAATCCCGCCGTGCACCAGCCGTCCCGACCGGCTGGAGGTGCCCCAGGCGAAATCCCGCTGCTCGAAGAGCACGGCCCGGAGCCCCGCCCGCACCGCCTCCCGGAGGATCCCCACCCCCACGATGCCCCCGCCGATGACGATCAGGTCCCACGTTTCATCCAGCCGGGCCCACGCAGCCGCCCGGCGCCCCTGCACCGCCATTCCGCCGCCCCCTTTCAGGGCTCCACCAGCTTGCCGGGGTTCATCATCCCGCCAGGGTCTAGGGCTCCGGCCGCGGATCGGAGCGCCTCCAGCCCCAGGCGGCCCTTCTCTCCTTCCAGGTAGGGGCGGTGGTCCGTCCCCACCCCGTGCTGGTGGCTGATGGTCCCGCCCCGGGCGCCGATGGCCCGGCTCGCCGCGCCCTTCAACCGGTGCCAGCGCTCCACGTTCTGTTCCGGATCCGCCGCCAGCCGGAAGACGTAGGTCACGTAGACGTTGCTTCCGTCGGGGTAGACGTGGGAGAGGTGGGTGAAGACGTGCACCCTCTCGTTCTCCGGCTGGAGCGCCGACTGCAGCGCCACCTCCACCGCCGCGACCAGGTCGGGCACGGCCCGCCAGGGGGCGGCGGTCTCCAGGGTGTCCACCGCGTAGCCCGTCTCCCACAGGGCGTTCCGCAGGTAGGGGGTGCGGAAGCGGTTCTTCTCCCACTCGCGCCCGAAGGTGCGGCCCACGTGGACGCCGCCGTGGCGGCCCACCACCGCCCGGGCCTCGCTGATGGCCGCGCGTACCTGCCCCGGCCGGCCCGCCGCTCCCACCAGCAGCATGCACTTCCCCTCCCCCAGCCCCCGGAGGCCCAGCAGGCGCTCCAGCAACCGGATCAGCTCCTGGTGCCCGGCGAGGCGCAGGGTGGTCTCGGTCTCCCGGGGCGTGCTGAGGCGGACCATGGTCAGGGCGAGGCGTTCCTGCGCCAGCTCCCGGGCCGCGGCGAGGCCCGAGGTGAAGTCGGGGAAGAAGAAGCCGTGGAAGGCCTCGGACTCAGGCACGGGTCGGACCCGCACCACCGCTTCGGTGAGGAGGCCGAGGCGGCCCTCGGAGCCCAGCACCAGCTCCCGCAGGTCCGGACCCGCGGCGCTGGCGGGGAAGGGGGGCAGGTGGAGCGTCCCCGCCGGCGCCTGGAGCCGCCCGCCGGCGAAGAGGTCCTCGATGCGCCCGTAGCCCAGGGACTGCTGGCCCTTGGACCGGGTGACCACCCAGCCGCCCAAGCTCGAGTACTCGAAGGACTGGGGGTAGTGGCCCAGGGTGTACCCCCGGGACCGGAGCTGGGCCTCCAGGTCCGGCCCCCGGACCCCGGCCCCGAAGGAGGCCAGCAGGCTCTCCTCGTCCAGCCGGTGGAGCTGCCAGAGGCGCCCCAGGTCCACCGAGAGCACCGGCGGTCCCTCCGGATCGGGCGTGAGGTGCCCCACCACGCTGGTGCCACCCCCGTAGGGGATCACCGCCGCACCCGCCTCCCGGGCGAACCGGAGGAGCTCGACCACGTGACCGTCGTTCTCAGGGAAGGCGACCCCGTCAGGAACGGTGCCCACCCGCCCGCTGCGCAGGGCGATCCAGTCGGGGAGGCTCTGGCCCCGGGCCCGGCGGAGGCGGGTCTCCGGGTCCGCCGTCACCAGGGGGTGATCCGGCAGGCGGGATGCCGGAATCCCGCGGGTCACCTCCTCCAGGCTGGCATCGGCCGGCGGCTCGCCGGGCCCCACCCGCTCCTCCAGGTAGCGCCGGGCCTCCTCGCTCAAGGGATACGTCTCCGCCTCGTCGCCCCAGCCGTTCCAGCGCCGCACGGCGGTCACCTCCCTGTGGGGGCTTCGGAGCCGGGCGTCGCCGGCGTGCCCACGGCGCGCTCCCGGTCCAGCCGTTTCCAGAGCCGGATGCTGACCGCCATGGCGCGGCAGGTGACCCGTTCCGCCGCAGCCGGGTTCCTGTCCATGGCGGCGTCCAGCAGTCTCGCATAGAAGCGACGGGAGAAGGCCCGCCCCTCGGCTCTCTCGAAGTAGCGGGGCGCGAGACGGGCATAGAGCTCTTCGAAGCCGTTGAGGATCAGCGTGTAGACGGGGTTGCCCCCCAGGCGGGCCAGGGCACGGTGGAGCTCCCAGTCGAAGCAGGCGTAGGAGTGGGGATCCGGCGTCAGCGACTCGGCTCCCGCCAGAAGCGCGACCACCTGTGCCGCCGCCTCCCTCACGGCCGCCCGGGCGTAGGCGGGCGCCAGGGCGAGCCGGGCCTCGAGGAGCCAGCCCACGAAGGGGCCCGGTAGCCGCTCCGGGTGCTCGGCAAGGGCCCCCAGCAGGCGGGGATTGCCCGTGGTCCAGTAGTCGTTCACGACGGTGGGCCGCCCCTGGCGGATGGTGATCCAGCCCTGGGAAGCCAGCCGGTGAAGCGCCTCTCGCAGGGTGGGCCGGGCGACACCCAGGCCGTGAGCCAGCTCCCGCTCAGCAGGCAGGGTGCCGCCGGGCGGGTAGGTTCCGGAGAGGATGGCATCCACCAGGCGCCATTCCACCTTCGCCGCGGGGAGCTGTCGGGGTCCGGCCACGACCCTCGCCTCCAGATGGTCTGATCACGTTCATCAACTGGTATGACCAGTTTCCCTCAGGCCATCTCTTCGTCTCGAGCCGGCAGAATCCTGCCACTCCTGGAAGCAGCACCCGTCCTCCCGATTCCCGGCGCCGCGGATCCATTCCCCGTCCTGCTCCGAACCCACTTCCAAGTCAACGACGATATTGGGAGGAAATACCATGAATGTGTTGAAATGACGGAGCCGGTGGGTCAGCCCCCTACCTCTTCACGACGCCGACCACTTCCGTCACGGCCGGTGATGCCGAGCCTGTGGCGGGCGAGGAGTGCATCGCATGCATCCGCGGCACCGTGTGAACCGAACGCCTCTCTTCCTCTTCCTGTTCCTGGTCGTCCCGTGGGTCCTGGTCCCGGCCGCTGCCGCGGTCCAGACCACCGCCGACTGGACCGTCATGGTCTTCATGAACGGTTCCGACCTGGAGAGCAACGGCATGGCCGCCACCGCCGACCTGCTGGAGATGATGCGGGTCGGTTCGACGGACCGGGTGAACGTGGTGGTCGAGACGCTGGGAACGTCCCAGTGGTACCTGGATGGCATCGACGCGAACGAGAACCAGCGGTTCGTCGTCCACCGCGGCACCGGGGAGCTCCGCCGCGACCTGCGTGGCGATCGAGAGACGCGGGAGTCCTTCGCGGATTTGGCCGAGGGCAACCCCAGAGGCCCCGGACTCGAGCTCGTCGCCGACGGCCTGGGCTCGCGGGCGCTGGCCGATCCGGAGACCCTCGCCGACTTCATCGTTTGGTCGATGGAGGACTACCCTGCCGAGCGGTACGCCCTCATCCTCTGGAACCACGGCGCCGGTTCGGTCATCGGTTTCGGGGCGGACGAGCAGCACGAGTATGCCTCCCTTTCGATCGCGGGCATCCAGCAAGCCCTGGAGACGGCTCACGCGGAGACCGGAACGGCCCTGGAGTTCGTCGGTTTCGACGCCTGTCTCATGGCGACGGTGGAGGTCGCGCACGCCCTCAGCCCGTTTGCCCGGTACATGGTGGCCTCGCAGGAGATCGAGCCCGGCAACGGCTGGGACTACGCGTCAAGCCTCGGCGCGCTGGTCGCGGACCCTCAGATGACCGGGGCGGAGTTCGGCCGCATCGTCGCCGACTCCTACGCCCGCCACTCGCGTCAGAACGACGACGGCTTCGCCGACATCATCACGCTCTCGGTGATCGACCTGGCCAGGACGGACCGGGTGGTGGAGGCTCTGGACGCGTTCGTAGAGGCGGCCGGCGCGGAGATCACCGCGGACCCCCAGAGCCTGCGGGAGTTCTCCCAGGCGATCCGGAGGTCCGAGAGCTATGGCAACGGTTCGGACGAGAGCTTCGACATGGTGGACCTCGGCGACCTCGCGGCCGAGGCGGCGGACGCGTACGGCCGCGAGGCCGAGGCGGTACGCGCCGGCCTCACCGAGGCCATCGTCTACAGCATCTCGGGGCGGGGCAAGGCCGACGCGTCGGGTCTGAGCGTGTGGCTTCCCTACCGCGACCGGGAGGGCGTGGAAGAGAACCTCGCCCAGTACCTGCAGGCGACGCCGTTCACCCCCGCCTACCGGGAGTTCGTGGAAACCTACGCTCGCCACGTCTTCGCGCCGAGCCAGCCCGTGAGGCTGCTCTCGGCGGAACCTGAGATGCACGTGGACGAGGAGGGCGACGAGTACTACACCGTCACCGTCGCTCGCCAGGACCGCGATCGGGTCCTGGCCGTGGACTCCGTTCTCGCGTACGCCGATCCGGACCACGAAGACGAGTTCATCATCCTGGGCATCGTCAATGAGGCCCTCTACGACGAGGAGACGGGGGAGATCGTTCAGTACCTGCCCGACGAGCTGCCCGTGCTGAACGGGTCCCCCATCTCCTTCTTCGAGCAGAACGCCAGCGACACCACGGTGGAGTGGACCGTTCCGGTCCTCCTCAACGGAGAGGACGTGGACCTCGTGGTCCTTCTGGACCTGGAGACCTGGGAGGGCGACGTGATCGGTGCCTGGCCCGGAACGGCCGAGGACGGCGAGGTCGCAGTGAAGGACCTGATCCGAATCCGGCCGGGAGACCGGATCAGCCCTCTCTTCCCGTGGGTCGGCGGCGACGAGGACGAAGTGGAGGATACGTACGTCCACTGGGACGAATTCGTGGTCGGCGAGGACGGCCTCACGTTCGGCTGGGACTCGGCTCCCGAGGGTGAGTACATGTTCGCCTTCGTCCTCACCGACATCCACCAGCTGGAGACGTACTCCGACTTCATCTCCGTGGAGTACTCCTACGGACGATGACGGCTCCTCATACCACGAGGATCGGGGGCGGCGAGGATTCCTGAGGCACGGCGGAGCACGATTGCGCCGCCTACGGCGCGGCTGGGGCGAGTGAGTAGGCGGTCCAGCAGTCTCAGAACCGGAAGCCAAGCAGGTTCCAGTGGTTCAGCCAAACGGCGAAGACGACCGCGGCAACGGCCACCAGCGTGACGTGCGCCCGGCCCGCGCGGCTGAAGTAGCGGCCCCGCCAGGCCACCACGGCCGCCACCGGCGCGGCGGGCGACAGGAGCGCCGCGACCAACGCCAGACCCAGGACGACCCGCAGGCCCCCGGGCACGCCGAAGGCGATGGCGAAGGGATCCTGGAGCGCGATCAGCAGGGTGACGCCCGTCGCGAGAAAGACGGCGCTGAAACCGCCGGCGATCCACCGCACGAGCCGGGGGCCCCTGGCCGACAGGATCACGCCCGTTGCGTTGCCGCCGGCCGTTCCCGCGGACCTCGTTCGCACAGCACCGGCCGAACGGCCCCGCCTCCGCCGCTCCCTCAGCCAACCCAGCGGCCACCCCACCACCACCGACAGGAAGACCACGAGGCACGTCACCGCCACGGCGATGTGAAAGAAGGGGGTCTCGTACCAGGCCAGCCTTTCTCCCATCCAGGCGGAGCCCATGAGGATCCGGTCGGGCTGGCCCGCAGTCCCCGGTTGGAACGCAATGCGACCCGGCCCGTCGACCTCCTGGAAGAGTCCGGCTTCGACCTGGCGGAAGCGCTTGGCGGCGGTCCCTGGCGACATCCTCACCAGCAGCCCAGGGATCCCCGTGGGATCGAACCGGACGGTGGTCACGCTGAGGAGCTCGATCATCCGGTCCATGGTCGTGCGCGGCGCCCGGGCCGGACCGTAGAGGCCAGCGTAGGCCTGCACCGCCTGCCCGTCGTGCGTCGCCTGCGCCGTCCCCGGTGCCGCCGGCGATGCCTGTGCCGGCTGCTCCGCGGAAGACCCGGGCCCGGCTGCGTACCGTCCGAAGTAGCGGTCGAGGAAGGCCCGGACCAGCTCATCCCGGGCGATGGCCCCATCGGCGGCGCTGTAGACCACGAAGATGCCGACACCCTCCGGCGGTACGAGGCGCAGCTCGGCGTGGAAGAGGAACGTATCGCCCCCGTGGCCGATGGTGCGAAGACTCCCGTAGGGCTGCTCCAGGAAGCCGTGGGCAATGCCGCCGAGGCGGGGGTCCTGACGGTAGCTCGTCTCCTGCATCCGCCGGGCCGTCTCGGGTGCGAGGATCGTCGCGTCCCCCAGGCGTCCCAGCTGGAGGTGGGCGATCATGAACCGGGCCATGTCGGTCGCGCTGGCGCTGGCCGCGCCAGCCGGAGCGGCGGGCACGTACTCGAAGGGCTCCGCCTCGAAGCGCTCCTGGGCAGCCGCGTACGCATAGCCGGTGGCGAGATCGCTCGCCAGGTTCGCCGGAACGGGCTGCCTCACGGTGGTGTGCTCCATGCCCAGCGGCCTGAGGACGTATTCCTCGATGGAGGCGGTCCACGGCATGCCGCTCATGCGCTCGACGATGTACCCGGCCAGGGCCGTGCCGTGGTTGGAGTAAGCGGTGACCTCCCCGGGCGGGCGTACCCTCTGCGGCAGCCTGCCGGCCAGTACCTCGCCCAGGGGACGGACGCCGGCGGGGTCGTGGCTGAAGAGCCCCACGCCGCGGTCCTCAAAGCCTGCCGTGTGATTCATCAGATGGGCCATGGTGACGGGTTCGGGATAGGTGGCAGGAACGTGGACGCCAGTGCCGGCCAGATAAGCGTTGACGTCCGCGTTCAGGTCAAGCCGTCCCTGTTCGACCAACTGCATCACCGCGGTCCAGGTGAAGAGCTTGGAGACCGAGCCGATGCGGAAGAGGGTCCGGGTCGCGTCGACCGGCTCCCGAGCCTCCAGGTCGCTGTACCCGTAGCCTTTGGCGAAGAGGATCTCCCCGTCCTTCACCACGGCCACGGCCGCACCAGGGATATGATAGCTCTGGAACTGAGCGGCCATGACCCCGTCGATGAAGGTCCCCAGGTCGTCCCGGGTGAGGGGATGGTCGCCGTGGGCGCGCGGCGGGGCTGCCGCAGGGGGGAGCTCCTCCGCCTGACCCGGCAGGACTGAGGACAGGATCATGAGCGCAGGCAGGAGTGTCAGGGCCAGGCGAGCCAGGATGGATCTTGGTGTCGGCATGAGGTTCCCTCCCACCTTCACTCTAGACGAAGGGAGGGCTTCCGCCTTCAGGCAGCCGGTGGGTTTCGGTCCTGGCCATCCAGCCAGGGGCTCAGAGTCTCACGGTGTCATGCTGAGCAGCATACGGGCTACGGCCTCTCGGGCAGGTCCATCAAGGTCACGACTGGAGACGCCACGTCCTCGTCCTGCCTCCTGCGAAGGGATGACACACGCATTCTCCTCCCGATGGGGCTCACGCCCCCGGCTCCGCCCGCATGATGTCAGGAACGAGTTGTCGTCGGTGCCTCGAAACGCGAACCTGGAGATCCTACCATTTCCCGGGAAATGGTCGCCGGGGCGAGAGAACCGCACAGAGGTAAGGCGAGCACATGCGCTCCCCACTTTCGGTCGAACGGGTGCGGAGTCGGGCGTCCCTACACCGGGCGCCCGTGCGGCATGGCGAGCCGGGCTCTCACAACCCGTAGTGTTCTTCCCCCCGCCCGGAACATGGCGGATCCGTAGGCTGCGGTGGTTCGAACCGCCCAGACCGCCGCCCGCCCGGATCCGCGCAACCCTGCCGCCACCAGGAGGCGGATGGCCGCCCGGACCCTTCCCAGGTCCTCCTCGAGCGCCCAGGGCTCCACGCCGGCGGCCTCCAGGTGGCCCCGCCTCTGCTCCTCGGGAAGCTGGCCCATCACCCGTGCCAGGGCGCGCAGCACCACGTAAAGGTCGTCCAGCTGTCCGAGACCCGGGATGAGCCCCGGAATCAGGTCCACCGGTGAGATCGAGTAACCCAGCCCCACCGCGAGCCAGAGCCGCTGGCGGCGGGAGAGAGACGGGTCCCGGTAAAGGGCCCAGAGGAGGCGGGTGTAGGCGGGCAGCCGGCGAACCACCGGAGTCAGGTGAAGCTTCAGCTCGTCGAGAAGCGGAAGGGATGGCCCGCGCCGCATCATTCTCCCCGCCTCCCCGGTCGGAGTCTGACAGGTCGCATCAAAGACCCGTCGCTCACCGGGCGCCGGCACCCTCCAGGGACCGTGCCATCTGTCGGATCGCCCCCAGATGATACCCCACGTGCACCACGTTGGCCAGGGTGCCCGTGAGCGCCTCTTCCGGCTCGAGCCAGCCGTCGCCCGATTCCACGGCCTCTCGCAAAGCACGGTACTCCTGTCGAAGCGCCTCGCGCAACCGCTCCCATCCGGCCTCATCCACCGACTGGACGGCCCAGCTCTCCTTCCAGTTCGCCGTGGCGTAAGGATTCTCCCCCCGAACCGCCCGGTTGGCCAGGCTCAGGCTGAAGCGGACGTGCTCCGCGTGGGCGACGATCGTCGACCTGTCCGGTCCCGGGCGGGTGGAGGCCGCCTCGTGCGACAGGCTGCCGAGCACTCCCAGGATCCCAGCGTTGGGATCCACGTCGGTGAACCAGCTCCACTTCTCCTTCGGACCCTCGAAAGCCTCATCGAGCAGCGCCACGATCGAACGGGCCAAGCGCTCCCTGCTGACGTCCGTGATCATCGTAGCTGCCTCCCTAGAGTCCCAACCGCAGCCGAACGGCGGCGGTGGCACGTCCTGCGACCAGGAGACCACAGGGTGACTGACAGCGGCTTGTCAGGGAGACGACGGCCAACGACGGCCGTCGAACGCAGATTCGGATCATCCCCGAGGCGCTGGCCGGCGATGGAGAGGTCTCAGTGTGGGCGGAATTCGTCCCCAATTCCATCCACGAACGACCCGACCGCATCGCGGACAGACGTGATCCGAGCTGCGTAAACCCTGCCCCGACACACCGTACCGACACCAGCGTCTCGGGGAGCAGCACCACCGACCGTGCTTTCGGCTTCAGCCGGGCGTACCCTTCAGCAGGAGGCTGGCCACAGCGATGACGGCTTCTGACCGGGGAACGATCACGCTTTCGCCCGTGACGAAGATACGCCGGGACCGGTATCCCCGCAGCGAGCTGGTGGCTGGAGAAGGGTCCTCGTGGACCTCCAACTGACCTTCCTCGAGATTCACGATCCAGTACACGGGGATGCCTGCGTTGGCATAAAGGGTGGCCTTTGCGTCACGATCAACCCTGAGCGATCGATCGCTGACCTCCACCACGAGAAGGGCCGTCTTGGGGTGGCCGTTCTCGTAGTCCTCGATCGTACCGGGAACGACCGCGATGTCAGGCTCGGGCTCGGACGCGTCCCCCAAGGCCAGGGGGAGCTGCGTTCGAACGTGGTATCCTTTGGGACATACCTTCAAGAGGGCCCTCTCGACCCGCAAGACGCCGGTCGCGTGACGGCTGCTCCGGGGAGCCACCGGCACGATCACCCCCTCGAGCAACTCCGTGCGTTCGTCCGGACCGAGCACGCCCACCTCGCCCAGGCGCTCGTATTCGGGGCGGGTCCATCGCCTCATGGGCAGGGTGGCCCGTAGGTCCGTCTCGGAAGCCATGCCCGCCGCCTCCTCGTCTCACCGCATCGAGGCTCAGGGATAGTCTACCTGAACGTCCACGCGTTGAACAAGACCCGGCACCGGACCTAGCATCGGAGCCCGGCGGCACACGTCCAGACCTCCCGTCCTTCCTCCCTTCTCCGGCCGAAGGGTGCCCTCAGGCCACCGCCTTCGTGCTCAACTTCGGCCCGGGCCAGGCGCTGCCCCCGCACCGGTACACAGGCTCCCTGGTGGTGCTCCAGCCGATGCGAGGAAGCGGACGGATGGAGGTCGACGGGAAGGAGCGAACCAGCCGCCCCGGCGACCTGGTGCGGGTTACGGGGAGGCCACCCTCTCCCGGACGTGCGAGGGGGCGGAGCCCTTCTCGATCCTGGTGACCGTGGCGCCCACGCCGGGCGACGAGCGATACACGCGACCTGTATAGCCTCGGGAGGTCCTGAGCGTGGCCAACGCTCAGTCCACGTGAAACGCCTCGGGCAGGGTCGTGGCGACGGGCCGGCCGGAGACGTCGGTCTCCATGAGCGGGCCTGTGAGGGCCCACCACTCTTTCATGATCGGCTCCCGGGCCAGGCGCTCCAGGCTCGCGGCAGGGTCCTCGGCCTCGAAGTAGGCGAAGAGATCGCGCCCGGCGAGGTAGATGGAGTAGTTCCGGATCCCGGCCCGGCGGTGCGCGTCGAGCACCTCCTGGCCGATCTTGCGATGCAGCCGCACGTACTCGTCCCGCACCGCATCGTTCCGAAGACGCATGCGGAAACCATAGCGCTGCACGGCGTTCTCTCCTTTCCAGCCGCCCGTTCGCTGTGAAACCTGCCTGGGGCGGGCTCCGCTCCAGGTCAGCCCCGCCTCCGGCCAGGGCGGGGCCCGCCCTTCGGCGCGCTCCGCCCTGCCACTGAAGGCGACCCTTGAGAAGCTGCGCCTAGAAGTCGAACTGGTCGATGTTCTCCGCGGTGAACGTGGTGAGCGGCCCGGCGATCACGACGTTGTTCTCGCCGAAGGCCCGCTCGCCCAGGTCCCCGGCGGCGAAGGAGAGCCCGGGCTTCGGTTCGAAGCCGTCGACCATCGCCTTCACCAGGTAGACGGCGGCGTAGCCCATCTGGGAAGGATCCCAGAGCTGGAAGGCAGTCACCGTCCCGTTCTTCACGTATTGCCGCATCTGATTGGGCAGGCCGAGACCGGTGAGTTGCACCCGGTCCGCCGCCCGGTTGGTCTCCAGCGCCTGCGCACCGGCCGCGATCCCGACGGTTGTGGGCGCAATGATGCCCCGGAGGTTCGGGTAGCCGGCCAGGAGCGCCTCGGTCTCCCGGAAGCTCTTCTGCGGCTCGTCGTCGCCGTAGGCGATCTTCACCAGCTTCATGCCCGAATACTCCGGCTTGGCCAGCTCCACCTTCATGCCCTCGATCCAGAAGTTCTGGTTAGGTGCAGTGGTGGTGGCGCTGAGGATGGCGATCTCGCCGCGGCCGCCGAGAAGCTCGGCCAGCAGCTTCACCTGCTCCTCTCCGATCTTGGTGAAGTCCACGGGCTGGATATAGGCCTGCCGGCCCTCGGGGGCGGCGTCCGCGTCCACGGTGACCACCTTCACGCCCCGTCGCATGGCGGCCTGGAGGGCCGGCACCACCGCGTGCGCGTCGTTGGCCGAGAGGATGATCGCGTCCACGTTCTGAGCCACCTGCTGCTGGATGAAGGGGATCTGCGACGCTGGGTCCGCGGTGGGAGGACCGATCTCCACGGTGCTGAAGCCCAGCTCACCCGCCGCCCGCTGCACGCCTGCGTAGACAGCGTCGAAGAACGGGTTCCCCAGGTTCTTGGGGATGAAGGCGATGCGGACCTGCTGAGCCGCCGCCACGTTCGAAAGGAGCATGGCGATCGCGAGCACCCACGCCAAGATGCTTACCACACGGCCTGCTGCCAGGGTCATCCGTCTCATGGTCTAGCCTCCCTCGTTGCTTGATGATCAGGCTACCCCCAGGTACGCCAGCGGTTCTGCCGGGCACAGCCTCCTTTCCGGTCATGTGGTCGAACTGGTGCGGGGAAGGTGGGGTCTCCGCCGCCCCGTCCACACCTGCGGCGCAAGGATCGAAAGGATGAGCAGGGCTCCGATCACGACACTCTGGTTTTGCGGCAGGATGTTGGCCAACCCCATCCCGTAACGGAGGGTTCCGATCACGAACAGGGCCAGCACCGTTCCCGCCACGGTCCCCCGCCCTCCGAAGATGCTCGTCCCTCCCAGGACGACGGTGGTGATCACGTCCAGCTCCAGGCCCGTGGCCATGTCCCAGCGGGCGCTGCCGAAGCGGGAGGTCATCATGATCCCCGCCGCGGCGCTCATGAAGCCTGAGAGGGTGAAGACCAGGATCTTCACCCGGTCCACCGCAATGCCGGAGAAGCGGCACGCCTCCGCGTTGTTGCCCACGGCATAGACGAGCCTCCCGGCCACCGTCCTGTGAAGCAAGAGGTAGAAGACCACGGCGAAGAGGGCGAAGATCACCAGGGGCAGGGGCACGGGTGTACCCGGGAGGTAGTGCAGGTCGACGCTGACGAACCACGCGGGGAAGCCATAGGTCGACCGGTCCCCCAGGAGGATCTGACCCAGCCCCCGGTAGAGGGCCATGGTTCCCAGGGTCACCACCAGGCTCGGCAGCTTCAGGCGGGTGGTGAGCCACCCGTTGAAGAGGCCGAGGAAGGTCCCGAGTCCGAGCGCAGCCGGCAGCCCCATGGCCAGTCTGATCCCCGCCTCGTGCAGCGAACCCAGGACGACCCCGCTCAGGGCCAGAACGGAAGCCACCGAAAGGTCGATCTCGCCCAGGACGATCACCAGCGTCATCGCCAGGGCCATGAGGCCGATCTCCACGAACTGGGACGTCATATCGAAGAGCGTGGATACACGCAGGAAGTAGGGGGACAGGGCGGCGCCGAACGCGCCGCTGGCCAGCAGCAGAGCCACCAGCAACGCTTCGGATCGACCCAGGAGCCCCGAGAGGCGGGAGCGCAGTTCACGCATGCTCGCCCCTCCTCCCTGGGGCATGCTGCCGCAGCACGGCGTCCGCCGACACCGCCGCGAGGATGATGCCCCCTTCGATCGCTCGCTGCCAGAACCCCGACACACCGGTCACCGCCAGCGCGTTCGCGATGGTCCCGAGGAGCAGGGCGCCGAGCACGGTTCCCACCACGCTTCCGCGGCCGCCCAGGATGCTGGTGCCGCCGATGACCACGGCAGCCACCACCTGCAGCTCGAAACCCATCCCGGCCGACGCCGGGTTCACCGTCGCGAAGCGCGCCGCGTAGAGGATCCCCGCGAGGCCGGCCAGCGCCCCGGATACCAGGTAGGTCACGAAGACCACCTTCTGGGTGGGGATCCCGCGGAGGTGCGCCGCCATCGGATTGCTTCCGGTGGCGTACATGGCCCGGCCGGTGCGCGAGAATCGGAGAAAGAGCAGGGCGGCAACCGCTATGGCCAGGGCAAGGATCACCATCCACGGCACGTGGAGGGCCGTGGGTCGAGCCAGGGCGATGAGCCGCGCCGGCAGGTCCTGCGGGTTCACCTGCTGGCTCCCGCTCTGGACGAAGACGAGCCCGCGATACATGCTGAGGGTGCCCAGAGTGGCGATGATGGCCGGGACCCGCCCCCATGCCACCAGCAGGCCGTTCACCGAACCCAGCAGCGTCCCGAGCCCGATCCCCATGGCCAGGATGAGCCCCGTGGGTATGTCCGGATGACCCTTGAGGTAGAACCCAACGGTGATGCCCACCAGCCCCAAGGCTGAGCCCACCGAGAGGTCGATGTTGCGGGTGAGGACCACCATGGTCTCTCCCGTGGCGACGATGAGGAGCAACGAGATGTCGAGCAAGATCCGCTGAAAGTTGGCCGCAGTGGCGAACTGGGGCGATCGGAACGCGGTGACGACCACCACGACCGCGAGCGCTACCAGAAGGCCCAGATCGCGCAGGCGCGCCACCCACCGGACGGCCGGGGACTCGACGGACGGACTCATCTCCATCGACGTCGCCCCTGGCTCAGCCCGCACCGCAGGTTCCCTCCGGAACACCGTCCAACGCTCCGACGGCCGCCCGCATCACCGTCTCCTCCGTTGCCTCGTCCGGGGACAGTTCCTTCACCAGCCTGCCCTCCCGCAGTACCAGGATCCGGTCCGCCATGGCCAGCACCTCGGGCAGCTCGGAGGAGATCATCAGGATCCCCAGGCCCTGTTGGGCCAGCTCGCCCATGAGCCGGTGAATCTCGGCCTTGGCGCCGATGTCGACGCCGCGGGTGGGTTCGTCGAGGATCAGCACCTTGGGGTGGGTGACCAGGTACTTGCCCACCAGCACCTTCTGCTGGTTGCCGCCCGAAAGCTGCTCCACCGGCTGGGCCACGCGGTCCGTCTTGACCTGGAGGCGCTCCACGAGGCGGCCGGCGATGGCCTCCTCGGCACCGGTTCGCAGCCATCCGAGACGGGTGACCTCCCGCAGGATCGAAAGGGTGATGTTCTGCGCGACCGAGAGCGGCAGCACCAGCCCCTGGTGCTGGCGGTCCTCGGGCAGGTAGGCCAGGCCAGCCTGCAGGGCCTCTCTCGGCGAGCGCATCCGCACCGGCTGGCCGTCCACGCGTACCGTTCCGCGATCGGGTGGGTCCACGCCAAAGATCGCCCTGGCGACCTCGCTCCGCCCGGCGCCCACCAACCCCGCAAGCGACACGATCTCACCCCGGCGAACATGGAACGAGACATCGTGGAAGACCCCGCGGCGGGTGAGGTGCTCCACCTCCAGCACCACAGGCCCGGCCTGGGAAGGCGGCTTGTCATAGAGCCATACCAGGTCTCGCCCTACCATGCGGCGGACCACTTCGTCCCGGGTGATCTCTGAGGTCGGGAAGGTACCCACCTTCGCCCCGTCCCGCAGAATGGTGATGCGGTTTGCGATCGTGAAGACCTCTTCCAGCCGGTGGTTGACGAAGACCACCGACGCCCCCCGCTTGATCAGCGTGCGGACGATCCCGAAGAGCCGGTCCACCTCCCGGGGCGAGAGGGAGGCCGTCGGCTCGTCCATGAGCACGATCCGTGCCCGACGGGCCAGGGCCGTCGCGATCTCCACCATCTGTTGTTGGGCGACGGAGAGGCCTCCCACCCGTTGGCGGGCATCCAGGTTGCTCCCGATGGATTCCAGGAGCTCCTGGGCCTCAAGGTACATGGCTCCCCATCGCACCCAAGGAACGGGGCGGGCCACGGGGTACTCGCCCGCGACGATGTTCTCGGCCACGCTCAGGTCCGGGAAGAGCATGGGCTCCTGCGAGATCAAGGCGAGACCGTACGATTGGGCGACCGAGGGTGAGGAGACCTCCACCGGCGCCCCATCCAGCAGGATCTGGCCGCGGTCCTGCCGGTGCACGCCCGCGAGCATCCTCAGGAACGTGGACTTGCCCGCCCCGTTCTCGCCCACGAGGGCATGCACCTCGCCCGGCCGCAAGTCGAGGTCCACGTCACGCACCACGGGAGGGCCTGAAAAGGACTTGGTCAGGCCCCGGGTGGCCAGGACCGCTTCTACCGAGAGCGGTGTCATGGGCGGGCGCCCTCCCGCCCCGTGCGGCCCATCGTCCTAGACCCCCGCTGAGGCCGCCACCGGGTCGGGCGGCAGGCCCTTGCCCTCGCGCCAGTGGGCGAGGAGCGGCCGCACGTCGGTCTCGAAGGCGTCGCGCAAGAGGCGGTGGGCGCCGATCACGTCACCCTCCCGCTGGGCCTGGGCCAGTGCCCCCCAGTCGACGAGGAGCGCCTTCGCGTAGGCCGTCTGGACGTTCACCACCGACTGGACCATGGCGGGTACCTTGGGCTCAATGTTGTGGCTCTGGTCGATCATGTAGGCCACGCGCCGCACTTGGGGCTCCAGCTCCGGCTCGCGGAGCCCGGCCACCAGCTCCTTCAGGATCAGAAAGAGCTGGAAGGGGTGGATGCTGCCCACCATCAGGTCGTCGTCGGCGTACTTCCGGTCGTTGAAGTGGAAGCCGCCGAGCTTTCCCTCGTCCAGGAGGGTGGCCACGATGTGCTCGATGTTGGTGCCCTGGGCGTGGTGGCCGGTGTCGACCAGGACCTGAGCCCGGGGGCCGAGCCTGGAAGCCGCGAGGTAGGCGGTGCCCCAGTCGGCCAGGTCCGTGTGGTAGAAGGCGGGCTCAAAGAACTTGTACTCGATCAGGAGCCGCATGCCCTCCGGGAGCGAGGCCGTCACCTGCTGGAGGGCCTCCAGCAACCGGCGCCTCCGGGCCCGGAAGTCGTCCTGGCCCGGGTAGTTGGTGCCGTCCGCGAACCACAGGCTGATGATGGAGGATCCGGTGACCTTCGCGATCTCGATGCACTCGCGGATGTGCTCCACCGCCTGGCGGCGCACGCCCTCGTCCGGGTGGCAGAGGCTGCCCAGGCGGTACGCGTCCTCCTGGAAGAGGTTGGGGTTGATGGCGCCCAACCGCACCCCGTGCTCCCGGGCGTGCCGCGCCAGAGCGCCGTAGTCGTCCACCCGGTCCCACGGGATGTGCAGGGCCACCGACGGGGCAGCCCCCGTCAGGCGGTGCACCTTTCCGGCCTGCGCAACCTTCTCGTAGACGTCACGTGCCGCGCCTTCCTGGTGGAAGACCTTGAACCGGGTGCCCGAGTCGCCATACCCCCAGGAGGGCGTCTCGATCTCCAGAGCGTCCAGCTCGCGCCGCACCCAGTCCAGGTCCACGCCTCGGCCTGTTTGCTCCTCGGCCCACAGCTCGTAGCGCCGGTTGACCCCCATCATACCGGCTCTCCTTTCCTTGTGCTCACCCAAGCCGAATGCTCCAGGCGCCGCGTTCCCCGTCTCGCCCCCGGCAGGCCTCACCCTTCGGCTTCTCGCCAGGCACGGCCGGCCTCCCTACCGGGTGAAGGCGGCCGCCACTCCCCCGTCCACGGTGACGGTGCACCCCGTCGTCCTGGAAGCGCGGTCCGAAGCGAGGAAGAGGATGGCCTCGGCCACGTCGTCAGGCCGCACGTTCACCCGCAGGGTGGTGCGGCCCCGGTAGTAGGCCTCAAGCTCGGAGGCGTCGATGCCGTACGCCTGGGCCCGCTCGTTCCGCCACTCGGATGACCAGATGCTGGAGCCCTCCAGCACCGCGTCGGGCGCCACGCTGTTCACCCGGATCCCGTGGGGCCCCAGCTCCTCCGCCAGGGATCGGGCCAGGTGCGCCTCCGCCGCCTTCGCGGCGTTGTAGCCGGCGGCGCCGCGGCTGGCCACCAGGGCGTTCTTGGAGGTCACGAAGACGATGGACCCCCCGATACCCTGCTCCTTCATGATCCGGACCGCCTCGCGGCTCACCAGGTAGTAGCCCTTCACCAGCACGTCGAAGAGCCTCTGCCACTCGTGGGGCTCGGTCTGCTCCAGGGGCTTGGAGATCGCGATCCCCGCGTTGGAGACCAGGACGTCCAGGCCCCCGTAGGCGAGGACGGCCTGCCGGAAGCCGTCCCGCACCGAGCTCTCCTCGGTCACGTCCATGGCCACGGCCAGGGCCCTTCCCGGCCAGCGGCCGTTGATCTCGCCGGCCGCCTCCTGGGCGCCCGCGGCGTTGATGTCCGCCAGGACCACGTGCGCGCCCTGGGAGGCCATCAGCACGGCGGCCTGCCGGCCGATTCCGCTGGCCGCCCCCGTCACCAGCGCGACCCGGCGGGCGAGCTCCTTCTCGGGCGGGGCCAGCGTCAGCTTGTAGAGCTCCAGGGGCCAGTACTCCACCGCGTACGCCTCGGCGTCGGTGAGGCTCTCGAAGGCGTCCACGGACGAAAGGGCCCGCATCACCGCCACGGCCCGGTGGTAGAGGCCGGCGGCGTTCCGGGCCGTCTCCGCGTCCTTCCCTGTCGCGAACATGCCGATGCCCGGCACCAGCACGATGCGAGGATACGGATCCCCCTCGGGGTCGCCCGCCGACCGGTGGGCCTGGACGTAGGCGCGGTACTGCTCCGCGTAGGCCTCGACGCCGGTTCGGATGGCCTCCTTCAGGGGCTCCAGGCTCCCCGCCGAAGGGTCGACGTCCACCCAGAGCGGCCGGTGCTTGGTGTGCACCAGGTGGTCCGGGCAGGCGGATCCGGTGAGCGCCAGGCCCCGCCCGTCGCGGGAGCCGACCAGCTCCAGCACGTCCTCCGAGTCGTCGAAGACCACCACGGCCCGCTGCCTGCGGCTCACCGCGCCCCGCACCACCGGCAGCAGCTCGGCCGCCGCGCTCCTCCGGCGCTCCGCAGGCCACGCCTGCACCCGCACGCCGCCGTACGGCGGCCGCTCCCCGGCCCGTTCGCCAAGGAACTGGGCCGCGTCGTTGATCAGGGCCAGGGTGCTCTCGTAGGTCTCCCGATCCGTGGCGCCCCAGGTGACGAGCCCGTGCTTGGCCAGCAGGACGGCCCGCAGCCCGGGGTTCTCGCGCACCGCCAAGGCCACCTGCTTGGCCAGGGTGAAGCCCGGCCGCACGTAGGGAATCCAGGCGACCGTCTCGCCGAAGGCCTCCCGGGCCAGCTCCCGGCCGTTCCGGGCGTTGCACAGGGTGACGATGCTGTCCGGGTGGGTGTGGTCCACGCAGGGGAAGGGCAGGAAGGCGTGCATCAGCGTCTCGATGGATGGCCGGGGCTGGTCGGGCTCCAGCATGCAGTGGCGCAGGTAGGCGACCATCTCCTCGTCGGTCATGGCCTCCCGCTCCAGCAGGTCCCCGACGGGCTCCAGCGCCAGGCAGGTGAAGCCCTCCCGCGGGATGGTGAGCAGGTCGGACCCGCTGCCCTTGATCCACATCACCCGGGTCTCCCTGCCCCGGAAGTCGGCCACGACCCCCTTGGTGGAGGTGTTGCCGCCCTTCCAGTTGCAGACGGCCCGGTCCCGCCCCAGGAGGTGGGAACGGAAGACCAGCCTCCCCAGGGCGTCCATCCCCTCCACCTCGCGCTCCGACCACCCGTTCGCGACGCGATACCACGCAGCTTCCAACGGTTCAGCGCTCCCCCAGGCTCCCGGACCCACCGCACGTCCCGCATCCCCGAGCGCCTGTGTTGATGACCGCCCCTTCGCCGTCCGGCCGAAGGATTCCTCCCAGTCGTGGAAGATTGTTCTGTGTATCTACCCATTTTTCCTTTGATCTATGCCAGGTTCCTACCGTCGTGGGAGGATTCCGTCCTGTCCTGGCGAACCTGCCGGCTGGGAGGGCGAGGAGCATGATCCACGTTGCGAGCGACCTCGGTGCGTCGGGGGGGAAGGTCTTCGAGGGCTGGCTGGAAGCCGGTCGCCTGCAGCTTCGGGAGGTGCGCCGCTTCCCCAACCGTCCGGTGTGGATGGGCGAGACCCTACATTGGGACCTGCCCGCCCTCCTGGACGAGCTCTACCAGTCCCTGCGCGAGGTCGCCCGCCAGCCGCCCGACCGGCCCATGACCCTGGCTGTGGAGACCTGGGGCGTGGACTTCGGGCTGCTTACCCGCAAGGGGGCGCTCCTGGGTCTTCCCATGCACTACCGCAACCCTGCCTTTCAGGAGGCCTGGCGCGAGGTCTCCGCCACGGGCGGCCTCGCGGAGCTGGCCGGCGCCACCGGCGTCCAGTGCATGCCCATCAACACCGTCTTCCAGCTCCTCGCCCTGCAGAAAAGCCAGCCGGGTCTGCTGGACGCTGCCGGGACCCTTCTCTTCATGCCCGACCTGCTCACCTTCTTCCTCACGGGCGAGCGCCAGGCGGAGTTCACCATCGCTTACACCAGCCAGCTCCTGGACCCCCGCCCGGGCACCTGGTCGCGCCGGGTGCTCGATTCCTTCGGGCTTCCGGATCACCTCCTGCCCGAGGTCATCCCCCCGGCCACGGATGTGGGACCCATCGCCCCTGGGGTACGGGAGAGACTGGGGCTCCCCGAGGCCCGGGTGATCGCCGGGGCCGGGCACGATACCGCTTCCGCGGTGGCCGCGGTGCCGGCGGAGCCCGGCGAGCGCTACGCCTACCTGAGCTCCGGAACGTGGTCGCTGATGGGGGCGATGGTCCCCGAGCCGATGGGGGACCCCCGCATGCTGGCGTGGCACCTGGGGAACGAGGGGGCGATCGCGTCCGGCCCCGACCGGCGGGGGCACCGGCTGGTGCGGAACATCGCCGGCCTCTGGCTCCTGCAGGAGTGCCGCCGGGTCTGGTCCCGGGAGCGTTCCGAGCCGATCCCGTGGGCCGAGCTCGACGCCCTGGCTGCTGGCGCCCCGCCGCTCCGCTCCCTCATCGACCCCGACGACCCCGCTTTCGCAACCCCAGGGGACATGCCCGGCCGCATCCGAACCTTCTGCCGGCGGACGGGCCAGCCCGAGCCGGAGAGCCCCGGCGAGGTGGCACGGTGCGTGGTGGACAGCCTCGCGCTCGCCTACCGCCGCACCCTGGAACAGCTCGAGCAGGTTCTGGGCCGGCCCGTGGAGACGGTGCGCGTGGTGGGCGGCGGGGTGCGGAACCGCCTTCTCTGCCAGCTCACCGCCGACGCCACCGGCCGCCCCGTACTGGCCGGGCCCGTGGAGGCCACCGCGTACGGGAACGTGCTCGCGCAGGCCCTCGCCACGGGCGAGGTGGGATCGCTCTCGGAAGGCCAGTCGCTCCTGCGGGCCAGCGTGGCCACGGACCGCTACGAGCCCCGCCCCTCCGACGCGTGGGAGGAGGCCTACCGCCGGTTCCTGGCGCTGGCTCCCGCGGAGGGCGGCAGGCGCCTCGAGAGCGGGAGCGCCTCCTAACCCTCCGGGATCCGGCCGTCCCGACCTTCTTCCCCGGCCACCACCACGTCCACGCCCAGCTCCTCGATCCGGGCCCGCTCCTCCGGTGGGATCCCCCCGTCGGTGATGAGCACGTCGAGCCGCTGCACCGGGATGATGGTGGCAAAGCCCGTGTAGCCGATCTTGGAGCTGTCGACGATGCCCACCACTTCGTTGGCCGCCTGCACCATGGCCCGCTTCAGCTCGACCTCGAGCTCGTTCGAGTCCGTGAGGCCGTGCTCCACGGTGAGCCCCTTGCCCGAGATGAAGACCCGGTCCATGTGGAACTCGCCTACGAGCCGCTGGGCCTGGGGGCCCACGAAGGAATAGGAGGCCTGGCGGAGCGTGCCGCCCGTGGACATGACGGTGAAGTCGGGGTTGGAGGCCAGCTCGCTCAGGATCAGGAGGGAGTTGGTCAGCACGGTGAGGCGCCGGCGGGCCTTCAGGGCCCGGGCCACGTAAAGGGCCGTGGTGGAGGCGTCCAGGAGGATCGTCTCGCCGTCGGTCACGCGGGTGGCCGCAGCCTGGGCGATGGCCTGCTTCTGGGGCCGGTTCCGAGCCTCACGCCGGGTTACGGGCGGCTCGTAGCTCAACCCCTTGGGGCTCACGGCGCCCCCGTAGATCCGCTGGAGGAGGCCCTCCTTCTCCAACTCGTCCAGGTCCCGCCGCACCGTCTCCTCGGTGACGGCGAACTCGGCGCTCAGGTCCGTCACCCGCACGGTCCCCTGGGCCTCGAGCCGGCGAAGGATCTCGGCCCGTCGCTCCACGGCCAGGCGCTGCACGTGGTTCCCCCCGTTCACCGGTAAGCTGCGATACCGCCGAGGTTCGGGCCCCGGCAGGCCTGAGGCTCCGACGGCTCCAGGAGCCCGCCTCGACGGTTCGTCAACCGATGACCTCGACTCACCCCTTCCTACGAGAAGCATGACGTGTTTTCCTGCGTTCTTCTGTGTTCCTGGGTGAATGACGCCTGGGCCCCGGGGCCGGTTGGACGGGTGCCCACGGGGCTTGCCTCCCGTGTTGCGCGAGCGACAGGCATCGGCCGGCGCCCGGACGCCACTCCATCTGGGACATCGTGCGGCACATGATCTTCTGGCGGGAGTACGCCCTGGCCCGGCTGCGCAACGAGCCGACACCGAGGCAGCGAACTGGACGGAGCCGCCCTCGACAGGCGAAGGCGCCTGGCAGGCCGAGCTGGTGCGGTATCGGGACGTGCACCTGCAGCTGATGGATGAGGTACACCAGTTGACCCACGAACGCCTGCTGGCCGAGCTGGGCCGCCGGGAGCTCCACTTCTACCACGTGGCGGCGGGCTTGCTCGCCCACGACAGCTAGCACGCGGGGCAGATCGCGTACGTGCGGGCGCTGCAGGGACTGCCGTCGGTGGAGTGAGGCGGGCAGGGCGGGACCGCTGGGGGCAGCGGGAGCATGACGAAAGCTGCATCGATCAGGTCAGCGGATGAAGGCCCGCCCTCCTGACCGGTTCCGGCGCTTCAAGGCGCACCCGTTCCGGGGGCGCCTCGGTCTCGGGCTTCGGTATCGGGCTTTGCGCCCTCGCGAGCCGCATCGCCCTGCGACTCCTCCTGCTCCGCCAGGTGGAGCTCCGTTTCCATTCGCAAGAGGAATCGATCGATATCCTCCTCGAAGGCCTGGAGCACACCGGGCAAAGATCGAAGCAAGGGGGTGATGCGCTCGGGAGCCAGGTGAAACCCGTAGACGTTCCTGAAGACATGGCGAAACCCTCTGAGCGGATCCAGCACGGCAGCCGTGGTACGTGAGATGACCGCGGGACGCAACCCGGGCACGTCGAGGGTCATCTGATCCACGAGTTCTCGGTGCCATTGCTCTCCCGAAGGGACGCTCCGATCCAGACGCGACGCAATGATCTTGAAGACGTTCTCTATGGCGGCGTAGAGATCATGAAGGATCGAACCCACTATGCGAGAGACCGCCACGTCCCCCAGGGGAAAGCCGCCTACCTCCGTCGCCGTGATTTGAGGGAAGAGTCGGTACCGGGTCAGCTCGTCCTTCAAGCGCGCGATGCTCGCTCTCTCCTCCTCAACTCGGGCTCTCACGAGGAGGAACTCCTCGACACTCACAGCAACCGTCCCTCCCTCCGAACGCGGTCGCGCAAGGATGGAACCGCATCCTCCGCACAGACCAGGTTGACAGGAAACGGGGCGGCGAGTCGCTGGGCCTCTGCGACGGCCCGCCAGTAATCGCCCAACAGGCCCTCGACGAACAGGTCGATGTCGGAGTGCTCGTGCAGATGCCCGCTCGCGACCGAGCCGAACAGCAGCACCCGGCGGGCTCCGTAGTGCGCGTACAGGTGATCCGCCACCCTGCTGGCCAACTTGCGTGCGGTCTGCAGACGTTCTTCCTCGACCCTGCGGCGAGCAGCTGCCACCCGCTCCCTCAGGTCTGCTCGGCTCGCGGGCCGGCGTTCAAGCTGCTCCTGCCGGGAATCTACGACCATGGGCGCCATCTCCTGCCGCTCCGGCTCCCGGACGGCCCGGAAGAGGGGATCTCGGTCTCGGCACCAGTATACCTCATTCAGGAACGAGGCACGTGGAGAAGAGGGACGACCTCCATGCCCGTTGAGTCGGTGCGCAACCCGCACTGCAGCGCTCCACGTCCCGGCCCCCAACAAGCCAGCCAAAGCTCTTCTTATCGAAACCCCAACAAACCCCGATTGGACCCGTCGAGCTCTGCACCCTACACTATCCAGGCGGCGACCGCGCCGTCATCCCACTCCGAGGGGGCAGAGTCGTGGATACGGGCCAGCCGGGCCATCTCCAACCGAAGCGCGTCACCTTCGTCGTCCTGATCCTTCTCTTCTGCGTCCTCTGGACCTCCGCCTTCGTGGCCACGAAACTCGCGCTCCGCGACGGTCCTCCGCTCACCACGGCCGCCATCCGCTTCCTGGTGGCCACGGCGCTCCTGTGGGCTGGAAGCCGGGCGACAGGGGTCCGCTTTCCCACCCACCCCAGGGAATACGCGAGGCTGGCCGTTCTCGGACTCCTGAACACGGGTCTGTACCTGGGCTTCACCTACATGGCGCTGGAAAGGATCACCGCCGGCCTCACGGCCGTCATCGCGAGCAGCCACCCGCTGGCCGTGGCCGTCCTTGCCTCTCGCTTCTTGGGGGAGCCGGTTGCTCGCCTCCCGAGGATGGGCCTGCTGCTGGGCGTGCTGGGTACGGTGACCACGCTGCAGGGTCGCCTCACGGCCTCCGCACCCCAGGATGCCGCCTCTGGCATCGCGCTCGCGGTCGCGGCGGCGGCCAGCCTGGCGATCGGCACGGTCTACTACCGGCGGATATCCGGGAACCTGCACGTCCTGGCAGTGAACACCGTCCAGCTCGCGGCGGCGGGGCTCTTCCTTGCCCCCTGGGCGTGGCTTGCGGAAAGGGACCGGACCATCGCGTGGACGCCCCTTTACGTGGGATCGCTCGCCTACACGGTGGTGGCCGTCTCCATCGGGGCCATGGTACTCTGGTACTGGCTCCTGCGCCGGGGCTCCGCCACGGCCGTGAGCTCGTTCCACTTCCTCAATCCTGTCCTGGGCCTGGCCATGGGTGCCCTGGTGCTTGGGGAACATCTGGAGCCGTGGGACTTGCCGGGCGTGATCCTGGTCGGCGCCGGCGTCTACCTGGTGAACGCCCATGCCGGCACGCGGTCCCTGGACGCCCCGGGCTCGAGATCCAGGCCCTTCGAGGAGGGTTCGCCGCTCCATGGAGCTAACGTGGCTCACGACCTTCCGCACCGTGGCGGAGGCGGGGAACTTCACCCGGGCGGCGGAGCGACTGCACCTGACCCAGCCGGCCGTCTCGGGTCACGTCCAGGCCCTTGAGGCGGATCTCGGCGTGCCCCTTTTCGACCGATCGGGGCGTACGATCCGCCTCACCCAGGCGGGCGAACGGGTCTACCGATATGCGAGCCGCATCGGGGGACTGCTGGAGGACTGCCGCCGCGAGCTTGCGGACCTCTCGGAGGGAACCACGGGCTACGCGGCCGTGGGCGCTACGGATACCCTGACAGCCTTTTTCCTGCCCGACGTCCTGGGCCGTTTTCGCCGCACCCACCCCGGCGTGGCCATTCGGCTCCACACCGGGCTCACCGAGGGCCTGGTGGACGCACTCATCCAGGACCGGCTTGACCTGGCGGTCGTTCCGGACCCCGGTCCCCACCCCGGCCTGGAACGCCTTCCCCTCCTGGAACTGGAGCTCGCGGCCGTCCTGCCCCCAGACCACCCGCTCGCCTCTGCTTCTTCGGTGGACGTTCGCGACCTGGCCCTGCAACCTCTGGTTCTCTACGAGCGCGGGTGCATGTATCGGGGGAGGCTGGAGCAGGCATGGGTCGAGACCGGGCGGTTTCCCGAAACCATCACCGAGCTGGGCAGCCTGGAGGGGATCCGCAGGTCCGTGGTCGCCGGCCTGGGTCTCTCGGTCCTACCTCTGGTTGCGGTGGAGGCCGATGGGCGTGCCGGCACCCTGGTGGTGAAGCCTCTGGCGGGCGTGGATCCCCGCATCCACGTGGTGCTGGCCCTCCACGCCGGGCGCTACCGTCCGGGCCCCGTACGTGCCCTGCTGTCCGAGCTCACAGCAGGTCGCGCTGCCCCTCTCGGAACTGGCGGGCAAGCCTAGTGGGGCTCCGAGGGCTCGTCTTTGACCTCCATCGGCCAGACGGTCCGATCCGCCAGAGGCAACCGCTCGCTGACCAGCGTCTCCAGCGACGCCTTTCCAATGTGATCGGGGTCTGATATCGCACGCAAGACCTCCTCACGATCCACTTTCCAGAGCCGCATGCGATTCCTGGCGTGTCGCGTGGCATTCTCCGCTGGACCGGGCGAAGACTGGGCTGGCGCTCGTCCACCTTACGCCCTCCGCGCCCGGACGTGCGCCGTAGCCACCCTCGGAGCCGCCTCCCCGGCACCGCCTCCGTGCAGCACCTCCACGGATGGCTCCGTGAACCCGGCCTGCGCAAGGAGGGCCAGGTACGCGTCGGCTGTGATCGCGCCGTCCACACAGGCGCTCCAGCCTTCGGACGACTCAGGTTCGGCCGGGTCTGGCACGGTGCGCACCACGTCGGCGATGGCCAGGCGCCCGCCGGGGCGAAGCACCCGGAAGGCCTCCCGAAGGACCCGAGGCTTGTCGGTGGAGAGGTTGAGCACACAGTCGCTGATCACCAGATCCACGCTCCCGTCGGGAAGGGGCACTGCCTCCATGGGGGCCTGAAGGAAGGAGACGTGCGAAAGGCCCAGGCGGTCCCTATGGCGGCGGGCCTCCGCCAGCATGGTGGGGCTCAAATCCAGGCCATAGACGCGTCCCGTGGGTCCCACCCGCCGGGCCGCCTCAAAGGCGTTCCGTCCCGTGCCGCACCCCAGGTCCAGCACGACCTCGCCCGGGGCGGGGTCGCCGAAGAGGGGATCCAGCGTGCATCCCCACGAGGGGATCTCATCCGGTGCCCCACCGCAGCCGCACCCGCTGCTGGAGCAGCAGCCGCCGGAGGCCATGGGGATCTCCTGAGTGCTTCGCTCCTGATCCTGGAGCTCTCGCCCCCGCCCCCGAGACGCGGCCCTGGCGGCGGAGCGGTCGTAGTGCCGGACGGTCTCGAGGCGCCGCCGGTCCAGGCGCATGGCGACGGCCGTCTCCGGGCACTGGTTGGCGAACTCCTCGCTCCGGAGCACCGCGTCGGGGACCTCCTGCCGATCCACGGGCACGAAGCCCAGGCGGGCGAAGAAGCCCGAAGCGCCGGTGGTGAGAAGGAGAAGGTCCTCCGCGCCGCTCTCCAGGAAGCGGTCCAGCGCGGCGTCCACCAGCCTACTGCCGATGCCCCGGCCTTCCCACCCTTCCAGGACCGCCACCGAGCGCAGCAGGCCGTGCGAGCCGTACCACTCGATGCCTGCCAGCCCCACCAGCTCCTCACCGGACCGGGCCACCCAGAACTCCCGCGGTGCGCTCCCGGCCAGCGGTGGCAGACCCCGGCTCGCGAGGAGCTCCGTGGCCTCGCCCGGGAGCTCTGCGGCCGGTGTCGACTGAACCTGTGCATGCCTCTGCACCTGAGATCCTCCTTTTCTAGAAGCGCTTACCTGCGGCGCTGCCGCCCATCGGGCTTCCCCATCGGGAGATCAACCCGCGCAGTACCCTCCGTCGCAGCAGGTCGCAGCCGTCCCGCCCGGCCGCCCTCTCCGGGCGACCGCACGAGCGAGCCTCTCCCGCTCTGCCCGCTGCCTGAGCTCCGTCAGGTGCTGCCCAATGATCTGAAGCTCCACCTCCGGTGGACGAAGCATCGGGTGATACCTCCTTTTCATATCAAGACATCTTGATCAGAAAGCCTCCAGAAATGCCCCGCACTCGTCGCGGGGCGCATACGCTCGTTCAGAAGGTTGGATCCTGCTTGATCAGCCCCTGGCTCTCGACCGGCGCCAGCTCCTGCGTGAACGCCCGCAACGCCGCGAGACCCGAGACATCCAGGAGGTAGTAGGTCCATCGACCCCGGTGCGCTTCCCGTACCAGGCCTGCCTCCTTGAGCACCCGGACGTGGTAGGAGACCAGCGATTGGCCGAGGCCCAGCTGCTCCTGGAGCTCGCAGACGCAGACCCCGTCGGGCGTGTCCGGCTCGGTGGGGAGGTTGCAGCATGCCCTCCCGTGAGCGATGAGCTCGAGCATCTGCACCCGGGCCGGGTCGCTGAGGGCCTTGGCGGTCTGGACGACGGCGCCTCGAACCGCCTCGGGTGACCTTTCCTCCACAGGCAGCTTCACGTCACGACCTCCTCGCCCACATCATATCAAGGATGGCTGATGTGTCAAGAGCCATCGCGCCCGACATCAGGCGAGAAGCCCGGCGTCTGCCTCACGACCCACAACCACACGCCAGTGGAACGCCACCTTCGCGGGATTGCGGCGTCACCGATCCAGTATCGGCATCGAGGCGCATCTTCCACCAGAGTGACTCGGTCGGGGGAAAAGGAGGCATGAAGGTGGGTCGTCGTGTCGGGAAGTCGGTGCCGTGGATGCTTGCCCTGGCTCTGGGGATTCTGGCCCCGATCCCTGCCTGGGCCCACGGGCAGGCGGGTTACCGGGACGGGGTCCTGGAGGTGGTGCTCAACCAGTGGTCCCTGGGCTTCGAGACCATCGAGGTTCCGGCCGGCGAGCTGACCCTCCACGTGGTGAACGGGGGCACCCTGCAGCACAACCTGAGGGTCGAGTTCGAGAGGGGCGGTCAGGAGTACGAGTTCGGCACGCCGCTCCTGGCTCCGGGCGAGGCGCACGTCCTCATGGCCGCGCTACCACCCGGAGAGTACGAGCTTTATTGCGCGGTGCCGGGGCACAAGGAGGCGGGCATGATGGCCTTCCTTCGGGTGGTGCCCCGCTAGCCCGAACGGACGACCCCCCGGGAGCGGGTACCGCTAGGCGACGCCGGTAGGTCATCCTGACTAAACCGCGGGAAGGGGTGCGCAGGTGCGCGCCCCTTTCTTTCGCGCGCGGACCGTCAGCCCACGGAGGCCGCGCCCCCGAATCCAGCGTAGTTCGACGGCCCTGCGCCGCCGCGGGTCCGGGAAGCCCCCTCGACCGATCCTTACGTCCCGCGACCGGTGAGCTCCTTCGGGCAGCCATCTCCCGTCCCTGACCGTCATCCCGGTGAGCGATCCGGCCACAGAGTGCCTGCGCGTCCCTGCTGGCGCCTTCCCTGGGGATGGTGCGCCCTCCGCCCGTGTTATCCCCGGAGGCGTCACCTTGGCCTGCCCTCCATCCCGGTGGTATAGTTTGGCTCAACTTCCTGTGACTTCCAGCTGGGGAGGGTGAGGGCGGTGACCGTTGCCCGTCGCTTCAGACCGGCACATTCAGGGCGGTTCGTGCAGCTCGGCCGGCGCGTGGGCCTCTTCCTCCTGGTCTTGTGCTTCCCGGGTCCCGGCGCCAGCGCGCAGATCGACCCCCTGGTCTACCTGCCGGCAGGTACCACCGCCCGCTGGACCCTCAACGTCACGCATACCGTCGACACGGCCCTCTTCTCCGAGGACGGGCGGACCTGGCGGAGCGACGAGGAGACCCTTCAACTCGCCGTCGAGCGCCCCGTCACGCCCGATCTGGCCATGAACCTTGCCCTGGTGGGCTCCCACAGCTCGGCCCAGGTGGAGGGGCAGCCACGGGCGGATACCTGGGCGCTCGATCAGCTTTCTGTGGTCTTCATCCACCCGCTTGCCTCCCAGTGGTTCGGCGGTCGCCCGACTCTGTCCGGCGGCGTTCATCTCCCTTTGGGGGCGCCTAGCGCCAAGGTGGGGTACCGGCTCCGGGCCTCGTCGGCCTGGCTCAGCGACCCCCTGGCCCTGGAGCTCGACGCAGGGCTCCAGGTCGCCCCCCAGCGCCGCCCGGTCTACGATCTTGGGGCCGCCATCACCTTCGTGGCCAACCGGCGCGTGAGCCTGGTGGGACACGTGGGGCTCGGGGACGTGCTGGGTCCTGGCCCCGACAGCACCCTCTGGCTGGGCCTCTACCGTCACGCGTCGGATCCGGGCGGCCCCCTTTGGGGGTTCGGCTTCGAACACGCGGTGGAGTCTGGGCGGACGGTGCCCGGCTATCACCTGCTGCTGAGCGTGGGGCTTTGAGTGTTCACACCGTGCGGGAACGCGACCCCGGAACCCGCCGCCCCAATGGGCGGATGCAGCAAATCGCTCAAGAGGAGGAGGATCTGTCGTGCAGAGGCGCAGAAGAGTGTGGGTCAGACCCGTGGCCGCCATCCTGGTGCTTGCGCTGCTGGCATCGAGCGCACCGATGGCAGCTGCCCGACCCAACCTCCCGCCCGTCGAACCCATAAGCTACACCCTGGACGGCTCGCTGCTCCCTGCGGGCAGCGGGGTGACCCCTCTGTCCGTCGAGGAGCTCCAGGACGTTGACGGAGAGATCGCCCCAGGCTTGGTGGCCGCAGCCAGGATCGTGGCAGGTTGCATCCGTAGCGCCCCATGCCGTAGCGCGGCCGTGCGGATCGGTCGAACCGTCGTAAAGGTCGTGCGTGCCGGCTTCGAGGTCGTGGGCGCTGGGTACACGGCAGCGCAGGTGTACCGCGACGTGAAGGAGCACTTCGGCTGGTAACCCGGCCCATCGAGTGATGCGATAGCGAGATTGGGGTCGCGTTCCCCCTCAAGATCAGGGAGGCTGAGTGCAGCATGACAATCCTTTCGTGGGCATGCGGGGGTATACCCATGCTGCTGGCCATGGGCTCCTGGTATCTCACGGCATTGATTCTGCTGGAACTCAAGGGCAATGCAGACAGCGTCTCGTTCCCCCTCGTGGTGCGGCAAACCGAGGACGAGGAGGTCCTGGATCAGATCGGCTGGCGCGGCGCCATTACCATGATGGTGGCGTACCAAGTCACCTTGGGGTTGTCGTATGCGGGAATCGGTTCGGCGTTTACCTACTCCTCTTCACCTTGGATGAACCTCAACGACTACAACCTAGCCTTTACCATGGTGACCTCGGCTCTTGCGGCCCTGAGCGTTGCAGGACCCCCGGACTACGCGCTGAGCTTGGGCATCATTCGGGGAACATGGCGCATTGTAGCGGAAGCACTCCTGGTCATTCCATGGTGGTTTTTCCGTGGCGACAGGCTGGTCGACCCTTTGCTTGGCGATATTCTCCGACAACCCTCGGTGAGTCGCGCTGGAGCATTCTGGTTCGTCTTCGCGGTGCTCGTGCTCTGGCTGGGCGCCAAAGCCCTGGTCCGACGCATCCATGCGGCGAGGAACGACAGGCCGACCCGTGGATAAGGGTGCCAGATGAGAAACCTGCGTGCGGCTGGCCTGAGACCCCACCAGCCCATGGAGAATGGGGGCACACCGGCCGCACCGCGGCGCCAGTCTTGAGGAGGGCTCTCTATGCTGAGAGTGATTCTTTCGTTTACCGTATCTCTTCTGGTGCTCTGGTCGGCGAGCCCAGCTGTAGCAGGTCTCCAAAGCACTTTCCGTGGTATGACCCCCTACCTCGAACACCGCCAGGCGGGCGTGGTGATCCAGACCGACTGGACCACCTGCGGGCCGGCCGCGGTGGCCACGCTGCTCTCTTCTTTCTTCGGTATGCCCGCCGCGGAGGCGGAGGTCGTCCTCCTCGCCCGCCCGCACATGCCCGCGGACCGGGACCCGGACGTCACGGGGTACACCCTGGGCTCCCTGCGCGCCGCGGCCCAGGCCCTGGGGTTCACGAGCGAGGGCTACCGGATGGAGCTCGCCGCCTTGGTGGAGTACCAGAGCCAGACAGGCCTCCCCGTCCTCGTCCACCTGGAGTTCCCCCAGCGCCACTTCGCGGTCCTGGTGGGAAGCCGGGAGGGTCGCTTCGTCGTCGCGGATCCGTCCTGGGGCGTCATGGTGGAGCCCGAAGAGGCCTTCGTCGCCTCCTGGTCCGGGCACGTGCTGGTCACCTTACCCCCCGTGGAGGGTGTGGCGTCCGTCCGGCAGAGGACGGCCGAGATACTCTGGACCTACCTGGAGGATCGCCCGAGGCAACTCCTCCTGGCAACGACGGTCCGCCTCTGAACCGCCGCTATCCCGGCGCCCTCTTGCAGGGAGGCCTGCCCGGGCGACGAAGAGTGCGACTCATGAATCCCGGCCGAGATCGCGGGCACAGTCCTGGCCACCTCCCGGCGGTTACCGTCCTGGAAGACCTCTACGAGCGCTACCGCCGCGCCTACTTCAACGGCCAGCTGCCGCCGGCCTCGCAGGTCCAGATCGAGTGGAGCGGCCGGCTCACCAGCTCCGCCGGGCTCTGCCACCCGAAGCGACGGCTGATCCGGCTCTCCACCCACTACCACCTGAAGCATCCCGAAGAGGTGGGAAAGACCCTGCTCCATGAGATGATCCACCTGCTGGTGCCCGGCCACGGCCCCGCGTTCGCCCGATGGGTGGACGCGATCCGGAGGCAAGGCGGCGACGTGACCCGGCACGCGCAGGACCGGGCCACGCCCAGGGTCATCCGGTGGATCTACACCTGTGCCTGCGGCCAGGTGTATCCCAGGGCCCGGCGCCTGCCTCGCGGGGGGCGCGACTACCGCTGCGCCCACTGCCGCGGGCGCCTGAGCGAGCGGCGCGTGTGACGGGTGCCCGGCGCGTCAGGCTGGGCCTACGCGGCCCAGGCGAGGCGGGCGCGAGCGCGGTCTCGCCGTCATGGGGAGTCCACGTTCTCCTGCATGGCCATGTACCTTAGTACGGCGATGGCATGCCCTCCGGCGACGGCCAGGAAGGCTGCCAGCATGAACGGAAGGCTCCAGAGCGCGCCGCCTTCCCGCCAGGCCAGCCACGCCGTGATCACGGCCCAGATGAGGGCGGTCTCGGCCAGATCCCGTGCGTAACGGGTGTCGTCCCAGCCGAAGATGACCTTCGTCCCCGCTCCCCAGGCCGGCAGGAAGAGATACAGCAGATCCCGCGTGACCGCCGCGAGCCCGATGGCCGCCACGGCCCCCGAGATCGCCAGAGCCCACCACATCCGCCGCCAGAACGTACGTCCCGAGCCGGTACCACTCTCGGCCGCGCCCATCTCGCTCCACTCCTCGTGGGGGGAAGGCTGGGAGCCAGCGGGGTGCCCATGGGATTCGCCGCCCGGGTTCCGCGCCCCTGCATGGCCCTGCCGTTCCTCCCCCGGCCGGACCTGGTGATCCACCCCGCCCTCCCGCCCGCATCAAGGGACCAGAAGCCTCACCACCCTGGCCCCGAGGAGGAGTGCCCCTTGAACCGTACCCGGCCGTGGATCCGGGGTATGAGCTGTGTGGCCGCAGTGCTGGCCGTGATCGCCGCCGCGGTGACCTCCGGCGCGATCGCGCAGGCCGAGCCCATCGTGCAGGTCCGCTACGACCCGCACCTGGGCGCCTACCTGACCGGTCCCAACGGGATGACGCTCTACACCTTCGAGCGCGACGAGGAGAACGTGAGCAACTGCTACGGAACCTGCGAGCAGAACTGGCCGCCGCTGCTGGCCGGTAAGGAGGGCGCCGTGGCACCCCTGGGGCTCCCCGGCAAGCTGGGCACCACCCAGCGGCGTGACGGCTCCCGCCACGTGACCTACAACGGGCGTCCCCTCTACTACTGGGTGGGCGATTCAGAGCCCGGCCAGACCAGCGGCCAGGGGGTGGGCGGGAACTGGTACGTGGCCAACGTGGCGCCCACGGTGCTGGCGCGCGAGCATCCTGACCTCGGCTCGATCCTGGTGGCCGCCAACGGTTTCACCCTCTACCGCTTCATCCGGGACACCATGGGCGAGAGCACCTGCTACGGCTCGTGCGCGCAGAACTGGCCGCCCCTGCTGGTGAGCCACCTGCCCAGCGCCCCCGAGGGGCTTCCCGGCGAGCTTGGCGTTACCCAGAGGACCAACGGTACCCTCCAGGTGACCTACGAGGGCATGCCGCTCTACTTCTGGGCCGCGGACCAGGCGCCCGGCGACACGACGGGGCAGGGTGTAGGCGACGTCTGGTTCGTTGTCAACCCGTAGAAGACGGGCCGGGGCGGCCGGCGGAGTCTCCGGTCGTCCCGGCGCCCTGTCACTTCTCTGTTGCCGCGAGCTGTTTCCACAGCTCAGACGAAGGTGCCCACCCCCGCTCGCCAACCGCGGAGCGGACCGCCGTGTGGACGTGTGAAGTTAAGGCGTGGACGTTACCGCGATGAATAAAGTGCGGGACCTGCGAATCGCCTCTGCGTGCGGCCTCTCGTCAACGGGCCCTTCCCGCGAGCGGCGAATAACGTTAACTTCTCAGCGTTGACTTCACACCCTTCTGCTTCCGTCCGCCGGCCGTACCCCGACCGCCCGGACCGGAGTCCGCGGCGGATCCGCTTTCTCCCTACGGCGCGGCGCCGGGAAGGAGCCGCCCCGTGCGCGTCAGAGGACCGGGTCGATCTCCGGTGAAGATGTCGTGGGGGTCTACCGGCCGGAGTCGACACCGGAGGGGGATCGTGCGTGGCCATGCTGCGCTCCCGCTTTCGATGGGTGAGCGACAGTCTGGTGGTGGCACAGGCCGAGCCGGGGGCCGGCCGTGTGGATCGCCACCGTTCTCAGCGACAACGGCCTCGCCACCGTCGTGGGGGAGCCACCGGCGGAGCCCCCTCGGGGTACGGGGACATCGTGAGCTTCGAGCTCCCACGGTCCGGCGCGCTTCACCGTCTCCCGCAAGCGCTGGATCCGCCCCGATCCGGCTCTGGATCCGGCCTTCTCCCTCGAACCGGACCAGTACGTTCCCACCACGGTGGAGGACGTCCGACAGCACCGGGACCCCCAGCTCGAGTGGGTGCGGGCGACAGACGCCTCATAGGTGGTAGACTGTGAGATCGGTTCAGGGAGGTGAGCAGGCCACGTGAGCACCGAAAGCCCGGAGAGGCTGGCTTCGATGCCGGCCTCCCGCCTGGAACGGAGCCTCGACACCATCGCCCTGGCGGTGATCGTCGTCCAGATCGGCTGGCTCCTCTTTCTCTGGCCGGGCCTGCCCGACCGGGTACCCATCCACTTCGATCTCGCGGGGCAGCCCGACGCCTGGGGCAGCAAAGGGAATCTGTGGTTCCTGCCGGCCGTCCAGGTCTTCCTCTACGGCCTGATCGCCCTGACGCTCCGGTTCCCCCATTTCTGGAACTTCCCGGTGCCGGTGACGCCCGAGAACCGGGAGCGCCTCCATGGGCTGGCGCGGGTCATGCTGCGCTGCCTCCGAGCCGAGGTCGCCGTGCTCCTGGGCCTTGGCACGCGGCAAGGGGTCCAGGTGGCTCGAGGAGCCGCATCCGGGCTGGGGTGGTCCATGCCGGTCTTCCTGGCAGTGATCTTCGGCACCCTGGGCCTCTTCCTGATCCAGATGGTGCGGGAGAGGCCGGGGAGGCGCCCGTGAGGCCGATTTCGAGAATGGGGCCGTGTCGAGAATGAGGCCGGCCGACGATCCGCCGAGATCGGCCACCACTTCGGCGGACGCAACAACCACTTCTGGACCCTGCTCCACCGGTCCGGCTCCACGGACCGCCGCCTGCGGGAGAAGGTAGCCCGCCTGCGGCCCCGGATCGTCTGCCTGCTGGGGAAGGACGTCTACCGGGCCTATGCGGGCCTGCCGCGAGGGCGAGAGGTGGCGTGGGAGCTCCAGGCGTCGCCCCCGGTACCCGGGGTCCGCACCTTCGTCATGCCCAACCCCAGCGCCCGGAGCACCGTTCCGTTCGAGGAGCGGCTGCGGCTCTTCCGGGTGCTGCAGGAGGCGGCCTTGAAACCGCCGGATCCGACCGGGATCTCCTCGCGACGCAAGCTCTCGTCACATGATCTTTCGCCTGGTCTCCACCGGCCTTGACCTCCCCGCAAGCGACTCGATATAATAACGCCACCCATTGAGAGAGTAGAGAAAAGTCCCCCTCGTTGTTCGATCTCGGCGTCCACGATGGAAGGTTTCAACGCTCCACGACCTACGGAAAGGACGTGACACGATGGATCAGGGACGTTCCCACCCGCACGCGGCGCTCGTGCGCAGGCACTTCGCGCTACCTCTCGTGTTCGCTCTGCTGGTCGGTCTCGCCGCCGGCCTCACGGCAGAGGCTCAGGTTCTCCGAGTAGGGCTGGCCGAGGATCCGGACCTGCTCGACCCCGATCTCGCCCGCACCTTCGTGGGGCGCATCGTCTTCGAGAACCTCTGCGACAAGCTCTTCAACGTGGACCCGAGCCTCAACCTCGTGCCGGAGCTGGCCCTGGACTACCAGGTCTCACCCGACGGGCGGACGGTGACCCTCCCGCTGCGCGAGGGCGTCGTCTTCCACGACGGCACGCCCTTCGACGCCGAGGCGGCCCGGTACAACCTTGAACGCTCGCTGAACCTCACCGGCTCCCTGCGGAGAAGCGAGATCGCGCAGATCCAAGCGGTTGAGGTGGCGGACGATCACACCGTCGTGCTCCATCTCTCGGCCCCCTTCGCGCCCCTTCAGGCGCAGCTGGCGGACCGGGCGGGCATGATGATCTCCCCCGCGGCCGCCGAGAGGCTTGGCGATCGCTTCGCGACAGCACCGGTCTGCTCGGGCGAGTTCCGCTTCGTGGAGCGGGTTCCTCAGCAGCAGATCGTGCTGGAGCGCTTCCCCGAGTACTGGGACGCTGGGAACGTCCACCTCGACCGGCTCGTCTTCCTGCCCATCCCCGACCCGAGCGTCCGCCTTGCCAACCTGCAGTCGGGCGAGCTGGACCTTTTCGAGCGGGTCGCGCCCACCGACCTGCAGGCCGTGCGCCGGGACCCGAACCTGGTGCTCTCCGTCGTGCCCAGCCTCGGTTACCAGGGCATGACCCTCAACCTCTCCAACCCCGAGCCGCTCGGCACACCTCTGGCCCGCGACGTGCGCGTCCGCCGGGCGCTGGCGCTGAGCATCGACCGCCAGGTGATCAACCAGGTCGTCTTCGACGGCGAGTACCTCCCGGGGGACACGCCCCTGCCGCCGGTGAGCGCCTATGCGGACCCCGAGCGGCCCCTGCCCGGCCGCGACGTGGAGGCGGCCCGCCGGCTCCTGCAGGAGGCCGGGTACGACCAGGTCGCTTTCGAGCTGATGGTCTCCAACGACCCGCAGGCGATCCGGGTCGGGGAGGTCATCCAGTCCATGGCAGCCGGGGCCGGCTTCCGCATCAGCCTACGGCCGACCGAGTTCGCCACCGCGCTGGACCTCCAGGACGCCGGTCAGTACGAGGCCTTCCTCATCGGCTGGAGCGGTCGGGTGGATCCGGACGGGAACATCCACCAGTTCCAGACCAGCACCGGAGGCCTGAACGTCACGGGGTACAGCGACCCGGAGGTGGACCGGCTGCTGAACGAAGCCCGAGTCGCTAGCGGCCTCGAGCCGAGGCGGGCCCTCTATCAGGCAGCCATGAGCCGCTTCATCGACGACTACCACATCATCTACCTGTACCACACCCAGAACTTCGTCGCCTACCGGAAGGGGCTCGAGGGGTTCGTGGCCGTTCCCGACGGCCTCCTGCGTCTCAAAGGGGTCAGCCTGGCCGGGCGGTGATGGGCATGGGCGGTTACATCCTCCGCCGTCTCGTGGCGGTGATCCCGGTGGTCCTCCTGGTGAGCGTCCTGGTCTTCTCGATGCAGCACCTGCTCCCGGGCGACCCCGCTCTCGCCCTGGCCGGGGAGGAGCGAGACCCGCAGGTCCTCGCGGAGATCCGGGCCAAGTACGGGCTGGACCGGCCTCTACCCGTCCAGTACGCGCGCTGGGCGGCGCTGGCCCTTCGCGGGGATCTGGGCGATTCGATCCGCACCCGGCTGCCGGTGACCTCCCTGGTCGTCGAGAAGCTGCCCGTCACCGCCGAGCTCGCGATCCTCTCGTTCCTCGTCGCCCTCGCGGTGGCGGTCCCCCTGGGGGTGCTCGCCGCCATCCGGCGCGATACCGTCTGGGACGCGCTCGCCACCACGGGCGCCCTCTCGGGCCTCTCGATCCCCAACTTCTGGCTTGGGATCCTCCTCATCCTGCTGGTGGCGGTCCGATGGGACCTCCTTCCAGCGTCGGGCTACGTCCCGCCCGGGCAGGACCTCTGGGGGAACCTCGTACGGATGATCCTGCCTGCCCTCGTGCTGGGGACCGGCCTCGCCGCGGTCCTCATGCGGCACGTGCGGGCGAGCCTCCTCGACGTGCTCCGGCTCGACTACGTCCGTACGGCCCGGAGCAAGGGCATGGGCGAGTGGCTCGTGATCGTTCGCCATGCCCTGCCCAACGCCCTGATCCCGGTGGTCACCGTGAGCGGGTTGGAGTTGGGAACCCTCCTCAGCGGGGCCGTCCTGACCGAGCAGATCTTCAACGTCCCGGGCTTCGGCAAGCTCATCGTGGACGCGGTCTTCAACCGCGACTACCCGGTGGTCCAGGGGGTCGTGCTCTTCACCAGCACCGCCTACGTGGCCGTGAACCTGCTGGTCGACGTCGCCTACGCCCTGCTGAACCCGCGCATCCGCACCGCCGGGATCGGCCGGGCCCAGGGCGCCGGGGGGTGATGCGCAGGTGGCCGCCTCGTCGCTGGAAGTCGTGACGTCGGAGCGTCGCAGGCTGGGCGAGGGTGTCCGCCTGCGGGGGTTCCTTCGCCTGCTCCGGAGCGGGAAGGGGACCGCGGGTCTCCTGATCGTGCTCCTCTGCGCGGGAACGGCCTTCCTGGCTCCCTGGATCTCCCCCCACGCCCCGGACGCGACCGACTGGTCCGCTGTCCGGCAGGCGCCCACCCCGGCGCATCCCTTCGGCACCGACGACCTGGGCCGGGACGTGCTCTCGCGCGTCCTCTGGGGCGGGCGAACATCACTCTTGGCCGGCGTCCTCTCGGTGTTCTTGGCGATGGCCGTCGGGGTCCCCCTGGGCCTTGCCTCGGGTTACTTCGGCGGCTGGCTGGACGAGGTGGTGATGCGGATCACCGATGCGCTCCTGTCGTTTCCCTTCCTCATCCTCGCCATCGCACTGGCCGCGACCCTTGGCCCCTCACTGGGGAACGTGATGATCGCCATCGCCGTGGCCACGACCCCCGTCTTCCTCCGCCTCGCCCGCGGGCAGGCGCTGGCCGTGCGCGAGGAAGACTTCGTGGAGGCGGCCCGAGCCATGGGAGCGCCCCACCACGTCATCCTCCTGCGCCACGTCCTGCCCAACTGCCGGACGCCCATCGTCGTCCAGGCGACCAGCGGCATCGCCGCCGCCATCATCGCCGAGTCCAGCCTCTCGTTCCTGGGCCTGGGGGTGCAGCCCCCTGCGCCGAGCTGGGGATCGATGCTCAATGTGGCCAAGAACTTCATGGGCCAGGCGCCCTGGATGGCCATCTGGCCCGGCCTCTTCATCTTCGTGACGGTGATGGGCTTCAACCTGCTGGGGGACGGGCTGCGGGACCTCTTCGACCCGCGCGACCAGACGTGAGGCTCCCGCGGCCAGGGCCGGAGCCCGCACAGCCTACAAGAGCCGGCATGCCCGAGAGAGGGCTGCGCGTCTCGCCCAGGCGGGAGAGCGAAGGTCGAGGATGGGGTCCAGCGGGCCGGCACACGTCGCGCCGGCCCGTCACCTCGCGCTGCGGCCCGCCCTAGCCGCTCTACCGGAAGATCGCCCTGGGCAAGTAGGCCGACACCACCCAGTTGGGCGCGTCCACGACCTCCGAGATCTTCAGGTCCGCGGCCACGCTGCACAGGACGTAGGCCAAAGGCGGCTCCACGTGGTACTCGCGGTCGAGAAGGTCGATCATGCCGCGCACCGCGTCCTTCGCAGCCAGCATCAAGTCCGGGCCGATGCCTGTGGTCACCTGGTAGCCCTTCTCCGCCACCTGGGGGCCCGGCGCCCCCGCGAGCACGAAGCGGGGGAACCGTTGCGCAGTGGCCCTTTCAAGCCCGAAGCGCAGGCGCACGCGCATCGCCGTCTCCACGGCAGTACCGCAGACCTCGCCGTCGCCCTGCGCCGCATGGGTGTCGCCCACCGAGAAGAGCGCCCCCGGTACCCGCACCGGCAGATAGAGACGGGTCCCCGCGACCAGGTCGCGGATGTCCATGTTCCCCCCCACCTCCCGTGGGGGCACGACCGGGTGGAGCCCCGGCTCGGCAGGCGCCGCCCCAATCGTCCCTGGGAACGGGCGTAGCGGCAGGCGAACCTCGGGTGTGACGTCCACGTGGTTCCCTTCGTAGTGGGAGATGTGGAGGAACGGGTCCGGGAAGTCTTCGGCCAGCAGGCCGAAGCCCGGGATGATGGCCGACCACCCCCAGCCGCTTCCCTCCAGCCCCAGGATCTCCACCACCAGCGAGTCGCCGGGTTCGGCACCCTCCACGTAGACAGGCCCCGTCACCGGGTTGACCCGGCCGAAGTCGAGGCGGCCCACGTCCTCCGTGCCGGAGCCTTGCGAAAGTTGACCGCCCGAGGCGTCGACGACCTCGAACTCCACCTCCTCCCCGGGCGCCACGGTGAGGGCCGGAGCGAGGCTGTTGTCCCATCCGAAGTGCACGCGATCCCCGTGAATCGTCCTGTAACCACTCATCGGACGTACACCTCGTCGTAGTTGACCGGGATGTGGATGGGGTCCACAAAGAGCAGCTCGTCCCCGCCCACCCGGTCGGAGTGCATGGTGAACCGGCGCTCGTTGAAGACCGGGATCCACGCCCCGTCCTCCGCGATCTGGGTGAAGACCTGCCGGTAGATCTCGATCCGTTCGTCCTGCCGCTCAGGCGCCGTGATGGCGTCCGCCTCAGCGGCCATGCGATCAAGCTCCGGGTTGCAGTACCACGCCCAGTTCCACCCGCCCGGGGTGGCGCTCCGGCACGAGAGGATGGGCCAGTAGAAGTTGCCCGGGTCGGGATAGTCGGCGATCCAGGCCATCCCGCCCGACCAGACCAGCGGGGCGGCCTCGGGGGTGCCGGCAGCTTCGATCACTGGGCCCTGGGCCAGGACCCGCAGCTCTACCTGCACCCCCACGGTGGACAGGTCCTGCTGGATCGCTTGGGCGATGCGGGGGTTGGGGTCCGTGTTGTTGGCGTAGAGAACGGTCCTGAAGCCGTTCGGGTAACCGGCCTCGGCGAGCAGCGCCCGGGCAGCCTGCGGGTCGTAGGAGAAGCCTGCGTACGACGAACCGTACCCGGGCATCAGGGGCGGGAGCGGTTGGTTGGCGGGCTCGGCCCGGTTGTTGATGATCTGGACGATCCGCTCCTTGTTGATCGCCATGTTGAGCGCACGGCGGACCCGGACGTCGTCGAAGGGCTCCACCTGCGTGTTGATGGCCACGTATCCGGTGTGGAGCTGGTCCCCCACCGCCACCAGGGGCCGCAGGTTCGCATCGTTCATTACCTGGACGAACCGCGCCGCGGGGATCCCGTCGCCCAGCACGTCCACCTCGCCCCGCTGCAGGCGCAGATAGGCCACCAGCGGGTCGATCCCCACCTCGAAGATGAGCTCATCCAGGAATGGGCGATCCGGCAAGAAGTAGTCAGGGTTCCTCTGCAGGACCAGCCGCTGGCCGAGCACCCACTCCCTCATCTTGAAGGCCCCAGTGCCCACCGGGTTGTGGCCGAAGTCGGCCCCGTAGCGCTCGACTTCCTCCCTGGGCACCACGTGGGCGAAGTTGAGGCCCAGGATGTGGAGGAAGGCCGCATTGGGCTGCTTCAACACAAACTCGACCGTCCGGTCGTCGATCACCCGGATGCCCGGGACCTCGCCCGCCTGGCCTGCGATCCGCTCGTCCGCGCCCACGATGTCGGTAAAGAAGCCCTGGCCCGGGCTCTGGGTCGCCGGGTCGAGCACGCGCTCGATGGAGTACTTGACGTCGGCGGCGACCAGCTCCCGGCCGTTGTGGAAGCGGACGCCCGGCCTCAGCCGGAAAGTGTACGTGAGACCGTCCGGCGAGATCGCGTACGACTCGGCCAGGTGAGTCCTCAAGTTGGTGGTCCCGGGCACGTAGTCCATGAGCCCGTCGAAGATGGACTTGATGATGGACCAGTTTTGCCAATCGTAGCCGATGGCCGGATCCAGCGTGGTCACGTCGCTCAGGTAGCTCACCACCATGCGTCCGCCCCGCTGTTGCGCGAGCGCGGGCGCCGTGCCGATCAGGACCACGCTGAGGGCCAACACCAGCAAGCCCACACCCACGGGCGCCCGTCGTCTGCAGAGCCCGTCCACTATCACTCGCCACCCTTCCGTCAGGATTCCGGCACCCGCAGGAGCCCGCAGCCGGGCACGTCCGGTGCCATTTCATCGACCCTTGTCGTCCTATCGGTGCTCGCCGCTCAGCGGTACTCGATGCGCGGGTCGAGAAGGGGATAGGCCAGGTCCGCCAGCAGGTTCCCGAGCACGATGGTCACCGCGGCGACCGTGACCACCCCCATGATCACAGGGATGTCGACCAGTTGAATGGCCTGCCAGAGGAGCTGGCCGATGCCGGGCCAGCCGAAGGCGGTCTCCACCACCACCACGCCGCTCATGAAGATGCCGATGTCGAGCCCCACCATCGAGACGATGGGCAGCAGCGCATTCCGGAACGCGTGCTTCAGCACCACCGTCCGGCGGCTCAGCCCCTTGGCCGTCGCCGTGCGGACGTACTGCTGCCCGAGCACGTCGACCATGTTCGACCGCACCATGCGAGCGTACCAACCGCCCCCCGCGAGGCCGAGAGTGAGCGCAGGAAGCACCAGATGGGCGGGGCTGCCGTACCCGCCCAGGGGGAGGAGCGGAAAGCGGTACGCCAAGGCGTAGATGAGCAAGAGCCCCACTGCGAACTGTGGAGCCGAGACGCCCAGGAAGGCCAGGATCATAGAAAGCTGATCAGCGCCCTTGCCGCGTCGGACGGCCGCCCCCACCCCTACCGGCAACCCAATGAGCAGTTCGGCCGCGATCCCCGCCAGGGCGAGCTGCGCCGTGGCTGGCAGGCGCGCCAGGATCATCTGGCTCACCTCGATCTTCTGAACGTAAGACCGGCCCATGTCGCCGTGCAGGGTGCCCCAGAGGTACCGCCCGTACTGGACGGGCAGGGGCTGGTCCAGCCCCAGCTCGTGCCGGATGCGGGAGACGGTCTCCACGGTGGCCGAGCGACCGGCGATCATCCGAGCCGGGTCCGCCGGCAGGAGGTAGAGGAGCAGGAAGGTGATCACCGTGACACCCAGGAGGACGAAGACGGCGTGTCCAACCCTCGTGGTGACGTATCGAGCCATCACCCGGTCACCCTCTCAGGGTCCAGCGCGTCGCGGAGAGCGTCACCCACCAGGTTGAAGGCGAGCGAAGTCAGCAGGATGGCCGCCCCTGGGAAGGCGACCAGCCACGGCGCATCGAGGAAGTAAGACTGGCTTTCATTGATGATGCCGCCCCACGAAGCCATGGGCGGTTGGACGCCCACTCCCATGTAGGAGAGGGTCGCCTCCAGGAGCACGGTGGTCGCGATGCCGAGGGTGCCCCACACGACCAGCGTGGGCACCAGGTGGGGCAGGAGGTGCCTGAGGAGAATACGCCCTGCGGGCGCGCCCACCGCCCGGGCCGCCGTCACGAACTCGCGCTCATTCAGAGAGAGGACCTGGCCGTAGACCACCCGGGCGATCTGGACCCAGTTGACCAAAGCGATGACGAGAGCCACGATCCAGAGGCTCGGCCGGAGGATGGCCGCCAGGGCGATGGCGAGCAGGAGCGCGGGAAAGGCCATCATCAGGTCGGTGAACCGCATGATGGCGTTCCCCACCCAGCCGCCGAAGAAACCTGCGAGCGTCCCCAAGGACGTGCCGATCAACAGCGCCGCCCCGTTGGCCACCACGCCGATGAGGAGCGAGACCCGGGCCCCGTAGATGAGTCTGGAAAGCAGATCTCGCCCGAGCAGGTCCGTGCCCAGCAGGAAACGATGGTTGGGCGCAAGAGGCATTCCCTGCAAGGTCAGCCCGTCGAAGAACTGCTCCGCGGGATCGTACGGCGCGAGGTAGGGAGCCAAGAGGGCCGTGAAGATCAGGATCAGAACCACTGCGGCCCCGAGGACAGCGGGCGGGTTTCGCCAGACGCGAGGCGACACCCGTCGCGGGCGCTCCTCGGCCCCCCGTTCGCGCTGGGAAGCCAGCCCCGCGATCTCCGAAGCCATCTCGACCCCATCTCCCCACGCGGTCCCCACCGGAACCGCACCTGATGGTCATACAAGCGAGTGTTCCGTCAAGAACGATGGCATCATTCTCGCGCCACCGGGGTTCTCCGTCAATGAGAAGGGGAATGCGTGCGAAATGCTCTTGGCGCGACGGTTATCTTGACGCGAATCGTCAACGATGGTCGGGGCGTCCGTGGGTGAGTAAACCGCGCCCCGCGGCAACCACCATCCGCGGGGCGGGAACACCTTGCTCACGTTCGTTTCTCTTCTTCAACCGTCGGGATCTGTCACTCCGGCCCTCACGGCGTGGCCGCCACCGCCGCGTCCGCGTCGATGAGGCCGTAGCCCGTCGCGTCCGAGCTCCACGTGAAGGTCTCGGTGGTTCCGTAGGGCGTGGCCACCGTCGCGCTGCCCGGCGGGATGTAGAGCGCCGTCGAGCGCAGGACCGCCTCGGCCTGCGCCTGGGTGAGGCTCGGGTTCTTCTGGAGCAGCAGGGCGACGGTGCCCGTCACGTGCGGGGCCGCCATGCTGGTGCCGCCCAGGAAGTAGTACTGGCCTGGCACGCCGTTGGCCCAGTAGGGCGGGTGCGCCGCGCCGTAGGCCAGGTAGGGGCCCACCACCCAGCTCCCGGGCGCCAGCACGTCCAGCTCCTGACCGGGTAGCTCGCGGCTGGAGAAGTCGGTGACGTAGACGTCGGCTGCGGTGGTGGGGTCGGGGACGTCCTGCTGCCACCAGGTGCGGCCGCCAACCCACTCCCGCACCCATCCGGCGGCGCCGGCGGAGATCACCTCGGCGAAGGCGCCCGGATAGCCCATGCCGGCCTCACCCTCGTTGCCGGCGGAGGCCACGATGAGCACGCCCTGCCTGATGGCGTATCGGATGGCGGCGAGCTCAGCCGGCGACCCCTCGGATCCGCCCAGGCTCATGTTGATGACCACCGGCCCGTCTAGAACACCGTCCTTCTTCAGGTTGGCGACGTAGAGGATGCCGGCGATCACCGACGAGTCCCAACCCCACCCCTTGTTGCTCAGCACCTTCACCGGGATGACGGTCGCTCCCGGCGCCGTGCCCTCGAAGCGGGCCAGGCCGTAGAGGCTGTACCCCAGGATGGTGCTGGTCACATGGGTACCGTGGCTGTTGGTGTCGGTGAAGCTGGGGCTGCCGGGCGTGCCCAGGACGGGCGAGTGGAAGGCCCGGCCCAGGTCGCTGGCCACCCGCGCTGCGGGGAAGTAGTCCTGCCAGTTGGGGACGAGGCCCGTATCGAGCACGGCCACGTAGACGCCCGTGCCGTCGTACTGGACGTCGCCCGCAGGGTGGACCCGCTCGACGTCGATGATGTCCTGGTCCCAGGCAAGCAGGCCCGTGTGCGTGTGGACGCTCACCTGGTGATCCCGGCTCACGGAGAGCACCAGCGGGTCGCTCCGCAGCGCGCTGCCGGGCCGGGCGTCCTTGGCCTTGATGTTCATCGCGACGAAGCCGATCTCGGGAAAGACGAAGTCCACGGAACCGTACCGGGAGAGGTGCGCGAGGGTCTGGTCGCCGGTGTCGGCCACCTGGACCAGCGCCCGCACCTGGCCCGAACCCTGCGCCTGCACCGGGGTCCAGGCCACAGCCAAGGCGAGCAGGCTCAGGACCACGACGGTGCTGCAACGGGCGAGACGGGAGCGCATCACCATGCCTCCTTCACCACGGGATCTCCGCCACCACGGAAGCCCGGCTTCGGGTGCGCGCAACCGGACGCGTCGCCGGACTCAGAACCGGTACCGCACCTGGAGGTCCAGGCTGCTGCCGGGCGAGGCGCCGCTCGTCGCGTCCCACGCCGCTGCGAGGCTCCAGGCGGAGGTAACAAAGTATTCCAGATCGACATGGGCGCGTTCCTGCTGAACTTGAAAGAACCGGGGGACAACGGTTGCCCCACCCCGGAAGCGGGGCGCGGAGGGGCCCTCGGGCTGGTAGGCGTACTGCACCGAGAGCTGGCCGGCACCGTCGCCCCGCCAGCGGGCCCGGCCCTCGACCCGGTGCCGGCTGCTGCGGCCGCTCGCGGCCGAGAGGCGGAAAACAGGAAGGGATCCGCCGTTCAGTGGCAGCTCTCCGGCCACCTCGGTACGGAATTCGCCCCCTTCGTAGCCCGCCGCCGCGATCAAGCGCCTCTCCACCTGGGCGACCGTGCCGGAGGTCTCCCGCTGGTTCACGTCGGCCGAGAGGCGCCAGGGACCCTCGGGCGCCTGCCACGTGCCGCCCACGGCCTGTTCCGTGCGCCGCACGCCCTTGTCCAGCCCCTCGGCCCACCGACCCCGGAGCTGCAGCGCCGGCGTCACCTGCCAGGTGGGACGGGCGTCGGCCTCCCACGTTTCCTCGAACCGCGGCGGTGTTTGGGCCGTCGCCCCCGGGGGTCGGCCCTCCTCGCCCTCCCACTGGAGCCGCACGCTTCCCGCCACGGCCCCCAGCGGCCGGGCTAGGCTCGCCTCCACGTGGCGCACCTTCGTCTCCTGATTCAGGTCCGTATCCAGCACCGTCGCGCCCTCCACCCGCGCCCGGGCCGAGAGGCCGGCCACCGGCGCGACCAGATCCAGACCCACCGCCCGGCGGAAGGTGCCGCCCCCGAAAAGCTCGTCCTCGTTGGCCTGGTCCAGGGTGTAGAAGGTGATGGCCTGGCCCGGCCCTGGCCGGTAGCTCGCCTGACGGCGCAGCAGCCGCTCTACCTTTCGTCGCGCCGGGTCGCTCCAGCACGGCCAGGCGGTGGTGCTCCGCCAGGAGAGGGTCACGTCGGACCCCAGCCGCCAGGTGACTCCCGTTGTCTCCTCCGCCCAGTTCGCTTCGGCCTCAGGGTCGTCCAAGAGCGGGAATCCCGGCGTGCGCAGCCGGTAGCCCCGGCTTGCCTCGAAGCCGCCCGCATCGAAGCCCAGCTCCCACGCCCAGGCCTCGGGGGGGCCTGTCCAGCCGGTGCAGATGCCGGACTCGCTCTCGACCCCGGACCCGACGGGGTTGCTGTCCAACGGGCCGGCCTCGAGATCGTTGGAGTCGTCCAGTTCAGGGAGCCGCGGGGGCAGCGCCAATGTGAGGCGGCCGGGGTCGTCGGCCACCCAGCGCTCCAGTCGGAGGCGGAGGGGGCCGGGCTCGAGCCGGGTCACGAAGCCGAAGAGCGGGGGAACGAGCGCCCCCGGCGACTCCCGATCCGCGTAGCCCAGCCCGTCGAGCCCGTACAGGTCGAAGGAGAGACCGGGAAGGTCCACCCCGATCCGGGCGCCCTCCAGCGGCTCGGGGCTCAAGGGGGCGACCTGGTAGCTCACGTCCACCACGTCGCCCTCCTCGAGGGGCGGGTCGAAGTAGAGAACGCCCGAGGCCGCATCGAGCTGGTAGTCGAGTGGGGCCTCCAGCAGCCGGCTGTTCTTGCGGACGGTCTCGGAGCCCTCCAGCACCGGCGAGAGCTCGAGCACGAGCCGGTCCGTGGGGCCCACCGTGTGCAGGTCGTCGTCGGCGTCGGCCTCAGCCGGGTCGACCACCTCGAAGCGCTCCTGCCACGCCAGGCTGCGCACGGTGGAGCTCCACACCATGAGCGAGGGGCGGACGGGGGAAGGCGCCGCAGGTGACCCAGGCCGCTCCGGGCCCGACTCGGCGGGGCTAGATCCATCCATGGAGGCGGAACCAGCCTCCACGAGGCTGCTCTCGCCTCCCTTGAGACCTCGCTCGGAATAGGGCGTTTCCCCAGGCTCCAGCACCAGTCTGGCGCCCCGGAGCTGGCGTCGAAGGGAGACCATCTCGGCGCCCGGTAGCTGGACGTCGAAGTCCCCGGTCACCAGCTCGGCGCCGCCCCAGGTGGCAACCGCGACGGCGAAGGGCACCAGATCCGGCGCGTCCGTGTCGAGCTGCACCGACGCCCAGACCCAGTCGGCCAGGGGGCCCGCTCCCAACAGGGTGAGGCGGTACTCGGTCTGCGGCTGCTTGGGCGGATCCAATGACCACGTGACCCCGTAGGAGACCTCGCCGTGGAGGGTGAAGCCCTGGGCCGTGGCAGCCAACGCCCGCGTGCAGGCCAGCACCACCGCGGTGACGAGGAGGAGGCGGGCCCCTCGGCTGGGCCGGCGGCCCTCTGGGGACGCTGCAGAGCAGTCTGTCGGGCCCATGGGCTGGCCTCTCATTCCGCGGCGGGAGGGTGGAGTCCTGCGGAGGTCGAAGCCCGTTCGGCCCACGCGGCTCGGCGCCCTCGGGCGGGACCCGGGCGAGATCGGAATGACCAGCGCTCCGTTGTGGGAAGCGTCCCGGCAGGGGTTTCAGGCGTCTGACGCCTCGTCGACGCCGGAAGTGGCGTACCCCTGTGACCAGGAAATCGCCGCGATTCGTGGTACAATGAATGCGATGGTTCGTGTAAGATGCCTTGGATCACCATGGGCACCCAGGATTCCGGCGACCGCATGCCGAGAGGAACTACGATGCCTGTACCGCCCTTCGTAGACGGCTACCATCTTCCAGAAGGCGAGCACCCGTGCACGCTCGAGGAGGCTCGGGAACGTTTCGCGGTCGGCTCGTCGAGGCGCGAGGAGATCTGGCGTTCCTTTACCGGGTTGCTTCATAGGTTGGAGCAGATCAAGCTCTTTCCGGAAGTCATTCTCCTGGACGGTAGCTTCGTTACCGGAAAGAGTGACCCCGGGGGACGTTGACTTCGCGTGTCTCATACGCCCGGAAACAGCCAGGCGTGCCCTTTCCAGCCTGTCGGATGTCGACAAGCAAGCAATCCAGGCTTTCATGAACCCGGATAACCAGGGGGCCATCCGAATCCTCTTCGGAGCCCATTTCCTGGTGGCTCATGATGAACAACAGCTCAGTTTCTGGTCTGCTTGGCTTCAGCAAACTCGCCCGCCTGCACCGAGCGATCCAGGGCAGCAGAAGCAAGTGCCGCCGAAAAAGGGCATACGGAGGGTGACAATGCCCGAAAGGAGGGTATGAGGTTGCCGCTGAAAGAGGAGCTTGCCAGCCGCTTGGACGACCTCGATCGCGCCCGGGCCGAGCTGGAGCGCGTGCGTGATCTCTTTCGCTCGGAGCCCGAGTTGCTCAGGCTGTATGAACCGTCTGCTCGCTACGTCGCCGACAAGCTGGCGGAGGACGTCTGGCGGTTTCTTATCAATGAGTGGAACCTAACCCCTCCGTCCGATGCCTGGATAACGCTACGCGGAGTGGAGGAAGATGCAAGACTTCACTCTTCCGTCGTTGCGAAGTACCTGAACCGCCTGGTGGTAGCAAACCAGCACGCAGTCAGCATCCTGGAGAACTCGTCGTATCGGGGCGGTAGATTCCGATCTGACATTCGAGCCATCGCCGATTTCGAGATCGTAGCGGTGCTTCCAGGGAGTGCCCGCATTGGCCTCAAGGCACCCACATCCCTCGACGTGGCGGAGCAAGTGGTTCAAGGGGAGCTTTTCTCCGACGAAGCAGAAGTGCTAAGACGTCGTGATCGAGCGCTGGCTGGGCTCAGGCTGCTGGTGCAAGTATTCCGTGCAGTCGATTCTCCTGATCTGTTGAAGCAGTTGGAGGATCGGTTCCAGACGCGGCGCCTGCTTGAGCTTCTGCGCTATGCCAAGCAGCTCACTCCAACTGCGCGCTCGCCTTACAGGAGCGTAGAGTTCTCAGGAAAAGTTCTTCAAGATGAGCTGCAGGAACCCCAGCCGATCTGCGTCACGGCGGCGACGCACGAACGAGTCGACGAGACCGTGACTCGGCTTTCCGAGAGCCAGCAATACGCAGAGGAACGAGGGATCGTCCGAGAGGTAGACCTGGACCGAAAGAAGATGATCCTTCGCCGGATCTCCGCCTCCGCGGCAGGGCTTCGTGAGCTACCGTGTGACCTACCGCCAGAGCTTCCTGAAGCGGATGCCGAGCAGCTTCTGAATAAGCCTGTGGCCGTTACTGGTTGGCTCATCTTCTCTTCGCCACACGGCCAGCCGTCCAGAATGGAGGTTGAGTCGGTCAGTGTCATGGGCGAGGACGAGAACGACGATGCAGTGTAAGCTCTAGAACCCAAGGGCGCGCCTGCTCCAGGCAGGTCCGCCGTAGCCATCGCCGGGCAGGCACCGTTCATGAGTACCGGCTCGGCCTCAGGCTCTACAGTGCGGTTGAACTGCGCGCCCTGCTTCTGCTGGCAGGCTTCGCGTCGGTCGACGTCTACGGAGGCCTGGACGGTTCGCCCTACGACCACCGCGCCCGGCGTCTCGTCGTCGTGGCGAGCCGTGCCAGCGTCTAGCGAAATAGTACCCTCACGCCTTGGGTAGCCTGCCTGGGCACGCCTCCATGCGGCGCCTGCGAGTCTCTTGAGTTGGAAACGTCTCAGGGATCTTCACAGGCCACAACCCCTCCCCCGGCGCGCGAAGACAGGAAACTCCCTCGTCGCAGCAGAAAACGGACAATGGGAACGGCTCGTCCCAATCTTCCTCCTTGGGGGGTCTCAAACGTGCGCGTGCGTGTCGCGCTCCTGGCACTGGCAGGCATCCTCGTCGCGGCGCTGGCCCTGCCCGGCGCCCTGGCCCAGGAGAAGGTCGTGGTGGGTACGGACACGGCCTTCGTTCCCTTCGAGTTCTTCCAGGACGGCACCTACGTCGGCTTCGACATCGACCTGATCCACGCCATCGCCCAGGAGGCGGGCTTCGAGGTCCAGCTCATGCCGATGAACTTCCAGGGCATCATCCCAGGGCTCCAGGCCCGCTCGCTGGACCTGGCCATCGCCGGCATCACCATCACCGAGGAGCGGGCCCAGGTGGTGGACTTCAGCGACCCCTACTACGACGCCGGCCAGATCATCGCCGTGAGGGCAGGCGACGCCTCGATCCAGGGTCCCGAGGACCTCAAGGGCCGGCGGGTGGCGGCCAAGATCGGCACCACCGGGGCCAGGACCGCCGTGGAGCTGGTGGGCGAGGCCAACGTGAAGCAGTTCGACAACAACGCCGACACCTACCAGGAGTTGGTCAACGGCGGCGTGGACGCCGTCATCAACGACCTGCCCTCCACCCTCTACTACATCCAGACCGAGGGGCGGGGCCGGGTGAAGACCGTGGGCGACCTGCTCACCGGCGAGCAGTACGGCATCGCCGCGCCCAAGGGGAGCCCGCTGATCCCCCGCATCAACGAGGCGCTGGCCCGGCTGCGGGAGAACGGCACCTACGACCGCCTCTACCAGAAGTGGTTCGGAACGGGCCAGTAGGGTCCTGAACCGCCCGAGCGGGTGCGGGGGCGCGGCGGCGGCCGCGCTCCCGGCCGCGCCTCAGGTCGGTACGCTCCGCGCCCACGGCGCGGGGCGCCCCGCGCGCCAGCGCTCCAGGCATGCCCCACCGTTGGTTCCGGACGAGGAGGAGGTTTCCCGTGAGCTGGCAGGTGATGGTCAACGCCTTTCCCGTATTGCTGCAGGGCGCCCTTGTGACCGTGGAGATCACGGCGTTCGCGATCCTGCTCGGCTTCGTCCTCGGGGTGATGGTGGGGCTGGCCCGCCTGCAGCGCCGGGGCCCCGTGGCATGGCTTGCGCTGGCCTACGTCCAGCTGATCCGGGGCACGCCCCTGCTGGTGCTGGTCTTCTTCATCTACTTCGGTCTGCCGGTGGTGCTGGGGCGCCGCATCGATCCCTTCGCGGCGGCGGTGGTGGCCACCAGCCTCAACGCCGGCGCCTACATCGGCGAGATCGTACGGGCGGGCATCGAGTCGATCCACCGGGGCCAGTGGGAGGCCTCCGTCTCCCTGGGGATGACGCCCTGGCTCACCATGCGCCACGTGATCCTCCCCCAGGCCATCCGCCGCATGGTGCCGCCCCTGGGCAACCAGTTCATCATCACCCTGAAGGACACGTCGCTCCTTTCCGTGATCGCCGTGGAGGAGCTGACCCGCCGCGGGCAGCTCATCATCGCCACCAACTTCCGCTCCTTCGAGGTCTGGGGCGAGGTGGCCCTCCTCTACGTGGCCATGATCCTCCTCCTCAGCCGACTGCTGGGAGAGGTGGAGCGGCGGGTGGAGGTACATTGAAGCCCATCGGAGGCTGAGCCCCGCTGCGAGCATCACGCCCATGACGTACCAGGCCCCGGGGACGGCGTGCTTGACGGTGTGCACCCGCCCGCCGCGGACTGCCTGCCGTGAGCTCGTGGCCACGGTCTTTCATAACCGAGCACCTGTAGGTGATGCCGAACACGCAGACCCGGCACCCTGAACCGTGCACGAAAGGGCAAGCCGTGCCTAGGACTCATGGGTTGGCCCTTCATTCCCCAGCGAGTGGGCGGAGTCCTGCGGTGGGGCTGGAGCGGGGCACGGGAGAGCACGTGCCCGCTGGTATGAGGCATGGGCGGGGAGCGATCGAGCAGGCCGTGAGAAGCTAATGGAGGCTTACGGGGGGTGGGGGTGCCTCGATACCCAGAGTCAGGCCGTGACCATAAACCGGTAGCCTTCCTCCCGCCTACACCTTGGAAAGGGACTTCGACCCAGTAAGAGGGGAGTCGAGATCGTAACGCACCGGCTCTTGCATGAAGGCCTGCGCCAGGGGGACTCCACATTCGAGGCCTCGTACCAAGGGTGCAGCCTCGTAGTATGAAGCGTACGGCAAGACCGCCGGGGCGCCCCCCGGGCCCCGGCCCTGGCGGCCGCGGTATAGGGAATACGCTTCCCGGCCAGCCCGCCAGAGCTCCACGTCCAACTCGTTCAAGCCCACGTAGACATCTGGACGGAAGCCGTCAAGGTCCTCGAAGTTCTCACCGTACCAGAGCACTGGGACTTGCCCCGCTCGTCGCTGGTACCGGCCGATCGCCTCCCGGACCAGTTCGTGCGCTTGCCGGTGGCGCGGGTGCCAGCTTCCGCGCCAGTGGGTCACCACCAGTGCGGGCCGGAAGCGGTCCAGGTATGCTACGAGTGCCTCGATGACGCTGCCCGCCTCCAGGCTTCCACTACTGAAACCCATCCACCGGCCGGTGGCGCCCAAGTAACGCGCCGAGGCGGCGAGCTCTTCCTCGATCTGCTTCCCGTACTCCTCCTGCTCCCTGGTGGGGTCGCCCCGCTCGCCTCGTGTCAGATGCAAGAGCTCCACCTTGCCGCCCTCGCGCACCCAGCGGGCAGCAAGCCCACCCGCCATCGCCTCCGCGTCGAAGGCATGCGCCCCGATGACGACCAAACGCTTCACGAGTGCTCCCCCCGCTCGAAGGCTGGTCCCACCGAGAGCTTCCCCAGCACCACCGGATGGCGAGCGCCGCTCACCGAGGGGACGTTGGCCGGGTACCCGAGGAGGCTCTCGTCGGCGAGGACCGCCCAGGTGAGCGCCTCCCTGGCCTCGATGGACACACCGAACTCCGAGTGCATGCGGATCCGTAGCCCGGGCAGGTACTCCTCGAGCATGCGCACCAGGGTACGGTTTCTGGCACCACCCCCGTACAGGACAATCTCATCGATCCTCCCCCGGGGCAGAAGGTGCTCCCTGTAGCTCTGGGCGATGGAGGAGGCGGTGAGGGCAGTCACCGTGGCCACCAGATCGTTCCCTTCGACACCGTGTCTCCCCGCGAGTTCAAAGACCCTGTCGACGAAACCCGTTCCGAACTCCTCTCGCCCCGTCGTCTTGGGCGGTACCCTGCGGAAGTAGGGGTGATCGAGAAGCTGCGTCAGGAGAGCGGAGTGGACATGTCCCGCGGCGGCGCGCCGGCCGTCGCGATCGAAGCTCTCCTGTCCTGCGGTGATGCGCTCCACCACAGCGTCGATCACCATGTTACCCGGGCCCGTATCGTAGGCGACGAGCGAGTCGAGACGGCTCTTCGGGTACAGCGGCGTGACATTGGCTATGCCTCCGACGTTTTGAACGGCACGGCCGGTCACCTCGTCCCGGAAGAGGACGTAGTCGACGAAGGCGCTCAACGGGGCCCCACTGCCGCCAGCGGCGCAATCGGCGACGCGCAGGTCTGAGACGACCGGAACACCCAGCTGCTCGGCAACGACAGCGGCTTCGCCAACGTCGAGGAATCCGGCCTCATTTCCGTCGGCCCCGGGAAGCAAGTGGTAGAGGGTCGGCCCGTGGAGGCCGACGACGAAGAGCTGGTTCGAGGAAGCGCCAGCCGTCTCAAGGACGTGCTCTGCCGCCTGGGCCAGCGCGCTCCCAAGGGCGAGATGGGCGCGCAGGAGCCTTTCCCCGTCGAAGCAGTTCGGCGGGTATAAGGAGAAGAGCACGTTGCGGAGCTCCGGGGGGAAGGGGTACTCGCCGTGCGCGACCACCGTCGCCCTCCGCTCCTCCCGCACGCCGGAGGTCTCAACCAGGGCCGCGCCGATCCCGTCGCCGGAGGTACCAGACATGAGTCCGACGACGAGACGCGGTCGGTCGGGCTCCGCACGATAGGCCGCGATCTGGTCGTAGAGGTGCACCGCCGTCGCCTCCCTTGGAACCCGTTCCGCGTGCCTGTCAGTCCTTCGCACCCCGTGCGGCGCTCCCGGCCACCCGCAGGCGGAACGCCTCGAAGACGCCCTCGTTGTGGCTCGGCGGAATCCCGTGGATGTTCGGTGAGGCGAAGGGAACCGGCGGACGTCCCCTCCGCGCCAGCTCAGCCGCCACCTCCGCCACCAAGGCGCTGGTGATGGCGGTCACGGCAACGGTCGAGCCTGCACCCACGGGGGCGACGACGCCGTCCACGCTCACGAGCGCGTCCTCCAGCGGGACGCAGTTGTCGATCAGGACGTCGGCCAGGTCACCGAGCTTCTTCCCAGAGGAATGGGTAGCGGAGGCTCGGACGTGGTTGTCTCCCGAAGTGACGGCGATCACCGTGGTGCCCGAGCGCCGTGCGTAGGCGGCGGCCTCCACCGGGGCAGCGTTCAGCCCACCGTGCGAGTAGACGATGAGCGTGTCCTCTGGCCGGAGGACGTAGCCGCTCAAGAGCGTCGCCACGTACCCCTCTTGCCTCTCCAGCCAGAGGATGCCGGGGGCCCCGCCTGGTCCGAGGACGGAGGTCCACATGAGCCGCGGGTCGGTGATGGGCATGAACCCAACAAAGCTACCGTAGCGCGGGAAGACGTCCATCACCGGAATGACGGAATGGCCACTCCCGAACGAGTAGACCCAGCCGCCCTTTTCGATGGAATCGGCACAGGCTCGCGCGGCCGCCTGGATCTTCGGCAGCTCGGATTCCTCGATCTTGGAGAGCAACGAGCTGATGGCACTCAGGTAGGCGGATGCGGACATGTTCTTCGACCTCCGTCTTCGTTTCGAGTTGTGCTTCCTCGCCGCCGGCCCGTCCAGAGGTCTGCGGTCCTTCGCGGCGCTTCGCTCCGTCACCTCGCGGCTTCAGCCCCCGCCTCGCACCACCAGGAGGTCCCCCGTTGCCTGGACCTCCACGGTCCAATCGGGAGGGATGAGGGTCGTCGAATCGTACTGCTCCACGATGGCAGGACCGCGCACGCGATCCCCCTGAGCCAGGTCGTCCCTCCACTGGACCGTGGCCTCCTCGGCGCGCTCGCTGGTGAAGTGAACCTTCCGAGTCGTGCTGCGGATAGCCCTGCGTCCTTCCTCCTCTGCCCGCGGGAGCCCCCCCAGTTGTGGCCGGGCTACCTGTCCCACGGCGGTGACGCGCAGGTTGACGACTTCGACCGGCTCCTCCGGCCCGGCCACGAAGCCGAACTCTCGCTCATGGGCTTGGCGGAAGAGCTCCCGTACCTGGTCGACGGTGGCGTCGGACGCGAGCTCGACCTCCAACTCGTGGGTCTGGGCGTAGTAGCGCATCGCGCAGCGGTACTCGTACCGCTGGCTCTCGCGGAGAATGCCGTCCCGATCAAGGTCCTGGCGGCCCAACTCCTCCATCTCAGTAAGACGACGCCGCGCATCGTCCCATGACTTCGGTGCGAGAGGCCGAGCGAAGGTCTGCGCGTAGTCGCGGCGGACGTCGCTCTGGAGCAGGCCGTAGGCAGAGCAGGCACCCGGGAATCTGGGGACGATGAGCCGCGTGATCCCTAGCTCCTCTGCCACCAAGGCCCCCAGCATGGGACCTGCGCCCCCGGCGCAGAAGAGGCTGAACCCGCGCGGGTCGTCGCCGCGCTCGAGGGTCATCCGCCGCACAGCGAGGGCGATCGACTGGACCGCGACGCGAACCACCCCTATCGCCGTCTCGAGCGGCGTGAGCCCGAGCGACGATCCGAGGCGCTGCAGGCTCTCGGTCGCCCGCTCAGGAACGAGCGGCATCTCGCCCCCAAGGAGGCCCTCCTTGCTGAGGATGCCCATCTCCACGCAGGCGTCGGTGATGGTCGGTTCGGTGCCGCCCCGTCCATAGCAGGCGGGGCCGGGCTCGGACCCGGCGCTCCCCGGCCCGAGGCGCAGGGCGCCGCCCTGGTCCACCCAGGCGATGGTCCCACCGCCGGCGCCGATGCTCTGGACGTCGATGACCGGCAGGTGGACTACGGTCCCGAACTCGATCTCCTGCTCGCTTGCGAGCCGTGGCTCCCCGTCGGCGACCACGGCGATATCCGTCGAGGTTCCGCCGATGTCGATGCTGACCACGTTCGGCTCGCTCAGCTCGTCTCCGATCCGCTTCGCCGCCACCACCCCGGCGGCCGGTCCGGACATGAGGGTGTGCGCCGCTCGCTTCCTCAGGTCCCTCCGCGTGGCGACACCTCCGTTCGAGAGCATGATCAGGAGGTCGCGCCGGTAGCCTGCAGCCGCCAGGCGGCTGTCGAACTTCTCAAGGTAGTGCTCGAGCAACGGACCCACGTAGGCGGCGACGACGGCGGTGCTGGTCCTCTCGAACTCTCGCCACTCCGGGATGATCTCGGCGGACGTGACGACAAAGAGACCCGGAAAGTGCTTCTGGACGATTTCAGCGGCCTGTTGCTCGTGCGCAGGGTTGGCGTAGGCGTTGAGGAAGGCGATGGCCAGCGCCTCGACTCCCTGTTCCACGAGCCCTCGGGTCTTCTCCACTACCTCCTCCGGCCGGAGGGGTGTGATCACCTCGCCATCCGCGCTCATCCGCTCGTCGATCTCGACGCGGCGCCGGCGCGGCACCAGCTCGGCCGGGGGATGCCAGTGAAGGTTGTAGAGCTCGCCTCGGGTCGTGCGCCGGATCTGGAGCACGTCCCGGAACCCGTGGGTCGTCAGGAGACCCACCCGCGCCCCGGTCCGCTGGATGACCGCGTTCGTCGCAACGGTCGTGCCGTGGTGGATGCGGTCCACCTCGTTCATGGGGAAGCGGGTCCGCTCGATCCCGCTGACGGCACCCCGCGACGGATCGTCCGGCGTGCTAGGCACCTTGTACACGTGGAGCCGTCGCGCCTCCTCATCGATGGCGCAGATGTCCGTGAAGGTTCCGCCCACGTCGACCCCGACCAGCCTCATGGCCGATCCTCCCTTCGTTCGGCCCGCAGGCGCTCGGTCGCCCCACGGTCGAGGGCATACTGACCGCCCTCGAGCGCGACGACCACCCCGTATACCTTCCGGGCCCGATCAACGCTGAGAAGCTCGTCCCGGACGTCAGCCAGCACCAGCTCAGGGTCCCGATCGAGGGGATCCCCGTAGCCACCCCCGCCGCTGCCCAGGATGATCACCCTCTCCCCCTCGCCGACCACCCGGCCGACCGCCTTGAGCGTCAGGTTCTCCTCGTCCCCGTTGCTCCGGACCAGATGGAGCCCCTGGGGGGCGGCGCTCTCGCCTCCCTGCACCCCGAAGGGCGGGTGGGACTCCCGGTCGCCCAGAGCCGTCACCCGCGCCGAGCCCCGGGTGATGGTGAAGGTCTTGCGGGCTCCAAAGCCACCTCGGAAGCGGCCGGCGCCCTCCGAGTCCTGCCGGAACGTCCACTCCAGGAAGCGCATCGGGTACCGCCGTTCGAAGACCTCCACCGGTGTAATGCGCGCCCCACCCCCGTAAAGGGAGACGAGCCCGCTGCTCCCGTCCTCCCACGAGCTTGCACCGAAGCCGCCCTCCGAAAAGAGGTAGGCGACGTACTCCCGCCCGTTGCGGGGGTCGGTACCCCCTATGGTCAGGTTGATGAGCCCGTAGGGGCAGGCGGCGATCCGGTCGGGGATCGCCTGGCTCAGCGCGCCGAGGACGACGCCGATCACCCGCTCGTAGACGGTGGCGGCCATCATGGAGATGGCGGCGGGCGGCCTGGCGTTGACGACGGTGCCCTCGGGCATGATCAGTTCGATCGGGATGAAGCAGCCATGGTTCATGGGGATCTCGGGGAAGAGCGACTTGAGCGTCACATAGACGGCGGACGCCGTGGCGCTCGCCGTGCTGTTGGCTGACGTGTCGGACTGCGGGTCGCTGCCATGAAAGTCCAGGCTCAGGGACTCTTCCGCGACCGTCAGTCTGAGGTGGACCCTGTGCCCGTTGTCGATGGTGTCGGTCCACTCGTAGCTGCCGGCCGGGACGGTCCGGATGGCGGCCCGCATCAGCTTCTCCGAGTGGGCGATCATCTCGTCCATGACTTCGAAGACGATGCCGGTGCCGTAGCGGTCGAACAGCTCCTTGAGACGGCGCTCGCCCACGTTGACCGCACCCACCTGCGCCCGTACGTCGCCTTCCCTCTCCTCCGGGATGCGCACGTTGGCGAAGATCACGTCGTAGAGGCCCTTGTTCAGCTCGTTGCCCCGGTAGAGACGGGCAGGCGGGATGCGCAGGCCTTCCTTGTGGTAGTCCCGCGCGTCCGATGCGAAGCTCCCCGGCTCGGCGCCGCCAACGTCGGGCCAGTGCCCGACGATGGCGACGAATCCGGCCAGCTCCCCGCCGAAGAAGACGGGCTTCAGGACCCCCACGTCGTTGAAGTGGGTGCCCGCCGCGAACGGGTCGTTGTTGATGAAGACGTCTCCTGGCTGCAGGGTGTCGCCGAATTCCGTGGTCACGGCTCGGGTGAAGTACTCCAGCATACCGACGAAGACGGCCAAGTCCGAGCTTCCCTGGGCAAGCAACTCCCCTCTCCGGTTGAAGACCGCGCCGCCGATGTCCCTTCCCTCGGTTATGACTGGGGAGTACGCGGACCGGAAGAGGGTGACGTTCATCTCATCGACGATACCCTTCAGGGCGCTCTCGATGAGTGCGAACGTGATCGGATCCGTATTCACTCGGCCTCGCCTCCAATGGCTAGCGACGCCCGAAGAGAGCGTGCCAAGCGTAGTAAAGCGCGCCGCCTGCAATCAGTCCGTTCAGACCCGACGCGCCGATGCCCATACGGAAGGCGGCGACGTAGTCGATCAGCATGGCCAGGGCCCACGCGACGAGCGCTCCGGTGTTGTACTCCTGTTCCTCTGCCTCTGCCTCTCTCCGTACGATGAAGTAGTCGATGGCGATGATGCTACCCACCGGCGGAATGGTCAGGGCAATGAAGCCAAGGTAGGCGAGCAGGTTCTGGTAGGCGCCCGTCGCTGCCACCACCGCCCCGACGATGACCGTGACGATGGTGAAGGTGCGCTTGGGACGGTTGAAGATCTTGGCCAGCGCGAGCCCCGCCGAGTAGATGTTGTTGTCGCCCGACGTCCACGAGGACAGCAGCAGAACGAGGGCTCCGATCCACAGCCATCCCTGGGAGACCATGAGCTGGATCAGGTCCCCTGACCCAGCGGCCTTGGCGCCGATGGCACCCAGGCCCACGAAGAAGGTGAGACCTGCGCCAAAGCCCACGAGGCTGGCAATCAGAGAGCTGGCGTTATCCCGGGCATAGCGGGTGACATCCGCGATCAGCGTCGCGCCCACCACGAAGATGCCGATGGCGGCCGTCACTGCGCTGCCGAAGGCGATCGGGCTGGTCGGCTGGACCGCGAGGGTCTTCGCCCAGCCTCCCGCATCGCCGACGGCCCTGGTGACGGAGATGATGAGGACCAGGAGGAAGAACGGAACGGTCACGTTGCTCAGGATCTGCAGGCCCCGGTAGCCGAAGAAGGCGCTGGAGGCCATCGCTATGGCGAAGAGGACACCACCCCAGACCATCATGGAGCCCGGTGACGCACCGAGCACCGCCTCCAGGGTGGCGACGAAGATACCGACCACGACGCCGTAGAAGATGACGTTGGCCGCTCCCATGAAGAAGGCAACGATGTCGCTCCCCCTTTGACCGAAGACCCTGCGCGAGAGCAGCGCGGTAGAGAGCCCCGTCTGACATCCGGCGATGCCAATGGGCACGGAGTAGAGCGCCACTACCAAGGATCCGAGCGCGATCGCCAGCAGGGCGGCCGATCCTGAGAGTCCGGCGCCGATCATGCCGCCGGTCAGGGCGGGCGCAGGGTTGATCACCCATGCCAGCACGACCGCAAGGGTCGCGTACCATCGCACGCGCTGACCTGTCGGCACTGCCTGCAACTCATAGTCATGGTGAGCCTGCCCGCTCTGCGTCGCCATGTCGTCTCCAACCCCCCGTCGTTTATGTGCAGCCCCGTCCGCCCAAGCACGGAGTGGGCCTGTTGATATGTCAACGCATACTTCTATAGATAGGCTCTCACCTCCTTCTTGTCGGAACGCTGTTGGGCTCATCGACAGGCATCAACTCCGGGTGCCGGTCGAGCCTCATGGCGAGGGGAAGGACGGGTCCTTCGGCGGTGCGGTCCAGAGGAACTCCCCCCGGCTCCGGCAGATCGGAGCACCACGCGATCGCCCCCCCAGGGACGGCTGACGCGATCCGTTTCCGATCGGCCGGCTGTCATCGTGGACGCCTGGGTCACGACAGTTCGGCGCCCAGCTCGACTTCGAGCTTGTAGCGGTCGCCCCGGAGGGAAGAGGTCGCCCACTCCACGGGAGTGCCGTTCTCCAGGTGTGAGATCCGGGTCACTGCCAAGTACGGTGCGCCCGGTTCGATGTCGAGCAGCTTAACACGTTCGGGGTCCGTGGCCACCTTCACTTCGTATGTCTCGTAGGCATGGACGGGCCGGCGCCCATAGTTACGCTCCATCGCCGCATAGAGCGAGCCCGATCGGATCTCCGGCAGTTGCGCAAGTCCGGGGCAGAGCCGATCGGGCACATAGCTGGTTTGCAGGGCCACGGGATCGCCGTCCACCTTCCGAAGCCGCTTGATGCGGTTGACGGGCTCTCCCACCTCGAGCTTCAGCGCCTCTGCGACCTGCCTGTCGCACGGGTGGAGCCCCACATCCAGGGCGACGGTTTCCACGACCATGCCTTTCGCGGACATCTCCTCGATGAAGCTCTGCACCTGCTTCAGCCAGCGCGGGATGCGGGGCTTGGCCACGAAGGTGCCCTTCCCCTGGACCCGGTAGAGGTGCCCCTCCGTCGCGAGCCGTTGGATCGCCTGCTTTACCGTCACCCGGCTCACCTGGTAGCGTCGGCTCAGTTCGAGCTCCGTGGGGATCTGGTCGCCCGGCGCATAGGTTCCGTCGGTGATGCGTCGCAGGAGGATGTCGTAGAGCTGGTAATACAGCGGTACTGGCGCATCCCGCCGGATCTCTTCCATCACGCTTCCTCCCCGTCGCTCTTTCCCAGGCCCGCCACAGGCTTCGTTCCTGGCGCTTTGTACCTATCGACCCATTGATATATCATTGATCCTATGTAGTCTATTCCCTACCGATCGAGCCGATTCCTTCCGGTGGATCGACGCCGGGGGCAAGGTCTAGCCCGCCGGACCGAGGCTAGCGCTCCGTTCATGGATCGGGGGAGCTGGATCGAGAAGGTGAGGTAGTCGGTAGGGAGAGGCGGGCGATCCAGGATACGATCTCAGAGCTCGCTGGATCGCTTTTACAGGATCGACCGCACCAGCCCCCCGTCGACGCTGATCGCCTGGCCGGTGACGTAGCTCGCCTGTTCGGAGCAGAGGAAGGTGACCACCGCCGCCACCTCCTCAGGCCGGGCCAGTCTGCCGAGCGGGATCGTCGCGCGGAGGCGGTCGAAGTACTCCTCCACGGTGATCCCTGCCTCCGCCGACTCCTCTCGCGCCTTCTCCATCCGGAGCGGCGTCATCACCCGGCCTGGGCAGACCGCGTTGACCCGGATTCCCTCCGGCGCCAGCTCGGTGGCCAGCGTCTTCACGAAGGCCAGGAGCCCCGCCTTGTGGACGTTGGAGGCGAGTTGCCCCTCCGTCGGCTGCTTGCCTGACGCGGCTCCCAGGAAAACCATCTTACCGTGGCCCTGGCGGGCCATGGGCACCCTTGCCGCCCGGGCGAGGAGGGCGCTGGAAAGGACGTTCACCTCCCAGTTCGCTGCCCATTCCGGGGGCGTCAGCTCATCGAGGCGCCCCCGATGACTTCGGCCCACGGCGTTGACCAGGATGTCGACGCCGCCCCACTCGTGCTCCAGGTGGCCCATCGCGCGGGTGACCGCCTCGGGCTTCGTCGCGTCCGCCTCGATGAGCGGCAGCTCCGCTCCCGGCACCTCCCTGCGAAGCTGGTCGGCCGCGGCGCGGAGAGCCTCCCCGTTCCTGGCCAGGAGCGCCACCCGAGCCCCCTCTTCCAGCAAGGACCGGGCCACGGCGCGGCCGATGCCGTAGCTCCCGCCCGCCACCAACGCCCTGCTGCCGCGCAGCCCCAGGTCCAGCCGAACACCCCTCCACGTCCTGCGTGCCCCTTCCCCGTCAGGGCTCCTCCACGACGGGAATCGAGCGCGCCAGATCCCGCATGCTCGCGCCGGCCCCGAGGGACCAGACGGCGTCGATCAGAGCCTGGGTGCGCTCGCGCCCGACAGACGCTTCGACCAGCATCCGGAACTTCTCCTCGAGGGCCCGGTCGCTCATCGGCCGCTCCAGGCTGCCGGTCGCCAAGTCGACGGTGATCGTCTCCTGCCGGCCGTCCACCGTGCGCACCACCAGGCGGGCTGCCTCTTCACCCATGTCCGGGTCCACCACCAACTGGACCTTCCTCCTGAGCTCGGCCGCGTCGTGCGAGCGAACGCGTGCGTCGGTGAACGCCCCCGGCCCGGCGCGCCCGTCGATCAGCCCTACGGCGATGCAGTGGGAGACGCTGAACTTCCCCTCCAGCCCTGTCTGCGGCTCCGCTTTCCCCGTGAGTTCCTGCACGAGCGGGTGGACGAACGCTTCCACCCGTTCGACCTGAGCAGCCTCGATGCCCCGCCGCCGGGCCTCGATCGCCGCATCGATGGCCGCGTGGGTGACGACGCCACACGCATAGGGTTTGTACCGGTTCTTGACCATCTCGAAGTCGCGGCCCAGATCGTGGGTCAGCGCGTCCGGATTCGAGCCGGGGGTCATCACGGCCAGGAAGCCTCGCCGGCCCTCCAGCCCCTGGAGGGAGCTCGTAAACCCTTCCCGAGCGAGGCTCGCCGCGAGAAGCCCGTTCCAGGCCGCCTTGCCTGGGTGGAGCGGCTTGGCCATGCTGCCGAACATCTCCCGCAACCCGGCCGCCTGGGTCGCCGCCAGTCCCAGAGCGTGAACCGCCTGGGCCGTGGAGAGCCCGAGCAACTTGCTCGCGGCGGCGGCGGCGCCGAAGGTGCCCACCGTCCCCGTCACGTGCCATCCTGCCTCGTTGTGCCACGGAGTGACCGCCGCCGCGATCCGATCCGCCACCTCGGACCCCACCACGTAGGCGGTGATGAAGGCTTCGCCCGGCAGGTCGAGGTGCTCGGAGAGAGCCAGGCACGTAGGGAAGATCGGGGCGCTCGGATGGAGGATGCTTCGAGCGTGGGTGTCGTCGAAGTCGTAGAGGTGTGCCGCCAGGCCGTTCACGAGGGCTGCCGCCGCGCAGTCCAACCTTCGCCGGTGCCCGACGACGGTCGCCTGCGGCGCGGGATCGGCCTGCGCCAGCACCCGGGCCGCGATGCGGACCGCCTCCTCCCGGGCCGCCCCCAGGGTCACCCCCAGCCAGTTGAGGAAGCTCCGACGCACTTCGTGGACCACCGCGCCGGGGAGATCGTCGAAGCGCGTCCTTGCCACGAAGTCCGCCAGGATTTCGCTGAGTGAGGTCCTCCCACCGCCGCCGGGACCGGTGGCACGAGTCAGCAATGGCATCCCGCTCCTTCGACCCTCCTGACGTTGCCCCGCCGGCCCGTACGTCGCCCCTCGTCCACCAGCGGCACCTCCCCGTGGAGGTCTTCGCCGCACCGAGCTGCCATGGGGACCCTCGGACACGATCGGTCGCATCTCGTGCTGCAGGCACGACCGGTCGCATGACTGGCCGCGGGGTCGGGTCCAGACACGAATATGGTATTCCATACGCGACAACAGGACAATACTAACAGAGTCGGTCGATCTTTCTCCCCCTGGGTTCTACTCCTGTCCATAGAGCTTTTCCTCCGGTTTTCTCCTGCAGGCTCACCCGTCCAGCGCCACAGATAGGTTGAGGGCTGGGTCGATTTGGTATACCATTCGAAGCGTCAGGCCTTTCCCGTTTCTCACGTCCTTGCTCGACCACGGGGCGAGGGTTCCACGAAGCCCCGGGACCAAGGCGCGCCGGGCGGATCGTCCCGCGCCGCACCGACGGAGGTGCCCTTGCAGTGAAGATCACACGTGTGGCCGCCCACCTGCTCCGCAGCGTCGTGAAGCCCGCCCTCCTACCCGACCAGGCAGGCCTCCGTTCCCTGGAGATCAGCGCCGTGCTCGTGGAGGTGGAGACGGACGTGGGCGTCACGGGCGTCGGAGAGTCCTTCTACCGATCCCTGGAGGATAACCGCTTCCTAGCCGAAAGCGTGCGCGCCATGGGTCGTCACGTGGTGGGCAAGGATCCGCTCGACGTCAGCCAGCGGTGGCAGGAGCTCTACGTCCACGTGAAACGGTCCGGCGCCTACGGCGCCCTGAGTGCCCTCGACGAGGCGATGTGGGACATCAAGGGAAAGGTGGCCGGCAGGCCCATCTACCAGCTCCTGGGAGGCAAGACCACCCCGGTCCGCGCGTACGCCACCTACCCGCTCGGCCAGTCGATCGAAGAGGCGGTCGAGGGCGCGCACTGGCTGGCCGAGCACGGGTTCCAGCTGATGAAGATCCCCGTCGGGCGCGGCGTCGACCACGACAGGAAGGTCGTCCGGGAGCTGGTGCCCCGCCTGCCGAAGGGCTTCGGGCTCGCCATCGACGCCAACACCACGTACTCCTTCTCGGACGCCTTCGCCGTCGCGGAGACGGCGAGCGAGCACGGCGTGGCCTGGTTCGAGGAGCCGATCGAGCACATGGACCTCCAGGGCATGGCGGAGCTGAACCGGCGGCTCAGCGTCCCCATCGCCGGGTACCAGACCTTCAACACCCACTACCCCGCCGTCGAGCTGCTGAAGGCGAACGCCCTCGACGTCTACCAGCCCTCCCTCGACTACGTGGGCGGGGTGACCGCGGCCCAGCGGGTGGGCGTCCTGGTGGAGGCCTTCGGGAAGCGGCTGGTGCCGCACACCATGGGGCCCATCGTCAACTTCGCCGCGAGCCTGCACGTGGCGGCGGCCCAGCGGGCCTGCACCCTGATCGAGTTCCCCGTCCTCTCGCGTGACGTCGAGAACCCAGGCAGGGTGCACACCGGGACCTACGTCACCAACGTGGAGGAGATCAGCCTCCGGGAGGACGGCACCCTCCTTCCCCCTGAGCGACCCGGCATCGGTGTGGAGATCGACTGGGAGGCCGTCCGTTCCGTTCAGGAGGCAGAGCTGTCCGTGCAGGGCTAGACGGGCGGACGGACGGGCAGGCACAGGCGCGGGTGCGAGCGAACCATCCCGTTCGCTTGCTCCCCTGGCATCGGAGGGCGGTGAAATCCATGGCGGTGGACGATGCTCTCACCAACCGTATCTACGCGGAGCTGAAGCGGGAGATCCAGCGCGGTGTGCTGAAACCAGGAGACCGGCTGGTGGAGCGGAGCATCGCGGAGCAGAAGCACGTCAGTCGGACTCCCGTTCGGGAGGCGCTCCGGCGCCTCCACCACGACGGGCTGGCCGAGCACTACCCCCGCCGTGGCATCGTCGTTGCTGCACTCTCCATGGAAGAGATCGACGAGATCTACGCGCTGCGAGAGGCGCTGGAAGGGCTCGCCGCGCGAGAGGCGGCGAAGCGGGTCGGTCCGACCGCCCTCGAGGAGCTCCACGGATTCCTGCGTCGCATGGAGGTCACGGCTGCGACCGGTCAAGTCGAGGAGATCCGGAGGCTCAACAGCGAGTACCACGACCGGATCATCGGGCTGAGCGGGATGAGCCACCTCGCCCGGCTCGTGACCCAGCTGCGCGACCGGATCGAGTTCTACAGGCGGCAGTCCCTGAGCCTCGAGGGGCGGCCGGACCGCACCGTGGAAGAACACCGGCTCCTGCTCGACACGTTGAAGCAGGGCGACCCGGACCTGGCAGAGGCGGCCATGAGGCTTCACATCCGTCGCGCGCGCGACGCCGCGCACCGGGCCCTGGCCTCGGGGGCCTATGGGGCCCCGCAAGCGGCAGCAGGCGGGATGCGCAAATCCCGGTCGTAGGCCCGAGCGACGTCGGGTCCGGCTTGGACCCTCCAGCGGTCCGGAGCGGGGTGGGAGGACACCGCTGGACTTGGGGAAGGGGGGATGCAGGCGTCTCATTATCTCAATCATCGCTTACGCTCGTTCCGTCCGATTAGTTGCCGACAGGGGCTGGTTGAGACAGATTCGAAAAGGAGGTCGTCTTCGCATGGGTTTTCGTACATGGACGCGACACGTCACGATCGCCTTCCTCTCCCTGCTGATCGTCTCGATGCTCTCGGCCGCCGGGGTTTCAGCCGCGTACCCTGACCATGAGATCGAGCTGGTCGCCTGGGCCAGCCCCGGGGGCGGCAGCGACCTGATGGTCCGCACCTTCGCCGAAGCGGCCAAGGGGATCTTCCCTGTGCCCATCTACGTCACCAACCGCCCAGGCGGTGCAGGCGCGACGGGTATGGCGTACCTCGCTGGGCGCCCGGCGGACGGGTACGCCCTGCTGGGCGTGACGAACAACCTCGTCTTCACGCCCCTGACGCAGCCGGACGTACGGTACGACGCGAGCGACTTCACCCCCATCATCGCCTTCGGAATCGACGCGAAGGTGGTCGCCGTCGCTTCCTCCAGCCCGTTCCAGACCCTGGCGGACCTGGTGGAAGCGGCCCGTGCCAAGCCCCAGAGCGTCCGTATCGCGACCTTCGGCGTGGGGTCCGACGACCACATCACCGGCATCCTTCTCGAGCGGGCAGCCGGCGTCCGTTTCCAGTACGTCCCCTTCAGCGGCGGCGGCCAGCAGATGGCTTCGGTCCTGGGCGGCCACGTGGAGGCGACGGTCACCGAGATCAACGAGGTCCTTTCCCAGATCGAGGCGGGCAACATGCGGGTGCTGGCCTCGGCCACGGAGCGACGGCTCGGTGGGTTCCCGAATGTCCCCACGATGCGCGAGCTCGGGTATGACGTGGTCGTCCCCAAGTTCCGCGGCATCGTGGTGAAGAAGGGGACCCCCGCCGATGTCGTGGATTACCTGATCCAGGCTTCCACGCAGGTGGTGCGCACCCCGCGCTTCCAGGAGTACCTGAAGCAGAACGTGATTGAGCCCGCTGAGATCACCGGCGAGGACTTCGAGAAGCTGATCGCAGACCAGGTGGAGACCTTCGGGGCCATCCTGAAGGAGCTGGCAAGTCAGTAGGCAGGCTGGCCAATAGCTAGGCTGGCTGGTTGGCTGGCCGGTCCGTAGGCGGGACGGCCAGCAGGCAGACCGATGGGACCGAACGACCGGGGAACCAGCAGGTGCGGGGGGGTTCAGCATGCGCCTGGCGGAACGGATCAGCGGCACGGTCTTGATCGCCCTGGCCCTCTTCTGGGCCTGGAACGCGATGCACTTGAGGAAGCCTCTCTTTCTCGCTCCAGGAGCCATAGGCCCCTCCGCGTACCCCCTGCTGGTGAGCGGCGCCCTGTTCGCGCTGAGCGGCCTGCTGGTCTGGAAGAGCTTCGGGGAGCGGCGGCCGGCGGGGACCGACGACGCGGGGGCCGGCGGGAAGGCGCCCTTTTCACCAGGCGAGCTCAGAGAAGGGGTCCTGCCAGTGGCGGCTGCCTTCCTCGCCTATCTCCTGCTCCTCGGCGTGTTGGGTTACATCCTCTCCACGTTCCTCTTCATCGTCGCGGTGGGCGGCCTCCTGAGGACCCGCCCCGGCCTCTCGGCCACGGCCGGGATGCTCGTCACGGCGGTGCTCTATGGCCTCTTCCACCTGTGGCTGGGCGTCCCGCTCCCCCGCGGGCCGCTGGGATGGTAGTTCTGGCGAGGTGTCCTCGATGGAAATGGTGCAGAACCTGATCGGCGGCTTCGCGACGATTCTCTCGCCGGGCCATGTCGGCTGGCTCCTCGCAGGCCAGCTCATGGGATTGCTCGTGGGGATCCTGCCCGGGGTGAACGCCTCCATGGGGGTCGCGGTCCTCCTGCCGGTCATCTATGGCATGGGACCGCTGGACGCGCTCTCCTTCCTCATCGGGATCTACTTCTCCGCCATGATCGGAGGAGGCATCACGTCCATCCTCTTCGGCGTCCCAGGAACCTCCACGTCCGCGGTGCTTGCCCTCGACGGCCACGAGCTGGCGCGCCAGGGCCGCGGCGCCCGGGCCCTCGGCCTGATGGCGTTCGGCTCGTGGATGGGCGGAACCCTGGGGCTGGTCTTCCTTACGGCGCTCGGCCCGGCGATCGCCGCGGTCGCGCTGGCCTTCGGGCCTGCGGAGTACTTCGCCCTCATGTTCTTCGGGCTCACCCTGATCAGCGCCCTCGCCGCCGATTCCCCCATCAAGGGCCTCATCGCCGGCTTGCTCGGCCTCCTGGCGGGCACGGTCGGGATCGATCCGGTCTCCGGGGTCTCCCGCTACACCTTCGGGAGCGCCGCCCTGCTGGACGGCATCGAGTTCATCCCGGTCTTGGTCGGGCTCTTCGCCGTCTCCCAGGTCCTCGTCAACGTGGAGAAGCGCCGGCCGTTGGCTCGGGTCGAGGGGCGGCTGTCCGGGTCGCTGCCCAGCCGTGAGGACCTGCGCGAGACGCGGACCCCGCTCGTGCGCGGCGCGCTCATCGGGTCGCTGGTGGGGGCCCTTCCCGGTGCCGGCGCCACCGTGGCCTCGTTCCTGTCGTACGCGGTGGAGAAGACGCTCTCCCGAAAGCCACAGCTCTTCGGCAAGGGGGCGCTGCCCGGAGTTGCCGGGCCGTCCGCCGCGGACAACGGGGCGGCCAGCACCGCGCTCATCCCGCTCCTCACCCTGGGCATCCCGGGCTCCGAAACCACCGCCGTGCTCGTGGGGGCGCTGATGATCCTGGGGATCCGTCCGGGACCGTTGCTCTTCACCCAGCAGACGGAGCTGGTCTGGGCGCTCTTCGCCAGCCTCTACCTCGCTCTGATCGCCGGCGCCTCCCTGGCCATCGTCGGCGCCCCATGGCTCACCCAGGTGCTGCGCGTCCCGGCTCCGATCCTGAGCGCCTTCATCCTCTCCATGGCCTTCATCGGCTCCTACTCGGTGAACAACAGCATGACGGACGTCTGGGTGATGGCCGGGGCCGGCCTGATCGGGTATGCCATGCGGAAGCTCGACTTCCCCGTGGCGCCCGTAGTCCTGGCCCTGGTGCTGGGGCCGATGGTCGAGGAGAACTTCCGCCAGGCGCTCCTGACCTCGGCCGGCGATCCGCTCGTCTTCCTCTACCGCCCGATCTCCGCGGCGCTCCTCCTCCTGGCGGCGGTGGGGGTCTTCGTCTCCCTCCGGATGCAGGCCCGGCTCCGCATGCAGCTTCGGGCTGGGGTGGAGCGGGAGGCGGGGTCGGGGGTGAGGGGGTAGACCCGCGTAGGGTCTTCCTTTAGACTCCCGGGCGGCGGCTATGAAACACCGCTTGGCCCGTCATCTGCCCCCGAACCGGGCTGCCATTGTACAGTGCAAACACACAACCGGGGATTCGCCCTCAAGAACTCGCGCCACCGCGCGTTCCAACTGTTGTGCCAGGTGCGGACGCCCAAAGGCCTACGAGGATGCAGGTCCTCTGGCAGCTCGACGATGAACTTCCCTATCGTCTACTTGAGGGCGTCGTGCTGGACGTGTCTCTTTCCTTGCGTCTCGCTGATGAGTCCCACGGCTACCTGTGCACCGTGCCCGGCCGTGATGATCGTATGGGCGCTGGCGCCGGCAAGGATACCCGCCGCCCAGATGCCAGGCTCGCTCGTGCGGCCGTCCAGGTCCACCTTGACCACGCGCGGGTACCGGGTCTCCCGGCCGTCGGTAAACTCAAGGTTGAGCGCCTCTGCCAAAGACATCGCGGCGCCCGTCGCGAGCAGGACCTGCTTGGCCTCGAAGCGCCGGCCGTCCTCGATCTTGAGGGCAAAGCCTCCGTCTTCACGGGTGATCTCGACCACCTGGCCAATCTCCCACTCCGCGCCCAGCCTTTGGGCCTGCCTTTGACCTGCGTCCACGAGGTCGGGGCCCGAGACACCGCCGGCAAGGCCGTAGTGGTTTTCGATCCAGGCCCGGCGCGTCTGCCCCTTGTCGTTGTCGAGCACCAGGGTCTTGAGCTCTGCCTTGGCCAGGAAGATGGCGGCGCTGCCTCCAGCCGCGCCGCCTCCCACGACCGCTACGTCGAATTGCACGTACGCTCACCTCGTCTTCCGGTTTCGACCCTCGTCAACGAACGTTGCCCCCCGGGAGCTCCACGTCCGACAAGCACGAGATCTGGGTTGGCCTCGCAGGAACCCAGCCAAGTCAGGCGATGAGGCCCAAGCCCCTCGCATAGAATAGCACCGTCTCGCCCGCTCGCCCACCGGTGTCGCAAACGCCAGGGAGCGAGTCGCCTCGGGCGAGCCTAGTGTGTGGGGGGCAGCGGCCCGATCGCGCCCGCTTCGGGCGACGGTCGAGGCACCGGGGGCATAGAACGCTCCCTCCCGGCAGGATCAAGCCACTAGGGATCTGACCGTTTCCTCATATCCCATGCGGGAAGACAACGACAAGTTCGTGTCCCTGCATCACCTTCCAAGTCCCTCCCGAAGTAGAAGCCGCATGTGGGTTACACATCCTCGTCCAAGGACATCACGCACAACCGTTCGGGTGCGGGCAGTCTACCGATGGCCTTCGAATCATCGCGGTAGATCTCCAATTCGGCGATCCACCCGTCGACGACATGTAAGAGGCAATGCATTGTCCGATGGTCCTGGTCTTCCGCTTCAGCCTCGACAGGAATGCGGCGCTTCACCTCCGCTTTGCGGACGCTGTCCGGTACCCTCAGCTCAATGCTGCGGCACCCGCAGGTACACTCTCCAGAGACACGCGCCCGTGCAGCTTGTTCTAGGAGAGTCGGGCGCCCTGGGAACTCTACTGCGGTGAGGAGGCGCTGCAGTATCTGTTCTTCCTCGTGGGTGAGTTCGCGGGGCAGCTTGTGGTAAGAGCTGTGTCCCATAATCAGTCCCCCCCCTACCCTCCTTGCAGATAGCCTATTGCAGTGCCTCCAGCCATGGATGGCTTGCCCTCGTAGGGGTCATGGGTGACCTCGCTGCGCTGATGGTTCCGGTTCTGCCAGTGACTCTCCTCCCGGTAGACCCGCCTCCCGAAGACGTCGTAGGCGTAGCCCACTCAGGTTCTGTCGGGGAAGTCCACCCGTGTCAGCTGAGTCCTCGAGTCGTAGGTGTAGCGAACCGTTGCCTCCTCATCTGTCCGCTTCACCACGTTTCCGTTGGCGTCAGGGGTGCGCGGGGCAGCGGCCCGGCCGGGCAGCTTCGGTCGACGGTCGAGGCCCGGCACCATCTGCGTCCGATCCGCCGACCGCCCTAGGAGGAGATGGCCTCCGGCGAGACGAACGTGACGCTCACACACTGAGACCGGTCACGGAGCAAGCGTTGATCCACGCCGCCGTCGTCGTCGTCGCAGGACCGGCCGCGTTCCATGGAGGAGAGTGCGGTGTCAGGCGTCGTCATCGAGGTGGAAGACCTGCGCAAGGCGTACGGCCCCGTGCAGGCCGTGGACCGGATCTCCTTCTCCGTGGCCGAAGGGGAGATCTTCGGGTTCGTCGGACCGAACGGTGCCGGGAAGACGACGACGATCGAGTGCGTCGAGGGCTTGCGGCGACCCGACCAGGGAACCATCCGCGTCCTGGGCATCGACCCCCACCGGGACCCTTACCGGCTCCGGCCGCTGGTGGGGATGCAGCTCCAGCAGTCCGAGGTGCCCGATCTGCTGCGCGTGCACGAGGTGATCGGAGTCTTCTCCGCCCTGTACCCCCGCAGCGTGAACGGCGATGCGCTCCTGGCCCGGGTCGGGCTGGAGCACAGGCGGCGGGCTCGGGTCGGGCGGCTCTCCGGCGGGGAGAAGCAGCGACTCTTCATCGCGCTGGCGCTGGTGAGCGACCCGAAGGTGGTCTTCCTCGACGAGCTGACGACCGGCCTCGACCCGCACGCCCGCCGGCAGATGTGGAACGAGGTTCGAAGGCTGCGGGAAGACGGCCGCACCATCGTGCTCAGCACGCACTTCATGGAAGAGGCGGAGCGCCTCTGCGATCGGGTGGCCATCGTCGACCGCGGCCGGATCGTGGCGCTTGATTCGCCGCAGGATCTGATTCATCGGTTCGGCGGCGGGCGCAGGTTGGTCGTCGAAGTCGCCCCGGAGGCCGACGTGTCGGGGGCGGTCCATGCGCTCCAGGCCCTTCCCGAGGTCGCCGGCGTCGAGCACCGGGGTCACGAGCTGGTGGTTACGGGGAGAGAGAGGACCCTCGCCCTTCGGGCCGTCGCCCTGCTGGCCGAGCAGCACGTCCCCGTGGTCGACGTCCGCACCGAACAGCCCACGTTGGACGACATCTTCGTGGCCCTGACCGGACGCCCGATGGAGACCGAGGTAAGCGACGCGAGAGGCGTTTCGGAGCACGGGGAGAGATCAAGGGGGGTCGCCGGATGAGCGCTTTCCGCGCCCTGCTCGCCATGCACCTGCGGCTCTATCTCCGGGAGCCCATGGGTGCCTTCTTCACGCTGGTCTTTCCGCCGGCGATCCTGGTCCTCTTCGGTGTCATCTACGGAAACGATCCGTCCCCCCTCTTTGGCGGCCGCGGAACCATCGACGTCATGGTCCCCGCCTACCTGGCCATGGTCGTCGGCACGGTGGGCTTCTTCTCCGTACCGGTGGGCACGGGGTCGATGCGGGAGAAGGGCATCTTGCGCCGGTTCTGGGCGACGCCGCTCCGTCCCGGGACCTACCTGGCCGCCGACGTGACGTCGGACTTCCTCATGACCCTCGCCGGGGTCGTGCTGCTGATCATCGTCGGAAGGCTCGTCTTCGACATGCGCTTCGACGGCGTCTGGTGGAGCGCCGCCGCAGGGTTCCTCCTCAGCGCCGGCGCCTTCCTGGCCCTCGGCTACCTGCTCGCGAGCCTGGCCTCTTCGTCCCGTACGGCGATGATCGCGGGCATGACCCTCTTCTACCCCATGCTCTTCCTATCGGGCGCCACCATTCCCTTGGAAGTGATGCCCGCCCGGGTGCAGGCCTGGGCCGCCTACCTTCCCCTGCACTACGTCGTGCGGCTCATGCGGGCTCTCTGGGCCGGCGGCCGTTGGTCGGACCAGGTCCTGAGCGTCGCCGTGCTGGCCGGGATCCTGGTGGTCTCGACGGCGGTCTCCGCACGGTTCTTCCGCTGGGAGTGAGCGGGATGGGTGCCCGGGCACCGGTCCAGCACCTTTTCGCGCGATCGCCCGGAAGCAGGCCGCCGTGACGTTGATCCCCTGACCCGTGAGGTAGGTCGCCTCTTCGGAGCAAAGGCGGACAATCGACCTCACGGACGATTCGAGAATCAAGGAGGATCCAGCATGGCACACCCGCTCACGCGCCGTCGCGCGTTCCTGAAGCTCCTGGGCGCCGCCCTACTGTTGCGGCTGCTGGCGGGCGCACCTGCAGCACGCGCCGCCGAGCCCTGGTTTTCTTCAGAGCAGATGCAGGTAGACCTGCGCTTCCTCATCCGTACCCTGCAAGAGGTGCACCCGGCCCTGGCCAAGCTTGAGCAGCGAGCGGCCTTCGAAGCGAAGGCGCAAGAGGCCCTGCAGGGGCTGCCGCCCTTCATGTCGCGGGGCGACTTCGCCTTCGTGGCGGCCCGCGTACTGCAGGCCCTGCCAGATCCCGACGCGCACACGATGATGGGGTACTCCTCCGACGGGCTCGTACTATCGGTCCGGTTTCGCTGGACTAGCGACGGGCTCGTGGTGGTCCAGGCCGAGCCCGACGCGCCCCTTCGAACCGGTGACGCCGTCGTGCGCATGGGAGGCTTTACGCCCCCGCGGCTGCTGGAGCAGCTCCGCCCCTTCATCCCGGCTGAGAACGACGGCTGGATTCGCGCCCGAGGCGAGAGCCTGATCCACCGTGTGTTCGTGCTCAGGAACTTAGGCGCTGTCGCCGAAGACGGATCCGTGGAGGTGGTCGTCCGAAGGCCTGCCGCCACGGCTGCCGACGAACCGTCCGAGCCGGGTGCCACGCCGGCACCGGAGGTGGAAGAGGAGATCTCCATTCGTCTCGTCGGTTCGGCTGCGCTGGCTGCCCTCACCCCTGAGGAGCCCCAGCGCCCGTGGTTCGGCTGGCGCATCGAACCGGAGCACTCGCTGGGCCTCTTCTGGCTCGACCGGTGCGAAGACACGCCCGGGTATCGGAGTGCTGTGGACGCCTTCTTCGAGGCCGTGCACAGCTCCGGGGTCCAGAAGGTGGCCATCGACGTCCGCCGGAACGGGGGCGGCAACTCCGCCGTCATGGACGCCTTCCTGAAGTACGTCCCAGCCGACGCCGTCCGAACCTACGGCGGCGAGATCCGCTTCTCGGCCCAGGCCGACGAGCAGCGAGGGTACACCCTCGTCACGCGCCTCGCCCACTGGTTCTCCCGTCTCGGGTCCCAGACCGTCCGCACGCCCCGGCCGCCGCGGCCCGAGCTGACGTTCGCCGGTGACTTGTACGTCCTCACCTCGGAGCACACCTTCAGCTCCGCCGTCTGGATCGCCACCGTCCTCAGCGACAACGGCCTGGCCACGGTGGTGGGCGAACCCACCGGCGGCGCCCCCTCGGGTTACGGTGACATCCTCAGCTTCACCCTCCCCGAGTCGGGACTACGCTTTACCGTCTCCCACAAGCGCTGGATCCGCCCGAACCCGGAACGGGACCCGGCCAATAGCCTGGTTCCAGACCATCTCGTTCCCACCACTGTGGAGGACATCCGCCTGCAGCGGGATCCCCAGCTGGAGTGGGTACGGGCGGCGGGCATCTGACCGGGGAGCCTTCGGGCCGTCCGGACCATCGCCTGGCGCGCCTCGCGATGGCCGGGGCCGGCATTCAGCCACACCCCCGCGCGGCCGATCGCAAAGGGGGACGCTCGAACCATCCAGGAGAGACGGGAGAGACGGCACCGTGCAGGCAAAGGTCAGGGTCATCACGAGAGCCCTCGTCGGTACGACCCTTGCGTTCCTGCTGACGTCCGCCCCGATCGCCCAGGCCTACGAATCGCTCGACCAGGTGCTGCTACGGGACCCGGTTTCGGAGGAGACGTTCGAGGCACTGCGGGAACGGGTGGCGGAGCTGGACCGGACCTTCAACGTCTTCGCCCGCCGCGAGTCCCAGGTCTACTTCGACTTCGCCTATGCCCAGCTGTACCGGGGGGATCTGGCCGGGGCCAAGAGCACCTTCGAGAGGGGACTCCGCCTGCACCCTTCGAACTTCGACGGTCAGATCCGCCTGGCCGAGCTGGAGGTTCGCTCGGGCCGGCCGCAACCGGCCCTGGAGAGGCTGCAGTTCGTGGCATCCAGGTCCACCGACGAGGACCAGCGGGCGTATGCCCGGCAGCTCATCGAGACCCACGACCTGGAGGCTCAGCGGACGACGCTCGTCCTGCCCGACCGTTTCGACCACAGGCTCCTGATGGTTCCCATCGACCTTGTTCCCGAAGCCCTCCTGGAAGCCGTCCGTTCACGGATCGAGCAGGAGTTCCGAATCCGTGTGGAGATCGTGGACGGGATCCCCCTCCCGGAAACCCTCCCGAGCCGAGACTTCCTCGACCGCCTCCTCACCGAGGTGGTGGCCCATATCGAGGAGAGCAACTCCCCTGACGAGCTGGCATGGTTCTACACTTTTCTCGGCCTTCCGGCTTCGGGTCCTCGGACTCGCGAGGAGCGAGAACGGGTCGTGCTCGCCCTTCTGAACGCCCAGGAAGACGGCGCGGCGATCTGGCGGGACTGGCGGTGGCGATACACGGTCGCAGTGGACGGCAAGGCCCTCCTGGACCACCTCCGGAGCGAACTGCAGGCAGAACTGGAGGAGCCCAAGACCCTCGGCGTCCTGGCCATCACCGCCCACGACGTCTATAACGGCGAGTCGGGCCCGCTCTTCGCGCTGACCCCGAAGGGGGCCGGGGTGATACCGTACGTACGGTTCTTCAGACCACAGGACTCCTACGAGACCGGCCTCCACCGCACCATCGTCCAATCCCTCTCCTCGGTGGTGATGATCCTGGGCGTGGAGCGGGCCACGGTGCAGCACTGCGCCAGTGCGTACGCCAACTCCTACGAGGAGTTCGATCAGAAGCAGGACAGGCTGTGCGCCGAGACATTGGAGCGCCTCATCGAGAAGTACGCTTCGTTCTGAGCGGGGGACTCCTGGGGCAGCAGCTAGGAGCCAAGGAGACTCGCCTTCGCGTCACGAAGACCCTAGCCGGGAGAAAGGAGCGAGGCGCAAGCAAGAAAGACGTGGGGAGATGGCCCGTGGTCAAGAATGTTGCTCTCGTAGCCGGTGGAGGTGACTGCGCCGGGATCAACGCTTTCATCGCCGCCGCCGTGCGGAGAGGGATGGAAGGCTGCGGGGCGGAGTTCGTGGCATCCGGAAGGCCTTCGAGGGGGCCCTTGCCCATGATGTCGACGAACACCCGATCCCTTTGGGGTGGGCGGAGATCGTCGGGCTTCGGAGCAGGCCCAGTGCCATCCTCGCTTCTTCGCGCTTCAACCCGTTTTCCGAGGAAGGCCGGAGCCGGAACCACCCGCAGGCGTTGCTGGAGAGCCTGAGAAGGATCGGCGTGGACGCCCTCCTGGTCACAGGGGGCAACGACACGACCAAGTGCGCCATGGGCCTGGCGGACATGGGTTTCCCGGTCGTAGCCGCTCCCAAGAGCATTGACGATGATGTCTCCGGTACGGATACCATGCTCGGGTTCAAGACGAGATCTACCGGCGTCAGGGCTACGTGAATGTCGACGTGGCAGAAGGGATCAAGACCAGCCCCGATGATCCGTTGCTCCAGGAGGCAAAGGCGGAGATCCCCGTGGTGAAGGCCTTGCTCGAGTACTTGTTGTTTGTGGAACTGTAACGGAGGCGACAGCATGCAGGAGGAGCGCACAGGAGTACTGCTTGAGCATGTAACGAAGGTATTTGGTACGACAGAGGCGCTGCGGGATCTCAGTCTGACATTTCCCGCGGGCCGAGTGTCCAGCGTCCTCGGCCCCAATGGGGCCGGGAAGACCACCACGATTCAGATGATTGTGGGACTGTTGAAACCGACCGCCGGGAGGGTGCGGGTCTTTGGCCTTGACCCGGCGCGCCACGGGTTGCAGATCCGTGCCCTCACGGGACTGGTCATGCAGCAAACAGCCCTCGATCTGTATCTTACGGGATGGGAAAACCTGGAGCTTCAGGCAAGCTTGTACGGGCTCAAGGGCGTCCACAGGAAGCGTCGCGTCGAGGAACTGCTTGCGTGGTCGGGCCTGGAGGGTGACGCGGACCGGCTCACGCGTACCTATTCAGGGGGGATGCGGAGAAGGTTGGATCTGGCTATCAGCCTGTTGCACCGCCCGCGCATCTTGATATTGGACGAGCCTACGACCGGGCTCGACGTCCAGACACGCCACCAGCTCTGGTCCATGATCCGTGAGCTGAGGGAGATGGGTACCACCGTGATCCTAACCACGCATTACCTCGAGGAGGCCGACCAACTCTCGGATCAGATCGCTGTTCTGCGAAATGGTGGACTGGTTGCCCAGGGCACACCGTTGGAACTGAAAGAACGGCTGGGTTCCGACATGTACCGGCTTACGGTGCGACTCCGGGGAGAGGCCGGCCGAGAGATCTTGAATCTGAAACCTCAACAGTTCGAGGGTGACCAGGCTGTCTGGCACGGTCCATCGCGGGAACTCTACGGCCTATTGAATACCGTCGTCCATCGATGGGGCGCGGACATTGTGGAGGCGCGTGTTTCGCAGCCCAGCCTGGATGAGATCTTCCTGAAGATCCTCAACGACGAAAAGTTCCAGAAGTCTACCGCGTTCGGAGGTGAGTGATCCATGATGAAGGAAACGCCAACGCCCGTTATTCCTGCCACTTGGGGGCTCACCAGGCGTTGGGCATGGCGACTCAAGAGGCAACCAGCAGCCCTCCTTGCGACTCTGGTCCAGCCCGCGGTTTGGTTAATCTTGTTTGGTAACATGTTTCGGAGCAACACGGTCGTTCAGGGCTACAGCTACATCGCGTTCATGACCGCGGGCGTGGTGGTCATGACGGTTTTCAACGGAGGCTTGAATGGTGGAGTGGAACTGCTCTTCGATAAGGAAACCGGCATGCTCCGGCGACTCCTGGCGGCCCCGATCCCACGGATGTCGATCCTCTTGAGCCGGGTCTCTTTTGTGGCGATGGTGACCTCCCTGCAATCCCTGCTCATCTTGTTCTGTGCATACCTGTTTGGCGTGGTTCCGGCCGCCGGTCTTCCTGGGGTGGCGGTCATCCTCGCTACGGGCTTGCTGTTTGGCATGGGCGTGACCGCGCTGTCCCTAGCTCTGGTTTTCAGACTTCGCGATCATGGTCAGTTCTTCTCGATCCTGGAATTCGCCACGCTTCCCATCATCTTTGCGAGCACAGCGCTGGTTCCACTGGAGGCGATGCCGCCGTGGCTTCAGTTCGTAGCCCGGCTGAACCCGATGACCTACGCCATCAATAACGTGCGTGACTTGGTTCTGGAGGGTTTCAACCCACTGGGCGTTCTGCAGGCCCTCGGGTTTGTCTTGGTCTTTGCGGTTGCGGCCCTCGTCCTGGCCTCTGTAGCCATACGGCGGGTGATGGAGTAGGGTGCACGGCTGTGGCTTACCCGTATCTCATCGCTCGAAGGCCGTTCTTTACAGCCTCGCCATGTCTCCTAAACAACGCGGGCGCGCCCCCGTTCCAACGATGGAAACCTCACCACACGGTCGATCCGCCCTCCACGGGCAGGGTGACCCCCGTGACGAACGCGGCGTCGTCTGAGGCCAGGAAGGCCACCGCGCCGGCGATCTCCTCCGCGGTGGCGATCCGGTTGAGGGGGCAGGCGGCTGCGAGCCGGGCGGCCATCTGGGGGTCCGAGCGCAGGTCCGCGGTCATGGGGGTGGCCACCCACCCCGGTGCCACTGCGTTCACCCGGATCCGGGAGGCCGCGTAGCTCACGGCCATCGCCCGGGTGAGGGCGATCACCCCGCCCTTGCTCGCCGAGTAGGCGTGGGTGTCCGTGGGAGGCAGGCTTCCCAGCAGGGCGTCGTCGGAGGCGATGCTGACCACCGCCCCGCCCTCCTCCATCATGAGCGGGATGAAGGACCTGCTGGAGAGGAAGACGCCCGTGAGGTTGACGGCCAGCACCCGCTCCCAGGTCTCGAGGCTGCAGCGGTGCACCGGCCCGTCGCCGATGGGGCGGCCGCTGATGCCGGCGTCGTTCACCAGGACGTGACACCGGCCGAACTCCCTGCGGACCCGTTCCGCCGCGGCCTCGACCTGCTCCGCCCGGCTCACGTCCGCCTCGACGAAGAGCGCCCGGGACGGCGCGGGGCCACCCGCCTCCTCCACCAGCCGCACGGTCTCCCGCCCCTCCTCCCGGCGGACGTCCAGGACGACCACCCCTTCGGCGCCCTCCCGGGCCAGCCGCAGGGCCACAGCCCTGCCGATGCCCCGGGCGGCGCCGGTCACCACGGCCACCCGGCCACGGAAGCGGCCCCTCGTCGGTATCGCGTCGTCCAGTGTTGCCATCATGCGCACGGCCTCCTCCATCCGGGAATCATCTCCCCCGTCCATCGCCTCGAAAGCCCCAGACCCTTGGATCATAGCGCACCCTCCGGGGGGAGACCAGATGGGTCGCGTGCTGCACGGCCCGGGTCCCGAGGTCGCGTGACACGGTAGAGGCAAGCCGAGGTGGAGGTGAGGCAGCCCGCGCTGGCGAAGGGCTGCCCGGGACCGGACCGCGCCGGGCCGGAGTGCCCCGTGGGTGGCGTCGTGGCCTGTCGCCCACACCCACCGGCAGCGTCGGAGGCAGCCTGAGAAACGGAAGGCGAGCGCACGTGAACGGGATCCGTACGGAAGGTGAGCGCCCATGACGGGTATCCGGGTAGCCCCCGAGGTGCAAGCCGCCCTTGAGGAGGGCCGTGTGGTGGCCCTGGAGTCGTCGATCATCTGCCAGGGCATGCCATGGACATCTCCTCGGACCTGGTGGCGCTCTCCCGCTACGACGTGATGGTGGTGTGCAGCGGCGTGAAGTCGTTCCTGGACATCGGGCGATCGCTGGAGCTCCTGGAGACGCTGGGGGTGCCGGTGCTTCGGTACGGAACAGGCGACTTCCCAGGGTTCTTCGTCCGGAGCACGGGCTTCCCGGTGCCCTACCGGGTCGACGCCCCCGAAGAGGTGGTCGCCTTCGCCCGGCTCAAGTGGGGGGAGGGCTGGCGGGGCGGGATCCTCGTCGCCAACCCGGTGCCCCGGGAAGAGGCCGGGGACGACGCGCTCATCGCCCGCGCCATCGAGGAGGCCCAGCGGCTGGCGATGGAACGGGGCGTGAGCGCCGGGAGGAGCCGTAACGTGGGCGCGAGCGACCGCCCGCGAGCGCCTGCGCCACCGGGGCACGTGGTCTCCTTCGTAGACGCGCAGGGCGAGCGGACCATGTTCTCGTATGGCGGGGCGGCCGCGACACCGCTGGAGCTCACCGAATCCCGGAGGGCGGCCATCGCCGGCGCATCGCTCCTCTTCCTCTCGGGGTACGGCCTTCGGGCCCCAGACCAGGCCGCCTCCTATCTGGCCGCGGCGCGGCTCGCCCGGGAGCACGGCATGCCCGTCGCCTTCGACCCTTCGCCCGCCTGGGCGTGAAGCTCGGTCCCGAGGGAAGCCTCGTGGCGGGAGCCGCCGGACCCGATCGCGGCCTTCCTCCTCAGCTTGTCCGCGGCGGCGTGGGGCGAGTGGGAGAACCGGGCGGCAGAGCGGGCGGTAGGCCCAGAGCGCTGGCCATGGATCGCACGCAAGGAGCTGATCAAGTGAGAAGCGAGAAGGAGAAGATGCTGGCGGGCGAGCTGTACGACGCGTCGGACCCTCAACTGGTCGCGGAGCGCAGGCGGGCGCGCCTTCTCCTGCAGGCGCTGAATGCGACCCGGGACGATCAGCCTGAAGAGCGGGCGCGCCTCATTCGGGAGCTCTTCGGGGCTGCGGGGGAGGGGACCTGGATCGAGCCGCCTTTCTACTGCGACTATGGGAGCCACATCACCCTGGGCGACGGTGTCTTCTTCAACTTCAACTGCGTGGTGCTCGACGTGATGCCGGTCACCATCGGCCACCGGGTGCTGATCGGGCCGGCGGTCCAGATCTACACGGCCACCCATCCCGTGAGTGCGGCCGAGCGGCGCAAGGGGCTCGAGCTGGCGAGACCGGTCGCGGTGGGCGACGACGTCTGGATCGGGGGCGGGGCGATCCTCTGCCCCGGCGTCCGCATCGGCTCAGGGTCGGTGATCGGCGCGGGCAGCGTCGTCACCCGGAGCATCCCGGAAGGGGTCTTGGCTGCGGGCAATCCCTGCCGGGTCCTTCGCGAGGTGGAGAGGTAGGGCCGAGTGGGCGTCGTCGCCAGCGACCGTTGGGCGCACACAGCATCATCCAGATCGAGTGCGGAAGAAGTCACGCTGACGAGATCGGCCAGTACCTCCTCAGCGATCTCGCGAAAGGGCCCTTGAAGGAAAAGCCCCCGCGGTAGGGAAAGCATGCCCATCTTGACCCAAAGGCCGGGGTCGAGGTCTGTGGCTCGTTCGCGGCCTGCATGGTCATGGTTCTACTCGTGGCCTACGCGACCAGGTACGGCGCGACGCGGGAGGTCGCCGAAGTCATTGGAAGGGCCCTGTCCCAGCGCGGCCTCCAGGTCGACGTGCAGCCTGTGTGCCATCGGAAGGTGCTCGCGGGCCTGCCCTTCGCCCTGCTCGCCCTCGGACCGTTCCACGACACGCCGGGGGAGATGGCGAGCGCTCGGGAACCCGTCGACAGGTACCTGGCCAAGGCAGAGTGGCTCTCCCCCGTCTCGGTCGCCATCTTCGGAGGACGTCACGACCCGTCAGCGCGTGAGCCCGCGTGTGAGCGCGTTCGGCAGCTCCGGACAGAAGGACTGGAGGACATGGACGACGCCCGTGTGCGGTCCGAGGCCTTCAGGTGGGTAGCCGAGCAGGTGGCACGGTACGGGGACGTCCTCCCGCGCGCCCTGCTCCTCCAGGGCTTCGTCCTGGACGGCCAGCGGATCCCCCTCCTTGGCCCCCAGGGGATCTTCAAGCCCAGGGTGTTGCGGGAGATCCCGCTCTCGATCACGACGGCACCCGGTGGGCCCTGTGACGACGCCTTCGACCGCGACGGCCTCCTCCGCTATCGGTACCGAGGGACGGACCCGGACCATCCCGACAACCGCGGGCTCCGGCTGGCCGGGCAGCGTGCGGTGCCCTTGATCTACTTCCACGGCGTGGTTCCCGGGGAGTACCTGGCGGCGTGGCCCGTCTACGTGGTGGACGACCGTCCCTCGGAGCTCGCCGTCACCGTCGTGGTCGATATCCCCTACGAGCTCGAGCCTCCCCGAGGCGGTTCCGCGGCCCCGGAGGATTCCTTCGGCGAGGTCCGGGAGATGCGCCGGCGCTACACGACCGCCCAGGTACGTGTGCGGCTCCACCAGCGGGCCTTTCGCGAGCGCGTCCTGGAGGCGTACCAGCGGCAGTGCGCCTTCTGCAGGTTCCGGCGCGAGGAACTCCTCGACGCCGCCCACATCGTCCCGGACTCGCAGCCGGGCGGCGAGCCCACCGTTCGCAACGGCCTGGCCCTCTGCGCCCTCCACCACAGCGCCTTTGACCGCTACTTCTTGGGGGTGACCCCCGACTACGAGATCCAGGTCCGGCCGGACATCCTCGAAGAGGAAGACGGCCCGACCCTGATCTACGGCCTCCAGGCCCTCCACGGGCGCAGGCTCTGGGTGCCGAGATCGCCCCGAAACAGGCCGGACCGCGACCTGCTGGCCGTTCGCTATGAGGACTTCAGGGCGGCGATCTAGGTAGCGCTCGGGGCGATCACCCTCGCTTCGGCTCGCAGAGGACTTTGCGCGTCTTGTCACGAAAATCCCAGACAAGGCCGGGGAGTGACCACCGGCGCAGCGAGGCGATCGACCGTGATCAAGAAGATTGCTCTCATGACCGGCGGGGGTGACTGCGCCGGGATCAACGCGTTCATCGCCGCCGCCGTCCGGAGAGGGGTCGAGGGCTACGGGGCGGAGTTTCTCGGCATCCGGAAGGCCTTCGAAGGGGCTGCAGCCGACAACATCGAGGAGCACCTGATCCCCTTGGACAAGGAGGCGGTCGTCGGACTGGAGAACAAGCCAAGCTCCATCCTGGCCTCCTCGCGCTTCAACCCCTTCTCCGACGCGAACCGTAGCCGGAATGTGCCGCAGAAGCTCCTGGAGAACCTGAAGAGGATCGGCGTCGACGCCGTGCTGGCCACAGGGGGCGACGACACGATCGGGTCCGCCATGGGGCTCGCCGAGATGGGGTTTCCGGTCGTGGCCGCTCCCAAGAGCGTGGACAACGACGTTTCCGGTACGGACACCATGCTCGGGTTCAAGACCGCAGTCGCCTTTGGCGCCACGGCCTTCCGCAGCACCGCGGAGTCCGCCCGGACCCACAGCCGGATCTCGCTGGTCGAGATCATGGGTCGTGAGGCCGGGTGGCTGGCTCTGGAGATCGGGATCGCCGGCGGTGCCGACGTCATCCTGATTCCGGAGAAGGCCGTCGACCTCGCGGGACTCATGGGGCGGATCGAAACGATCTACCGGCGCCAGGGCTACGTGAACATCGCCGTGGCGGAAGGGCTCAAGATCAGCCCGGAGGATCCGCTGCTGCAGGAGGCGAGGGCGGAGATCCCCGTGGTCAGGGCCTTGCTCGAGGAGGACCTGGGGCGGGACGCGCACGGCAATCCGAAGCTGGGCGGCGTGGGCCAGCTCCTGCGGAGGATCATCTGCCACCGGCTGGGGTTGAAGAAGCTCGAAAAGGTGCGTGCCACCGACCTCGGGTATACGTTGCGGGGGCTGGCTCCCATCGCGGACGACGTGATCCTGGGGACCCGATTCGGCTTGGCTGCCGTGGACTACCTGTTCGCCGGCGTCACCGGAAGGATGACCGGCCTTCAGGGGACCCGAATCGTGCCGGTCCCCTTTGCCGACGCCTTGGTGCCCAAGACCGTAGACTGGCTGGACCAGGAGCTCGAAAGCGCCGGCGTTTACTGCCAGCGGAGCGCGGAAGCCGCCTGGGGAAGGGTACGTGAGACAGGAGGGTAGCCACGTGCTGGTAACGTCCAAAGCAATCCTGGAGGCCAGCCTGCGGGCTCACAAAGCGGGCCGACCGTTCGGCGTGGGCGCCTACAACGTCAACAACATGGAGCAGATGCAGGGGATCATCACCGCCGCCCAGGAGACCCGGTCACCGGTGATCGTCCAGGTCAGCCGGGGAGCGTTGAAGTACGCCCAGGACAAGTATCTCGTCAACATCATCCAGGCCGCGATCGAGCTCGCCCCCGAGATTCCGGTCGCGGTCCACCTGGACCATGGGAACGGCATGGAAGTCGTTCAACGCGCCATCGACCTCGGCTTTACCTCGGTGATGATCGACGGCTCCCTGATGGAAGACGGCAAGACGCCGTCCGACTTCGAGTACAATGTCGAGGTCACCCGCAGGGTGGCCGAGTACGCCCATGCGCGCGGCGTCTCCGTCGAGGGTGAACTGGGCACCCTGGGCGGGATCGAGGACGACGTCGGTTCCGGGATGACCCAGCTCACCGACCCCGAGCAGGCGGTGGAGTTCGTGGAGCGGACGGGTGTGGACGCCCTGGCCATCTCCATCGGGACCTCCCACGGTGCGTACAAGTTCAAGGGGGAGCCCAAGATCGCCTTCGAGATCATCGAGGAGACCCGCCGGCTCCTGCCCGACACATACCTGGTCTCTCATGGTTCTTCCAGCGTCCCGCCAGAGCACGTGGCCTTGATCAACCGGTACGGGGGCAAGATGGAAGCGGCCCGAGGCGTCCCTCTGGATGCATTGGAGAAGGCCGTCGCCCGCGGGATCAACAAGATCAACGTCGATACCGACATCCGCCTGGCGGCCACCGGAGCCGTCCGGAAGTTCCTGGCCGAGAACCCGCAGGAGTTCGACCCCCGTGCCTATCTGAAGGCCGCCCGTGCGGCGATCGCCGCCGAGATCAAGAAGCGGATGGAGGCGTTCGGGACCGCGGGCCGGGCGCCCGAGGTCCCCCCGTGGGGCCTGGCGGAGATGAAGGCGGCGTATGGAAAGTAGAGTGGGAACGGGTCGTCCACGCCTTCCTGCGGGTCCGGGAGGAACGATGAGCGTCCCTGAGCTCCCGACCCGTCGCATGCGGCTGGTGCCGGCCACAGCCACCCTTGTGCGGGCCGAGATGGCCGGCCGCGAGCGACTGGCCCCCATGCTGCGGGCGGCGGTCCCCGACGCGTGGCCTCCGGAGACCTTGGCCGACGCCCTCCCCTTCTTCCTGGCACGCCTCGAGGCCGATCCGGCCAGCGTGGGATGGTACGCCTGGTACGGCCTGGTGCGCACGGCGGAGCCGGAACAGGCCCTCCTCGTGGCGAACGGCGGCTTCAAGGGACCGCCCCGGGGCGGCGTGGCAGAGGTCGGGTACGCGGTGCTGGAGGCGTTTCAGGGGCGTGGCTACGCGACCGAGATGGTGACGGCCCTGGTGGGGTGGGCCCTCCGCCGGCCCGGCGTCGAGCGCGTCGTTGCCGAGACCATGCCAGACAACCGGCCGTCGATCCGAGTCCTCGAGAAGGTTGGTTTCCAGCCGGCGGGCCCGGGTGAGGAGCCGGGGAGCCTGCGCTTCGAGCTCCACCCGACGGGGCGACTTTCCGCCGGCCGCACGACGTAGGTGACCCTGCAGTCGCCGCGAAGGAGAGACCCATGACCCACACTCAGGCGCGACACGTCGTCTTCGGCACCGGACCGCTCCGGCCGGGTCAGCGCTGGGGTCTCCCGGGACGGAGAGAACCCGGAAAGCGCTGGCAAGGCAACACGCGGAAGTGGGGGGTGATGTTGTTTAGCGTCCTCGCCGAGAAGGCACTCACGCTTGCGGCATTTGAGCCACCTCCAGACATGCACCGTTGTCTCGTCTCAATATCGACATCGATTCACCTCCAATGGGTATCTCTGGGGCTGTCTACCACTGCTTCAGGACTCCGCTCCTTCTCGAGACGAGGCTTTCATCTTCGCATCTGTTCGGATACTGATTGCCTGACAAGCCAATCCCACAGCAGCAGCAAAAACACCGCTGATAAGGAAAAGCCGGCTTGGTCCAATCCACTCTGATCCGTAGCCCGCCAATAACAGGGACAGAGGCTGCAACCCCGTGGACGCAACAAGGAGAATACCCATAGCACGACCCAACACCGCGGCCGGTACCACCCCCTGGATTCTTGATATCACCAAGACGCTAACGACGGCGACGCAGACTCCAGATCCAAAGAGGAGTGCGCCTGTAGTTACAGCCCCAGTATCCTTGCCAACGAACACCCAAAGTGCACCAAGCACAGTCAGCCATCGATAGATGCGGCGATCAGTACCAGTCTTCCCGAGGACCAGGGCAGGGACCGCTGATCCCAACAGGGACCCTAGGCCGAATACAGCCACAAAGACACCGTGCATCTCTGGCCCAGTACCCGACCCGTTGCGGACCAGCCCCGCGAGGCCGACTTGGAGCGGCCCGACAACACTCAAGTTGATGGCGGCAGAGGTTAGCAGCAGGAGGATGACTTCTACCGACCTCATGATGCTTCCGAACCTTGCGCGGCCCTTCGCCTGGGCCCCAACCATGTCATCCTCGCTAGATGTTGGCGGATGTTGATCTGCATATGATGTATCGAATCTACCGAGGTTGGCAGCAAGCAGTGTTGCAATACCAAGCAAGCACGCGACTACAAGGTAGGACGCGCGAAGTCCCACTGTTGCAAAAGCGGCCGTCGCTGCAAGTGACCCAAGGAAGGGCCCCGCCTGCGTCGTGAACTGTATCAAGGCGTTTGCTGTTTGTAGGTTTTCCCGCCCCGCAATCGGAGCGACTGCTGCAAACGCGGCTGGCGAGTACATCGCCACGGCAATCCCAAAGACAGATACAAGCAGCCCGATTTGCGATACAGAAGGTCGTGCAAGACTAAGCACCGTGCCAAGCAACCCAGCAAGCACGGCTAGTACCGACAGCGTCCATGTGAGCACTTTTGTGGCAGGGCTCCTGTCCGCTATTGCCCCCCCAACGGGTAGCAGAATTGCCCGGGGAATGGCACTCATCATCAGGAGGGCACCAGCCGCAGCTTCAGACCCGGTAAGTTCAATTGCAATCCAGGTCAGTGCAAGGATGTGGAACTGCCCTGCGACAGATGTCAGCAGATGTATGCCCCAGAGTTGGCCGAAACCTGGAAGGCGGATGATCGTGTACCAGCCCTCAGGGGTAGGGTACTTCCCTTGCTGCGCCTGAGTCATGGACGACCTCCGCCTCTCCCTCCACGTGGAGAACACTCAACGCTCGGCTGTGTCGCCCGCCGCCGGCAGTGAGCGCCTGACAAGTCTGCTGATCACTCTCTCGACGCGGGTTAGCTCAGCGGTCGAGGGCCTTTGATTCCTCGCGAGCCAGTAGCCCACGAGTCCATCTGTTAATACCCAGAATACTCGTGTCACCATGTCCACGTCGAGGGAGGCGTCCAATTCACCGCGCTTGATACCCTCTTCCAGTGCGTCCCTGAACAGTCTGGCGAGGTCGTCATATTGCTTCTCCAGAACTCGCAGCAATCCAGCATCTCGCTGTCTGGAAACGTGGTACCAAAACTCCCAGGAGACCCTGGTTTGGTCCTCTAGCGATTCCCAAGACCAGATAATGCGATGCCACATAGCTAAGATTCTCTGCAAAGCGTCGTCTCGCTCGTCGTATGTCCCTCGTAAGGCGTCGAGTTTGGCGGCATGAGCCTTTCGGGAAAGTGCGAGAAAGATGCTTTCCTTCGTCGCGAAGTACGTGTAGATTCCACCCTTGCTGAGGCCAGCTTCAATGCTGATTTCCTCTAGGGTGGTACTCTGGTATCCATTGCGCGCAAAGCATCGTCTTGCCGCCTCAAGAATGCGTTCAACCTGTGCCTCTCGCTTCTGCTCACTGATTCTCGGAGACATCCACGCCGCCTCCTTAAAAACCGGCTGGCCGCGCTTTATTCTGCCGACATTGTTGTCAGTCCTTCTGCAATTGTCAAGCGCGATTGGCTGCCATCTTGCTTCAAGAGTACGCTTGAGATGATTCTACCATCAAGTATCTCTCAATAGAGTGTGTTCTCGCGTGCTTCCGCCATAATGCGCATTACGTTGCTCTCAGGGTCCAGGGCGTTCGAGGCACTCGCCTCTGTCAAAGCCGATCGAAAGGGAGGCGCGGCGGGGTAGGTTGCTCTGATGCCAAGAGGTGGTAGCAGTAGAACGATGAAGCTGGGGCCCTTCGTAGGGTCCCGGAGGCGGTGGGCTGAAGAGACCTTAAGAAGGAAGGTCGCCCCGCAACCCCGTCCAAGCTGGAGATTGGGAGACCATCCAGAGGAAGGCTATGAGCGCGGCCGCCCACCACGTTGTATTGCACAAGCGTTTCCGCGTCAGTGCGTAATCTGGCGAAATCGACCGCGGACGGTTCATGCCGGCCTTCCTTGTACGGGCGAAGATGGCCGGCCGCGAGCGACTGGCCCCCATGCTGCGGGCGGTAGTCCTTGACGCGTGGCCTCGGGAGACCTTGGCCGACGCCCTTCCCTTTCTCCTGGCACGCCTCGAGGTCGATCCGGCCGGCATGGGATGGTACGCCCGGTACGGCTTGCTGGGGACGGGGAGCCGGAACAGGCCCTCCTGGTGGCGAACGGCGGCTTCAAGCGACCGCTCCGGGGCGGCGCGGTGGAGGTCCGGTACGCGGTGCTGGAGGCGTTTCAGGGGCATGCCTACCCGCCCGAAATCGTGACGGCCCCGGTGGGGTGGGTCCTCGGGCGGCCCGCGTCGTGCGCGCCGTGGCCGAGGCCATACCAGGCAACCGGCCGTCGATCCGCGTCCTGGAGAAGGCCGGCTTCCACCGGGTGGGCCCGGGCGAGGAGCCGGGGAGCCTGCGCTTCGAGCTCTACCCGACGGGGCAGTCTCCCGCAGGCCGCACGACGTAGGAGAGCCTGCAGGCGCCGAGAAGGAGCGATCCATGACCAACTCTCAGGCGCGACTTGTCGTCCTCGGCACCGGACCACTCGGACGAGCCGTCATACGAGCTGGTCCGCCGGGGCCAGAGTGAACCGGCGGGGCGAAGGCCAGGTCCCCGCGGGCATTGAGCTGGTCCGGGCCAATGCCTACTCGCCAGCGGCGGTCGGCGACGCGCCGCGGGTGGGTGGGTGTGGCGGCGGGGGCTCCCGGCCGGGTCAGCGCTAGGGTTTCTAGGGACGGAGCGAGCCCAGGAAGCGCCGGCGGGGCGGCTACGCAGAAGTGGGGGGTGGTAAGTGTTGTTGTCGGTCACGTTGCGCTTTCGCTGTTTCGAAGACCACGACCCTGCCACAGTGCCCCACTCGCCGCCCGCGTGAGTTAACCGAGATTTCGCAGCAGGCTTTTTTAGGAAGGAGATGGGAAGGTGCCCCGCGAAGTTCTTTTGTGGGTAAAATCCAAACAACGAAAGGCGCACCTTCCGGGTGAACGATTCGACGGCTTCCCCCCTGATGTCCTTCCCCGCACCGCAGATCGAGGAGCGCTTCGACAAACACGGTCTCACGGCGTTCGGCGGGGCGAACCTGTTGGTGGACCTCTTCGACCATCTCGGGCTCCCTCAGTGCCTGGAGCGGCACCTCACCCCCAAGTCTCTGTGGGCCACCTACTCCCGGACCACCGAGGTGGAGTACCTGATCCTGAAGGCCGCCCTGGGGATGGGCCGTATCGTCGAGACCGCCGAACTGAAGCACGACCCGCTCCTGGCGGCCAAGCTGCGGCTGAAGAAGCTGCCCCACCCCGCCACCGGCTACCGGGCGCTGGATCGCTTCGGGAGCCGCCGGGAGGTGGCGGGGCTGGAGGGTGTCCACCGGGAGATGCTCCACCCTCTCCTCCGGAATTGCGGTGGGGCCATCGTAGACATCGACAACACCGTGGAGACGGTCCACGGCCGCCAGCAGGGAACGGCCGTGGGCTACAACCCCCGCTACCATGGCCGGCGAAGCTACCAGCCCTTCGTCGCTTTCGAAGGGCAGAGCCGGGCGCTGTTGCACGCTGCCCTGCGCTCGGGGAAGACCCCGAACGCCCGGGAGGTCATCCGCTTCCAAGCCAAGAAGCAGCTCCCGGAGGGCTTCCCGGTCCGCTTCGTCCGAGGAGACGCCCACTTCGGCACGGAAGCCCTGCTGGAGGAGCTGGAGGCCGAGGAGAGGCGAACGGGCCACAAGGTGGCCTACGCCCTCAAGCTGAGGCTGAACCCGCACCTGCAGAGCCAGGTCTTCAAGCCTCTCGCGTGGCGGCGGCTCGCGAGCAGCGACGAGCCGATCATCGAGGCCGCCTCGGTCACCTACCAGGCTCCCAGGTGGAAGCGGAGCCGGCGGGTGGTCTTCATCCGCGCCCAGAGGGCACCCGGGCCCTCCTTCGAGCCCGCCCAGCGTTTGCTCTTCGAAGCGTCCGCCTGGGAGTACCAGGCGATCTTCACCAGCGAGGACTGGGACGAGGAGGACGTCTGGCACTTTTACAATCAGCGCTGCACCGCCGAGAACGGGATCAAGGAGCTGAAGGAGGGGCTCGGCATCGACTCCATCGGCAAGGCCACCTTCTGGCCCAATGCGGCGGACCTGCTGATCAAGGGCATCGCCTACAACTTGCTGCTCCGGCTGAAGGTGCTGGCCCCGGCGCCCTATCGCCACTACACCGCGACCCGCCTGCAACGGACCTTGCTCCGGGTACCGGCCTTGCTGGTGCGCCACGCACGGCGGCTCACCCTCCGCCTGCCGGCGCTCTGGGTGCACCGGCCAGCCTGGGAGGCCGTCCGGCTCGCTCTGAGTACATAGCGTACTCCGAACGCTGCCGGCAAGGTGCGACAGCTACCGTTGGGAGCAGGTGGCTCGGGCAGCCGCGTCCTTCTGGCGCCCTCTGCCCCGTTGCTCACGCCGTTTCGCCCATCTCCCTGCACCGTGCACCGCCTTCCTCATGGCGCCTAGCGGCTCATATTTCCAGCTTGCAGAGCAAATTACCGTCAACAGCACTCTATTCCTCACGATCTCGTGTTCGATTCTCGTCCATCGAAGGGACCCGTGCAAAATCTGGGGTTAAGCTGGATCACCTATGCAACTCCGTACTCTGCGCCCTCTGAGCCTCTCTTATCCGGAGGGATCACGCCTAGGAATACCGGTCAAGCGCCCTACGCAACTCCGAGTTTGACCGCACAGGCGAAACCCGTCAAGCAGCCTGGACACACGCCACCCACGCCGCTCCGTATGGTGGCCCCTCGCTGTTCTTAATGGGTAGCGAGATGAGTGGAAGGATACACGCCCAGCGGCTCGAAAGGGTGCTGCATCTTTTCCCCGGGCCAAGAGGGATAGATCGCTCGTAGGCTGCGGCGTCAAGGGCGGCGAAGGCGGCCGGAGGCGAACCCTTGGCGCCGCAGCCTACGAGCGGTACGATGGAGGGCCCTGGGGGTCCGGAGGCAGAGAGATGGCCCCGCGTCGGCGTTCCAACCGAGACGACAGCAAGTCGCTGTTCAGTGTGGCCCTGGGGTTGGTACCGCCCTGGAAGGTGGTCAAGGTCCAGTTCTCCCCGGAAGAGAAGCAGTTCCATCTCTGGGTGGACTTCGAACGGGGCGCGAGTTCGCCTGCCCCGCTGCGGCGCTGAGGGGGCGGGTACGACACCGCTGAGAAGGCCTGGCGGAACCTCAACTTCTTCGAGCACCGCAGCTACCTCCACGCCTGGGTCCCTCGGGTCAATGCCCCCAATGCGCGGCGATCACCAGGTGGAGGTCCCCTGGAGCCGCCCCGGGAGCGGCTTCACCCTCCTCTTCGAGGCCATGATCGTCGCCATGGCCCGTGAGATGCCGGTCAACGCCCTGGCGAAGATGGTGGGTGAGCACGACACGCGGCTCTGGAGGATCATCCGCCACCACACCGCGGAGGCGGTCGAAAGGCAGGACCTCTCGGAGGTACGGCGGGTGGGGGTGGACGAGACGGCGAGCCGGCGTTGGCACCACTACATCACCCTCTTCCTGGACCTGGAGCGGGTTCGCATGATCTTTGGGACCTCCGGCAGGGACAGAGGGACAGTGGCCGCCTTCGCTGGCCATCTGGCCAGGCACGGGGGGAACCCGGAAGTCATCGCGGAGGTCACCTGCGAGATGTCGCCCGCCTACATCCACGGGACCCAAGAGTACCTCCCCAACGCCCGGATCACCCTTGACCGGTTCCACATCATGAAGCTGGCCAACGACGCCGTCGACGAGGTCCGGCGGGACGAGGTGAAGACCAACCCGCTCCTCAAGAAGACCCGTTAGCTGTGGCTGAAGAACCCCAGCAGCCTGAAGCCGCGCCAGAGCCAACAGCTCGAGAGCCTGCGCCAGCATCACCTGAAGACGGCCCAGGCCTACCAGATGAAGCTCAGCCTCCAGGACTTCTTCGAGCAACCGGATCGGGCGACGGAAGAGGCCTTCCTGAAGCGATGGTACTTCTGGGCGACCCACAGCCGCCTCGAGCCCATGATCCGCGTGGCCAAGACCATCAGGCAGCACCAGGAGGGTGTCCTCGCCTGGTTCGAACACCGGCTGACCAACGCCATGCTGGAAGGGATGAACAGCCTCCTCCAGGCCGCCAAAGCCCGGGCCCGCGGCTACCGCTCCGACGCCAACTTCCTCGCGATGGCTTACCTGAACGCCGGAAAGCTTCAATTCCAACTTCTAGCCCACTCATGGTAGCGAAGACCCTGTATGGTGTCCGGCGTAGATGAGATCTCGCTGGACATCAGTGTCTTCACGAGGAGCGGATCTGGAGCCCTGCGTGCAGCCTCGTACTCACTAGAAGGAAAGTTCTGCTACGCCCTCGAACGTGTGGGATCAAGGGCCGTCAATCCGCCGGCGCCAGAAGGGGGTAGAATGAGACGCCCAGGGACCTGCATGCCGGCACAGGAGCCACCAGTGTGTCTTTGGGAAGCCGTGTAAGGAAGACCCGCCAACTCCGCGGCCTAACGCAGAAGGAACTTGCCGGAAACCGGCTTAGCAAGTCTATGATCAGCCAGATCGAGAATGATAGAGTGGCGCCGTCGCTGGACACCCTAGAGTATCTCGCTGAACGATTGGGAATGCCAGTAGCTGCACTCCTCGATGATACAGCCATTTAAGGCCGCACAGACCGCGAAGATCGAACAGTGGACATGGCGGGTGCACTGCTCAACCTGGCTGAGGCTACAGAACGCCTGGCAGTAATCCTCCGGGACTTGGCAACGTCGGTCTCAGACGCCACACCCGATACTTCTCGCAGTTCGTAGTACTCCTCTTGGAGGTACCTGCCTTGAAGCGACCGGCAGTCAATTGGAAGCGGTCGAGCGTTTCACCGTGGGGGGCGTGCCGAGGCTACCACGGTTCCAGTCATAGCCAGAAACGCCGGGTGCATGAGCGTCGTCTTGAGGATCGCCGGGTGGATGGCTCTCGGACCGCTGTACCGACTGGGAAGCGTTGTCCAGTGCCGATCGTGAGTGGCGCTCCCAGCAATGGACACAGTCGTCTTCCAGGGCCGGTCCCACTGGGCTTTGCGGCGTCCCGCACAGAAGGAGGATTCACGCGAGCGAACGAGAATCCGTAGCCCAAAGAGGCAGGATTCGGGGGCGGCCCACGCCCATCAGCCCGATTCCTGTTGTTGTGTCAGGCCTGTCGCAAGGCGGTACGGGCACCGGGCAGTCCAGAGTGCGAAGTCGGAGCGGTCCAGAGTGCAGTCGCTTAGTTGCACAGGACTTTGGGTTAGCAACATTATGACCGGGAGTCCGTTCTAGAGGAAGGACGCGAACGTACATGAAGTTCATCGATCTCTTTGCAGGCCTTGGTGGCTTCCATCTCGCTATGCGCCGCCTCGGACATACTTGTGTCTTCGCTTGCGAGATCGATCCAACTCTTCGTGCGCTCTACGAACAGAACTTCCGTCTGCCCGTGGCCGGAGACATTCGGGCAGTTACGGCACAGGATATCCCGTCTCACGACATTCTTTGCGCCGGATTCCCGTGTCAGCCTTTCTCCAAAGCAGGGAGCCAGAACGGCTTCGACGACCCCACGTCTGGAGACCTCCTCTATGAAATACTTCGCCTGATTCGCTATCATCGCCCGCCATACCTGATCCTCGAAAACGTCCCCAACTTCGAGCGCCACAACCACGGACGGACGTGGGGGACTGCGGAACGGTTGCTTCGCACAGAGGGGTATGACGTGCGGAGCACGAAGCTGTCGCCACATCATTTCGGCATTCCCCAGATTCGTGAACGCATATACATCGTCGCAAGCCGACACAGTCTCGACCTATTCAAGTGGCCGCAGCCGGACCAAACTGTACCGCCCTCAAGTATTCGAGACGTTCTGGACCATAACCCACCCGATGCGCGGAAGATTCCGCAACACGTCGCCGAATGCCTAGAAGTATGGCAGGAATTGCTCGACTGGCTTCCACGAGATGAGAAAGTCCCGCATCCACTGTGGGCGATGGAATTCGGCGCTACTTACCCCTACGAGGAGAGAACGCCGTTTGCGACACCTCTTCGAACCCTCTGGCGGTATACAGGCTCCTTAGGGTACCAGCTGACTGGCCGGACGCGCGAAGACGTCTTCGATTTGCTCCCTTCACACGCCCGGTCCCAGCAACAACGCTTTCCCAAGTGGAAAGTAGGATTCATACGTAAGAATCGCGAGTTCTATGCGCGGCATCGGAATTGGTTGGATGAATGGAAGATGAAGATCGCGCGGTTCCCGTCAAGCTTTCAGAAACTCGAATGGAACTGTCAACAAGACTATCCCCGCAGAATCGATCGTTGTGTTATCCAGATCCGCGCCTCAGGCGTGCGGCTCAAGCGACCAACAACATCCCCATCATTGGTTGCAATGACTTCTACGCAGGTCCCAATCATTGGGTGGGAGAGACGTTACATTACTCCTACCGAGTGTAAGCGACTGCAAAGCATGGAAGACCTGCCTAACCTGCCCGACAGGCCTAGCAAGGCTTATGAGGCTCTCGGGAACGCCGTCAATGTAACCGTCGCAGAGTTGGTTGGTCGTGCTTTGTTCGAGGCACCAGAACAGCAACGGTCTCTGTTCGCGGCGGTACCCTCACTTCACGAAGAAGAGCCTGTTGTGGAATCCACCACTGTGGAGTCCGCCGCGCCGAGGGGGGATCGACTGGCATGCCTGAAGGGCGCTCCGTGACCACCGTCAATATCCGCCCGGCAGTTAGCGTCTATGCAACGTATCGAAGGCTTAGCTACAAGCCCTGGTACGCCATCGCGGAGTTCATGGACAATGCGACTCAGAGTTACTTCGACCACCGCGAGGCATTACTCGAGGCCTATCGTGGAGAAGACCCAGACCATCTCCACATTGAAGTCGTTTACGACGCCGATGCGAACAGTCTCACCATCCGGGATAACGCGCATGGGATGAATGTTGAGGAGTTGACCAGGGCTGTAGTGCTTGACAGCCCCCCGCCAAATCGAACCGGGCGATGTGAGTACGGGATGGGTCTCAAGACGGCAGCATGTTGGTTTGGGAGCACCTGGACAATCCGAACCACTCGACTGGACGAGCCCAGCGAACTCGAGGTAACCGTGCATGTTCCCGACCTTATCGATCGCAAGTACGAGTCCCTGAACATCATAGAGCGCAGCGCCCCGCGTTCTAGCCACTACACTGTTATCGCTATTCAGGGACTGTACAAACCCATTCGTGGTCGCACACCGGCGCGCATCAGAGATCAACTCGGTAGCATGTACCGTCAAGACCTGCGGTCTGGTGAGATCGAGATTCTTTGGAACGGAGGACCCATTAGCTTCCAAGAGCCCCCTATTCTGGAGGAAGAAGTCGACGGCGAGCGGATTACGTGGCGAAAACCACTCTCCTTCGTGGTGCCGGCCGAGCTAGCGAGTTCACCGTTGCGCGTCACCGGGTGGGTCGGGATACGCATACCCGGTAACCAGCGTGACGCGGGTTTTGCTCTCCTCCGGAGGGGGCGTGTCGTGGTAGGCGGGCCTGGTGAGGGCTACAAGCCGACTGAGATTTTCGGACAGGGCAACACTTTTCGTTCTCAACGACTGGTCGGCGAGCTTCACCTAGACGAATGGCCCGTTACTCAGGCTAAGGACGCTTTTGACTGGTCGGGAGGGCTTGAGGACGCGTTCATAGATGCTCTCAAGAGCGCATGTCAGGATTACATGGACAGGGCTGAGGGATACCGTGAGCGTGGCCGCTCAGTCAGCAGCAGCGACATGGAGTTTGCATCGGAAAGACCGCGGCGTGTTTTCACTGATACCCGTTTTGGCTCAGCGATCGCACAGGAACTGAAGTTCCCCGATCCACCTGCAAGGGAAGTAGAGGAGACGCGTGACGTCGTGAAGCTTCGGGATGTTAGCGCCGGGCCCGTGCAGTACAGTCTAGACGTTGGTTCCGATACCTGGACCTTCAAGTTGCATTGGCAAGACCAACTGAGCGAAGCGCACTGGATGCACGTGCACTATCCGCAGGATCACGAGATCCACGTCTTCCTCAATATGGCGCACCCATTCTTTGCACCGTATCTGCATCGACCAGAGTTCCTGGAACTCCTGCAGACATTCGTATTGGCCCTTGCCCTAGCTGAAAAGATGGCACGGCAGACCTCTTCTAATGGTCTTGTTGCGCCTAGTGATTTCAGGAATTACATGAACAAGATCCTTCGACGCGCGTCTGAGATTGAGGTGAATCATGGAGACTAATCGTGCGGGCTTGGATCCCTTGGTGCCATCACCTCACTCTGCGGTGCGCTTGGACGGTCCGGAAATCCAGCGCCTCCGCCAAGTGTATGCTGATCGCGTCAGCGACGCTGACTGGCAGCGCGTAGTCACAACCGCCGGTACAGTGTTGGCTTACTGTCCCAGTCCTCAGGGACCACCTAACCGGTCTACGGGCTTGGCACTGGGTAAGGTGCAGAGTGGGAAAACCCTCTCGTACACAAGCCTCATAGCACTTGCGATCGATAATGGCTACCGCATCATCGCGGTACTCTCTGGCACAAAGCAGACGCTGCTTGAGCAGACGTATAACCGACTCTGTGATGATCTTGGGGCGAATCGACTATCTCTTGCGGCCTTCAAGAACCCAACGCCACCCGACCTAGATGTCATTCAAGGTGTGGTAAACCAAGCTGGAAGTGCCGTCCTCGTCACGCTCAAGAACCCTACGCGCCTCGCCAACCTCCGGCGTATTCTTGGGGACCCCGAGTTGGACAATTACCCGATGCTGATCATAGATGACGAAGGCGATGAGGCTTCTCTCAACACCCAGTTCAGGCGTGGGAGGATGTCGGCCGTTTACAGAGGCATTCTCGAACTAAGGGACGAGCTCCCACACCATGCTTATGTTGCCTACACAGCAACTCCACAGGCCAACCTCTTGATCCCCATCATTGATGGACTGTCACCTGATTTCGGCGTGCTGCTTGAGCCAGGCAGCGGCTACTGCGGAGGCGGCGTCTTCTTCGGGCAAGACCAGGACCAGTATGTCAGGGATATCCCTGCTGACGAAGCTGATGATGAGGACTCCCAAGGAATACCTGCATCGCTCCGATTGGCGATAGCAACCTTTTTAGTTGGAGCCGCGGTACGCCATTTGCGAGAGCCGCAAGGCCGGCACGCTATGCTGATTCATACTGCACAACGGCGCGAGAGTCACAGACGTATGCACGAGGCAGTTCGCAATCTGCTATCTCTCTGGCGTAGTAACCTTACACTGCCTTCCACCGATCCCGCGCTAGTAGAGTTGGATGCGCTCTTTCGCCAAGGCTACGATGACCTCAGTCGTACAGTTGAGCATATCCCAGACTGGGCAAGCGTTCGACAACAGCTTCCAAATGAATTGGCTGTCGAAGTCTGGCTGGTGAATAGCCTACCCGTTGGTAGTGATCCTATTCGAACTTCCTTTCGCTTGCGCAATAACATCCTTGTCGGAGGGAACATGCTGGGACGAGGCGTCACTATTGATGGCCTGGCTGTAAGCTACATCACACGCCGCGCGAGGACTGAGACCAACGCTGACACCCTCGAGCAGCGGGCGCGGTGGTTTGGGTACAAGGAGTCATACCTTGACTTGTGTCGCATCTTCCTTCCACCGCAACTGCGCCGCGACTACACTGAGCTTCTTCAGCACGAGGACGACTTCTGGGATGCTCTAAGGCGCAATGAGCGCCAGGGCCTGTCAATTCGAGAGTGGCCGCGTATGTTTAGCCTGGATATATCTATGGGATTGCGCCCTACGCGATCCTCTGTTGCGAGTTATCGGCAGTTCAGAGGCCAGGGCTGGGACGTGCAGCAGATTGTTGTCGAAGACCCGGTTCGAGCGCAGCAGAATGTCGCGCACGTGGTCCGGTTCTTCTCTGTTCATAGGCCGCAGGCCCATCAGTTTGGCAATGTTGAGCACCACCTCTTGGCCAACTGCGATACCACCGTGGTCGTTCATGACCTCCTTGGGCGGCTTGACATGGACGGAACAGACTGGGAGGCAACCTACACCAACGAGTTTCTTACTAGGCTCTTTGTTGCGGGCGCCTTGCCGAACCTGGATGTCCTACTGATGTCCGGCGGTCGTCCACGGAGGCGGACAAAGCTGGATAACGGTCGAATCAACCCGATGCAGGGCCGGTCACCCGGGAGATCACTCGACGACCCGGAGTACTATCCCGGAGATAGCGGTCTGCACGGGAACCGTGTGCAGCTCCAGGTGCACATCATACGACTGGAGGTCCCTGATGCACCCAATTCGCTGGAAACGACGGCCCTAGCTCTCTACGTTCCGGCGGATAACGCTCACTACGATCTGCATTATGTGGTGGGGAGTCCATGACACTTGTTGATCTCCTTCGGGCGCTCGTACAGCGCCCAACAGACCACACTTACACTATAGCCCGCATTCCTTGCGAAAGCGAGGCATACCTTGGGGTAGACGCGAGTGGACGGCCAGCACTCTTTGTCCCCGCGCGGGGAACGCACTTTCGCCCGGCGCTTCGAACCCGCAGCGTTGCCCTAGAGTTGTCGAGAGATTACAGGGTTATCGAACTCGGCCAGGAGGACGGAAATGCCCGGACGGTAACATTGCACGCGCTGTCGTGCGTGACTACTGACACGAAGGAAACCGACACATTCCTCCATGTACTGGATGGTTTCTTGGCGGAGTACGGCACCCGTAGCGATATTGACGCTGATCTACTAACCGACTTCTTGGGGACGCTGGTATCGTTGTTCGCCACAACACCGGGCAACGACCTCGCCGCGGAGCGGCAGGGCCTATGGGGCGAGTTATTCGTCATGCATCGTGTGCGAGGATTCCAATTCTGGGCACCGTTCTGGCACAAACATTCTACAGATCGGTTCGACTTCAAAGAACCTCGTGGAAGGTGCTGCGTGGAGATCAAGACCGGGCTTGGGCCCAGACGAGTCCATCGGTTCTCGCACCATCAACTCTTTCCGACTTCCGGGGAACAGATTGCGATTGCGTCTGTCTTGGTCCAAGAGGACCCGAACGGACTCACCCTAGCGCGGCTCATCTGCGACGCAAGACAGTCACTACGTGGAACAGAGGCCTACATCACCCTCGAACGCGCCGTAAGGCGCGCAGGAATGGATTCACCTGGAGAACGAGGCCCAGCCTACGATGTTGACGCAGCCTCGACTGATCTGGCCTGGTACTGGGCAAGCGAGGCTCCGCGATTCGAAATGGCGGAACCGCCAGGAGTCTCGGGCACTCAGTATAGGGTTGATCTTGACCTGGCGCATCGGATCGATCAAACGGACCTAGACGCATGGCTAGATACATGGTCGATGGGTCCGGGCCGCACCGGAGCCGGTGACCATGCCATTAGGCAGCCGACACCGGAACCTAGGGACTTAGCTAGGCATTCAGGGACCTCCTGAACGTAGCATCGGCCCTTCATCACGTGGCCGCTAGGCTATGGTAGAGTCTTAAACACCAGAACTCGCCAATTCCTGGCCGCTGAATGACAGTTCCTTTCACGCCAGCGACTATAGCGAAAGACGCGACAACAGCACTGTACGCGCGAACGGATGAGCGCTGGAGAGAGACCACTGATACACTGGTAATGGTGAAGCGGGTCGCCGAACTATAGCAAGGCTGCACTCGTTAAGCTTGTGTTCGTTTGAGTGGCGGACAGGCGTCACCCGTTCGAGATGACTACACAGGCCGTGCACGAGAAGATGATACACTCTATGCGAGACACCTCTTGGCGGCGCAAGACGACCGCCACTGTAGTATACTGGTTCCGCCGGAACGGACGGCACTACCCGTGGCGCACGTCAACCGATCCATTCCATGTCCTGCTCGCTGAGATTCTCCTTCGCCGAACTCAAGCAGACAGAGTGGTCCCCACCTACCTCGAGTTGACGCACCGATTCCCAAGTCCGATGGCGATGGCCAGAGCGAACCCCCAATCGCTGCGCCGCTTGCTTCAGCCCTTGGGACTAGTGCGCCGAGCGGACTGCATAATCGAGACGTCCAGGCTGTTAGTGCGGCAACATGCCGGTAGAGTCCCACGGAATCTTGAAGCACTTTTGCAACTTCCTGGCGTCGGTGCCTACAGTGCCCGTGCTGTTCTCTGTACGGCCTTCAACGATCCTGTTCCAATGGTAGACGAGAGCAGCGGCAGGCTAATGCGTAGACTCATGGACCTGCCGGGTCGCGGCGCCGCGTACGCTGATCATCGCCTCCGTAGAGCAGCCGAGGAGTTCCTCCCGAAGCACCGCAGCAAGGAATTCAATCTCGGCATTCTCGATATTGCAGCTGCTTTCTGCCGCCCGACCAAGCCACTCTGCAAGGCGTGCCCAGTAGCCCACCTGTGCGAGCACTCTTCCCGTCTGTCAATGGCCACTTGAAAACCCGCACTCTTGGCCATGAAAAACCCGCAAGGTCATCGCCGTTCGAGCGCAACGCGCGCTCTCCTGGTACGAGAGCCGGAGACTCACTCCGCAGGCGTGGGTGGCCGGATCCGTGAACGCATGCGATAGCTGTCCCCCTTGAGCCCGCATTCCGCACCCTTTCTTGGCAGGAACCCGATGGTTTTGAGGTGAATTAAGAGCAAGGTCCCGAATCGTTATTCGAAACTTGCCGCGAGCAAAGCGGGTTTTGCAATTAAGGCTTTGGGCCTTCTAACAGGATCTGGCGGGCCAGGTGCGAAGCCTCTCCCTCGAAAGCGAGGGAGCGCCCTTGGAGCCGAGACGGGAGCGGCTGGTGGTTCGGCAGGGCGGTGCGCCCGCCCTGCTCGCCCGGGTCTGCCAGCAGCTGCGCATCCGCCGTATCGTCAACGCCATGGTCGGCTGGGACCCCAAGCAGTGCAAGGCCTCGCCCGGGACGCTCGTCGTCGCGCTCATCCTCAACATGCTGGTCGCCCGCGAGCCGCTTTACAAAGTGAAGGAGTTCTACCGGCGGAGGGACCTGGGGCTCCTCTTCGAGGAGCCGGTGGAGGTGGAGGCCCTCAACGACGATGCCCTGGGGCGAACGCTGGACCGGCTGGCCGCCATCGACCTGCCCCAACTGGTCCAGAGCGTGGGGCTCTCGGCGGTCCACCTGGGAGAGATGGAGGTCCGCTCCATCCACGCCGACACCACTCCGGTCTCCGTCTACGGCGAGTTCGAGCCGACTCCGGGGGACCAGAAGTTCGTGGAGGCCCACCCCGAGAAGCGGCTGGTGAAGATCACCCACGGCCAGCAAGCAGCACCGTCCAGACCTCAAGCAGTTCGTCTCGGGGCTGATGGTCTCGAAACAAGGCGTGCCGCTGATGGGGACCATCGGGGATGGGAACCTGAGTGACAAGATCTGGAATCGAGAGATGATCGAGAGCCTGGAGCAGAGCTTCCTGGATCCCCGCTCTGTCGTCTATGTGGCCGACTCGAGCCTGGTCACCGCGAAGAACCTCCAGCGGATGGCCCAATCGAAGGTCCGCTTCATCTCCCGGATCCCTGAGACGTTCAAGGCGGCGGGCGAGGTGAAGGCGAGGGCCTTTGCCGAGGACCGGTGGCAGGCCATCGGCAGGCTCGCCCGGACCCGGCGGAACGGGGCGTTCTACCACGCGGTCTCCTACCGCCACGCGCTGGCGGGCGGCACCTACCGGCTCACCGTAGTCCGCTCCTCGTCGCTGGACAAGCGGAAGGAGAAGAAGCTCGAGCGGCTCATCCGGACCGAGCAAGAGGCGATGCAGCGGGCGGCCCGGGAGCTGATGGGGCGGCGCTTCAGCTGCCAGGCGGACGCCGAGGCCGCCCTGGCGGCCTTCCAGAAGGCCCACGAGGACGCGCTCCACACCACCCGAGGACTGGTGATCGGCTACACCGAAGAGAAGCGGCCCCGGGGCCGGCCGCGCGAAGGTATGGTCTACCCCAAGGAGACCCACTACCAGGTGGAGATCCGTCTCTTCGCGCCGAGCGAGGAGGCGAGAAAAGCGTGGCTCGAGCGGGAGAGCGCCTTCGTCTTGATCAGCAACCTCCCCGAGGACGAGTGGAGCGACACCGCGCTCCTCGAAGAGTACAAGGGCCAGACGAAAGTGGAGCAGGGGCGCCCTGGGGCTAAAGATGAAGTACCTCTTGGGCTACATCTGGTCGCGTTTCCCGGGAAATGTCTGCGAGATCCGGCGCTCCGACTGCGAGGATCCCAAGAAGCGCGAGGTGCTCGAGCGGTTCTTCGTGGGCAGCGCGATGGGGCACGAGCTCGCCCTGGCCAATCCGACGGCTCGTGATGGAGGAAAAGGGGCCCACCCCCATCAACCCGAGCTCCAGAAGTTCGCGATGACGAAGGGAGCCGAAAGGAAGGTCATGAACAGCATTCATCGAGGGGTTCTCCCACGCCGGCGAAACCATTCGACAACCCTACCGTAATTGTAACGAGCAGCAGCGGCCGCCGCGACAATCAGCAAGACGGTCACCACCCCAATCAGTAGAACGGCGACGTTCCCGACAATGAAATCCCTCCTCCGATCTGACTTCGCCCTTTCCTTACGACTACCCACATCGGGTCCCTCCTCCCGAGGTAGGTCCTCGACATCGTCATCCCGTCCGCCTAGCGCATGTCCAGGATGGCCCTCACCTTGAAGCCATCCTCTTCTCGCACCAGAATCGCCACGGATCCCGTTGCGTAGCCCAGGAAGACATCGACGTCGGCCACGACAGCAATACCGCCCTGGGACAGGATGCACGGAGAGCATGACGGAATAGATTCGAAGAGACGAATGAGTCGCAGGATCAATTCAGAAGTCGGAGGGAAACCATACCCTTGGGCCCCATCGGAGAGCACCTCGGACAGTCCAGCCGCTCCTCCCTCATACGCAACCGCCGAGGTCTCCTCCGTCAGGGCGGAAAAAAGATCCCGAAAGACGATAGGGATCTTCGGCGGGTACCGATATGCTCCCGTCGACCGGGACCTCGTCCCTTGCGTAGTGGTACCGAACGTTCTTGCCGCGCATCAGGCCGCCGGTCACGAAGTTTCTGATCACGACCAATCCGTCTTCGGAGGTGCCGGCGCGTGGGTCGGAGAGAAAGCTCTGCAGGGCCGCCCACGCCCCTTCACCGGAATCGCTGAGAACGATCCCTTGTGAAGCCAGCAACAGCAGCACCAGCACGAAACCCCGTGCCCTGAGCAGTCTCGTTGGTGCTAGGCCACCGACGCGGCCACCATCGAGATGGCGGTCGCCTCGCGCCAAGGAGAGCTGTGGGCTCTCCGCCTTACCTGAAGATCTGCAGCACGCCCGTGCCACTCTCCCAGGAATGCACCCGACCGTCAGTACACCCGCACCTCGAAGATCCGTGCGGCCGGGAAGCCCTGGGTTCCCAGCACCTCCACCCGCAGGGCGGTGAACCGCTGGGTTCCGGCCGCTGCCGAGAGGTCGTGCACCCGCTTCCTCTGGTAGTTCTCCTCGGTCCGGGCGAGCTCCACCACCCTGCCGTCGGCTGTCGTTCCCTTCAACACGTAGTCGGCCACCGTCTCGGGCTGGGGACCGCGAATCATCAGGGCCGTCTCGCTGTCGCTCTGGGAGAGCGCAAGCCTGCGATGCAGGCCGGTATCGAAGGTCAGGTGGACTTCGCGCAGCGGGACCGGCTCCGCCCAGCGAAGCTCGAGCCACTGCGGCTCACGCAGCCGCCGGGGCCGGGCCAAGCGTTCCGGGGGGCTGCTGCCTCTGGGCGTCTGGAGCCACCGGGCCGCCGCCTCGTCGATCTCCTCTTCGGGCCGGCCCTGCCAATAGTGGCTCCCTTCCGCAGTACGGCGCGTCACCCCATCGAGGACGCGGGCCGCGGGCGCGTCCGAAGCCTCGGACGAGGCTCGGACGGAGGCACGGCGTGCCAGATCCAGCGGGTCCTCGTTCCGCACGCCGATGAGGTAGGCGTCCTGGAGGAGGAGGGTCTGCTGGAGCCGCCCCAGGGCCGCGGGGTCGTTACGCAGCTCCCGGGGCGAGAGGCCCTCCTCCAGGCAGCGGGCGGCCGCGGCGCCTACCGCCTGGCCGATGACGCTGCAGGTGGCCATCACCCGGGTGGAGGCGAAGGCCACGTGGGTCGCGCTGATGTTCCTCCCCGCCATGAAGAGGTTGGGGACGTTCCGGGAGTAGAGGCTGCCGAGCGGGATGCTGTAGAGCTGCCGCAACCCGTGCTGCACGCAGGGCGGGTCGGGCGAGAAGACCCCTTCGGGCGGGTGGAGGTCGATGGGCCAGCCGCCGTACGCCACCCGGTCCGGGAAGAGCACGGCCTCCTGCACGTCCTGCTGGGTGAGCACGTGGTCCCCCAGGAAGCGGCGGGACTCCCGCTTGCCGGGCACCATCCCCACCCACTCCAGAGCCCACGGGGCCGAGTCCGGGTGGAGGCCGCTGTTCTTCACGTGATCCCAGATGCCCAGGGCGATGGCCAGGAGCTCGTCCCGGATCCGCTCGTTGTCGCGGATGGTGTCGAGCTCCCCTCCCCACTCGAGCCACCAGTAGCCGTACTCGTAGTCCACATGTGGCCGGTGGGGGAGGTCCTCCTCGTGGAACCGGCGGATCCACGGGGGAGGCACGAAGGGCATGGGCCGGTCGTGGCGCCGGGCCATGAGGAGGAGCGTGCTTCCGAGGACCTTGGTGTCGGCCGCCTCGGGCGCCAGCGACTCGCCGAACTCGTGGCGGGCCTCCCGGCCCACCCGGTACTCGGCGCCGGCCTCCACTCCCAGCCGCCCGTCGCCCGTGGCGTCCACGAAGAGGGGCGCCTCGATGCGGAACCGCTCTTCGGTGGAGGGGCGCGTGGCCAGCGCCGCCCGGATGCGGCCGCTTGCCTCCATCTCCACCCCGTCCACGTAGGTGTTGAGGAGCAGCGTGAGCTCCGGCTCCCGGCGAATGGCCTCGTACAGGATGAGGTCCCACATGCTGGGCGACCTTTGCGGGTTGCGCACCGCCTCCTCCAAGCGGAGCTCCTCGATGATCCCGCTCTCGCGGTTGTCCAGCCCGTCGCGCAGCATGTCGGCCCCGCAGGTGTGCATGCGGACCTCGCTGGACGAGTTGCCGCCCAGCACGGACCGATCCTGCACCAGCACCACTGAAAGCCCGTTCCGCGCCGCGCTGATGGCGGCGCTGACGCCGGCCAGCCCCCCGCCCGCCACGAGCAGATCCGCCTGCAACCCGCTCTGGCGGTGGGTTCGCGCTGCCTGATTCGAGATCAACCGCCGCACCCTCCCGTCAAGCCTTGACTGAACCGGCCGTGAGTCCTTGGACCACGTGCCGCTGCACCAGGATGAAGACCACCAGCACCGGAATCGAAACCAGGATCGAAGCGGCCATCATGCCCCCCCAGTTGGACTGGACCTCACCCAGGTAGGTGCCGAGGAGCCCGGGCGCGATGGTCCGGCGGGCGCTGGAGGTGATGAGCGTCAACGCGTAGAGGAGGTCGTTCCAGGCCCACACGAAGGTGTACACGCCGGCGGCCACCAGGCCCGGCGTGACCACCGGGATCACCACCCGGGTGAAGATCATCCCCTCGCTTGCCCCGTCCACCCGAGCCGCCTCCAGCATCTCGTCGGGCACCTGGTCGCAGTAGGTCTTGAGCATCCAGGTGGAGATCGGAAGACCGAAGGTGACGTAGGCCAGGACGAGCCCTGCGTAGCTGTCCGTCAGGCCCACGGACCGGAAGGTAGGGTACAGGGTGAGCAGCAGGACGGCCAGGGGGAACATCTGGGCCGTGAGCAGCATGAGCATGGCGGGCCGGCGGCCCACGTAGCGGAACTTGGAGAAGCTGTACCCGGCCATGACCCCAACCACGATGCCCACCACGCTCGCCGCCGACGAGACGATCAGGCTGTTGCGCAAGAAGACGAGGAGATCGGTCTGGAAGAGCGCTGCCCGGTAGTTGCCCGCGGTGGGGTGGAGCGGCACGAAGGAAGGGATGGCCTTGAAGATCTCCGGGAGGGGCTTGAGGGAGGTCACCACCATCCAGTAGAGCGGGAAGAGCACGAAAAGGCCGAGGCTCAGCCCCGTCACCGCCATGAAGATGCGATAGCTCCACGTCTTCTGCTCGAGCACGGTCCTCACTCCCCCACGTCAAGACGCCGCAGATAGAAGAAGGCGACCACCGAGATGAAACCCATCCACAGAACGCCGATGGCGGCCGCGGTGCCCGTGTCCCAACGCTGGAAGGCCTGCTGGTACACCTCCACCGAGAAGGTGGCGGTGGCGCGCCCCGGCCCGCCGCCGGTCATGACCCAGATGAGGTCGAAGTGCTGCAGGTTGCCGATGAGCGCCAGCATCGTCGTCAGGAAGAGGATGAACCGGACCTGGGGCAGGATGACGCGGGTGACCAGCCGGAGGTTGCCGGCCCCGTCGACGCGGGCCGCCTCCAGGATCTGCCGGTCGATGCCCTGGAGGCCAGCGAGGAGGAGGAGCGTGTACCACGGCATCGCCTGCCACACCCGGGCCAGGATCACGGCAGCCTGTGCCCAGGCGGGGCTGGCCAGCCAGACGATGGGCCGGTCGAGGACGCCCAGCGTCCGGAGGAACCCGTTGATCACGCCGAACTGGCCGTGGAACATCCAGAGCCACAGGAACCCCCCGACCGTGGAAGGAACGATCCACGGGATCAATGAAAGGCCCCGGAGCACGTTCCGGCCCGGAAAGCTCTCGTTGAGGAAGAGCGCCCACAGGAAGGAAAGCGCCACACCCAGGCCCGTGGTTCCGAGCACGAAGACGCCCGTGGCCCGCAGGATCGGCCAGAAGGTGCTCCCGCCCAGCACGCTCCTGAAGTTCTCCAGGCCCACCCAGGCGCGTCCGGGGCGGAGCAGGCTCGCGTCGTAGAGCGACGTGATCACCGACTGGACCAAGGGGTACCCGATGATCGCAACGAAGATGAGGACCGCGGGGGCGGCGAGCAAGAGCCCGAACCGGGCCCTTGCCCGCTCGTCACGCCGAGACACGGTCCGGCTCCCTGCGTTCGCTTGGGCTAGCTCGCGCTCGTGCAACGGTGCCGAGGCCATGGCGTGACCCTCCCCGTCGGACCGGAGTCCCTGGCTTCCTCGTTCACTTGGAACGCGTGGCCTCCGTCAGACGCCGCGACGCGTCGCGCAGCGCCCGCTCCACGCTCTTCTGGCCGGTCAGGGCTCCCTGGACCTCTTCGGCGATGATCGCTTCCAGGGCCGCCTTCTGGGCGAAGGCCTCGGTCTCGGCCGGGCGGGCCGTCCGAGTGAGCGCCGGCACCCAACCGCTGATCCACGCGTCGTCCTTCACCTCGGGAGCTGCCAGGGCCTCTCGGGTCGCCGGCGGCACCCCCTCGTTCCGATACCGCACCAGCGCCGCGTCCGTGCTCGCGGCCAGGGCGGCGAAGCGGGCGGCCGCCTTGGCGTTCGGGCCGTCGAAGACGACCAGCAGGTGCCCCCACAGCAGGTGGGCGGGCGGGTCGTCCTCCTCCAGCACGGGCCGGGCCATGGGGCGGGCAAAGGCCAGCAGCTCCCCGTCGCTTGCGACGCCCGACTGGTTGCGCAGGATCCCCTTGGCCACCACGGCGTCGTCGTAGAAGCCGACACGGCGGTTGGCGAAGAGGGTGCGTGCGTCGAAACGGGAGAGGCCGACCGCGATCTCACCCCTGTCCACACGCTCCTTGAGCCAGCTCAGCGCGGCGACCCCCTCGGGGCCGTCGATGGTGACGCGCCCGTCGTCGCCGAACACACGGCCGCCGAAGGTCCAGAGCCACATCTGGAAGTCCTTGCCCAGGGTGCCCACGTCGGTGGCGAAGGCGTAGGGAATCACATCGGGGTCGGCCTTGCGCAATGCTGCCAGGGCCGCCTCGAACTCCTTGACGGTGCGCGGGGCGCGGGAGATGCCGGCCTTCTGAAGGAGCTCCGGGTTGGAAATCATGGCGATGGAGCCGATCGTGCGCGGCAGGCCGTAGACGACGCCGTCCTGTGTGCCCGCCCCCAGTGCCGCCGGGTCGAAGGTCTCGAAGACGGCGGGGTCCAGAACGGTTCGCAGGTCCACCAGGGCGCCTGCGCCCACCAGGACCGGGAGCCAGTCGGTGTTGATGTGCGCAGTGTCGACGGGTGCCCCCGAGTTGTAGCGGAGGATCATCTGGTTTAGCGCTTGACTAAAGGGCCAGCCTTCCCACCGGGCGGCCTGGTCGGGGTGCTCCTGGTTCCACCGCTCGATGACGTACTGCACGGACGCCCGGGCTTGCCCCTCCTCACCCAGCCAGCCCGAGTAGACCAGGCCCGCAGCCTGTGCACTGCCGGTGCCGAGGACCAGGATCGCTCCCAGCGCGACAGCCAGAAGGCCCCACTTGCGCAGCTTGACCACTTGCCTTCCCTCCCTTTCGTTCCGCCCGCCCGTCGCCCGCCGTGGAGCGCGGGACGGGCTTCTCCTTTCGGCGTGCCAGCCTGGACGCATCAGGGCGCTGCGGGCGCCTCCGGGCTCTCCTCTCGTTGCCCGTAGGGACCTGTCGACGCCCGCACGACCAGCTCCGAGTGCAACATCACCTGCTGCGGCCTGGAGTCGCCATTCAGTTGAGCCAGGAGGATCTCAGCGGCCGTCACCCCCATCTGGAAGGCGGGCGAACGTAGCGTGGTGATGGGCGGGTCCACGTATGAGGCCAGGATGATGTCGTCGCAACCCATGACGGACATGTCGGCCGGCACCCTCATGCCGCGTTCCCTCAACGCCCTGAGGGCACCGATCGCCATCTCGTCGCTCATGGCCAGGATGGCCGTGGCTTGGGAGCCGGCCAGCAGCTTTCGGAAGACAGCGGTATAGGCACGGCTCTCGTCGTAGCCGCCTTCCAGGTACCAGCGGCCTCCGGCCGTGTCGTACCACTCGCGGTCGACGCTCTGGGCGCGTGCTTGCTCGCGGAAGGCCTGCCAGGCCTTCTGAGCCGTGACGCTCGAGGGATCCCCACCCAGGAGGAGGATCCTCTGGTGCCCCAATCCGACCAGGTGGTTCAACGCCAGTCGGATCCGCTCGTCCTCGGCGATCCCCACGCAGGAGTACCTGCTCGAGACCGGCGGCCAGTGGTTGGCCACCACGAAGGGCATGCCCAACTCGGCCAGGCGGTCCAGGTTCCCATGGAGGCTTTCGGGCGTGGTGTAGCGGGTGCTCACCAGGAGAAGGCCGTCGATCACGCTGCTGCTGGCCAGGCGCTGGGCTGGGATGCTGCCGTATCGAGCCCCGGCCTCCTGGGGCTCGGAGTAGAGGACCAGGTCGAAGCCTCGTTCCTGCGCCACGTGCTGGACCCCGGCCAGGAGCTGGCCGAGGAAGAAGTTGAGGAGCAGGGGGCCGTGGAACGGGACCCACAGGCCGATCATCCCCGATCGCCGGGTAACCAGGCCGCGGGCCATGCGGTTCGGGACGTAGTTGAGGCGGCGTGCGGCCTCCTGGATGCGGCGGGCCGTCTCCGCGCTGACGCGGGAACCGTGCTCGCCCCGCAGGACCAGGGAGACCGCCGTGGGCGAGACACCCGCGACTCGGGCCACGTCATTGAGCCTGGGTGCCACGTTTCCCACCTCCCCCGTCCGTCCGCAGGCGCCAGGAATGCCATGCATTTAGCGCTAAACTTACCTCTACAGGAAAGGTATCCCGGATTCGCCCGCGTGTCAAGGCCCGGGTGCCGGTTCCACCGTGGGCCATGAGCCGGTCGACCGTTTTCCGCCTCGTGCGCCTCGTCGTTAGCTAGCATCGTAGCTCCTCTGGATGAGGTCCCGAGCTCGGTCGAGGTCGGCAGGTCCTCCCCGAAGCGGCGGTAGCGAATCAGCTCGACATTGCGGTTCATCTGCTTCACGGCGTACTCGTCGTAGCGCGTGAAGTCTCCGGCGACACAGACGAGCCTCGGTGCCGTCCAGTCGATCCGCTGCCGCTCCTCCTTGCCCAGCCGCTCAAGGACCAGGAGCTCGAACTCCGCCTTGTGATCCAACAACCAGTCGAGGTAGAAGAGACCCTGGTTGACGACGTTCTCGTTCGTGGCCCGCTTGTATTCGATGATGACCGGACTCCCGTTCTCATCGACGCCCAACGTGTCGACGCGCCCTCGATGCTGCGGGCCGGTCTCGTACTCGCTCGCCAGGAACCGCACACCCAGCAGAGCCTCCAGGTTGCTTTCCATGAGCGTCTGAAGTGATCTCTCCAGGGCCACCGAGCTCCCCGAAAGCTCGGTCGCTCGTCCTCCGTTCACGCGGAAGAGCTTGATGTCGCCCATGTAGCCGCCTCCCTGGGTCAGTCATTCCTCACAGGGCAGGCCGGTCCTCTGCCTGGAGTCCCGCTCGGGACGCGTGAGCTGCCAGCCGGCATCCGGCGCGCTCGGAGTCCATTGGCACCCTTGTCCGCCCCCCCCCAGCCAACCCGCGGTGCGGCGTCCACCGTGTACAGGTGGTTTGATCGATCCTGGGAGGGAACAGCCGCCGTCGATCAGCCTACGTTAGTGCCTCACGAACCCCGCTGAGAATAGCCGACCCGGGGAGGCGCGGCCGTAGGAGGAACACCTATTCGATTGTCGTAATACGGTGCGAGTCGGCAAGACTCACAGTCCCGTGAGCAAGAGCAGGTGCACTACGTTGGACGGCCCGTGAGCGGGTCGGACGACCGTCGAGTGGCGGACACCCCCTACCGCGCCACCGGCAGGTGCCGGTTGATCCGCACCTCCTCCCTCACCCCGTTCGGGAAGAGAAAGGCAGGGCCGCGATAGTCGAGGGGGGCGTCGACGACGTGGACGCTGCGGTGGTGGTTGGGGCAGAGGAGCACCAGGTTCTCCAGCTCGTCGTCCCCGCCCCGGGAGAGCCAGACTACGTGGTGGGCCTGGCTGATCTCCGCGCCAAGGCGCTTGCCGGGATCCATCCCGCAGAGCTGGCAGCGCCCCTCGTAGAGCTGGTAGAGCTCGCGGGCCAGTGCCTGCGAGCGGGCCACGCGGGCGGGGCGGTAGAGGTACGCCTGGCGCACGTCCAGGTCGGCCGCCGTCTCCCGGACCATGTGGTGGCGCACCAGGTCGATGCCTCCCTGGAGGAAGGCGGCCTCGAACTGATCCTCGGTGTAGATGATGGGCACCCGGGGCTCCATGGGCAGGTAGGCGGCGAAGTCGGCCAGGCGCGCGGCATCGTCGGGACGGAGCGGCCGGACGGCGGCGTAGCCTTGGAAGCTCTGGCCCAAGTGCCGGGACGCCGCCCGGATCGTCAGGGAGCGAAGGACGGGCTCCGCATCGGGGCCGTGGTCCACGTCGAAGTACCGGGTGCGCTCCAGGTCGCCCCAGACCCGCCAGCGACCGTAGCGGTACCCGGCGCGGTTGGCGGTTACCGCCCCCACCACCAGGTCCGCCGCCAGCACGTAAGCACCGTCCCGCGCCCGGCGCGTGAAGGCCCAGACGTGCGCGCCCCGCTCCAGCCTCGAGAGGAGCGGGCTCCCCTGGTTCAGGTGGTAGCCGAAGCCGAACGCCCGATCCTGCCGGTAGTTGTCCGACCTCCAGTAGTAGAGCACGTCCAAGGCCGCCACTCCCAGCACCGGGGACGGAGACGGAGGGGGATCCTACACCAGACCCGGGCCACCGGCGCAGACCCCCTCGCCCCGCTACACCCCTCGGTCGGTTCGCCCGTTCCCCTCGACCACCTCGGACAAGAACTCCGCCAGCCGCGCCTTGTACGTGCCGTCCCTCGGGCCCAGCGCGACGTCTTCGAAGACGATGTGCCCGGCGCCGGGGACGACCCACACCTCGGCGCCGGGTCCGGCCGCGGCCTGGAGGGCGGCCAGGTGGTCCAGGCTGATCTGGTCGTCCTTCTCCCCGTGGATGAGCAGGACCGGCCGGGGGGCGATGGCGCCGATGTCGTGGACGGGCGACGCCGTGGCGGGCCAGACGCCGTACAGGGTGAGGAGCGCGAGCTTGGCGAAGGGGTCGAGCGCCAGCGCCAGGGCCCTGGGCGCGCCCATCATCTCCATGAAGCCCACGACCATGCGGTCGACGGAGGCGTAGGAGCCCTCGCTGACGACCGCGTCCACCTCGGGCCGGGCGGCAGCGGCGCGTAGGGCCGTCGCCCCACCCAGGGAGGCGCCCAGGAGGATGAGGGGTTTCCCGGCGACGGGCTCCTGGGCGAGGACCCAGTCGATGGCCGCAGAGACGTCCCGGGGCTCTTCGAACGCGAGCCCGATGCGGTCCCCCTCGCTTCGGCCGTGCGCCCGCATGTCGAGCGCCAGGGACGCGTAGCCGGCGTCCCCGAGGAATCGTGCGTGCCCGAGCATGGAGGTGGCGTCCATCCCGTCCATGCCGTGCAGGAGGATGACCGTGCCCTTCGGCTCCGCCTGGGGAACGACCCACCACGCCTGGAGCGCGAGCCCGTCCGAGCTGGTGAGGGATACCGTCTCCGCCTGCAGCCCGAAGCTCTCCGGGCCGAGGCCGTCGCCCGCCACCACGTGCTTGGCGAAGATGCCCGAGATGGTCCACACCATCGAGCCGTAGGTGGCGAGGCAGAGGACGACCACGAGCGCGGCGAGGATCACCCACGCCCGGCGGGCGCGCGGGCTGCCGGCCCTACGACTGGACTTCGACGTCGCGGGTGAACCGCTGGCCATGGCCCCAGACCCCCGCTGGCGCTTCCGGATGATGGGGTCTGCCGCGTGCGATCGCCTGGTACGGCACGGCGCCCCGTTCTGCCTTCGGGGCGCGCCGGCCCCTTCCTGCGCCGTCGCCGGAGGTCGTGGCCGGCGCTTTGCGCGGACGGATGAGGAGGCCGCGACGCCTGGGTGGACCGGGTGACCGACGGCCGAGGTCCCGTGGACGACTTCACCCTCGCGGAGCTACGGGCGCTCGACGCCTCAGGGCACTTCGGGCCCGAGCACGGGCGCCAGAGGATCCTCGCCCTGGAAGAAGCGCTGCAGGAGTTCCCCGACCTTCCCTTCGTGCTGGAGCTGAAGGACCCCAGGGCCGTCGCGCCCACGGTGCGGCTGCTTCGGGCCCGGGGGTGGGTGGGGCGGGTGCAGGTGACCTCATTCCACTGGGGGGCGCTGCTGGACGCCCTGTCCCTGGAGCGGCGGCTCTCCGCTGGCTTCCTCTGCCCGGCCCTGGACCCGGACCTGGCCCGCCGGGCCGTGAGACGGGGCATCGCGCAGCTCTGCCCGCCGGCCAAGGGGCTGGCGGCCAAGGCGGTGGCGGAGGTACGGGCCCTGGGCCTCCAAGTGCGGGCCTACGGGGTGCACGAGCCGGCGGATGCCCGCAGGGCCCTGGACGCCGGCGTAGACGGCATGACCGCCGACGACCCCGCGGCGCTCCTGCGCCTGCTCGCCGAGCGCGGCTGGGGCGCCGCGTCGCCCGAAGACTGGCTGCGCGCCATCGTGCCGCCTGCGGGCCTGCAGCCGTCCATGGAGCCGGCGCCTTCAGCCGGCGGACAGGGCCGCTGGGCCGCCTGGTGATCGCTTCCTGACGGGCGGAGCGCAATGCGGGGAGGTGGAGTCATGGGGATCGACGCACGGCCGGAGGACGCAGCGAAGGCCCGCCCGTCGCTGACACGAACCGGAACGGCAGCACGTACTCGCCACCAAGTTCCTTCAAGGCTTCTGCAGGCTCGTTGATGACGGTCCGTTCTCGTGCCCGGGAGGATAGCTGGGACACGACTCGACGCAGGCGATCCGCTCTGCCTTTGCCAAACAATGCATCAACCGAGATTTCGCAGGAGGCTTTTTAGGAAGGAGATGATGACCAAATCCAAACAACGAAAGGGCACCTTCCGGGTGAACGCTTCGACGCCTTCCCCCTTGCTTTCCTTCCCCGCACCGCAGATCGAGGAACGCTTCGACAAACACGGTCTCACGGCGTTCGGCGGGGCGAACCTGTTGGTCGACCTCTTCGACGATCTCGGGCTCCCGCGCCCAGGGGGCACCCGGCCTGGAGCGGCACCTCACCCCCAAGTCTCTGTGGGCCACCTACTCCCGGACCACCGAGGTGGAGTACCTGATCCTGAAGGCCGCCCTGGGGATGGGCCGTATGATCGAGACCGCTGAGCTGAAGTACGACCCGCCGGGTGCCCTCTGGGCGCGGCCAAGCTCCGGCTGAGGAAGCTGCCCCACCCGGCCACCGGCTACCGGGCGCTGGATCGCTTCGGGAGCCGCCGGGAGGTAGCGGGGCTGGAGGGTGTCCACCGGGAGATGCTCCACCCTCTCCTCCGGAATTGCGGCGGGGCTATCGTGGACATCGACAACACCGTGGAGACGATCCACGGCCGCCAGCAGGGCGCGGCCGTGGGCTACAACCCCCGCTACCATGGCCGGCGGAGCTACCAGCCCTTCGTCGCCTTCGAGGGCAGAGCCGGGCGCTGTTGCACGCTGCCCTGCGCTCGGGGAAGACCCCGAACGCCCGGGAGGTCATCCGCTTCTACCGCCAAGCCAAGAAGCAGCTCCCGGAGGGCCGCCCGGTCCGCTTCGTCCGGGGAGATGCCCACCTCGGCACGCAAGCCCTGCTGGAGGAGCTGGCCCCGGCGCCCTATCGCCACCACACCGCGACCCGCCCGCAACGGACCTTGCTCCGGGTACCGGCCTTGCTGGTGCGCCACGCACGGCGGATGATCCTCCGGCTGCCAGCGCTCTGGACGCACCGAGCCGCCTGGCAGACGATCCGGCTTGCACTGAGCACGTAGTGTACACGAAACGCCGGACCAAAGGCCTGTCCGGGGCTGGGGCGCGGGCGGCATGTCGCCATGCCCGGCCTACGCCGGCATGGAGGAGGGGTCTTTCTCTTTCCTCTGTGGTTTCCTGTCCGCCCGTGTAAAGTGCACCGGATTCCAGAGGTCCTGGCGTTTCCCTTCCAGCACCCCCTTGTAATACTCCGTTTTCATCTTCAGAGTATTCATCCTGTCTTGTATCTCAACCAGATGCTGTTCCGCCTTTTGCAGCTGCTTCCGGAGCATTTCGTAACGCCTTGGGATGGTGGCGTCCCCCTGCAGGCAGAGCTGGACATACTCCTTGGCCTCAGCCAGCGGCATGCCCGTATCGCGCAAGCACTTTACAGTACGGACCCATTCCAAATCCTCGTCCGAGAAGACGCGCACGTTGTTTTGATCGCGGGCAACGTACGGGAACAGGCCCTCCTTATCGTAAAAACGCAGGGTGTGCCCGGAGATGCCCGTCATCTCTGCGACTTTCTTAATGGTGTACATCATGTCCCCTCCACCTGGTTCGAGCTGCTCTAGTGACTTACGCCTTGACTCTACCAATCCCTTGGACCATAGACGAGCGGGTGGGCCGCTGATGACGTCAGGGCCTACCCGCGGCCAACCCACAACATTCCGTGGGCGCATCGTCGCCACGCCCTACGAGCGGGCCCTCCACGTCGTCGTGTACCCCACCTGCGAGGACGACCTCCTGCGCCTCCTCGAGTTCGCCGAAGCCCGGCGGGTGGCGCTGATCCCCCCGGGCGGCGAGAGCTCGGTGGTGGGCGGCATCGAACCCGACGTGCCGCCGAACTACGCCGGGGTCCTCAGCGTCGAGCTGCGGGAGATGCGGGCGGTGCGGGAGATCGACCAGCTGAGCCGCCGGGCCCGGGTGCAGGCCGGCATCCTCGGCCCCGACCTGGAGGAGGCCCTGCGCCGCGAGGGACTGGCCTTCCGCCACTGCCCCCAGTCCTACACCTGTTCCACGGTGGGCGGCTGGATCGCCACCCGCGCCGGCGGCCGCTCCGCCACCCTGTGCGGCAAGATCGAGACCGCGGTGGAGAGCATGCGGGTCGTGACGCCCCGGGGCCGCGTCGAGACCCGGAAGGTGCCCCAGTCGGCGTCGGGCCCCGGCGGCAAGGCGTGGTTCGTCGGCTCGGAAGGGGCCCTGGGGAGCTGATCTTTCCGGGGCCTATGCCGCAAGTATCGGGGTGTCCACGCAATCGGGGCAATTCCAAGATCTGCCATGCCCGGGTATTGGCGCAATGGATCAAGAAGTGCCATCCTAAAGCCAATGGTCACCGGTCAGCCAGCCTCCCTTCGGGGGATGTTCGTCCAACCCGAAGGGAAGCGCCGGTGACCTCTTGTGTCAAGAGGCACCAGACTCGGCCCATGCGGCCTGAACTTTGACACCACCACTTGGGGCTCTCGCCACGTGGGACTCTAGCAAGCCTTGTTGACTTAGAGTCTCTCTAATGCATTACAGTTGCCTTGCCCGGCCAAGAGATTCGTCTCATCCGACACTGCCGGCAGCGGCCACAATAAGGGTGCAACGGCTGTGGATCGTCCCTGGCCGGGTAGTCCGCAACAGGAGGTGCGTTTCCATGCGCGCGACCATCATGTACGGTCCCGGCGACGTCCGGGTGGAAAGCGTCCCGGACCCCCGCCTGGTGGAGCCCACCGATGCTATCATACGGGTCACCCATGCCTCCATCTGCGGGAGCGACCTATGGCCGTACCGGGGACTTGACGACCGGCCCTTCGGCCCGAACGGCATCCCCATGGGGCATGAGGCCATTGGCGTGGTGGAAGCGGTCGGCCCCGAGGTCCGCACCGTCAAGCCCGGCGATACGGTACTGATGCCCTTCGCGTACTCGGACGGAACCTGCGTCTTCTGCCACGAGGGGTTGCCGACCGCCTGCGTGCACGTCGGGTTCTTCGGCAGCCCGGAGGTGGGCGGAGCGCAGGCCGAGGCGATTCGTACCCCCTTCGCCGACGGCACACTCTTTCCCCTACGGGCGGAGGTGGACGAGACGCTCATGCCCTCCCTGCTCACCCTCACCGACGTGATGGCCACGGGCCACCACGCGGCGGTCACGGCCAAGGTGGGCCCGGGGAAGACGGCGGCGGTGGTGGGCGACGGCGCCGTGGGCCTGTGCGGGGTGGTCGCGGCCAAGCGCCTGGGCGCCGAGCGGATCATCCTCCTGGGCGGCCATCCGGATCGGATCGCCCTGGCCAAGGAATTCGGCGCCACGGACATCGTCTCCGATCGGGGCGAGGCGGCGGTGGAGCGGGTGCGGGAACTCACGGGTGGCTACGGCGCCCACTCCGTTCTGGAGTGCGTCGGGACCGAGGAGGCGATGCGCACGGCGATCCTGATCGCCCGGCCCGGCGGCGCCGTGGGCCGCGTCGGTGTCCCCCACTACGAGGCCATCCCCGCCTCCGACCCGGCGTTCTATGGCAACCTGACCATTGGCGGCGGCCCGGCCCCGGCCCGCGCGTACTTCGCCGAGCTGCTCCCTGACGTCCTGGAGGGCCGCATCCAGCCCGGCCGGGTCTTCGACCTGACCCTGCCCCTGGACCGGGCGGCAGAGGGCTACCGGGCGATGGACGAGCGGCGGGCCATCAAGGTGCTGGTGAAGCCCTGACGGAGCAAAGAGGAGGAATGCACAATTGAAAAAGCGCCACCTTGGCAACAGTGGTCTGGAAGTGTCGGCGATTGGCCTTGGCTGCATGGGCCTCAGTTTCGGCTACGGGCCTCCCGCGGGCAAGCAGGAGGCCATCACCGTCATCCGCGCGGCTGTGGAAAGGGGCATCACCTTCTTTGACACGGCCGAGGTCTACGGCCCATTCACGAACGAGGAGCTAGTGGGCGAGGCCCTCGCCCCCTTCCGCGGGCAGGTGATCATCGCCACCAAGTTCGGAATCCGGCGGGATGAGAACGGAAAACAGATCCAAGACAGCCGGCCTGAACAGATCCGCAAGAGCGTGGAGGGCTCGCTCAGGCGGCTCAAGGTGGAGACCATCGACCTCTACTACCAGCACCGGGTCGATCCCAGCGTGCCCATCGAGGAAGTGGCGGGTACGGTGCAGGACCTCATCAGGGAGGGCAAGGTGCGGTACTTTGGCCTCTCGGAAGCTGGGGCACAGACCATCCGTCGCGCCCACGCGGTCCAGCCCGTGGCGGCCGTGCAGAGCGAGTACTCGCTGTGGTGGCGGCGTCCCGAGCAGGACGTGCTGCCCGTGTGCGAGGGACTGGGTATCGGCTTCGTCCCATTCAGCCCCCTTGGCAAGGGCTTTTTGACGGGGGCCATCGACGAACGGACAGCCTTTGCGCCGGACGACTTCCGCAACATCGTCCCGCGCTTTACGCCGGGGAACCGCAAGGCCAACCTCGCCCTGGTGGACTTGCTGAAGCAGATCGCCGTGCGCAAGGGGGCCACGCCCGCGCAGATTGCGCTGGCCTGGCTGCTGGCCCAAGAGCCATGGATCGTGCCAATTCCGGGCACGACCAAGCTACACCGGCTAGAGGAGAACATCGGGGCGGTGGACGTGGAACTGACACCGGAGGAGCTACGGGACATCGAGGACGTCCTCGCGCACATCCCGATCCATGGGGCGCGGTACCCCGAAGAGTTGGAGCGCAGGACAGGACTCTAGGGGGAAGGAGTGGGGAGATTGGAGATTCGGCGCGCTGGCTCACAGCCTTCCGGCAAGGGGCCGGAGGCGTATTTCACTGGTTCCGTGCGCGTAGACCCGCTGTATGAGGCGCACGATCCGGGGAGGGTGCGGGCCGCGATGGTCACCTTCGAGCCCGGCGCCCGGACGGCGTGGCACACCCACCCGCTGGGCCAGATCCTGATCGTGACCGCCGGTCGCGGCCTGGTCCAAACCTGGGGAGGCCCCATCCAGGAAATCCGGCCCGGCGACGTGGTCTGGATCCCGCCGGGCGAGAAGCACTGGCATGGCGCCGCGCCCACCACGGCCATGACGCACATCGCCATCCAGGAAGCCCTCGACGGCAAGACCGCCGACTGGCTGGAGCACGTCACGCAGGAACAGTACCGGGGATAGCGAACTGGTGTTTGACGGTTCCGAGGAGGTCCCACCATGGGCACATGGTCAAAAGATGAATTGGAAAAGATCGCTGTGGCCGACGATCTCCACGTCTCGCCGTTCCGTGCGGACGGGGTGACGTACGGCACGCCCACGTGGGTCTGGTGCGTCGTGGTGGACGACGCCGTTTACGTGCGTGCCTACAACGGGCAAAACTCCCGCTGGTACCAGGCCGCGGTGCGGCAGAAGGCAGGGCGGATCACGGTGGCCGGCATGACCAGGGAAGTCACCTTCGAGCCGGTGGACGGGCCCATCCAAGACCGAATCGACGACGCCTACCGGGCGAAGTACCGCGGCAGCCCCTACCTCAACCCGATGATCGGACTCCGTGCCCGCTCTGCAACAGTCAAGATCCTGCCACGGGAATGAAGGGAATTGCACATCCCGTGCTTGGACCTCGCCCACTGTCGCCAACCTCTACTACGCCCAGCCCCTTTCACGGTGACGGAGACGGAGACGGGGAGCGCATAGGACGCGGCCCTTCTCGACACCCATGGGGTGAAAGAGAGGTCCATCAACGCAAGGTCGGCCTGTTCCTCATCCCGCCCGGTGCTCCGGGCGCCGCACCAGCAGGGCGTACTGCTCCACCCCGGACGGCACCTCTCCCTGCAGCTCGAAGCCCGCTTCCCTGAGCCAGGTCTCCAGCTCCGGGCGCGGAATCCGCTCGGCGGGCGGAGGACCCACCTCCCCCGGCGCTTCTGGATCGAACTCGGCGACGACGGCGAGGCCGCCGGGAGCCAGGGCGGCGAGGACCGCGTCGAGGACCCGGCGGGGCTGGTCGGTGTGGTGGAGCATGTGGGTCACCAGGGCGGCGTCGACGGCCTGGGGGAGCGTGAAGCTCTCCGCGTCGGAGACCACGGTCTCCACCCTTCCCCGCTCCCCGGCCTGCCCGTCCTCCGCCAGCTTGTGACGCAGGTAGGCGAGGGCCTCCTCCCGGCGGTCGACGGCGAAGACGCAGCCGCCGGGGCCGAGCCGGGCGGCGGCCCGCAGCGTGACGTAGCCCGGCCCCGAGCCGACGTCCGCGACCGTGCCGTCGGCCCGGAGCGCCAGGGCGTCGAGCCACCTCTCCACTTCGGCGCTCCGGAGGACCTGCCGCCGGAACACCTCGTCCCAGTCCACGTGCCGCATCTCACGGTCGTACACGCGCTCACCCTGTCTCAGCCACACGACCCGAGCCCGGGGGCCGTGGCGCACGCTTCCGGATGTTCGTCAGGGGCATGAAGCGGGCTCCTCCGCGGATCGTATGCGCTGCCTACCCCCTACGACGCCATGCGGTAATACCCTCCCGCCACCCCCCGGCACCGCTCCGGGTGACACGTGCGGACCACCACCTGGAGGTCCTCCGTGGCCTCCTCGAGCAGCTCCACCAGGCGGTGGTGGCGCACGGGGTCGCTGTTCACCAGGGGGTCGTCCAGCACGAAGAGCAGCCGGCCCTCGGCGGAGGCCAGGTAGCGGGCCAGGGCCAAGCGGGTGAGGACGAAGAGCTTCTCCTGAAGCTCCTGCACCCGGGCGCGCGCGGCGTCGCGCTCGCGGCGGGCCTCCTGGTACGCCTGCTCCACCGCCTGCTCGGAGCCGGCCTCGGCGACGATCCTGGCGACGGTGTCCTGGTGATGGCCGCGCTCGGCCTCCCGCCCCGCCCGTTCCTGCTCCAACCGGGCCTTCTCCACGCGGGCGGCCTCGAGCTCGCTCGCCCTTCGGTCGCGCCCTTCACGGGCCCCTGCGAGCCGGGTCTCGGCTTCTTCCAGGGCCCCGGCGAGGCCCTCCAGGTGCGGCTCGGGCCGGGCCTTCAGCTCCTCCCGGCTCAGCTTCAGCTCCCGGCAGGAGGCGGAGGAGCGGGCGAGGAACGGGGCGAGAAGCTCTTTGAGCTTGGCCTCCACGCCCCGCAGCTCTTCCTCCGGCTGAACGGCCTCGCCGGACCCCGAGCGCACCTCGAGGGTGTCCACGCCGTCGAGCTCCGCCCGCAGCTCCGCCCGGCGGCGCTGGAGCTCGTCCAGTCTTGTGCTCGAAGACATCGCCTGCGACGAGGAGGAAGTCGGCGCCCCGCTCCCGGGCGAGCTCCACGATCCGCCCCGCCGTCTCCTGCCGGCGGCAGGGGCAGGAGACGGCACGGCCGCAGGTTGTCGGGCGGCCGGCGTCGAAGGCGTGGGCCGTTCGCGAAGGAGGTGGCCTCGTGCCGCACGTGGAGGGCCCCAGCGCAGAGGGCCCGGTCACCGTGACCCCACCCTCGACGAAGGTCGACCGGGCGTGGCTGGAGCAGCTCTGGACGGCCGAGTGGGGCGGCACCACGATGATCAGCCGGGGGAAGCGCCACCGGCTCGACGACCTCGAGGCGCGGATAGCCTGGCAGGGCGGCGAGCGGGTGGGTGCCGTCACCTACCGCATCGGTTCGGAGGCGGGCGGCGCTCCCGAGTGCGAAGTGCTGAGCCTCAACGCCCGGCTGGAGGGAAAGGGGATCGGCAGCCTCCTGCTCGAGGCGGTGGAGGCGGTCGCGAGGGAGGCCGGGTGCCGCCGGGTTTGGCTGACCACGACCAACGACAACCTGGACGCCCTCCGCTTCTACCAGCGGCGCGGCTACCGGCTCGCGGCGCTCTATCCAGGCGCCGTCGATGCGGCCCGGGACGCGAAGCCGACCATCCCGCGCGTGGGGGACCATGGGATCCCCATCCACGACGAGATCGAGCTGGAGAAGGGCTTGTGAGAGGATCTGGCGGATCGTACGCCACCGGGCCCACGGGGCAAAGGAACGGTAGGGCGGGTCCCAGTCCAGCACGGCGTCGGTCAGGTTTCCTGCGGTGGCGAGCAGATCGTGCCGGGTGAGCTCGAGGAGGCGGCGGCACCGGGTGATCTCGCCGGCGCTCGCCGGCAGGCTTCCTGCGCGCGGGACGCCCGAAGGGCAGGGGGCCCCTCCTCCACCGCAGCGTCAGAGCTAGCCCTGTGGCTGCGGCGCCCCTTGAGTGGCCCGCCTGTCGACGCGGGTCGCCCCGACATCGCCTGCGAGGCCTTCGATGCCCGCCCACACCTTGGCCATCTGCTTGGGCGACGGCTCCACGCCAGGCTCCAGGGTCAAGCGTTCCACCCGGAGCACGCGGTCGGACCGGTCCATCCTGGCGTCCAGGCGGCCGATGAAACGGTCCCCTTCCAGCACCGGCATGGCGTAGGGGCCGAAGCGGCGCCTGGCCGGCGGGAGGTAGATCTCCCAAGTGTAGTCGAAGCCGAAGAGGTCCGCCACGCGCTCCCGGCGCCAGAGAACGTTGTCCAGCGGCGGGAGCAGGTAGACATCGGGCGCCACGGTGGCACCGGCCAATGCCTCCAGCAGCGGCACGAACTCCGACAGGACGTAGTAGGTGCGGCGCGCGCCGTCGATGCGAAACCGTTCGAGCTCGCCCTGCCTCACCAGCCGCTCGACGGCCGCTTTCCGCTCGGCGGCCGGCCACTTGCGCCAGCCGAAGCGGAAGTCGCCCGTGTCGGCCACACCGTACGCCCTCAGGTACTTGTGCAGCAGAGGCTCCCAGGAGCCGGTTCCGCCCGGCCGATCGAGCCACAGCTCGGACAGGGCGAAATGGCGCTCGTCTCCCTGCCGCAGGGCCACCACCACCTCCCCCGCCTCCCACAGGTGCTCCAGCGCCTGGGAGGTGGCCTTGGTCTTCGGGGCCGCGTCCCAGTAGCCCTTGACGCGGTCGCCCGATTCGAGGCTCCGGGCCGGGAGCGGTCCCTCGGCGGCCAAGCGCTCGCGTACGTATTCGGCCGCTGCCTGCAGCTCGGGCGAGAAGGGGGGCTGGAGGAACCGAAGGTGGACGCGCATCGGCTCGAAGGTGCCGTAGTCCTCCATGGGGAGAACGCAGCGGGCATTGGCCTCGTACTCGAAAACGCGCCTCTGCCGGTAGAGGGCCTCCAGGTGCTCGGGGCGATACGACGCGACGCGGTTGCGTAGGACCAGGTGGTGGTTCCGTTCCACCACGGCCACAGGATCCAGCTGGACCGCTTCCAGCCGGCGGATGGCCTGGAGCGTGCCCTCCTCGCCCCCGAGCCCGTCCCGCCAAGGGCCGCCCTCACCGTGCGGGCCCCGCCCGCGGCTCCACCGCAGGAGCCCGTTCCTGGCCAGGACCAGGCGCCGGAGGGCCGCCGCCGGGACCGATCGCGTGGCGTCGTCGTGGCTCACCGGGGTACGCCACTCCCTCTACGCAAGCAAGGCTGCCGAACTCCATGACTGACCGCGACTGCCCTGACACCTCGGTGTCAGTAACGACCTGGCTTCGATGGACACGCAGCCTCCCACCGCCGGTCGAGCGAGCGGCTTCGACCGCCTCATGAGGCTCCCAGGGCCTGCGCCATCTGGTGTAGTAGACCCTCCCTTCGGAACCCAGGCGCCTCCCGGCCGGGGAGACCGTCTACTCCGTGACCAGTGGGATCGGCTGCCCCTGGGGCACGTGCTTCATGGCGACGGAGTTCATGCAGTAGCGCAAGCCGGTCGGCGGGGGGCCGTCCGGGAAGACGTGCCCGAGGTGGCTCTCGCAGCGGGCGCAACGGACCTCGGTGCGGATCATGCCGTGGGAGCGATCCTCGTGCTCGGTCACGGCGTCCTGTGAGATGGGCTGCGTGAAGGACGGCCAACCGGTTCCCGACTCGAACTTCTCCCCGGACTTGAAGAGCGGGTTGCCGCAGGCGGCACACACGTACGTCCCTGGTTCCTTGGTCCCCACGAAGCACCCTTCCCAGGGCGGCTCCGTGCCGGCCCTGCGCAGCACCCGATGCTCCTCGGGCGACAGGCGCTTCCTCCACTCCTCGTCGCTGAGCAGGAACTTGCCCGCCATGGTCCCCATCCCCTTTCCGTGTTCGACCCTGCAGCGCTTGACCCTCCGGCGTCGAGCGTCCAAACCATTATGGCCCGACTGCGGCCGGCAGGCATCCCGGCTCGGTCGGGGAATAAGAGAAGTCCGGCGCCCCAGAGGCTCGTGGCCGGGGCTCCCGGACGGAGAGGCTCTGGAACGGGGGGATGCAGCGTGCAAGCGCTGGCGGTGGAGAGCCACCAGTCGACCGAGTGGATCGACGTGACCGAGGCGGTCACCCGGGCGGTGGCAGCGCGTCTTCTTCTGCGAGTTCGACGGGCCCCGCCGCCGCGAGCTGTGGCTCCAACCGCTGGGGGGTTGAGCTCGGGTGGAGGAGACGCATCAACCCGGCCAAGCGATGGGGACCCACGAGACGGGACCACCGCTGGCCACTGCGAGCCCAGGCCCGACGCCCGACCGAGCCCCCGGCCGGCAGGAGGGCTGGGTGGTCGACGGCAACTACAGCAGGGTGCGGGATCTCCTCTGGCCCGCGGCGGATACCGTCGTCTGGCTGGACTTCTCCCCACCCGTCATCATGGGCCGTCTGCTGCGGCGCACTCTGGCACGGACGCTGCTCCGGCGGGAGCTGTGGTCCGGGAACCGGGAGAGCCTGGGGCGAGTCTTCAGCCGTGATTCGATCCTTCTGTGGGCCCTGCGGACCTACCGCCGGCGCAGGCGTGAGTACCCCGAGCTCTTCCACCGCCCGGAGCACCGCCACCTGCGGGTGATCCACCTGCGTTCCCCCCGGGAGGTCGAGGCCTGGCTGCACGCGGTGCGGTCACCATCCTGAGCGTGGAAGTGCGCAGGAGGGTGATCCGCGAAGAACATCCTGATGGTGACTCACCCGCATCTGCCGCGGCTAGAGCGGAAACTCACGCCAGGATCCAGCCTCCGGTGTACTTCAGCGCAGCCTATACACCTTCTTTGGCCGTCCCACCGCCTGGTACTCCAGGGAGACGCGTACCTGCCTCCGCGCCTCCAGGTGGCGCAGGTAACGGTAGGCCGTCGCTGGGGCGAACCCCCCGGCCTCGGCCACGTCCTGAACGGCCACCCCTCCGGGAGCCTTGGTGAGGATCCGGATCACCGCCTCCATGGTCGCCTGCTGCATCCCCTTGGGCAGATTCTCGGAGCCGGCGCCGCCGGCGGAAGGCCCGGCCGGTGTGCGGGGAGCACTCTCCCTCGCTTCGCCCGCCTCCCGCCGCCGCTCCAGGTGAACCCGGAGCCGCGCCAGCAGGTCGGGGGCCCGGATCGGCTTCAGGGCGAAGTCCCTCGCGCCCGCCTCCCAGAAGGCGTCGGCCAGCTCCTGCCGCTCGTCGACGGTCAGGACCACGATGGGCAGCTCCGGATCCATCTGGCGCAGGGTTCGGGTCAGGGCGAGGCCGTTCTCGCCGGGCAGATGGTAGTCGATGATCAGGATGTCCGGCCTCCGGCGCGCGAGCCAGCGCAGGGCCGTCGTACCCTGGGGGAAGGTGACCATGATCCAGCCCGCGTGGCGGGCGATGCTCCGCAGAGTGTACCGGATCCCGGGATCATCGTCAATCGCCGCCAGGAGTGGCCGCCGGCTCTCACCCGCCATCTGCCTCACCCTCCCTGCACGCCGGAAAGCGGACCACCACCAGGGTCCCCCGGCCCTCCAGGCTCCTGAGCGTCATGCGGCCGCCCAGCTCCCCCTCCACCACCTGGCGGGCGAAGGTGAGCCCCATCCCCGAGCTGCCCGAGCGACCAAAGCCGGCCTCGAAGGCGCGCCGGGCAGTCTCGGCGTCCATGCCGGGCCCCCAGTCCCGCACCCGGATCCGGAGCTCGCGTGAGGTCCCCGCCACCTGGACGCGCACGCGGCCTTCGGGCCCCGCGGCCCGCCGGGCGTTGGTGAGCACGTTCAAGAGGGCCCGGCTCGCCCTGAGCAGGTTGACCCGTACCGCCGGCAGGCGGTCCGTAACCAGGAAGACCGTGGGCCGGGGCTGCCTGGTCGAAGGGGTTGCCCCCACCGCCGGATTGTCGACGGCCGAGAGCTGCGCCCGCAGGTAGCGGATCAGCTCGTGGCCGTCCACCCGGCGGGCCGCCTGGGGTGAGAGGATCTCGGCGATCATCTGGCTCATGGTGGCCACCGCCCTCTCCACCCGGCTGACGTGAGCCCGCAGCCGCCGGTCCGAGGCGACGGGCAGCGAGAGCCCCAGGAGGCTCGCCAGGCCTGAGACCGTGGCCAGGGGGGTCTTCAGGTCGTGGACCAGCGCCTGGACCTCCACCAGGGCCCGGTTCCGCTCGGCCTCCTCCCGGGCCCTGGCCTCGGCCCGGGCCACCTGCAGCTCCTCCTGCTGCCTGGCAACGATCACTGCCAGGTGCTTCCGGTAGTCCACCATGAACTTGGCCATCAGGACCGCAATGGCCGTGAAGACGTCGAAACCGGCCAGCCCCCAGAGGTTGAAGAGGCGCTCAGACTGAAGGAAGCCGGCCGCGAGCTTGATCTCGATGGAGAGCTCCCCGTTCCCGAACCCATGCCGGGTCAGTGCCGGTACCACGTCCAACCACTGGAGGCCCAGGAGGAAGACGGTCAGGATCGCGCCCCGCATGAACCGCCCGTGGGTCGCCTCGGCCATGTGGTGGACCAGGGCCGCGGCCAACACCCCCGCGATGGCCGGGCCGCCGAAGTCGTAGTGCACCCCGTGGATCCACTGGACCAGCACGTAGGCGGTGGGGATCACCGCCAGGGGCGCGAGCCAGCTGAGCCACCGCCGCGCCTGCCCGTGGGCGCTGGTCTTGACGGCCTCGGCCGTCAGGAAGGCACCCAGGTAGATGGGGACGGCCCGCACCGTGTTCAGGACCACCAGCGCCCCCGCGGCCAGGAGGAGCCGGCCGCTGTCCAGCAGCTCGATCGCCTCCCGCACCAGCGGCAGGATGCCGAAGGCCTGATGGGGCAGGAGGGCCGGCAGCGCCACCCCGGCGGCGAGGAGCGCAGGCCCCGCCAGCCCGCGCCGGGAGGTCATGGCGGGATCACCTCTGGGAAGGGGACGGGATCGATGGGTAGCCCGCTTCGCAGCGCGAGCTCCCGAATGTTGAGCAGGTGGATCACCGGCACGCCCCTCCCGGCCATCCGGGAGAGCACCCCCGCCTCCGCCTCCGGGCCGCAGGCGGGCACCTCCTGGGGCAGGTTCAGGCCGGGCGGCAGTGCGAGCATCGCCGGGCATCGCCCCAGGGCCGCCTGGCCGCCCCCCACGTTCACGCAGGCCGCGATCCTGGCCCCGTGGCGCGCCGCCACCTCGTCGAAGAGCTCCAGGCGGGCCTGGACTGCGTTCTCCAGGTCCCGTGCCGCCGGGTTCGCGCCCTGCAGGCTCGCGCCTTCCGGGGACGCGCTTCCGCCCTCGGCCGCCAGCAGAGGCACGCCCGATCGGTCGACGGCTGCCCGGAGCGCCTCCACCCCTTCGGGGAGGAGGCCGCCGCCCCGGTCGCCCTCGCCGCCCAGCGCGTAGGCCAGGGAGCGCTGGCCGATCAGGCCCTTCTCCCAGAGGGTCCGCTCCATGTCGGCCCACGTCCACAGGGGCAGGTTGGCGCCCCACATGGAGGCCCCCAGGGAGGCGACCGCCGCCAGGTGCAGCTCCAGGGCGTCGGCGGCTGCAAAGACGGCCAGGTTCAGGCCCGGGAAGGACCCCGACAGGGTGGCGGCCGCCACGTCTCCCGGCCGGGCGCCCGCCCGCCAGAGCTCTTCGGCGAGGACGCCCGCCCACTGGGGGTTGGCGGCCGTCCTCTTGGCGACCGGATCGCCCATGGTGGTGGTGATCTCGGTGAACTCGACCCCGATCAGCCCCGTGCGGTTGGGGTCCGCGACCGGGTCCAGGGGGAACCCCCTTTTGGCCCGCTCCTCGGCCAGGACCGGCAACGCCCGGGCCATCCTCGCCACCGCCTCGCGGCGGATGGCATCGGGGAGGCTCCCGCCCGCCAGGCCTTCCTCGCCCAGGGGAGGCAGCCAGCCCAGCGCCAGCGCGGCGTAGTAGCCGGCCAGCAGGAGCAGCGCCGCAAGGGCAAGATGGGCCGGCGGCTGGGGAAAGCGCCCCTGCCTGGGGCGGAGCACCTGAGGCGCGGCGGCCGTGGTGCCGCCTCTTGCTTCCCTGCCGGCACGTCGCCCCATCAGAGTCCCCAGCCCGTGAAGAGGAGGAGGATGAGCCGAGTGATCACGGCCAGGGCCGCGGTGGCGGCGAGGGTGGTCAGGACCCCCTGCCGCTCCATCTCGTTGGCCAGGAGACCCGGTACGATGTAGCCGATCGCCCGCACGTCGGCACCGGCCACGGCCACGTGGGGTGCCAGCCGGGCCAGCGCCCAGGTGCCCAGGATCCCCACCACCAGCATCGCTCCGTAGCGCCTCCGCCCGAACAGGATCGTCATCCGTCCCAAGCCCCGTGCGACCACGAGCCAGGTGACCACGGCCAGGAGCAGGGTCGCCGCGACCCGGAGCGGCTGGTCCAGGAAGAGGGCCAGATAGCCCGGCACCACCATGCCGCCGGCGGTAAGGCCCACGCCCTCGTAGAGGAGCAGGTTCAGGAGCACCCCGACCGCGACCGCGCTCTCAACCACCCGCAACGCCTCCCTCGGCCGCCGCCGGCTCGCCGGCCCCGGCGGCCCGCCCCAGGGGCACCGGCTGCCAGGGGCCGTACCCTTCCTGCCAGCTCCTGGCGCCCCGGGTGTTGCCGCAGGCGACCACCACCACGTGCGGGCGGGTGGACCCCGGATCCCCGCCCGAACCCTCACCCGGCCGCCCGCCGGGAGCCTCATCTGCTCCCCCGCCGGCTCCCGGCTCCACGCCCCACCGGGCCAGCAGGAGGCCGGGGGCCCCGGGGCCCTGGCAGGCGCCCGCCCCCAGGAGGCGCGCACCGCCCCTGTCGCCCGTGGCCCAGACGCGTGCCGGGTGCTCCGAACCTACGCTCCGCAGGACCTCAGGAAGGCGACCCCCGAACCTCCCTGCCCGCTCGGACCGATCCGCCCGGTGGTGGTAGATCACCCGCAGCTCGAAGCCGGCCGCCGGCGGGCAGGCGGCCAGCGCGCCCTCCATCACCCGCCGGAAAGAGTCCGGGTCGTTGGCCGCCAGGGCGTCCACCAGGAGCACGGTGGAGCGCTCGCCCGCGCCCGGGTCCCTCAGGCGGCCCACCGTCCAGGCGGCGGTACCCGGCTCCACCAGCGCGGCCGCGAAACCCCGCCAGGCGGTGGGCTCGTCCACGCCCAGGAGCCTCGCGGCCGTCATCGCGACGCCCAGGTTCTCGGGCGCGTGCCAGGCCAGGGCAGCGCCCAGGGTTGCAGGCGCCCTCGCCGGATCGAGAGGGGATGCCAGGTAGGCTCGGCTCTTCCGGCGCCGGGCCTCCTCGGCAAAGAAGGGAAAGGCCGCTGCGTCGCCGGTCACCAGGAGGCCGCCGGCAGGAATGGTGTTGGCCAGGGTCCGGGCGATCTCGGCCCGGTCGCGGCCCATCACGTCACCGTGGTCGTCCCGGACGTTGGTGATCACGCCCAGGGTGCTGCGGACCATCCGGTGCTCGCTCACCCAGAGGAGCTCGGGGCGGAGCGCCATGCACTCGAGGACGGCCGCGTCGCAGCCAAGACGAGCCGCACGCACCACGGCCCGCGCCTGCTCGCGGATGGTCGCTCCCCCGGCCCCGCGCCGCACCGGTTCCTCGGTGCCGTCCGGCAGGAGCCAGCGGGCCTCGGTGCCGGTCACCTTTCCCAGCACCCGGGCGCCCGACGCCTGGAGCGCCGCCGCCAGGAGCCGGGTGACCGTCGATTTCCCCCGGGTTCCGTTGACGTGCACCCGCACGGCCACCGCGGCCCGGGCTCGCTGGAGACGGGCCTGCTCCGCCATCCCCAGCCCCGCGGCAACGGCCCCCAGCAGGGCCACCTCCACCACCGACGCCACTCCCCCCACCCCGACCTTCATGTCTTCGCAGGCGCGCCCGGTGCCTTCCTGCTGGCAGCCGCAGGGAAGGGGCCAGAAAAGCGGAAGACCCCCGCTCCCGGCAGAGGGCGGGGGTCCTGGCAGCCCCGGCGTCTAGTTGAGGCTGGCCCCCAGGCCCCGAGCCTCCAGCTCTGCGTAGCCCGGAGCGGCGTAGCTGAAGGCGAAGCCCGGATCGGTCATGGCGAAGGCGTCCAGCACGCTCCGGACCGTATCCAGGTGGGTACCCACCCGCTTCCAGAGGGGCGACTCCGGGTCGTTCACCGGATCCGCGTTCCTGCGCTCGTCGCTCCCCGCCGAAGCCTGGGCCGGGTTCGGCGTCTCGATCAGGTAGGAGTAGGCAGGCGTGGCGTCGCCCCACTCCCGGTGGCTCAGGCCCCGGAAGTCCACGGACGAGTGCTCGAGCTTCATGGAGATGCCCTCGTACTCCAGGTTCAGCAGGGCGAGGGCGCCGATCTCCAGCCCCTTGGGATGGCTCACCAGCATGTTGGCCAGCCGCGAGGTGGGCCCGGCCTCGTGCAGGTCGAAGGCGACGTGGACCTTCTCCCGGCGGAGGAGCTCCACGATCGCGTAGCTCACCTGCTCGGTGAGGGTGCCGTCGGCTCTCCCGGGGTGGACCCGGTCCAGGTTACGGCTTTCGGCCCCCTCGAACTCCGCGCCCAGGGGATGGACGAAGACCGCCGGGTCGGGCACGCCCTGATGGTCCGGATGGGTACGCCGCGCCCCGTAGCGGAAGGCCCTGGGCCCGCTCGGCGTGACGAGCCAGATCTGCCCCGGGTCGCCGTACTCGATCTCGGCGTAGGTGGCGGCGCTGTTGTTCGCCCGGGGGATGACGATCAGACGGCCCTGGGTCACCACCGCCTTCTCCACCAGCACCGTGGCGGCCATCGCCCCGGCGATCTCGTTGCCGTGGGTCCCGCCGGCCACGAAGACCGTCGCCCCCGGCTCGGAGCCCTCCAGGACGTAGACCCGCGTGTCGCCGGGCGTCCCCTTCAGGGCCGGATGATACTCGCTCAGCCAGCCAACCCGGGTGACCCCCGCCCCCGGCCGGATGTCGTGGCTCACGTAAGGGCCGGGGCCCGCCGCGGCCGCGCCCGCGCCCACGAGCACCGCCAGCCCCAGCACGGCCGGCAGGACGACGAAGACTCTCCGGAAGGACGAGTGCGCCATCCTCTCCATCCCCTCTCCTCGTTCGCTCGTTCCTCGGCAGAATGCGGTCCCAGATCGATCCATCGGGCGCCGGCCAGGACGGCTCACCGGATCCAGAAGGCCCGGAGCAGCAGGGGAAGCAGCACCAGCGCGGCCGTCAGCTGGTCGCGGAACCGCCGCCCCCGCAGCAGGTGCCACGCGACCAGGCCCGCCACGTAGATCACCAGCACCCAGTAGATCCACTGCATCTGCCTGCCCCCTCAGCCGAAGAGAAGACGCCCGATCGGCCCGGCCCAGGCGACCATGGCCAGACCCGCCAGGAGCGTGAGCAGTGCAGGCACCAGGGTGAGCCGCAGGACTCCCCAGTACGAGGGCTCGCCCACCACCTGCGCGGCAAAGATGCCTGCCAGGGCCGTGGGCGGCATCAGGTCGCCCAGGCCCGCCAGGAGCGAGAGCCCGGCGGTGGTCACCAGGTCGTTGTTGCCCAGGAAGGCCAGCAGGAAGGGGACCCCCAGCACCGAGGCGGCTCCGTAGGCCGACACCGCACCGAAGAGGGGGAGTCCCACCGCCATCGCCCCGTACTGGGCCAGGGCAGGCATCGCGAGGAGGCCCACCACCACCCAGCCCCTGCCGCCAGTGGCGGTGAAGACCTGGATGAACATGCCCACCCCGACCAGGATGGCCAGGACCGGGATGGCAGCCGCCACCGCCTCCCGGGCGCAGGCGCTCCAGGAGAAGCGCCTCGCACCCACGAGCCAGGCGACCCCCGCGCCGATGAGGAAGACCAGCGGGAGCCCCAGGTCCGGGACGATGCCGGGCCAGAGCCTGCCCGTCGCCATCAGCAGGGCGACCACCAGCCACGGGAGCCAGTGGCGCCAGGCACCGGCTCGCTCGGCCCCGCCCGCGGGCGAGGGAAGGCCCCCCGGGCCGCCGGCGGCGACAGCCGGGGAGCTGCCCTTCCCCCCCATGATAGGCAGTCCCAGGTACCATGCGGTGACCAGCGCGAGCGGCAGGGTGCCCAGGAGGAGGGGTCCTTCCAGGCCCACGTAGGGCAGGTCCACCCCGCCCCCGATCAGCATCGCCGGGATGTTGACCGGCGGCGCCAGCATGCCGTAGATGGCCGCCATGGCGATGAACGCCCCGGCCCGACTCCGTTCCATGCCCATGCCCACCAGCACCGGCGCCACCAGGGCGCCCGTGGTGAGAACGGAGGCCGTGGAGGAGCCGGTGATCATGCCGGGGAGCATCACCACCAGAGCCAGGAGCGGCAGGAGCAGCACCGGCTTCCGCCCGAAGCGGGCCACCAGGCCCGAAGCCAGGCTGGGCAGGCCCCAGGACAGCTCCGTCGCCTTCACGAAGATCATCGCCGCGGCGATGATCAGCATGGTGTCCAGGTAGCCGAGGCTGCCCTCCAGCAGGTGGCGCAGGAGATCGGGGGCGAGCCCGCCCAGCAGGCCTCCCGCAGCCGCCGCCAGGGCGAGAGCGAGCCCGATGGGAGCGCGGGCCGCCAGGGCGGCGACGGCGAAGAGGACGACCATGACCATTACGACCACCGCTGGTGAGAACACCCGCGCTCCCCCTGACTCAGTTCGTGACTCAGTCCCTCGCTCAGTTCCCGAACAGGCCCGTCAGCGGCTCCCGGGCGTCGACGATCCGCTCCACCTCGGTGAGCGGGATCCCGTGCTGCCGGGCCAACTCGGTGAAGAGGCCGTCGTCGTTGCCGGCCTTGACCACGATCATGGCGTCGGCGTGGGCCGCCACTGCCTCGATCAGCTGGTTCGAGGCGGGCCCCCGGCGGGCGGTGCCGCCCACGTGCATCAGGAGCACGAACATGTCGCTCGCGTCCGCCTGCTCCATGATCGCCTGGACCCGCGCCAGCTCCTGGGCCTCGTCGATGCCGGCGGCACCCAGGCCCTTGGCGCTCGAGCCGACGACCACCACCAGGGTGTTGTATCCGGCCAGCTCATCGGCCCCGACCAGCGGATCGTACTCCAGGCCCAGCTTCAGCTGGGTGTTGGCCAGCACGTTGACCATCACCGCGTCGGAGCTCTGCCCCGCGGAGGTGATGATCGCGGGCCTGGACGCTCCGGCCGCACCGGCCGGCGCGACCGCCATGCCGGCCAGGGCGACGGCGAGGCCCAGGACGGCCGGCCAGAGGCAGGTCCTCCGGGTCCGGCTCGTTCCCGCGGCCAGGCGCTCGATTCGCATCACGGCTCATCCTCCCATCTCGATCTGCCCTTCAGACGCCGCACCGCAGGAGCCGAAGCGTCAGTACCCGACCACGCCGCCGCTCCGGCGGGGATCCGCTCCGCCGACGAACTCGCCGGTCTCGGGTTCGATCATGATCCCCTGGGCGCCGCCGAAGTAGAGGTCCCAGTCACCGTGGACGTTCAGGGTGTACCCCATCGCCTCGAGCTCGGCCCGGATGTCAGCCGGCACCCGGCTCTCCATGTGGAGGTTCTTCTCCGAGTCGCGGGCGTAGAACCGCGGCGCCTCGATCGCCTCCTGGAGGCTCATCTCGTAGTCCACCAGGTTGACGATCAGCTGCACCATCGTCGAGACGATCCGCCCGGCGCCCGGGGTGCCGATGGAGAGGACGGGCTCGCCGTCCTGCAGGAGGAGGGTAGGGGCGATGGTGGTGCGCATCCGCTTGCCCGGTGCCAGGGTGTTGGGAAGCCCCGGTCGGGTGCTGAAGTTGACCATCTCGTTGTTCAGGACGATGCCGGTTCCCGGCACGGCGGCCTTGGCTCCGAAGAAGCTGGAGATGGTCTGGGTGAGGGCGACCACGTTCCCTTCCGCGTCGGCGGTCGAGAGGTGGGTGGTGCTGGCCGACTCATGCCCCGGCGCAGCATAGGCGCCCACCGGCACACCTGCCCCGTAGGGCGTGGGGTCTCCGGCCTGGGGGCGCTCGCCCATCCGATCGAGGGGGATCTCCTCAGCCCGCCGGGCGGCGTACTCCCTGGAGGTGAGCCCCTCCACCGGCACGTCGACGAAGGCCGGGTCGCCGTTGTACCAGTTGAGGTCGGCAAAGGCACGCTTGAGCGACTCGGCGGCCAGGTGGATCACCCGGGTGGACGGGAAGGTCTCGCCCGAGAGGTCGAAGTTCTCCAGGATCTGGAGCGCCTCCACCACGGCCATGCCGCCTACCGGCGGGGGCGCGGAGACCACCTCGTAGCCCCGGTAGCTGCCCCTCACCGGCTCGCGCTCGAAGGCGCGGTAGTCGGCCAGGTCCAGGGTGGTGATCAGGCCGCCGTTCTCCTCCATGGCGGCCGCGATCGCCTTAGCGATCTCACCGCGGTAGAAGGCGTCCTGACCCTTCCCCGCCAGGATCCGCATGGTCCTGGCCAGGTTCGGGTTTCGGAGGATGTCGCCGGCCATGGGCGGGAAGCCGTCCACCAGGTAGATGGACGCAAGCTCGGGGTCGGCCAGGATCGCCTCGTAGCTGTCGGAGATGGAGGCAGCCAGCGTCTCGCTGACGGGGAAGCCCTCCTCCGCCAGGCGGATGGCAGGCTCCAGGACCTCGGCCAGGCTCATGGTGCCGTACCGGCTCAGGGCGGTAGAGAGGCCCGCCACGGTACCGGGCACGCCCACCGACTCCCAGCCCGTGGAGGCCGTCCCATCCGCGTAGCGCTCGAGGGTGGCCGCCCGGGGCGCGGCGGAGCGGTAGTCGATGGCAGTCAGGTCACCGCCCGCCAGGTGGATCACCATCATGCCCTCGCCGCCCAGGCCCGAGGCGTTGGGCTCCACCACGCCCAGCGCGAACGCGGCGGCGACGGCCGCGTCGATCGCGTTGCCGCCCTTCATCAAGATCTCGACGCCAGCCTCGGACGCGAGCGGGTGCGCCGAGGCGACCATACCGTTCTCAGCCCGTACCTCGGGCAGCAGGGTCCCCTGGGCCAGGGCTGCTCCCGATGCGACCATCGAAACGACGAGCAGGGCGACCAGGCTCGAGATCGCCCAGCGCTGATAGCCGATGCGCGAGTTGGACACGTCCCCAACCTCCTTTGCCCTCGAGACGAGGGTTTTCTCCCGGCGTGCGTCGCCGGTCAGTGCTCAGTCGGTTCGGCCCCCTGCAGGAAGCGGCCCAGGTCGCTCCCGGCCAGCTCTGCATAGGAGGGCAGCCCTTCCACCACGACCTCCTGGTCCTCACCGAAGAGTCCCAGGTTGCGCAGGAAGGACTGAAGTCCGGTGATGTGGCGGGCCACTCGCTCGGAGAGGGGGTGCCCGCCTTCGTCGAAGGGAACGTAGAGGCGCCCGATCCGGGCCGCCTTCACGTAGTTGGGGTCCTGGCCTTCCAGGACCAGGTCGGCGTCGGTCTTCCCCCGCAGCCGGCCCTGGGCCGGGTTGGCCGATTCCATCAGCACCACCAGGGCGGACGTCTGGTCGCCCAGCTCGCGGTGAATCAGTCCCCGGAGGGATTCGGGGGAGGGCTCCAGCCCGAGGCTCATCCCTTCCATCTGAACCTCGAGCGCGACCCAGGCGGCCAGATCCATCGCCCTGGGGTGGGCCACAATGGTGTTGATGACGGGGTACTCGGGCGAGGCCTCATGGAGGTCGATCACCAGGTCGGCCTCTTCCTGAACCACGAGCTGCTGGATGGCGTAGGCGACCTGCTCGGTGAGCGACCCGTCGGGCCGCCCGGGGTAGTTCCGATTCAGGTTCCGCGCATCGGAGCCGGCGAGCTCCTGCCCCGAGGCGGCGTGAACGTAGACGATAGGGTCAGGCCACTGGTGCAGCGGGTTGGTGACCCGGCTCCCCAACTTGAAGGTCCGCTCGCTGCCGTCGGGAAGCGGAATGAACACCCGCTGGGGGTGGCCTTCCAGCGGAAGGGTATGGGTGGACGCGCTGGCGTTGGCCTCGGGGATCACCAGGAGGCGTCCCTGGCGAGCCACGGCGTTCTCCACCACCAGGACGGCGGCAAGCTTGCCGGCCAGCTCGTCGGCGTGGGTGCCGCCCAGGATCACCACGGTGCCGCCGGGGTTGCCGCTGTCCAGCACGTAGACGGGCGTCTCCCCCGGGCTTCCCGCCAGCGGGGCGAAGTAGTCCGACAACCGGGCCGTAGCCGTGACCCCTGGCCCAGGCACGATCACGTCGGCCCTCTCCATGGAGCGGAAGGTACCCGACGAGAGCGCCACCAGGGCGATGACCGCGACGAACAATGCGACCCCTCGTCGCACGTGCGGTGCCCCCCGGCGCCTTCTGTCGCGGTTCTCCGCTCCCACCCAGCAATCCCCCACATCCCTCGGACGGAGAGAACGGCCGGCCAACGGCGCTCCCGAGGCCCGGCGCCTCGAGCACGCTGGTCGTGATGAGGCTTCGGGCCTTGATCATGGAAACTTTGCCATCTGTCCCGGGCAGCCCTAGTTTCTTGCGTTCTTTTCGCGGGCCTGGAGGCAACTCCCTCTCAGGATTCGACCCCTGCACCATCGACCCGGCCCGTCTTGAAGGTCGTTCCCATTCCCGTCCACCAGCCTGACGCCGAGGACGGTGCGGCTCGCAACGGACGTCCATCGATCATCGTTCTGCTGTAGCAGGTCCAGGAGGAGCACGGGTACCTTCCCCGCGCAGAAGTGGTCCGCTGCGGCAGGGAAGCGGGCATCTCCGTCGCCCAGGCCTACGGCGTGGCCAGCGCTGGTCATCGACGGCGACGTCTTCGGACGGGTGACCTCCCGGCAGGTCCCCCGCATCCTGGCCCGTTACCGGAGGAGGAGCCAACGTGACCACGTCCCGGCGTGAGGGGAGCCTGCTTCAGACCCCGCCGCCGGCAAGCGGCCTGCAGGTGGCCCTGCCCGAGTTCTTCGTCGGTTCGGGTACGTGCGGCCGTGCCGCGGGCGCCGACCGGATCCCGGCGCTCCTGCGCGAGGAGCTGGCGGTGCGCGGGCAGGAAGCCGTGGTGAAGCAGGTGGGCTGCATCGGCATGTGCCGCTGGGAGCCCATCGTCGACGTCCGCCTCCCAGGCGGGCCCCGGCTCTCCTTCGGGCCTTGCGACGAGCGGAACCTGAAGCGCATCCTGCACGAGTACGTGGACCACGGCATCGTCCCCGGCGACCTGCTGCTGGGCGTGGTCACCGACGGTTCCGAGGGCAAAGGGGCCAACTTCGAGGCACCGATCCAGCCCTCAGCCGACGAGCCCGCCTTCCCCGGGCGGCCGCCGCTCCTCCGCGAGCACCCGATGATGCGCCTCCAGAAGCGGATGGTGCTTCAGGACTGCGGCCTCATCGACCCCGAATCCCTGGAGGTCCAGGGCTCCGCCTCCGAATGGCCGCCCGCTGAGCTCGTCACGACTGGCGGCGCAGGCCACGTCGTGCCGTCGGTTCATAGAGCCATGAGTAGACCCGTTGGAGGTGAAGCCAATGCCAGGCCAGACCAGGATGGAGAAGCTCGCGGTGGAGCTGGAAAGCAGCATCAACGATCTGGTGCGCAAGCTGAGGGTGATCGCGCGCCACGCCGAGGCGCTGGCGACCGAGCTGGGGGCTGGCTCCACGCAGGAGGCAGGGGCGCGCGAGGCGCCTCCCACCCAGCCCGACACGCCGCCCAGGTCATAGGAACCCGAAGGCAACGGGTAGCCATAGCCAGCCGCGGCGCCGCCACCCATGGCGGCCTCCCTTCGGAATGTTATTGACGCTTACGTCAACGTTAGTTACTCTTGGTTCCACAGGGAGATGGTCGCGCATGGGCCGGCGGCTCGGCTTCACCCTGGCCGAGATCCGGGAGGTGCTGGACCTCTACGACGTGGATCGCACCGAGGTGACCCAGCTCCGGGAGGTCCTGCGCCTGGGACGGGCCCGGATCGCCGAGGTGGAGGCCCAGATCGCCGACCTGGAGGTCCTGCGCTCCGAGCTGCGGGACCTGGAGGCGGGGCTGCAGCACCTCCTCGACGAGAAGACGGGCCCTGATTCCCACTTGCGGGAGGACCATGCCAACCGTGGAGCCCCTTGATCTGTTGCACCTGGGTCACCGGGTCCTGGCGGCCCAGCCTTTCAGCCTCCTGATCGGCGCGACCCTTGAAGCCTTCTCGCCGGGTATGGCCGTGCTGAGGATCCCCATCCGGGAAGAGCTGCTGCAGCAGAACGGGTTCGTCCACGGCGGCGTCCTGAGCTACGCCGCCGACAACGTCCTCACCTTCGCCGGCGGGACCGTCCTCGGCCCGGGCGTCCTGACCTCCGGGTACAAGATCAACTACCTGAGGCCGGCGGTGGGCGAGAGTCTGATCGCTCGGGGTACGGTCGTCCACGCGGGGAGACGTCAGGCCGTCTGCCGCTGCGACGTCTTCGCGGTGGACGGCCAGGGCAACGAGACCCTCTGCGCCACGGCCCAGGGCACCATCGTCGCCACCGGCGCCGGTCCGGAAGTCAGGGAGGGTGGCCCCTCGTGAGGTTGCAGTCCTATGCGTACGGCAAGAACCACTTCACGCTGGATCAGGACCTGCAGGCGGTGCTTGGGCGCTACTGGCCCGACGTGGAGGCCCACCGGCCCCAGCTCCAGGCCTGGGGCGAGCTGATGGGCGGTGAGGCGTACCGGGTGGGCTACCATGTGGACCGGGAGGCGCCGCCCGTCCTGGTGATGCACGACCTGGACGGGAACCGCGTCGACCGGGTGCGCCTCTCCCCCGCCCAGGAGGCGCTCCTCCAGGAGCTCGCCCCCCTGATGCGTCCTCCCTACCAGGGCGGGAGCTGGCACCACCACTACGCGCTGGGCTACCTCCTGGGCGACCCGGGGCTCTACTGCATCCTCACCATCACCCAGCAGGTGGTCTACGCGATCCACAAGTACGCCCCCGAGCACGCCGGCTGGAAGGAGCGGCTCCTCTCGGGCGAGGCCTGGGGCGCCACCTGGATGACCGAGATCCAGGGCGGCAGCGACCTGGGGGCGAACCGGACCGTTGCCCGGCCTGACGGTCCTCTCTGGCGGCTCTCCGGGGGCGACAAGTACTTCGCGAGCGGGGCGGGCCTCACCGACCTGGCCGTCGCCACCGCCCGGCCCGAGGGCGCCCCGGCGGGACCCAAGGGCCTGGCCCTCTTCCTGGTGCCCCGGCTCCGGCAGGACGGCACCCTCAACTACCACGTTCGCCGCCTAAAGGAGAAGAGCGCCACACGGGCCGTCCCCTCGGGCGAGGTGGAGCTTCCGGACGCCGAGGCCTTCCTCATCGGCCGGGCCGAGGAGGGCATCTACTACACCCTGGAGATCCTCACTTCCTCCCGCCTGGCCAACGCCCTGGGCGCCATGGGCATCGCCAAGAAGGCCCATCTGGAGGCGCTCTACCGGGTCCGCCACCGCACAGCCTTCGGGAAGGCCCTGGTGGAGCACCCCCTGATCCGCCGGGACCTGGTCGACCTGGCCGTCCGCCAGGCGGCCGGCCTCGCCCTCTCCTTCCGGGCCGTGGACGCCTTCGACCGGAGCTGGCACGAGCGCCCGCCCTACACCCCCGACTACCACTACGCCCGCTTCCTCTCCCACCTGGCCAAGAACCGCACCGCTGACCACGCGGCCGAGAGCACCCGCCTGGCCATGGAGCTCTTCGGCGGCCTGGGCTTCCTGGAAGAGTACGCGGTCGCCCGCTGGCACCGGGAGGCGCTGATCACCCCCATCTGGGAGGGACCGAGCAACATCCAGGCCCTGGACCTGCTGGAGGCGATGGCTAAGAAGCGGGCCCACGAGAGCTTCCTGGCCGAGCTCGTGCCGATGCTGGAGGAGGCCGGCACGCCCGAAGCGTCCGAGGCCCGCCGGACCGTCGAGCAAGAGGTGGACCGGCTCTCCTCCCTGCCCCCCGAGGAGGCCCAGTGGTACGCCAAGCACGCCCTCACCCGCCTGGCTGACGCCGCCCAGGTGGGGCTCCTCTACGACCTGGCCGCCAGCCAGGGCGATCGGTACGGCCGGCTGGCTGGCCTCTATGCCCGGCGGTTCCTGGTAGGCGAGGAGTACCCCGCGTGGGCGGGGAGGGATGAGGAAGTCCTCGGGGAGAGGGTGGGCTGACACGCTTCAAGAGCCCACCCTCTTCCGCCACGAAGGACGCTGCTTGATCCTGGGCACGTGCACGCTTGTCCGATCTCACGCCCGCCTGCACGCTTCGATCACCCCGCGTCATGCCGTGGGGCACCCCTGGCCGTGACCAGGCCGTTCACGGCCGAAAAAGACCATGGTTGAGGGATCGGGGGTCCGCGATTTGCCTTCCGACTGTACAAGACCAGTCCGACTCGCTGGTTTCGGGCCTGAGATCCATTTCGAACCGCTCACTGCAAACTGAGACCATACCAAATCAAACCGCCGGAGAATCCCGCTGGCTCAAAGGGTGCGGGATGCAGGTTCCGCGACCGGTGGATCGAGATCGCCGGACGGGGCCTCTTTTTCTACCAGGTCATCCCTGGGGAGCCGGGAGGACCGCCCGCTCGGTCGCGCCCTGCCGCCTTGGGCCTTGCCCGAGGACGTGGGGGCGGGCCTGGCATGAATCCGGAGGGAGCGTCGCGGGGATCGGGCTCGGAGCGAGATGGCGTCGAGGGGCGGGGGGGCCAGGGACGTCACGGAAGGTGCTATCCACGGGTTCGGGACCCCTCCTTGGAAACCTACATCGCAGGCGTGGAGCTCGGCCAGCGACGTCTCCCGGGTGCAGCGCTTCCCCTGGTTCTTGAGTCAAACCGCCCAGGAGTAAAGGAGGCGGCTACTCTCATAGCCCTCGGCGATGCGGGCCATCATCTGCTGCACGAGCTGGTGCTCGGCTATGGGCTTGCCGAAGGTCTCCCGCTCCTTCGCGTACCGCACGCTCTCCTCTAGGCAGACCCGCGCCGTGCCCGTCACCCCCGCCGCCACCGTGAGGCGACCGTTGTCCAGGGCCGACATAGCGATCTTGAAGCGCTCGCCCTCCTCGCCCAGCAGGTGCGAGGCGGGCACCCGCACCTCCCGCAGGTGGATGCCGCCCGTGTTCCCCGCCCGAACGCCCAGCTTGTGGTGGAGGGTCTCCGTCTCCAGCCCGGGCATGCTCCGTTCCACCATGAAGGCGCTGATCTCAGGGGGTCCCGTCCGGGCGACCGCCGAGCGAAGACCAGGAAGACGTCGGCCACGTCAGCACTACTGACACCACTTCTTGACAACGGGGCAGTTCACAATTCATACCGTCGAAACGCATTCGGGATGCGAGCCCAGTCATCTAGAAACTGTTGCAATCCTATATTGACAAGCGGATGTTCGTAGAGAGACCGAAGAACATCTAAGCGCAAGGTGGCGGCATCTGCACCAATCAGCGCCGCCTCCACCACGTGATCGGGATGGCGCACCGCCGCCACCAGTAGTTTCGTTGGGAATGAGTAGTTGTCATGGATACGGCGGATCTGCTCGACCAGTTCCATTCCGTGGTGCTGGATGGCGTCAAGCCTTCCAACAAACGGACTCACGTACGTAGCGCCTGCCTTGGCAGCCAACAGCGCTTGAGCAGGGGTGAAGACCAGGGTAGCATTTGTACTGATCCCTTCGTCCGAGAACTGCCTTATCGCCTTGATGCCCTCTCTGGTGGCCGGTACCTTTACCACCACGTTCGGCGCAACCCGCGAAAGCAGTCGGCCTTGCTCCATCATCTCGTCGGCCAGGGTTGCAGTCACCTCGGCACTGACCGGACCGTCGACCAGGGCGCAGATCTCGCGTACCACCTCTAGGAATGGCCGCCCAGAAGCAGCCACGTGTGACGGATTGGTGGTGACGCCATCCAGGACTCCCCAATCTCTTGCCTCCCGGATCTCATCCACCTGCGCTGTATCCAAGAACAACTCCATGTTCTCACCTCTCTGCTATCCGTTGCTGACACGAACCGTTTCGCGGCGTTCAGTTCGCAGCCAATGCCACTTCGACGTGACAGATCACACCGCCAGGTAGGATGTGCACGGGAATCGAAAGGACCCGTCCTTTTCTGTGCCACCCGACACCGCTACCCTCCTTGCCTGCTTCGAGGTCAAATAGGCTTGCTCCAGGATCGAATGGATCCATCCGCGGGCAGGCTTGACCATTGACCCAAACGCGCTCTACCTTCTCCACGTCGATCCCATGCCAGCGCAGCCATCCAGTCCACGGATCGGTCCCAGTTTGCCAGAGAGACAATGTTGAGCCGTCACGCTTCAGGTGATACCGTACTGGGACAGATACACGATCGTTGGCGGCTTCCCCGCTGAAACGCTCCGATACTGATGTTGCCAGGGCTGCCCACACCTCCACGCTTGCGTCGCCTGATTGCGTTTGGGGATCGGCGAAATACTCCAGGCGGACCGGCTTCCACGTCGCTTCCCCGACGTGGGGGATCTCCTCTCCAATGGCACCCCTACCCAGCGGGATGACAGACTCCCCTCTGGCAAACACGGGGATCCGGTCGAGCGGCACCACGACGTCGATATGTGTGGGCCCGCGATGTATCCTCCCCTCCCACACGTCGATCCACGTGCCCGGTGGAAGATACACCCGCCGCGCTCCTCCGGGCCGGGTCAGCGGAGCCACCAGGAGGTCCGAGCCGAGTAGGTATTCAAGGTCAGCACTCTTGGCCACCTCCTGGTCTGGCGCCTCAAGAATCACGGCTCGCATCATCGGCAGCCCGGAACGGTTACTCTCCCACGCTGCAGCAACCAAGTACGGGATTAAGCGGTAGCGTATCTTCGCGTACTTGCGAAAGATGGACATGGCTTCCTCACCGTAATACCATGGTTCTCGGGGTGTTGTTCCGTGGAAACGAGCGAACGGACTGAACACGCCGAATTGGGTCCACCGAATGTAGAGTTCCTGTGACGGCTTGGGACCGTAAAAGCCCCCGATGTCGTGACTCCAGTAAGAGAAGCCCGAAAGGCTGAGGGAGAGTCCGCCCCGTATCGTGGCGGCTAAGCCGTCCCACGTTGCAGGGGGGTCGCCGCCCCAGTGGATCGGGAATCGCTGAGAGCACGCCCAACCGGATCGCGCCCAAACTACCGGCTCACCGGTGAACCTTCGCGTGGCCTCGTAGACGGCCTCATTGTAAAGCAAGGCGTATGCATTGTGCAGCGCGCTTCCCGTGAGCCCGTTCGAGGCCACCGCATCGGGCGGCACCTGCTCGCCGAAGTCTGTTTTGAAAACTGAGACTCCCATTTGAAAGAGCGGACGGTGTAGCTCCTGGTACCACTGGACCGCCTCGGGGTTGGTGAAGTCCACGATCCCGCTGTCCGGGAAAGCTGTCAGCTGCTGGTTAAACGCTTCCTTAGGGAAATGGATCATATACGGCTTACCTGAGGAGTCTCGAAGCAGATACCCTTTGGACGCTGCCTCGGGGAACAGTCGGCTGTGTACAGAGACATAGGGGTATTCCCAGAGGCAAACCCGGATTCCGAGCGCTCGCAAGTCCGCGACGAGACTTTCCGGTTCTGGGTAGCGCGTGCGATCGAACTGGAAGTCGCAGCGCGTCCTCAGATCGAGCCATGCCCGCCCGTCCAGTACAAGCACATCGCAGGGGAGTCTCTCGGCCTTCATTCGAGCGGCTACCGTCTCGACCTCTTCCTGAGTCTCGTACCAGCAGCGAGACATCCATAACCCAAAAGCCCAAAGGGGCGGCACTTCGGGTCGACCCGTCAACTCCGTGTAGCGACGGAGAACCTCGCCGGGACTGGGGCCGTAGAAGAACCACAGGTCGAAGACGGGCTCGTCGCTCACCACGCGGTAGCTGTACAGGCTGGTCTGAGGGTAGGCGACGTCGTGCACCATGCGAGCGTAGGTGTTCCAGAATAGACCGTAGCCGCGGCTACTCAATACGAAGGGCACGTTCTTGTACGCAGCGTCGGTTCCCACTCCCATCGCGTCCAGGTTCAGGAGTTGCACTCGGCGCCCGCGCAGGTTGAGTGGGCCGAACTGTTCACCAAGGCCGAAGAAGGCTTCATCAGGCCCTACCGCGAGGCCCATCACGGCCTGTTCGGTCTGAAGCGCCCCCTGTAATTCCGCGTGAAGCTGCAACGCGAAACCTGGCACCCGTGTGCGAAGCATCACGTCCGTGTCCCCGTCGGCGGTCTTCAGAAACAGCTGTCCACTCACTGCTTCTTCGATCTGTAAACGAAAGGGATCTCCACTGACCGTGAGACGTAACCCGTTCGCGGTGAATCTGTGGGGCCCCTTCAGGGCGTCGGCGATTTCAGCGAAGCCCGAGGGTCCAGATTCCGCGCCAGGCGGGTCGTTCACGGGCCGAAACGTTACCTTGCTGTCATGGCCTGGCGAACTCGGCACGTTGCGCCCGCCGTATCGCTCCACAGGCCCGAACTGGATGCGGACCACGCCTGTCCGCGCCGCCTCGATTCGCAACCGAACGGCCCGCCCGGAGGCGAGACGGCCCAGAAGCTCGATCCCTGCGCTCCCTTCGAGCGCCCTTATCGACTCGATATGGGTCAGTGCATCCACCGGACGCGGCTGCAACCCGAGCCACTCGGACGGTTGCATCGTCATCCCTCCATCACGGGGAGCTGAAGCTCTCGCGCTACCAGCGTGAGTTCGCGGCGCATGTCACCGTAGGCAACTGAGTAGTGGTGCTCGAGCCCCTCGTCGAAGATGAGATCGAGCAGTTCCCCAGCGTCCCGATCGAATTGCACCACCATCGTGTTCCCCCGATACTGGACCGGGCGCGCGAGCGCCGTGCCGGTCGTGATGAAGAGCGCCTCGCCTTCCCGGCCCCTGTAGAGTTTCGCGACTGTGACGCGTCCGGGTCGGAGTCCAAAGTCTAGCGTGAGCGCCACCTGACGGTTAGGTTGTCGACTGGCCCGAATCTCTTCAGGGTTGCCAAGCGATAGCGGGGCGGCCCCACAATGCCAGAACGTGCCCGTGTTCTCTTCGCGTTTCACTTCGACCAAGTCCGCGAAGAAGGAGGCTTCCCCAGTGATTTCGTGCTGCATCATCATGGTGAGCGCGCCGTAGACGTCCGCCTCGCACCCGGCCATGATCCCCCGGTCGATCAAGCGGCTCATCGACCAGCATGCCGCCCCGCCGAACTGGACCATGAAGTCCGGCCAGCACTCGACGGCAACAGCGTCCGCACCAACTTCCTCGCAGGCGTCCTGGATCGCGATCTGGGCTCGGATCGATTGGTTGGCCTGGACCTGTGGGACCTCGTTGATGCCGCGCAAGGTGGCAGCCTCTTCATGAAACACGGTCTCCACGCGTTCTTGCGGAAGCCCGTTGGCCCGGTCGAAGAGCACTTTCAGCGGTACGTGACGCACCTTCGACCCGAACCTTGCGGCCACGTGCAGTGGGTCCAGCTGCGACGGGAAAAAACCGGTGGGCGCCTCGCCCAGTACCAGAACGCTTGCCCTGCGTACCCTCTCCACGGCCGCGAAGGCGCGTGCCCGCTGCATGATCTCGTGCGCCGTGGCGGTGGTAGCGCCTCCGTAGACCGCGGTGTACGGATGCCCGATACGGTGGAGCGTATTGGCTGCGAGATTCGCGCCACAGAACGAGTTGAGTCGCAGCCGGCCCGTCTCAGAGACCGGCTCGGGAACCGCCCACAGGATAACAGGGGACCGGAACGCCTGAACGAGCGCAAGGAGAACCGACGCATCGGCAAAGGTCCCCTGGTGCACGACCAGCGCATCGATGCGCGCCCCGCCCTGGCCATCGGCCTCTCGGAGCACGCGGATAGCTTGCGGTACGTCGTCGGGCTGGGTGATAGGCCGATCGACCTGGACAACCTCGATGGGGGAACCGGCTCCCTCTCGCGGGTCCTCGAGAAGACGCGCCAGGGACCGGCGGTCGCTCACGATCGCTCCCACGTCGAACGTTGCTCGAGCGATCGAGAGAAGCCCTATTCTCTTCATGATTCCCCTCCTCCTCGTCTGCCCACCGCGTGGCCTTGGTCACGAACACCGCGACAGTGGAGGGCCTTCCTGTCATCCTTTGATAGCCCCGGCCGTCAGCCCCGAGGTGACCCAGCGCTGACCGAACAGCAGGAGGATCGCGACCGGAATGGTCGCGATGGAGACGGCAGCCGTGATCGTCCCCCACGGAAAGGCAAACTCGCTCTGGTACATGGTGATCCCGACGGTGACGGTCCGCATCTCCCGCTGCGAGACGAGCGTGAAGCCGATCAGAAAGTCGTTCCATATGTTGACGAACGTGATGGTCGCCGCCGAGACCAGACCAGGACCGCTCAACGGCGCGATCACATGGCGAAGCGCCCCCAGGCGCGTGGCACCGTCGATCCAGGCGCTCTCCTCAAGGTTCTTCGAAATCTGCCTGAAGAAGTTGGTGAGGATGAAGACGGCGAGGGGGAGCGTCCACGTGACGTAAGGAATGATGAGCCCCAAGTACGAGTTGAGCCATCCAAGGCCTTGAACGATTGTGTAGAGGGGGACGATGAGCGACATCACCGGCAGTGTAGAGAAAGCCAGGACTCCGAGCAAGAGCGGTCCCTTCCCTGGGAACCGGAGGCGACCGAAGGCATAGCCCGCCAAGGAGCCCAACACCAGGACGACCGTGGTCGCTACCGTGCAGACGATCAGACTGTTGAGGATAAACCGTCCAAAGGGATTCTGAGCGAACACATTGACGTAGTTTTCGAACGTCGGTACCTGGGGCAGGTAGGTGACAGGAACCTGGAAGAGCTCGTCTTCTGTCTTCAGGGAAGTGAGGAGGGTCCAGACGTACGGGCCGATGGATATGCCCACACCGAGTATCACCAGAATAGAAAACCAGGTACGCCTCACACGGGGTATCCGCACGGGTCACGCCTCCTCGCTCGAGAGCGCCCTGACGTACACTATGGCCAGAGTAAGACCGATCAGCATTAAAACGACGGCCAGTGCCGAACCGTAACCGAAGTCAAGGAAGCCGAATGTGTACTGGTGGATATACATGGGTAGGGTCTGCGTTGCGTTACCGGGACCGCCTCCGGTCATGGCATAGGGCAGGTCGAAAGCCTGTAACGCGCCGAGTGTGCGAAGGGTTACTGCGACCATGACCGCCGGGCGAAGCAGCGGAAGCGTCATGGTCCAGAAACTGCGCATACCTGAGGCGCCGTCGATGCGCGCCGCTTCGTAGAGTTCGTCTGGGATCCCCTGCAGACCCGCCAGCAGGAGCAGAGCACAGTAGGAGCTAGCACCCCACACGGCAGCGGCCATCACACTCCAGAGGGCGAGGTCGGGGTCACCCAACCACAGGATCGGTTGCTCCAGCGAGACGAGTCCCAGGCGGATCAAGAGGTCGTTGATCACCCCATGCGAGCTGTTGAACATCCAGCTCCACATGACCCCAGCCAGCACGGGCGAAAGAGTCCAGGGCAGGAGCATAAGTGTTCGCGTCACACCTCGACCCCGGTAGGGGGGATGCAACAGGAGCGCGATTACGAGACCGAAGATCACCTGGAACGTGACCGTGACTAGCACGTAGACCAAGGTGACGCGGATGGCGTCCATCACCGCATGGTCCGAAAAGATCCGAAGGTAATTCTGCAGCCCGACAAAGGGGAAACCGGTCCACGGCTGACTCAACTTGTAGCTCCTCAAGCTCATCCAAACGCTCCGACCCAGCGGAAATAGTCCAAAGATGCTTAGGAAGGCGACGGTAGGGCCTAGGAGGAGGGCGGCGAAGCCGCCCTCCGAGCCGCCCATCCGGCGCCGGTTCCCTTGCCGTTCTAAGGCTCGCTGGCGTTCAGCGTCGATCACCTGCCGTTCCGCCGACGTCTCAGACATCCGCCGCCCCCTCCTATCGACCGAGAATGCGCCGAATATCCTGCACCATCCGCTGGACTGCCTCTTCTGCCCTGATCTGCCCGGCCAGCGCCGCGTTAAGCGCGGTTTGCATAGCGGCGGAGATCTCCGCGTACTCGGGCACTGCGGGTCGGGCACGCGCCGACTCGACCACGGGCAGAAGGTCCTGGAACTGTGGGTTGACATCGAGGACCTCGGGATCCCCGTACACGGAAAGGAGCGAAGGCAGGTAGCTCAGCCTGGCGCCCATTAGCTTCTGCGCCTGCGTATCGGTCATGAACTCCACGAACCGCCACGCCGCCTCTTTGCTGTCCGAGGTCGCATTGATGGCCAGGAACCATCCACCGAGCGTGCTCGCAGTGGGGTACCCAGCGTTGCTGGGAAGGGTGGAGATCCCGACCTTCCCGCGCACAGTCGAGTCGCTGCCATTGAAGAGCGCCCAAGCATACGTCCAGTTGCGGAGGAAGACGGCGCGACCGGCCTGGAAGTTGAGTCGGGTCGTGTCGGTTGCTTGTTCGACGATCCCCCGAGGTGTCACCCCTTCGTTCACCATGCTCAGGAGCAACTCGAGCGCAGCCAGTCCCTTGCCATCGTCCAGGATCACCCGCCCGTTCTCGCCTAAGACGTCACCGCCCATACCCCAAAGCATCTCAAGGTAGGTGTCGGTGAGCGCTTCGATGCGCGCTCCCTGGAACAAGAGGCCATTGAGAACCGGATCGCCCTCGCCCCGGGTGATGGCAGCCGATTGAGCCTTGAGTTCGTCCCAGGTAGTCGGTGGCTCGAAGCCGTACTTTTCTAGCAGGTCGGTTCGGTAGTAGAGGAGCCCGACATCGTAGTACCAGGGGATGGCGTATAGCCTGCCATCGATGGTGACAGCGTCAATCGCTCCAGGCGTGTAGCGTGCGACGTCTTCCGAATCAACGTACGAGTCGAGAGGCTCGAGCCATCCGGCCCGTGCGAAGCTGGGCGGCCAGATGACATCGATGCTCATCACGTCCACGGTCCGGTCGCGTGCGGCAAACTGGGTCACCAACCGGGTGTGCAGATCGCCACTGGTCCCCGGCACGAACACGATGTCAACATCGATGTCCGGATTTTTGGCCTCAAACTGCGCGACGATGTCGCGGATCTGATTGGCGACGATGTCACCGCCCTGCAGGAGCATCTGAAACGTGATCTGGGTGCTCTGGGCAGTGACGACGGAGGAGAGATTGAGGCATAGGGCGAGCGTAAGGACCATCCACCCCATGGGGGTACGACGCATTCAACTATCCCTCCCTCTTGTACGAACTCGCCGTCGAGAATCACGTTCCGTCCGAACGTCAACGAAGCCACGACGCTTCAGGTTTCTAGCACTGGCTAGGTTCCCATCACCCCCTCACATCTGCGGAGCCCTGAGACGCCAGGCAATTACCTTGATCTCGGTCATCTCCTCCATCGCAAACCGGACACCTTCCCGTCCGTAACCGCTTCCCTTCATCCCGCCGTAGGGCATGAAGTCAACGCGGAACGTGGAGACGTCGTTGATCCAGACGCCTCCGGCGTCAAGCCGTCGGGCCAGCCAGAAGGCCTCGTCGACGTCCTGGGTGAATATGCCAGACTGAAGGCCGTAGTCCACCCCGTTGGCGATCCTGACGATCTCTTCGAGGTCGTCGACCCGGTAGAACGCGACGACCGGGCCAAAGAGCTCCTCGGTGGAAACGCGGCAGTCGAGCGGTACGTCAGCCAGGACGGTCGGTTCGACCAGCGTCCCCTCCCGGTGGCCCCCGGTAACCAGCCGGGCACCCTTCCCCACGGCCTCTTGGATCCACTCTTCGATGCGCTCAGCCTCGGCCCCGTTGATGACCGGACCCATGTCCGTCGCTTCATCGAGCGGATCTCCGCTCCGGAGCTTCTTGACTCGATCCGCAACCTCGTCGATCAACGGGGCGTAGACCGCAGAATGTGCGAGCACCCGCTGAACCGAGATGCAGTTCTGACCCGCAATGGCGTAGCCGCCCCGTACGATCGCCCCGGCTGCGCGGGAGACATCTGCGGATGGCCGGACCACGCAGGGGGCGTTGCCCCCGAGTTCCATGGTGAGCTTCTTGAACCCGGCTCTGGATGTGAGACTCCGGCCGACCTCGCGGCTCCCCGTGAAGGTGATCATGCGCACCTGCGGCGCCGAGACGATGGCGTCCCCCACCGTCGAACCACGTCCCGTGACGGCATTGATCGCGTCCGGCGGGAGTCCCGCGTCCACCAGCGCCCGGACCAGTTCCAGGTCTGCGAGCGGCGTGGCCGTCGTCGGCTTGAAGAGCACACTGTTCCCTGCTGCAAGCGCCGGTGCGAGCTTGTGGGCTGCCAGGGCCAGCGGTACGTTGAACGGTGTGATGGCTGCGACGACCCCCACTGGGACCCTGAGAAAGAATCCGATGCGGTCCTCCGCGCCCGGCGCAGCATCGAAGGGTATGGTCTCGCCGGAAAGACGCTTCGCCTCTTCGGCGGCCCAGGAGAAGAGGCCCGCCGACCGCTGGACTTCCGCCCTGGCCTCTCTGATGGTCTTCCCGACCTCACGGCTCAGCAGGTCCGCAATGGCATCGAGGCGCTCCATGAGCCGTTCGCCGGTCCTCTTCAGGATCGCGCTCCGCTCGTGGGCCGGCAGATCCCTCATCACGGCCGTGCCCCGTACTGCTGATGCGATGGCCCGTTCGACATCGGAAGAGCCGGCAAGGGGCACGCGGCCCACCACGCGACCGTCGTACGGACTTCGAACGTCCACCTGCTCGCCTGAGGAGGTCCATCTACCGCCAATGAACATCTCCAAGAGGCCCGCCCTCCTCGCCCTCTGAGTTCGCCTGCCTGCAAGATCATCCGCGAGATCCTCCGCGGCGCTCACCTAACCTCCTACAGCCGACACCCACTGGGTGAGCCTTTCGAACGCCTCCTCGTCCACCTGAACCCCCAGGCCCGGACCTGCGGGCACCGGCAGCCGGCCGCTCACGGCGCTGAGCTGAGCACCCACGAGCGCGTCCTTCAAGGGGTTCGGATGGGCGTCGTACTCCACGGTGAGACCGGTGGGGGCGGCGGCGGTCAGGTGGGTGGAGGCGGCCAAGCCGAAGACCGAGCTCCAGCAATGGGGCGAGAAGCGGCGGTGGTAGGCCGAGGCCAGGGTCGCGGCGGCCCAGGTCTCGGTCACCCCGCCGCAGCGGGTCACGTCGGGCTGCACCACGTCCACCCCGCCCCGCTCGATCAGCTCCCGGAAGCCGTGGCGGGTGTACTCGCCCTCGCTTCCCGCCACGTAGCAGGAGAGGGCCCGGGCCACCTGAGCGTAGCCCTCCACGTCCTCCACGGGGACGGGCTCCTCCAGCCAGTAGAGGCCGTCTTCTTCCAGGCTCCGCCCGAGGCGGATCGACGTCTTCACGTCGTAGACCCCGTTCACGTCGGCCATGAGGGTGGTCCCTTCGCCCACGAGCCGGCGCACCGCCCGGAAGACCGCCCGATCGCGCTCCAGTCCCTGCCCCACCTTCACCTTCATGGCCCGGAAACCGGCCTCGGCGAAGCGGGCCGCCTGGCTTTCGGCCTCCTCCACGCTCCCCAGGTAGACGCTGGCGGCGTAGCAGTCGACCGTACCGCTGATGGCGCCGCCCAGGAGCGTGGACAAAGGTGCGTTCAGGGCCTTCCCCTTCAGGTCCCAGAGTGCCGTGTCCACCGCGCTGAGCGTCTCGTAGACCATGCCCTTGGGCCCGTGGTAGCCCACCCCCTCCCGCTGCATCCGGGCCAGGGGATCGCCTGACAGAGGATCTGCCCCCAGCAGGAAGGGGGCATAGAGCTCCTCCACCATGGCCTTCACCGACCGGGGCGTCCCGTAGCTTTCGCCGTAGCCGGTCACGCCCTCGTCGGTCTCGAGCCGGACCACCAGCAACCGCCGCGACCGAATGGGCGGGCGCCGGGCGCTACCGCCCATCGGCTCCGCCAGCGGCGCCTCCAGGAGCCTGGTCTCCACCTTGCGGACGCGCACCGCGTCGCCTCCCTCCCCGGGGTTTCCTGGGACGGACCCGGCTTCCTAGATGTCGCCCCGCTCGATCACGGGCCAGTACTCCTCCACCGCCTCCAACATGCGGGCGACGTGCTCCGAAGCCGCCAGGGCTGCGGCGTCGGGGTCCTTCGCGCGCAAGGCCTCCAGGATCCGCCGGTGCTCCTCCATGGACGCTCCCACCCTCCCCGGCAGGCCCGTGGTGCTGGTCATCACCAGGCGAACCTGGGACTCCAGGCTCTCCATGACCCTGAGGAGGGTGGCGTTGCTGGCCATCTCCCGGATCCGGGCGTGAAATGCGGCGTCGTGCTCCCGGTACCGCTCCGGCGATCCGTTCACCCGTTCGCGCTCCGCGGCAACGAGCATCTGCTCCAGCTCAACCACGTCCTCACGCTGGATCCGCTCGGCCGCCCGACGGGCGGCGAAGGCGTCCAGGGCTTGCCGGCACTCGAGGAGGTCCTTCACCTCGCCCAGTGCGAGCCGCCGAACCACGGCTCCTTGCGAGGGGACGATCACCACCAGGCCGTCTCGTTCCAGTCGGGCGATGGCCTCCCGGATGGGCGTCTTGCTCAATCGATAGCGATCGCCCAGCGTCCGCTCCACCAGCCGATCGCCCGCTCGCAGGCGCCTGCTCAGGATCTCCTGCCGAAGCAGGTGGTACGCCTGCTCGGTCAGGTTGGGGAACCGCTGCACCTTCAGCGGCTCCTCCGTCGCCAGCTCCCCCGTGGCCGAAGCCCTCCCGTCGCTGGCCACGACGTCACCCCCTGTCTCCCGACCCACCAAGGCATGCCTCCATGCCGTGCAAGGTCTGCCATTCGCTCGTCCGGGCGCGCCCTCACGCACTCCGGTAGAGCTTGGTGAGAACGAATTCCCGATGGCCCAGGACCTCGGCGGCCGTCCTGCGGCCCGAGGCCGTCCGCAGAATGAGGTCCATCAGCCGGTCGCCCGCCTGCTCCAGGCTCTCCTCCAGGGTGAGGATCCCCGAGACGTCCAGGTCGATGTGCTCGCTCATGGTGCGCACCGTGACCGGGTTGGCGCTCAGCTTGATCACGGGGACGATGGGGTTCCCCACGATGTTCCCCTGCCCCGTGGGGAAGAGGTGCAGCACCGCCCCGCCGGCCGCGAAGAGGGTGATGGCCTCGGCGGCCGCCGACGAGGTGTTCATGAAGTAGAGGCCACGCCCCCGGGGCTCCTCGGCCATCTCCAGCACACCGTCCACCTGGGCCTTCCCGATCTTCTGGATGTTCCCCAGCGCCTTCTCCTCGATGGTGGTGAGTCCCCCCGCGATGTTGCCCTGGGTGGGCTGGGATCCCAGGAGGTCCGCGTCCTGCTCCAGGATCGCCCGCTGGTACTCGTCGAAGATCCGTTGGAACTTCTCGCGCTCGGCGGGGTCCTTGATCCGCTCGGCCACGATCTGCTCGCCGCCCGTCAGCTCCGAGGTCTCGCCGAAGAGGACGGTCCCGCCGGCCGCCACCACGCGCTCGACCGCCTTCCCCACCGTGGGGTTGGAGGCGAGCCCCGAGGTGGTGTCCGACTCGCCGCACTTGATGCTCATCACCAGCTCCGCCACGGGCGCCTCCTCGCGCCGCAGCTCGGACGCCTGGTGCACGAACTCCTTGGCCGCTCGGGCCGCCTGCTCGACGATCTTCAGGTCTCCCGACCGCTCGATGTGGAAGGCCGCCACGGGCTTGCCCGTGCGGGCGATGCCGTCGGCCACCCGCTGGGTCCAGTTGGGCTCGATGCCAATGACCACCGCCGCCGCGACGTTGGGGTTGGCGCCCGTGCCGATGAGGGTGCGGAAGAAGAGCTCCAGGTCCGCCCCGAACTGGAGCCGCCCGTAGGGGTGCGGGAGGGCGAGGGTGCCCTGGATGATCCGGCTCACCCCCTCGGCCGCCGCGTTAGAGATGTCGTCCACGGGGATGATGGCCACGTGGTTGCGGACGCCCAGGGCGCCGTTCGGCCTCCGGTAACCGAGAAAGCTCTCTCCCATCAGGCCCACCTCGCGCTCTTCAGATTGTGGGTATGCACGTGCTGACCTGCGCGAATGGCCTGGGTCGCCTTTCCGATGGGAACACCGTACTCGGTGACCAACCGGCCCGCTTCGATGTCCTGCAAGGCGACCTTGTGCCCCAGAGGAACGGGCTCGACGACCTCCACCTCAACGGTTTGCCCACCCTCTTGGATCACGCCGTGCGCAGTGCCGGGCTCGATGTCGACTACGGCTACACCCACCGAGTCGCCTGCAGCGTGGACCAGAAAGCCGTTGTGCACGTCAGCACCTCCGTCACCGGTTCGCAACTGGGCACCCACGGAGCACAGCTCCATATGCTGTCTGATATACGATACGCCGTTCGGAAGGAATCTCCTTCCTTGCGAGATGAAAAACGTTGCTCTCTATGTGTTCTGTCGCACATTCCGCACCCTTCGAGTCATGCACCGGCCTTTTTTAGGAGCAACGAGACTTCAAACCTCGGTCATCGGCGTAACGTAGATTTCCGTCCCAAAGCCGGCGAGATCGAGGATGTCGAGGTGTTCTTTCGGAAGGTCGGTCTGCAGATAGCGGCCGTAGCCCTCGGGAGTCATATGCCAAAGGATGTGGATGTAAGCGAGTTCCTCCAGGAGCGCCCGGCTGGCAGGACGTTCTACGACGCGGTCGCCTCGCAGGAGGCGGAGCCCTTTCCGCTTGCGCTTTTTCAGTTCCCGCCGCACCCGATACTCCAGGAAGGCGGCAGCCATGAGGGCGAGCGTCGCCACGTACGCAAAGGCTTCCACGCGGCGCGTGCTCTTGAGAAAGATGCCCTCGGCGAGGATCGGGTGCTTGTACACCCGAAAGCCCTGCTCCACCTTGGTCTGGCCCTTGTACTCCTCCAGGAGGGCGGTGTCGCTCCATTCCTCCTCGGGGAGGTTGCTGATCAAGACGAAGGCGCTCTCCCGTTCGAGCCACGCCTTCTTGGCCTCCTCGCTCGGTGCGAAGAGCCGGAGTTCCACCTGGTAGTGGGTCTTCTTGGGGTAGACCACCTCCTTGCGCGGCCTGCCCCGGGGCCGTAGAAACTCGGTGTAGGCGAGCACCTGCCCCTTGTACGTGTGCAGGGCGTCCTGGTAGCTCTCCTGGAAGGAGGCAAGGGCTGCCTCGGCGTCGGCCCGGCAGTTGAAACGCTGCCGCATGAGTTCCCTGGCCGCCTTGCTCAGTTCTTCCCGCTCCTTGCCGATGACGCTGTCGAGTTTCCTCTTCTTGCGCCCGTCCAGGGCCGAGGAGCGGATCACCGTCAGCCGGTAGGGGCGCCCGTCGATGGGGTGAAGATAGGAGACCCCTTGGTAGTACGCGCCGTCCCTGCGGGTCTTGGCCAGCACCCCGATGGGCTGCCAGCGGTTCTCGGCGAATGCCTGGGCCTTCACCTCATCGCATGCTTTGAAGCGTTCCGGCAGCCTGGAGATGAACCGCACCTTCGATTGGGCCATGAGATCCAGGTTCTTGGTAGTGACAAGGCTCGAGTCGGCCACGTAGACCACCCGGCGCGGGTCCAGGAAGCTGGTCTTCAGCGCTTCGAGGATCTCCCGGTTCCAGATCTGGTCGTTCAGGTTCCCGTCGCGGATGGTACCCAGAATGGGCATCCCGTCGCTCGTCACCACCAGGCCGGTGATGAACTGCTTCAGATCGGGTCGATGCTGCTTGCTGTAACCTCGGCTGATCCTCACCAGCTCTTTGCCCGGGTGTGCCTCGAGGAACTTCCGGTCACCCTCTGTTGGCCCAAACCCGCCGTAGACCGAGACGGAGGTGGTGTCGGCGTGCACGGAGCGCACTTCCATCTCACCCAGGTGGACCGCCGAGAGCCCTACGGTCTGGAGGATCTGGGGAAGGTCGATCTCGGCCAGCCTATCGAGAGCCCGCCCAAGGGCGTCGTCGTTCAAGGCCTCCACGTCCACCGGTTCCTCGAAGAGCAACCCCAGGTCGCGCCGGCGGTAGAACTCCTTCACCTTGTACAAGGGCTCCCGGTCCAGCAGGAGGTTGAGGGTGAGGGCGACGACGAGCGTTCCCGGCGAGACCTTGCACTGAGTGGGATCCCACCGGACCATGGCGTTCACGATGGGACGGATTCGAAGCTGCTGGCAGAGGCGGGCCAGCAGGACCGCCGCTCCTCCATGAGGAATGGCGAAACGCTCTCGGCTGGGATCCACTGGTCCTCCCCCGCTTTCGGGGGAGAAGCTTCGCATCCGGCAGCCGCAGTCCTGTCTGCCCCAGCGAAACCGCAATCGCGGGTCTCGCGCCCCTCGCGCCAATTATCGTGCAGCGTTTCCGACTTACGAGACGCTTCTATGCAAAACTCCGTGGATCCTGCCGGGAAAGGGTGGGTGGGTAGAGGCGGGCCTCGCCGCTGTAGCCATAGCACCATTCTCCGTTGCCGCACCTTTCGGCGCGGTGCCCTTGGTGAACCGGCATGGCGACTTCGGCCCGTCCTCCCCCTCAGAACCCGGCGTGCGGATTTCCCGCACCGGGCTCCCCGATCTCTCGCGCCAGACGGTCCGGTGCAGGAGCTTCGGCACCGGTAGGGTGAACCACGGGTGCCGCTCTCAGCGCGCCCATGTTCGGGCTCCGCGTTGGCTACGGTGCTCCAGTATGCACTTCCAGAGCCTCAGCACTTCTCGCCGCACGACGGAGAGTTTCCGATACGTGTGCCAGAGGCTGAAGTACTGGTAGAAGCCCTGGAGCTTTGCTGCCAGCGCGGCCTGCTGGTCCTGCGGTCGGTCGTGCATGTGCTGCCTGAGCCGCTCCTTCACTTCCGCGAGGAACTTCCGCACGCTCTTCGGCGACGGGATGCGTACGACCGCCATGCGGCCCTTGCGATCCGTCCCGAGGTGGTGGCGGAATCCAAGGAAGTCGAAGTGGTACGGGTGGCTCTGCCCGAGCCGCCAGTGCCGCCGCCCAAAGGGAAGCAGGTTCGTCTTCTCTTCGGCGAGCGTGAGGGTGAACTTCGCCAGCCGCGCCGGCAAGGCCGCCGCGAATCGCCTGGCGTCCGTCTCGCTCTGGAAGAAGACGACGAAGTCATCAGCGAAGCGGATCAGGGTCGCCTTCCCCACGCAGCGTGGACGCACGACCTTCTCGAACCAGAGGTCGAGGGCATAGTGCAGGTAGACGTTGGCCAGGATCGGCGAGATCGGTCCCCCTTGCGGGGTGCCCTCCTCTGGCACCGTCACCTGCCCGTGGTCGAGGATCCCGGCGCTCAGCCACTTGCGGACGAGGCGTAGGATCCACGGGTCACCAACCCGGAGGTCGAGCATGCGCATCAGCCAGTCGTGGTCCAGGTGGTCGAAGAAGCCGCGAATGTCAGCCTCGAAGATCCACTGGGCCCCGCCGAACATCACCTCGTTGCGGAGGGCGGCCAGCGCCTGATGCGCCGTCCGTCCCGGTCTGAAGCCGTACGAGCATTCCAGGAAGTCCGCCTCGTAGATCGCCGACAGGATGTGAGCGACCGCCGCCTGAAGGAGGCGGTCTTCGACCGTCGGTACCCCGAGCGGCCTGAGCTTCTCCAGGTTGCCCGCCTTCGGTATGTAGACCCTGCGCACGTGGGGTGCCCGGTAGTATCGCCGCTTCATCCCGTCAACGAGCATTCTCAGATTCGCGTCCAGGTTCGCGGCGTACTCTGCTGCCGTCGCGCCGTCGACTCCGGGGGCTCCCTTCCGATTGAGCCCCTGCCAGGTCTCACGGAGGAACTCCTCCGTGAGGTGGTGGGCCAGGGCGGTAAACCGACACCTCCGGTCCGCCTTGGCCCTCTGCGCGATACGTTCCAGTCCCTCGTTCATCGTTGTCCTCCCTCTGCGTGGAGGCGATTTGGGTTCTGGACGCTTGAGATCGTGCCCCTCCTTCCCCATGCACGCGGCTCTCCCGTGCTCGGAGTACTTATGAGGGGCTCTGCGCCCAGAGGGCGCCCGCCCGGCGCTTCCGCCGCCCTTCGGCTTCGCCTGTCGGGTGGGGCGTACGCGCGGCGCGCGACGCCGGGAGGCCTCCCGGTTCCCGTACTATCTCGATTTCCGCCATGCCGCGGTCTCCGACCCCGCCGAGGTCTCCCGCGCTCTCGCCCTACCGAGCGCGTACTGCTGCCTTCCGGCCATTCCGACACCGTCGGCCCTCGGTCCATAACCGTAACGAGGCTCGATCCCTTCGCCCTTGCGAGCTGCGGCCTGGTCGTCGCGCTGCCTACGCTTAGCCGTCAACCTCGCGGTTGACGACCCAAGGCTCGCTTCCCCGTGGGTGGCTGGCCCTTGCGGGGGCAGGAATTCCACCTGCTCGAGATAGCCGGTTGTTCCGGCGCACCGGAATGCGGGGCCCAGAACTTGGCCCGCCCGAACGGGCAGACACATTGCTCGCAAGGCGTTCAGGATAAGTACCCCTCGCTGGCCTGAAGAACCCGAACGGCCAGGTTCCGGATGGTGTCCCCCATCACCCGGGTGCGGAAGCGGAGGCTAGCCTCCAGCAGCGTGCGGAGGCGCTCCTGCTCCAGACGGGCGGCGGCATGGAGGGCCGGTGGCACGGATGGCTCGCCTTCCTCCAAGAGGGGCGTCCAGGCGACCTGGACCACCGCCTCCGTCACGCGAAGGGCCTGGAGGCCGATCTCGGCCCAGCGGCCGTACTCGTCCAGCCAGGGCTCGAGCTCGAGAAGGGTCTCCGCCGGTAGGGAGGCGCTCAGGAGGTCGCGCTCCCGAAGGATGCGGCGGAAGAGAGCCTCCAGGTCCACGGCGTGAGCCATCCGCTCCTCCATCGGAGATTCGAGGAAACGGGCGATGGGCTGGATGAGCTCGTCCGGGGGCCCCGAGTGAATGGGGCTCTCCAGGTTCGCCTGCCCGAAGTGGAGGAGCGCGGCCGCAAGTGGGCCCGGGTCGGGGGAAAGGCCCCTGGCCACGGACTCCCAGACCCGCGCCCAGGCGGCCTCAGGATCGTAGTCGGCGGGGGCGGTCAGGTACGGGCCGGCCGCTGCCAGCACCCACCTCGAGGCCGTGTACTGGGGCATGGGGTTGAGCACCACGCCTGACGCCACCTCGGCCAGCCCAGGGTCCCGGCCGGTGTAGGGTCCTATGTGCAGCTCGGCGGTCATCATGCCGTCGTTCACCGGGTAGTTGTCCCAGTAGAGGGGCGGGCGGCGCAGGACCTGGCCGACGGCCCGGGTGTGCTCCACCGCCAGCTCCCGGGAGCAGACGCGAGGGCCCGTCCAGAAGACCTGCACCTCTGGGTCGAGAAGCACGCCCAGGCGGCGGAGGTAGGGCGAGTCCGGATCCCCGCGGTAGTGGGTGGGGCAGAAGTAGAGCTGCGAGCTGGGGAGCCCCGACCCCTCAGGCAGGGGTGGCACCTCCCTTCGGATGCGTTCGAGCAGCACGCCGGCCACATGCGCCTGGGCCTCGGCGGCAGAGGCGAAGCGGGCCTGGTCCTGGGGATGGTGCAGCCCGGGTGGGATGTCGTCGAAGAGAAGTCCAAAGTGCCTCACGCCGGCTTCCGCCAGAGAGGCCAGCTTCCGCCAGAGGAGCTCCACCTCCCCCTCGTCGGCGTAACGCAGCGACAGACCCGGGCTCACAGCAAAGCAGAACGCGACGCCTGCCGAGCGGGCTTCCTCGGCCAGTTCCGCCAGCTCCGCCAGCTTCTCGGGCGGGTAGGGCGAGCGCCACTGCGCCCGGTGGTATGGATCGTCCTTGGGTGCGTAGACGTAGAGATTGTAGCCGTGCCTCCGAAGGAAATCCATGAGGGAGACGCGCTGCGCGTGGGTCCAGGGCGTGCCGTAGAATCCTTCGATCACGCCCCGAACGGCGAAACCTGCGGGCATGAAGATCTCCTTCCTGGGAAGCTCGGATGCGTTCCTGTCGCCTAGCCCTTGACCGCTCCGGCCGAAACGCCCTTCGCGATCTGCTTCCTAAACACGAGGTAGAAAAGGACCATGGGCAGCATGCCGATCACCAGCGCGGCGAACTGCTTCCCGTAGTCGGAAGAGAGGGCGCCCGAGAACCTGAGGATCCCCACGGGCAGGGACTTGAGCGCGTCGTCGGACACCAGGATGTTGATGAGCATGAACTCGTTCCAGATGGTGGCAATGTTGATGATGGCCAGGGTGGCCGCCACCGGTCGGGTCATGGGAAAGACGATCCTGTGGAAGATGGTGAGGTAGCTCGCGCCATCCACACGCGCCGACTCCACGATGGCGTCGGGAATGCTCCGGATGTACGCGGTGAAGAGGTAGATGCCGATAGGCAGGCTGATGCCGGTATAGACCAGGAGCACGCCCACCCGGCTGTTGTAGAGGTGCACCATGTTGGCCGCGAGGAAGAGCGGCACCATGATCGACTGGATCGTGAGCAGAATACCGATGACGAAGCTTCCGTGGAGGAGCGGCGTCCATCGGGACCTCAGCTTGGCGAAGGCGAAGCCCGCCGCCGCCGACAGAAGGATGGCCGCCAGCGTGGAGACGAAGGTGTAGACGACGCTGTTCAGAATGAGCGTCTCGAACTCCCCGATGCTCCAGGCGTGCACGTAGTTCTCCACCACCCACCGCTCGGGCAGGCCCAGCCGGTCCATCTGGAAGGCCTGCGTGGTCTTGAACGAGTTGATGACCAGCCATAGCAGCGGAAAGACGGTGGCAAGCGTGAAGAGGACCAGCACCCCGTAGAGCAGGACCTTCGCCAGCGGGGAGGTTTCCCCCCGGCGGAGGCCGGCTCCTCCCGTCGGGCGCCTGTGCTGGCCGGCCGGTACGACCACCCCCATCACTCCCCGCCCCCCCAGCGCTTCTCGAGTACCACCAGGATCAGGACGAGCGCGAAGCTGAGCATCACCATGAAGGTGGAGACGGCGTTGGCCAGCCCGTAGTCCGGAGATCCCCGGAAGGCGTTGTCATACATGTATAGGGCCAGAACCGACGTCCTGCGGGCGGGGTTCCCTGCCGTCATGGCGAAGAGCAGGTCGAAGGACTTGAGCGAGCCGGAGATGGCCAGGATCACGGTGGTGAGGATGACCCCCGAGAGCGAAGGCAGGGCCACGCGGCCCAGCACCTGCCACTCGCTTGCCCCGTCGATCTTGGCCGCGTCGATGATCTGGGGGTCGATCTTCTGAAGGCTCGCGAGGAAGATGATGAGGTAGGTGCCTGTGTACATCCACAGGATGACGAAGAGCACGGGGATCATGGCGGTGCTGGGGTTCAGGAAGAGGGTGTTGTCCCATCCGGGCCGGATGAGCTCCATCAGCTGGGTGAAGGGGCCGTAGGGCGAGAAGAAGGAGCGCCACAGAACCCCGATGACGATCGTGGAGATCACCGTCGGAAGGTAGATCATGGTCTGGAAGAGGTCTCGCATGCCCACCAGCTTCCGGTAGAGCACATAGGCGACGGTGAAGCCGATGGGGATCTGGCCGAAGACCGACACCAGGATGATGTAGACGTTGTTCTGCAGGGAGATCCAGAAGAAGCGGTCCCCGAACATCTTCACGTAGTGGTCGATGCCCACGAACCGGATGGCGTTCAGGCCACCGAAGAGGGGCCCGCCCTTGTAGTCGGTGAGGCTCAGGCCGAAGGAAAAGACGGTCGGAAAGGCGATGACCGCCAGGTAGACGATCACGGCCGGCAGGGCGAGGAGCAGGTACGCGTGGCGCGTCTCGGCTCTGGCGGAGTAGCTCAACGGGCATCGCCTCCTGCTGGCGCCGCTCTGGGCGGAGCGGTGGCGGGGCGGGCCGGTGAGCCGTTCCCACCCCGCTCCGGTTCGTGAGCTACGCTACTGCTGCGAGGCCTTCCATGCGTCGAAGGCCTTCTGCACCGACTCTGCCACCTGCCGAGGAGACGAGATCCCGAGGCCGATCTCCTGCAGTCCTACGTTGATCGGCACGTAGACCTTGGGGTCGAGGACGTTGTCGAGAACGTAGGTCCCGGTGAGTCCTCCGTAGAACTGAGAGCGCTCCTGGGCCAGCGGCTCGAGCCTGTCGCTGGTCACGCCCTTTCGGGACGGGAAGGCGGAGCCTGTCTCCATCCGCACTCTCTGCGCCTCTGTGGAGGTCAGCCACTGGACCAGGCGCCACGCCGCCTCCTCCTTGCGCGAGCCCGTCGGGATCTTGGCGTTGATGCCGTAGCCGTCGCCCTGCACCATGGAGGTGGAGTTGTGGGTCACTTCGCCCGGAATGGCCGGGAAGATGGTCATCCGGATGTGCTTCTGCTCCGCCGGAGGGATGAGTGCCTCGTCCGTGCTCGGATCGGTGAGGAAGTTGCGCACCTTCCAGTCGCCATCGATCAGGAAGGGTGCCTTGCCCTGGGCAAAGAGCGGGTTGACCTCGTTATAGCCGGTCTGGAAGATGCGCCGGCTGAGCACGCCGTCCTCGAAGAGGGAGGCGTAGAACTCCAGCGCCTTGACGAAGGGCTCGTCGGTGAAGCGGGCCTTACCGGCCAGGATCGCATCCATGCCCTCATCGCCCACCAGCCTGCCCACGATCATGCTGAACAGGGTGGACTGGACGACCCAGTCGTCCTGGGCCCCCATGAGGATGACCTCCTTGCCCGCCGCCCGCAGCGTGGGGACCATGGCCTTCAGCTCCTCATACGTCCTGGGCACCTGCAGCCCCAGGCTGTCGAGGAGGGCCGTGTTCACATACATCACGTGGCTGGAAGACAGGCCGAAGGGAATCATCGCCAGGTAGCCGCCGGCCTGAGGCACCAGCGCAGCCTCTGAGAACTCGTCCCGCATCGGCTCCACGAAGGGCCCCAGGTCTTTCGCCAGCCGCTGGGTGTGCAGCGTCATGGACCGGCCGCCCGGCCACATGTAGAACACGTCGGGCAACCTGCCGGCCGCCGCGTAGGCCTCGGTCTTCTGGTGGAAGGGCTCCAGGAAGAGATCTTCCCGGACGATCTTGATGTCTGGGTTGTTGCGCTCGAAGGCGTTCCAGATCTCCTTGATCTCCCGCTCTGTTCCGGGGCCGGTCGCGTCCAGGAAGTTGAGGACGGTGAGCACGACGGGTTCCTGGGATCCCTGCTGCCCTTGCGCGAGGGCACCTGCATTCGTCCACACGGCGCCCGCCAGCAGTGCCGCGGCCAGCCAGCCGGCCAGCATGATGCGTTTCCGGGCATGACTCATTCCGTTTCCCCCCTTGACAGGTAGAGATCGTCCTGCCGTGCGCTTGCCAGGGGACGCCCCCGCGCCCCCAGAAGCATGCCCCTCCTCTCGCCGGCCCGGCCCGCGACGGGCACAGAGCCATAGGGATTCAACCAGCGGTCGCTCACCAGGCCGATGGCGCCCATCAGGTCGCTGTCGTCGCCAAGGGACGAGCCCCGGACCGCCACCTTCTTGTTGAGTCCGGTCCGATCCCCCACGGCCTGGAAGCGCTCCTCGACCCGCTGAAGGAAGGATGGGCTGAAGGTCCCCCACACCCCTCCCACGACCACCAGGTTCACATCCAAGAGCGCCCCGGCGAAGGAAGACGCCACGGCCAGCGCCTCGGCCGCCTCGTCGACCAGGCGCCGGGCCGTGGGGTCGCCGCCGAGGGCGCGCTCAAAGAAGGTCTCCCGTTCCACGGCCTCTCCCGTGAGAGAACGGTAGCGCGCCAGCACGTCCGGCACGTTGAGGTAGGTTTGGAGGCACCCCCGTTGCCCGCACGGACAGGGGTGTCCCCCTCGGATGACGGGGACGTGGGCAATCTCACCTGCCATGCCGCCGGGCCCGTTCAGAAGCTCTCCCTGCAGGACGATGCCAGCACCGACGCTCGTTTCGGTCTTGAGGTACATGAAGCTGGTCGTCTCCGAGTACCTTCCAAACTGGAGCTCGGCCAGGGCGGCGGCGTTCGCGTCGTTCTCCACCAGCGCCGGGAGACCCAGCTTCCGCCCGAGCACTGCAGCCACCGGCACGTCATGCCAGTCCAGGTCGAGGGATCGAACCACCCGGCCGCCCTCGTGGTCCACCACGCCCGACACCGCAAGCCCGACGCCCAGCACCTGCGCGCGCTCCAGGCCGCTGTCGCGGATCAGCCGGTCGATGCACCCTGCAAGCTCGCTGATGAGCCCTTCGGATTCCAGGGTTCCGAGCTGGCAGGATCGCCGTTCCAGGCGCTCGCCGCGGAGGTTCGAGAGAAGGATGGTCGCCGGGTTGCGCCTGAGTTCCACCCCGACGATGGGCAGTTTGGCGTAATCGATGCGCAGCAGCACCGGCTTCCTGCCAGCGCTGGACGGGATGCGGCTCTCCTCGCGCACGATGCCGTGCCCCATGAGCTGGCCGATGATCCGCGATACCGTGGCGGGGCTCATCTTGGTGGTCCGGGCCAGAGAGGTCCGGGTGCACGCGCCTTCCTCGTGCATGGTCCTGAGGATGGAGGCGGCGTTGTACGACCGGATGAAACTGGTGCTGGTGAGACTGCTCCTTCGCACTGGGCCCGACACCCCAGAGTTTTTTTCACAATGAAACTTTCTTGGTTCATTCTACCAGAACGCCAGCGGGGGCGCAAGGGCCAGTTTGCGACGAATGGCACAAGCGGTGATGTGCAACCAGCGAAAGAGCCCTGCTCACAGCAAGGCCGGAAGAGGGCGGTTAATCCGCACCTCCTCGCTCACCCCGTTCGGGAAGAGGAAGGATGGGCCGCGGTAGTCGAAGGCGGCGTCCACCGCGTGGACGCTCCGGTGGTGGTTGGGGGAGAGGAGCACCAGGTTCTCCAGCGCGTCCTCCCCGCCCCGAGAGAGCCAGATCACGTGATGGGCCCGGCTGATCTCCGCGCCGAGGCGTCTGCCGGGACCCGTGCCGCAGAGCTGGCAACGCCCGTCGTAAATGCGGTAGAGCCCGCCTCCCCTGGTTGAGATGGTAGCGGAAGCCGAAACGCCGATCCTGCCGGTAGTTGTCCGGCCTCCAGTAGGACAGGACGTCCAAGGCTGCCACTCCCGGGGCCAAAGGCCGAGACGGCTCTGGAATCCCGCCTTCGAGGTTTTCCTTCGATTCGGCCGAAGGCTTTCCTGGGAGGGAGTTCCTGCGGCGGCGAGGGGCTCCTCTCCTACCCGAAAGGACGAACGGGGGGCGACTGAGTCGAACGCCACCGCCTGGGCCCAGCGAGCCGTTTGTCTCCGAAGCGTCACCTCGGACGAGCTCTTCTACGATCACGTGGAGTCCCAGTGGTCGTTCAACCTACCCGTCATCGACCAGCCCTTCGATCCTCTCGGCAAGGCCCACTGGCACGACCGGGGAGCGCGTCGGAGTCCACCCCCGCAGTGCTCGGCATCGAACGGCGATGGAGCTGCGCCCGCCCAGGCAGCCGGTGAAGCGGGCGGACGTCAACCCATCTGCGCTTGCCCGGCGAGTGCGGCCCGGTAGTGGTCGATGGCGACGATGGCCTGGTCCGCGCTCCAGTACACCCGGTCCGCACCCAAGCGTTGGATCACACCGGCGCGTTCGAGGTAGGAACGAACGGGCCTGGTCAGGCCGCTCAGGTAGACCCTCCGACCACGGCCCTCGAGGCGATCGATCACGTCCGCCAGGGCGCTGATGCCGCTCGTGTCGACCAGTGGCACGGCGCGCAAGCTGATCACGACGTCCTCGTATCCATCCAGTTTCGCGAGCGCACCGTTCAGCGTGCTCACCGTGCCGAAGAAGACCGGCCCCACGATGTAGACCACCAGGATGCGGTCGCCCTGGTGGCGCATCTCGTAGCCGGCCTTGCGCATCTTGTCGACGGAGACCGGCGCGTAGGTCACCTCGGTCTGGCTGCTCTGGAAGACGAAGATCAACGCCGAAAGGCCCACGCCCAAGATGATCGCCTGAGTCAAGTCGAGCAGGACGGTGGCCACGAGGGTGATGGCGAAAGTGGAGATGGCGCTCTTGAATCCGTGACGGAAGATGTCACGAATCTCGGCCCAGTCGTTGGTCCGCCAGGCTGTCACGGCCAGGACACCGCCCAGCGCGGCCAGGGGGACTCTCGAGAGCGTGGGAGCGAAGAGCAGGGCTGCGAGCAAGAGCACCGCAGCGTGCGTGACGCTGGTAAGCCGCGTGGCTCCGCCACTTCTCACAGCGACGCTGGACCGGGCAATGGCGGCGGTGGCTGGCACGCCTCCGAAGAAGGGGATGAAGATGTTGCCCACGCCCTGCGCGATCAACTCTTGGCTGGCATCGAGCTTCGCGCCGGTCTGCCGTCCAATGACAGCACCGCACAGCAGGCTCTCGATGGCTCCCAGCGCGGCGATGGAGAGGGCGGGAGCGATCAGCTCGCCGAGATGATCCCAAGGGATGCGTGCGACCGCCAGGCGATCATCCAACCAAAGCGTTTGAGGGATGTTCCCGATCACAGGTACATCAAGCTCCAGGACCATGGAGGTCACGGTGGCGACCACCAGGCCCAGGAGCGAGCCCGGAAAGCGAGCATTCCAGTGCTTGGGCCACAGAACCATGATCAGGATCACCAGGAGACCCAGGCCGAGCGCCGCCGGGTTGGGCACGTAATCGAGGCGGGCATATTGAATCAGTTTCAGCAGCGTGTTCTCGGCAGCGGGCGTCTGCACGCCGAGCAGATTGTCGATCTGCCCCACGAAGATGATGACGGAGATGCCGCTGGTAAACCCTGTGATCACAGCCGCGGGGATGAAGTTGACGATCTGTCCCAGATGGAACAGGCCCATCAAGACCAACAAGACGCCGCCTATCAGGCAGGCTACCCAGACCCCTTCCAGCCCATAGCGGCTCGCCAGCACGATCAACACCGCCGACATGGCACCGGTGGGACCGGAGATCTGGTGCGGAGCACCGCCGAGCCCGCCGATCAAGAGGCCTGCCAGGATCGCCGTCACCAATCCGGCGGCCGCCGTGGCCCCGGAAGCTACACCAAAGGCCAGCGCGAGCGGGAGAGCGACGGCGGCCACGGTGATGCCAGCCAGCAGGTCGTTGCGGAGCTTGCCCAGGTCATAACCGCGAAACTCATCACGCCAGACTCTCATCAGACGCAGGTCAGGGATACGGTTCTTCACGCACTCTTCCTCGATTCCGCTTCCATTGTTCCAGGGCGTGTTCCAGGGCGAGGCCCAGCGACATGCACGTCTCCAGGGAGCCAGCCACCCGCGACAGGCCATCCCCGTCAACCAAGGCGCATGAACCGCGCGGTCAGGGCACCACCCACCAAGCGACGACAACCCCGGCACCACCTGCTGACGCAGGAATCCAGGGCTATCGCTCACCTGCCGTGAGCTCGGACGGTCGTCTGTTGTTACATGCTCATGGGGCCATGTTCATGGAGTGGTCGGGCGCATGGACGGCGCCGATACAGCGATACTGCGAGCCATTCTTCCACATGCTGCCGGGTATTCGACGTGCTGCCAGGGACTCCTTCACGTGCCATGTGGATGTACTGCTGATCGCTGCGGTCGTCAACAGCGGTTTGGGTGCTTGACTGGCTTCTCCTCGTTACGCTTCCCCGCGTGCAATGCCCTGCAGTTCTAGACCGCGCCAGATTCGTTCTCGACACGGCCCCGCGCCCTCACCACCCTCGCCACCAGCGGCCCCACCAGGGCCACCAGTGCGATCGCCAGCAGCGTCGCCGAGATGGGCCGGGTGAAGAAGACGGTGTAGTCTCCCTGGCTGATGGCGAGCGCGCGGCGGAGCTGCTGCTCGGCCATGGGACCCAGGATCAGGCCGATGACGGCGGGGGCCACCGGGATGTCGAACCGCCGCATGAGGAAGCCCGCGAGGCCGATGGCGTAGAGGGTCAGCAGGTCGACCACCGAGTGGTTGAGGCTGTAGGTGCCGAGGGTGGCGAAGACGAGGATCCCCCCGTAGAGCAGGGGCTGGGGGATGGTGAGGAGGCGCACCCACATCCCCACCAGGGGAAGGTTCAGCACCAGGAGCATGGCGTTCCCGACGTAGAGGCTGGCGATCAGCCCCCAGACCAGGTCCGGAGCCGTCTGGAAGAGGAGCGGCCCCGGCTGCAGCCCGAACTGCTGGAAGGCGGCCAGCATGATGGCGGCGGTGGACGAGGTGGGGAGCCCCAGGGTGAGGAGCGGCACCAGCACGCCGGCGGCCGCCGCGTTGTTGGCCGCCTCGGGTCCGGCCACCCCCTCGATCGCGCCCTTCCCGAACTCGTCCTTCTGCCTGCTCAGCCGCCGCTCCAGCGAGTAGCTGAGGAAGGTGGGGATCTCGGCGCCGCCCGCCGGAAGGGCGCCCAGGGGGAAGCCCAGGAGGCCGCCCCGCAGCCAGGGCCGCCACGAGCGGCGCCACTCCTCCCGGCTCATCCAGACGGAGCCGCGGACGGCGATGATCTCCGGGTCGTCCTGCCGGCGCCTCGAGGCCACGTAGAAGGCCTCGCCCACCGCGAAGAGTCCCACCGCCACGATGACGACGTCGATCCCGTCCAGCATCTCGAGCATCCCCAGGGTGTAGCGGGCCTGGCCCGTCTGCAGGTCGATCCCCACCAGCCCCAGGGCCAGCCCGAAGAAGAGGCTCGTCATGCCCCGCACCATGGAGGAGCCCAGGAGCGACGTGACCGTGGTGAAGGCGAGGAGCATCAGGGCGAAGTAGTCGGCGGGCCCGAACCGGAGGGCCACGCTCACCATCACCGGCGCGATGAAGGTGAGCCCGACGGTGGCCAGGGTCCCGGCCACGAAGGAGCCGATGGCGGCCGTGGCCAGCGCCGCCCCGCCCCGGCCCCGTCGGGCCATCCGGTTCCCCTCCAGCGCCGTGATGATGGAGGCGCTCTCCCCCGGGGTGTTGAGCAGGATGGAGGTGGTCGAGCCGCCGTACATGCCGCCGTAGTAGATCCCCGCGAACATGATGAACGACCCGACGGGATCGAGCCGGAAGGTGACCGGCAGCAGGAGCGCCACGGTGAGGGCAGGTCCGATGCCGGGGAGGATGCCGACGATGGTGCCCAGGGTGACCCCGACCAGCGCCCAGAGTAGGTTCTGGAGTGAGAGGGCTACGGCGAATCCGTCGAGGAGGAGGCCAAGGGTCTCCAAGCTACGATCCCCCTGTCGCGCGCCCCAGGATGGTGGTGAGGATCCCGCCGGGCAGGTTCAGGTCCAGGAGACGCGTGAACGCAAGGTAGACGGCCAGGGCGAGCAGGAGCCCGATCAGCCCGTCCCGCACGTACCGCCGGCTTCCGAAACTGAAGGCGACGCCCCAGAAGAGGGCCGCCGAGGCGAGCACGAAGCCTGCCCGCTCGATGAGGAGGAGCTGCAGGAGCAGGGCGACGCCGATGACGGCGATGGCGCCCCAGTTCACCGCGGCCCCGCGCCCCGAGGCCCCGCCCTCCTGAGCTGGCCCAGACCGGTCCCGGAGCGCCTGAGCCAGGAGCGGCAGGCCACAGGCGGCCAGCCCGCCCGAGACCAGGAAGGGAAAGAAGCGTGGCCCGATGTGGGCGTAGCTGGGGGAGACCCGGATCTTCAGGGCGCCGCCCAGGAAGAAGACGGCCAGGGCGAGGACGCCCAAGGCGAGGAGGAGCTCGCCGACATCGACGCCCCTCCTCCCTCCGGCGCCGCCGGGCCGCGAGGCGGCCCGCCGCCCCCTCCCCGGGCGGCGGCGGGCCCTTCCCCAGGTTGGAGAGGATCCGGCAACTCGCGCACCTCGCTCAATGGACCAGCCCGATCTCCCGGAGGACCCCTTCGACCCGCTCGTTCTCCGCCGTCAGGTACTTGGCGAAGGCGTCGCCCGACAGGTAGAAGTCGTTCCAGTTGTGGTCCGCCAGGATCTGCTGCCAGCGCTTGGTCGCGTGCATCCGGTCGAGGGCTGCGACGAGCGAGGCCCGCGCCTGGGCCGAGATCCCCGGAGGCGCCACCACGCCCCTCCAGTTGGCGATCTCGAGCTCGATGCCCTGCTCCATCAGGGTCGGCACGTCGACGCCCTCGATGCGCTCGGCGGACGAGACCGCCAGGGCCCGGAGGGCACCGGCTTCGATCTGACCGGCCCACTCGCCGTACCCCGTCACCCCGGCGGAGACGTGCCCGCCCAGGATGGCGGCCAGCGCCTCGCCGCCGCCCGAGAAGGGGATGTAGTTGATCTGGTCCGGATCGACGCCCGCCTCCTTGGCCAGCAGGCCTACCAGGATGTGATCGACCCCGCCCGCGGAGCCGCCGGCCCACGAGATGGCGCCGGGATTGGCCCGGAAGGCATCGATCAGGTCGTCGAGGGTCTGGAACGGGGAATTGGCCGGGACGGCGATCACCTCGTACTCCGCGGTGAGGCGGGCGATGGGCGTCGTCTGAGCGAGGGTGACGGCGGACTGGTTGGTCAAGATGGCACCCACCATCACCAGGCCGGTGATCATCAGGAGGTCACCCGAGCCCCGCTCGGTGCTGGCCAGCCGGGCCAGCCCGATGGTGCCGCCGGCGCCGGGTACGTTGAAGACCTCGACCGTCCCCGGGACGATCCCCTCCTCCCGCAGGACCGTCTGGGTGAAGCGGGCGGTCTGGTCCCACCCGCCGCCCGGGCTGGCGGGCGCCATGATCCGGACCGACTTGGGGGGCTGAGCCCCCTGGGCCAGGGTGGGACTCCATCCGAGCAGGGGAACTGCCAGGGTCAGAACAGCGCAAGCAGCGACAAGAGACCGAAGCTTTCTCTTGCTCGTCGCACGCATCGCTCGGTCACCTCCGAGGGTTGGATAGGCCCCGCGGCCATTGCGGCGCCGCGTCGCCCGATCCGTCTGTGGCTTCGGAAGGCGCAACTCTCCGTGTTGTCGGGTAGCTTCGCTGTATTGATCGCGAATCCTCTTCGCCTCAAGGCGGCACGGGTCCCGTTCCCTCGACTCGGTCATGCCCCATGGAGGGAGGACCTACCCGCCCGGGAACTCGGGCCGCCGGCCCTCGAGAAAGGCCTTGAGGCCTTCGCGGGCGTCCTGGGTTTCGGCGGCGAGCGCCTGGGCCGCTGCCTCGAGCTGCATGGCAGCTGGACAATAGACAGAGGCAAACCAGATCGTACTCGGCCAGACTCCGCCTGCGGACCACTCACTTGATGCTCCCCATCGTGAGGCCCCTTACCAGATGTCTCTGAGAGGCGAGCCCGACGATGACGAGCGGGAGAGCGGTGATCACGGCCGCTGCGCTCATGGTCCCCCAGTCGACCACCTTCTCGCTGACAAAGGTGTTGACCAGGACGGTGAGCGTGCGTGTGGCGGGAGAGCTCAGGACCAGGATGAAGAGGAACTCGTTCCAGACGATGAGGCTGTTGAGGACGCTCGTCGCCGCCATCCCCGGTGCGGTGAGGGGAAGCGTGACGCGGGCGATCGCGGCGAGCCGTGAGCATCCATCGACCATGGCAGCCTCCTCGAGTTCCTTCGGGATCTCGGCAAAGAAGCCCCGCAGCATCCAGACCGCGAAGGGGATCGCGAAGACGGCCATGACCGTGATCAGTACGAAGTAGGTGCCGATGACACCCAGGCGACGCGCGATGAGGAAGACGGGAAGAACCAGGACGATAGGTGGCGTCATCCGGGCCAGCAGAACACCCACGGTCACTTGATGCTTCCCGCGGAAGGTAAAGCGGGAGAGGCCGTACGCCGCGGGAACGCCTACCAGGAGAGAGATGCCTACGGCCGTGGCCGTCACTACCATGGAGTTCAGGAGGCTACGGACGAACTCAGCGTTCGAGAAGAAGCGGGCGTAGTTCTCCAGAGACCATTGGGACGGAGTCCAACGGGGCGGTATCATGAACTGCTCCGAGGCAGGCTTGAAGGAGGAGAGCACGATCCACATGAGTGGATAAAGCGTCCAGACCAAAGCCATGGTGACGATCAGCACACGAGCGAAGCTCTGGAGCATCGTTCGCAGCCTCATCCCTCGTCCCCCCATCCGATGACCCGCACGTAGAGCTGAGTGAACAGCAGCGAGAGGAGCAGGGTGAGAACGCCAACGGCTGCAGCAAAGCCGACGTCGTAGGACTGGAAGGCCATCCGGTACCCATAGTACGAGACCACCTCGCTGGATGACCCGGGACCGCCGCCCGTCATGACAAAGACCGTATCGAAGACCCTCAATGCCGTCAGGGTGCGGATCACGACGGCAACGAGCAGGGTCGGACGCAGCAAGGGAAGCGTCACGTAGCGGAATCCCTGAAACGCCGAAGCACCGTCCACGATGGCGGCTTCGAAGGGCTCCCTGGACATGGCCCGCAGGCCTGCCAGGAGAACCAGCAAGACGAACGGCGTGAACTGCCACACATCGACCCCGATCAGCACCGGCATGATCAGATCCGAGTTCGCGAGGACCGGAGGGTTGAGCAGGAAGTGCAGCCCGACGGACTGGAAGAGGGTGGAAAGCGGCCCGAAGTCGCTGTTCAGCAAGAACCGCCACGTGAATCCCACGACGACCGGGGCCACCATGAACGGGATGAGGAGGATGGAGATGATCACCCGCGATCCAAACGAGTCGCGGTTCAGGGCGAGGGCAAGGACCAGTCCTGCCACCACCTCGATTCCAACGCTGCCGGCGACGAAGTAGAGCGTCCGGCCCAGGGCTTGCCAGACGGCCGGTTCGAAGAGGAGGCGCCGGAAGTTCGACAGCCACACGAATCGAACTCCGAGGTCCGGACGCAGAAGGCTCCAGCGAAAGAGGGAAAGGGCCAATGCGTACAGCAGCGGCACGAGGAAGAAGAGAGCAAGGTAGAATACGGCAGGAGAAAGGTAGGCCCACCCGGCTTGCTTCCGAGCGTGACCGAGCAAACCGCCCACGGTCTTCCCGCCGCTGCCCAGCCTGGCCATTTCGTTCATGGGCGTGGCCTCCATCGTGGGGCGGTCCGCCCTCGAGCGGACCGCCCCCCTGCTTCGATCCACGTGCCCCACCGTGATCGCGGTGGGCACCTGTCAGTCGTAGTAGCCGTTCTCGCGGAGAAGGCGTTCCACCCGGCCGGCCGCGTCATCGAGCGCCTGCTTGGCCGGCTTCTCGCCCGCGATGTAGGCGGAGATCTCGGGAACCAGGTACTCGTTCATGATGATGTTTCCCTCAGGAATCAGCGGCACCAAAGGTGTAGGCACCACGTTCCTCAGCACATCCTGGAATGGGGCCAACCATGGGTGGAGGGATCGGAGCCGAGGGCTATCCAGGGCCGAGAGGCGAGACGGGATGTTTCGGCCTGGCGCCGCCAGCGCCTGCTGGTCCGCCCGCGTCATGAACTCCACGAACTTGAACGCTGCATCCTTCTTGGGACTGGCCGACGACACGGCGAAGCCCCAGAAGATGTACAGAGCGGGAAGTCGCTGTCCTACGGCGGAAGCATCCTGCGGAAACCGCGCGAAGGAGGCCTTTCCCACCACCGTCGACACAGAGGGATCGTCGGCGTAGAGGAGGCCGGTGGTCCACAGCTCAGCCATGGCGCTTCGGCCTCCCTCGAACTCGGTCAAGGCCTCCTGGAAATCGTAGTTTCGTGCCGCAGGGTTGGCGAACTGGAACATGGCCTTCGTCTCTTCCAGCGCCGCCACGCCGTCAGGTCCATCGAACGCCGGCCGCAGCTCCTCGTCGAGGATGGTGCCACCTCGTGCCCAAAGACGGTTCATGAAGTGCGTGGCGAGGAAGATGCTCCGGCGGCCCATGAGGGTTACTCCGTAGAGATCAGGAGGCCGGTGGAAGAACTCTGCAACGTCTCTGTACTCCCGGAGGGTCTGCGGCGGTCGCAACTCGTACCCGTAACGTTCTTGGAACCTCGCCTTCTCCACGGGATCCTCGAAGAGATCCCTTCGATAGGCGATTCCACCGATCTCGTTCATGTAGGGTGCGATCCAGATGTGGTCTCTCTGCCTTGCGAGGTCGAGCCCCGGTATGTCCGCCAGATCTGCTGGGTCATCGAAGAGTTGGTCCAGCGGAGTTATGTACCCGGCGGTGGCAAAGGACGGATACCAGAGACCGGAGATGTAGGCCACGTCGAAGTTGGGCCTTCCGCCCGTGAAGTTCAGGGTGAGCTGGTCCAGGTAGTTGGCGTATGGGTACTGGATGACGTTCACAGTGATCGCGGTTTCCTCGGTGAACGCAGCCACTCGTGTTTTCCAGGCCTCGGTATGGATGCCGAACTCGCTCACGACCGTGATACCCGAAGCGGCGACGCCGGCTGCCGACAGGGTAATGGCCATGATACAGAGAGTCGCTAAGAGCAAATCCCGCCACGTACCGCGTTTCATGCCAGCCGCACCTCCCACGATGCTGCAAATCAAACGGGTGTTCGCTCACAGCCTCGTCCCAAGCGATTCCGCCGCATTCAGCGCGATGATGATGCTGCGTTCCACCCCTTCCTGAATCACCTCCCTCTGCGGCGATTCGACCGAAAGATCCACCGCATCGCCGCGAGATTGCTCAGCCCGGTTGGCGTAGCACGTACCGATGAAGCCCGCTTCGACGCCTCGCAGGGCTGCGATCACGAAGAGGGCCGCTGCCTCCATCTCCATGCTGACGACCCGCTTCCGGGCCCATCGCTGATAGTATTCAGGGTTTCGGTGGTAGAAGGCCGAGTGGCTCCAGTTGATGCCCGTGTGAAAGGTGAACGCGGCCTCCTCGGCTGCGGTGGTCAGAGCCTGGAAGACGCGAGGCGAGGCGACGGCAGGATAGTTCTCCGGAACGTAGTAGGCCGTGGCACCGTCATCACGGATGCATGCATAGGGAATGACGTTCTCCCCTTCCGCGACCTCCGGCTGTAATCCGGCCACGCTGCCCACACGAATCAGGACCCTGACACCGAGGTTGGCCAGTTCTTCATAGACGATGGCCGCTGAGGGGCCCCCCATCCCAGTGGAGGTCACGGTGACGGGCACTCCGTGGTACAGGCCGGTGTAGGAGATCAACCCTCGGTTGTTGGCAACCTCTCGCACACGCTCCAGGTGCTGCACGAACTTGGGAACCCTGCCCTGGTCTCCCGGAACGATGGCGATGGAAGCCACGTCCCCGGGCCGACATTGGATGTGGTACTGCAACGTGCCCTCCAACCCAGTCGGGAGGCGGTAGTCGACGCGATCTGCGATATGCTCATGTTCCATGCTGGGTCTCCCCTTCCATGGCTCCGGCCGGCGTATCAACCGAGGTACTCTCTCCAGCGACGACGGTGCGAGACGCCTGCGACACGACCGTCGACGCGCGCATTCGATCCTTCGGCCGCGGGGCAGCGAGCGGAGCCTTCCGCTCCCTGATGACGAACATGCGGAACGCGTCGGAGCGGAGATAGTCCAGCGAATGAAGGACCGGAACGTCATCCGCCGTGTAGTGCGTCTCCTCGAGGAGGAGCAAAGGACACCCTTCCTCCACGTGAAGGGCGGTGCTCATCGGAGCAGTTGCGCCGACGGCCGCAACGTCTGCGACGGCGTACCGGACCGGTTGCCCGAACTGTGCCTCCAGGACATCGAAGAGGACGATGGGTTCTGGCCGCCGGCAGGCCTGCTCAAGATACGCGAACACTTCGCCCAGTTCCCTCATGGGCGGTATGTAGGTCAGGGCGTGGACCACGGGGATTCGGTCAGCCAGGTACGTTTGAGTGACCAGGATCGCCTCCGCACCTTCGGGCAGCCGAAGGTGCTCTCCGACGGAGCCGGGGACCTGGATACGGGTCACCGATTGGTTGGAGACGCCTGGGGTACGCCCATCCGATCGGATGATGTTCGGAATCCCGCGGAGGCGCTCAAGCCCGCTCTGGACTTCGGCGCGCCTCTTCACGACGAACGTGCCGATCCCGTGCCGCCGCAAGAGCAGCCCGCCCGCCTCCAGCGCGCTCACCGCCTCGCGAAGCGTACCTCGACTGACCCCGAGGCGGCGGGCGAGCTCCGGCTCTGACGGAAGTCTCTCCCCGCTTGGCATCTGGGCCACATAGGCACGCAGGAGGTCGGTGACCTGCTCCTTGCGGGAGACGAGTGCACCCAGTATCGGCTCCACGCCGTCATCCTCCTCCGACCATGAAGCAGCGCTTCCGGGAGGTTAGATGTTGGACATCCGACAACATGGCTCAAGCCCATGCTATCTTTGCTGGCAGGTCCTGTCAAGTCTCCGCAGGGCGGGATCCTAGAAGAGGCAGCTTCCCTCTCGCGACGGGGTCGGGGGTGGGTCGGGTGGGCGTCGGCTTCGGTTTCGTCTCCAACGGCCTGAGCGAGTGGCTCGGTACCTCCTCGACGTCACCTGTGGTCAGTCCACCGGCTCCTCGATCACCCGCGCGACATGTTGGACCGCGACGGCGATGGCTCCGCGCACCTCGGCGTCCCCCTCCAGCTCGGACAAGGTGACCTGCGGAGGATAAGGGCAATAGAGCCTGAGCCCCTCTGTAATGGGTCGCAAAAGGATGTCTCCCGCGCGGGTCAACCCTCCGCCCAGGACGAGAATCTCCGGATCGAAGAGCACGCACATGGAGACCAGCGCCCGCGTGAGGCGGGACGCCACGTCCTGCACCACGCTGGCGGCGAGGGCGTCGCCTTCCCGAGCCGCGTCAAAGACCGCCTTGGCCGAGAGCTCGCCGGAGTCCAGACTGGCCAGCTTCGAACCCTCGCTGCCTGGCTCCCTGAGCAACGCCAGCGCCCTCTCACGCATGGCAACGCCCCCGGCCCGTCCTTCGAGCTGGCCCTGAGCCATGTCCAGGGGAGCGGTCGAGGGATCGTCCAGGAGAACGAATCCGATCTCCCCCGATGCGCCGTTCGCACCTCGGTAGAGACGCCCGTCGAGGATGATGCCCGCGCCCAACCCAGCGCCCAGGTTGACGTAGATGCTGTTCTGAAAGCCCCGGGCCGACCCGTAGCTCCACTCGCCTATGGCTGCAAGGTTGACGTCGTTTTCGAGGATGACCGGTACCTGGAACGCCCTCTCGAGGGGCGAGAGCACCGCGATATCGCCCCAGCGCGGCAGGTTGGGTGACAGGCGCACCCGACCTGATCGCGGTTCGTGGACGCCCGGTACGCCGACCACGATGGTTCGCAGCCGCGCGTGGTCGCCTTGTAGAGCGTCGCCGATGCAGGAGACGAGCGAGCCAAGGACTGCCTCGGCATCGACCGACTCGAGGTCGTGGTGCGTCGAGCGAAGGATGGTTCCGTCAAGGTCGGCGACCATGCAGCGAATCTTGGTGACCCCCAGGTCGACGCCCACGACGACCCCGGAGTCCGACGCGAATTCGACCAGGATAGGCTTCCGACCCATGGCGGACGCCCCCGGTCCGATCTCGCGGACGAGCCCCTCCTGAAGGAGCTCGGTGACAACGGCGGAAACGGTTGGCTTGCTCAGGCGTGCCAGGCGCGACAACTGGACGCGCGACACAGGTCCGTGCTGGCGGATGAGCCTGACGACCGCCGCGCGGTTCATCTGGTGGAGCGTGGCCTGGGTGGCGGGCCTTCCGGGCATGCCGTCCCTCACGTCCCTCCTAGATCATGTAGCGTAGGTGCATGGCCTTGACACGTTGGTTAGTCAGTTGTACTATATATGTGTAGTATAGCCATCGCATGGCATGGAAGTCAATTGTCTCCTGAGCGCAACTTCATCATCGCTCAAGCCTATCGATGGCATCAAGGTTAGGGAGGCTCTTTAATTATGTTCCTCAATGCCATCCAACAGAGGAACCCTGGTCTGGTCAGAGCTGCCGTAGACCTCCACCAAGCCGGGAAGCTCCCCCCCAATACCTGGGTCTTCGACCTGGACACCATTGCGCACAACGCGGACATCCTCGCCGCAGCGGCACGGAAGCATGGGCTTACGACCTACGTCATGACCAAGCAGAACGCTCGGAACCCGATGGTCAGCCTGGTCGCCATCAAGCGTGGGCTGTACAAGACCGTGGCCGTCGACATCCAGGGTGCCAAGATCATGCACCGGTACGGCGTCCCCATCGGGCACATAGGCCACCTCAACCAGATCCCGCGCTGCGACGTCGAGTTCGCCCTCAGGGCGGAACCGGACGTCATCACCATCTACAGCGTGGACGCGGCAGAGGTGATCTCGGCAAAGGCGAAGGCTTTGGGGAGGCACCAGGACCTCTTGCTGCGCGTCGTCGGACCCAAGGACCTCTTCTTCGAGGGACAGGAAGGAGGTATCCTCGAACAGGATCTTGACGACGCCGTCCGCCGCATTCGAGCCCTGCCCAACGTGTCCATCGCGGGTGTTACCTCCTTCCCCTGCATGCGTTACAACCCGACCGCCGACATTCCCGTGGAGCCGACCCCGAACTTCCACACGATCGTGCGGGCCGCCCAAAGGATGCGCGAGATGGGGATCGACGTGAAGCAGATCAACGCCCCGGGAAACACTTCGAGCCAAACCTTCCCTATCCTCGCCGAGCATGGCGCCACGCACGTCGAGCCGGGGCACGGGCTGCTCGGCACGACCCCGAATCATGCCTTCAAGGATTCACTGCCCGAGTTGCCGGCCTATGTCTACCTCACCGAAGTCAGCCACTTCGTCAATCAACAGGCCTACACGTTCGGAGGCGGGTTCTGGTCCGACATCTACGATCCGTCTTTCGTCTCCAGCGCCTTCGTCGGCCGCACTGGAGACGAGGCGCTTCAGAACGTCGTCCGTTCAGTCCCCAAGAAGCAGATCATCGACTACCACGGTGCGCTGGAGGACATCTCCCGCTGCCGCATCGGCGACTCGGTGGTTTTCGGCTTCCGCACGCAGATGCAGATGACCCGTTCCCACGTGGCGGTGGTCGCGGGCATATCCACCGGGAGCCCTGAGGTGGTGGGCCTCTTCAACCACGCGGGGACCATGGTCACCTTCGACTGGGACGTGATCCCCACCCCAGAGGCCAGGGAGCGCATCCAGCAGGTCGTCGGCCGCTACTGACGCTTGGTCTCGAGCAGGCGCAGCCACAGGGCACTGGGGCATCCATCCATTGGGCGGGAGATGAAGCACGCGTGCAGTTGGTCCTCGGTGTGGACGGAGGCGGGACAAAGACTCGGGCAGTCCTCGTGGACGCCCGTGGAAACCTGCTCGGCTCCTGCGATGGAGGACCTTCCAACCTCCAGAACGTCGGGGAGGATGGGGTTCGCCGGGTTCTGCGGGCCGTCATCGAAGGCACGGTCAGGAAGGCCGGGACGAAGATCGAAGCGGTGGGTGCGATCGCCATGGGAGCAGGCGGCCTCGACACCGACCATGATCGGCGCGCCTACGACCGGATCTTGGATGATTTGCTCCCGGCCGGGGTTCAACGGGTGCTGGTCAACGACGCGATCATCGCGCTCTACAGCGGCACACGAGGTGCCCCTGGTGTGGTGATCGTGGCCGGGACGGGATCCATCGTCGCAGGGCACGACGCCCGGGGCAACGAGGTCCGCGTGGGCGGATGGGGCTACCTGGGGGGAGACGAAGGCAGTGCCTTCGACATCGGTCGGAGTGGGCTCGCAGCCGCGCTACAGGCCGAGGACGGCAGGGGTGAGTTCACCCTCATGGGAGATCTTCTCTGCCGCCGGTACGGTGTCGACTCGGTCCGCAACCTGCTGCCCATGATCCATTCCTACAGTACTCCCCAGCGGTTGATCGCGAGCCTCGCCCTGGTCGTGGACGAGGCGGCGGTCCAGGGGGATCGCCTGGCCCGATCGATTCTGAAGCGGGCCGCGGGCGAGCTGATTCGCGCCGCCAGTACCGGGCTTGGGCGACTCGGCCTTACGGGGGCGGACGCCCGGGTCGTACTGGTCGGTGGTGTCTTCTGCTCAGACCTTGTTCGCTCGGCCGTGATGGAGGGGATGCGCGAGCGCGTGCCCGGGGTCCAGGTTGTCGTTCCGGAGGTCGAGCCCGTGGCGGGAGCCGTCATGATCGCCCTCCGCCAGCTCGGCCGCGTCCTTGACGACGAGGTGTACCGCAACCTGACGCTCTGGGCTTCTTCCCCGATGAACCCCGTCGACAAGGAAGAGGAGGTGAGAACCGCAGGGAGCCGACAGGCTCCAAGCCATCGAGACGGCATAGTCGGGCATCACACGTTGGGCTGAACTGGCAGGGCACTTCAATCGCCTTTCAGGAGGTGCACGTCGTGAGACTGTCCCGTGCCATTACGAGCTTGACCCTCGCAGTGACCGTACTCATGGGGGTCGCTCTCGCGCCCGGTAGTGTCGAGGCGGCGAAGGTGACGGTCAATGTTGCGGTCACTGTGGGTCCGAATGCCAACGCCGCCCGGGCCATCGAACCGATCTTCGAGGAGCGGTACCCGGACATCGACGTGAACGTCGTCGAGATCCCGTGGACGGACATCTACCACATGCAGATCCTGGACTTCATGGCGCGCCGCGGCAACTACGACCTCGTGATGCAGAGCACGTCCTTCTTTGGTGAATACGTGCTGAGCGGCTTCCTGGAACCGCTTGGTCCCTACTTCCAGCGTGAAGACCTCATCGACCGAGACGCGTTCAACCTCGACGACTTCAACCCCGAGGTCCTGGCGGGGGTGGGGTCGTACGACGGCGAGCTCTACGCCCTTCCCTACATGTATTTCCCCCAGGTGATGGTCTATCGCGAGGATCTGATGGAGCGCATCGGCATGGACGTCCCCACCACCTTCCAGGAGTACCGCCAGGTGGTCGAAGCGCTGGACGCCCTTCCCGGCATGCACGGAACCTCGGTGATCGGCATCAAGGGCGGCGCCGGCGGCAACGTCTACGCGTGGGGGCCGTACCTCTTCAGCTTCGGCGGGTACTACGTGGACACGGAGGGCCGGCCCACGTTCAACTCCCCCGAGGCGGTCGCGGCCCTGGAGTACTATGTGGATCTCTACAAGTACTCCCCATCGGAAGCCATCAACATGGGAACGGACCAGGTGACCAGCGCCTTCGGAGCCGGTGACATCGGAATCATGCTGATGGACGGCGACAACGCCGGCGCCCTTCTGGATCCCGGGTACACGGATCTCCACGACCAGGTGCGCTTCGCGCCGGTACCGGCTGGACCCTCAGGTGAAGGCATCCCCCTGCTGGGCGCCTGGAGCTGGGGCATCAGTAAGTACTCCCGTCACAAGGACGAGGCGTTCAAGGTGCTCACCTTCTTCCTCGGCAACGACCCCGAGGTCACGAGCACCTTCGTCAAGCATGGCATCCACCCGCGGCTCTCCGTGCTTCGCACGTTCGGCGAGGAGTACCCGAATTACGGCGTGGTTGCGGAGGAACTCGCCCACGTGCGAACCGTGCCCGTCATCCCGAACTGGCAGCAGATCGAGGACGCGCTGGGGAACGCCATCTCCAAGGCCATCCTGGGTCAGCTCTCTCCCAGGGAGGCCCTGGACCAGGCACAGCGTGTCGCCGAATCCCTCTCTCGATGAGGGAGCCGAAGGGGCAGCCCGCCTGGGGCTGCCCCTTCCCAGGAGCACTGGAAGTGCCTGCTGAGAGTGGTGCGAGAAAGCCATCACGGCGTCAGGGGAGAACACAGGATGCATCTTGAACACCGAGCCCTTCGAACCGCGCTGGAACGGTTCACCCGACGATCCCAGGCTTCGACCGGTATGGTCCTCGTGGCACCGGTGCTGCTCATCCTGATCGTCGTCAACCTGTACCCGGCGTTGTACCAGATCTACATCAGCTTTACCTCGTACCGCCTGGGCTCGCCTTTGCAGTCCTTCGTGGGCCTGTCGAACTACGGGCGCCTCTTGCAGGACCCGCGGTTTTGGGAGTCTTTGAGGATCACCCTGGCGTTCCTGGTGTACACCATCCCGGCGCAACTGGCACTCGGGCTCCTCTTTGCACTGCTCCTCAACGCGTCGCGGCACCGCAAGTATTTCCTGCCGTTCCTCCTCCTTCCAGTGGTGACGACGCCGGTGGTCGTGGGCTACATGTTTCAGTACATGTTTCGGGAGGACTACGGCCTGATCTCGTACTTCATGAGGCTCTTGCATGTCTTCCCGGGCTTCAACCTGACCGCGAACCCGAGTACGGTCGTACCTGCACTGGCCCTCGTCGACATCTGGGAGTGGACGCCATTCGTCATGATCGTCCTCCTGGCCGGGCTGCAGTCGCTGCCATTGAGCGTCTACGAGGCGGCGCGGGTGGACGGCGCCAGCCCCTGGGCCACGTTCAGGCATGTGACCCTGCCGTTGCTACGAAATCAGTTCCTGGTCGCCCTCCTCTTCCGCACCGTCGATGGGCTTCGCATTTTCGATATCATCCACTCCATGACCCGAGGCGGACCCGGCACCAGCAGCGAAAGCCTGAGCATCTACCTCCAAGTGGCCGGCTTCAAGTTCGGCGATCTGGGTTATGCCGCCGCGATGGGCATGGTCTTGCTCATCATCGGCGTGACGCTGGCGAACGCCTACCTCAGGCTCATCGGGAATCAACTGACGGGGAAGGTCTGAGCGATGAAACTGACGTCCCTGACGGCCCGCGGCCGGAACTACCGAGAGACAATGCTCCTCGTGGTGCTCATCGGGCTCACGTCCGTCTTCCTGCTGCCTTTGGCCTGGACCGTGCTGACGTCCTTGAAGCTCCACAAGGACATCTTCACGTACCCGCCCAAGTGGGTCTTCCAGCCCACCCTCGAGAACTACGCTTACGTGCTCCAGCGAAGTGAGTACCTGAAGTACATGCTGAACAGCGCCGCCGTGAGCCTTTCCTCCGCCGGTTTCAGCGTGCTGATCGGGGCGATGGCCGCCTATGCGTTCACGCGCTTCCGCATTCGCGCCTCCAACCACCTCCTCCTGTGGATCCTGTCGCTGCGGATGATTCCGCCCATCGCCGTCGTGGTCCCCTTCTACCTGATGGCGATCCGCTCGGGCCTGTACGATACGCGGGTGGGCCTGGCCATCGTGCTCCTCACGGTCAACCTTCCTATCGCGGTCTGGCTCCAGCTTAGCTACATCCGGGAGATCCCGATCGAGCTCGAGGAAGCCGCCATGGTGGACGGGAGTTCCCGACTCGGAGCATTTCTTCGGATCGTGCTTCCCCTGGAGGCGCCGGGGCTCTTCGCCACGTTCATCATGTGCCTCATCTTCTCGTGGAACGAGTTTCCGCTCTCCCTGATCCTGACGAGCCAGCAGGCCAGGACCCTCCCCGTGAGCATGCTTTCCTGGGACACTCAGCGCGGCCTGCTGTGGGGATACATGATGTCCGCAAGCGTGATGGCCGTGGCGCCGATCCTGCTACTCACGGCCGTCATCCAGAAATACCTGGTCAGGGGGTTGACGCTGGGAGGGGTAAAGGAGTAAGGTTCACACTTCTCGAGGCGCCTTCAGGTGGCGGCGGGCACCGCCCGGCAGGCCTTCGGGGCTGTGAGGGGAAAAAACCCCGACGGCGCCGGGGAGCGGTTCCCACGTGCTGGGGGCCCCACATTCCTGAGCATGGCCCGCACCCACTCAGCTGAGGGTTGACCGCTCCAAGCGGAGGAGGTACTCCTTGCGTCCCAGCCCACCTCCGTACCCACCCAGCCGGCCGCTCTTGTTGACCACCCGGTGGCAGGGAATGACGATGGCGATGGGGTTGAGGCCGTTCGCGCGCCCGACGGCCCGTACCGCCTTCGGGTTCCTCACTGCGATGGCGATGTCCTCGTAGGAACGCGTCTCGCCATAGGGGATCCGTCGAAGCTGGTCCCAGACCTGGCGCTGAAACGGGGTACCGGAGTAGACGAGCGGCAGCGAGAACTCGCGGAGCTGGCCGGCAAAGTACCGGGCCAGCTCCTCCTGCAGGGTCTCGAGGTGGGGGTTGGGACCTTCCACCGGGGGCGCGCCGAAGAGCTGTTGCACCCTGCCAGCCTGCTCCTCCACCTCGTGCTCGCTTCCGAACTCCAGCAGGCAGAGACCCTGCGCGGTGGCTCCGGCCACCATGGGGCCCAGGGGCGTCTCCACCTGGGTCAGGTACAGCGCTTCGGTTACCGCGGCCGGCGAATGGTTCATGATCCCAGTGTAACCGGTAGCGTTCCCTGCGTCCACCCGTCGTCGGGCGCGCTGGTTCCTTGGGGGGAGCCGGAGGTGCGTCACGCCCGGAGGATCCCGGCCCGCCCACACCGAATCGCTTCATGGTGCATTCAACAGAGTATACACCAAGGCGCGGAGCATCTCCGGCACCACGAGGGGTGGACCCATGAGCCAAGAGAGGCGAGCGGTCCTGGGTAAGGTCCAGGCCGTCAATCGAAGCCAGTTGGTCTACGACGCGCTCGTCTCCGCGATTCTCGACGGCCGGCTTCCCCAGGGCAGCTGGCTGCGGGAGCTCCGGCTCGCCGAGGACCTCGGCGTGAGCAGCACTCCCGTACGAGAGGCCCTGACCCGGCTGATCAACGACGGGCTCGCGGAGCACCTTCCCGGCCGGGGGGTGCGGGTGGTGCGCCTCGACCGCCGCGACATCGCCGAAGTCTACGACCTTCGCGCGGCGCTGGAGTGCCTGGCCGTGCGGCTGTGCGTCGCGTCCCGCAGCCCCGAGGACGTTTCGCGGCTGAGCAGGCTTCTGGAGGAGATGAACGAGGTCCGCAGGAGGGGCAAGATCGCGGAGTACCGCCGACGTCACATGGAGTGGCACGGGGTCATCATGGCCATTGCCGGCAACCATCGCCTCCAGGAGGCCTTCGCCCGCATCCAGCTCCACGTGGATCTGCTGGTGTCGACGACGGTCGACGCCCCCGGTGAGCCTGATCGCTCCGCCCGCGAGCATCAGGAGATCCTGCGGGAGATCGCGGCGGGAAACGCCCACCAGGCTGAGACGTTGATGTACGCGCACATTCAGAGCGCGAAGGACGAGCTGTTGGAGAAGTACTCCGACGCGGAGCCTCCAAAGGGGCGCTGAACCGGCAGCTCGGCACGGCGGATCGAAAGACGGGACCCTCCGACGCTGCTCGATCCAGCCGCTGCACGCCAGACCGGCTACCGTTCCAGGACGTCGGGCCGTTCAAGCAGAGGACGGAGGTTCAGCAGGTCGAACAGCAGCTTCCCCTCGGCCATGCCGCGCCTCAGACCCTCCTCCTTCTCCAGGGCAGCCTTCGCCCTTTCCAGGACCTCTGGTGCCTCCTCCAGGGGAACGACCACCACCCCATCGGAGTCCCCGATGACCACGTCCCCCGGGTGCACGACCACACCGGCACACTGGATGGGGACGTTGACCGATCCGGGGTTCACCTTGAACGTCCCGCCAGGCAGGGTGGCCGTGCTGAACACCGGGAATCCCAGATCCTCGATCTCATCCACGTCTCGCACCCCGCCGTCGATCACCAGTCCTGCGATGCCCCGTTGGAGGGCAGCCCGGGTCAGGAGCTCGCCCCAGAGGGCGGCGTCCCTGTAGCCCGCCTCGCAGACGAGCACGTCCCCGGGTCGAGCCATGGTGACCGCCTTGTGGAGCATCAGGTTGTCGGCAGGGTAGCACTTGACCGTGATGGCAGGCCCGCAGACGCGGGCGCCCTTGAAGATGCCCTTCATCTGGCTGTTCATCGAGCGCTGGCGGCCCATCACGTCGGACGCCGTCGCGGCAGGGATCTCCTTGAGCCCCTCCAGCGTCCTCGGGTCGGGTCGTTCGATGTCATGATGGATCTGATGCACCTTGCGTCGTCCTCCTTCGTAGGAGCATACGTACGTCGTTCGGAGACGGGTGGGCTCCCGCCGCGCGCGGGCCGGGTTGCGGCGCGTCGATCCGCCCTAGACGGCCAACGCCTCCACTCCGACGGTCCGGACCGAGGAGATCGGGCGACCCAGGAGCAGCCCGCCGGGGTCGTGGGTCTCCACCGGCGTCCTCCTCGAGGAAGACGTCCGAGTCCACGGCGTGCCGGCACGGCTGTGGGATCGCCGTCAAAGGGCTCATTCGTCCGTCGCCTCCTCAGCAATCCAGAATCCAGGGCCGGACCCGTGCCACCCATGGGTCGGGCCGTGCGGCCTGCCTGCCAGACGAGCGGTCTAACCCTTCAGGGCCGCCTCCATGCGCTCCAGAGCCTGGTGGAGGTTCTCGTCCGCGGCAGCGAAGGAGAGGCGGACGAAGCCTTCGCCCGCCTCACCGAAGGCCGCTCCCGGCGTCAGGGCTACGGCGGCCCGGTCGAGCATGCGGCTCGCGAAGTCCGCCGATGACATGCCGGTTTCCCGGACGTCGAAGAAGGCGTAGAAGGCGCCTTCGGGGACCGAACACGAGATGCCGGGCATGGCATTCAGGCCTTCAACCACGAAGCGACGGCGCCCGGCGTAGGTCTCCAACATCTGTCCCAGCGCTTCCTGTGGCCCCCTGAGGGCGACGACGCCTGCCCGCTGGACAAAGGAGGGCGCGCACGTCATGGAGTGCTGGACCACCTTCAGAATGGGTGGAATCGCCGGCTCGGGGCCAGCCAGGTATCCCAGGCGCCAGCCCGTCATGGCGTACGTCTTTGAGAAGCTGTTGACCAGGAGAGTCCGTTCCGCCATCCCCGGCAGGGTCAGGACGCTCTTGTGCGTGCGACCGTCGTAGACCAACCTGTCGTACACTTCGTCGCTGATGACCAGGAGGTCGTGACGCCGGGCGATGCTGGCGACGGCCTCGAGCTCCTGGTCGGTGAGCACCCGCCCGGTCGGGTTGTTGGGAGTGTTGAGGAGGATGATCCGGCTGCGGGAGGTGAGGCGTTCGGTCAGCCGGGCCTCGGTCAGCCGCCAGCCGTCCTCCGGATCGAGGCGGACCGGGACGGGCGTGGCCCCCGCGAGGCGGACCATCGGAGCGTACGAGACCCAGGCGGGTTCCGGGACGAGGACCTCGTCCTCCCCGTCGAGGAGCCCTGCCAGGGTCGAGAAGAGTGCGTACTTGCCCCCCGGGGTCACGATCAGTTGTCTCCGGGGGTCGTAGCGTATGCCGATCCTGGCCTCGAGCGACTCCGCGATCGCCTCGAGCAACTCGGGAATGCCCCGGCTGCCCACGTAGTGGGTGAAACCCTCTTGCATGGCCCGGTGGCCCGCCTCGACGATGTGGGCCGGCGTGGCGCAATCGGGCTCTCCCCCCGCAAGGTCGATGACGGCGACGCCTTGCGCCCGAAGGGCCCTGGCCTTGTCGGCGATGGCGACGGTCGCTGAGGGAGGGATCTGACGGACTCGGGTGGATGTCTTGAAGACCATGTCCATGGACACCTCTCTTCCCACTCACTGTGTCAGGGTCACAGGGCCCCGCGAGCGGACCTCTTTGTACACACGAACCAACGGTATGACCAATGCAGCGATGATCAGGAGGATCAGGACCACGCTGATGGGCCGCGTCAGGAATGGGAGGAAGCTGCCCTGGAACATCATCATGGACCGCCGGAACTCCCCTTCGGCCATGGGGCCCAGGATGATGCCGAGGACCATGGGGGCGAGGGGGTAGTCGTACCGTTCAAGGAAGTAACCGACCACCCCAAAGAAGAGCATCAGGTAGACGTCGAACATGTTGTTGCGCATGGCGTATGAGCCGATCACGCTCAGTACGACGATCATCGGTGCCAGGATTTGGTTGGAGACTTTGGTCACCTTGCTCACAGGACCGGCTCCCAGGAAACCGACCACCAGCATGAAGAGGTTGGCCGCGAACAGGGAGAGGATGAGGGTGTACGTCACCTCGGCGCGCTCCGTGAAGAGGGACGCCCCGGGGAGGAGGCCGTGGATGGTCAGACCCCCGAGGAAGACGGCGCTCACCGCATTGCCGGGGATGCCCAGGGTGAGCAGGGGAATGAGCGAACCGCCGGTCACCGCGTTGTTGGCCGCCTCGGAGGCGGCGACTCCCTCGATCGCACCCTTCCCGAACTCCTCCGGCTTCTTCGCGAAGCGCTTCGCCTCGTTGTACGCGACGAACGAGGCGATGTCGGTTCCCGCGCCGGGGATGATGCCGATGAAGGTCCCGATGACCGACGATCTCAGGTAGGTGACGAGGTTCTTCCTGGTCTCCGTCCAGGTCGGCATCACCCGATCCTTGATGGAGCCCGCCTCGGGGAGGGTGAGACGCTCCCCAGCCAGCTTGATCGCCTGGGACATGGAGAAGAGTCCGATGAGCGCCGGAAGGAGCGGAACGCCATCGAGGAGCTCGCTGTACCCGAACGTGAAGCGCGGCCATCCGCTGACGGGATCCATCCCGACCGTTCCCAGCAGGAACGCGAACGCCCCCGAAATGAGCCCTTTCCCGAGGTTGTTGGCCGAGATGGTCACGATGATCGTGAGACCGAAGACCGCGAGCAGGAAGTACTCCGGCGGACCGAACCGGAGCGACGCCGCGGCCAGGGGCGGGGCCAGGAAGAGAAGGGCCAAGGCGCTGAACAGACCTCCCACGGTCGAGCCAAGGGTCGAAACCCCGATGGCTTTGCCCCCAAGCCCCTGCTTGGTGAGCTCGAAGCCGTCGAAGGTGGTGGCGACCGAGGCGGAGGTGCCCGGGGTCCTCAGGAGGATTGCCGTGATCGAACCGCCGTACACGGAGCCGCAGTATACGCCACCCAGCATCGCCAGGCCGGTTGCAGGATTCATCGAGAAGGTCACCGGGATGAGGAGGGCTACACCCATGGTCGACGAGAGCCCCGGCAGCGCACCGATCAAGATGCCCCCCAGCGTGCCCAGAAAGGTGAAGACCAGGTTGGCCGGTTGCAGCAATGCACCAAGTCCGACTACAATGCCGTCCAGCATGCTTTACGCCCTCCCTCCCTGGATCAGAAGCCAAGGATCCTCCCAACCGGCGTGGGCACCGCGAGAATCATCCCAAACATGGCGTAGAGAACCGCGCAGGTGACAGCGGCCACCAGGAGGAGTGTCCGGTACCGGCGGTAGCCGAGACTGATGAACATGATGGGGAGCCAGACCAGTGAGGACAGGTAGAAGCCGAACTGCGTGATGCTGATGCTGTAGAGGAGGCTGAGCACGACCAAGCGGACCCGCTGCCTTGGCCCTTCGCGGGTGGTCTCCGATGCACCGGCGCACCGCACCCCGGACCTGCGCGCCGCGAGGACCGCAGACGGAAGGGACAGCAAGATGAGCAGCGCCGCGAACACCTTTGGGAACTGGGCCGGCTGCTCCGGCAAGCCGCTCGCGGCGACGAGCGCATAGACGCCCAAACCCAGGAACGCGACGGGGATCGACAGGTTCACGAGGCCAGCCGCATCGAGGCGCGCCTTCACTCCGGTCCCTCCTCCGATTACGGGGCAGGAGCGGCCCCCTGTCTCGGGGGCCGCCCGTCGCCTACATCCAGGGATTCTCCTCCCAAAGCTCGTGCATGATCTCGTTCTGCTCCAAGACGAACTTCTCGTATTCGTCTCTCGCGATCACATCCAGGGGCATCTTCATTTCGGCAAGCTTGGCCACGAAGCCGGGATCCCGGGCGATCTCGACGAGGGTCTCCGCCAGCAGATCGGCGACGTCCTCGGGAAGCCCTGCCGGAGCGCCGATGCCTCGGGACGAGCTGTTCACGATGTCGAACCCCATCTCGCGGAACGTGGGCGTGTCAGGGATCTCTGCGGCCCGCCGCGGCGCCGCCAGCCCGAGCACGCGGACCCGGCCGTCTCGAACCATCGGCACCGCCTCAGAGAGGTTGATCGCGTTCGCCGCGATGTGCCCTCCGAGGAGAGCGGCGCGCGCCGGAGCGTCCCCGGCGAATTGGACTTCGGTCAGATCGATCCCCGTCGCATGTTCGATCTTGCGGATGAACAGGAAGTCGTCACCGCCGACCGCGTCGTGGGAGATGGTGATCGCGCCGGGGTTCGCCCCGGCGTAGGCGACGAAATCCTCGAACGTCTGGAAAGGACTCTGCGCTCGCACGACCAGCACGCTGGGATCCGTGACGACGTTGGCGATGTAGGTGAGGTCGTCGAGGTCGTATTTCGTGGTCTCGGCACGCATCAGCGGAAACGTCATTAGGTTCGGGATGTTGATCAACCCGACCGTGTAGCCGTCTGGTTTCGAGAGGGCCAGGCTCGTGAAGCCTATCTCACCGCCTGCCCCTGGCTTGTTCATCACGACCATCGGGGTCCCCGTCAACCGTTCGAAGTACTGCGCGACGACGCGCGCAAGGACGTCGCTGCTGCCGCCCGGGGAAAAGGCGACGATGAGCTGTACGGGCTTGCTGGGATATGAAGCGGCACCCGCGCTGCTGGCGACGAGCACCAGGAGAACGAGGACGCAGAGGGTCAAGCGCGTGTGTCTTGACAACACGAAGTGCACCTCCCCGACCGTCTTAAGCAGTACGCAGACGACAATGTATACATCACATTATGCCGTCTGTGCTCGCATGTCTCGGTTCGCCATACAAGGTGGCGACTCCTTCTCTTGGTATCCGCTGGTTGCGTGATGGAGGTGGAAGTACCGAGGAGTACAGCGCGTCCTTCTGGGCCACCCACCCAAGTTGCACTCGCATGGCCAGCCGACTCACCAGCGGAGGCCGAGCCGGATGACCACGCAGGCGACGGCCCAGGCCGCCACGAGCCCGAGGTCCGTGCCCGTCACGCGCACCGTCCCTCGCCGGGGCTTCTCCGGATCGTAGCCTCGGGCTTGGGCTGCGGCCGCGATGTCGTCCACGTGCCGGAGGGCTCCGCTCACCACCGTCGCCATCAGGAGTTGGGGTGCCTCCCACCCGTAGGCCGCCAGACCGCCTCGCATCCTCAAGGCGTGCCACGCGTCCCCCGCCGAGGAGAGGACCGTCGGGAGCATGTGGAAAGCGACGCCCAGGGTGAAGCCGAAACCCTTCAGCCCACACCGCTCAAGAAGGGCTGACCAGTCCGTCAGCGAGAGGCCCTCCACGACCGTGGCGACGCTCATCCACAAGACGACGCTCCGGCCGAGCATCCCCAGGCCCAGCTTCAGGCCCGACGGCGAGAGCGCGAGCCAGGGCAGCGGGGCCCAGGTGCGGGGGCCTCCCCAGCATGCCAGGGGAACCACCAGGAAGATCGCGAAGGCCATGAACCATCGGCTTCGCAGACCCCGGAGCGCGCCCGGATCCACCCAGGCGACCCAGAGGACGGTCGCCGCGGCCAGGAGCCAGACCGTCGCCAGACGGGCACCCAGGGCCGAGAGCGTCAGGAGCCCGAGCGGCCCCAGCCGCCCCAGGGGACCCGCGCCGGCCAGGCAACTAGGCGCTCGCATGTCGAACCCCACCCCGATGGGCGACCCGCTCCGCGGTGTTCCAGGCGACGGCCCCCGCCAGGGCCCCCACCGCGGCATGGATCAGGCCCAGCACCGCGATGATGAGCACGGCGGCCCGAGGCGACAGGTGCAGGAACGCGGCGCCGTCCTCAACCACCCAGCCCCACACGGTGAGGATCCCCCGGCCCGCCAGCAGCCCATGGGCGAAGAAGGGGTGAACCAGGGGCCAGAGGCACCCGAGGGCGCCTGCGAGGACGTAGCTCCCCCGGCTCTGCCCACGGGTGACGGCCATCACCCCTTGCACGATGAGCGCCTCGAACAGGATGCCGATCATGGGCATGAGGACGATCCCGCCGATGCTGGCCGCCTTCATCAGCGCAGCCACGAGACCGATCTGCAGCACGGCCCCCCTCTGCGGCACGAACCGATGGCCGATCAGGGCAACCGCGATGCCGGCCGCGGCCAGGAAGACTCCCGAGAAGGGGAGATTGAGTGCATGGAGGGCTGAACCGAGGGAGAGCTCCAGCGCGCCCCAGAGCGCGCCAAAGACACCGATGACGACAAGCGTTCTGAGGTTGACCACCATCGTCACGCTCCTTCCTTCGGGGCTTGGACCCCTTCGACGAGACGACCGCCTTGAATGCGAAGGCGACGGCCAGGCCAGCCCGCGATGAGACGCTCGTCGTGGCTGATCACCAGGACGGCCGCCCCCAGGTCGTGGTTGAGGTCCCGGATCATCCGGAGCATCGCTTGGAGGTGCAGGTCGTCCTGGCCGGCCGTGGGCTCGTCCAGGATGAAGAGGCTGCCCTGCGTCTCCGTGGCACCGGCTGCCACCAGGGCGGCGAGGGCGAGGCGCCGCTGCTCGCCGGTGGAGAGAGAGCCCACGGGCTGCCCCCGGCGTTGCTCCAGCCCCGCCATCCGGAGCAGGCCGTCCAGCAGGTCCCCAGGGAGCGCCTTCTCTCGCCCGCGGCCAGCCCGCAGGCCCACGAACAGCTCTTCCTCCACCGTCTCCGCGAAGAGCTGGTCGATGGGGTCCTGGAAGAGGAGGAGCGGCCGGGCCGAGCGGACGACCCTTCCCCTGGCAGGCCGCTCGAAGCCGGCCAGGACCCGGGCCAGGGTCGTCTTGCCCGATCCGTTCTCCCCGGTGAGGAGGATCAGTTCACCCGTATGGAGCTCCAGGTTGACGTCCCTCAGCAGAACGGGCGAGCGCTCCTCGCGCCGCATCGAGCCTCGGCGCGCGATGACGCCGTCCACGACGCGGAGCACCGGCCGGCCGCAGGACGTGACCGGCTGCAGCAGCGTGAGGCGAGGGGAGCCGCCCCCGGTACCGGCGGAGAGGCCCGCTGCAAGCGGACCGCCCGCCGTGAGCCGCCCGCCGGCCAGGTGAAGGTGCTGGCGGGCGAAGGGAACCCAGGCTCGAGTGCGGTGCTCGATGACCACGACGGATAGACCGTCGTCCGTGTTGAGCCGCGTGAGCGCCTGAACCAGGGCCTCGCGCCCCGAGCGGTCCAGGTGGGCGGTGGGCTCGTCCAGGATCACCGCACGCGGGCGCATCGCAAGGACGGCGGCCAGCGCCAGCCGCTGCAGCTCGCCCCCGGAGAGGGTGCGGGGGCTCCTTTCCTCGAACCCCTGGAGGCCCATGACCTCCAGCGCCCACCGGGCCTGCTCCCGCGCCTCCCCAGGCTTCAGGCCGAGGTTGAGGGGTCCGAAGAGGACCTCGTCTCGCACCGTGAAGTTGAAGAGCTGGGAGGCCGGGCGCTGGAAGACCATGGCCAGCCGCTGCGCTGTCTCCCAGAGCGGCTGCCGCGCCGGGTCTCTCCCGTAGACGGAGACGCGGCCCTCGCGCTCACCGGGGAAGGCGAGGGGGATCATGCCCGCGAGAGCCCGCGCCAGGGTGGTCTTGCCTCCCCCGGAAGGGCCCGTGATCAGGACGCGGTCCGCCGCTCGGATCTCCAGGTCCACGCCCTCCAGAAGGCGGCAGGTCCCGAAGCGGACGCCCAGATCACCGGCCCGGATGGGAACGGCACCCGCTCCGGACCCGCCCGTGCCGCCGGCGGCGTGGAGGAGGACGGCGGGACGCTCGAGGCATTCCGGGGGCGGCGCCATCATCGCAGCTCCACCGCCTCCCTGGGAACCCTCGTGAGCTCGGCCAGGAGCTCCTGCTGCAGGCGGTCACGCTCTCCGGGCGGGTCGTCTCCGTGCAGCTCGTGCACGCGCAGGCGGGCCGGCCGCCCTTCCGGGGCTGCCGCGGCCAGGGCGCGGCGGAACGCATCCAGGCACCCCTGCCGGACCGTGACCACAGCCTGGCGGTAGGCTCCCGTCGCCACGATCCCGAAGACCCCCGTCCACCCGGAACCGTGCCGGAGCTCGAGCCGGCCGATCTCGTCCACCACCAGGAGGTGGCAGGGCGTGGCTGCGGCGAGAGCCTCCCGTCCCAGTGCGAAGCCTTCCTGCAGGAGCGTCCACCGGTCGCCCTCCCGGAACCCCAGTGGCGCTTGGTGGCCGCTCCGAAGGTCTGTGACGACGAGCTGCTCGCGCTCGACACGAGGGTGCAGGCCCGGTTCCAGCCCCTCTCCGGGGTGGTGCGGGCGCCGTCGCCGGCGCTTCTCGGTGCAGACGCCAGCGACGTCCACGCCTGCCCGAGCAGCCGCGCGTGCGAGCTCGCGGCAGAAGGCGCTCTTGCCGGTGTTCTTCGGTCCGGTCAGGATCAGGATGGAGCCTGGCACCAGGGTTGCCCCCTCTCGACTACAGGGACCCGTGCAAGCCAGGCGGCGCCCGAAGCGCTGGTGCCCGAGGCGCAAGATCGCCGGCCCCCACCCTTCGACCGGCGACGCGTCGACGCTTCGGTTGGGCGTCTCCTTTCCAAGCACGGGGAGGCAGGGTCGTTTCCTTCCCTACCCACGACCGCCGCCCGGGGGCGCTCCCCGTCCGGCGGTCCCTCGGATTCTGCCGAGGTTCGGCCTCAGGCCTTTGCGCCCGCCTCACGAAACAGGTGCCTTAGGTCCTGAAGGCTCGGAGACTTTGGGTTGTGTCTGGATCATGCGCGGGCGACCGCCCGCCACCTCTCTTCTCGACCTGCGAGCCTTGGTCTTGGGGGAGCCCTCAACCCTGATGGGCTTGCCGAGGCCTCTCCTCCTCGTCCTGGCTCCGGCTCGTGATCGAGTTCTTGAACTCGCGGATCCCCTCGCCGAGGGCCTTGCCCACCTGGGGCAGCTTCCCCGGGCCAAAGATGATCAGGGCCAGAGCCAGGATGATGACCAGTTCCATGGGACCGATGCGCGGCATCGCTCATCCCTCTTCTCGCGTGGAGTCCTTCACCTCTAGACCAGCCGCCTCGCGAGGCGCTCTTGCGGCGTGGAGGGGCGCCCGCTCCACAGGACTTGCTCCTCACCGGAGAGGACCGCGCCGGGCCGGGCCTCCGTGGTCCGGATGGCCCCCTGGTAGCAGATTCGGGTACAGAAGCCGCAGTTGGTGCACTCCTGCGCCCGAAAGGCGAGCTCCGTCTTGCCTGCGGTTTCGCGCTTTCGGAGGGCTCCGGTGGGGCAGAAGTAGGCGCACATGCCGCAGCCGGTGCAGTCGGGAGCGACCTCCACGTGGGCCAGCGGCGCGTTGGGGGCGACCCGATCCGCCGCGGGTTCTCCCAGCCGGTGGAGGAAGAAGAGCAGCTTCCGGTGGGACGATGGGATCCACCGTTCCAGCCCTTCGCCCGGATCCTGCGGCTGCGTGGTGTCGCCGCCGATTTCCTGCGGTTCCAGGCCCCGGCGGGCCAACTCCTCGTCGGCGCTGCGACCTTTCTGGGGAAGCAGGCCGGCCAGGGCCCGAAAGGCGCTGCCGGCCTCCGTGGAAGCGGGGGGCTCGCTGCCGAGCCGGACCTCTTCCCTCCGCCCCCACGCTGCCAGGAGCGACTGCGCCTCTTCCACCGTTCGAACCGCACGTCCGTGGGCGACCCGGTAGGTGCACCGCGAGCAGCGGGCTTCGAGCAGGAGCACCGACGCCGCACCGAAGGCCACGGCTGCAACGATCTCCCACGGCTGGATGGCGCCGACGCAGGGAACCTCCACCACATCCGTCCTGCGCCGCAGGCTCCGGTCCCGCCGCAGGTGCAGCGGGCACGCGAAAAGAACCCTGCCGGTACCCGCGACGGCCCGGCTGATCTGGGCCAGGCGCCGGCACCAGACGCTGTCGCGCACCTCCAGCGCCCCCGCGGGGCAGGCCGTCGCACAGGCGCCGCACTGGGCGCAATCGAAGGGCTCGACCCTGAGCCTAGGCGACCACCGGATGGCCTTGGTGGGGCAGGCTTCGGCGCACGCCGAGCACCCCGCCCGGAGGTGGCGCAGGTTGAGGCACTGGCGCGGGCGGACGCGGAGGGCGGAACCCTCCAGGCCCGCGAGCCTCTCTGCTGCTTCCTCGATCGCCGCTACCGGCAACGCTCCATTCCTCCGCTTCGGTCAGATGTCGACTCCGGGGTCGAAGGAGGCCGGATCGGCCAGCTCCACCTTGAGCTCTCGAAGCCGAAGGCCTTCTTCGTCGGCCTCCATCACCTTGGTGGAAACACCCAGCTCCACGTCCAGGCCCGCCAGGTAACCCACGGCGGAGACGGGGAACTCCAGGAAGCCGTGCTCGGAATCGACGCTGTAGCTCCGGACGCCCGCCTTCCGAAGGGCGTGGGCCACCTTGGGAATCTCCTCCCCGAACGCCTTGACCGACTTGAAGAAGTAGTCCTGCGGCGAGAGGACGTGGTGCGGCGGAGGATCCACCGTGGCATCCTGCCGGAAGATCTGGCCCGTATGCTTGTTCTCCAGGGAGCAGTAGTGGACACCGAGCTTCAGGTCCTGGTCCAGCGCAAAGTCCACCAGGCGTAGGCATGCTTCCTCGCTCCCCGCCACCGGGAGGCCCCCTGCGTACCAGTAATCGTAGAGGACCCGGTACGGCTTGGCCTTGAGGGTGTAGCCCCGGATCCTGAAGGCCTCGGCGTTGTGCAGGGGGTAGCAGAGTTCCAGGAGGTTGATGCCGTCGGCGCCGATCCGCTCCAGCTCCACGAGGATCTCGGTCATCCGTTCGTAGCCGTCGGGCAGCACCGGCATCTCCACCATGACCGCCGGCAGGTACTCCCGGGCGAGGGCGATGCGCTCCAGCGTCTTCCGCTGCGCGGTCGGGCTGTCGGGCAGGCGGATGCTGAAACGGATCTCGTCGAGCCCAGCGGCCTTCAGTCGCTGGAGGATCTGCGCGTCCACGAAGTCCCCCGACGTGTAGAGACGGCCGTACGCCTCCGGGTACTGCTGCCGGGCCGCCTCGAAGAAGGCGACGGCCTCCTCCTTGTGGAGGAGCGGCTCGCCGCCGGTCAGGGCCACGTGCTCGAGCCGCACGCCGGCCTGCTGCATCTGGCCGAGCTCGCTCACGCAGTCCCTCGAGTCCTGGCGGTACTGCTCGTACCCCTCCTGGTTCGGGTTGAAACAGTAGAAGCACTGCCGGTGGCACTGCAGCGAGGTGAAGAAGGTAGCGCTGCCCGCGCCCGTCCGGCAGGCCAGGCAGGCCGGGGAGATCCACCGGGAGTAGACGCTGCGGCCGCCGTTGCGGACAACCGCCCCCTTCTTCCGGAGGCGTGCCAGCGCTTGGGCGAGCCGCTCGGGCATCCCCGGAAGCCTAAGGTCCTGGGCGATCTCTTCCTCACCGGGTTGGGACGGGGCTGGAGGCAGAGCCATGTCCGGCTCTGCCTCCTCGAACTCCATCCCTGTCTCTCGAACCCGCTCCCGGAACTGCTCCGCGATGGCCACGTACCGGGCCGCGTAGGCGCGGAAGGAGGGATTCTGGATGATGGATAGGTTGTCACGATCGATCTCGACCAGCATCCGAATCCTCCTTCCCACCGCCGTCGGGGCGGTCAGATAGCTGCCTCTGCCTTCGGCTTCACCGTCACCGCCGGATGGGTGAGCGCCGGGTCGGGCATGCCCTTCACCCGGTCGGTGCCCCCGTGCTTGCGGCGCAGCTCGTCGACGTCACCGAACTCGATGGCCCGCATGGGGCAGGCGTCGACGCAGGCCGGGTTGAGCCCCTGATCGACCAGGTCGGCACAGCCGTCGCACTTGCCCACGCGGCCCTCGGCCTCGATGTACTGGGGCGCGCCGTAGGGGCAGGACCAGACGCAGTAGCGGCAACCGATGCACGCATCCTTGTCGAGGACCACCAGGCCGTCCGGCCGCTTGGTGAGCGCTCCGGTGGGGCAGTTCTCAACGCAGCGCGGCTCCTCGCAGTGGTTGCAGCCCATGGAGAGGTGGTAGACCCACGGGCGAGGGTATGTTCCGCCTTCGAACGTGTACACCCGCCGGTAGAGGGCGCCGACGTCGAGGTTGTTCTTGTCCTTGCAGGCGACCTGACAGGTCCTGCAACCGATGCATGCCGTCATGTCTACGTAGAATCCGAGCTGACCCATTCTTCACCCACCCCCTAGAGCACGATCCGCTGCGGCCACTCGGCGTCAGGCTTGAGCGGCTCACCCTGCCACTTCTCGACCTGCACGATGACCGAGTTCCACCCTGAGGTGCCCTGGCCCGTCGGGACGGCACCGCACATGATGTTGTCCGCCCCGGCCTTGTCGACGCCTTTCTCGTCGTCCAGCTCGACCCAGGCACCGTGGGGCAGGGCGACCACTCCGGGCATCATCCGCTCGGTCAGCTGCACGGGGCGCAGCGACTTTCCGTGCTTGCCGGTGATGAGGACGGTGTCACCGTGCTCGATACCCCGTTCTGCCGCGTCGCGCGGGTTCATGTAGAGCGGATTCGGGAACGCCTCCCGTAGCCATGGGATGTTGTCGAAGACGGTGTGGGAGCGCCGGAGGTAGTGCGGCGTGTACAACTGCAGCGGATACTCACCCTTCACCTTCCGCTCCCAATCGGCGAAGGTCTCCTCGTACCCCTCCGTCGCAGGGTTGTACGCGGGGATGGGCTTGATCTCGTTCCATCCCCGGCTCTTCACGTGTTCTGACAGTGCAGGCGAGCAGAGCTCCAGTTTCCCGGTCGCCGAGTCCAGGGGGTACCGCTCCGGATTCTCGCGGAAGTCCTTGAAGGCGATGTATCCGTAGTTGTCACCCGGACGCCGCTCGATCTGGTAAACGCCCTTCTCCAGGAACTCCTTGAGGGTGATCCTGCCGTGCTGGGGCTCTCCTTTCACTCCCCATTCGGCGATGTCCTCGGCCGTGATGGTGAGCAGCGTCTCGTAGTCCGACTCGGAGTTGGGCCGGTCGTCCTTCATCACCCGAGCCCCCGCGAGCTGGTTGAAGAACTGCTGCTTCGGCGAGATCGGGTAGACGGTCTGTGGGTCGAAGCCGAGGCGCCGGGCCACTTCCATGGCGATCCACTGGTCGTCCTTCGCCTCGTAAAGGGGCTCGGTGATCTGGGTGTAGGCGAAGAGCGCCTCCCGGTTCCCTGCCAGCAGACCACCGGGCCGCTCCCACTCGGTGGTGACAGGGAGCACCACGTCGGAGTACCGGGCGTTGGTCGTGAGGAACTGAGCGTGGGCAACCACGAACTCCACCTTGCGGTGGGCCGCGATACCCTTGGTCATCCCGTCCCGTGTCTGCAGGGTGGCACCGCCGCCGTGATAGATGAGCTGGATGTTGATGTCCCGTACCTCTTGGTAGCCGGCGGTGTACTTGCCCGTGAGGACGGCGTCCCAGATCTCGTTGTCGTTGATGCTCTCGCTCAACGGATTGCGGATCCCAGGGACACCGCTTCCTCCTCCCTGAACCAGGAAGGGACCGCTGTTGGCAGTAGCCCGATGGACGCTAAGGCCCGTCATCCGGCCCGGCTGGCCGATGTGGCCCGTCATGGCGCCAAGCGTCATGAACATCTGGGGCCAGGAGTCGCTGTTCTTGATGCGGGCCGGTGCCCAGGTGGTAAGGAGTGCCACGCGACGCGTCTGTGCGATCTCCCGTGCCAGACTCCGGATCCGAGCGGCCGCCACTCCACAGATCTCCTCGGCCCACTCGGCCGTCTTGGGGACACCGTCATAGGTTCCCAGGACGTAGTCCTTGACGTTCTCCTTTGGGTCGACTCCCGGCGGCACGTGCTCAGAGTCGAAACCCACGGTGCACCGGTTGAGGAAGTCCCAGTCGATGAGAGGGTTGGTCTCCGGGTCATCCTCCACCAGGAGCGTGTGGGCCATACCAAGCAGCATCGCGTGATCCGTTCCCGGCCGGATGGGGATCCACTCGTCGCCGAGCACCTGGGCGGAATCCGAGTAGAAGGGGTCGATGAAGATGAAGCGTGCGCCGGCCTTCTTCGCCTGCAGGTAATGGTACGTGGGACTGCCGCCCGCGGACCAGGCCGGGTTGCATCCCCACATCACGATGAGTTGCGAGTTCTTGAGGTCCAGCCGATCGTTGGTGTTGAAGGAGCTGAAACCCTCCCGAGCACCAATGATCGGTCCCGTGTATCTCCACGAACCCCATGAGGTGGTGCCCCAGTGGCCCACCGACCCACCGGCGAGGTTCAGGGTCCTGCCGATCTCGCCCCCGCCCGTCAGGAAGATCGCCCTGTTGCCATGGGTCTCCTTGATTCGCTTGATCTCGCTCGCCACGATGTCGAGCGCTTCGTCCCAGGAGATGCGGACCCACTCGTCGCGGCCGCGCAGCTCCTTCTGGCCGCCCCCCGGCTCCCAGTGCCTCCGCTTCATCGGGTACTTCAGGCGGTCGGCGCCGAAGACCTGCTTGCGCTGGGAGCGCCCGCGGGCGCACCCCCGCTGCTGCGGGTAGTCGGGGCTGTCGGGGTGGGTGTCGTCGGTCTTCTGACGCATGACGACGCCCTCCACCACGAACGCCTTGTTGACGCACCGGCCTCCGCAGTTGTGCCAGCAAGCTGCCGCCACCCACCTACCGCCCTCGGTCCCGGCGCCGCCCTGCGCGGCGACGCGGGCCGGGTCGGCCTGAACGAGGCCGAAGCCCCGAGTGCCGACGGCAAGACCGCCTGCCACGGCCGCACTCCACTTGAGGAGCGTCCTTCGGTTCATGCTTGGGTTGAGCCTGCTCGTCTGGGAACCTTCCATGCCCTTGCACCTCCACCGATCTCAAATGGTGGCGTCACATGCTCTGCATATCTTGAATGAAGGCCGCGTCAGCTTGGAGAAAGCTCTTCAGCAGGCACGCCAGGCCCCGATAGAACACCGTGGATGCCCGGGCTTCCACGTCCGCGGCGAAGGCCGGAACCCAGCGTTGAAGGTGCTCCCGCAAGAAGGCGGCCTGGTCTGCCAGGACCTGTTCCGGTGCCGGGCGACCCGCCTCCGTCGGCTTTGCAACACCCTCACGCGCCAAGCGACTGAGGTGGGCCATGAACTCCAGCTCGAAGCCCAGGTGATCGTCGGCCTCGTGAGGGTAGTTCCGTGTGACGAGCCCGTACTTCCCGTACGCCCGCCGGACCTCGAGGGTCGATTCCTGGAAGAGGAGGCGCTCCTCCGTCAGGTAGGCGGACTCCCACGGCGGCGCCGGCAGCCGTTCGGGCCCGACGAAGAGCCGGGTGTAGTCCCACCGCACCGCCTGGAAGCCCTCGTCTCCCAGCGATTCGAGCTCGGAGAGGGCGCTCGCGACGCGGCGTGCCGCGACCTCGACGGCATCGCTTTCCTCCGCGAAGAGGAAGGTGTCGAAGGCGCCCCGGCGGCTCAGTTCCCGGATGAATCCCTCGTCGGGCTCCTCCAGGAAGAGCCGCGCCAGGAGGCTGTAGGCCACCTCGCGTGCCTCCATCACCTCAACCATGCCGTTCACGCTGATATCCACGCGTTGCGTCACAGGCCCCACCCCTCCCCGAGGGTTGATGCACCGCCGACGCTGAAGGCGCCAGAGGCGCTGTCGACTCCCCTCGTCTCGTGCGCGATTCGCTCTTTCACCCGATACCGATGGAGACCGCGGTCGCGTAGAAGAGATACCGCCCGACCAGCTCGCCGGCGAGAATGGCGCTCCCTGCCACGTAGAGCAGTCCCGCCGGGATCTGCTGCGTAGCGAGCCGCCAAAGGACGAGGAGCAGGCCGACCACGCCGCCGAAGATGGCCAGGACCCACCGCAGCACGAGCAGCGAGGCGTACGGACCGGCCAGGAGGCCCGCCGTCGTCTGGGCGGCTGCATCGCCACCCGCCAGGCCTGCCATCTGGAGGGGCACAGCGACCAGCTCAACCAAGGCCACAGCCACCGCGACCCAGGCCAGGTCCCTGAGATCCCGGAGGCGATCCTGATACGTCTGCCCCAGCCCGGTCAGCAGGGCCGCTGCGAGCACGGCACCCAGGAAGAGGGCCGTACCCCCGAAGGCCACGAAGGTTCCGAAGCCCTGCCAGGCAGGTAGGATCGAGCTGTCGTAGATCATGGCCATGCTGATGACTGCGGCCACGCCCGACAGGGCCGCCAGCCACGAGATGATACGGCGGGCACCGCCGCTCTTTAGGAACGCCGCCAGCACCAGGAGCCCCGCGAAACCGCCCGTGAAGAAGATTTCACGGGACAACCAGCTGCTGCCCAGGTTTCCAAGAGACGAGAGAGCCTGAAGGGGCCGGCCCAGGTGGCCCAGGGAAGCGATGAGGGCCACGACGGCGACCGGTATGAGCACGCTGTGGACGCGCTGGTAGGTTCGCCTTGCAGCAGCGTCGTTGGTGCGCTGGTCAAACCAGACCATGAAGAGAAAGGCTCCCACACACGCTTGCATGAGGACGGTAAAGAGAACCAGGGCCCATTCTCGCAGTTCCAAGCGAATCCCTCCCGCCTGTCGCTCCCACGGCCGCGAGAGCGGCTGTTCCGGCTCCTCGGCCGATGGGGCGGGGCGGGGGAATCAGCATCGCTTGCGGCCGTTTCTCCAACTCCCATTCTATGCGGCTTTCGAGGATCACTTCAACGGGACCATCGTCACCATTACCCCGGCACAATCCGCTCATGACGGGCCATGACGGGTCCCAGGGATTCGGTGCATTGGAAACACGGTATCGCCTCTCATCATGTCGTGGAGGACCCGGTAGGGCTTGCCCTTGGGCAGGAGGGGTTCCGGTGGGTGGACAGGTTCTTGCCGCCTGTCTCGACCCGCATCCAGATCCCCTCCTGCAGCGGGCAAGGCGTTCAGATGGCGGCCTCCGCCTTCGGCGTGACGGTCACCGCGGGGCGGGTGAGCGCCGGATCAGGCAGCCCCTTCACCCGGTCGGTGCCCCCGTGCTTGCGGCGCAGCTCATCGATGTCGCCGAATTCGATGGCACGCATGACGCAGGCGTCGACGCAGGCCGGGTTGAGCCCCTGATCGACCAGGTCGGCGCAGCCGTCGCACTTGCCCACGCGACCCTCGGCTTCGATGTACTGCGGCGCACCATAGGGGCACGACCAGGTGCAGTACCGGCAGCCGATGCACTGATCCTTGTCCAGCACCACCAGACCGTCGGGCCGCTTGGTCAGCGCTCCGGTGGGGCAGTTCCTGACGCACGGCGGATTCTCACAGTGCATGCAGGCCATGGAGAGGAAGTAGATCCAGGGCCGGGGGAATCTGCCGCCTTCGAAGGTGTGGACCTGGCGAAACAGGACGCCCACCGGATTGTCGTTCTTGTCCTTGCAGGCGATCTGGCAGGTCTTGCACCCGATGCAGACCGTAGCGTTGAAGTAAAACCCCTTCTGTGCCACCGTCGTCCGCCTCCTCAGAAGACAATCCGCTGCGGCCAGGTGACGTCAGGAGCCAGAGGCTCGCCGGTCCACTTTTCCACCTGGCAGTTCACTGTGTTCCACGGTTCTTCGCCCTGGCCGGTAAGAAGGCTCCTGGTGAGAGAGTTGGTGGCGCCGGCCTTGTCGATGCCGGTCTCATCATCCCTTTCGACCCAGGCGCCCTCACCGAGCGCCACGGTGCCGGGCACCACCCGCTCCGTGACCTCCACCGGCCGGATGACGGTCCCGCACTTCGAGGTGATCTTGATCGTGTCACCGGTGACGATGCCACGGGGCTCGGCATCCACGGGGTTCATCCAGCACTCCTGCGGGAAGGCCTCCCGCAGCTGCCTGATGTTGTCGAAGACCGAATGGGAACGACGCGGGTAGTGCGGGGTGAAGAGCTGCAGCGGGTAGTCGCCCTTGACCTTGTGCTCGAAGTCCTTGAAAGTCGCCTCGTACCCGTCCACGGGCGGCCGGTACATGGCGATGGGCGGGCACGTGGTGAACCCATAGGCGGCGATCTTCTCGGAGAGCGCCTGGCAGTGGATCTCCAGCTTGCCGCTGCGGGTCGGCAGGGGGTTCTTCTCGGGATCGTCCCGGAAAGCTTTGTGGGCGATGAACCCGGAGAACGCATCGCCAGGCTTCCGCTCGACCTGGTAGACCCCGCGCTCCCTGAACTCCTGCAAGGAGACGCGGCCCTGCTGGGGCTTGCCTTCCACGCCGAGCGCGGTGATATCCTGCTCGGTGATGGTGACCAGCGGCTCCCAGCCCGAGCCGTCGGGCTTCATCACCCTCGCGCCGGCGATTTGATTGAAGAACTGCTGCTCCCGGGAGAGCGGGTGAACCTCATCTGGATCGAGGCCCAGACGCTTGGCCAGTTCGCGCTCGATCCACATCCCGTCCCGAGCCTCATAGAGAGGTTCGATCACCTTTCCGAAGACGAAGATCGCCTCGGGGTTGCCGGACAGCGTGGTGCCCGCCTTCTCCCACCAGGTGCACTCGGGCAGGACCACATCGGCGTACTTGGAGACGGTGGAGAGGACGATGTCGCTGGTGACGATGAAGTCCAGCTTCCGCATCGCCTCGATGCCCTCGTTGATACCCGCTTCTTGATTGAGGAAGTTGCCGCCGTTGCTGTCTCGGATGCAGTAGAGCAGCCGGATGTCGCATTTCTCCTTGCCGTTCACACCCCGGGTGTACTCACCGTTGATGATGGCGCTGTACATCTCCTCGTGCGCCATGCCGTACCAGTCGCTCTTCTCCGGGCTGGAGAAACCGTAGGTGCCGTAAGGGAAGAGCGGGTTCGGGATGTTGCCTGCACCGGTGCCCCCGGAGCGGACCAGGCTCTGGCTGGAGTAGCTCGCGTTGGTATGGTAGGACTGCCAGACGCCCCCGCCGGAGATGCCCACATTCCCGGTCATCCAGCCGACGGTCAGGAAGGCCTGGCAGAACTGCTGACCCAGCGACGTCCGGGCTGGCGCCGACGAGGAGGACATGATCGCCGGCTTGGTGGTGGCGAGCTCCTGGGCGAAGAAACGGATGGTCCGGGGGTCGATGCCACAGATCTCAGAGGCCCACTCCGGCGTCTTGGGGACGCCGTCATAGGTACCCAGTACGTAGTCCTTGAAGTTCTCCTTCGGATCGGCGCCCTCCGGCATGTGGTCCCGGTCGAAGCCGACGGTGTACTTGTCCAGGAAGGCCTGGTCCTGCAGGTTGTTGGTGATCATGTGGTAGGCCATGCCGATCAGGAGGGCCGCATCGGTGCCCGGCCGGACCGGGATCCACTCGTCGGCCAGGGCCTGGGCCGTGGCCGAGTACATCGGGTCGACGCAGATGATCTTGGCGCCTGCCTTCTTGACCTGCAGCAGGTTGTAGGCCGGGTTGCCGGCGCTGGACCAGGCGGGGTTCGCACCCCAGAGGACCAGCAGCTTGGCATTCCGCCAGTCCAAACGGTCGTTGACCGGTTGGGAGCCGACCATGTGTGCGGTCACCGCGGGCCAGGCCCCGTCGGACGTAACGCCCCAGCTCTCCAGACCGCCGCCCAGGGCGTTGATCAGCTTGCTGCCCCTACGGGGCATGATGATCGACTTGTTGCCATACTGCTCCTTGACCCGCTTGATCTCACTGGCGACGATGTCCAATGCTTCTTCCCAGGAGATTCGGACCCACTCGTCCTTGCCCCGCAGCTCCTTGTTGCCGCCGCCGGGCTCCCAGTGCTTCCGCTTCATCGGGTACTTCAGGCGGTCTGCGCCCAACACCTGTTGGCGCTGGGAGCGGCCGCGGGCGCAGCCCCGCTGCTGCGGGAAGTCGGGGGTGTCGGGGTGGGTGTCGTCCGTCTTCTGCCGCACCACGACGCCGTCCACCACCAGCGCCTTGTTGAGGCACCGGCCCCCGCAGTTGTGCCAGCAAGCAACCGCCACCCACCTGCCGCCCTCGGTCCTGGTGCCGCCCTGGGCGGCAACGCGGGCCGGGTCGGCCTGTACCAAGCCGAAGCCCCGGCCGCCGATGGCAAGCCCGCCGGCCGCGGCCGCAGTCCACTTCAGGAGTGACCGTCGGTTCAGCCTGGGGTCGAGCATGTTGGTCTGCGAACCCTGCATCGCTTACACCTCCACAGTTCGAGGGCGATGTGATCGTCGGCCTCGTGGGGATGGTTCCCCGTCACGAGCCCGTACTTCCGAGGCTAGCGATCCAGCCCCGCCCACCGGGGCGGAACGACTCCTCCGGCTCCCTCTGCCTCACCCGATGCCGATGGACACGGCGGTCGCGTAGAAGAGATACCGTCCGAGGAGCTCACCGGCCAAGATGGCCACGCCCGCCGTGTAGAGCAACCCCGACGGGATCTGCTGCAGGGACAGCCGGCGCAGGGCGAGCACCAGGGCCAGCACCCCGCCGAGGATCGCCAGCACCCAGCGAAGCACCAGCAAAGAGGCGTATGGGCCAGCCAAGAGGCCAGCCGTCGCCTGGGCTGCCGAGTCACCCCCTGCCAGGCCGGCCATCTGGAGAGGAACGGCCACCACCTCAAGGAGAGCGACGCCCACGGCGACCCACGCCAAGTCCTTAAGATCCCGGGTCTGATCCTGGTACGTCCGGCCAAGTCCTGCGAGCATGGCTGCAGCCAGAGCGGCGCCCAGGAAGAGCGTGGTGGCCGCGAAAGCCACGAACGTGCCGAACCCTTGCCAGGCCGGCTTCATCGTTTGGTTGTAGATCATCGCCATGCTGACCACCCCGGCCACGCCCGCCAGCGCCGCAAGCCACGCAACGATCCGGCGTGCACCGGGGTTGCCCTTCAGCAAGGCCGCCAGTACCAAGAGCACCGAAAAGGCGCCCGTGAAGAAGATCTCGCGAGACAACCAGCTGCTGCCCAGGTTCGAGAGTGAGCTGAGAGCTTGGAGAGGCCGGCCCAGATGGCCGAGGGAAGCGGCGAGGGCCACGACGGCCACCGGTATGAGGAAGAGGTTGAGACTCTGGTAGGCTTTGCGGGCAGCAGAATCGTTCGTTCGTTGGTCGAACCAGACCGTCAAGAGAAAGGAACCGACACATGCCTGCATGAGAACGGTAAACAGAATCAACGCCCATTCTCGCAGATCCAAACGACTCCCCCCTGTACGTCGATCCCGCGGCCGCAGGACTGGCTGGCTAGGTCACGCCCTTTGTTTCGAGTGTGAACCAGAATGGAGTCCGTCCGCGATTCGCGGGCCGTGTCTTGGCCCCAATCCTACGCCTCCGTCAGAGGCCATTTCAACGGGATCTTCGTCACCTATCCTCGGGACAGTCAGCCCATGCACTACCGGGGGCTCCAGCGAAGAATCTAAGAACCGTTCTCAGGCCGAGAGATCCGTTGGACTCTGCCCCGCGTTCCACCTGTCCCGTGGATCGCCGCAACCTCCACGTTCGCCGAATCCAGCAGGCCGGCCACATGATCGGGCCGAACGCCTGCAAACCACAGCGCTATTCCGCAGTCACTGGACATCTCCCGGGGTGTGGGTATGAGCTTGCAGCGGAGCCCATCCCGCAAGAGAATCTTCTCTGCTCGGAATGCGGACGAACTGGTATGGAAGAGGACGACACCCTGTGGATTCATGAACGTGCCACCACCTGTCTCAGCGCAGAGAGCACCGCGTCAATGTCCGCAGGTTCGATGAACGGGCCCGGCGAAAGTCGGACTGTACCCTCTGGATAGGTTCCAATGCTTCGGTGGGCGCGCGGCGCGCAGTGGAGACCCACCCTGCACAGGATCCCGAAACGTTCGTCAAGCTGTGATCCGATCTCGGACACCGAGCGACCCAGCACGGTGAACGAAACCACCGCCGTGGCATCTGCGGGATTGCGCGGTCCGTGAACGACGACCCCGCGCAACGTCTTGAGCCCTTCGACGAGTTGTCTGCGCAGGCTCATCTCCCGCGCGCGAAGCTCCTCCACCCCGTGGCTCTGCACCCAGCGTACCCCGGCCCCCAACCCGGCCAGTCCGACACCGTTGGGCGTCCCGACCTCGAACCGGTCCGGGAGGTGGGCGGGCGGCTCCTCAGATTCGGAGCGGCTCCCCGTTCCACCAAGGATCAGCGGCTCGAGGGCTGTGGCATCCACCCCGTCGCCCAGGGCGACCCCGCCCGTGCCAGGTGGTCCCAGAAGGCCCTTGTGGCCACTGAAGACGAGGAAGTCCGCCCCCATGTGCCCTATTCCGATGGGAACCGCACCCACGGTCTGCGCAGCGTCCGCCAAGACCAACGCCCCCGCGGCGTGCGCGAGGCGGGAGAGCTCTTCCATCGGCGCGAGAGTCCCAGTGACGTTGCTCGCATGAGCAGCCACCAGAAGGCGGGCTTTCGGCTGCAGCAGTGGTCCCACCTGTGCCACATCGGTGCTCCCGTCGGATTGGGCCGGCGCTACCACGACCTGAATCCCGTGCTTGACCGCCATGGCCCGCAGGGGCCTCATCACCGCATTGTGCTCCATACCCGTAACGACCACACGATCTCCTGGACGGAGCGTGGCTCTCAGGACCAGGTTGATCGCGTGCGTCGCATTGAGCGTGAAGATGACCCGCAGGGGATCACGCACGCCCAGCAACTCGGCCACTGCTTCCCGAGTCTCGTAGATGATCCGGCCCGCGGCGACCGAGAGACGATGCCCTGAGCGCCCCGGATTGCCGCCAGACTCTTCCAGGTACTGTATCATCGCCTTGAGGACCTCAGGGGGCTTGGGCCACGAGGTCGCTGCATGGTCCATGTAGATCACTTGCGAAGGACCACCTGATAGTCTCCGCCCGCCAACTCGACCACCGTGGACTGCCAGCCGTGCAAGGCCGCGGTACGGGCCACGTTGTCCCGGGAGTTGACCGAGTCTACCAGGACGATCACCGTCCCGCCGTGTGACCGCTCCAGCAGCTCAACGGTTCGAAGGGCCGGTTCCGGGCAGGAGAGCCCCCGGGCGTCCAACACCGCATCATCCACGTCGCGTCCTCCTTCAATCGGTCGTGAAGGTCACCTACTTGCTGACCTGGCTCGCCGCACCCCATCCTGTAGCGCTGGCCCTCTGCTCAGGCACCTCGCGCATCGTGAATCCGAGCACCGTGCAGATCACCAAGCCCACCAGGGTCGCTGCGGGCCCGTACGCACCGGGACCGGCCGGGGAACTGGCCATGTTGAAGTTGTGCGCCGCTCCGGCCCCCGCAAGCATCCCGAGGACGAAGAGTGCCGCGTCCCCGTCCCCTTCGCCCGACAGAATCAGTTGCCGGCCCGGACAGCCACCTGCCAGGGTGAAGGCGAGACCGGCCAGCACCATGCCCCCGACGTTCCAGAGCACGTTCGAATGAGCCACCGGCTGGTTCTCAAAACCGGCATGGAATTCGCCCAGGACTACGTTCGTCACGAAGGCAGCGGCCATCAGCGCGACGATTCCCCCTAAGAGATGCGTCTCCCTGAAGAGCATCACGTCACGCAGCGCACCCACGGTGCAGAATCTGCTGCGCTGGGCCAGGAAGCCAAGGAGGAGCCCCACTCCCAGGGAGCTCAGCCAGGGTGCATGCTGGCTCCCCGGGCCCTGGGTAGAGAAGAAGACGGGACCTGTGGGGCTTCCGTCCGCAGCGAGGCCTGACTGCGGCGCGAGGACCGCCAAGAGCAGCAGACCCACCATGATTGCTGGCATCATCCAACCGAGGGCGGGTGCAGCCGGCCTGCTTCGCCCAAGGCTGAACCCGGACTTGAGGAAACCCACCCCGGCGCCGATCCCCGCCGCCAGCCCCAGTATCCCATAGAGCGCGTTCCAGTCGCCGCCGCTCAGCCGGAGGTAGGCCCGCCACGGGCAGCCCAGGAAGACCAAGGCACCGATCATGGCGAAGAACCCCAAGACGAACCGGACCAAGGGGGCGGAACCGGTTCGAGGGCGGAACTCGCGAAACACCAGGCCAGCCGCCAAGGAACCCAGGACGATCCCCATGATCTCCGGGCGGAGGTACTGGACGCTCCCGGTCCGGTGGAACCCCAGGGCCCCGGCGATGTCCCGGGTGAAGCAGGCCACGCAGACGCCCATGTTGTGGGGATTCCCCAGCTTCACGAGAACGGGAGCCAGAACGCCGACGACGAGACCCGTCAGGACAGGCCAGGTGAGCATTTCCGTCAGGTACTTCTTCACAGGTGTTCCACCTCCAGGATCAGGCCCAGGCCCGAGAGGGTCCTGCGAGCCCTCGGTCCCGGATCGTCTCGGTTCGCTCACTGTCGCCCGCCTACTGCTGGGCGTGGCAGGAGAGGCACGTCTCGGCCGGTAGCTGGGCTGTGAAGCCGGGTCCCGGCCAGGCTGCCCTGGTTCCGTGGCAGCCCCCGCAGCCGGGACGGGTGCTTACGTCGTGGGGTACGGACGGCCCCCACGCCCTGGGCGTTGCTGCCAGGACCGTCCCCCGCGCCTCCTCGGGAGGCACCAACCCTGATGGATCCAGACTCATCCACCAGCCCGCCGCCACCACGAAGCAGACCACGAGCCCCGTCGAGAGCAGGGCCCCTGCCAGGCGAACAGACCGCCGCCACCCCATGACCACCGGAGGAGTCTCGCCTGCCTCCTCAAGCTCGCGCGGGTGCTCCTCGAGCATCTCCTCCCGGGTCAGGTAGCCTGTGAACATGCTCCGGTTTACGTGTCGCACGTGGACATGGTAGACGTGCCAGATGACGATGGCCAGGACGGCCAGCACCGCCTCCCAGCCGTGCACGACTCGGGCCACCGCAACGACAACTGGCTGCGTCAGTACGGCGGTGGCCGCCCCGTTCCAGAGAAGCAGGCCGCTCGCCCCCATGATCACCGCACCCCAGATGAGGGACCAGTACTCCACCTTCTCAGCGTAACTGAACCGCCCATAACGGGGGCGCTCCGCCCGCAGGCCCAGATCGTAGCGGATCTCGTCGATGAGGTCACGTACGTCTTGCGGCCCCGGCAGGATGCGGAAGGGCCGTCCCTGCACCAGCACTCGGTAGACCCGTTCCAGGACATGACACACGAACACCGCCATGAAGACGACGGCGGCCCCGCGGTGAATCGCCCGGACACTGCTTTGCCCGCCCAGCCACCCCAACAGGGCCCCACCGGTCCCGGAGCCGGAGAACATCTGCGGCAAGCCGGTCACGGACAGGACGACGAATGCGCTCACCATCACCCAGTGCTGGATGCGCGTCGGGACGTCGAACCGCAGGTGGCGGTCGGGAGGTGCGCCGTGCCCCCCCTTGATCTCGTTGGACCCAGCTGCATGCCTCTGCCTCTGATCCATCAGGAAGCCCTCCCCTCCCGCCGGTGCAGCGAGCGCCTTCGCACGTCCAGGACGATGAGCAGGATGAAGCCTCCGATGACCAGGGGAATCAGTACCCGATAGAACCACAGGGCCCACCGGACGGCCACGTGATCCCCTTCCTCCACCCCATCCAGACTGACCTGGGCAGCTTGGGCTGTCGCCTGGTCTCGCTCCGGCATGAACCAGGCCGCCAGAGCCAGCGCCGCCTCTCGGGAGACTCGGATCGCGTCGACGGTCTCGTCCGCGACGAATTCAGCGCCTGAGAAGGTCCCCACGAAGGGGGCTCGCCGCCACCGGCTGTCGATGAAGATGGAACCGTCAGCATGGCACTCCTCGCACGAACGAGGGGCCACTTGGAGTGCATGGCGGTTCTTGAACGCCCACGCGCCGTATGCGTACTCCCGGCCGCCGACGGTGCGACTCATGGGGGCGTGGACCACCGTTGCCACCTTGTCCTTCGCCGGGTCCACCGCGAGGTGCACCTCGGTATCGAAGCTCTGGTAGCCCTTGGGTTGGGCCGCCTCGTCGTAGCCATGGCAGCCGTAGCAGTTGTAGTTCCACTCGATGTGACACGCGGTGCAGTCCAGGCTCTCTTCGTGGAGAGCGTGGGAGACGTTCTCACCGCCGGTCTGGTACTGGGGTACTTCGAGACCGCGTACCACGGTACCTGGTTGCCGATGGCAGTCCGTGCACGAGATCGCGATGGCCTGACGGAGGTTGCTCAGAGCCTCCCCCGTGCCGTGTACCTCCGACCCCCGGTGGCAATCGGTGCACTCCAGCCCAGCCGAGGCGTGGACGCTGGGGCCGAAGAAGCCCTCGGCCCCTTCGAAGCCCGTTCCCGTTTCCTGATGGCAGCGGATGCAGACGTCCGAGCCGTTCGTCGCGCTGAAGTCGTGGCTGGCCACGCGCAGGTTCCCGTCGCCCTCAGCGAGGTGGCAATCCGAACACCCTGCGTGGCACGTATTGCACCGGCCGGAGACAACCCGCTCCGCCTCCTCGGGGGGCAACACCTCATAAGCCCCGTTCTTGAGACCCTGAACGGTAGCGTGAAGGGAAGTGGGGTAGGTTTCGGCTATCTCTGGATGGCACTTCTCCTGCCCGCACGACTGGCCCAGCACCTCCGGTGCTCCCGGGTCCTCAATGAGCCCTTCGTGGGCCATCTCCTTCCCGCTTGCCGGCGACACCCCTCCGTGACAGACGACACATTGAAAGGGATGCCTCGCCATGAGAAAGGCCCTCTGATCCACCCAGACCGCCTCCGCCTCCTCAGGCGAGTCCGCCGTCTGGATAAGGCGCTGGCGGCTGAAGTGGCACATCTCGCAACTCTCCAGGGCCCCCCGTGCGTGCGAGGGAACCGGGTCAGCACTGGACGCCGATGCCCGAACTGCCTGGCTCGCTCCCAGAAGGACGATCAACATCAGCACGGTGCTGCTGTGTCGTCGTGGCTCACGATACCGTCCCGTCACAGATCGATCCCCTTCCCTGCCCTACCGCTCGCTCAAGAGGTCCTCCCAGTCCTGTGGAAGGTGCACCACCTTGGTTGTTGGAACGTTCATATAGAGGTCTGTGAACAGCCACGAGAACGCGACCGAGCTGTCCCACCCGCCGGCTGTGACCACGAGGAAGCTGTCGGGGCCAGCAGCGATCGGAATGGGCTCGTCTTCGGGAGTGGTCCGGAGGAGCCACCCAATGAATCCGGTCGGTTCGAACTCATCGAGTTGCCACGTCCGCTCGAATTCGTCACGAGGGGTCCGGGCGTAGGTGTACAGAACCTCCTTGATGTCCTGCTTGGACCGCCCTTGGCCGAAGAAACGCCGCGCCTGCAAAGGCGTGACCAGGAGGACGCCGACGGTGGAACGTTGCCACGCGAACCGCGTTGACGGCCAGAATGGGATACTCGGGGGCACGAAGGCCGCCGCGTGCTCCGGGTTGGGTCCAGGAACGCCGACGGTTCCAGACACACCGAGGACCGTCACCGTATTCGTTCCCCGCTCAAAGCCCAGTTCCACGTTGAGGGGTGTCCAGGGCACCACGTCCTCTGCCTCACCGATGACGAGGCCCGTGTACGTTCCTGGTTGCCCGTGCTGGGCGGGTGGAACGTACCCTCGGCCAAACCCGCCGAGATTGCGCATGGCAAGGTTGATGGCCCGACCGATCACGGCCCCGGCCGGATAGCCCGGGTGGGGCCCCAGCTCGTTCTGTGCGTGGTTGATCCCCAGTTGATCCACGATCGGCCCGTTCACGATCACCAGTGGCGCCACACCGCGAGCCAGAGGCGCATGGTAGTCGTAAGGGTAGGCGGTGATGGCCTCCATGGCCGCGATGATGACCGGCAGGTGCTCGGGTCGAGCTCCTGCCATGGCCGCGTTGATGGCCAGCTGACGCACCGTGACCTCTCCCATGCTGGGCCCCATGGCGCCAAGGACGGTGCCCGGCGTGCGATCGGTCCCCTCGAGGACCCATTCCACCCGCTCCGGTGTCGGTGGGATCAAAGGCAGGCCGTCCCCCCAACGCCTCTCGGTGAACGTCTCCATGAAGGCCTGATAGGCCCCGCCGTAGTCTTCGCCCCTAAACGTCAAGACCGAAGGAGACGGAATCAGCCTATTCTCGTTGCGTTCCAGATAGGGTGGGATGCCTCGGGTAAGCCCGTTCACTACGTCATCCACGACTTCACGTCCGGCTTGCCGAGCGCGCGCTTCTTCCGTCAGTTCAGCTGCCGGCACGGTCACGGCGGGCAGCACACCTTGGCCGTTCAAGCCTGCCTGAGCAAGAAAGGTCGCTTCCTGGTCCTCGAACAGCACGAACGTGGTCGGGATACCCGCCTTTTCGAGCTCGACGGCGATGAGACCCATCGCCCGATTGCACCCGCCTCAGCCGCCCACCCCGCCGATGACGGCCTCCACGCCGTGGGCCTCGATCGCTGCGAAGAGTTCGTCCTGCATGTGGTAGTCCGTTGGGAACTCCGCCGGCGGGATCAACGCAATGTCTGGGTACCGCTCCTGAAGAGCTTCGCCGAGGCTCTCGAGGAACGCGGCACCGTACCCGTAGATTGGATCGGCGGACGAAGCCCAGAGGCCGATCCTCTTGCCGTTGAGGTCTCCCGGTCGGGCAGCGATCGGATGGGTGATTTCGATTTCGGCCGATGGATTCAACACCGAGAACTGAACGGCAGCTGAGGCCGTAGGGCTGATGGCCGCAGCCAACGACCACGACATGACGACGGCCAAGAGCATGCTCCATCTCCGCCAACCACGCGCACCGTGCACTTGGGCGAACCTCCTTCTTACCCACATATCCATAGAGCGTATCTCCACTCCATGCCGCTCCACCCGCGTTTCCCGATGGAGGAGACTGGCCGCTCCCATCGGGAGCGACCAGCCCCGTCGCTCGGTCACGCCTGATCCTATCCTCTCGTGGTTAGCAGCCTCCGGGAATGGGTGCCGCCTGAGGACCCTCCCACGGTTCCACGGGGTATCCCGATAGGTCCCAGGCGTCGAAGCCTCCCTCGAGAAACCGTACGTCGGTGTAACCGAGGAGTTGGGTGAGGGCCAACGCGGCCATCTTCGCCGTGGCGTCGCTTGCCGCGTAGATGACGACAGTTGCGCCCTGGTCGGGCACAACGGAGGACACTTGAAGCATGAGGTCGTTCAGGGAGACGACCGTCGCCTCCGGGATCTTGCCCAGTACCGAAACCTCGTCGGCCAGCCGTACGTCCAACACGACCGGAGCCTCGGGCCCATCGATCAGCGACCTCAGATCTTGGGCCGAGATCATCTGAAAAGCTTGCGCCGATGCCCCCCGCGCCAGGAGGAGGCCTCCCAGCAACAGCACGAAGGATGCGACGCCCAGACGGCTCAACATCTGCCGCCGCACTGCGAATCCTTGCATACCAAACATCACCCCGTTCGCGTGAAGTTCCCTTCCCACAATGCCTAGTGTATCAATGCCAGCTTGCACGCCGATTGCCCGATGCTCGCGGAGTCGCTTCAGTTTGCTGATCCAATCCCGGCTACGACGCGGCCCGCGCGGCGATGAGCCAGCGAGTCCCTTCGTCGACTCGACGGTTCATCTATCGATCGTAGTCTGGCACATAGGCTTCGACCAGCTCGTCCCAATTCCAGGGCAGTCGTATCTCCCGGCTCACCATCGAACCAGCCGGCCATCCTGGAACGACCATGCTCTTCTCACCCGGCCCTCCTGAAACCAGGATCAGCATTTGCTCAATGAGGGGAGTCGGAATCAGCTCGTCGGGCGATTGGGTCTGGTGAACCCAATCCGGCACCCGCCGTGCCATCCCTGTGTCTATGAAACGCTCCTTGTAGACGTAAAACGGAATCGCAGCGTTGTCCTGGATGAACGCCCGCATGCTCTTGGGGGTCCATCCCTCTTCGGCGAGCTGTTGGGCGGTGTCCTGGGCGACGATCAGTACGACCACCGAGCGGATGGGGCGATCCATGCCAGCAAGGTGGGCGGCCACCAGCTTCATGAAGCCGCGGGTGCCCTGACCGATCCCCAGGATGTTGTGGGTCCCTTCAGCGCCGACGACGCTGACCACGTTGGCGCGCTTGCTGAACCCCAGATCTGTGTGGAAGGGGGCCCAGGGGCTCGCCTCGGCGTTCTCGGCCAAGACCATCGTGAAATCCCCAGGATAGCCCAAGCACGACAGATCGGTGACGCCCGGCCAGCTTCCACCTATGTTTTGAACGATCAAGTGCAGCGCTCGACCTACGACCGCGTTCCCCCGCCATCCTCTTCCCAATGCGTTGGTGCCGGCGTTGAGCCCGAGCTGCGACACGATGGGCCCGCTCACGATGACCATGGGCGTGTCGGGGCTGGTTGTGGTAGCCAGGCCTCGGAGGTCGAAAGCGGGATCGGCAAGGGCTTCGGTGGCTGCGATGAGGAGGGGCATGTCGACGGGCCGGCAGCCGGCCATGACCGCGTTGACCGCGATCTTCTCGATGGTCGCCTGCCCCCCCATCGGAGGAAGGGTAGCCACGACGACATCTGGGGAAAGATCGGCCCCTCTGAGCATCTCGGCGACGCGTTGCGCCGTGGGGGGCACGATGGGTAGACCATCCGACCAGCCACGCTCGTAGAACAGTCGGTTGACCTCGTCCAGGACGTCCGACTCCACGGTCATTCGCTCGACGCGTGCCTTGGGAAACTGCCCTGCCATTGGCGGCTTCGACAGCCCCATCTCCCGCATCGTGGCCGAGAGCAGTTCATCCACGTACTGACCGTCCGGACGGATACCGGCAGGATTGTAGATCCACACCTCGTGCGACTCCTGTCCGACGGAGCGTTCCCCTGCGACGTCAGTGCCGCTAGAGCCCGAGACCACCGCGGCTTCAAGGAGAGCCGCGGCCATGCACGCTGCGAGTGCGATCCTTGTCCGCGTCATCAGGCGGCTCATCCTCCGGATCCGACTGTTGCAGCTCGGCACGAATATCGGCGGGGGGCGATCACCCCCCGCCATCCCTCCTCTCGTCCCGGCGGTTGCCCTCGCTTCACTGCTCAACCCTCAAGCCCCCATCGCACAAGCGGCGTGTTTCGAGCAGCCTGCAACTGCCGGGACGCGCTCAACCCCAACCGCCGCCATCCGTCTATCTCCACGCCTCCAGGGACTTGGAGACGGGCGCGTACCGGGTGGTCTCCAGATAGACCGAGTGCTTGCCCGGACCGCCCGCCACGACCACTAGGACGTTGCCAGGCTCCGCCAAGACTGACGGTTCGGCCTCATCCTGCCGACAGTCGGGTTCCACACCGTTGTTACGCACGAGGTACCGCTCCATCGAGATGCTTGCATGCTCGTGCAGGTAGGCCTTCACATCCGCTTCGGTCCACCCCTCCCCAGCGATGGTCGCCGCATGCTCTGGGCTCAATGCCAGTACCTTGGCAGGACCGCGCCCGCATTCGAACGCGTTCTCAGCCAGACCTGCCACCGGACCGATCGTAGCCGCCATAGGATCGAGCAGCCCTTCCGCGGTGTTGGGGTTATGCAGGTTGAAGTTGACGAAGCTGCGCATCTCGAAGACGGTCACCAAATTGGCATCACGGTCGAACCCCAGTTGCTCGTTGACCGTCTTCCACGGGGTCGCGTCCACGTTCTCTCCCAATACCATCGTGTAGCTGGCGGGCGAGCCGAGGGTTGATTTGTCAGGCGACGGCGGCTTCGATCCACCCACCACGTCCATGATGAGGTTGATCGCGCGCCCGACGGTCGCGTTCGGCCCACTGAACGGACCCGGCGCCAGCGCGCCTTCAGCGTACTGAACCCCGATCTCCTGCACCGCTGGCCCGGTGACCAGAATGAAGATGGCGCAGGGGTTGGTGGTGGTGGTTGCTGAACGAAAGTCGTGTCGTGGGTCCAGCAATGCATCGGCCGCCGCCAGGATGAGCGGAAAATGCTCTGGGCGAGCACCGGCCATCACAGCGTGGACCGCGGCCAGCTCGACGGTGAGCATGCCCATGCGAGGCGGAACCGTGCCGATCACCGTGTCTGGGGATCGGTGCGTCCCCTTCAGCATGGCTGCCACCCGGTCCGGCGTCGGCGGAATGATGGGCAGCCCGTCGCTCCACCCGTTGCCAGAGTAGAGGGCGATCACGTCATCGAGGCTGCCTTGGAAGGTGAAGTGCTCTGAGGGGTATGCTCCCCTTCGTGAAGCCATCTGGGCAGCGGACGGCCTCCAGTCCACCGCGGCTCGCACGACGGCTTCAAAGGCGTTGTCGGCCTGGGCGCGGATGGCCTCCCGTTTGATGCCGCCCATGGGATGAGGTAGGACGACGAAGCACAGGTCCGCGGCACCGAAGCTGGCCGCGGTGGACCGGGCCAATCCTTCAAACTCCGTCGTGGTAACGGTGACAGTCGGTACACCCAGCTTTTCGAACTCAATCTGGTCGTGGACAAGCCACGACGTGCAGGACCCTCAATCGGCCTGGGAGGCGATCACCAGATCCGGTTTGATCCCTACTCGCTGCCATGCTTCGATCATCTGGGCCGCGACGTTTTGTCCGGGTGGGACGTTGAGCGGTTCCTCCCACGACTTGAGGACACGCACCCCCTCCACTTGGGCATCCAGCCGTTCAGCCAGCCGGTCGAGGAAGTTGTTGCCGTTGTGCTTCCCGTTCCAGAACAGCACGACGGTCTTGCCTTCCAGCGAGTCGACTCGCTCCGCGATCTTCACTGGTTCAACCCATGCAACGCCCTCCGGGTTGACCAATTCCCACTTCTGGGCCTCCTGTGCGACGATCGGGCCTGCACTTACGGCGCCGACCAAGGCGACTACGAGCGAGCAGATCACGATGCACCAGCATTGCCCTTTCATCCCGTCCCAGCCCCCTTCTGTCGTCCGTGCAGCGCTTCCATGCTCACCGGCGATCCGAGTCCGCTGGGCGAGCAGTCGTCCGCTACACCTTGGCTTCCGCCAGCAGCGCTGGATGTCCGAGATCTGGACGGCCGCTCGGCCCTGAGCGGGCCGAGCGGCCACCCTTTCACACCGTCGTTACCGCCACTTGTCCGCCGACACGCTGATCAGCCGCGGCGTCTGGGCGCCGAAGGAGGAGACGTAGACACTGTGCTTGCCGGCACCGCCGCTCACGATGAGCTGGATGCGCTCCGGACTTGAGACGATGGGGATCATGTCACCTGGCCCGGGGCTGCCAAACCAGCGCGGGGGTTTGCAAATGGCCCCTGCCCCTGGCATGGCTTCGAAGGGCACCTTCGAGTTCTCCCACAAGAACCGCCGCATCTCGTCCTTGCTCTTCCAGCCGTCGCTGAAGATGGTCGCTGCGTGCTCGGGGCTCAGAATCACGAGTACATCGGAGTCGGAGAAGCAGCGGGTGTTTTGCCCAGCCCGGTCCATACTGTGCGCAATGACTCGCAGCAAGTCCTCTCCGGTGATACTGTTGTGGTCATTGATGTTGGCCGGAATCTCAGCCCCGGTCATCACAGTGACGATGCTATCGCCCGGGTTGAAGCCCCGCTCCACGTGCAGAGGGCCCCAGGGATTAGCCTGTTCGTTCTCGGCGATCACCATGGCCACCGTATTGCCAGGCCAGCCCAGGGTCGTCTTGTCGGGCTCAGGCGGCCTTGAACCGCCGATGACGTCGCCGATGAGGTTGATCGCATGGCCGAGGCAGACGTTGGCCTGCTGGGATGGCCCAGCCGCCCCCTGCCCATACGCAATGCCTACCTCGTCCACAATCGGACCGTTGACGACGACCAGCGGCGCGGTCGGGTTGGTCGTTGTGGTAGGCCCTCGATAGCTTGGGTCGACCAGCGCCTCGACGGCGGCGAGCAGCACGGGCATCTGGTCCGGCTTGCAGCCCGCCATCACCGCGTGTACTGCCACCAGTTCCACCGTGACGGCACCCATACGGGGCGTCATCATGCCGATGACCTCGTCGGGGCGGTGACTGGTGCCCTTCAGCATGGCCTGCACCCGCTCGGGCGTCGGCGGGATGATGGGCAGGCCCACAGACCAGCCATTGCGGAAGAAGAGCTCGTTGACGTCTTCATCGGTGCCGGTGAACCTGATCACGGGCGCCGGATAGGGCGGTGCCGCGGCGGCCACTTGCGCCGCGCTCGGCTGCCACCCGGTGGCCACATTCAGGATCTCTGCGAATGCGGCATCCGCCTTGGCCCTGATCTCGTCCGGCTTGATCATTCCCATGGGGTGCGGCACAACGACGCGTGCCATGTCGGTTACGCCGAAACTGCGGGCGGAATTAAGCGCCAGCCCGTCGAACTCTGTCGTGCTGATGGTAACGGTCGGGATGCCCAGCTTCTCGATTTCGACCTGGTCGTGGACAAGCCACGACGTGCAGGACCCTCAATCGCACTGTGAGGCGATGACGAGGTCGGGCTTGTAGCCGGCCACGATCGCCGCCTTCGCCTTACTCTTGTCCACAGATCCCGAGATGCCCGCCGTCTCTGGGTGATTCTCCCAGATCCTGATGATCTCGACGCCTTCCACCTGCTCCATCAGAAGCTCGCCTACTCGGGTGAGGAACAGGTCGCCATTGTGCTTCCCGTTCCAGAACAGGGCGATCGTCCTGCCTTCCAAGGTGGTCGGATGCGGATTTGCCTCGACCGGTTCCACCACGACGACACCTTCAGGACTGACGAGTTGCCACGTCTGCACGTCCGCGCCGCCCGCCGCGAAAGCGACCGGCACCGTAGTCACAGCCAGCGCCACCCACACGATGACCATCCGCCATGCAAGTGTGTGTCGCACGGTCTTCCTCCTCATCTGTCTGACTTGGGTCACTCTGCGTTCTGGGATCCCGGTCCACTCAGGGCGTGATCACCTCCTGATGCATGCCTTCTCTTCCAGGAGCACGCTCACCAGGCTCCGGCGCACATCCGAAGAGCACGCGGTCATCGCCGATCCGCCGCGTCAGGTGTAGGTCGTCGCAGTGCTGCAGGAGCGGGATGACGTACTTTCGGCTGATCCCGAAGAGGTCGCGCACTTGCGCCACGGATATGCGTCCGTTCTCGCGGATGAACTGAACGAGCTCGTTCACAATCCGATCGTAGACGTCGCTCGGATAGTACAGATCGTCGGCCACCTTGATCAGGAACCTTTGCTCGACCAAGGCCTCGAAAACGTCCGGGCCGACCGCGGCCTCCATCTCGGCGCGCGAGGGCGGTGCATTGCGGGTTTCTCGGAGCCTGCGCTTCAACCCATCAATGCGTTGCTCCTGCTCTGGCGTGAAGCGCACATCGTGCTCGGTCAGGGAGACTACCGGCCCGAGCGACACCGCCAGACCCTCGCGCGCCGCCGCGCCGAGCACGGCGTTGAACGTCGGAGGGTCCATCCGCATACGGTGGCGCAACTGCTCTCGCGGCATGCCCCGCCGCAACGGCTTTTCGAGATGGTATGCGTGTAGAGCATCGCGCAGCCGCTCCGTAATGCGGGCCCAACCTGTCGGGCTCACGAGCAACGCCGCGGGTTGCGGCTCCTGCTGTTTCCCCCCGATCGTCGCGAGAGAAAGCACCTCTCCCGAGTCGAGAAGCTGCTGCAACGCAAGGTCGGCTACCTTACGAGGAAGCGCGCTCTCTCGGATGACGGTAGCGGCCGGGCAGGGTTCGAGGTCTGACAAAACCGCCTTCACGACGGAACGTGGCCCCCCGTCGTTCAGCCGCTCAACTGAAGCGAGAACTCGCTTGCGCCGGCCCGAGTGTCGAGCAGCTCGCGGATCGGCCACTCGCCCCCCGCCCAGGGTCACACCTAAGGAAGGGTGGCGAATGATGAACCGGTCGTTCCGGAGCATGCTCACCGGTTGAGCGAAGCGGAACTCAACCCACCCCTCCTTCCCCGGCTCCAGCTCATCCCCCTCAATAAGCCTGGCACGGGCCATGGTGCGCGCCGTTCCCCAGTAGCACTCGACCACCTCATTGTGACGCAGAGCATGGGACAGGTCACCGAGCATTCGAACCCGGGCGTGCACCACGTACGCGGGTTCGAGCGCGTCGGCTTCGGCCAGGACCGTGCCGCGGTGCAAGGTGCTCGTACCTCCGTGCAGGTTCACTGCAACGCGTGTGCCCGGCTCCGCGCGATCGACCGGATTCCCGTGAACCTGGAGCCCTCTTACTCGGACCGTACCCTTGTCGGGGAAGACCATCAGCTCCTGGCCCAGATAAATGCTCCCATCGACTAGGGTACCCGTCACCACCGTCCCGAACCCGGAGATACTGAAGACTCGATCGATGGGAAGCCGCGGGTGTGCCAGGTCCTCGCGCGCCTTCACCCTGGCGAGCGTCTCGTCAAGGGTCGCGCGAAGGCGCTCCAGACCCTTGCCCGAGCGGGCCGACACCGGTACCACCTCGGCGGACGCCAAGTGCGTACCGGCTAAAGCCTCCTTCACGTCCGCCTCCACAAGGTCGATCCACTCCTGATCGTCCATCACGTCGATCTTGTTCAGGGCCACGACGCCGCTTGAGACACCCGCCAGGCCCATGATGGCCAGGTGCTCCCGCGTTTGGGGCATGACGCCGTCGTCCGCGGCCACGACGAGAAGCACCGCGTCAACCGCACTGACCCCGGCCAGCATGTTTCTGATGAGATCCTCATGTCCAGGGACGTCGATCACGTTCACCGTCCGCCCGCTTGGCAGCGTAAGCCAGGCGAATCCGAGATCGATGGTCAGGCCCCGTTCCTTCTCTTCTCGAAGGCGATCGGGATCGATCCCGGTCAACGCCCTCACGAGGGCGGACTTTCCATGATCGATGTGTCCCGCCGTGCACAGAGTCTGCATCCGCGTACCCCGTCCTTAAGAGTTGGCGGAAGTGCGTGGGAGTCGAACCCACCGCGCCCCGCTCGCAGCGGCGCGCCACCGGTTTTGAGGACCGGGGAGCCCACCGGGACTCATCCACCTCCCTGCACCGCGCCAGCAACCCATCCTCCCCCGACTCACTCAACACCCGCACTTCTCGTGGAGCTCCACCAGGAATTCCTCGACGGTACGCGCCGACTCCGGGTCCGCGGCAACCTCGGCTGTATCCAGCCATACGATCTCGCCGCGCTCCTCTTCCAGATCGAAGGTACCGACGGCGCCGCCCCGAGGTGGAATCCTGAGGATCCTGACGTCGCCGACGGACTCCTCACCCGGATCGCTCCCGCCACTCGGTGCGCTCAGGATGAGGTCAACGGTGGGAAACGCCTGCGCGATCGAGAGCTCCTCGCTGGGTGACAGTTGTGACATGAGAACGATCCAGTCCGCCTGTCCTCCTGCCGACTGGATGACAGACCGCAGTGCCCGAGCAGGATCTTGCACCACGGCCTGGTAGCCCGTGGCCCGCGAAATCGCTGACCCTTCCGTGCTGGTCCACAGTCCGGTCACGAGGACGTTGACACCGTCCACGGAAACCATCCGATAAGGATCGAAGACAGCGGTCCCTGACGTCGACGTCAGGTTGGCCGAAACGAACGGCGTCTCGTAGGTGGCCACGAGCTCCTCCAAGAAGTCAAGCCCGAACGCCAAGTCCGAGGGTCCCACATTGACGGCCACCGCTCGCATCTCCTCGTACATCTTCGCGATGAACATGGCCGTCATGATGGACGGGTCGGGCGTGAGTTGGGCCACTGTTGCATCCGCAAAGAACCCGCCCCCCGCGTCGACGAAGAGAGGCTTCGAACCCGCGTTCGCGAGCGCATTCAGGTACCCGATACGGTGGGCCAACCCACCGAGCTCGTCACCAGACATACTTTGATACGGTTCCACCTGTCCTCCGACGGCCACTGTCCCGACAAGCACCGCTCCCTGAGCCCCAGCATCCGGCTCCGGAAACGCCAGGAGACAGAGTGCAACCGAGAGGACGGCCATACCCCGACGACCCGCCAGCCATGATCTACTGGATAACGGACGAGCGTCCACGCTGGTTCGCCACTCCTTCTCTTAAGCCAGGATGATGGTTGTTCGAGTCATGATCAGCGACATGACGGTGCTTCCCCGCCCCATGCACGCCAACGTTCCCCCCGGGGGTTCACCGGACTCGGACGCCTATCCACCGGATCGAGCTGACCCCCATTCCTAGCAGCTGCCCCGGGCTCATCCAAACCCTGGCGCTACCCGACGGTCATCGTTGCCCTCCTGCACGCTCTCTTGAATGGACGCTCTCTTGCTGACTCGACGTTCTATTCTTCACAAGTGGCATTCCGCCATCGCGCGTGCGTGGCGAGTATAGCGCAGCACCCTCAATCTTCCAATTACCGCACCGTTGCATTTGGCTTGCCCACAGATGACGGCCGCTTTGCGCGCACATGCGCTAGATTCCTCACCCTCTCGACACACGTACCTGCCTGCGCACCCCGAAGCAGCGGCTCGAAGCGATCCGGAGCGATGGCGGAAGGATCCATGAAGGCAACGCCCGCGCCGAAGGCTCGGCGAAACTTCACGGACCCCGAGAGTCGTGTCATCGACCGGCAACCACTGTGCCATCGCCCTGTCATTGCTGGCTGGAGGGTTCTTCCGCTATAGTGATTCCATAGTGATTCCGTGGTTACGGATTCTGTGGTCACGTGCACGACCCGATGCGCATTCCACCGTGAGGAGGTTTGTGATGAACGTCACAAAAGTCGTTGGGCTCGGAGTGCTCACGGCCGCAGGCGCAATGCTATTGGCCGGTGGAGTTGCAGGTGCTCAGTCGAACGTGATGACATGGCAACTCGTGAACCCAGAGGGCGTTGTAGCCATCGAACCGGTGAACATCGCAGAACGAATCGACACACTGGAAGGCAAGACCGTGGGACTCAAGTGGAACGGTAAGCCCAACGGCAACCTGTTCCTCGACCGTATCGCCGAGTTACTGGAAGAGAATGTGGAGGGCGTCAACATCATCAAGTTTTACGAAGTAGAGCCGAGTACCGTACCGCAGAGTGCCGGAGACGCCGATGCTGAACGAAAGGCAGACATCATTGCACGCTATCATCCGGATATCGTGATCGGCTCGCAGTGCGATTGAGGGTCTTGCACCTCATGGCTGGTCGGTGACCAGCTAGCTGTCGAGAAGAGGGGCATCCCGACCGTTACCATCGCGACATCGGAGTTCATCGATCTGGCAAGGGCCACCATGGTAAGCATGGGGGCACCTGACATGGCGTTCGTCATGGTCCCGCACCCTGTGGGCATGATCACCGAGGACGAAGTCGTGGAGAAGGCGGATGCAGCATTCCCGGAGATTCTGAAAACAGCTACCTGCTGGCGTCCGAGTCGTACGGAGATCCCTGATCTGGGGAAGCCTCCGTACCCGGCCGACGTGTTCGAGTTCCGCGGAACCTATGCCCAGGTAAATGAGCTCTTCCTCAACCAGGGATGGTCGCTGGGTCTTCCCATCGTACCTCCTACCGTAGACCGCGTCCAGGAGATGCTCACGGGCACCAGTCACGCGGCGAGCGAGGTAGTGTGGGACGGCGTTCCACCCCGAATGGGTACTCTCACAGTCGAACTGGTTGCGGCCCTTGGTGTCATGGCCGGTTGCACGCCGGAGCACATGCCGCTCCTGCTGGCCGTCGTCGAAGCGCTGGCCTCGCCCGAGTACAACTGGCGGGCGCAGACGACCACCACCCACCCGGTCGCGCCGCTGGTGCTGGTGAATGGCCCAATTCGTCACGAAGTCGGGGTGGCCTCTGGCGCTGGCGCAGCCGGCGGGGGGCATCTGACCAACGTATGCGTTGGGTACTTCATCAACCTGTTGGGCGACGTCGTTGGCGGATCGAAGGCGCCTGATCCAGACAAGACCGACCAAGGTTGGGCCGGCAATATCGTAGCCACGGTGGTCGGGGAAAACGAGGAAGCCAACCCATGGCAGCCGTATCACGTCGAGATGGGCTTCATGGCGGCCGACAGTGTCGTGACTGTGGCGGGCGGCTCACCTCCAGGAAACAACTCGGACCATTCCAGCACCCATGCCAGGGACCTGGTGGAGAATCTGGCGGTGACCGTGGCCGGGCAGCGGGCCGGCCTGGGGTGCCTGCGGGATGTCGATGGCTTCTTGCTGTTGACGCCGGAGCACGCGGCGACCATCGCGCATGACGGATGGGGAAAGGACGACATCCGGCGGGGTCTATGGGAATACGCACGTTACCCATATCGTCTCTATCCCGGAAAGCCGGGAGGCAAGTCAGCGCCACCTTTCACCTGCGACCCACCGCAGGAGTGGGGCGCGGTAAGCGACGAAACGCCGGTACCGCCGATGGACGCGCCTGAGAGTATCCACATCGCGGTGGTCGGCGGGCCTGGCAAGCACTCCCAGTACTGGGATGGCCAGTTTGCACCGCCGGTATCGGTGCTCGTGGACAAGTGGCGCTAGACTGCGTATCGGGCTCACCCGAGTGGGGTGATGGTGACGCCGGGCTCATCGGGCCCGGCGTCCGCCCGCTCGGACCCCATATGGCGCGTCCCTCAAGCGTGGGCCTCGTGCATGGCTCCTCGGTCCAAGAGGTGTGCCACCTACGGCGCACACGCTGTCTTGTCCGTGACGGCCGCAAGGACTTTGTGTAGGGGGTGGATCCCCTGGCAGGCACTCCCGTGCGTCTCACCCAGATGAGCTCCAAGGCCGGCTGAGCCTCCAAGCTGAACCCTGAGGACCTGGTCCAGGTCCTGCGAGGCCTGCCCCGGCTGGCCGATCCGAACCTGCTGGTGGGGAACGAGATGATGGACGACGCCGCCGTCTATCGCCTCGACGAGACGCGCGCGCTCGTTCAGACCGTCGACTTTTTCACCCCCATCGTGGATGACCCCGACCTGTTCGGGCGCATCGCCGCCGCCAATGCCCTGAGCGACGTCTACGCGATGGGGGGCCGACCCCTGACCGCCCTGGCGCTGGTCGGGTTCCCTATCTCCAAGCTCCCCCTGGACGTGCTGAAGGCCATCATGACCGGGGGGGCGGACGTGCTCCGGGAGGCGGAGTGCGCCCTGGTGGGCGGGCATACCATCGACGACCCTGAGCCCAAGTTCGGCCTGGCCGTCACCGGGCTGGTCTCGCCGGAGCACTTCCTCAGCAACGGCGGGGCCCGTCCCGGGGACGATCTGGTGCTTACCAAGCCCATCGGCACAGGGTTGATCTCCACGGCCGTCAAGCGGGACGGATGCCCGCCCGAGGCGGAGGAGGCCGCAGTGAAGGCCATGACCAGCCTGAACCGCGCAGCCTCGGAGGCGGCCCTGGCCGTGGGGGTCGATGCGTGCACCGATGTGACGGGCTTCGGCCTGCTGGGCCACCTCTACGAGATGGTGACCGCCAGCGGCGTGGCCGCGGAGGTGTCGGCGGAGGCCGTACCCCTCCTGCCCCATGTGGAGGAACTGGCCCGCCGCGGCTTCGTCCCCGGCGGCACCTGGGCGAATCAGCAGTACCTGAGGGACAAGGTGGCCTTCGATGCCCGGGTGGACGGACTCCTCCGCATCGTCCTGGTCGACGCCATGACCTCAGGCGGCCTCCTGCTGGCGGTGCGCCCGGAAAGGACCCAAGGCCTCCTGGCCGCCCTGAGAGAGCGGGGCATTGAGGAAGCCCAGGTGATCGGACGGGTTCTGGATGGGGCGTCCGTACCCGTCACTGTCAGATGAAGAGATCGGTGCTGCCTCGCGATGCGGCCCCATACGAGTGCCCCCCCGGAATGAGACCTTCCTGCCCACGAAACCCGAGGTCACCGGGCCGCTGTGCTCAGACGGCCCATGCTCACCCACCCGGGGGCGCGCGGGGCGCCCCGGCGCGCCTCGCTCCGACGCTGCATCAGCGCCCGCGTTCCCCCACCGTCGCGCCCGCACCCTCGCGGGCCCCCGCAGGCAGCCGCTCGTGCAGGAGAAGCCCTGTGGCCAGCGCCAGGCCTTGAGCGACGCCGGTCATGGCCCACGCAAGGCCGTAGGAGCCCGTACGGTCGACGGCGGCGCCGAAGAGGAGGGGGGTGCCCATGGTACTCACGTAGAGCGCGGTCATGGAGAGGGCCAGGCCCAGGGCCGAGCCCCGGGCACCCACGGCTTCGGAGACGGTGGTCACGTAGAGCCCGTTCCACCCCAGGAAGACCAGCCCGCCTGCCAGGGCCAGCCCCGCGGTCGCCGCGGGTGCCGCTGCGCCCAGGAGCCCGACGAGCCTCGGCCAGGCGACGAGGACGGCAGCCACCAGCACGCCCGCCCCCGCCAGCAGCAGGAGCACGGGCTGGCGCCGGGCGCCGAAGAGGCGGTCCGACACGTGGCCCCAGAGCAGGCGCCCCGCGATTCCGCCGGCGTGGACCAGAATGAGGAGCTGGGCGGCCCCCTTCGCGGTCCAGTGGAAACGGTCCACCAGGTAGAGGGGGAGGTAGCCCAGCAGGCTGAACTGGGCGACCCCGAAGAGACAGGCCATCACGGTTCCGATCCAGAGGGTGCGGTTGCGGGCCAGGTCTGCGAACCTGGGGGGATCCCCGCCGGGAGCGGCGCTCCCTTTGCCGGAGGTGGGCGCCGTGCTCCCGAGAGCGAGCCAGGCGACCGCCCCCGAGAGGAGCGCCAGCCCCGCTGCGGCCGCGAGAGCCGGTGGCCAGCCCCGGGTGCCGGCAAGGCCCGGGAGGGCCAGCGCGGCCATCAGCCCGCCGATGGGCAGGCCAGCCTGGCGGATGCCCATGGCGAGCCCTCGGCCCCGGGCCGGGAAGGCCAGCATCACCGCCTGGCTCCCCGCGGTCTGGCTGCTCGGATACCCGAAGCCCGCCAGGAAGAGGGCGGCGATGATCCAGAGGAAGCCGCCGCCCCGCGCCGCCGCCAGGGTGAGGAGTCCGGTGATCAGAGCCCCCGCGGTGAGGACCCAGCGCTCGCCGCGCCGGGAGGTGAGCATTCCTGTGGGAAGGAAGCCCACCAGCGCCCCCAGGTCGAAGCTGGCCAGGAGCATCCCCACCTGCGTCAGGGAGAGCCCCAGAGCGGTCCGCATGAAGGGCGCCAGTGCTGGAAGGCCGAACCGAACCACGGTCAGCCCGGCCTGTTGGGCGGTCGCCCCCACGAGCACGTACCACCGGCGGCTCGAAGGTCCACCGGATTCTTCCTCTGTTACGGGTGTTACGGGCACGCCTGCCTCGTCGGAACGGTCCACGTCCGTGCGGACGCCTCCTTACCCCCCAGGGTCTCGGCCACCAGGTCGGCCACGTGGGCCACGCGAACCCGGTCCGAAAGCCCGGCCCTCTCGACGCCCAGCTGCATCTGCATGAAGCATCCCGGGTTGGCGGTGACCACCACGTCCGCTCCGGTCCGCCGGACCGCTTCCATTTTCTCGTCCAGGAGCAGGAGCGACATCTCCGGCCGCGTGAAGGTGTAGGTGCCCGCAGAACCGCAGCAACGGTCGGCCCCGGGAAGCTCCACGTACTCAACTCCGGGCAGGCTCCGCAAGAGCTCCCGGGGCTCCCGCCACACCCCCTGCCCGTGGCGGAGGTGGCAGGAATCCTGGTACGTCACGCGCAAGGGCCGCTTGGAAGCCGCCCCCGGGCCACGGGAGCGGTCGCCCTCTGCCGACGGCTCGGCCGGCGGCCGCCCCGCCTCCTGCGGCCCGCCGGCCTCGCCGTCCTGCAGGCCCTGCCGCAGGACGCGGCGGGCACCCAGCTCCACCAGGAGTTCGCTCACGTCGCGAGCGCGGCGGCTGAACGCCTCGGCCCGGGGCCGCCACTCGGGGTCCTCTTCGAGGAGGTGTGGGTACTCCTTCAGCATGGCCCCGCACCCGCCTGCCCCGTTCACGATCCACCGGGCGCCGGAGCGCTCGAAGGCCTCGATGTTGGCCCGGGCCAGCCTCCGGGCCTCCTCGGGGCGACCCGCGTGGGCGTGCAGGGCGCCGCAGCATCCTTGACCGGTGGGCGTCTCCACCGTGACGCCCATGGCCTGCAGCGCCTGCCCGATCCGGGCGTTGGTGCTGGGGAAGAGTGCGTCCTGGAGGCACCCCAGGAAGAGGGCCGCCTGCGGCCGTTCCCCTTCGGGACCCAGCGCGCCGGGGGTCAGCGGCGGTTCGCCTGGCGCCGGGCGGGCTCTGGGGGGTCGGGCCCAGGGCGCCGGCACCCTGGGCAGCATAGGCTCCAGATCGCCCAGGTGCTTCGGCAGGAGGCGCAAGAGGCCCAGGGCCCGCACCAGGCGCCGCAGGCCGCTCGCCTGGTAGAGCCAGAGCAAGGAAGCACCCAGGGCCAGGCGCCTCGGGTGGGTGACCAGCTTCTCCAGGAGCAGCCGCCGAAGGCCCGAGTTCTCCGGAGCCCACTCGCCCCGGGCCGCCACGGCCGCCCGGGCCGCCTCCAGCACCTGCCCGAACTGGACACCCGAGGGGCAGGCCGACTCGCAGGCCCGGCAGCCCAGGCAGAGGTCCATCTGGTCGCCCACGGCCCACCCCGGCTCCATATGCCCCTCTAGAACCTCCTCCACCATGGCCAGGCGTCCCCGGGGAGAGGCAGGCTCCCGGCCCAGGTGAACGTAGGTGGGGCAGGCGGGCAGGCAGAACCCGCACTTGTTGCACCGGTTGAGCTGGTCCAGGGTCTCCTGCCCGAAGAAGGGCCGGATCTCGGGCGATGTCACGACGACCTCCGCCCGCCCTTCCTGGGCGAGGAGCCCTCGGTCCGCTGCCAACGCCAGCACCTCCATCAAAGCTCTCAGGGCTCGAAGCGCACGGCACTGCTTGCCGTGAGACCGCGTCCGTATCAGATGATGTGAACCATCCCGAGTCCTCGGCGCCGGTGCGCCCGCTCACGCACGGGGCGCCCACAGCAGGCCGGCAGGATCGAAGACCCGCCGTACCGCCTCGTCCCACGCCTCCCAGGGGACGGCCGAGGATTCATAGCGGCCCAGGGGAGCCGCCTCCCAGACGGCGTACCCGCCCAGACCCTCCGCGGTCTCCCGGACCCGCCGCCAGCCACCCTCGTGCGGCGGGGCCCCCAGGGCCCGCACGACCCCGGAAGCGGGCTCCACCAGCAGGAGCCCGAACCCGCTTCCGCCGGGCTCACTCCTGGATCCCCATGCCTCCCGCACGGCCTGCCAGAGCTCGCCTGCCCTTCGCGCCGGCACACCCAGCCGAGCCAGGCAGAGGCCGGAGGCCGGTCCGGCAGCCCGCAGCAGCCTCCAGGCACCCGTGGGTTGCGAGGCGCCAGGACGTTCTTCCCACGACACCTGAAGGCCGTGCTCCCAGCCCAGCCGTTCCAGGTTCTCCCGCTCCGCGGCCAGCTCGCCCTCGAATCCCTGGTAGTAGAGGAGCATCAGGGGCCCTGACCCGCCGGGGAGCCCGAAGGCGTTCAGCGCATGTGCCACCTCCCGCCAGGCCCGTTCGTGTGCCGGACCCGGACCTTCGCCGAGCCGTTCCAGCACCTCGATCCCCACGGGGCCGCCGGGCCGAGCGGCGAGGCGGTGGGCCATGGGCGCGAGGGCGGCCGCGTCTCCGCCCGTCACCACCGCCCGGGCCTCGGCCGGGGGCGCGGGCCGGAGCCTGAGGATCACCCGGAGCAGCACCCCCAGCGAACCATGCGAACCCACCAGCAGCTTGGCCAGGTCGTAGCCGGCCACGTTCTTCACCACGGGGGCACCCACCCGCGAGGGCTGGCCCCCGCCCGTGATCCACTCCGCCCCCAGGAGCCAGTCCCGGGCCGGGCCGTAGCGGAGGTGCAGGGCGTTGGACGTCCGGCCGGCCAGGTGCCCGCCCACCGTCCCCGAGCCGTCGCCGGCGCCCTGGATGGGGTAGGCCAGGCCCGAGCCTTCCAGAACCGAGGCCACCTGGGGCCAGGAGGTGAAGGCCGGTAGGGAGAGGGTCAGGTTGCCCGGGTCCAGCTCGGGCTCGCCGCCCAGGGCCGAGGTGTCCAGCACGCCCACGCCGGGCGGCAGGGGCCACCACGCCAGGCGGGAGCCCGATCCGGCCACGGCCAGGCGCCCGGGGGAGCCTGCGGGCCCTGCGGCCGCGACCTCGGTGCCCACCTTTAGGATCTCCCGCAGCCCTTCGGTACCGGGCGGGCGCACCACCCACGCAGGGGTGCGGGGCCAGCCCTGCTCCCGGGCCCAAGCGTGCGGATCGGGCTGCCACGAGGCCGGGAGCCGGGCAACCCACCGCTCCAGGGCGTCTGCATTCGAGTTCCCAGGAGGGGTGGTCACGGGGCGGGTCATGGCGTCAAACCGCCCCCCGGGCGGCGGGAATGGCCTTCCCCGGGTTCATCCGGCCTTCGGGGTCGAAGACGGCCTTCACGTGGCGCATCAGCCCCAGGTCCTCCTCTGCGAACATGAGCTCCAGGTTGCCGATCTTGTCGAGCCCGACACCGTGCTCGCCGGTGATGGAGCCCCCGAGCCGCACGCAGGTCTCGAGGATCTCGCGGTCGGCCGCCTTCATCCGGCGCATCTGGTCTGCATCCTTGGGGTTGTAGGGGACCAGGGGGTGCAGGTTGCCATCGCCCGCGTGGGCCACGGCGATCATGGGGATTCGGTAGTTCTCGCCAATCCGGCGCACGGCCCGCATCATCTCCGCCAGGCGTGGGCGGGGGACGGTAATATCCTGGGTCCAAAGGTGAGAGGAGAGCCGTGCTGCGGCGCCGTACGCCGCCCGCCGGCCCAGCCAGAGGGCATCGCGCTCGGCCTCGTCCCGGGCGATGCGGAGCTCCCGGGCACCCGCCTCCCGGCAGATCCGGGCCACCGCCTCCCGGGCATGGGCGACGGCCGGCTCTGTGCCGTCCACCTCGATGAGGAGCACCGCCCCGGCGTCCAGAGGGTAGCCCGCGTGGGCGAAGGCCTCCACCGTCTCGATGGTGCCCCGGTCCAGGAGCTCCAGGGTGGCGGGTACCACCCGGGCGGCGATGATGTCCGAGACGGTCTGAAGCGCCGCCTCTAGGTCGTCGAAGACGGCAAGCATCGTCTGGACCGCGTCGGGCAGGGGGAGGATGCGGACCGTCAGACCGGTGATCACCCCCAGGGTGCCCTCGGAACCCACCCAGAGCCCCACCAGGTCCAGGCCGGGCGCGTCCGCGGCGGGGCTGCCCAGCCGGGCCCGGCGGCCGTCGGGAAGCACCACCTCCAGCGCCAGCACGTGGTGGGTGGTGACCCCGTACTTGGCGCAGTGGGGGCCGCCCGCGTTCTCCGAGGCATTTCCTCCCAGGGTGGAGACCCGGTGGCTGGACGGGTCCGGGGCGCAGAAGAAGCCTAGCGGCCGGAGCGCCTCCTGCAGGGCCAGGTTGGGGCAGCCGGGCTCCACCGTGGCCGTGCGGCCCTCCACGTCGATCTCAAGGATCCGGTTCATGCGGTTCATGGCCAGCACCAGTCCGCCGGCCACGGGGATGGTTCCCCCGCTGAGGTTCGTTCCCGCGCCCCGGGCCAGGAGGGGGACCCCCAGGCGGTGGGCCGCTGCCACCACGCCTGCGGCCTCCTGGGCCGTGCCGGGGAAGCAGACCACGTCGGGCATGGCCTTCTCGCCCGTGGCGTCGTAGGCGTAGGCGAAGAGCTCGTGGGGCTCGGTCATCACCCAGGATGGGCCGACGATCTCCCCCAGCTCCCTGCCCAGCCGCGCCACCCGATCCCGTGCGTCCCCCTCGCCCCACGGACGCGATCCGTCGTGACCGGAGGATGGTGCACCGGGCACGTCATTTCCGAACGTTCGGTTCGCTATCTTCACGGCAGACCGCCCGCGCAAGGTATGAGTGCTGATGCGCCACTATTATGGGGGAGTCCTCTTCCACGGAGGGATGCCGTTTTCCTCTCCTGGCAGAATGCTGATGCGTCGTTCCGCTCATCCCGTCACCCGAAGCCAGCCGTCCAGGGCCAGAAGGGCGAGGAGGAGGACGGGAAGGGTCAGGACCACCCCGATTCGGAGATAGGTCCCCCAGCCGACGCGCATCCCCTTCCGGGCCAGGACGTGGAGCCACAACAGGGTCGCAAGGCTGCCGATGGGCGTCATCTTGGGACCCAGGTCCGCCCCGATCACCGTCGCGTAGACCATCGTCTGGTTCACCGCCTCGGTGACCCCCTCTACCTCGGCCACCGAGAGCGCCCCCACCAGCGTCGTGGGTAGGTTGTTCATCGTCGCCGAGAGCACAGCCACCACGAAGCCCGTGCCCACCGCCGCCGTGGTGGAGCCCTTCTCGGCGAACCACCCGAGGAGATCGGCCAGCATGGACGTCAACCCCGCGTTCCGGAGACCGAAGACCACCAGGTACATGCCGAGGCTGAAGAAGACGATCTGCCAGGGAGCCCCTCGAACCACCCGGCCCAGATGGACCACGGGACGGTCGAGCGGGGCCACCGACCCCGTCTCGGCATGGGCGGTGGCCGGACGCCACCAGCGTCCAGCGACCGCGGCCAGCACAGCTGCCCCCGCGCCTGCCACCACAGAGACCGGAACGCCCAGGGGACCCGACCCGAAGTAGCCGGCCACCAGGAGGGCGAGCACCGCCCAACCCCATCGGAAGGTGAGAGGATCCCTGATCGCGTCTTCGGGGCGTTTCAGGGCGAGGAGGTCGTACTCTGGCGGGATCTCGCGGCGGAAGTTGGCGTAGAGCACGAGCAGGGTCGCAGCCAGCGCGGCCACCCCCACCGGGAGCATGACGCGGGCGTACTGGTCGAAGTCGATTCCAAAGAAGTCGGCGATGACGATGTTGACCAGGTTCGAGACTACGAACGGAAGGCTGGTCGCGTCGGCCACGAACCCGGTGGCCATGACGAAGGCCAGGCTCGCGCCCGCGCCGAAGCCCAGCGCCAGCATCATCTCCATCACGATCGGGGTCAGGATGAGCGCCGCTCCGTCGTTGGAGAAGACGGCCGTGGTGGCTGCCCCCAGGAGGACGATGAGTGGGAAGAGCTCCCGCCCGCGTCCTCGTCCCCAGCGGGCCACGTGAAGGGCGGCCCACTCGAAGAAGCCCACCTCGTCGAGAATGAACGAGATGATGATGATCGCTACGAGGGTAAGGGTCGCGTTCCAGATGATCCCCCAGACGACGGGGACGTCGGAAAGGTGCACGACCCCTGCCGCCAGGGCCATGGCGGCCCCGCCCAGCGCGCCCCAGCCAATGCCAAGCCCGCGCGGGCGCCAAACCACCGCGACCAGCGTGGCCACGTAAATCACGATAGCCAGCAGCAAGGGGATTCCTCCAGCTTCCGCAGGGGGTGGCCGCCCTGACCGAGAGGGACGCCAGGATGGGCGGCGCCCGCGGCCGGCAGGACGGAACCGATGAGGGTCCGGCCCGATTATACGTCGGCTGACGAAGCCGGTAAATCCCCTCTCAGCTGGAGCGGCGCTTGGGCCGGCTCGACCTTCAAGAGCCCCGGGGGATCTGCGTGGCGCGTCCCTCGCCTTGACAGAGGAGCCACATAATGGTAGTAGTAACTGACAACGACCCTCGCGCTCCCGTGCGCCACTGTCCCGTTACCTTCGATAGATGGACTCTCCCAAACGGGGGCTCGGCGGCCGTCCCCGAGCCCGGCCCCGCGACCTCAGGCGTGGGGGATGGCTCGCTCGTTCGGCCATAGGAGGTGTGTCGATGCGGTTGAGGCGTGTCTCCTGGCGGTCGTGGATCGTTCTGGCCATCATCCTGGTGGCGGCGGGAGCGGCGGGAGGCGTCTTCCTGAGGAGGGATTCCAATACAGCGGTCCCTTCGCCGCCACCCTCGTCGGCTGAGATGGCTGAAGCCCAGAGCATGCCCACAGACCCGTCCGTGGGAGGATCGAGGGATGGTCGGCGCTACGTGATCGTGCCGTCGGAGTCGCGCGCCCTTTACCGCGTCGGGGAGACCTTCCTCCGCTTCGACCGGCCTGGGGTGGCCGTCGGGGTCACCCAGGCCATCAGCGGCGAGCTCTCCATGGACGTGGAGCAGTCAACGGAAGGCGTGTTCGGCATGGTCCGGGTGGACCTCAGCGAACTCACCTCCGATGAGCCCCGACGCGACCGGGCCATTCGCGAGCAGTGGCTACAGTCGGCCCAGTTCCCCATCGCGGAGTTCCGACCTACGGGGCTTGAGCTGCACGCTCCCTACCAGGACGGCCAGGAGCTGCCCGTGACCGTGCACGGGGAGCTCACGATCCGGAATCTGACGCGCCCTACGGCTTGGACCGGATCTCTCATCCTCGAAGGCGACACCCTGCGGTCGACGGTGACCACCCAGATCCGCATGACCGAGTATGGGTTTGAGCCGCCGTCCGTCCTGGGCGTACTGCGGGCCGAGGATGAGGCCTCCATCGAGGTCGAGATCGTTGCCAGGCGTGACGACTCGTAGTGCGCCCCAGGTGATGTCCCGGCACTCCCTGCCGTGCACCACGTCGCCCAAGCGGCGAAGGTCGAGCGGCGGGCCGAGGAGCCAGTGGCATTCGGAGCAGACGAGCCTGATATACCTCAAGACAGAGGCCGGTGTCGGAGCCGGGATCATCCTGGAGCACCAAGACGGTGACCCGACCGCGCGCCGTCTGGTCGACGAAGCAGCCGAGGCGCTGACCGCAGTGGTCGCCTCCGCCGGGGTCCTCCTGGACGTGGACATGGTGGTCATCGGGGGCATCTGGGGGGAGTTCAGCCCAGCCTTCCTGGAGCAGGTCCAGGAAGGGTTTCAGACTGTGGTGGATCGGACCGGGCTCGAGAAGACGGTGAAGGTGAAGGGCTCGACGTCAAGCGCGGGCTGCGACCTCCCGGGCGCCGTCGGTTTGGTCATCGACGACTGGCTGAATCCCTACTCGTCCGACACCGTCGACTCCGCTCCGGGTCCCAGGAGAGAGGGAGAGTGCTCCTCTCGGTCGTTCCGAACCATGACTCCACCGCAGGAAGGAAGGCGCGATCTCATTCTCACGAGGGAGGGAACCCAAGTGGCACATAGGCGGTACCGTGTCATGGGCGTCGCGGGGTTGGCGCTGCTGGCCGTGCTCGTTGCGGTCCAGTGGGCAGGCGGCGCCCTTGCGCAGGACCAGCAGGGTGGAGAGCCCATCGTGCTCACGGTCCTCAACTACCTGGACGCCACGAGCCCGGGTGCCGAGCGCGAGGTCGAGGAGGTCTGGAACGCCTTCGAGAGGAACAACCCCGGCATCAAGATCGTGCGAGAGGACCTCTTCCTGGAGCCGTTCCACCAGAAGACCGAAGCCTACGCCGCGGCGGGCAGGCTCCCGGACGTCATCTACATGTGGCCGGGAGGTCGCTCCAGCACGCTGCACACCCAGCGGCTGGTGAAGGACCTCACACCCTTCGTGGACCCCATGCGGGACGAGTTCTCGGAGGCGGCCCTGGTTCCTCAGGCGGGGGGTTATCTGGCCGAGCTCCCCATCGCGCTCACGGCGACGCACGTCCTCTACGTGAACAAGGAGCTCCTGGACAGCCTTGGGCTTCAGATCCCCACGACGTACGAGGAACTCGAGGAGATGGTCCCGGCCCTGAAGGCCGCCGGCAAGGACGTGGTCCTGATGGGCGCCCAGGACGACTGGGTCGTCCAGTCGACCCTGTTCAGCATGATCGTGGGCAGGCTCGTGGGCGACGGGACCATGGACGAGATCATCGCCGGACGGGCCGAGTTCACCGACGAACCCTTCGTCAAGGCCTTGAGGTTCTATGCCTCCCTCTTCGAAGACGGGGTGCTCAGCCGCCGGATCTTCCAGACCGCCTACAACGAGGTGAACCCGCTCTTCGCATCGGGGAAGGCTCCCTTCCTGATCGACGGCGACTGGAAGGTGGGGAACTTCCTCACCGACCCCACCACCGGCGAGGCGCTGATCCCGCCCGAGGAGCAGGAGAACTTCGTCATGACCGTCTTTCCCGCCATTCCCGGGGAGTTGAACCACAACACCACCTCCTCGGTGCCAGGCGTCGGCTTCGGCATCAACGCGGCCATCCCCGAGGGGTCGCGCAAGGAGGAGGCCGCGTGGCGCCTGGTCGGGTGGCTCACATCGGCGGAGGCTCAGAGGATCCGGCTTGAGACGGGCGCCGCCTTCCCGTCCCGGAAGGGCGTCACCAGCGACCGTCTGGAGCCTCTGGCGCAGGAGCGGTCGCGGTTCTATGGCCGGGTTGGCGGGACCTACGTCCTCGACAACGTGCTCGACTCCAAGGTCTACGGCCCGCTCAACGTGGGGCTGCAGGAGATCGGGCTCGGACTCTCGACGCCTGAGGCGGTGGCGGCCTCGGTGCAACGGGCCTATGACGCGTGGAAGGCCGCGCAGCAGTAGTCTTCGGTGACGACGGGGGGCGGCGGGCGCGGCTCGTGCCGTACCCGCCGCCCTGCCGGAACGCCGTACCTGGAGGCGACGATCGTGCGCCGCGCCACCAACGCCGAGGAACGCCGAGCCTACCTGATCCTCGTCCTTCCGGCGGTCGTCCTCTGCTGGGCGGTCATCGCCTTCCCCACTGCCTTCTCCATCACCCTCAGCCTGACCGACTACAATGGCGGGCCCCTCTTCGGCGGCAGGGAGGTTCTCCGTTTCTTGGGGCTCCAGCACTACGGGGAGATGTTCCGGGACCGGTTCTTCTGGATCTCGCTGAAGAACAACCTCTTCATCATCCTGATCTCGGTCTTCGGCCAGATCCCTCTCGGCTTCGTCCTCGCCTACGTCCTCTTCCGGAAGCTGGTGGGACTGCGGGATCTCTTCCAGACCATGATCTACCTGCCGACCGTGATCTCCACCATCGTGGTGGGGATCCTGTGGCAGTCGTTCTTCTCCCCCTACGGGCCCTTCACGCAGCTCATGCAGTACCTCGAGCCGGGCTGGGAGAACACGCTCTTCCTCAACCCCAGGACAGCCATCCTGCCGGTGCTCTTCGTGATGCTTTGGATGTACACGGGAACCTACCTCATCATCTTCCTGGCTAACCTGCAGAAGATCGATCCTCAGCTCATCGAGGCGGCCAAGATCGACGGGGCGACCGAGGGGCAGGTGCTGGGGCGCGTGATCCTCCCGGCCATGTCGGGCGTCATCGTCACCTCGGCCATCCTGGCGATATCAGGCTCCCTCAAGAGCTTCGACCTGATCTTCGCGATGACGGCCGGCAACCCCGCCCGCCGGACGTCGGTCCTCTCCCTCTACATGTACGACAACGCCTTTCGCGGGGCCCCCGACTACCCACTGGCCAACGCCGTCTCCACCTTCATGGTCGTGCTCAGCCTCGGGCTCATCCTGATGCTGCGGGTGCTGGAGAAGAGGTTCGGAGGTGAGGAGTGATGCGGTCCACGCTCTATGAGACGCGTAGGGCAAGACGGGCGGCGGGTTCTCGTCTCCTCCGGCGGGAGACCGGTCTTCTCACCAAGGTGATCCTCTATGCGGTGCTGGTGACCTTCACGGTGATGACCCTCTGTCCGCTCTTCTGGCTGGTCATCAGCTCCTTCAAGACCACTCAGGCCTTTCAGATGGACCGGCTCGGGCTCCCGGAGCGGTGGAACCTCGACAACTACCCCCAGGCCTGGCGGATCGGGAAGTTCGGGACGCTGATCCTGAACAGCATCCTCTACACCTCGACCTCGACCCTGGCCACCATCCTCCTCTCGGCGTCCGCAGGTTTCGCCTTCGCCAAGCTCAGGTCCAGGTGGACCCCGCTGCTCCATGGGAGCTTCGTGATCGGCATCCTCCTCACCATCCAGTCGATCATGGTCCCGCTCTTCCTGGCGGCGAACCTGGCCAACCTCTACAACACCCGCCTTGGCGTCTTCATCGTCTACACCGGCATCAGCCTGCCCATCGGCGTCTACCTGTTCACCGCGTACATCCGCGGCCTTCCTGATGCTGTGGTCGAATCGGCGAGGATCGACGGGGCCGGTTACCTCACCATCTTTCGAAGGATCATCCTGCCCATGACCCGGCCTGTGGCCACCACCCTCGCCATCCTCAACATCACGGCCACATGGAACGAGTTCATGCTCATCAACATCCTCGTCTCCAGGGACGCGCTCAAGTCGCTTCCCGTTGGGATCCTCAGGTTCTCCGGCGCCCTTTCCTCCGACTACGGAAAGCAGTTCGCGGCGCTGGTCATCGGGCTGCTGCCCATGGTCGTCTTCTATCTGATCTTCCGCCACCAGATCACGAAGGGCGTCCCGGCCGGAGCGGTGAAGGGGTAGCGAGCCCCGGACATGACGGCGTGTCACGGATCACCGGCCGGGTACAGATCCTGGAGGCATTCCAGAGAGGATCCACGCGCGCCCAACCCGAATTCCCCAGCATCGAGACGCTCGTCAAGAAGTGGTCCGCCACGGTCTCTCGCATGATGACCGACCGGCCGGCAGCCAGCGAGGACACCCGGGAGCGCGTGCCCGAGCATCTCTCCCTCATCGGCGCGTCAGGTCTTCGTGGCCCGGCGCCCCGAGCGTTGCGGCGTTCGAGCCGCCTCCCAGCCCGTGTCTCCTACCATACCGTTCCTGTTGCGTTTCCTGTGTCCGTAGCGTCTAATGGAGGTGAAGGAAGGCGAGATCATGGAGACCGATGAGGGCTCCGACGAACCTCCGATAGACCTCCAGCAGACCATCCAGCGGCTGGAGGTCTCCGATCCTCAGATTCAAGCCGAGTTGGCTCGTTTCGACGACCAGGGGCACCCGGACCTGCGCTGGGGCGACTACCCCTGGCTCCTCCGCAAGGGAAGCTCGCGCCTCTACGGGGTCTACGTGGGAGGCCGGCTCGCAGCCCGCATGTGGCTGATCGAGACGGCCAACAGCGAGGGCCTGGGCCGCCGCGCGCAGCTTCGGCTCCACTTCCTCGAAGTGCTGCCTCCCTACCGCAGCCTGGGCCTGGGCACGCTCCTGGTGCGGTTCGCCCAGGGCTTCGGCCTGCCCATGGCGGTGGACGCGCTGCCGGGCGCCGAGGACTTCTACCTCAGGCTCGGCTTCGCGCCTGTGGACGGGACAGGCCACAAGCGGAACGGGTGGGGCGAGCGGACCTTCGTATGGCTGCCCCAGCGGGCACCGGTGGGAGAGCCGGTCCTCCGCGGCGCAACGGCACGGTGAGGGTCTCCCCGGCTCCGCCGCGCGGTCGAGTCGGCCTTCGGTTGACAACGGCCAGAAACACACGGCCATTGGCGGACCAGCTCGCCGCCTTGCGCTCGTATCGCTCCAAGGACGTTGACGAGTTGTGCATGGTTGGCGAGCCGGATCCGACTGGCCTGACGGATCATGGCATTGAGGCACCCGGCCACAACCAGCGCGTCGCGGAGATCATACACCTCGTCAAGAACGGGTTCAGGCGCGCGGTACCACACGCCCCATTCATCGAATGCAATGCCCACCCGCTTCAAAGCAGCTTCCTCGGCTGGTCTCAGCCTGATGACCACTGCCACCAACGGCTGGAACCACCTATCTCGCGACAGCTTGCCTTCCCTTGAACGGGGGTGCCATCAGCGTGCGTCTACTGGGGGACCAAGCTCATTGGGAACGCGGCCCTCTTCAATGGCGCTCAATCCTTGTACGGATCGAACACCTCCGGCCCGGCCATGGCCACGCCGATGGGCTCCAGGACATGGAGAATGTCGACGCTCCCGGCGTGGGCGTCGAGCACCGGCTGGAGGCGTCGGTAGACGGCGGGCGCTTCGTCGGGGCCGCCGCCCCGCAGCTCGATGCCCCGGGCGACCAGGTTGCGGCGGACGGCCTCCATGTCCACGGCGCCGCCCACGCGGACCCGCCGGCCTCCCTGGCGCCGCCACTTCCCAACTGCTTGGGTACGTGACATGAGTCGCCCCGCGCCATGCACCGTGGAGCGGTAGGAGGCGCGGGCTTCGTCGGACTCCTTCCCCCGGAGGATGACGGAGATGTCGCCCATGCTGCCGCCCACGAAGGAGAGCTGCGCGGGGAAGTTGGGCGTGGCGCCCTTGCGGACCACGATGGCTTTCTGCCCGCCGATCTCCTCGAGCCAGGCGAAGTTGTGGTGGTTGTGCACCTCCAGGTCTGCCTGGGTCCCCAGGATGCGGAGCACCTGACCGACCACGTGGTCCCGCCCCGCGTAGGCGAATTGGCCGGCCAGGTGCATGGCCTCCCAGTAGAAGCGGCCGAGTTCGGTCTCCAGGTCCAGGAGGGCGGGGGGCTCGTCCATCCGCTCACCGGTTCGGGGGTCGTCGAAGGGGCGGTTCCGCATGAGGTTCAGGACGCCCGAGGCGATACGGAAGCCGGGCCCACGGCTCCCGAAGTGGACGCCCACCCAGATCCGCTGGGTGGGCGGTTCGACGAAAAGATCCACGTAGTGGTTACCGCCGCCCACGGTGCCCAACTGATCCGCGGCCATCCTGTGGAGGGACCGCAGGTGCTTCTCATCCCGCCAGAGCGGGTGCTCCAGCACGGGGTGCTCCACGGGGCGGGGATTCTTGCGGCCGATGCCGAACGAGATCTCCTGCCAGATGCGATCCATGATGCGGGGGAGGTCCGGGGCGATCTGGGGCAGGGTGAGCGGGGTGCGGGCCGCCTTGTTCCCGCAAGCGATGTCGAAGCCCACGCCCGAGGGGCTCACCTGGTCCGGCTCGTAGACCACCACGCCCCCGATGGGCTGGCTGTAGCCCTTGTGGTGGTCCGCCATCAGAGCGACGCCCGCCACCCGCCCGGTGCGGGCGCACGTCTTCGCCTGGGCCAGGGCCTGGGGCTCCGGCTCGCCGAAGACCCGGACTCCGTCGATCACCTGGTACGGCATGGCTCTCCCGCTCTCCCAAACCCACACAAGTCCCAACATGCGCGCCTGGTTCGGGTATTCACGGAAGCTCCAGCACCCGCACCTCGATCTCCGATCCTTCTAGCAGCTGTGCCACGGTGTTCGGGTCTGCGTCGCCCTGGTGGTAGGGGATCACCACGGCGGGCGAGATCACCTTGATGCAGCCTACCGCCTCTTCGGGTGTCATGGTGTAGGGTAGGTTGATGGGGAGGAAGGCCAGGTCGATGGGGCCGAGGCGGCCCATCTCGGGGATGCACTCGGTGTCGCCGGCGATATAGACGCGGAAACCCGCGAAGTCGGCGACGTACCCGTTCCCCCAGCCTTTGGGGTGGAAGAGGGCGCCCGGTCGGGGCCCGCGCACCAGGTTGTAGGCGGGGACGGCTTCCAGGCGGAGGTTCTCGGCTACGTCCAGGCGGTCGCCATTGCGGAGGGTGGTCACGCGGCCGCTGCCGGCGAGGGCCTTGGCGGTATCAGGGTCCGCAAAGAAGCGCGTCTCGACGGTGGCAACGCGGGCCAGGGCGGTTGGGTCGTGGTGGTCGGGATGGTTATGGGTGATCCACACCTGATCCGCCGGGGGCAGCTTCGAGTAGTCCGCCACCCGGGCGTAGGGGTCCACGTGGATGGTGAGCCCGTCGAACCGGAACATCAGGGAGCCGTGGCCGACGGGCGTCACCTCGAGCGGTCCCTTGGCTGTCTTGAACGTCAGGGGGCTTTGCGCCGCGCCGGTGCCTGAGAGGAGCAGTCCGAACACCGCAGCCAGGGCCAGAAGCCACACCGGGTTCAGCACGCATATCACCCTCTCTTCACAACGAGTGCTCGGGGTGCCCAGGACGGGTCCAGCGGGGCCGGCGCCGGGTGAGACCGGGACTGCTCGGCTGGGGCCGGTAGCTCTGTAGCAGCCAGTAGAAGTAGGGACGATTGTCGGGGCCGACGCGGCTCAGGAGCGCCAGGGTGGCGTGCGCGTCTTCGGGCCCCCGGTGGGCCCGCTCGGCCATGATACCGTGGTGCCGCAGCAGGCTCTGGAGGGCGGCCGAATCGAAACCGAGGCCCCGCCAGTCCACGCTCCGCATGGAACAGGCCCACAGCTTCTCGCCCGCCAGGGGGAAGAGACGGGTGAGGAAGCTGCGGTCGAAGGGGGCGTTGTGGGCCACCAGGAACTCGGCCCGCCGGAGCATCTGCTCCACCCGGGGCTCGTCCAGCCGCCGGCCGCGCACCATCTCCCAGGTGATGCCGTTCACCTTCGAGGCCCCGGCCGAGATGGGCACCGAGGGCTCGCGCAGGCCGGAGTACTCGTCCACCACGCCCTGGATGTGTCCCGTCGCCCGGTCGAAGGCGAAAAGAATGAGGGCGAGCTCCACGATCTCGTCGCGTCGTGGGCTGAGCCCGGTGGTCTCCACGTCCACCACGCCAGCCAAACCCAGGGAGGCCGGCAGGTCGTCCCCTATCGGGAACGGTGCCCTCTCCAAGGAGCCCTCAGGCGACATCGTACGGGGCACCGCAGGCAGCGGCATCCGGCGTACCCCCACCCCCCAAGGCAGCTTCCAAGCCACGGTGCTCCCTCCCCGTGTCTCGCAGGGCGGCACCGCTGGCGTGCGTCCTGCGACGATCCGTGGGAAGAGTTCCCCGGGAAGGGAGGGGATCCTTCCTGAGGGTTCCGGTTCCTGAGAGTCGAGTGCAGCACGCCGTGCGTTCGGCTCACCCCAGACTCGTCGCCAGTGCGTCGGCCCCGTGAGGCAGGGGATCATCCGCCTGCGCGGCCACGGGCCCCGGGTCGCCGTGAAGGCAGACCTGGCGCTGCTTCGCCAGTACCTCGGCGACCTCCCACGCCTGACCCGTTTTCGCCCCATTACTCGGACTGCACGCCCACCCCCAACCGGCCCAGTTTCTCGAAGAACCCCGGGTAGGTCTTGGATACACAACCAGGACCGAGGATGCGCACGCCCGGCACCCGCGCGGCCAGCAGGGCGAAAGCCATCGCGACCCGGTGGTCGTCGTGGGGATCGACGGTGCCCGGGCGGGGCTCGCCGGGGTGGACGGTGAACCCGTCGGGGTGCTCCTCGGCACGGATCCCCAGGGCGCCCAGGTTGGCGGCCAGGACGGCGATGCGGTCGGACTCGTGCTGGCGAATGTGGGCCACACCCGTCACCGTCACAGGACCGTCGGCCAGGGCGGCGAGCACGCCCACCGTGAGGGCCTGGTCGCTCATGGGCTTCATGTCCACCGTGAGCCCGCCCCGCAGGTGGCCGCTTCCCGCCACCTCCAGGAAGGCGTCGCCCCGGATCACCCGGGCGCCCATGGCTTCAAGCACGTCCACGAAGCGAGCGTCGGGCTGGAGGGAAGCGGCGCCCACGTTCGTCACCCGCACCCGGCCCCCGGAGGCGGCGGCCAGGGCCAGGAAGTAGGAGGCGGTGGAGGCATCGGCTTCGAGCACGTGGTCCGCGGCCCGGTAGGGCCCCGGATGCACTTCGATCCGGCGGAAGCCAGCGTCGTGCTCCACCCGGGCCCCGAACCGGCGCATCACCGCCAGGGTGATTCCCACGTAGGCGGGCTGCACCAGGTCGTCCTCCACCTCCACCGTCACCGATGCGTCCGCCTTGGGCGCGGCCAGCAGGAGCCCGCTCAAGAACTGGCTGGACACCTTGCCCGAGATGCTCACCCGCCCGCCCCGGAGCCCACCGCCCCACACCCGAAGGGGTAGCCCCCCGCCCTCGACGGCTTCGACGTGCCCGCCAAGGGTGCGCAGAGCCTGCACCAGGGGCTCCAGGGGCCTGGACCGGAGCTGGTCACTTCCATCCAGCACCCACTCCCCCCCGGGGGCCGCCGCCAGGGCACCTGGCAGGAAGCGGGCCACGGTACCGGCTGAGCCCGCGAAAAGGCTGCCGCGCGCCACGGGCCAACGCCCACCGCAGCCCTCGACGGTGACCGTTTCGCCCTCCACCTCGGCGCGTACCCCCAGGCGGCGGAGGGCATCCAGGCACCAGTAGGTGTCGTCGCTGCGGAGAAAGCCCCCGAGTTGCGACGTCCCCTCAGCCTGGGCGGCCAGGATCAACGCCCGGTTCGCGAAGCTCTTGGATCCGGGCACGGTCAGCTCCGCGTGGATGGGGTGAGCGGGTGGACTGAGGGTGATGGCCGAACGGCGCGCCGGTGCCCAGGGGGAATGTCCATCTCTCGGACGAGACAACGCCATCAACCTCTTCTCGGGAGTGGACTCCGGGACTCGTCTCTCCCATCAACGTGCTTCCTGCCTTGGCGATCGGATCGGTGAGTCAAGATTACGGGCGTGCTTGCCCCGTGTCAATGGCGCGAGTAGAGCTGCCTCCCCACCAGCAGCGTGCCCTTGGCTTGGCACGGGACTGGCGGCCGTCACCCACGTGCGGGAACACCCCGAAGAGCGGGGCCGCATGGCGCCCGTCTACGGCATGGCCGCCCGGTAGGTCTCGGCCATCTCGTCCACGCTCCGGGGCGTCAGCTCGGCCCCGAAGAAGCGGCGCACGGACTCCAGGTACGGCCCGAGGCAACCGTGGAGCCACTCGGTGGTGGGCAGGTGCACGTGCACGTCAACCGCCTGCGGCGAACGGCTCACGGAGAAGCCTCCTATCGCATCTTCATCATCTTGGGTTCTTCATCACATCGGGTGTGGCCAGGCTGGCTTAAACACGGCTACGTTCCGCCGAGCAGCGCCCAAAGGTAGAGCGCGGCGTGGCTCCGGTACCCTTGCCACCGTACCCCCAGCGCCCGCACCTCGGCCTCGGTGGGGCGGTGCTCCCAGCCCATCAGCCGCTGGACGGCCACCAGGATCCCCAGGTCCGCGGCCGGCAGCACGTCCCGGCGCCCCAGTCCCCGGATGAGGACGTTCTCCGCGGTCCATCGGCCCACGCCGGGGATCTCCATCAGCCGCTCCAGGGCCTCCTGATCATCCAGCCCTGCGAACCGTTGGGGTTCGAGCTCACCCGCCGCGGCCCTAACCGCGATCTCCAGCACGTAGCGGGCCTTCTGGCGGCTGAGACCGACGGTCTGAAGCCGCTCCGGCCTGGCCTCCAGGATGCGCTCGGGCGTGGGGTAGGCGGCGACGGGCTCGCCCTCCCACTCGATCGCGTCGCCCAGCTCGGCCAGCAACCTCCGCCGCACGGCGCTGGCGGCGCGGACGCTCACCTGCTGCCCGATGACCACCGTGAGCAGCGCCTCGTAGGGGTCCGGGGTGCGGGTCATGCTGAGTCCCCGGTGGGCTGCGAGGAGCGAGGCCATCCGCGGGTCCTCCCCGAGGACACGGTAACCGTCCTCCAGGTCGTCGTCCAGACCCCAGAGGTGCCGGGCGAGGCTCCTCAGGCGCTCCGCGTCAGGCGGGGTCAGGCCGCGGCGGGCCGTCCCGGGTCGGGCCGCGCCAGGAGCAGGCGCCCGGTGGGGGTCGTGCTGGGGGTCACGGTGGGGTGCCCCGTCCGTCTGGGCCGCCAGGAGGGAGACCCGCAGGCAGCGGCCTTGGAATCGGAAGTCGAGTCCATAGAGGTGCCCGTCCAGGTGCACCGCCCGGCGGGCCCCGTGGGGACCGAACGAGTACGGCACGCCCAGGGAAGAGCGCTGGAGAAAGGCCAGCGTGCGCTCCGCCGAAAAGGGCTCAGGCAGGTCGATGTCCACGGCGGTGGCTGCTAGGCGCGGTGCAGTGGTTTGGGCAGGCGCCGCAGACGCTTCGGAACGTGCGTCGGACGGCTCGCTGAGCGGGTTCGGTCGCTGCCGCTCTGGGGGGGTCACCTTGACGCCGCGAGCCACGCACGCACCTCCTCAGGCTGCGCTGGGAGCGACCCCAGCAGCTTTCCTCGCCGGAGGAACTTCGCGACCCGCAGATGCAACTCCTTCCAAGCAAGCCCCACCCCCAACCGGGCATGCGTGGCGGCCCCGGGCGCGTCCAGCACCGCTCGGCTTGGGTAGAGGCTCCCGTCGCCTTGCATGGTGGACGACGGAGGCCCGCGCCAGAAGGCGTGTAGGAGCGGAGGCGCGCCGGATCGCGACCGCCGTACTATCGATCTAGTCCGACCTTGACGGCGATGGCGGGACCCCGTCCCGCTGGACGTGGCCCACGTTCGGCCTGCTTACGGCCTTCATGATCAACCACAAACTGAACGCCCTTCATGGCCATGCACCGCACCTCCCTACCGCCACGAGTATACCACGATGCCTTTCCTCGTTACCTGATCGTCGCGTCAGTGACGTGGGCGACGCGACCCGCTTTAACGGCCCCCATCCAGCCCTCACTCCCAACCAGGAATGACGGAGCCCTCGAACCGCTCCTCGACAAAACGGCGGACCCGCTCCGAATGGTAGGCGGCGATGAGCTTCTGGAAGATGGGCCGGTCCTTCTCCTCGGTGCGGACCGCGATCACGTTGATGAAACGGGACTGGGCGCCCTCGAGGTGGATCGCATCCCGTACCGGGTTGAGACCGGCCTCGATCGCGTAGTTGGTGTTGATCGCGGCCAGGGCAACGTCCTCCAGGGATCGGGGGAGCTGCGCCGCGTCCAGCTCCAGGATCCGCAGCCGCTTGGGGTTGCCCACCACGTCCAGCGGTGTGGCGGCCAGGTCCACCCCGGGAGCCAGCTCGATGAGGCCTGCGTCCTGCAGGAGGAGGAGCGCCCGTCCACCGTTGGTGGGGTCGTTGGGGATCGCCACCGAGTCCCCCATCTTGAGCTCGTCCGGCTGCTGGATGCGCCGGGAGTAGAGCCCCATGGGGAAGTTGAGCGTGGGAGCAATGGCGGTGAGCTTCAGGCCGTGGTCCGTCGCGAAGCGCTCCAGGTAAGGCAGGTGCTGGAAGCTGTTGGCGTCCAGGTCGCCTTCGGCCAGCACCAGGTTGGGCGTGACGTAGTCCGAGAAGGTGATGATCTCCACCCGGACGCCCTGCTCGGCAAGGATGTCGCGGACGACCTCCATGACCTCCTCGTGCGGCCCGGCCGTGACGCCCACGCGGATCGTCTCCTGCCCTGCGGCTCCGGCTAAGGCGTGGAGGATCGGGCCAAGCACCACCAGGAGCACGAGGGTCACGACGGGGAGGCGCCCGGCGCGGCTGAGACGACTGGGGCTGCCAAGCTTCCAGGGAAGGTGCGGCAATTCGGTTCGCTCCTTTGCGGGCCACCGTAGCCCGTGAGATGGGGATGTTGAGCCAGATGATTCGGCGGAACGGCTCCCGCACCTGCTTGCCCGCCAGCGGAGCAGGGGCGGCCCGTCACCCTGACGGCCGGTCGCCATGAGGGAGGAAGGTAAGGTAAGGAAGGGTTGGGACACGCGGAGGCAACCCTTCGCGTGTCCCACGTCGCCTCTGCGTCTCAGGGGGTGATGAAATCGTTGGTGTACGTGGCTTCGAGCCGGATCGCAGCCTGAGCCACCGCCGGGTCCGAGAGGGCCAGCGTCTTCAGGGCATTCTGCGGGCCGCGGGCATCCATCACCCCGTCGGGGGAGTACATGGGCAGGCTGTTCTTCAGCGCCGCCAGGTACAGGTCCGGGTCGTTCTCGTAGAACTCCCGCGGCATGCGCGCCATGATCTCCTCGGCGGAGTGGTCCTGGATCCACGCCAGCACGCGCACCATCGCCCGGGCCATGGCCCGAGCCGTCTGCCCGTTGGCCTTCAGCCACTCGGGCGTGGTGTAGAGGACCCCTGCCGGGTAAGGCCCGCCGTACACGGCCACCGTGTCGGCCTCGGAACGGGTGTCTGAGAGGATGCGGATCCCGCCCTTCCGCTGCAGGAGGGTCACCGCGGGGTCGAGCATGACGGCCGCATCCACGCGCCCCCGCTCGACGGCCGCGATGGCCGTTGCTGCCAGACCGATGCCCACCACACTCACGTCGGTTCCCGAGAGGCCGTCCTGAGCCAGCAGGAAGTTCAGGAACGTGTGCGTCGACGAGCCGGGCGCGGTCACGCCCACCACCGCGCCCTCGAGGTCGCGCACCGCCCGGATACGCTCCGCGGCGTGCGGGGACACCACCAGGACCAGCCCAGGGTACTGGTCGAAGGCGACGAACGAGACCAGCCGCCGCCCCTTCGCCTGCATGGTGATGGTATGGTCGTAGTAGCCGGAGACCACGTCGGCGCTCCCGCCGACCAGGGCCTCCAGGGCCTTGGATCCGCCCTTCAGGTTCTGGAGCTCCACGTCCACGCCCTCGTCGGCGAAAAACCCGAGCTGGTGCGCCAGCACCGTGGGCAGGTAGCAGAGGCACTCGGCGCCTCCCACCGCCAGGACCACCCGGCTGCCCGCGGCCTGGACGTCCGAGACAGCCGCGAAGCTCACAACCAGGGCCAGCACGAGCGCGGCACCCCATCCGGCCAGCCTTCCACTGCGAATACTGCGAGCACGACCTTTCATTTCGTGCATGCCTCCTTCCGAGTTGGAATCGATGGGGACGAGACCGTTACAAGGGCGACGACCCCGACTCCGAAGCCCGAGGTTGCCACCTCAGCAGGCGGCGTTCCAGGGCGTGGATGGCGAAGTCGATGCCCAGGACCACTACGGCCAGCACGGTCATCCCCGCGAAGATGCCCGTGGAATCGAACACACCCTCCGCCTGGGCGATCACGTAGCCGATCCCCCGGGCCGAGGCGAGGTACTCGCCGATCACCGCCCCCACGATGGCGAAGCCCACGCTGGTGTGCAGGCTCGACAGGATCCAGCTCATCGCACTGGGTAGGAAGACGTGGCGCAGCAGTTGCCGCTCAGACGCCTTCAGCATGCGGGCGTTGTTGAGGATCACCGGATCCACCTCCCGCACGCCGTGGTACGTGTTGAAGAAGACGATGAAGAAGACGAGCGTCACCCCCAGGGCCACCTTGGAGGCGATGCCCAGGCCGAACCACAGGAGGAAGATCGGCGCCAGCACCACCCGCGGGAGGGCGTTCAGCATGCGGATGTAGGGGTCGAAGGCGGCCGCGAGCCAGGGGACCCGCGCGAGCGCCAGGCCCACCGCGACGCCCCCGGCCGAGCCGATGAGGAAGGAGAGGACCGTCTCCACCAGCGTGACCCACAGGTGCGGCCACAGGTACCCCTCAGCGATCCAGCGTGCGGTGCGCCCGGCAATGGCGCTGGGCTGGCTGAAGAAGAACGGATCGAGAATCCCCCGAATGCTCAGGAGTTCCCAGGTGCCCAGCGCGACCACGCCCACCGAGGCCTGGAGGGTCAGGAGCGTCAGGCGCCGTCTCCAGCCGGGCAGGGTCACGGATCGCTCCCTCTCAAGCTCCACGCTCGCGGCCATGGGCCCGGACCACCTCCCCCCGCAGTTGCTCCCAGATATCACGGTAGATCTCCACGAATCGGGGCTCCAGGCGGATCTCGGCCACGTTTCTGGGCCGCGGGAGGTCCACCGTGTACGATCCGATCACCCTCGCGGCCGGCCCGGCGGAGAGGACCAGCACCTCGTCGGCCAGCGCGATCGCCTCGTCCAGGTCGTGGGTGACGAAGAGGACCGTCTTCTCCGACCCGGCCCAGAGGCTGAGCAGTTCGGTCTCCATGAGCTGGCGGGTCTGGACGTCGAGCGCGCTGAAGGGCTCATCCATCAGCAGGATCCTGGGGTTCACCGCCCAGCACTGGGCTATCGCCACCCGTTTCCGCATGCCGCCCGAGAGCTGGTGGGGGTACCGGTCCTCGAAGCCGGCGAGCCCCACCGTGTGCAGCCAGTGGGCCGCCTCAGTCAAGGCTTCGCGGCGCTGCAAGCCCAGGAAGAGGAGGCCGAGGGCCACGTTCTCCAGGGCCGTCTTCCAGGGCAGCAGGCCGTCCTGCTGGAAAAGGTAGGCCGCATCCCGGTTCAGGCCTTTCAACGGCTGGCCGAAGATCTCGATCGTCCCCTCGGAGGGCGAGAGCAACCCGGCGACGGCGTTGAGCAGCGTCGACTTGCCGCACCCGGTGGGCCCCACCAGGGTGACGAACCGCCCCTCGTCCACGACCAGGCTCACGTTCTTGATCGCTGTGTAGCTTTCACCCAACGACGTGGGGAAACGGCAGGCGATACGATCGCAGAGCACCGCGGTGGCGGTGGACAACGGAACCCCTCCGCATACGCACCCGAGCGCGTTCGTTATCGTAATGGTTATGGATTATTCCCGGGCCGAGGCACATTTCCTGCGGCTGGACGAACCCTCTTCGGGCCCCGCGGGCTCGGCTTCGAGCGGGCCTCCACTCGGATCGGCCCCGAACGTGCGAACCTGCCCCGAACGTGGAGCGTGCCGGGAGCTCGGAATCCGGGGGCTAGATCCCGGATCCGCCCGGGCTCATACCGTGTCCTGAGGTCGGGCTCCATCCGGCCCACGGAGGTGGAGTTCCATGGCTCGAGTACCCGAGATGTGCCCCGAAGGCTGCGAGGGCGGGCGGTACGTTGTGCAGCCAGGCGACACCTTCTTCCGCATCGCCCGGCGGCAAGGTGTTCCTTTGGATCAGCTCATCCAGTGCAACCCGCACATTCCAGACCCGGCCGCGATCGTGCCCGGCGACGTCCTCTGCCTGCCGGGCGACGGGCGTCCGGTGGCCACGCCCTGCTGCGTGGTGCTGGCCCGGACCTCGCAGGCCGGGCCCGTCGACGCGCAGGGAGCGGCCCTGGTGCGGCGCCTGGTGGAGCTCCGCCCTGGTCGTTACGCCATCACCGTGGTGGCCCACGGCCTCGCGGCCCCCGAGAGCCTCGGCGACTTCGACGCCTACGAGGCCCTGGCCTTCGTGCCCGGCGTGATCACCTGGCAATGGCGCCTTTTCCCGAACCCGGAAACAGGCCCCACCTGGGCGGGCACCTTCACGGAGATCACCCTCCGCCCCGGACCGGAGACGGTGGTGCAGGTGCGGCCCTTCAACACCGCCACCCGCCGTGGCGGCGCCACCGTGCTCTCTGGGAGGCTGGCCGCCTGCAGGACGTAGACACGCCCCTCTGCTCCCCCACTCGGCACCCATGGGGCAGTGGTTCAGGCCATCTCCTGAACCTGCTGCTCAGCCAGGTGCCCCCTTTCGCGTCCCCGCAGACGCGAAGCCGGGCACGCTCTGCGCCGATCCTTTCAGGTAGAATGACCTGGGGGGGGCCTACATGCCAGAGACCCGCGATACCAGGCCGCCGGGCGGGAACGACGGACCCGCGGGCGCTGGTAAGCCGAGCGGGAGCAACGGACCCACGGAACCCGTCGAAGACGAGCCCGAGTACACGGCCGAGCAGTACATCGCGGACTTCCGGGAGCTGGTGGAGCATCAGTATGTCCCGGGCTACTGGGCCGGCAAGCCGCTGCCGGGCTTCCTGCTTCGCACAAGGTCCTCGCGCCGGATCCTTCGTGGGATTCTGGCCTGGACTGCGCTGGGCGGTCTTGTCGTCGTGGGCCAGAAGCTCTACGAGTGGTGGCGCGGCGGTTGGCGCATCGCGCCTGAGACGTGGGAATACCTCCTGGCCGGCTTGATCGTGGGTGCCGCAGGCCTCTTGCCAGGCATCCTGCTACGCCGGCGGATGCGGCGCCCGGAGAAGCAGGGCAACGGGCCAGAGTTGGTGCCTCCTGGACAGGGTCGCGCGCGTTGAAGGGCGCCAGCCCTGCGCTGTTGAAAGCAGAACGGCCCGTTCCGGTCCCTTCCCTGCGTGATGGACTCGCACCTGAACCTGCGCCTCTCACCCGAGCGGCTTCCTACGGATGGTGGCCGTCGATTCCAATTCGATGACGATGGCTGTCAGGACACAGGAGAAAGCACCACGCCGCGGCTGCCGAAGGCCTCCACGGGGTGGCCGGCCTGCTGGTCAAACGAGTAGAGACGCACGGCTTTCCCCCCTTCACCGTAGAGTTGACGGCTAGACCCGCAGCACGATCTTCCCGAAGTTCCGGTTTGCCTCCATGTACCGGTGCGCCTCGGCCGCCTGGGCCAGGGGGAAGACCCGGTCGACCACGGGGCGGAGCTCCCCGCGGCGGAGCTCCCCGTGTTCGAACGCCTCCCTGCAGTCGCTCCAGAAACGCCGGGTGAGGTTCGCCTTGTACCCGGGGTCCTGGCTTCGCAGGGTGGACCCGATGATGCACAGGTTGCCCCGGAGCACCCGGCCCAGGTCGAGCTCCACCTGGCTCCCGCCCATGAGGCCGATCAGCAGCAGCCGGCCACCCGGCGCCAGCACCTCCAGGTCCTGCTCCCAGTAGGCCGCGCCCACGAACTCCAGGATCACGTCCACGCCCTGGCCTCCCGTGGCCTTCAGGACTCCTGGGGCAAAGGGGCCCTCCCGGTAGTTGAGGGCCGCCTCGGCCCCCAGGCGGCGGCAACCCTCCAGCTTCTCCGGGCTCCCGGCGGTGGCGATCACCCGGGCGCCCGCCCGCCGGGCCAGCTGGATGGCGGCGGTGCCCACGCCGCTGCCGCCGGCGTGCACCAGCACCGTCTCGCCGGGGCGGAGGTTCCCCAGGTCGAAGAGGTTCCGGTAGGCGGTGAGGAAGGCCTCGGGGACGGCAGCCGCTTCCTCGAAGGAGAGGCTGGCGGGCATGGGCATGGCCTGGGCCGCCGGCACCACCACCTGTTCGGCGTAGCCGCCTCCCGCCAGGAGGGCGAAGACCCGATCGCCTGGCCGCCAGCCCTCCACGCCCTGCCCCAGGGCCAGCACCTCCCCGGCCATCTCCAGCCCCAGGTAGGGCGGCGCGCCTGGGGGTGGAGGGTAGCCGCCCATCCGCTGCAGCAGGTCCGCCCGGTTGAGGGCCGCGGCCCGCACGCGCACCAGCAGCTCTCCGGGCCGCGGCACAGGGTCGGGCACCTCCTGCAGGGCCAGCTTCTCCGGCCCGCCCGGCTCGGTCACGACCACAGCCCTCACCGAACGACCCCTCCCCCCATCCGCAGGATCCGCTCCCAGAGGGCGGGCTCCACGGGCATCACCGAGAGGCGGGGGAGGCGCACGAGCTCCCAGTCCTGGAAGGCCCGGTCGGCCTTGATCTCGGCCAGCCCCACGGGCCGGGCCAGGCGGCCCCGGGGTTCCACGTCCACCACGGTCCAGCGGGGGTCTGACGTCCTCGGGTCGGGGTGGGGCTCGGTTGCCACCTGGGCGACGCCTACCACCGCCCGCTCCTTCCCGCTGTGGTAGACGAGGGCCTGGTCGCCGGGCTGCATGGCCCGCAGGTACCTGAGTGCGACGGCGTTCCGCACCCCATCCCACACGTCCCGGCCGGCAGCTTCCAGATTGGCGTAGCTGTACTCGCCGGGCTCGGTCTTGAGCAGCCAGTAGGCCATGGTTATACCTCCGTGGCGGAGTGGGCCTCTTCCTCGGCCTCGCCGTAGTGGGGCCGGTCCTGCTGGCGGAGATGTTTCCAGTCTGCGGAGCGGTAGGCCCGCAGGGTGAAAGCGATCTGCTCATCGAAAGCGCTGGGGCTGCGGGCGAAGACCAGCGGGCGCACCTCCACCCTCCAGCGGGTCAGCGGCCCCAGGTCCTCCAGGGCGGCCCGCTGGTCCTGGTTCTCCACGTAGAACACGGCGACCCCGCCCGGGCCGCCGATGAAGTGATCGTGGTACAGGCAGAGGCCCCGGGCAGGGTCCGCCACGTACTCGTTCAGGGTGCGGTTCGCCTCGGCGGCGCTGAAGCCCTCGGGCGCCAGCGCGCACACCAGGAAGCATCGGGGCTTGCGGATCTCCGTGGGGTGCATGAAGGGTCCCTCCGAGCCGTGCTGGGGTTGGTGCGCGGATCCGTCCGTGCGCGGCCGCCCTTATCGAGTACGCCAAGGGGCGCCCGAGCCTATTGTAACGCCACCGACGCGATCGGACATGGTCCACTTCGGGGGCCTCCAGCGCCCCGAGCGCCTTGGCGATCTCCTCGCAGGCCGCCGCGCCCGTGCCCGCGTCCTCACCCCACGAAGAAGTCGCCCAGCGGCTCCACTGAGGGGTCCACGGCATAGCAGGTGAAATCGACCACGCCCGCCTCCCGCAGCACGTCCTCGTCGATGAAGAAGTTGCCCGTACAGCTCCGGCTGTTCCGGGTGAGGATCTCGTAGACCGCGTCGGCGACGATCTCGGGTCTACGGCTGCGGCGGATCACCTCGTCACCCCCGAGCAGGTTCTGCACCGCGGCGGTGGCGACGACGGTGCGGGGCCACAGGGCGTTGACCGCGATGCCCTCGGCCCGGAACTCCTCCGCCCAGGCCAGGACCCATAGGCTCATGGCCAGCTTGGCCAGGGTGTAGGCGGCGTGGGGGCCGAACCAGTCGGCCCGCAGGTGGAGGGGCGGCGAGATGGAGAGTATGTGCGGGTTCTCGGCCCGGCGCAGGTGGGGGAGACAGAGCTTGGCGCAGAGGAAGCTCCCCCGGGCGTTGATGTCCTGCATCAGGTCGTAGCGCTTCATCTCAGTACGGAGGGTGCCGGTGAGGCTGATGGCGCTCGCGTTGTTCACGAGGACGTCGATGCCGCCGAAGATTTCGACGGCCCGGTCCACCGCCGCCCGGACCTGCTCCTCGAAGCGGATGTCGGTGGCCACCGCCAGCGCCCGGCCGCCGGCGGCCTCGACCTCCGCGGCGGCGGTGTGGATGGTGCCCGGCAGCTTCGGGTGGGGCCCGGTGGTCTTGGCGGCGACCACCACGTTCGCGCCGTCCCGAGCCGCCCGGAGGGCGATGGCCTTCCCGATGCCCCGGCTCGCCCCCGTGACGAAGAGCGTCTTCCCCGCCAAGCCCGCCACGGTCCGTGCCCCCAATCCGTTCTGCAACGAGGTTCCGTCCCAGGCCTTGCGTGCGGAGAAGGCGCTCAGCGGTACGCCGGGCGCGCCCGGGAGGCCTCGATGAGTTCCTCCCCAGCTTTCCTGGCCACCCATTCGCTGGACGCCGCCGGGGATCCTTTCCGTTTCAGACGTTCACGAAATCGCGCCGGGCATGCGGCTCGCACGGTTTCCCGATCCTCTCGTACGCCTGGGTTCCGCTGCGAATGCCTCGTCCTCCTGCTGTCCGTGTTGCAGGAACTCACCAGAAGTGTCACGAAGACTCTCATCACTCGCTCGGCCTGCGCTCGGGCAACGGCGGACCTGTGCTCGGCGCGACGCTGGGGCTGGGATCGGGGGCCGGCATGGAGCTTCGGCAGAGCTACCGCGAGGAGATCGCCCTGGTGCGAGGGTGGGCCGGGTGGACGGCCACGGCCGGCCTCGCCTTCGCCCTGCTCACCCTACCGGCGTGGATCTCGGGTTACTCGCTCTACATCGTCACCCACCTCATGATCCAGGCCCTGGCGGCGGTGGGGCTCAACCTGCTCATCGGGTACACGGGCCAGATCTCCCTGGGCCACGCGGGATTCTACGCCATCGGTGCCTACGCCGCCGCCCATGGGCTCACCACCTTCGGCCACCCGCTGCCGGTAGCTCTGGCCCTGGCCGGCCTCGCGGCCGCCGCCGCCGGCTACCTGGTGGGCCTCCCGGCCCTGCGGCTGACGGGCCCCTACCTGGCCATCGTCACCCTGGGCTTCGGCATAGCCGTGCATCAGGCGCTTACCAACTGGGCGGCCGTCTCGGGCGGGCGCATCGGCCTCTTCGTGCCCCGGCCGGCCCTCGGGCCCTGGCGCCTGGAAGGCGACACCGCCGTCTACTTCCTGGTCCTGGTCGTGGGGGCGGCGCTGGTGCTGGTGGCCTACAACCTCACCCGCTCCCACGTGGGGCGGGCCTGGGTGGCCATCCGTGACAGCGATCTGGCCGCGGAGGCGGCGGGGGTAAGCCTGCGGCAGTACAAGAGCCTGGCCTTCGCGGTAAGCGCCTTCTACGGCGGCGTGGCCGGGGGGCTCGGGGCGATCCTGCTGGGGTACCTGGAGCCTCAGATGTTCACCTTCGTGGAGTCCATCTACTTCCTGGCCATGGTGGTGGTGGGCGGGCTGGGCAGGATCCCGGGGGGTATCATCGGCGGCGTGCTGGTGGCGGCCATCCCCCAGGTGATGTCGGGCCTGCAGGAGTGGCTTCCGCTGATCTTCGGAGCGATCATCATGGCGGCCATCGCCTTCGAGCCCACGGGGCTCTACGGCCGCTGGTTGCGGATCCGCCGCTACTTCAAGAGCTGGCCCCTCTAGGGCACCGGGAGGTCCACCCGTGCTGCAGCACTTGCTGAACGGCATCGCAACCGGAGCCCTCTACGCCGTGATCGCCCTGGGCATCGTGCTGCTCTACCGCACCTCCCGGGTCCTCAACTTCGCCCACGGGGACTTGGCCATGGTGGGCGTCTTCCTCGTCTGGAGCCTGGGGCAGACGAGCCTCGGCTTCCCGGGCGGGCTGGCGGTGGGGCTGCTCGCCGCATCGGCCCTGGGCGCCCTCTTCTACTTCGGCGTGCTGGCGCCCGTGCGGGAAGCCACCCTGCTCGGTCAGATCGTGCTCACCCTGGGTCTCTCCCAGGTGCTGAGCGGCGCCGCCCTGGTCTACTGGGGGGCGGATACCAAGGCCTTCGCCTTCCCGCTCTCCTCCATGGTCACCTACCGGGTGGGGGGCGCGGTGATCAGCCAGCTCACCCTGGGGAGCCTGGCCGTGGCCGTGGCGCTCATGGCAGGGCTCTACTTCCTGGTGCAGCGCACCCGGGTGGGGCTGGGCATGCGCGCCCTCTCCCAGGACCTGGACGCGGCCCGGGTGCTGGGCATCCCCACCCGCCGGCTGCTGGCGCTCACGTGGGGCGTGGCCGCCCTGCTGGGGGCGGCGGCCGGCGTTCTCCTCGCGCCGCTCACCTTCCTCCATCCCTACTTCATGCTCACACCGTTCCTCAAGGGCTTCACCGCGGCGGTGCTGGGCGGGCTGGACAGCGTACCCGGCGCCATCGCGGGCGGGCTGGTGCTGGGCGTGATCGAGAGCTTCTTCGCCGGTTACGTGTCGCTGAGCTTCGTCTCCACCCTTTCCTTCGGCCTGATCCTGCTGGTGCTGCTGGTGCGGCCCGAGGGGCTCCTGGGGCACGCCTTCCAGCGGCGCGTGTGAAGGCGTGTGTGAACGAGAGAGGTGTCTGTGAACGACAGAGGCATCGCGGAAGAGCGGCACCGAGATGGAGAGGAGTGAGATCCCTATGCTGAGGACCGTCACGAAGGCCCGCAGTCGCACGGTCGTCGCCGCGCTCGCTCTCGCCCTGGCTCTGGGAACCTTGCCCGTGGCCGCGCAGGTGCGGGGCGTCAGCGACACCGAGGTGATCCTGGGAACCTCCGCACCGCTGTCGGGGCCGGCGGCGGCCTGGGGCACCACGGCCCGGGCGGCCAAGGTCTACATCGACATGATCAACGATCAGGGCGGCATCCACGGGCGGACGATCCGCCTGGAGATCCGCGACGACGCCTACCTCCCGCCGCGGGCGGTGGCCAACATCCGGGAGCTGACGGAGCGAGTGGGCGTCTTCGCCATCAGCGGCATCATCGGCTCGGCCAACGCCTTCGCCGTGCGCGACTACGCCTATCAGAAGCAGCTCTTCTGGATCACCCCGGCCATCGACTCGCACATCTGGATCGGGTATCCGGGCAACCGCTACGTCTACACCGTCTACCCGGACTACTTCGAGGAGGCCAAGATCCTCACCCGCCACGCGGCCGACGAGCTCGGGCGCAGCCGGATCGCCGTCTTCTACCAGAACGACCAGTACGGCAAGGCGGGCCTGGACGGCGTGCAGGAGGCGATGGCCGAGCTGGGCGGCTCTGCCCGGATCGTGGCCGAGGTGCCCTACGAGGTGAGCGATACGGACCTCTCGGCCCACGCGCAGCGGCTGCAGGCCTCGGGGGCGGAGGCGGTGATCCTCTACGCCACGCCCAACCACGGCGCCATGATCGCCCAGGCCATGGCCCGCATCGGCTACCACCCAGATCGGCTGGCCACCTTCACCCTGGGCGATGCTACCATCATGACCGCTCTCGCCGGCGAGGCGTGGGAGGGGGTCATCAGCACCGCCTACTTCCCCCTGCCGGACCGGGACGCCACCGTCAACGCCGTGCTCCAGCGCCTGGTCGCGCGGGAGCCCAGCCTGAGGCCCATGGCGTTCAACGCCCTGGCCGGCGTCACCTTCGTGGAGCCCTTCCTGGAGGCCCTGCGCCGGGCCGGGAGGGACCTGACCCCCGAGAGCTTCGCGCAGGCCATCGAGTCCATCCGGGGCTGGGACGGTGAGGTGATCCGGAACGTCACCTTCGGCCCGAACCGGCACCAGGGCATCGACCGCATCTACCTCACCCAGGTGCAGGGCGGCCAGGCCGTAGCCGTCACCGATTGGATCCAGTACCCGGTGGGCTTCTAGATGGCGCTGCTGGAGGCGAGGGGGCTCGATCTGGCCTTCGGCGGCGTGCGGGCGCTGGCCGGGGTGAGCCTGGAGGTGGGCGAGGGGGAGTTCGTCTCGCTCATCGGTCCCAACGGCGCCGGCAAGACGAGCCTCTTCAACTGCATCACGGGCTTCTACCGGCCCCAGGCGGGCAGCATCCGCTTCGGGGGCCGGGAGCTGGTGGGGCTGAGCCCCGACCGCATCAGCCGGTTGGGGCTCGCCCGCACCTTCCAGAACATCGAGCTCTTCCGCTACATGACGGGGCTGCAGAACCTGCTCCTGGGGCGTCACCGCCACGTGGGCGCGGGCTTCCTGCGGGCCGCCCTGGCAACGCCGGGCTGGTGGCGGGACGAGGAGGCCCAGCACCGCCGGGCCGAGGAGATCATCGACCTCCTGGACCTGCAGCTGGCCCGGGACGTGCCGGTGGCGGCCCTGCCCTACGGCATCCAGAAGCTGGTGGAGCTGGGCCGGGCCCTGGCCCAGGAACCGCGCCTGCTCCTGCTGGACGAGCCCTCCGCCGGCCTGAGCGCCGAGGAGAAGGACGAGTTCCTCTTCAAGCTCCAGGACGTCCGGGACGCGCTGGGGCCGGCCATTGTCCTGGTGGAGCACGACCTGCGCCTGGTGATGCGGGCCTCCGAGCGGGTGGTGGTGCTGGACCGGGGCCGGGTGATCGCCTCCGGTGCGCCGGCCGAGGTCCAGCGGGACCCGCAGGTGGTGGAGGCGTACCTGGGAGGTGGAGACGGTGGCGCTGCTTGAGCTGGCCAACGTGGAGACCGCCTACGGGGGGCACATCACCGTGCTGCGAGGCGTCTCGCTCCAGGTGGAGGAAGGTCTCCTGATGGTCCTCTTGGGGGCCAACGGGGCGGGCAAGACCACGCTGCTGCGTACGGTGAGCGGCCTGATTCCCGATCAGCCCGAGAAGGGGCGCATCCGCTTCGCCGGGCAAGACGTGACCCGCTGGGAGCCCGAGGCCGTGGCCCGCCTGGGCCTGGCCCACGTCCTGGACCGGCGAGGCGTCTTCCCCGAGCTGACCGTGGAGGAGAACCTGCGCCTGGGCGCGTACGCCCGGCGCGACGAGGCCGCCGTTCGGGCCGACCTGGACTGGGTCCACGGGCTCTTCCCCATCCTGGCCGAGCGCCGCCGGCAGCAGGCGGGTCTCCTCTCGGGCGGGGAGCAGCAGATGCTGGTCATCGCCCGGGCTCTGCTGGGCCGGCCCCGCCTCCTGATGCTGGACGAACCCTCCATCGGCCTGGCACCCCGCTTCGTGGAGCAGATCTTCGAGACCCTCCTGCGCATCAAGGAGCAGGGGACGGCGCTGCTGCTGGTGGAGCAGAACGCCCGCCTGGCCCTGCGGGTGGCCGACTACGGCTACGTCCTGGAGACGGGCCGCCTGGTGCTGGAGGGCCCGCCCGGCGAACTAGCCGCCAACCGGAACGTCCGGGAGCTCTACCTGGGCGTGGAGACGGAGGCGTCCGTGAAGGGCTACCGGCGGTACCGGCCCCGGAGGCGGTGGGCGTAGGAGTGGAGGTGGGTGGAGGAGCGGAGGCGGGCGTAGGGGCGGGCGGCTGCCTGGGAGCGAGAAGCCGCTGGAAAACCACAGGCAGATCGTAAGAAGGATCCAGGTCAAGGATGGCGTAGTCCTACCTTACTTAGGTATCTTACCTTGATTAGTTAGGCGGCGAAGCGTCACTATCGAGGCCCGGCTTCTCAAGCCGAGGCGTAGGCGGGGGTTGAGCCATGTGCGTGGGGTTGCTGTGACGGCGGGCGCCGTGGGCACGCGGGCAGGCGATGTGCGCACCGCGAATCGGCGGCTTCTGCTGGAACTCATCGAGCGCGAGGGTCCCGTGTCGCGTGCGGACCTTGCCCGCCGCACCGGCTTGAGCCAACCTTCCGTCTCCGAAATCGTTGAGGAGCTGCTCGAGACGGGTCTGGTCGTGTGGGGCGGGGAGGGAGCCTCCACTGGAGGTCGCAGACCCCGTCTGCTGCACTACAATCCCCGGCGCGGCACTGTCCTGGCCGTGGATCTGGGCGGGACCCGCATGGAGATCGGCGCCTTCACGCTCGACGGTGCCCCCGTGGCGGCAGAGCGGTTCTCGGCCCGCACGGGAGAGGATGGGCCGGATGTCCTGGAGCGGCTGGCGCGTTCGGTTCAGCGATTGCGCGACCGGCTGCCCCAAGGGTCGCCGGAGGTGTTGGGCATGGGCGTCGCAGCGCCAGGGGTAACCGATACGGAGACGGGCGAGGTCACCCTCGCGCCGGCCGTCGGATGGTTACGCACGCAGGTTCGCACCCTTCTCCAGAGCAAGATGGGCCTCCCGGTGGCGGTGGACAACGACGTCAACGCTGCCGCTCTTGCGGAGTGGCGGTTCGGCAGGGGGGCCCAGTTCGGCACCTTCGCCTTCGTCTCCCTGGGAACCGGTGTGGGAATGGGCATCATCCTCCGCGGCGAGGTCCACCGGGGTGCGGGCAACCTTGCGGGAGAGATCGGCTACATGCCCTTGGGGGACGCGGGTGGGACGGACGAGCGCTCTTTCGGCGGCCTGGAGCAACGTCTCTCCTTGAGCGCGCTGGCACGCGACTACTCCGCGCTGATGGCGCTTCCCGAGCCTGGAGCGGAGGCGGTGGACACCACGGTGGCCGCGATGCTCGAAGCCTGCACGTCCGGCGAGCCAAGAGCGCGCCGCTTCGTTGAAGAGCGGATGAGCCTGCTGGCCAGGGCCCTGCTCAGCATTCATCTGGTGCTCGCCCCGGAGGTGATCTTCCTCGGAGGACCCGTCAGCCCACACGTTCCGGCCCTCCTCCCCATGCTCGAGCAGGAATTCGCGAAGCTTTCGCCCTTCCGGCCCAGGGTGGAGCCGTCTTCACTCCAGCACAGGGCCGGGCTCGTCGGAGCGTGCGCCCTGGCCGCGGACCAGGCGAAGGAGCTTCTGATGGCCGGGAGGTGAAACCCCGGCACGTTCGTGCACCTTGGTACGGCCGGCGGTAAAGGGAGCAATGGCTGCGATCCTTCCCAAGGAGAGGCGGGAGCAGCCATGTCAGGATGGTGGCGGGGGATGATCGGCGGAGTGGCAACCATCTCCATCGGCGTGGGAGCCGACCGAGCAATGGGTGGGAACGACGAACGGGCGCTGGTGAGGCTTCATCAGGCGATCCGTCCGCTGGGCACCGTCGTGAGCTTCATGAACACCGGGGCTCACCCCGACGATGAGCAGAGCGCGCTGTTGGCGTACCTGTCGCGAGGGCTCGGTGCGCGCGTGGTCAGCGTCATCGCCAACCGGGGTGAAGGCGGGCAGAATCAGGTGGGCGACGAGTACGATCAGGCCCTGGGCGTGGTTCGCACCCGGGAGCTGGAGGAGGCCTCCCGGGTCACGGGGGTGCACCTTCGCCTCCTGAGTGAAGAGCTGGACGACCCCATCTACGACTTCGGCTTCTCGAAGACCCCGGAGGAGACCCTGGCCCGTTGGGGGGCCGAGATCCCGCTGGAGCGGCTGGTGCGGCTGATCCGGGAGGAGCGGCCCGACGTGGTGATGCCCTCCTTCCGGGATGAGTACGGCCAGCACGGGCACCACCGGGCCATCACCCGGCTGACCCTGGAAGCGGTACGACACGCCGCCGACCCCGAAGCATTCCCCGAGCAGCTTTCCGCCGGGCTTCTCCCCTGGCAGGTCCGGAAGGTCTACGTCCCCGCGAACCCCGGCGGGGGAGGCGGCAACGTCTACCTCGCCACGGAGACCGGTGAGGTGGACGTGACCGTGAACACCGGCGAGTTCGACCCCGTGCTGGGCGTCTCGTACGTGCAGTTGGGAGAGGAGTCCCGGGCGTTCCATCGATCCCAGGGGATGGGTCGCGTGGTGGAGCCCGGTCCCAGGCTGCTCCACGCCGAAAGGGTGCTGAGCACGGTTCCCGTCGCGGGTCCAGAGCGCTCCCTCTTCGATGGCCTCCCGTCCACGGTTGGGGAGCTAGTCCACACAGTCCCCGACGGCCATGAGGGCCTCCGATCGCACCTCCGGAGTATCCAGGCCGGCCTGGAGGCGATCGACGGCGCCTTCCCCGACCGCGAGACCATCCTCCTCAAGGTGCATGACACGCTGGGAAAGGTGCGGCAGGTGCTGGAAGCACTGGACGGTGCCGGCGCAGGCGGCCCCTGGGCCGAGGACCTCGCCTTCCGCCTCCGGGTCAAGGAGGAACAGCTTCAGGCGGTGAGTGCTGCCGCGACGCTCGTGATCGGACAGATCGACTTGGAGGACTGGGAGGTGGTGCAGGGACAGGAGGTCACCCTCACCGTCCGGGCCTTCAACGGTGGGCAGATCCCGCTCGAAGACGTCAGCCTGCGACTGGAGGCGCCGCAAGGGTGGCTCGTGGAGCCCATCTCGGACGGGCCGGCGACGGCCCTCGGGTACAACGAAACGGTGGGCAGATCCCGCTCGAAGACGTCAGCCTGCGACTGGAGGCGCCGCAAGGGTGGCTCGTGGAGCCCATCTCGGACGGGCCGGCGACGGCCCTCGGGTACAACGAAACGGCAGAGCGCTCCTTTCGGGTTCGGATCCCCGAGGAAGCGTCCTACTTCCACCCTTACCATCCCCCGGTGCTGCGCGGCGTGGTGGGATACAGGGTGCATGGGGAACGCGCCGAGGTGGCGATCACGCCGACCCGGTTCTTGGCCGTCCTGCCGGACGTGTCCGTGCGGGCGGAGCCGTCCGCCACGCTCCTGAACACTGCGGGGGGCAGAGGATCGGTGGGAGTCTCCGTCGTCCTTCGGAACCATCGCCCGGAGGCGGCCGCTGGCTCCGTGCGATACGAGCTTCCTCGGGGATGGCGATCCGATCCGGCGGAGCATGCCTTCCACCTGGACGCCCGTGGGACGGTCACCACGGTGCACTTCGATCTCCAACCTCCAAAGGATGCGCCCTGTGGAGACTATCGCATCGCGGTCGCGGCGAGCGGCGAGGGCTGGCGGTCCAATCGCTCCGTCCGCACGATCGAGTACGATCACATCGGACGAACCTATGTCGTGGCGCCCTCGGAGGTTCGTGTGGTGGCCTTCCCCTGGGCCGTCGATCCGGTGAGGGTCGGATACGTCGCCAGCGGCTTCGACTCCGTCCCCGAGTTTCTGGAACAGATGGGGTTCAACGTGACGCTCCTCGGTCACGAGGACCTCCTCCTCGGTGACCTGGCCGCGTTCGACACCATCGTCCTGGGCGTGTACGCGTACCGCTCACGTCCGGACCTGGTGGCGGCCAACCAACGTCTCCTGCGGTACGTCGAAGACGGGGGGCACCTGGTGGTGCAGCTCCACCGGCCTGGGGACAACTGGGATCCTGACACCGTGCCGCCGTATCGACTCGTCATCGGCCAACCCTCCTTCAACTGGCGGATCACCGACGAGTCCGCGCCGGTCACCGTGCTGCAGCCGAACCACAGGTTGTTCAACGCACCCAACCGCATCTCGGAATCGGATTGGGGTGGATGGAGGAAGGACCGTGGTCTCTACTTCCCCATGGAGTGGGCGACGGAATACCAACCGCTCCTATCCATGTCGGATCCGGGGTGGGAGCCGATGCAGGGCGGCATGCTCCTGGCCCGGTACGGTAAGGGTACGTACCTTTACACCAGCCTGATCCTGTATTACCAGCTGGAGCAGTACGTGCCCGGGGCCTTCCGGCTCATGGCCAACATGGTCAGCTACCCGGCCGGGGATCGATGATTCTTCGGCCGGATCGAAGGATCGAGGACCAATCGAGGGACATAGAAAGGAGCGAGAACGATGCTGAGAATCACGCGTCTTCCGGGGCTGGCGCTGATGCTGGTTGCGCTCGCCCTCCTACCGGCCGCAGCCCAGCAGGTCACCATCACCTACTGGCAGTACGAGTACGCGACCAAGGTGGAGGCTATCAACACCCTCATCGATCAGTTCGAGGCCGAGAACCCCAATATCCGTGTCGTCCACGAGACCTTTCCCTACGACGCCTACAACCAGCGTGTGGCCGCTTCGGTTCCGGCCGGCCGCGGGCCCGACGTGATCAACCTCTTCTACGGGTGGCTGCCGCTCTACATCGACTCGGGCTACCTGCAGCCGTTGCCGGAGGACACCTTCCCGCCCGAGGAGATCGAACGCGACTTCGCCCCGATGGTGCGGGCCGCGAAGATGGACGGCCGGTACTGGGCGCTGCCGACGGCGGTGCGAACCCTGGCCCTCTTCTACAACAAGGACCTCCTGGCCGAGGCGGGTCTCGACGGACCGCCCAAGACGTGGGACGCATTCCTGCAGGCGGCCGAGAGCCTGACCCGCAGGAGCGGGAACCGGTTTCAGCGGCTGGGCTTCGGCGTGGCTCCCACGGGTCAGGACCACCACCTGATCCGGGAGGTCCTCTTCCGCCAGTGGGGTGTGACACCCTACTCGGAAGATGGCCGGCGCGTGACCTACGACACCCCAGCGGGGACCGAGGCCCTGGAGTTCTACACCGACTGGATCACCAAGCAGAAGATCGGCGTCGCCAACTTCTTCCCTGGGGACAGCGGCTACCGCGAGGCCTTCATGCAGGGACTCGCTGCCATGATCATCGACGGCTCCTTCGCCGTGGGGTCCATCCGGAACGGCGCCCGGGTGAACTGGGGCGTGGCTGAGCTTCCCGTCGGCGGACCCACGAACGAACGCTCCAACTTCGGCTCCTTCTGGGCCCACGGCATCACGCGCAACGCGCGGGGCGCCAAGCTCGACGCGTCCATCAAGTTCCTGAAGTTCATCACCTCCGAGAGCGCCATGCGCTACTGGCTCGACACAGTCGGTGAGATCCCAGCTCGCGCCGCGCTGGCCCAGGACCCGGCCCTTGCCTCGGATCCCGTCTTCGGCCCCTTCGTCGCGAGCCTCCCCTACGCCCACGCCACGTTCTTCGTGGACGAGGCAGGCCAGCGGCAGGTGCTGGTGGATGCCGTGAACGAGGTGACGCTGCAGGGCGTTGCCCCCGAGACCGCCCTGGAACGGGCAGCACAGCGCGAGCAGCAGATCCTGGACGATTTCTGGTCCAAGAGGTAGGTGGAGTAGGTTGCAAGGCAGGCCCTGGGGACGGGGGGGATGACGATGGGACGGCGACGCTTCGGAATCCGCCTCAGCTTGAACGCTCGCCAGGCACTCTGGGCGTACGTCTTCCTGCTCGTCCCCATGGCCTTCTTCCTGTACATCCGGATCTGGCCGGCTTTCCAGGCATTCGACTTGAGCCTGCGGGAATGGAACATCGTCGGCGAGGTCCGTACCTACGTGGGCGGCGCCAACTACGAGCGCCTGGCGGGCGACCCACGCTTCGCCCGCGCCCTCCTCAACACCCTCCGGTACACGGTGGTCGGGGTACCGGCCCAGATCGTGCTGGGGCTTGCGATCGCGCTCTTGCTGGAGAGGGTCACCCGGTATCGGGGCCTCTTGCGGGCAGTCTACTTCCTGCCGTACATGACGCCCATCGTGGCGGCCGCCTGGGTCTGGCAGTGGCTCTACTCGCCGAACTTCGGCCCGCTGAACGGCTTCCTCGACGCCATTGGGATGCCGGCCCAGCCGTTCCTGGACAGCCCTGCGCAGGCGCTGTACGCGGTGACGGCGGTGGTGGTCTGGCAGAACCTCGGCTTCGTGGTGGTCATCTTCCTCGCCGGGCTCCAGTCGATCTCCCGAACGTACTACGAAGCGGCACGGATCGACGGTGCCGGGGCCCGCGCCCTCTTCCTGCACATCACGCTTCCGCTTCTGAACCCCAGCATCGTCTTCGCGGTCGTCATCGGGACCATCCAGTACCTGCAGCTCTTCACCCAGGTGGTGAACCTGAACTTCACCGACCAGGGGGGGCCGCTCGACAGCACCCTCACCATCGTCCTCTACATCTACAAGGTGGCCTTCCAGCGATTCCAGATGGGCCAGGCTGCGGCCGCCACGGTCGTTCTCTTTGCCATCATCCTGTCGGTGACGCTCTTTCAACTCAAGGTCCTTTCGCGGAGGATTGAGTACTGATGTCTCAACGTGTGCGCCCGGAGCTCGGCATGGTCCTCCTCTACGGGGTCCTGGTGACCGGAGCCATGATCACGGTCTTCCCCTTCGCCTGGATGCTGCTCACGTCGTTCAAGCCGTTCCACGAGATCTTCAGCCTGTCGTTCCTCCCCGCCGAGCCGACCCTGGAGAACTACGCCCAGGTGCTCCTCCACACGGACTATGTTCGCTGGTACGCCAACAGCCTGATCGTGGCGTCGGCCACCACGGCGAGCGTGCTCTTCTGGGACTCCCTGGTCGGCTACACCCTTGCGAAGCTGCGCTTCCCCGGGCGAAACATCATCTTCGTGCTGATCTTGTCCACGCTGATGATCCCCACGGAGATGCTGATCATCCCGTGGTTCGTCACCTCGAGCGAGCTCGGCTGGGTGGACACCTACTGGGGCATCGCGTTTCCGGGCATCATGACCGGTTTCGGGGTGTTCCTCATGCGCCAGTTCTTCCAGACCCTTCCCGACGATCTCCTCGACGCAGGTCGCATCGACGGGATCACAGAGTTCGGCCTGTTCTGGCGCATCGCGCTGCCGCTGGTCCGTCCGGCCCTCTCGGCCTTGGGCATCTTCACCTTCCTGGGCAACTGGAACGCGTACCTGTGGCCCCTGATCGTGATCCAGTCGAAAGCCATGCGCACCTTACCGGTCGGTTTCGCTCTGTTCTCGGGCGAAGCAGGGTCGGAATGGAACCTGATCATGGCCGCGGCCTCCATGGCCATCGTGCCGGTACTGGCCGTCTTCGCCCTGTTCCAGCGTCAGATCATCGAGGGCGTGGTGCTCACCGGGGTGAAGGGATGATGGGCCTGGCGAGGCTGCTCGTGCTGGGGAACCTGAACCTGGACCTGGGCGTGGGCGACATTCCTGCCTGGCCCACACCCGGAACCGAGTCGCTGGGCCACTGGTCTATCTTCCGGACGGGGGGCTCCGCCGGCAACACCGCGCTGGCCGCGGCATCCTTGGGCGTGCCCGTAGAGCTTCATGCGGCCGTCGGCGACGATCCCCTGGGCGGGTGGATCCTTAGGTCCCTGTCGGAGGCCGGTGTGGACTGCACCGCGGTCCGCAGGCTCCCCGCGCCGACGGCGTTCAGCTTCTCGGTTACGCATCCAGGAGGGGAACGCACTTTTTTCTCTTCTGCCGGCCACCTACCCTTCCAGGGCGTGGGCGACGAGGAGCGCATCCTCGAAGCACCGTCCGGAAGCGTCGTCATCGCCTGCGGGTACCACCTCCTGCCCCGATGGCGCGCTGGCGCCCTCCAACGCCTTTTCTCGGGTTGTCGGGAACGTGGGCTCGTGACCGTCCTCGACACGGGTTGGCCCCCAGGAGGCCAGTTCGACCGGCAGGAGCTTCAGCAGGTCTTGCAGGAGACCGATCTCTTCCTTCCCAACGCGGATGAGGCGAAGCTCGTCACGGGCGCGCCTACGCTCGAACACGCGCTCCGCGGTCTGGATGCATGGGTGCCGGCGGCCGTGGTGAAGGACGGACCGCATGGGGCGTGGGTGGTGGAAAGGGGCAGGCTCGTGCACGTGCCCGTAGAACCTAGCGAGCCGCGGGAGACGGTTGGGGCCGGGGACGCGTTCAACGCGGCTTTCCTCTACGCGCGCTTCTTCCGGGGCCTCGACCTGGAGCCCGCTGTAGCCTTTGGGGTGGAAGCCGCGCGCTTGGCCCTCCTGAGTGATCCGCGGCGATATCCGGCCACCGACGAGGTCGTTCGGGCCATGGGGCGCAGGGCTTGAACCATTCTGGAAAGAGCTGCAGGAAGAAGGGGTCCCTTTGAGTGGCGGACGGAGCAAGAGCGGTGGCTCGCGATGGGACGAGCGGTACGTGGACCATGTGCTGCGACCCTCCTACGAGCTCTGGCAGCAACGGTACTGGGAGCACTTCTTCGCCCTCCAGCAGGCGCATCTGGTGGCCCTGGTTCGCGCCGGATGGTTGAACAGATCCGACGCACGCGCCATCGCTCTGGCCCTCTTCAGGGTGGAGGGCTCAGGGCTCCGGGGTGAGCCGTACCAGGGCGACGTCGAAGATCTCTTCTTCCGGGTGCAGGAGCAGCTCGAGGCCGAGGCCGGAGAGGTCGCTGGCCACCTCCACCTGGCTCGAAGCAGGAACGACATCGACGTCACCCTGTACCGGATGGACCTTCGAAGGGCGCTCCTGAGCCTTCACGAGCAGGTGGGCCTGCTCTCGGGCGCCCTCCTGGAGCAGGCCCGCCGGCACGTGGACACGATCATGCCCGGATACACCCACGGGCAACAAGCGCAGCCCACCACGCTGGCCCATTACCTCGCGGCGGTCCTGGACGCAGTCGAACGTGCTTGCCGCAGGCTGGAGGGCCATTACCCGCTGGTCAACCGGTCCCCCCTGGGAGCCGCCGCCTTCGCCACCAGCGGCTTCACCATCGACCGCCGGCTCCAGGCAGAGTTGCTGGGCTTCGACGGCATCGTACGCAACTCCTACGACGCCGTGGCCGCCACCGACTACCTCTTGCCCTTCCTGGCCGAATGCGGCACGCTGGGAGCCACGTTGAGCCGTTTCAACGCCGACCTGCTCTTCTGGGCGTCCAACGAGGTGGCCGCGCTATGGCTGCCGAACGGGCTCGTCCAGGCGAGCAGCATCATGCCCAACAAGCGGAACCCCGTGGTGCTGGAACACATCCGCTCCCGCCTGGGCCGGGTTCCGGCCCTGGTGCAGCAGGCGTATGCGCTGCACGCGAACGTCCCCTTCGGCGACATCAACGACACCGCCGAGAACCTCCAGCCCGTCTGGCACCAGGCGGTGGACCTCCTCGGAGCCGCCGTCGATCTACTCGCTCGCGTGGTGAGCGAGCTTCAGGTGGACCGGGATCTCCTGCGCCGGCGTGCGGGCGAAGGATTCAGCACCGTGACGGAGCTGGCCGACACCCTCGTTCGGCAGCGCGGGCTTTCGTTCCATCACGCTCACGCCGTCGTGGCCCGGCTGGTCGAAGTGGGACGCGAACATGAGCTCCCGCCCTCCACCTGGACGCCCCGCCTTCTCGAAGAGGTCGCTGACTCCACCCTCGGCCGCCCGGTCTCCCTTCAGGAAGCCGAGCTCCAGGAGGCTTTGGACCCAGGGCACTTCGTGGACGTCCGGCGCACCGAAGGCGGCCCCGCGCCGGAGCAGGTGCGGGCCATGCTCGACGAGGCCCGCGCCGGGCTGGAGGCGTCAGAACGCTGGCGGACCGATACGCACGCCCGCCTGGACGCCGCCTCCCAACAACGCCTCCAGGAGGTGCAGCGCCTCGTCGACGGCGCGAACCCCTTTGACGAACGAAGAGGTGACAGGTCCGAGTGATCTTCGGCGTTCCTGGCGTTCGTCGACGACCCCCGTACCGGCCAGGGATTTCCCGGGAAATCTCGAAGGCCGCCGGACGCCATCCCGATCCGCAGGGGAAGGCTTCGGACGGTTCCGCCGGAATCCGACGTCTCCCCACCCCGTTTACCCCTCCGGATACAGCTCCCGCACCAGATCCGCGTACTTCTCCACGATCGCCCGGCGCTTCACCTTGAGGGTGGGGGTCACCTCGCCCTCCTCCTGGTAGAGGCGCTTGGGTAGGATGGCGAAGCGCTTCACCTGCTCGGGGGAGGAGAGGTGGCGGTTCAGACGGTTCACCTCACCCTCGATCAGGCGCCGGATCTCGCGGTTCCGGATGAGGTCCGTGTAGGTGGTGAAGGGGATCCGGTGGCGCTGGGCGTAGTCGGCCACGTTCTCCTCGTCCAGCACCAGCATGGCCGTGACGTAGCGCCGCCCGTCGCCGATGGCGATGGCGTCGTTGATGTAGGGGCTCGTCTTCAGCAGGTTCTCGACGCGCTGGGGCGCGATGTTCTTACCGCCGGCGGTGATGAAGAGGTCCTTCTTCCGGTCGGTGATGCGCAGGAAGCCGTCTGCGTCCAGCTCGCCCACGTCGCCCGAGTGGAGCCAGCCGCCGTCCAGGGTCTCGGCGGTGGCCTCGGGATTCTTGAAGTAGCCTGCGAAGACGTTGGGGCCGCGTACCAGGATCTCGCCGTCCTCGGCAATGCGCACCTCCACGCCGGGCAGGGGCTGGCCTACGGTGCCCAGGCGGATCCGCTCCCGCTGGTGGATGGTGGTGGGCCCTGAGCCCTCCGTCTGGCCGTACACCTCCCGGATGGGGACGCCGATGGCGTGGAAGTACCAGAGCACCTCGGGGCTGATGGGCGCCGCCCCCGAGATGACCAGGCGGGCCCGGTCCAATCCCAGGCGGTGCTTCAGGGGCGCCAGCACCAGCCGGTGGGCCAGCCCGTAGGCGAGGGCGAGCCCGGGCCCCACCCGCCCCCGCGACAGCCGGGCCTCCGCGTGGCGCCGGCCCACGGCGACGGCCAGGCGGTACGCGGCCCGCTTGAACCAGTCCCGGTCCTGCATGGTGAGCTCCACCCGGGCGTGGATCTTCTCCCAGATCCGGGGCACGGCGAAGAGCACCGTGGGCGAGATCTCCCGCAGGTTCTGGAGCACCGTGTCCTGGTATTCCACGAAGCTGACGGTCATCCCCCACCGGATGGCCAGGTAGACCGAGATCATGCGCTGGGCGATGTGGGAGAGGGGCAGGAACGAGAAGCACTCGTCGCCCTCGTAGGAGGGGTTGGCCTCACCGAGGGTTCCGGCCGTCCAGAGCAGGTTCCGGTGGGTGAGCATGGCGCCCTTGGGCGGCCCCGTGGTGCCCGACGTGTAGATGATGGCGGCCAGGTCCTCGGGGCCGATGGTGGCGACGATCTCGTCCAGGTGTTCCGGGTCCGCTTCGGCCAGCGTCCGCCCTCGCTCCAGGAGCTCGTCGAACCAGAGCACCTGCGGGTCCGAGAAGTGGTGGAGGCCCTTGCGGTCCATCACCACGATCCAACGCAGGGCGGGCAGGCGGTCCCGCACCTCCAGGGCCTTGTCGAGCTGCTCCTCGTTCTCCGCCACCAGGAGGACCGCTTCCGAGTGGCCCAGGACGTAGGCGCACTCCTCGGCGCTGTCGGTGGGGTAGATGCCCACCGTCACCGCCCCGCCGCTGACGATGGCCAGGTCGCTGTAGATCCACTCGGGGCGGTTCTCGCCGATCACGGCCGCCCGGTCGCCCGGCCGCAGGCCCAGCTCCAGGAAGGCGTGGGCCAGGTGGCGCACCGTGCGGGCGTACTCCTCCCACGTGACGGCCCGCCAGAGACCGTACTTCTTCTCGCGCAGGGCCACCCTGGGCCCCAGGCGGCGGGCCTGGGCGAAGAAGAGCGCGGGAGTACTCGGAGCGTCGTGGAGGTCGGTCGCGACCGTGGGAGCCGGCTTCCGCTCGAGGACGGTGATCATTCGTTTCCCTCCATGAACGCCAGGGCGTTGACGAAGCGCTCGCACGGCTTGCCCATGAGCCTCCGGATCAGGACGATCTGTCCCCGGTGGTGGCACTCGTGGTCGATGAGGTTGTAGAGGATGTCCCCCACCCGGAGGTGCTGCCCCTCGAAGGGGCCGGCGGGAACCAAGACCGTGTGGCGGAGAACCTCCGGGTCGCCCTGCTCGTCCAGGGTGGCCAAGTATTCGAGGGTCCGCTGGTGGACCCGGTCCAGGTCCTCCAGAATCGCCTCCTTGGTGGGCAGCACCCGGTACGACCGGACCGTGTAGCTCCCACCTCGCAGCGCCGCCTGCACCCACATCTCCTCCGCGGTGATGATGTGCCGGAGCTGCTTGTGGATGCTCATGGCGCCGTTGGGCGGCTCCCACGCCAGGTCCTCCTCGGCCAGGTCGTCCACGGCCGCCTTCAAACCCAGGCGCACCGGCTCCCAGAAAGCGAACCGATCCCCGATGACACCCACGCGCGCACCCCCGAGGAGACGGCGACGCTGCGTTTCCCAGGCCACCTGGGACGCCATCTCCAGCGTGTTGGCGAACCCGCCTGCATCTTGCCATCAGTTTAGCGAATTTCCGGAAAGAAATCCATAGCTCCTTCGCCGGCGTGCCTTCGCCGGCGCGGCTGGGCATCGGTACTGTGCGGGTGGTGTTGACGGGTCGGCCATGGTCGCAGTACCATATCTGCCCAGGCATCTACTCATCAGGACAGACATGGGAGGCAGACCGATGTCGCTCGCACATGCGCTCCTGGGCCTGATCTCCTACTCACCAGCCGCGGGCTACGACCTGAAGGAGGCGTTCGATCGGTCGGTCTACTTCTTCTGGAAGGCAACCCTTCCCCAGGTCTACCGGACGCTGCGCCGCATGGAGGGCGATGGGTGGTTGACGTCGACCATAGAGCCCCGGGAGGGAAAGCCCAGTCGCCGTGTCTACCACCTGACCCCAGCGGGCCGCCAGGAGCTGGCCCGTTGGCTGGCCAAAGCGCCTCCGATGCCGGAGACGCGGAACCCTCTTCTGGTCCAGCTCTTCTTCGGGAGTGCCGCACCCCGGGGCGCACTGCGCCGCCACGTTCAGCTGTGGCGGAACCACCACGCCGAGCTGCTGCGCCGGTACGAGGAAGAGGTTCCTGCGGAGCTGGAGTCGGCCGCCCGGGAGCCCGGAGCCGATCGGGAGGCACCGTATTGGCGGATGACGCTGGAGTTCGGCCGCCGGCACGCCCGGATGATGGTGGAATGGTGCGACGCGGTGCTGGCCGAGCTTGAGACGCTGGAGCGACCTTGACGCTTCTGGAGACCGACGGCCGGGGCCCGCGCAGGTCTTGCGCGCCGGCGGGCTGGGTCAACCAGATGCGGTAGCCGTCGGGGTCCCTCAGGAAGGCCGTTCGTTCGCCCCAGGGCTGCTCGGCCGGGCAAGGGACGCCAACCGCCGTGCGGCCTCGGCCAGGGTGGCATCTTCCTTGCAGAAGGCGAAACGGAGGAGGGGAGCGGACTGAGGCCGCCTGCCGCCCTGGAAGAAGCTGGACCCCGGCACGGCGGCGATCCCGGCCCTCCGGATCAGGGCCCGAGCGGCCTCCCAGTCCGACCGAGCTCCCAACCGGCTGGCGTCGGCCATGACGTAGTAGGCCCCTTCCGGCAGGCTGCAGGCGAACCCCGCGACCTGCAGAGCGCTGACGAAGAGGTCTCGCTTCCGGGCGAAGCGGTGGGCCAGCTCCTGGTAGTAGCTCGCCGGGAGCTCGTCCATCGCCCGGGCGGCGGCCACCTGCAGGGGGGTGGGGGCCGCCACCGTCAAGTAGTCGTGAACCTTCCGGATGGCGGCAGTCAGCGGAGCCGGGGCCAGGACGTACCCGAGCCGCCAGCCGGTCACCTGGAAGGTCTTGGATACTCCGCTGACAGCGATGGTACGCTGCCACATGTCGGGCAGGGTGGCCACGGGGACGTGGACCGCCGCCCCGTAGACGAAGTGCTCGTAGATCTCATCGCTCACCAGGAGGAGGTCCCGCTCACGGCAGAGCTCAGCCAGGCCGGCCAGCTCCTCCCGTGAGAAAACCCGGCCGGTAGGGTTGTTGGGCGTGTTGAGGACCACGGCCCGGGTCCGGGGGCCCGCCACCTGGCGGACGGCCTCGACGTCCAGGCGGAACGCCGGCGGTTCGAGGCGGATGTAGCGGACCTCCGCTCCCGCCAGCCGGGCCAGGGGCACGTAGTTCTCGTAGAAGGGCTCGAAGACGATCAGCTCGTCCCCGGGGTCCAGGATGGCCAGAAGGGATGCGGCCATCGCCTCCGAGGCGCCGCAGGTGACGGTGATCTCGCTGTCCGGGTCCGGCGCCCACCCCCAGAACCTCGCGGTCTTCGCCGCGATGGCTCGGCGGAAACGCGGGTCTCCCCAGGTGAACGAGTACTGGTTCTCCCCCGATCGAAGGGCGGTCACGGCCCACTCGACCAGCTCCGGAGGCGCGTTCCCGTCGGGGAAGCCCTGGGCCAGGTTGAGGGCGCCGTGTGCTTCAGCGATCCGGGTCATCTCCCGGATGGTCGACTCGGCGATTCCCGCGACCCGCGCAGCGGCTCTCGGCATGCCGCTCGCTCCCTTCTCCGTCGCCTGCCGGCCGGCCAGCGGACCGTGACCCGATGGACGTTGGCCCTGGGCGTCCAGTCCTCCCAGCCACCAGGCGCTTCCTCACTGTGGATCTTCCCACACGCAAGCGAATCAAGACCGTCCCAACCGGTCCTGCAGAGAGTTCGACGGCCTGATCCGGCCACTCCTTGCAGGGGCTCTGAAATCGACGCCGAAACGAGTCAGGTGCTTGGAGCCGGGCGGCCCGCGCGCTCCGCTCCAACGTTGCGGGCGGTTGAACGCTCGCAGCGAGATTGGGGGGGGGGGCGAGAGGATGGGTCACCTGCCTGCAGACGGCTTGATTCCTGTGGTGGAGGAGCTCTTCCGGTGGGATCGCACGGTCCGGGTTGGGATCTATCCGAAGCTCGAAGCCTTGCCCGACGGTGCCTGGGATCAGCCGACCGGCGTGGGCCGCGGCTCCCTCCACACGATTCTCGTGCACGTGGTGCGGGCGCAGCGGAACTAGTTGCAGTACCGGATCTGGGGTCAGGAAGGAAGACGGCTCACCGAGGCGGACCTGCCTACACCCGCGGATCTCCACCGCTTCTGGGACGTAGTGGATCAGATGACGTTCGAAACGCTTGCGAGGGTCGCGCCCGAGCAGCTGCAGGAAGTAGTGGAGGTACCGCCGGATACACCGGTGCTCAAGGGCGACACGGGCTTTCGCGCCACCCGGGGCGAGATGCTCCTGCACGCGGCCACCCATGCAGTCTACCACCGCTCCCAGATCCGCCACGGCCTCACCCGGCTCGGCGTCTCGATCCCAGAGCCGGATTACATCTTCGTGATGACGGAAACAGGGCGCGCGTAGGCGTCCTCGACCGATCAGGACGTCGTCGTGGCGGCGCGCTTGCGCTCCAGGCCCCGGGCGAAGCGCTCCTCGTCGACGATGAACCGCTCGTGCTCCGCCCGTCCGACGAGCTCCACCTCATCCCAGGCTTCCGCCCGGAAGCGAAGGCGGCGCCCGTCCACCGCGACCAGCTCGGCCCGGACGCGGACCCGCATCCCCGTGGGCGTCCCAGCCAGGTGCTCCAGGTTCACACGGGTGCCGACCGTCGTATGGCCCCGGGGGAGGTGGGGGCGGGTCACTTCAAAGGCGACCTGCTCCATCCAGGCGAGCAGGGTGGGAGTGGCAAGGCCCGCCACCAGGCCGGAGCCGGCTGCGGCGGCCGTATCGGCCTCGCTCACAGTGAATGCCGTCTCTGCGGTAAGCCCTGCTTCGATCGGGCCTGTCCCATCGTGGCTCATGCGGTCGCACCCCCGGGCTCGATGTCCCGGCGTCTCATTCCAGAGGCCGAGCCTGCGTTCCTTCCTTCGGCTGGAAGCTCGACCGCGAGAGCCCGGTCCCCATGGAACGAAGGGGCGACGGGCTGATGCCCACCCGGCCATGTTCGTAATCCAGGGTGATCCGTCGTCCCTCCAGCGCGGTCCAGCCGAAGCTGGCTTCGCTGGTGCTGCTGGAGGTGCCCTTTTCGAGCGGCAGGGCGAACCCAGCTACCGAGAAAGAGAAGACACCGAAATCCGGGAAGGAGCCGATCGCCTCGCCGCCCACGACGTGCCGGCTTTCCCCGGTCACCTTCCACCCTTCCTCGCGCACCCACCCTACGGGAACCGTCAGCCCGAAGGCGTTCGCTGAATCAAAGAAGAGCACCATCTTCCGGCCATTGATCTCTCCTTCGAAGAGCGGCCGCTCTCGCCCCCTATCGAAGGCGAAGGCCGCGATCTCGCCCGGTTCGTAGGCGTAGGCCGGGGCTCACTGCTCGGGCGGAGCTGGCGCATGGGGAGCGTAACGGTTCAGCAGCCGGCCGGGACCCATGGCGACCAGGGTCCCGACCCCCCCGGCAACGATCAGGACCGCGAGCCAGATCCAGCGAAGAGACCGTACCCTGCGTTCCACCTGGCGCCTATTCCCCTCTCTTGAGCCCGGCCAGCACGGCATCCTCAGCGGAGTAGTCGAAAGCCTCGGGAAGCACCGGGGCTGGTGGATGCACGCGCTCCCAGGCCACAGTGCGGGTGAGGCCCTCCTCGACGGAGACGGACTCCCGGTAGCCCAGCTCCCGGCGAATGCGGGTGGTGTCAGCCGAAAGGTGCTGGGCGTAGTTGCCGTGCTCCGACCAGCCCTGGGGCAGACCCTCGCGGGGAACGGACACCAGCCTTCCGGACCAGCCGGCCGCCCGCCCGATGGCGCGCACCTACTCCGCCTCGGTGACGTCGTGGGTGTCGGCCACGTCATAGATCCGGCCCTTAGCCCGCTCGTCGGCAGCCAAGGCGACGGCGTGCGCCACGTTCTCCACGTATCCCCGGCACGTCTTCCAGCGAGCCTGTGTCTCCTCCAGGATGATGGCGGGACGCCCATCATCCGTTCGCTTCAGGTGTCTTCGCCTCCTCGGCGTGCGCGGAGTCCTTGAAGCCCTCTCTCTTGGCGCCTTGGCCCTACCCCTACCCCGGCATCTGGTCGCCTCCTCGCGCCCACCGCGAGCCCGCCTGCGCGCTCTTCCCATGGATCCGTTCCCAGACTTCCACGCAGGGCGGGTCGAAGAGGCGCCCTCCTTCCTCTCGGATGTACCCATGCGCCTCCGCCTCCTCCCACGCCGGACGGTAGGTCCGCTCGAAGGTGAGGACGTCGTAGTCGTCTACGATCGCCACCACCCGGGCCAGGAGCGGGGTCAAGGCGTATGCCACCGGGGTCACCGTGATCGCCGCACCGCCCCACCGGAAGCTGAGTCGTTCACCCGCACGGTGTGGAAGGACCGGTCAGCCGCGCGTCTTCAGCGGGACGCAGAGGTGGGGTATGGCTTCCCGTACGCCTGGACGCCAAGATGCTCTGCCAGGTCAAGGACCAGGCCGCGGGTCACCAAGGCACACCCTCGATAGAAATCGCTAACGGCCTGAGCGGTAACGTGGTTGCACCACGAAGGTATCCAGGCGAGCACATGCTCTGTCAAGAAGGCTCGTTGCCCGGCGATCGCGTCGCGAAAACCGGATGAATCAGCTTCGTCAAGGGCATTCAAGGCGATCCCTGCTAGGTGCGCCAGGAACTCCAGCTCGAGGCCGGCGTGATCATCGGGTTCATGGGCCTTGTTGACCGCCTCCAAGCCGAACCGTGCGTACCAGTTGCGGACGTCGAGCGTCTCTTGCTGGAAGAGGAGCGGTTCTGAGCTGGTGTAGACAGACTCCCATGGAGGTGCCAGAACGTGCGTCCCGGCACCGACAAAGAGGCGAATGTAGTCGGTTTCAAGCGCGTCTACGGCTTCCTCGGGCGTATGGTCTTCGATCCAATCCATGATGAGTTCAAGGCCCCGGCGGACGTCCGGCTGACCGGAAGCCAGCGGTGTCTGCTGAAAGACGTCGTTCTTCATGAGACCCACGATCCACTCCGCCTCTGGGTAGGAGTAGAAGATTCTCCCCATGACGCCGAAGGCCAGGATCTCGCCCATCAGGAAGTCGCGCGTCGCAACCCCGTTCTCCATCTCACTCGGAGTATGCACGTCTCTCAGCATGCTCAGGCTCCCCTCACGGAGAGGGCCCGATGCGGGCCCTCCCCCCCGTGCCTCGACCCTCAGTACAAGCCGATCCGTACCTCGTTCACGTAGAACAAGAAGCGGTGAATGACCTGCGAAGCCAGCACCAGTGCGAAGGCGACGTAGGTCAGCTGCCTCAGGCTCTTCCTCTCCCCGGACTTGAGGGTCTCCCCATAGACAAGAGCCCCGCAGAACCCGGCTCCGAGGAACGCCAGGATCAGGTAGAGCGCAGTCAGCGCCGTGAAACTCTCGGACACCGAGGCGACTCCGCCTACGACGGCTGCACCTTGGGCCGACAGCTGCCCGGTGGCCAAGACGAGAGCACCCACCTGCATCCCAAGGAGCAGTATCGACCCGAGCCCGATCCACTGGAAGACGCGTTCCCTGATGAGCGTGGCAGGCTGTCGTGGCTGACCGGCCACACCACCAGTCTGAAAGGCAACGCCCGTGATCAGACCGCCCAAAAGGAGGGTCGCCGCGAAGAACCCGACAGGGGTGGCCATAGTGTTCCACGAGGGCACCGCCCCGATCATGTAGATGCTGGACATGCTGTAGACCAGCCCGATGCCGGTCAGACTGACCAGGCAGCCAAGGGCCTTCGTCCAGCTCGAGAGCTTCACACGGCCGCTCACCACGCCCACATAGAGCAGGCCGAGCAAGCCGTAGGCTACTGTAAAGAGGATCTCCCGGCTAAGCCACGAGGTTCCCAGGTTGGTCACGGCCCGGTAGGCCATGATCGGGCGCCCCAGGTGGAAGAGCGAGGTGACCATGCCCAGGACGAGCAGGGCGGCGATTATCGGCAGAGGCCGGTGAATCAGCCGCTCCACCTCCGGGTTCGACTCGCGCCGGGCGGCTAGGCAGCTGAACCAGTAGACCAGGAAGGTGCCGACGGACATCTGCGTGAGGAGTGTGTAGGCGACCAGCGCCCAGGTCTTGACCATGGCTTCACGCCTCCATCAGGTCTCTAATCCGTCCGCCCGCGGACTGGCTTGGATACTTGGGCGGAGTCACCACGAACGACGGCTTCGTCACGTCACCCGAGGGCAACGGCATGATCGTGTCCACGTCCCCGTACTTGGCCCGCAACTCCTCAAGCTCGCCGAAATCGAGGCAACGCATCGGACAGTTGGCCACACATGCCGGCTTCTCCCCGCGGTCCTGCAGGTCGATGCACATGTCGCACTTCCTCATGATGTGCGTCGTTGGGTCGAGCCGGGGCGCATCGTAGGGGCATGCCCACTGGCAGTAACCGCATCCGATGCACTTCTCCGAGTCCACGACCACTATGCCGTCTTCCTCCCGCTTCTGCATCGCCCCGGCCGGGCATACGTTCACGCATGGGGGCTCCTGGCAATGCATGCACGATGTGGAGACGAAGTAGGTGAACACGCCGGCCGGTTGCTCGAAGCCGTTGCGCACGATCCAGTGGCCACCGCCGTACTCCCGCACACGGCGCAGCCGCACGCCAACCTGGAGGTCGTTGGTGTCCTTGCAGGCCATCTCACAGGTCTTGCAGCCGATGCAGGAACTGGCATCGAAGTACCACGCCTTCTGTTTCATGGTCTGTCGCTTCCTTCGTGAGTGGAGTCGTTACCCTTCGATGACCCTCAGCGGCCGTTTGTGGTCGGGCTGCAAGGGCTTTCCGGTCCACTTCTCGACCTGGACGTTGCAGCTGTTCCAGCCCTGATGACCTTCTCCCGTAGGAATGGCACCGCACAGGATGTTGGTGCACCCTCCCCGGTCCAGGCCCAGCTCATCGTCCCAATCGATCCACGCACCCTGGCCCATTCCGACCACGCCGGGGCGGATGGTCTCGTAGATGGCCACCCGGGTGAGGACCTTGCCGTGGCGGCTCCGGATGACGACAGTGTCGCCGTTCCGCAGGCCGCGTTCGGCCGCGTCCAGAGGGTTCATCATCGCGAGATTAGGGAAGGCCTCCTGCAACCACCGCGTGTTGTCGAAGTTCGAGTGGGCTCGCCTGGGGACATGGAGGTTAAGGAGCTGCAGCGGGTACTCGCCCTTGACCTTCTTGTCCCAGTCGGAGAAGGTATCCTCGTAGCCCTCGGTCGGCGGAGTGTACGCCGGAATCGGGCGGATCTTCGAGAATCCCACCGCCTCGATTTTGTCTGCCAGCGTCTGGCAGTGGATCTCGATCTTCCCGCTGGGGCTGGCGAGCGGATGCTCCCGGGGATCGTCCACGAAGTCCTTGAGGACGATGTGCCCGAACTTGTCGCCCGGCTTGCGCGGGAAGTGGTAGATCCCCTTCTCCTTGAACTCCCAGAACCCGATCCTGCCTTGCTGGGGAGTACCGACCACGCCCAGCTTGTCGATGTCGGCCTGGGTGATGGTGACCAGAGGCTCGTAGGTCGTGCCGTCGTCGCTGATGACTCGCGCGGCGGCCACCTGGTTGAAGATGTCCTGCTTCGACGAGTACGGCTGCACGACGTCCGGGTCGACACCCAAGCGTACCGCCAGCTCGCGAGCGACCCAGATGTCGTCCTTGCTTTCGAAGAGCGGCTCGATGGCCTGGCTGGTCCACAGCAGCGAGTCCCGAAAGCTGGTGCTCACCTCACCGAACCGCTCCCAGCGCGAGGTGATGGGTAGCACCAGGTCTGAGAAGGCGCAGTGCGGGGTCATGAACATGTCCTGGGAGGCGACGAACTCCACCTTGCGGAAGGCCTGGATGCCCTTGACGGCCCCCGGGATCTGATTGAGACGGCTCGCCTTCCCGAAGTACATCATCTGGATGTTGATGTCCCGAACGTCGTCCTTCCCGGCGGTGTACTTACCCGTCAGGACGGCATCCCAGAGCTCGTTTCGGTTCACCGCGATCCTGACAGGGTTCACGACGCGAGGGCGATCGGGGAAGTCGCTTGGCCGCCCGATCCAGGTACCGCCCTTGACGAGCTCGGGCCCTTCCATGAGCCAGGCGTGGCCGGCGTCGCTTCCGACGCAGTTGCCGGGCGTCCCGAAGTGTCCCGTCATGGCGCCCAGCGCCGTAATCACCTGGGGCCACGACTGCGCGTCATTGACCCGTGCGGGGGCCGGCGACATGATGACCGTCACCCGCTGGGTGGTGGCGATCAGCCGCGCGAGGGCCCGGATGCGTTCAGGCGGAACGCCGCAGATCTCCGCCGCCCACTCGGCACTCTTGGGCTGGCCATCGTAGGTACCGAGAACGTAATCCTTCAGGTTCTCCTTCGCGTCGGCCCCCGCCGGCATGTGGTCCCGATCGAATCCGACCGTGTACTTGTGGAGGAACTCCCAGTTGACGAGAGGCGACGAGACGGGGTCGTCCTCGACCAGGAGGGTGTGCATCATACCAAGCACCAAGGCGTGATCCGTTGCGGGACGGATTGGCAGCCAATCGTCCGTCGACACGCCCATCGCGGCGGCGGTTGGATGGAAGAACGGGTCGACGACGACGAACCGCGCGCCCGCCTTCTTCGCCTGGAGGAGAGCGTACACGGGCTTGCCCGCCCTACTCCATGCAGGGTTGGACGCCCACAGCACGATGAGCTGAGCGTTGGCCAGATCGAAGCCATCGTTCAGGTCTTCTCCCGTGCCACTGCGCGAGCGCGGCAGGCCGATGGCGGGACCGGTCGCCGTCCAGGTACCGCTGGAGCACGAAGCCCAGTCCGTGATGAACCCTCCGTACAGCTTCAGCGCCCGCTCGACTTCCGTATAGGTGCCCGTTCCGGTGGCGGACGACGGCATGTAGACGGCGGTGTTGCCATACTTTCCGACAACGCGCTTGATCTCGCTCGCCAGGATGTCCAACGCTTCGTCCCAGGAGATGCGCACCCACCCATCCCTGCCGCGCAGCTCCTTCTCCCCGCCGCCGGGAGCCCAGTGCTTGCGCTTCATGGGGTACTTCAGGCGGTCGGGAGCAAGGATCCGGTTGCGCTGTGCCCGCCCCTTGGCGCAACTGCGCAGTTGAGGACAGGTGGGGCTGTCCGTGATGGTGTCGTCCGTGCCTGAGCGCGTGATGACGCCGTCGACCACGTACACCTTGTTGAAGCCCTTGCTTCCACAGTCGCCCCAACAGGCGACGGGGATCCACTTCCCCTCCCGGAGACTCTTCGGCGCGGCCTCAACCCGCTGAAGCCCAAAGCTGACACTTTGGACTGAGCCGAGGGATACCCCCAGGGCCGCACTCCATTGCAGGAACGCCCGGCGCGAGACGCCAGCCGGTCCGACCGGCTCGCCGACGCTGTTCTTCTGGGCCATCTGATCGCTCTCCCCCGTGGGAATGTGCCTGAGCGGGTCAAACCCCGGCGGTCTCTCGCACCGCGGCGTTCACGGTGAGGAAATGCTTTCTAGAAGCCGCGCTCTTCGGCGTTGGACCCGGCCCATTCTCTCGTACCAGAAACAGCAGAGGCCCGGTACACCCGGCCGGGCGAGGGTAGAGGTGCGCGATCGGGCGACAGAAGGAGAGGATGTTCCTGAGACAAACGTACTGCGGACCGGTTGGGTGCTCCGGCTCAGTGCACTCTAGGGAGGCTCGCGACGTACTCGAGATCCGACTTCACCAGAAACCGTGTCAGCAACGCCACGCCGCGGTAGAAGTCAAGCTCCGCCTCATCCTCCATGCGCCGGCAGAAGCCGTTCACCCACCGGGCAAGGTGGTCCCTCAGGAAAGACTGCTCGCGCTGAAGGCTCTCCTGAGCCTGCGCGGAATCGCCCTGGGCCCACGCCTCGGCCTCCTGCTTCGTCAGGCACCGCATGAACTCGAGCTCGATCCCGATGAAGTCTGGTTGATCGTGGGTCTCCTCGGAGAGGGCCAATCCGGCGTCGGCGTACGCTCGGATGACGGCCACCGTCGCCTGCACGTGCGGCTGATTCCCGGAGCCCAGGTATCGTACGGAGGGGGCGGGCCGCATCCCGACTTGATGCGCCGCACGAGCCGCGTGCGATCTACGGCCAGTGCGGTGCGGCCCTCCTCCACGGGCTCGGATCGGAGCGCCTCGAGGGAATGCAGGATCAGGCGGCACCCCTCCTGCATCTCCTCGGGCGCGTCGCCTTGGTCGACGATCTTTCGGACCGCCTCTTCGAACGCGGGGCCCCGAAGCATCTCGACAAGCTCGTCGTCGGGAAGCTGGTTGTAGATGGCCGCGAGGAAATCGTAGACGCCGCTCCGATTCTGGGCCAGCGCAGCAAGGTCCGCCGCCCTCAGTTCTTCCTCTCCCCAACCATCTCCCCGCAGCACGTCCGTCCGATCATCCACCTCAGCCATCACCTGCTTGCGACCCCGGTACGTGGTGAGCACGTTGCTCTCCAGGTCGACCGCGATTACCCGGATCGCGAGCCGGCCTTGAGCAGACGTGCGGCGACCTCCACGGAGTCGAGCTTGGGATCCGTGCAGTCGACCAGCACCGCGTCGACTTCGAGCCTCCCGACTTGCTCCAGCGCTTCCTCCACCCGCTCCGCCTGGTCAACGACCTGGATCTCATCCTTCCCGCGCAGGAGCTCCTTCAGCCCTTCGCGGAGGAGCGCGCGCCGCGTGACGACCATCACCCGCCGCACCGTGGATCACCCCGCTCTCCTGCTGCCTCGGCGCCCGCGGACAACCCACGGCACTTCCCGGTTGAGAGGAGCCATCCGTCGGCACGATCGGGACCCGACCCAACCCGTCAGGGCAGCAGGATGGGCAGCCTCGCGCCGGCGGCGAGGATCGTGTAGCGGAGCATGACTCCGCCTACCAGCAGGCCGATGGCTTCCGCCATCCCAAGCGACATCGTGCGACGCCCGCGGCGCACTGTCACCAGCCCCAGGACCAGCGGAGGTGGCAACGCCTTGGATGAACAGCCGCCGGCTTATCCCTCTTGCCCTCTCCGCAGCAAACGGCATGCTCGTTGCCTCCTTCGTCCTTGCTGTCTCGCCTTGCGCGGTCTACCTGACACTGACTGCCGTCAGTTTCCCCGGGGCTTCACGCTCTCGCCCGACGTTGTCGAAGCCTCGGCGGCTGCGGCGACGTTTGCGTACCAGACGACCTCGCTCACGCAAAGCCGCCCGCGAACTGGCCGATCTTGACGAGCCGGATACCCAGGCTCAGGCTCCCACTGGAGGAGGGCGTGTCGGAGAGGGTCCCACAGCGCAACCGCCACGCCGCGCCGCGCGACCGTAGTACCCCCCATTCGAGTGCTCCGGATCACTATATTCAGAGTTACATAACACTGGGGCAAGCGCCACACCTTTTCGGGTGGGCCCGAGCCGGATTTCGAGCTACCGATGATAGCCCTACAGGGTGGCGTTCCTGGAAATGTCTACCTCAAACTGGGTCATGCCCACAACGCGGCCCTCCGAAGGGATCAACCAGGCAGTGCAAACTCGACCTGGGTCCCCCGGCCTGCCTCCGAGCGGATCTCCATCCGCCCGCCTACGCCCTCGACCCGCTCGCGCATGATGCGAAGACCGTAACCATCCTTGGGATTCGTTGACGTGAGATCGAAACCTGAGCCATCGTCCGTCACGCGGACGCGGAGAGCGTCGGCGGGGCATTCGAGGGAAACGACGACCCGCTCTGCCCGGGCATGCCGACAGGCGTTGAACACCGCTTCCTGGACGGCAAGGAGCAACTGGGTCTCAATGTCGGGCGAGAGTGCCTTCCCTTCCCACCCGTCGGACGCCTCGACCGCCACGTCGAGCCCGTACCGTCTGGCGCAGTCCCCGGCGAACGCCCGAAGGATGGGCACCAGCCCTTGCCCGTTCTCGCGGGTCGAGGCGCGCAGGTGGAATATGGCCTCCCGCGTCTCTCCACAAGCGGCGTCAGCGACCCCCTTGATCTCATTCAGGCTTCGTGCCACATCAGCGATGCGACCCTCACGGGCCGCTTCTTCCGCCACCGACGCCCGCAGCTTGAGGTAAGCGAGGGCTTGGGCAAGGCGGTCGTGCAGCTCTCGTGCGATCCGGTCGCGTTCTTCGAGGGTGGCGATCTCCCTGCTCCGGGAAAGGAGGCTAAGGTTGTGGATCGCGACTCCGATCTCGTGCGCCAGCAGGTTGAGGAAGTCCACCCGCTCGGGGGAGGCCATGGTCGCCCCAGGGCCTACCAGCTCCAGAACCCCCACGATGACGTCGCGGGAAATGAGGGGAAGACAGATGTAGACACCGGTCAGGCGTCCACCTAGAGCCTCCACCAATGGATACCGCTCCAAAGGAAGGCGCTCGTCGACCTGCAGTCCCCCCGGCACGCAAGGTGCGACGCCCTCGCACCCCGGAAATGCGCCCCCCCGCCGGATCACCACGCCCTTCCTCAAGACCTGCTCGAGCGCCGTGGATGCCCTGGCGGCACGCTCGAGGAGCGGGCGCTGCGCGTCCGAGAGCCCGGTCGAGGCCGCAAGGCGATACCGGTGCCCGTGGGCCAGGTAGGCGGCACTCGCCTCGACCCCCAGGTGGTTCGCCAGCACATCGAGCCCCAGCCGGGCAATCTCGTGCGGAGAGGAAGACTCTGCGGCGGCGATGGCCAGCCGGTTCAGCTCTCCCAACTCCTCGTTGCGCCGGTCTTTCTCTGCCATCGTGACCTTCAGGTTGCGGCGCATCTGGTCGAAGGCTCCGGCCAGCTCCTTGAACTCGTCGCTCGAGGTCAACGCGATCTCGTGGTCCAGATCGCCCGTCGCGAGGCGCGCCGTCACGTCACCCAACGCCTCAACGGGACGAACCACCAGCCGGCGGACGCCCGCGATCAGTAAGCCTACCAGCAGCAGGAGTGCCGTGACCGTGGCCACCGCCATCGGACGCAGGGAGGCAGCAAGCTGGCCGCGCAGGTCGTTCATCGGCAGTTCGAGGACCAGGTGGCCCAGCACCGTCGGGTCGGTTCCGTGGCACACCTGGCATTCGGGGGCGTTCTTGAGGGTGTGCGTGCTCAGGAGCGTATCATGATCGGTGAGTACGGCCTGCAAGGCCGAGCCGGGCGACGCGTCAGCGCTCGTGGAGGAGGTGCGCCGTTGGCTTGCCACCGGCCGGAATGGGCCCTCGTCCTCGGGATCCGTGCTCAGGTAGACCTCGCCTGCCCCATCGAGCAGCCACGCCCGGGAGACGACCCCGTACTCGCCCATCTCATCGATGATGTTGGACATTAGGGCCCGGTCGTTTCGTATCATCGCGTCCTCGAGGGCGGCCCGGACCGTCAGGCTGAGTCTCTCCGCGGACTGGCGCGCGGCGTCGACCAACTGGCCGCGATGAACGATCGTACCCAGCAGGAAGGACGCCGTCACGCCCATCAGCGAGACGCCCACGATCAGCACCGCCAGCTTCAGCGCGAGGCGAGGCTGGCGCCGAGTCCGACGAAGCCCTCCGAAGTTCAAGGGGCGTTCCCTCCACCCTTCGGGTCGCTACACGTGCCGACCTCTCCCGTGCAGGGTTACCGCTCGGTCTCCGCCTCCTCGACCTCGCAGCGCACCAGACCGTTCTGTACGGCGTAGGCCACCGCCTGGGTGCGGTTCTTCAGGTGCAGCTTCTCGAGAATGTTCCTCAGGTGGATCTTAACCGTGTTCTCGGAGATCTGCAGCGTGGTGGCGATCTCCTTGTTGGTCGAGCCACGGGCCAGCTCCTGGAGGACCTCCAACTCCCGAGGTGTCAGCGTGGGGTCCTCTGGCTCGTTCTCAGGCGTTTCCGTGGATGGCTTGACGAACTCCGTCAGGATCCGGGCCGCAACGGGACCCGAAAGCCGGATCTCACCGCGCTGGAGCGCCTCCAGGACCCCATAGAGCTCCTGGGGCTGCGCGTCTTTCAGAAGGTAGCCCTCCGCCCCAGCCTTGATCGCGTTGAACAGATCCTGATCGTCGTCCGAGACGGAAAGCATGACGACGTGGGTATTCGGAAGTTCTTTCTTGATGAGGCGCGTCGCCTCGAGGCCGTCACATCCCGGCAGCCCGATGTCCATGAGAATCACGTCAGGATGCGTCTCCCTGGCCCGGGTCACGGCTTCCAGACCGTCGCCCGCCTCGCCCAAGACCGTCATGTCCGGACGGGATTGGATGAGTGCTGCGATTCCTTTACGGAAGAGGACGTGATCGTCCACCAGCAAGATGCGCTGCAGGTGCATACGATCGCCCCACCCGATGGGTCGTTGTCGGGACTGCCCTATCCGGCCTGGAGGCGAAAACCCGCTCCTAGCACTGATCTCAATGCTATCACTCCGATGGCGCCCTGTGGATCGCCCATTCGGGCGAAGTGCGGATACCGAGACCGGGGCAAAGGTCCCTGGAGGATCATCCAGGACCCGCACGCCGACCGGCGCGGAGGCCATAGAGGGGCCCCCGCCGTGGCGCGTTTTTCCTGACGCACCCCTTCCCATCGACGGAGGGATCCCTGTTCCATGGGCTCCAGGCATCAGCCGCCTGGTGCCCGTGCCTACCCTGCGACCCGCTTCGTGAGCCACCCGTAGAGAAGCAGGCCGACCCCGACCGGTCCAAGGACAGTGAAGGATAAGGAGGCGGAGGCCCCGGCCGCGGCCGTGAGGAAAGCCGCGATGAAGAGCCCCCGGACCACCTGCTGGTTGACGCCCTACCCCGATTCCCTGGACGAGTTGAACGATCGAGCCGACGGATGCGTGGCGTGGCGCTCTGGCACCTTCTGACTTGGCTCACGGTTCCTGCCCGCCGCCCTCCCCCGGCAGGAAGGCGTCCGCGAAGCACGAAGGGCACCCTGTAGCGGGCATTCCGAGCACGTAGCCCCCGGGTGGTGTTCTGAGTGTCGGCAGCCCACCGCCCTGCAGCGGCTCCACCCGGAGTGCAGCCGGTCGGTCTGGCCCTGGCTCTCCGGGGCCCCCTGGGGCGCATGGGCAACCCGCCCGACCGCACCCGGTTCATGGCGGCCGTCTCCGACATGGAGCGGCACGCCTCCGGCTTCCTGGCCGAGGAGGTGCTCCGCCACCTGCCCGGTGACCTGCGGCGTATCCTGATGCAGACCTCGGTGCTGGCAGAGATGACACCCTCCATCTGCCGGGCCGTCACCGTTCGAGAGGATGCGGGGCAGCTCCTCGAACGGCTCTACCGCCACAACCTGACCATCGCCGCCCTCACCGCCGAAGAAGAGGGCGAGCCCGTTTGCCGGCCCCACGCCCTCTTCGCTCGGCTCCTCGCCCGCACGCCGACTTCATCGAAAGGGTGAGCCAGCATGTCGAGAGTCCTGATCTACGCGGCGGGCATCGTGGTGGTCCTTCACGGGCTCATCCACCTGATGGGGTTCGTCGCTTACTGGCCGCTGGCCGCCGTGGCGGACCTGCCCTACAAGACGACTCTGGCGGGAGGACGCTGGGACGTGGGCCCACTGGGCATGCGGGTGTTCAGCGTCCTCTGGCTGGCCGCAGCCCTCGGGTTTCTTGCCGCCGCAATCGGCCTGGTAACAGGCCAGGACTGGTGGCGCCCCGCCCTGGTGAGTACCGTCGTTCTCTCCACGGGTCTCATCGCTCTGGACTGGGCCAGCGCCTTCCGAGGCGCCATCGTCAACGCGGTGATCGTTGCCTTCCTGATCCTGACGCTCGTGACTCCGGGCGTGGCGCCGCGGTAGCGGCCATGCCGTCGGGGAACACAGCCCTGCAAAGGAGATGAAGCGATGAATCGGAAAACCGTGGGCCTCACCACCGTGTTCGGTCTGCTACTGGGCGTGACGGCGACAGGGATCCTGTACCACTACCTCTTCGCACTCTCCGGCCCCGTGGTGCTCACCGCTATCCTGGGCCTCCGAAGCTGGCCGGCCTGAGCGACGTCGCCAAGATGGCCCGGCCTACCTATAATGGGGTCAAGGCCAGAGGCTGATCCCGAGGAGATGATCGCGTGCCCGAACCGGTCCACATCGCCCGCATCCGTGTCCATCAGGACGAGAGGCCCAACCGCCGGGCGTACATCGCCGACTTCCCCGATCCCGTTCGCTACGGGGTGCACGCCGGGGTAAGAGAGTTCTACGGCATCACGCCCGAAGAAGAGCACCCCGCCACCCTCGACCACCTGGTGGCGGCCACCGCCGGCTGACTCACCGGCACGCTCGCAGGCGCGCTGGAGGCGCGCCAGATCCCAAGCCATCCGGATAAGCTGTGGACCGAGGCGGAGGGGTTCGTGGAAGCGCCCGAAGGCGTCATGAAGGTGACCCGCATCCGCTGCCGCTACCATCTGAGAATCCCGGCCGGCAAGCGACCGGAGGCGGAGCGTGCCCTGGCCGTCTTCGAGCGGGGCTGCCCCATGGCCCAGACGCTGAAGGGTTGCGTGCAGATCGAGCACGAGTGGGAAATCCTGGAGGAATGAGGTGGCCTCGAGGGCCCGGGTTGCGGTAGAATGAAAAACGAGCGGTCGATTTCATGCAGTGACCGGGTGCCGTGGGGGTGCCGGCGGGAGCCGGCTGAGACGGGCACGCCCGAACCCTGGAACCTGATCTGGGTCATGCCAGCGGAGGGAAGCGGCCTCCTCCCGGTCGAAGTGCTCTGCACAGGCGTCTCTCCTGTGCACCCCCCGCCCGGCCCGTGAGAGGCCGGATCCCATGGACGCGTACGGCTCGCCGCGAGGCGATTCCGCCTTACTCCCGGGGAACCTCGCCCTCCCCCACCTGCAGCTGGTCACCTCCGAGATGGAGCCCGGGGCGCTGGTGGATCTGGTGGGGCGGGCCGCCCCACATGGCCTCGACTCGGTGCAACTCCGCCTCCGAGGTCTCCCTGCCCGCGAGGTCCTGGCGGTAGGCGAGGCGCTCATCCGCGTCCTCCGACCGCTACGGATCCCCTTGCTGGTGAACGATCGCCTGGATCTCGCCCTTGCCATGGACTCGCACGGCGTGCACCTGCGCGCGGACGGGCTCTCCCCCCATGTGGCCGTTGAGCTGTGGGAACGCCTCCATCCCGGCAACCCTCCCATCCTCGGGCGGTCGGTCCACTCCGTGGGGGAAGCCGTGGAAGCCACCGATGTGACCTACCTCATCTTCGGGCACGTTTTCGAGACCGCGTCCAAGCAGGGGCTTCCGGGCCGGGGGCTTCCGTCGCTTGCCCACGTGGCGCGGAGCGCGGGCGCGCCTGTGCTGGCCATCGGTGGGATCACCCCGGATCGGGTGGCGCAGGTGATCGGTGCAGGAGCGGCGGGCGTCGCCGTCCGCTCCTACCTCACGAAGGCACCGGATCCGGCCCGGGCGACCGAGGCCCTCCGGAGGGCGCTCGACGCAGCGTGGCACGAGTCTGGATCACCGTAGGACAAAGGAGGAGGGAATCCGATGCGGATCTTGCTCAACGGCGAGTCGCGGGAGCTGGAAGGGACGACCGCCACCCTGGCCGATCTGGTCCGGTCGCTGGATCGCCTGCCCGAACGGTTGGCCGCGGCCGTCAACGAAGAGGTCGTCCCCCGAGAGCGGTGGGACCAGGTCGGCCTGGCCGAGGGCGACCGGGTGGATCTGGTGCGGGTGATGGCCGGTGGCTCCCAGCAGGCCGAGCCCACGGAGCGCGCCCCGCATGAGGCCGGACCGGCCGAAGGAGACGCCCTGGTCATCGCCGGGGTACCGCTCCGCTCCCGGCTGATGGCCGGTACCGGCAAGTTCAGCGACCCGCGGGCCATGCGCCGCGCGCTGGAGGCGTCGGGGGCCGAGGTGGTCACCTGCTCCATCCGGTACATGGATCTGACGGGAAGCGGCGACGACCCGCTCTTCCTGGACCAGTTGGAGCTGAGCCGCTTCCGTCTCCTTCCCAACACCGCCGGCGCCCGCACCGCCCGGGATGCGATCCACATGGCCCACCTGGCCCGCGAAGCGACGGGGACTTCCTGGCTGAAGCTGGAGGTGATCGGCGACCCCGAGACCCTCTGGCCCGATCCCGAGGGAACCCTGGAGGCGGCCCGCATCCTGGTGAGCGAGGGTTTCGCCGTTCTCCCCTACACCAGCTACGACCTGGTGACCGCCCTCCGCCTGGAGGAGGCCGGATGCGCCACGGTGATGCCCATGGCCTCCATGATCGGCTCCGGGCAAGGCTTCATCGACTGGTCCAGCATCCGGCGGATCGTGGAGCGGGTGAAGGTCCCCGTGATCGTGGACGCGGGCCTGCGCTCGCCCTCGGACGTGGCGATGGCCATGGAGCTGGGGGCTGACGGGGTGCTGGTGAACTCGGCGATCGCACGTGCCAGCGACCCGGTAGGCATGGCGAGCGCGCTGCGGCTGGCCGTGGACGCGGGCCGTTTGGCCTACCGAGCCGGGCTGATGCCGCGCCGGGAGACCGCTGAGCCCAGCAGCCCAGCCCGCGGGGTGGTCCGGGCCTCGTGAACGAGACGAGCCGGGCAGGACGTTTCGACGCGGCGGTGGTGGGCGGCGGCGTGGTAGGGGCTTCGGCCGCCTACTGCCTGAGCCGGGCAGGCCTCCGGGTCGTCCTGATCGAAGCGGGGGCGGTCGCCTCCGGCGCGTCGGGGGCGGCGGCCGGCATGCTGGGAGCCCAGCTGGAGGTGGAGGAGCCAGGGCCTCTCCTGGCTCTGGCGCTGAGGGGCCGCCGCCTCTTCGACACCCTCGTTCCCGCACTCGAAGAGGCGACGGGCCTCTCGCTCGGGTACCGGCCCGAAGGCATCGTAAGGGTGGCCCTGGACGAGGAAGGCGCTCAGGTCCTGCACGCGACCGCCAAGCAGCAGGAAGCCCTGGGGCTGCGCGCCCGGTGGGTCGAGGCGGCCGACCTCGCCAGCGTCCTGGGGCTCCCGGAACCGCCCCGGGTCGAGGGGGCCGTGCTCCTGGAGGAGGACGGCCAGATCGAGCCGGAGGCGCTTACCGCGGCGCTCATCGCGTCCGCGCCCCACCTGCGCCTCATGCTGGGCCGTCAGGCGGTATCGATCCGGCCGGCAGCGAGGGGCTGGAGCGTGGATCTGGCCGGCGGCGCGTCGGTCGAGGCCGATCGAGTGCTCTTGGCCACAGGGTGTGGCAGCGGCCCGCTCCTGAGTGGCCTCGGGGTGCGTCTCTCGGTACCCCCGGTGAAGGGGGAGATGCTGGTTCTCCAGGGACCGACGCCGCTCCGGCGGACGGTCTTCGGCCCAGGAGCGTACCTGGTACCCAAGGCGTCAGGGCGCCTCTACCTGGGCGCCACCATGGAGCCGGGCGCGACCGACACGGCCCCGAGCCTGGCGGGGTCCCGGATGCTCCTGGACGGAGGCGTGCGCCTTTTCGACGCGCTCTGGCCCGGCGGCGCGCCGGGCCTTCGCATTGCGGGCTGGCGGGTGGGGCTCAGGCCAGGGTCCCCGGACGGCCTTCCCATCCTAGGACCCGTCCCGGGCCACAGGGGCCTCTTCGTCGCCACCGGTCACCTCCGGAACGGGATCCTCCTGGGCCCGGTGAGCGGATGGCTCCTGTCGGCCTGGATGCAAGGCTCCGACCCGCTCGTCGCGCTGGAAGAGGCCACGGGAGCGGATCTGCCGCCGGCGGCCCACCTCGACGACCTTGCGCCCTTCCTGCCCGATCGCTTGGCCCGGTGACCTGAGCGGGTGCCAGGAAAAGCCGGTCCGGACCTCGCCATGCAAGAAGGGGGGAGATCGGATGATCCATCCGCTTCATACCGTCTTTCTGGGCGAGGTGGCTGGTGCACCGCCTGAAGCGCGCGGCGAGGCTTACCGGCTGGCCTACCACAAGCCGAACCGGCGGTTTCTCGAGAGCTACCACCGCAACTGGTCGGGCCTCGGGGTCGGCTGGGTCGTGGACCGCTTCGGGTCACTCTACCCTGAGCCGATGATCCAGTACCTCAAGAGCCTCTACGGGGGCGACGGGCTGGTGCGAGCAGCGACCGGCTGGCTGGACATATGCCGAAGGCTCTTGCCGCCCCCGGTCGAACCCGACGTCTACCTGATGGTCGGAGTATACACGTCGAACGCCTTCGAGACGGTGATCGGCGGTCGTCCCGCTCTTGGGCTCTGCCTCGAGCACTTCGTCCCCGCACCCGGCAGGCACCCAGCTTCCCTGGGGATCGACCCGCGCGAGCTTCCCATCTGGCTGGCTCACGAGTACGCTCATTGCGTGCGCTTCAGCGGGGAGAGCGCGAGCCTCGTCCGCCGCTCCGTGGGCAAGGGCGACTTTGATAAGGGGCGGCTGGTGCGCGCCGTGCCGCTGGCCGAATGGCTGTTGTCCGAGGGTCTGGCGGTCGCCTTCTCCGAGGCGACCGTCCCTGGCTTCCCACTCACCGCCTACCTTGGGTACACCCACCGGCAGCTCCGCTATTGCCAGGAGCACGAGGCGGAGCTTTGGTCCCGCTTCCAGCACGTGAAGGAGGCCGCCGGCGAGGAGCACTACCTCCTGTGGTTCGAGGGTGCGGACGAATTCGTGGAGCCGGCCCTACCAGGGCGCTCCGGCTACCACCTCGGCTACCGCCTCGTCCAGCGGCTCCAGGCACGCAGCTCGGGTATGTCCTGGTCCGAAAGGATGCTGATGGACCCTCGCATGATCTGAGGTTCCCGCAGGCCTGCTTCTTGCTAGAAGCGGCACCGAAAGCAGAACTGGTTCAGTTCCCCCGGGGTAGTCTGAGACGATCCGTTCTCGCGAAGACTCCTTGACGCGGATGAATACTCTATCTAGACTATTCGCGTATCTCCTATTGACGACGAGGAGGCATTGAGGCTGCTCACGCGGCTGCTCATCCTATGGCTCCTTTCGGAGCGTCCGCTCCACGGGTACCGGATCAAGCAGATCCTGGACGAAGAGGGTCTGCGGTTCTGGTTCCCTGTTGAGGTCGGGTCGCTCTACTCGGTCCTTCGCACCCTTGAGCGGGAGGGTCATGTACGTGTGGTGGGCGTGGAGCGCGAGGGGCGCCGGCCCCAGCGAACCCAGTTCGCCATCACACCCGAGGGGCGGCGCCACTTCCAGATGCTCCTACAGGAGGCCTGGATCTCGCCGCCCAAGAAAGGGGATCCCTTCCAACTGGCGTTGGCCGCGCCATCGGAGCTTGGGGATGAGGTTGTTCGTCGGCTGGCTCAAACCCGGCTAACCATGTTGGAGCAACGGCTGGCAACCATCCAGGCGCGTTCCCGTTCGGCTCCTGCTGCCGCAGTGGCTGGCCGGGAGGCCGTCCTGACGGAAGCGGAGTTCAGGTGGCTGGAGGAATGGATCAGGAGTCAGGGGGGAGATCAAGATGGAGGTGACCGAGCGGTGCCCAAGAGCAGGCCCGAGGTGCAGCTGATCGCCAATCTGGTGGTGCACGACGCTGAGAGCCGCATCCTCTTGGTGCGCTACGACCCTGACGACGAGCGCTGGTGGCTTCCTGGCGCCGACCTGGAGCCTTATCAGCATCCCGACCAGGCAGCCCGGGAGGTCCTGGCAGCGTTCCCCGGACTCCGCCCCGAGGTCCTCTCCATGTCCTTCGTCGACTCGTTCCGTGGTCGTCGGGGTTGGCACGTGGTCTTCAACTACGGGGTGAGCGCCGAGGGCGAGCCGGGTGGGGCGTATCCGGCCGGCTGGTTCTCCGTGGCAGAACTGCCCCGCACGGTCCACGGAGCATGGGAAAAGGAGGTCATCCGCAGGATCGTGCCGTCCTAGCTGCCCCAAGCGGTCGTGCTTCATCCACGTCCGTCCCCATCGGCATGGCCGTGCCACCCGCGGGAGAGGCTACAGGCCGGAAGCGAGGGATCTGTCGTGGCGGAGCGCACTCTGGACCTGAGGCCCCGTATCGGAGCACACCACCTGAGACAGATCGAGGAAGAGGTGAACCGGCTGGGGCCGGACGATCGCCTGGTGCTGGTGATGGAGCGGGAGGATGCCCACGAGACGCGTCCCATCGCCGAGCTGCTGTATCGGAAGGGCGTCGGATGGCAGCCCAAGGGGGGCCACGGCAGCCTCCACACCATCACCATCGGCCCGGGGCTCACCCGCCCCCTGGGCCCCGACCCCGACGATCCGCCCGCCAACGCGGAGGATCGCAGGGGCGAGCAGCCGGCTCCAGGCCTGTGAGCCGGCCCGTCTTCCCGGCGGGCGGGCTCCGTCCCGACGGACGTCGGGGCGAGCGGGAAGAAGGTCGTCTCCTTGCGCAGCTTCAGCAGGGGACCGACCTTCCTCCCGCATGACTTCCCGGCAAGACCACCACCCCAGCATCTGTGCGGGACGATCTCGAAGCGCTCTGACCCGAAAACCTATCGGATCTGCATGTTCTCGGCACGGTTCGGACCCACTTGCGGCCCTGAAGGAAGAACTTCTCCAAACCCTCCTGGCCGAGCGTAGCCTCCTCCCGGCCATCAGGGAAGTCCTGGCGTCATCGGACCAGGAGAGTCTTCAGGAACTGCTCACGTCCCTGGGCCGGCGACTGCTTGCCGAGCTCGGCGCTCGCGAAAGGCTGGCGCGGCTCCTTCTCGGGGAGTTCTTGACGCAACCCCTCGTTGCCGCAGCCTTCAAGCAGCTGCGGGACGAAGGGACAGACTTGATTCAGGCCCGGCTTCGACACGTCGTCGAAGCCGGCGGTGGGCGGGCGACCCACGTGCAGGCGGCGGTGCGCATGTTCAGGGCCGCCCTCCTGTTTGCCTCTCTCCACCGCCTGCGTGAGGCCGATCGAGATTCCCGGCATGGCGGCACAGCAGAGTCTCACCTGCACGGTCACCGGCTCGAGGAACGAACTCGACGACCGGATCGACCTCGGTTCCGACCCATTCCTCCGAAGGGCGACGCGGTCCTCTGGAGGGTCCAACCCCCCCGAGCGGGAACTCTACAGGAAAGCACTGGAGAGAGCACCGCGCCCGGACGGACGGAACCGGCGGGCGCACGGGGGGCTCGAGGATGGCGCGGGTGATCCTTCGCGACGGGACGGTGGCCGACCTTCGGCCTGCCCGCAACGACCACCGGGATCGGTCCATGCTGCGGGAGCTGTTCCGTAACGCCTCGGCCGAGAGCCGCTACTTCCGCTTCTTCACCTCGGTGGGCGAGGTGGATGCCAAGTGGATCGAGCAGATGGTGACCGCCGACGGCGTGAGCGCCCTCTCCCTGGTCTGCGTCGCCGGGGATCACATCCTGGGCATCGGCAACTACGTGCGCTCCGAGCCGGCGGACACGGCCGAGGTGGCCTTCTTCGTGGACGACCGCTACCATGGCAAGGGGCTGGGCACCCTGCTGCTTGAGCACCTGGCCCAGGCAGCCTGGCGGAATGGGCTGAAGCGCTTCGAAGCCTTCGTCCTCCGCGACAACCACAAGATGATGCAGGTCTTCCACGACAGCGGCTTCGAGGCCGAGGAACGGTGGGATCCCAAGAACGACCCCCGGGAGCTGCGGGTGGTGCTTCCTCTGGGGGAGACGGAGCGCACTCGGGCCCTCCAGGCCACCCGGGAGAAGCTGGCCACCGCCGCCTCGCTGCAGCCCTTCTTCCGCCCGCAGAGCGTGGCCGTGGTGGGCGCCTCCCGGGACCCGGACCGTCTCGGGCACGCCCTCTTCCGTCACATCCTCGACGGCGGGTTCCAGGGAACCGTCTACCCCGTGAACCCCAGCGCCCGGTCGGTGGCGGCCGTCCGCTCCTACCCCAGCCTGAAGGAAGTGCCCGAACCCGTGGACCTGGCTGTGGTGGTGGTCCCTGCCGCCCAGGTGCTGGCGGTGGTGGACGAGGCGGTGGAGGCCGGGGTGCGGGGCGTGCTGGTAACGTCGGCCGGCTTCTCCGAGACGGGCGCGGTGGGGCTCGAGCTGGAACGCCAGGCGCTCCACCGGCTGCGAGACGCAGGGATCCGGCTCATCGGCCCCAACTGTCTGGGCCTCCTCAATACCCACCCGGAGGTGCGGTTCAACGCAAGCTTCGCCCCGACCCTGCCGCGCCGGGGGCGAGTGGCCATCGCGAGCCACTCGGGCGCACTGGGCATCGCCATCCTGGAGTACGCCAGCCGGATCGGCGTGGGCGTCTCCAGCTTCGCGAGCCTGGGGAACAAGCCCGACGTATCGGGCAACGACCTGCTCCAGTACTGGGCCGACGACCCGGACACCGAAATGATCATTCTTTACCTGGAGTCCTTCGGCAACCCCCGCAAGTTCTCGCGCATCTGTCGGGAGATCACGCCCCACAAGCCGATCCTGGCCGTCAAGGGGGCGCGCACCGCGGCGGGGCTCGCGGTGTCGGAGAAGCGGACGGTGGCTGTGGCCGCGAGCGACGTGGTGGTGGAGGGCCTCTTCCGCCAGGCGGGCATCATCCGGGCGGATACCCTGGAGGATCTCTTCGACGCAGCCGCGCTGCTGGCAGCGGGGCCCTTGCCCGAGGGGCGCCGGGTGGCGGTAGTCACCAACACGGCGGGCGGCGCGGTGATCACGGTGGATGCCCTTCCCGGCCAGGAGCTGGAGCTGGCCCGGCCGCCCATCGACCTGGGCTTCGAAGCGTTGGCCGAGGGCTACCGGGCGGCCCTTCCCGAGCTGCTGCGAGACCCCGACGTGGACGCGGTGATCGTCCTGTTCATCCCCGTGGGCACCCAGGAGGAAGAGGCGGTGGCGCAAGCCATCGTGGACGCGGTGCAGGAGGTGGCAGGGCGAAGCGACCTGGCCGCCGGCCGTGAACGGTTCCAGGGCATCCGCAAGCCGATCGTGGCCAACTTCCTCATGTCGCCGGGCGGCGGTCCCGTCCGCTACCTCGAGGCCGAGGGGCAGCGGATCCCCGTCTACCCCTTCCCCGAGCGGGCCGTGCGGGCCTTGGGAGCCGTCGCCCGCTACGCCGAGTTCCGCCGGCGCCCCCGGGGTCGGGTACCGGACCTGCCGGGCGCCGACTCGGGCCAGGCCCGGGCGCTTGCCCGAGAGGTGCTGGCCGGCGCCGCATCCCCGCCCGAGGAGGGTCTTTGGCTGGAACCGGAGCAGACGGCCGCGCTCCTGGGCGCCATGGGGATCCGCCTCAGCCCCGACGGCGAGCTCTCAGTGCCGGCGTCCCACACGGCGGCTGCCGTATTCGAGCGCGACGGCAACGGCTCAGGGGAAGCGGGGCAGCCCGGGGCGGGGGCGTCTGAAGAACCTCGGAAGGCCCCCCTGGCCCGGCTCGCGCTGGGCGTGGCCTACGATCGACTGTTCGGTCCGGTGATCGGCGCGCAGCCTCTCGGGGTCGCCTGGCAGCCTGGCGCCTCCGGCGAGCCTGGTGAGACGCCGGCCGCTCCGGCGCGCGGGGCGGGCGCCACGGCTCCACCCGAGCGCCCCCTGATTCACCGGGCCCCGCTGGTCCGCATCACGCCCCTAACGGACCTGGATGCACACGAGATGGCCCGTGCAGCCCTGTCCGGCTTTACCCCCGCCGTCGCCCGGGCATGCGCCGAGGGGCTGGCGGATCTTCTCCTCCGGCTCTCTCGCCTGGCCGAGGAGGTTCCCGAGGTGGTGGAGGTGGATCTGCCGGAGGTGGATCTCACCGAGGCCCACTGCTCGGCGAGGGGCGCATCGGTGCGGGTGGCGCCGGCTACGTCGCTGCTGTCGCGGCCCGCCCGCCCGGCGGACGCGAGCCACGGCCACTGAGCGAGGTTGCGTTGACGGCGCCCCCGGACTAACCGTAAAATGAGTACAACTCATCAGATATCCGCGCCGGGGAGGTCCTTGCCGTGCTCCACGCCGCCATGTCCGACGGGTTCTTTGCGCGCCGCCTGGCCGAGGCCCACGCCCGTTCGGTAGGGATCCGCCGCCTCCTCGAGCAGGCCGGGGTGGCCGTGGAGGAGGTCTGTACCCCTTCGGACCTGGCCCGCCTCCCGGTGACCCCGAAGGAGCATCTCTCCGCCATGCAGCGGGAGGACCCGCCTTTCGGCGGTTTCCTGGCCGCACCGCTGCACCAGGTAAAGCGGGTCTTCATGTCCCCCGGGCCCATCTACGACGTGGAAGGCGCCGAGGCGGGCTTCTGGCACAGCCGTGAGGCGCTGGTGGCCGCGGGCTTCGGCCCCGGAGACGTGGTGATCAACACCTTCTCGTACCATCTCAGCCCCGCCTCGTTCCTGGTGGAGGCGGGCCTCCACGAGCTGGGCGCCACGGTGATCCCGGCCGGCGTGGGGTCCAAGGAGCAGCAGGTGCAGGTCATGCGGGAGGCTGGCGCGACCGGATACACCGGGGTGCCCAGCTACCTCCTGGCTCTGCTGGAGGAAGCCGAGCGCCAAGTGGGGCAGGGACGGGCAGCAGCGCCTCCAGGCTCGGACCCCCGAACAGGCCTCAGGCTCCGCAAGGCGTGGTTCACCGCCGAGAAGCTGGACGAGTCCCTCCGGCAGCGCCTCCAGGACGTCTACGGCATCGACGCGTACCAGGGCTACGGTACGGCTGAGCTCGGGATGCTCGCCTACGAGTGCGTGGAGCGCCGCGGGATGCACCTGGTGGACGCGGTGGTGGTGGAGCTCCTGGATCCCGCCACCCGTGAACCCGTGCCCGACGGAACGCCGGGCGAGGTGGTCGTGACGTCGCTGGGCGAGACCTATCCTCTGGTCCGTCTCGGCACGGGCGACCTTTCCAGCGTCCTTCCGGGAGACTGCGCCTGTGGGCGGCCGTCCCCCCGTCTCAGCGGCATCCTGGGCCGCGTGGGCGAAGCCGTCAAGGTGCGGGGCATGTTCCTGTACCCCCACCACCTCCGGGAGCTCCTCTCCCGCTTCCCCGAGCTCACCGCCGTCCACGGCCGGGTGGACCGGGAGGAGCATCGGGACGTGCTCCACCTGGCCTTCGCGGCCGACCCCCTCCCGGACCCCGATCGGGCCCAGGACCTGCGCGAGCGGATCGTTGCCCAGGCCCGCGAGGTGACGCGGGTCCGCCCGGACCGCATCGACTTCCTCCCGCCGGATGCCCTGCCCCAGGGCCGCCTGCTGGAGGACGCCCGGGCCTGGGAGGCTCGGTAGCTGGCCGTACCGTCCGGCATGAAATCGGCCACCCGACGTGGAATGCTGGCGCCGGAGGTGGTAGCCATGTCACCGTGGACCGGCACGGTTGCGTTGATCACCGGCGCCTCCAGCGGGCTGGGGCGCCAGCTCGCGGGGGAGCTCGGCCGCCGCGGGGCTCGGGTCGGCCTGCTCGCGCGCCGGGAGGCGGAGCTCGCCGAGGCCGCTCGGGAGGTGGAGGCGGCCGGCGGGCGCGCCCTACCCCTGCCGGCCGACGTGGGCGACGTGGCCGCGGTTCGAGCGGCCACGGCCCGCCTGCACGAGGCCTTCGGGCCCGTGGACCTGCTGGTCGTCAACGCAGGGGTGGGGGGATCGGGGCCCGTCGAGCGGATCGATCCCGAGCGCCACGCCAAGGTGATCCGCACCAACCTGCTGGGGGCCATCCACGCGGTGGGCTGCGTGCTGCCGTCCATGCTACAGCGCCGGTCCGGAAAGATCGTGGCCGTTTCCAGCCTCGCGGGCTGGAGAGGGCTCCCCGGTACGGCCGCCTACTCGGCCAGCAAGGCGGCCCTCTCCACCTACTTCGAGAGCCTGCGGGTGGACCTGCGTTCCCATGGGATCCGGGTCACGGTGGTGGATCCGGGCTTCATCGACACACCCATGACCGCTGGCCGCAGCGGGTTGCCTCTGCTGGTCCCCGTGGACGTGGCCGCCCGGCGGATCTTGCGGGCGGCCGAGCGGGGGGCGCCCACCCTCGCCTTCCCCTGGCCTCTGGCCCTCTCCTTGCGGCTGGTGCGGCTCCTGCCGGCCCGGCTTTACGACCCGCTGGCGGCACGCGCCGCCTGGTTCGCCTTCCAGCCTGCCGGCGGACGGCCCAGGAGCCGGCCGAACCCTTAGCGAAGAGAATCGAAGCGCCCCAGCCCGTCCCGGGTTCAGGGGACCCCTAGCGGCACAGATCCCTTTCGAGAGGTGGCATCCCGTTGCCCGCGACCTTCCTGCACCGGCTCCTCGACCTCTTCGTCGGCCTCTTCCGGGCCAGCATGCTCGGCTACGGGGGAGGCCCCGCGAGCATCCCCTTGCTGGAGGCGGAGGCGGTCGAGCACTACCACTGGCTGACACCCGATGAGTTCGCCACCCTCCTGGCTGCGGGGAACGCCCTACCCGGGCCGATCCTCACCAAGATGGCCGGGTACATCGGATACCACGTGGCTGGTTGGGTGGGCGCCCTGGTCGGCCTCATCACCGTCGTCCTCCCCACCGCCCTCCTCCTGATCGGGCTGCTGGGGCTGCTCCAGCGGTTCAGCGAGAGCCCCGTGGTGGCAGGCATGCTCAAGGGCGTGCGGCCGGTGGTCTGGGTCCTCTTCATCTCGCTGGCCATTGACTACCTGGCCTTCGTCAAGACCCCGCCGGCCATTCTCATTGCAGGAGCAGCCCTCGCTGGCATCTATCTCCTGCACCTCCACCCGGCGGTTCTGGTGGCTGGCGCGCTGGTGGTGGGGGCGGTCTTCCTGCGGTAGAGCCTGCCAGGCGTCCCCACCGGCCGCACCGCCGCTCTGGGTGGCGGCACCGCCGTCTTCAGCCGGTCAGGCTTCCGGGGGCCTCCTCCCGCCCACCCAGCCGCTCCAACACCTTCGCCAGGGCCTGGGTTCCCTCATCCCCGCGGCCTGTCGCCTCCAGATGGCGGAAGAGCTGCTGCACCAGGGCCGTACCGGGCAAGGGCTGGCCAGCCGCGGCGGCCGCCTCCAGCGCCAGCCGCAGGTCCTTCTGCTGCAGGCGCACCATGAAGCCCGGGGCGAAATCACGCCGGGCCACCTTCGGACCCAGGTTGGAGAGCATCCACGAGCCGGCCGCGCCCTTGGTGATCACCTTGAGGACCGTCTCCAGGTTCAGGCCCGCCTTCTCCGCGTAGGCGAGCCCCTCGGCCATGGCCAGCAGGTTGAGGCCGCAGACGATCTGGTTGACGAGCTTCACCTCCTGGCCGGATCCCGGCGGCCCCACGTGGGTGACGGTGCGGCCCAGAACCTGGAGCAGCGGAAGCACGGTGTCGAAGGCCTCCCGGTCCCCGCCCACCATGATCGAGAGCGTCCCCTCACGGGCGCCCACATCGCCCCCGCTCACGGGCGCGTCGAGGGCGAGGATCCCCCGGGCCGCGGCCTCGCGAGCCACCCGGCGGGAAACCTCGGGCGAGATGGTGCTCATGTCCACCAGGATCGTACCGGGGCGGGCGCCTTCCAGCACGCCTTGGGGCCCCAGCACCACCTGCTCCACGTCAGGAGAGTCGGTCACCATGGTGAAGACGCGGTCCGACCGGCGGGCCACCTCGGCGGGAGAGGCCGCCGGCTCGGCCCCTTCGGCGGCCAGCTCGTCCACCGCGGCCCGGCTGCGGTTGAAGACGGACAGCCGGTAGCCAGCACGCATGAGGTTTCGGGCCATGGGCTTCCCCATGATCCCCAGGCCGATCCAGCCGATGCGCACGTCGTCCAAAGCTCCAACCTCCCCCGAGCGGGATCTCCTTCCTGGCCCCTGTTACCTTCTCTTCACACACGGGGCTTCCCTGGACGAGGCAACACGCCTGGTCATACCCACGCCTGCGCCGTGGGAACCCGCGCAAACCTGTGCAGGACGTACTGCGCTCCTGGCGCGGATGGGCTATACTGGCAACGAGGTCTCGTGAACCGCACCTGGCGGCCGCAACCTTTGAGAAAGGGCGGGAGGTGAGATGCGGCCTTGCTCACGCCGGATCCGTCCAGGCAAAGCGAATCGGCAACCCCACCGGCAGGGATCGATCTCCATGAGCTGGCCGCCTTCATCGCAGCCCGCCTCGAAGGCCTGCCCGAGGTAGCGGGCGCTTATCTCTTCGGATCGGTTTTGGCGGACTTCCAGCCGCAGAGTGACATCGACGTCGCCCTGATCGTGGATGCCGCGACCCAGCGGGACCTGCGCCGCACGCTCGAAGTAGAGGCGGAGGCCCAGCTACGGTTGGGCCGGCGAGAGGACCATCCCTTTCACGTCACGGCCCTCGACCCCAATGGGTGGTTCTTCTCCTTCAGGGTCGTCCACTCGGGCAGGCTGGTCTATCTGGCGGATGAAGAACGGGTTACGAACTTCCTGGAGGACGTGACGCGACAGCACGCGGACCTCTACCCTAGGTATCGGCGAGCCCTCGAAGAGGTCCTTGAAGGCTAGACTAGGGGACCTGTTGGTCATCGCACGGTCGAAACGGATACCCTTCGAAACCTGAGCTGCGGGAGGGAGCGCCGATGGGCCTGGATTCCGAACGGATGAAGACGCGCCTGGCCTATCTCATGGGGGAGGTCACCGCGCTACGTGACCTCCTCACGACCACTCCGGATCGCGCCCAACTCCTGCAGGACGCATGGAAGCGCCGCGGGACGCGTTACGCGCTCCAAACCTCCGTGGAGGCCATCGCTGACGTAGCCTACCACATCTGTGCAAAGGCCTACCACAAAGCCCCTGGCGATCCTCACGAAGCGGTCGACAAGCTGGTCCAAGAGGGCGTGCTCTCCGCGGGGACGGCGAAGCGGCTCCACGGCCTGATCGGTCTTCGGAACCGGCTCGTGCACGGCTACTTGGACATAGATGACCAGCGTCTCCTGGAGCTGCTTGCTGCCGGGCTCGGGGACTTGGAGGCCTACGCCCACGAGGTGACCAGGTACCTGGAACAGGCCTCCTCCGACCGTCCCTCCGATCCGCACGAGGATCCGCCCGAACCCTGAGTCCCCCCGCCGGTCACCCTCTGCTCCCGCCCCGCGCCAGCGCCCGCTCGACCAGATGGGCGACCAGCTGCTCGAAGGAGATCCCCGCGGCCCGGGCGGCGTCGGGATAGAGGCTGGTGGGCGTCATACCGGGGATGGTGTTCACCTCAAGAAGCACTGGTTCCCCAGAATCGGGGACCACGAAGTCGACGCGGGAGAGATCCCGGCAGCCCAGGGCCTGGTGGGCCAGGCAGGCCACCTCCTGGGTTCGAGCGTACGTAGCCTCGGGCAGGGGTGCCGGGATGACGTGCTCGCTCCAGCCGGGGGTATACCGGTGCGGGTAGTCGTACCAGGAACCCGGTGGTGTGCGGATCTCGATGACGGGCAGCGCCTCGACCCGATCGTCTCGTTCGAGGACGGCCACGGTGATCTCCTTCCCACGCACCCGCTCCTCCACCAACACTGCATCGCCGAAGTGCAGGGCCTGCGCCAGGGCCTCCTCCAGGGTCCCGTCGTGCCCGAAGCCAACGCCCACGGCCGAGCCCTGGCGTGCGGGTTTCACCACCACGTCGGCGCCCAGCTCGGCCCGAACGCGCTCTGCCGCCTCGGCCGGCCTCTCGGCGGGCGCCACCACCACCTCCCGGGCCACGGGCAGCCCGGAAGCCCGGAAGAGCCGCTTGGCGGTCACCTTGTCCATAGCGCAGGCGCTGGCCAGCACGCCGCTACCCACGTAGGGAAGCCCCAGGATCTCCAGGAGACCCTGGAAGCAGCCGTCCTCACCCGGAGGGCCGTGAAGGACGGGGAAGACCACGTCCACCCGCTCTTCCTGCAGGCGCCCGGAGATCGACGGCTCGAGCTCCAGGACCACCACGTCCTCGTACGTGGCCCGGAGCGCCTCGGCCACGCCACGTCCCGATACCCTCGAGACCTCCGCCTCGGCCGACGGGCCCCCGCACACCACGCCCACTCGGGGCTTCGCCACGCCACACACCCCCAAGCGCCCGGCCGCGTTCACAACCGGGCGTGCCGTCACCGGTACCTGCCTTCTTGCCTCGCCCACTCCATCCTATACTTTCGGGGTCGTGCCCTTGCCCCCTCGTACCCCACGGCCCTGGAACGGAACCTCCACCCTAAACGGACCCTAGACCTGCTCGGGCGCCCTTCGCCAGACGGACCGGCCCCGCTTGAAGACCTGCTCCACCAGGGGAGCGCCGAACCGGTAGGCGAGGTGCAGGTAGCCCGGGGCGTCGACGAGGACGAAGTCCGCCTGCTTGCCAGGCTCGAGGCTGCCCACCCGGTCCGCCCGGCCGAGCGCGTGGGCGGCGTTGATCGTGGCGGCCACCAGGGCTTCTTCGGGGCTGAGGCCCATCCGGACGCAGGCGAGGCTCATCACGAGCGGCATGCTCTGGAGGGGCGAGCTGCCGGGGTTGAAGTCCGTGGCCAGCGCGACGGGGATGCCCATCTCGACCATGCGCCGGGCCGGTGCAAAGCGGTCGGAACCGAGGAAAAGGGCGGTGCCCGGCAGCAGAACGGCCACCGTGCCGGCCTCCTTCAGCCGCTCGAGCCCCGCGTCGCTGGGTTGGAGCAGGTGGTCCGCGCTCAGGGCGGCCAGCTCCCCTGCCAGCTCCGCCCCGCCGCTGCCCGCCAGCTCGTCGGCGTGGAGCTTCACCTTCAGCCCCAGCTCCCGGCCTCGGAGGAGGATCTGCCGGGTCTCCTCGACGCTGAACACCCCCTCCTCGCAGAAGACGTCGCACGCCTCGGCGAGCCCGGCACGGGCGACGGCGGGGAGCATCTCCTCCACCAGGAGTTGCACGTATCCGGCCCGGTTGTTGCGGAACTCGGGGGGCACCTGGTGGGCGCCCAGGAAGGTGGGCACCACTTCCACCGGCTGCAAGCGCCCTACCTCCCTGATGGCTCGAAGCTGCTTCAACTCATCGGAGGTGGCGAGCCCGTAGCCGCTCTTCACCTCCACGGTGGTGGTCCCCTGGGCGAGCATCTGCCCCAGGAACTCGCTCAGGGCCGCCTCCAGCTCGCCCTGGCTCGCGGCCCGTACCGCCTCCACGGTGCTCAGGATGCCGCCGCCGGCCTCCATGATCTCCCGGTACGTCGCCCCCAGCACCCTCTGGCGGAACTCCTGGGCACGCCAACCGGTGAAGCACGCGTGGGTGTGGGGGTCCACGAAGCCGGGCACGACCACCCGCCGGCCCACCTCGTGGACGGTGGCCTCACGCAGCAGCGTGGGCTTCAGATCCCTCATCCGCCCCACCCGGGCCACCCGGTCGCCTTCCACCAGCATGTAGGCGTCTTCGATGAGGCCGATCTTGCCAGCAGCGGAGCCCGCGACGGGTCGCTCCGAATGACCCGCCATCGTCACGAGCTGGGCGATCTCGGTATAGAGCTGGCGCAGGGGCGGGCGCCCGGTGCCGGATGGCTGGGCGCCGCGTGGTGTGACGCCGGTGGTTCCGAGGTCCGGTTCCTTCGGGTCTGCCATGCTCCTCGCCACCTATCCGGTTCCCCGGACTCGGGCCTCACAGGCGGCCACGAGCGGGGGCAGCATCGCGTTCAGGCGCCCGCGCAGCTCCACCACGGCCCCGGCCAGCTCCTCGCCGGATCGTGCCGCGTCCACGTCCGCCATCCGTTTCAAGCTTGCCGCGTTGATCTCCACGTTGAGGAGCGCGCCCTCGACCGCGGCGCCCAGGAGGTGCGCCGCCGCGGCGGCGTCGCTGGCCGAGGACCCGTTCCCCCGCTCGCCCACGGCGGTGGCCAGGGGGAGGAGCTCCAGGGCCGCGCGGGCCGTCTCCAGCGGGATGCGTCCCGCCCGCTCCAGCGCCCGGGCGATGGCCTGCCTGCGGGTGCGCTTCTCGGCCTCCGTCTCCTTGGGTAGGCGGTAGGCGGCCATTACCTGCCGGAAGGCCTCGGTGTCGGCCTCCGCCAGCGTCTCGAGGCGGCGCCGGAGGGCGTCAGCCTCCTGGGCCACCCGGACCATCTCTTCGGCCACCTCGGCGAACCGCTTGCCCTGGCTCAGCCGGGCCACCATGGCCACCAACGCCGCGGCCATGCCTCCGGCCACAGCGGCGGCGCTCCCGCCCCCCGGTGCCGGGGCCTCGGAGGCCAGGACCTCAAGGAACTGCTCCAGGGGGAGCTTCCCCATGGCCGCGACCTCGCCTGCCCGAGGGGTCGCGTCCGGGGCGAGCGGGCCGCTGTCCGCCCCCGCCGGCTCGTGCCCTTCCACCTCGACCAGGAGCGCCTCCGTCACCCGGTTCTCCAGCACCTGCTCGTCGGCCCTGAACCCTTCGAGCTGGAGGTAGTAGGCGGCCGAGTCCACCAGGGCCGCCTGGGGCGCCAGGCCCACGACCTCCGTGCCCACCACGGGCGCTCCGTACCGGGCCGCCTCCACCCGCACCAGCTCCAGGGCCCGGTAGATGGGGGTCGCCTCGGTGTCCACCAGGTTCATGGAGACCTGCACGGCCGGCCGGCCCTCGAGCGCCAGCCCGATGGCCCGCACGTTCCTTAGGCCGCCCCGGGCTTCCCGAACCCGGTTGGCCACGGCTTTGGCCACCTTCACATCGGGGGTACCCAGGTTCACGTTGAAAGCCACCAGCGGCTTTCGGGCGCCCACGGCCGTCGCGCCCGCCCGGCCCAGGGCGGGGGGGCCGAAGTCCGGAAGCCGTCGGCCCTCGGCCACGTCCGCCCGCAGGCCCTCGTACTCGCCCCGGCGCACGTCGGCCAGGCTGCGGCGTTCGGGCGTGCGGGCCGCCTCCTCGTAAAGGTAGACGGGCAGGCCCATCTCGCCCAGCACCCGGCCCACCTCCTCCGCCAGGGCCACGCAGTCGGCCATGGTGACACCCCGCACCGGCACGAATGGGAGGACGTCCAGCGCGCCCATCCGGGGGTGGCTGCCCTGGTGGGACTCCACGTCGATGAGCTCCATGGCCGCCCGGGCCGCCCGCAGGGCAGCGTCCCGGACCGCCGCCCGGTCCCCCACGAAGGTGACCACCAGCCGGTTGTGGTCTCGATCGGCGTGGTGATCCAGCAGGGCGACGCCCGGAGCCCGGCATGCGGCCACCAGGGCGTCGATCACCTCCTGGCGCCGCCCCTCGCTGAAGTTGGGCACACACTGGATCATCTCCACCAACCGCATCCCCCTCCTCCAACCTGCTGACATCCCTGGTTCGGGCTTCTCCCGGGCGGTTCCACGTCCTTCCCGGTACCTACGACGGGCCGTCCTCCAGGGAGGGCATCCGGATGCCCCGCTCCCGAGCCACCTCTTGGGCGTGTTCGTAGCCCGCGTCCGCGTGGCGCACCACCCCCAGCCCGGGATCGGTGCGCAGCACGTGGGCCAGGCGCCACTCGGCGTTCTCGCTGCCGTCGGCCACCACCACTTGGCCCGCGTGGAGGGCGTAGCCGATCCCCACCCCGCCCCCGTGGTGGACCGAGACCCAGGAGGCGCCCGCGGCGGTGTTCACCAGGGCGTTCAAGATGGGCCAGTCCGCGATGGCGTCGGATCCGTCGCGCATCCCCTCGGTCTCCCGGTTGGGGGAGGCCACCGACCCGGCATCCAGGTGATCGCGCCCGATCACGATGGGCGCCTTGAGCTCGCCCGTCTTCACCATGCGGTTGAAGAGGAGGCCGGCCCGGTCGCGCTCGCCGTAGCCCAGCCAGCAGATGCGGGCCGGGAGGCCCTGGAGGGGCACCCGGTCCCGGGCCAGGCGGAGCCAGCGGGCGAGCCCCTCGTTCTGCTCGCCGAACTCGCGCAGGATCACCTCGTCGGTGCGGTGGATGTCCTCCGGCTCCCCCGAGAGCGCCACCCAGCGGAAGGGGCCCTTGCCCTCCTCGAAGAGGGGCCGGATGTAGGCGGGAACGAAGCCGGGGTAGGCGAACGCCTCCTCGAAACCGGCCTCCTTCGCCTGGCCCCGCAGGTTGTTGCCGTAGTCGAAAACCACCGAACCCGCCTTCTGGAAGTCGACCATCGCCCGGCAGTGGACGGCCATGCTCTCCATCGCCCGGCGGACATACTCCTGCGGGTCCTTGGCCCGGAGCGCCTCGGCATGGGGCACGCTGAGACCCGCGGGCACGTAGCCGTTCAGAGCGTCGTGGGCGGAGGTCTGGTCCGTGACCACGTCGGGCGTCCAGCCCCGGCGCACCAGCTCGGGCTCCACGTCGGCGCAGTTGCCCAGCACGGCCACGGAGAGGGGCTCCTTCTTCCGCCGGGCCTCCGCCACCCAGCGGAGCGCCTCGTCCAGGTCCGCGGTCCAGCGATCGCAGAGACCCTTCTCCACACGCCGCCGGATGCGCCGCTCGTCGACCTCGATGATGAGCCCCACACCGCCGTTCATGGTGATGGCCAGCGGCTGGGCGCCGCCCATGCCGCCCATGCCGCCGGTGAGGACCACCCGGCCTGCGAGCGAGCCGCCGAAGTGCTGGCGGGCCAGCGAGGCCAGGGTCTCGTAGGTACCCTGGATGATGCCCTGGGCGCCGATGTAGATCCACGATCCGGCCGTCATCTGGCCGAACATGATCAGCCCCTTGCCCTCCAGCTCCCAGAAGTGCTCCCAGGTGGCCCACCGGGGCACCAGGAGCGAGTTGGCGATGAGGACCCGGGGGGCCCGGTCGTGGGTCTCGAAGACGGCCACGGGCTTCCCCGACTGGACCAGCAACGTCTCGTCGTCCTTCAGGTCCTTCAGGGTCTCCACGATGCGGTCGAAGGCTTCCCAGCTCCGGGCCGCCTTGCCGGACCCTCCGTAGACGATGAGCTCGTCCGGCTTCTCGGCCACCTCAGGGTCCAGGTTGTTCATGAGCATCCGCATGGCCGCTTCCTGCTGCCAGCCCCGGCAGCTCAAGGTGGTGCCGCGGGGGGCGCGAACCGTTCGGGACGTTACCTGGGACATGCCCATCCCACCTTTCACCGGCGACCGCGTCGCTCGACTCCCCTGAGGAGCCTTCGGCCCGGGAGCCACCGGTCCTGCCGAATGCCGCGCCGCTCTCACGGGGCTTATCCTGTCCTCCCCCGGTCCCTGCGGGGCATCCGCCAGGTCATAGCAGGGAACGATCGCTCCCACGGCGTACCGGGCTTTCTATGGACGAACCGTTCCCCAGGCCGCGCGCCGACGTGCCCCCGATGGAGCGCCTGGAGCGCCTCACCGCCCGGTGGGCCTTCTTCATGCTGGTGGCGTCGATCGGGGTGGGAGCCTGGCTTGCCGAGCCCCTGGCGCCGGCGGGCCGGTTCTCGCCCTACCTGCTGGCCCTGGTGATCCTGGCGGTGAGCGCCGGCCTGGACTTCGCGGCCTTCCGGGCCAGCGGGGTGGATCCGGCCTCCTGGGCACGCGTCTTCCTCGTCGGTTACCCTGCCTACGCCGCCGGCGCGTGGGTGCTGGGGAAGGCGCTGGGGCTCGAGGGGCCGGCTCACCTGGGCCTCTTCCTCCTGGCGCTCGCTCCGCCGGCCAACACCGCCTCGGTGTGGACGAGCGCGGCCGGCGGCGATGTGGCCGTGGCGCTGAGCGGGATCGCGCTGGGCAACGTGGTGGCGCCCCTCCTCCTGGCCTTGCCGCTCGCCTTGGCCGGTACTGGGGTGGAGGCCGGCACAGGCCTGGTGCTGGCGTGGCGAATCTTGCTTCCTTACGTTCTGGTTCCGGCCCTGGCAGGCATGGCTCTGGGAGGCCGCGACCCCTTCCGCGGGCCCGGCTGGCAGCAGGGCTTCCGGCTCCTGGCTCGGATCGCGGTCCTAGCCATCATGCTGGTCAACGCGGCCGCTCTCTGGCAGCAAAGCCGCCCGCCCTTGACGCTCGTGGCGTTGATCGGCGCAGGGGTGGTGGGGATCGAGGGCTCCATCTACGCCCTGGGAAGCCGGACTGCTCGGCGCTTCCGCTTGCCTCCAGGCCCATCCAGGGCCTTCTCCTTCCTCCAGAGCATGCGGAACACGGCGCTCGTCATCGCGCTGGCCTCGGCGGCCGCAGGGCCGGAAAGCGCCCTTCCCGCCATGATCGCCTTCGCTGTCCAGGAGCCGCTCGCGGCGCTGGTGGCGGCCCGCCTGGCCCGTCGGACCGGCTCGCCGGATCCAGAAACCTCTCTGTTGCGGAAGGATACGCTTACGAGGCGTTGAAACTTCTTACAACCTTGGACAGCATGCCCGCACCTGGTCCGACCCGAAACCGGTGCCCTGGGGCGGCCTCCCGTCCAGCCCCGGCGTTCGATCAAGGATCCCCTCAAGGAGGTGCCTGGATGACGCGTCGCATCTTCATGCAGCTCACCTGCCTCGCAGTGGTCCTCGCCCTGGTGGCTACCGGCCTGACGTCGCCGGCCGTGGCCCAGAGCCTGAAGCCTGAGTACAAGCTGAGCGTGGTACCCGGCCCCAACACCGCGTGGGGCATGGGTGCCCAGCGCTTCGCGGACCTGGTTCGGGAGCGTACGGGCGGCCGGGTGAACATCAAGGTCTACTACTCGGGCCAGCTCTTCGCCGGGCAGCAAACCAACGAGTTCCTCCTGCTGCGGCGCGGCGTGGCGGATTTCACCCTTTCATCCACGATCAACTGGTCGCCCCAGGTGCCCCAGCTCAACCTATTCTCGCTCCCATTCTTCTTCGCCGACTATACCGAGGTAGACGCGGTCACCTCGGGCGAGGCCGGCCGGCGCATCGAGGAGCTCCTGGGGAAGCTAGGCGTGCGGGTGCTGGGCTGGGGAGAGAACGGCTACCGGGAGCTCAGCAACTCGGTGCGGCCCGTGGCGCGTCCCGAGGACTTGAGGGGCCTGAAGGTCCGGGCGGTGGGGAGCCCCATCTTCATCGATACCTTCCAGGCCCTAGGCGCGAATCCCGTGGCCATGAACTGGAGCGAGGCCGTCACCGCCTTCCAGCAGGGGATCGTCGACGGCCAGGAAAACCCTGTGACTGGCATCTACATCCCCCACCGGCTCTGGGAGGTCCATCCTAACCTCACGATCTGGCACTACACCCTGGACCCGCTGCTGCTCACGGTCAACGAGCGGGTGTGGCAGGGCCTCCCCGAGGACCTGCGCCAGGTGATCGCGCAAGCGGCCGTCGATGCCATGGTCTACGAGAAGGCGGTGGCCCGGGCCGGCCTGGACGACGGGGCTGCTCTGGCCACCCTGGCGGAGCTGGGGGAGCAGGTGGAGGTGACGGACCCTCTCGGGTTCCTCGAGGGCCAGGGGGTGCAGGTGATCTCGCCCACGTCTGAGGCGATGGAGGCCTTCCGGAAGGCCACCGAGCCGGTGCGGGCCAAGTGGCGGGCCACCATCGGGGAGGACCTGGTCACGGCAGCCGAGGCGGACAAGGCGTCGGCGAGGTGAGCCCCCTGCGGCGCGGGCTGGGGTGGCTGGCTGACCACGTGGAGGAGGCCATCGCCGCCGCGGTCCTGGCGGTGATGGCCGGGGTGGCCTTCGTCAACGTGGTGACGCGTTACCTGGTCCACTACCCCCTGGCCTTCACCGAGGAGCTGGAGGTAAGCCTCTTCGTCTGGCTGGTGCTCCTGGGCACCGCCATGGCCTTCCGCCACGATGCGCATCTGAAGGTGGTCTTCTTCGCCGACCGGCTGCCGCCCGCATGGCAGCGAGCGGTGCGGCTCGTTGCGAGCGGCGCCTCGCTCCTGCTCTTCGGCATCCTCCTGGTGCTAGGGTACCGGCAGGTGGCCGACGAGATCCTGCTCGGGGTGGTCACCGAGTCCCTCGGGTGGCCCAGCTGGGTCTTCACCAGCGGCCTCCCAGTAGGGGCCGGGCTCGTCGGCATCCGGATCCTGCAGTCCTCGTGGCGGCTGATCCGGCAGCAGGGAGAGGTCCTCGGGGCCGTCGAGCCGTCGGCACACAGTGGGGATGTCCGGGGCGACGGGGACCCGCGGGGGGTGGGTCTGTGAGCGAGTGGGCCGCGGCCCTGCTCGTGGGCTCCTTCGCGTTGCTCCTGCTCTTGCGCGCCCCGATTGCGGTGGCGCTGGGGCTCTCGTCGGTATTCACCATCTGGATCTATGACCTGGGGATCCCCGTCCTCTCCTACAACGTCTGGGCGGGCATCGCCAAGTTCCCGTTGCTGGCGATCCCCTTCTTTATCCTGGCAGGAGTCATCATGGAGAAGGCGGGCATGGCCGGGCGCATCGTTCACTTCATCCGGCTGCTGGTGGGGCACCTGCCCGGCGGGCTCGCGTTGGCGGCGGTGGGGGTCGCGCTCTTCTGGGGGGCCGTCTCGGGGTCGGGACCCGCCACGGTGGCGGCCCTGGGAACCATCCTGATCCCGGGCATGGCGCGGGTGGGCTACGACCGGGCCTTCGCCACGGCGGTGGTCGCGGCCACGAGCGAGCTCTCGATCGTCATCCCGCCTTCCATCGCGCTCATCGTCTACGGCACCCTCACCAGCCAGTCGGTGGGCACCCTCTTCGTGGCAGGCGTCGTACCGGGTTTGGTGGTGGGCGCCTTGCTCGGCGCCCTGGCGCTGGTCCTTTCGATTCGCCGGGGCTACGGGGGAGAAGAGCCGACGCAGCCTGGCCAGGTTTGGGAGGCTTTCAAGGAAGCGGGTTGGGGGCTGCTCGCGCCCGTCATCATCCTGGGTGGGATCTATGGCGGCGTCTTCACGCCTACCGAGGCGGCGGCCGTGGCGGTCTTCTACGGGCTCTTCGTGGGTCTGGTGGTCTACCGCAGCCTGAGCCTCAGGTCGCTCTACCGAACCCTGGTGGAAGCAACGATCTCCACCTCGGTGATCATGATCGTGGTGACGCTGGCGGGCATCTTCTCGTGGACCGCGTCCACCATCGGCGTCATCGACCGCGTGACGCAGGCGATCCTGGCCCTGGATGGATCGCCCCTGCTCCTGCTCTTGGTGCTGAACCTCTTCCTGCTGGTGGTGGGGATGTTCTTGGACGCCATCTCGGTCTACTACATCTTCCTGCCGATCTTCATCCCGGTGATGGCTCACCTGGGGTGGAACCCCATCTGGTTCGGCATCATGATGACCGTGAACCTGGCCCTGGGCCAGATCACCCCGCCCGTGGCCGTCAACCTGTACATGGGCGCCCATGTAGCGGGCCTCTCGCTCGAGGAGGTGTGGCGCGAGGTCTGGCGCTTCGCGGCGGCCGCCGCGGTGGGACTCCTGATCGTGGCCTACGTGCCCCAGCTCTCGCTATGGCTGCCCTGGGCGCTGGGGATGCGGTGACTGCCCTCGTTTGCGCATTGCGGGACTTCAGCAAAACGGATATACTGACGTAGGGTGAGGTTCATGGAGGTCAAGGCATCGTCGGAGAAGCGAGCACGAAACCGCCGCTCAGGAGTGCGCGCCGCGGCCGTCTCCGCTGAGATGTTGACCCAGGTTTCCACGCGAGGACAAATCACGCTTCCCGCTGAGATACGAAGGGCAGCGCAGGTGAGGCCCGGCGATCATCTGCTGGTGCGGGTCGAGGGTGGACGGATCGTCTTAGAACCGGCAGTGATCGTACCCGTCGAGCGCTACACGGAAGAACGCATGCGTGAATTCGCCAGGGAGGCCGAGATGTCCCCGGAGGAACTGGACGCTGCCCGGAAGCGTTGGGGGCTGTCCTAGCTGGGCACAACCGTCTTCCTGGACGCCAACGTGCTCTTCTCCGCTTCTCTCGGCGGTGAGAGCTTCGACCTGCTCTGGGAGCTCGCTGAAACCGCGAAGGTTCGATTCGTCACGAGCGTCTACTGCCACACGGAGGCCCGGGAGAACCTACAGAGGAAGAGGTCGACGCGCCTCGGGAAACTTGTCGAGCGCATGCGATCCGTAGAGCTCACTGGAAGCGGTGACGAGCATCTGGAGTGGGCCCGGTCGCTTCTGCCCGAGAAGGACGCACCGGTCCTGGCGGCAGCGGCGGCAGCCGGCGCCTCCGTTCTCATCACCGGGGATCGGACGCATTTCGGACACTTGATGGACCGCGCGGACCTCCCCGTTCGCGTCATGACGGTTCGAAGCTTCCTACTGCGCGGGCCTGGCGAGCAGGCGCCGCGGGCCGGCCCGGGCCCAAAGGCTGCAACGTCTTCGGGTTCTCCTCCCGGATCTGCTCCGTTACCAGCCGCCTCAGATCCAGGAAGCGAGGATCCAGGCCAAGCTCCGGCTCCTGGGGCCGAGGCGGGTCGAGCCTCGAGGCATCCTTGATATGGCCCCGCGAGAGGGAGAACGACCGCCGCGCCGAAGGTCCCGTCATGGAGATCCGACCCTTCCTCGCCATGGACGTGCTCGAGCGGGCCCAGGCCCTGGAGCGGCAGGGGCGTTCCATCGTCCACCTGGAGGTGGGCGAGCCCGGCTTCGACACGCCTCTCGCCGTACGGGAAGCGGCCCGTCGAGCCCTCGTCGAGGGTGAGACCCACTACACCCACTCCCTGGGGCTGCTGGAGCTCCGGGAGGCCATTGCCGCGCGCTACCGCGACCGGTACGGCGCCATGGTCGATCCCGGCTGCATCGTGGTCACCCAGGGAACCTCGCCCGCGCTCTTCCTGGCGGTCCGGGCCCTCCTGGAGCCCGGGGACGCCTTCCTCCTCCCGGATCCCGGATACGCCTGCTATCCCAACGTGGTGGCCTCTGCGGGAGGCCAGGTCGTGTCCGTCCCGGTCCACCCGGGCCACGGCTTCCGGCTGCGGCCGGAGGCGGTGCGGGGGGCGGCCGCCTCGGCCCGCTCGCAGGGGCTACGCCCGAGGGCGCTCCTGATCAACTCCCCGGCCAACCCCACGGGGGCCGTTCTCTCCGGGCCCGAGCTGGAGGCGGTGGCACGGGCCGCGGCGGAGGAGGGCCTGGTACCCATCTCCGACGAGATCTACCACGGGCTCTCGTACGACCTGCCGGATCGGGAGCACTCCCTGGCCGAGTACACCGGCGCGGGCTTCGTGGTGGACGGCTTCTCCAAGCGCTACGCCATGACCGGGTGGCGGCTGGGCTACATGGTGGTGCCCGCCGAGCACCTGCGCACCGTCCAGAAGCTGCAGCAGAACCTCTTCATATGCGCCGGGGCGTTCGTCCAGCGGGCGGGTCTGGTTGCCCTGCAGGAGGGGAACGGGCCGGCGGAGACCATGCGGCAGGAGTATTCCCAGCGGCGCCGGGTGATGCTGGACGGCCTGGCCCGCCTTGGCCTGGCCCCGGAGGTGCCTCCGCGGGGCGCGTTCTACGTCTTCGCCGATGCCCGCCACGTGGACGGGGACTCCCTCCGGCTCGCGTACCGCCTCGTGGAGGAAGCCGGCGTTGCGGTGGCTCCCGGCATCGACTTCGGCACCCGGGGCGAGGGGTTCCTGCGGCTCAGCTACGCGGCGCCGGTGGAGGCCATCAAGGAAGGTCTCGACCGCCTGGAACGCTTCCTGGCCAAGGCGGGCGCGTTGCCTGGGTAGGGTCCGCCGGGACTCGCGCCGTCCGCGGTTCCGTCGACCGAGGCCGGGGGGTCGCTCACGTCCGGCCCATGGGCACCACCGCCTCCTGGAACACCCCCAGGGCGATACGTTCCGCCATCTCCTCGATCTCCTCCCGCAGGGGCCGATCCTCTTGCAGGGACGGCACGTTTTCCCGCACTTCCCTGTAGACCGCCCGACTGCCCTCGCCCAGGCCGTCCGGGCCTCCCGACAGATCCACCGCCTGGGCGGCGCAGAGGAGCTCGACGGCCACCACCCGGCGGGCGTTCTCCAGCACCTGGGCTGCGTGACGGGCGGCAATGGAGCCCATGCTCACGTGGTCCTCCTGGTTGGCGGAGGTGGGGATGGAGTCGACGCTGGCCGGGTGGGCCAGGCTCTTGTTCTCCGAGACCAGGGCGGCGGCCGCGTACTGGGCCACCATGTAGCCGGCGTTGAGCCCGCCGTTGGGGGAGAGGAAGGGAGGAAGACCGCTCAGGTGGGGGTTCACCAGCCGCTCGATGCGTCTCTCGGAGATGCTGGCCACCTCGGCCAGGGCGATCGCCGCCAGGTCCATGGCGATGGCCACGGGTTGGCCGTGGAAGTTGCCTCCGTTGAGGACCAGGCCCGAGCCCGGATCCGAGCGTTCCATCTCCCACGGGCCGGGCCCCCCGTCGGCGGCTGAACGGTCCCGCAGGTCTTCCATGGCCTCGGGGGGGATCACCAGGGGGTTGTCGGTGACGCTGCAGGCCTCGAGCTCCAGCACCCGAGCCACGTAGGCAAGGGCGTCCCGGCTGGCTCCATGCACCTGAGGGACGCAGCGGAGGCTGTACGCGTCCTGCACCCGGGCGGCCGCCTGGGGTGAGTCGAGCCGGTGGCTGCCCCGGGTGAGCTGGAGGATGCGCCGGGCCGTCTCCACCTGGCCTGGATGGGGCCGGAGCGCGTGCACGAAGGGGTGGAAAGCGGCGCGGTTCGCGCCGAGAGCCTCCAAGGTCAGGGCTGCGGCCCCGTCCGCCGCCTCCAGCAGCCGGTCGCCATCCCAGCTCACCAGGATGCCGATGCCCGTCATGAACTGGGTGCCGTTGATGAGGGCGAGACCTTCCTTGGCCTGGAGCCGGGCGGGCTCCAGCCCCGCCTCCCGCAGCAGCTCGCCGGCGGTAGCCTTCCGGCCTCGCCAGGTCGCCTCTCCCTCGCCCATCAGGGCCAGGGCCACGTGGGCCAGGGGGGCCAGGTCGCCGCTGGCCCCCACCGAGCCTTGCGAAGGAACCAGGGGCAAGAGATCCAGATTGAGCATGGCCACCAGCTTCTCCAGGGTCTCGGGACGGATACCCGAGAGGCCCCGGGCCAGGGCGTTGATCCGCAGGAGGATGAGGGCGCGCACCGCCTCGGGCGGAAGTGGGGGACCCACGCCGCTCGCGTGGGAGCGGACCACGTTCCGCTGGAGCGCCTCCACGTCCTCCGGGGGGATCCGCACCTCCCGCAGCTCGCCCACCCCTGTGGTCACGCCGTAGACGGTCTCGCCCCGCGCGATCAGGTCCTCCACCACCCGGCGGCTGCGCTCGACCCGTCGCCGGGCCTCTTCGGCCAGCACGACCGTCTCGCCCAGCCGGGCCACCCGTACCACGTCCTCCCGGGTGAGGTGCTCACCGTCCACCACCACCATGCCGGCCCGCCTCCCTTTCTGGTCTGCCCCATGGTCTCCAGGCAAACGCGCCGGGCCCGGCGGCGCGCCCCAGGCACGCCTCCGGGCCCCTGATCGCTCACGTCTCTGGCCTCAGAGGTACTGTTTGTTCACGGATCCGTCGCCATCGTGTGGATCGGCCATCAGCTACATGGTATCATACACGCCTGTACGTGGCGACGGGTCAGGCGATACGCGATCGATCATCGGCCTTACAGCACGCCCATCCAGCGCGCGACCTCCAGCACGTCCGGAATGGGCTCCCGCCAAAGCCACTGCCCCAGATGTGCTTGATCCTCAGCCCCAGGACTTCCGCAAGGCCCGACCGGCCCCGGCCGACCCCGTGGTGGCAGTGAGACGAGAAAGGCGGGATATGCTGCCACGATCCGGGCCACACTCTTTCCCGCGTTCCTCACGGACCGGAAGAGGGGGCAGCCCGTTTGGCGGGGACGGCAGGCGCGGGGGACGGGACGTTCATCGGCGTGGACATCGGCTCGGCCACCGTGAAGGTGGCCGGCGTCGACCGCGGCGGGCAGATGGTGGGCTCACCGGTCTATCTCCGGCACGACCGATTTCCCGGGCAGGTGGACGCCGTCAAGTTCGCCCTGCGCCAGTACCTGGAGCAGGGCGGCGTCAGGGTGGCGGGGGTCGGAACCACCGGGAGCGGCCGTGAGCTGGTGCGCAAGGTGATCGGAGCCGACGTGAGCCGTACCGAGATCTTCGCCCACGTCATGGGCATCCGTCACCTGGTGCAGCAGCGAGAGGTCTGGACGGAAGGCGCCGACGGGCGGCCGCGGCCTCTGGATCGGATTGGGACCGTCCTGGAGATCGGCGGCCAGGATTCGAAGGTCGTCGTCTTCTCCGAGGAAGGCCTGCCCATCTACTTCAACATGAACACCATCTGCTCGGCCGGCACGGGGGAGTTCCTCAAGCAGCTCGCCGACGACGCCGGCATCGACCTGCGCGATTTCGGGGCCATCGCCCTCCGATCCACCGCGGCGGCCCGCATCGACGCCACCTGCACGGTCTTCTCCAAGCGCGACTTTCGCCACATGACCCAGAAGGGCGTGGCCCTGCCGGACCGCCTGATGGGTATCTGTATCGCCCTGGTCAACAACTACATGCAGGGCGTCGTGAAGAACCGGCCGCTGCCGGACCCGGTGGTCTTCCAGGGTGGGACCGCCTTCAACGCGGCGGTGCGGCGCGCGTTCGAACGGCGTTTGGGCACGCGGGTGATCGTGCCGCCACACAACGACGTGGTGGGTGCCCTCGGCATGGCGGTGATCGTCCGCGACCTGATGCTGGGCATGGACACCGTGGCCACCCAGTTCAAGGACGACTTCTTCGAGCGGACCTACGAGAGCCAGGTGCGCTACTGCCACGGGTGTCAGAACGCGTGCGAGCTGACCCAGCCCCTGGAGAGGGTGGGTCAGGAGCGGATCGTCCTGGATACCATGGGCGGGCGCTGCGAGGGTTGCCTGAATCCCCGGAACGTCAAGGAGGTGCCTCAGAGACCCCAGGAGATTGAGCTTCCCATCATTCGCACCCCCCTCCGGGGGGCTCCGCTCGGCGCCGGCGGCGCCCGGGTGCGCGCGTCCCACGGCCGTTTCTTCGCCGGGATCGACGGCGGCTCCCGCGGCACCAAGTGGGCCGTGGTCGAGAGCCTCGGGGAGAAGGTGGACGTGGTGGCCGTGGGCTCGGAGGACACCGCCGGGGATGCCATGGGCGCGATCCTCCGCGCCGTGGGCCGGATCAGGGATACCCTGCCCGACCCGGGGCTCCTGGGGGGAATCGGCACCACCGGCAGCGCTGGCGAGCTGGCCCGGGACATGATCACCACCCGCCCGGACCGGACGGCGGACTGCCTCAGCACCGAGATCCTGGCGCATTACACCTGGGCGGCCCACATGGTCCCCGGCGTCGGGACGATCATGGACATCGGCGGCAACGACCTCAAGATCATCTGCGTGAAGGAGACGGGCCTGGACTTTGCCATGAACGACAAGTGTGCGGCCGGGTCCGGCTCCTTCGTCGAAGCGGTGGCGAGGCGGTTCGGCGTTCCGCTGGAGGAGTACGCCCCCACGGCCCTGGAGTCGAGGGACCCGACCCGCATCGCCGGCCGGTGCGCCGTCTTCGGAGAGTCGGACATCGTGCACAAGTCCAGGACCGGCTTTCCGACCCGGGACCTTTTCATGGGCCTGGCCTTCAGCATCTGCCGGACGTACCTCTCCGACGTCGCCCGGGGCAAGCCGATCCGGCTGCCCGTCGTCGCCCAGGGGGGCACCTTCCTCAACGAGGCCGTTCAGGAGGCGTTCCGCCGCACCCTGCGGCTCGGGCCGGAGGAGTTCATCGTGGCTTCAGACAGACGCTTCGTGCTGGGGGCCGGGGCGTTGGGGGCGGCGCTCCTCAGCAAGGCCCGGTTCGAGGAGGGCTTCGACTCCTCCTTCAAGGGTTTCGAGCGGGTGCTGGGGGCCTCCTTTCGGATGGTCACGACGACCTGCGACCACGGGCCGTGCCCGCGCCGATGCCAGGGGGTCCTGGCTCTCCTGGAGGACGGTCGGCCCGTGGCCGGCTATAGGTCCATCGACTGCGACTTCGGCCTCTTCGACGGGATGATCACCACGGAGGCGGCAAGGCAGCGGGTCGGTGAGCAGCTGGAAGGGGTGGTGCTTGCTTGAGCGCGCACCAGGGGGAGATGCCAGGAAGCCTCGCACCCAAGGTGGGGATCGTCCACGCGTTCAGCGGTCACTACCGGTCCGTGCACGTCATCTCGCGGTTCTTGCACCACGCGGGGGTCCGCCTGGTCCAGAGCCGCGTCACGACGCCGGAGATCCTCGCCGCGGGAACCACGTTCGCCAGCCAGGACTTCTGCATTCCCTTGCGGGCGTACGTGGGGCACGTCTACCACCTGGTCAAGGAACATAGGGACCTGGAGTGCATCGTGGCGCCGAACGTCCTCAGCGAGGACGCGTCCAGCTCCACCTGCTCCAAGTACCGCGACGTGGGCGGCGTCAGCATCCGTTCCCTGGGGACCACCGTGGGCTACACGCTGAAGTTCGCCGCGCCCCGATGGCGGGAACGGATGAGCCGTCTGGCCGGCAGGGCCGAGGTGGAGCGGCTGCTGGGGCAGGCGTCCAACCTCCCCCGGATCATCCAGCCCAACGTCCGGCTGCTGGAGCCCGTCCACATGCGGAACGTCTGCTTCGATACCTACGCCGACATCTTCCGCCTGCCGCGGTGGGTGCGGGGTGAGTTCTTCATCCCCGGAGCGCTGCGCCGCTGGCTGGCGCCTCGTCTCTCCCGGGTCGAGCAGGCCTTCGACCGGGCCTGGGCGGAGGTGATGGCCCCCCGGCACGCCCGCCTGAACGCGCTCCTGCGGGATGAGAGCCGGGTCCGCCTCGCCATCGTGGGGCGAAGCTACCTGGTGCACGACCCGGCCCTGACGTGTGACCTGAGGACGTTCTTCCAGAAGGCCGGGGCGGCGGTGTTGACTGCGGAGGACGTCCCGTTCGAGCTCCTGCGCGAGCGTTACCTCCGGGTCAAGGGGTTCTACGACACCCACCGCCTGGGGGAGGCGTTCATCGACTGGGCGACCACCGTCGTCGACGGCTTCGTCATCGTGGGGAGCTTCGGGTGCCATCCCGACGCCTTCATGGTGGACTACCTGGCGGACGTGGTACGGGAGAGAGGCCTCCCCTGCTGGACCTTCAAGTACGACGAGCAGGCGGGCAGCGCCGGCTTTCGCACCCGGTACGAGACGATCCTGGGCTTCTTGCAGGAGCGCCGGGACCAGCGGGTTGCACGGCGCCCCCAGATCGGGGCGACTTCGGCAGAACCCACCGGCACGTTCAACGATGCAGGGACGGAGGGGTAGTTCGTGGCTGCGATGGAGCCCGTATTCATCTGGCCGCACATGGGCCACACCCTGGACCTCATGGTGCACGAGCTCTTCACCCAGGTGGGGCTGGAGCGGTTCCTCTGGCTCCCCGGACCCGTTTCTGAGGAATCGATCGACCTGGGGAACAACCGGTACACCGAGTCGTGCTCCCCTTACGCGTGCAGCACCGGAAGCCTGAAAGAGAGCCTGCGCTCCCTCCTCCGCCACCTGGAGGACGACGCGGAGAGGACGGGGCGGCCGGTGGAGCCCCGGCGCATCGTCTGCCTGATGGCCGGGGCCCGGGGGCCCTGCACCTTCGGGTGGTATGCCATCGTGCAGGAGAGACACCTGCCGCAGGAGTTCGCGCACGATCTCGAAAAGCACGGCCATACCTTCGAGATGACCACCCTGGGCCTCTCCGGAGGCGCCCCGGACTTCCTCCGCCAGCTGGCCCGCCTGGGGAACCCCGAGAGGCTGGCAGGCGCCGTGGAGTACCTGGACGCCTGGGAGCACGGGCTGGAGCGGCTGCCGGTCCACCAGCGGCTCCGCGCCAGGCTGAGGCTCGCGCTCTGCGTGGACCGCCTGCTGCGGCCGGTGCGCGCCAAGATGGAAGCAGCGGAGGCCGTACGAGCCCGGTCCCTCGCCGTGCGGGCTCACGAGCAGGAACCGGGAGCGACGACCCGGGCCTACCGGGAGGGGCTCGCGCTCCTCCGGGATGCCCACGGCGTGGCGGCCATCAGGGGAGCGCGGGAGAAGGCCCTGAGGCTCCTGGACCTCGTGCCCCGCGACGGGGCGATCCGGCCGCGCATCGGCGTGGTAGGGGAGATCTACATCGCCCTCACCTCCTTCGCCAACCGGGGAGCGATCGAGAACCTGCTCGGCCGGGCCGGCGTCGAGGTGGTCGAGGGCATCACCTTGAGCAGCTTCCTGGACGGCATGCTCCGGGAAGCCAGGCGCAGGGGCTGGGCCAAGCACCCGCTGCTGCAGCCGGTGCTGGAGATCCTGCGGAAAAGGAACGTCAACCTCCTCGAAGAGAGACCCCGCACGCCCGGAGCGCGCCCCTTCATGCTCCGCGAGGTGGGCGGCGACGGCCTGCCCACGGTGGGGCACGCCCGGGAGCTGATCGAGCACGAGGGGGTGGACGGGATCCTCCACGTCTATCCCTTCAAGTGCATGCCGGAGGGGATGGCCAAGGATGCCTTGAACGAGATGTGCAACCTCTACGGCGTGCGGCTCCTCACGCTCTCGTTCGACAAGGAGACCGACATCGAGCGCCTCAAGACGGAGATCGGCACCTTCTCGGCCCTGCTGCAGATGGAGGTCCAGCGGCTCGGCGCCCCCGACCGGGAGAGGTTCCGCCGGAGCAAGCAGGCGCAGGTCCGCTGGCGCCAGGCTCTCGGGCGTCTGACGACCGCCATGCACGACGAGAACCGCCGGCGGCAGCACCTGGGATGAGTGATGCCTCGTGCTCGATGAACTTCTCACCCCGGTCTTGGCTCATGGCTTCGCCTGACCACGGCTCAGATGTGGTTGATCCCCAGCCCCAGGGTCTCGTGCTCGAAGCCCCGCACCGGGGCGCCGATGGTGCCGTAGAGGGCGACGGCCAGCCACTTGCCGTCCTCGGGGAAGCGCCGGCTGCGGGGCCCCCGGGCCACCGCGAAGGTGAGACCGGCGGTGCGGAGCACCTCGCCCAGGCCTAGCTGGCCGCGACCCACCCCGTGCAGGGCCTCCACGGTGGCGTGGTAGAGGGCGTGCTCCTCCCGGTACGACGCGTCGGAGACCAGGCCCTCCCGCTTGGCGCCCGTCTCCACCGCGGCGATCACCTTCTGGGTCTGCATGGAGCCGACGTGGCCCTTCATGAGGCGGATGTCCCGGCGCGCCGCCTCGCGCCGGATGGCTCCGTCCAACTCCTCGTCCCGGGAGAAGGCGTAGAGCACCGCTACACTCCCCAGGCCTCCCCCTGCCAGAGCGGCGATCACAGAAGACGCTCCGCTCAACGGGGCCGCCCCCCTGCTTCAGCCTCCACCCTCCGGTCGATCCCCCGCTCCCGGGCCATGAGCCCAGACGCGATCAGCTCTCGCCGGAGGGTAGCCGTGTCCCAGTGGAAGCTTCCCAGTACGGCGTTGACCTCCTTCTCCGGGTAGGGCCGGCCCGGCTCGAACCTGCGCGCCAGGGAGCGTAGGATGACCTGGCGCCTCTTCCGCTGCGCCGGAAGCGGCGACCGCCCATGTCACTGCCGCAGGGTGATGCTGCCGTTGCGCAGGGAGATCCGCAGCTGCCGCGACCCGTCGCCCAGCACCGCCTCGAAGCGACTCCGATCGCCGCTCCGGGAGACGGCCCGGCCCTGGAGAGCGCCGATGCGGTTCCAGAGCTGGCCCCCACGGGTCTCGGCGTCGATGCGGAAGCCCGGGGCCGCGGGGTCCAGGTCCACGGAGACATCGCCGTAGCGGCCGGATACCTGCAGGTCGTGGGTCAGGCGGCCGATCTCGGCACCGCTGAAGGAGAGCTCGAGCCGAAGGGGGCCGCGGATGCGGTCGGCCTGGACGGCGCCGTACGAGCTCTTCAGATCCAGGGCGGCCGCGCCCTCCACCTCGACCGCGCCGAACTCGAACCCACCGGTGACCGGCCCAGCCACCTGGCTCACCTGGGCGGCGCCATAGCCGCCGTCGATCTTCAGCGAGCCGCCCACGCCGGCCACCCGCACGGGCGCGAAGCGGCCGTGGACGTCCCAGTCGCCCTCCACTCGGCGGATGTCGGTCTCCTTGTACTGGTTATCCACCCGGGAGGGACCGGCCACACCCTGCACGTCCACGGACCCGAAGGCGTTGGAGAGGTCCACCCGCCCCCGGCGGGGCATCCGGATCTCGTAGTCGACCGAGATGCCGGCCACGCCCTGCGGGCGCGCGCCGGGCTCGATCACGTCCAGCGAGATGCCATCGCCTTCCCGGGCCGCTTCCACCCGCAACGGGCCCACGTAGGCGGCGGCCTGCTCCTCCTTCTCCGCGAAGACCGTGATGGTGTAGTCGATGGCCACGTCCTGGCGGTCCTCGCCCGTGACTCGGATGCTGCCCCGAGGGTTGGCGATGGTCACCACACCGCCCTCCGGCAAGGAAGCCGACGCCCGGCCCGAAACGGAGGCGTGGGCGCTGCCACCGACCACCTGCTGGGAGCCCATCCGGGCGAAGTCCCTCCACCCCCACGATGCCGAAGGGGACCCCGCATACCCGTCGATCACGGCCAGCACCGTCAGCACCAGCAGGCTCAGCAGAAAGATCCTTCGAGTGCGCATGGTCAACCCCTCCTCACACGTCCGCCGCCCGCTCCAGCAGGAGCGCCCCTACCGCGAAGAGGATCGCGGCGAAGAGCACGCTTCCCAGGAGCGGCGCGCTGTCCAGGATCACGGGCTGGCGAACCACCTGCGTTCGCATCGCGTCGCTGCTCACGCTCACACCCACCAGGGTGAGGTCCGGTACCCAGCGGAAGAGGTAGCCCAGGAGCCCCGAGATGCGCCCGGAGGCCCATCCCACCAGCACCGTCGCCCACAGGGCCACCAGGGCGCCGTAGCGGGCCACACTCCGCCACGCGGCGCTGACGAACTGGCCGAAGACCGACAGGTGGACGACGACCAGACCGCAGAGCAGGCCCACCTGCACCAGGTCCGCGAACCTCAGGTGCTGCCACAGCTCCTGCATGCCGCGCTGGACCAGGGGCCCGAAATAGACCAGGGAAGCCCCCCCCGCCACCACGGCCACCGCCAGGACCTGGAGCCAGATGGCCAGCAGCTTGGTGGCCTGCACCTGCCAGTAGGGAACGGGGAAGGCCAGCAGCATCTGGGCGTGGTCCCCGCTCCACTCGGAGCGCACGCTCTGGAAGCCGGCCCAGAGGCTCCAGAAAGGCAGGAGCCCCAGGGGGATGAGACTCAAGCCGCCGACGATCTCGGGTCCCCAGGCCCCGCGCCGGGTGGCCAGGAAGAGGTCCCACAGGACCGTGAGCCCGAGGAGCAGCGGGAAGAGGTTCTCCTGACCCCGCAGTTCCTTGCGCAGGAGCCTGCCGAAGCCGCGGGCCGTCATGCCCGTGAGGCGTGCCCCCATGCCCGAAGCGATCGCGCTCATGCGAACACCTCCTCGAAGATCTGCTGGAGGGAGCCGCCGTGCTCGTCGCGCAGCGCGTCGGCCTCACCCTCCAGGCGGATCCGGCCCGTCTCCAGGAAGACCACCCGCTCCAGGATCCCCTCCACCTCCCCCACCTCGTGGGTGGAGACCACCAGGGTCTGCTCGCCGCCCCGGTATTGACGGATGAGGCCCTGGATGATGCGAGCCCGGGAGGCGACGTCGATGCCCGAGAGAGGCTCGTCCAGGAGAAGCAGCGGCGCATTACGGGCCAGAGTCACCACCAGCCGCAGGCGGGCCCGCATGCCCTTGGAGAGGCTCCCCACCTTCGCGTCGGGGGTGAGGTTCATGAAGTGCAACAGCTCCTGGGCCCGCGCCGGATCCCAGTCGCCGTAGAAGGCACCCACCAGATCCAGCACCTGGCCCACCCGCATCCACCGGTGGAAGGGGTCCACCTCGGGCAGGTAGGCCACCCGGGCTTTGGTGGCGGTGCCCACGGGGAGGCCCTCCACCCTGATCTCGCCCGAGTCGGGGTGGACCAGCCCGGCGACGGTCTTGAGCAGCGTCGACTTGCCCGAGCCGTTGGGCCCCAGCAGGCCCAGCACCGTGCCCCGCTGGAGAATGAGGCTGATGCCGTTCACCGCGTCCGCTCCGGGGTAGCGCTTCACCAGGTCGTGAACCTCCAGCACGGGCGTCCCACCGCCGGCAGGCACCCGGCCGGCACCCTCTTCGAGCGGATTCCCGTCGCGCCCGGCGGCCCTGTCACGCTCACGCTCCGCCATGTCCATCCTCTCCTTCCCCGTGGCTCCCGAGGGCCCGCTCGACCCGTTTCCTGATCTCCGGCTCCTCGAAGCCGAGACCCCGCATTTCCTGCAGGAAGCGCTCCAGCGCCCGCTGGGCCATCTCTCCACGCAGCGACCGCACCAGCGCCGGATTCTGTGTCACGAAGGTTCCCTCTCCCCGAACGGTCTCGGTCATCTCGAGGCGCTCCATCTCCCGGTAGGCCCTCTGGACGGTATTGGGATTGACCCGCACCTGCACGGCCAGGTCGCGCTGGGAGGGGATCCGGTCCCCCGGCCGCAGCTCGCCCCGTGCGATGGCCCGCTTCACCTCGTCGACGATCTGCAGATAGATCGGGCGCGTTGCCGAGAAGTCGAGGTGCAGGGTGAACCCGTCGCCGCCCATGGTCCACCCTCCTTTCCGGATCGGGCCGCCCCGTCGCATAGCCTTTTCCGCATCCAGGCCGCATCGGGGAGCAGCTTACCCCTGAGATCTAGTGCACTAGTATCATAGTGCACACGTGATACGGCTGTCAAGGGACTCCCGCAAAAAGAACCCCGGCCGGAGCCGGGGCGTGGAGGAGGCGGGCTCGGGCTTCACACCCTGGCCCAGGCCTCCCGCAACGTGCGCTTGGCGTTGGCGATGACCAGCTCGGAGCTCTCCCCTGGCTGGGGCTTCACCTCGAAGGCCACCACCGGCCGCTCCTTGGGATTCGGTCCCAGGTAGCCGATCTGCAGCAGCACCCGAAGGAAGTCCGCGAGCTGGGGGACCTCCACCTCGCCACCCGCGATGCCGAACCTCGGGTGCTGGTCGCCGTAGAGCGGGTGGGAGGGGTCCTTCACACAGTTGCCCACATGGGCGTGGACGAGGTGGTCCCGAGCGTTACCGAGGGCGCCGGCTGGTTCCTCGTCCTGCAGGGGCAGGTGCGAGAGGTCCAGCATGAGGCCGAAATTGTCGTACCGGGCGCGGATCCGCTTGGCGAGGGCGGCCGCCTCCCCGGACGGGCCCATGAGGGCCCTCTTGTCCACGGTGCGGTCGAAGGTCTCCAGGATCACGGTGGTGCCCTTCGGCGCTGCGTGGGCACAGAGCTCCTCCAGAGAGACAGCCAGGCGATCGGTGGCGGCGGCCCGCTCGGCCTCGCCGGGGTCCCTCCCCGAGAGGAGTGCCACCCGGTGGATGCCCATGGCGTCCGCCTCGTCGATGGCCGCCTTCAGCTCTTCCACCGCCCGCCGCCGGGCGGCCTCGCCGGCGGCGTTCAGGTCCAGCTTGCCGCCCAGCTCGATCGGCTGGGCGCCGAAGCCCACCGCCATCTGCGCCTGATCCAGGATCCGGGCCACCCGCTCGCGCTCGGCCGGATCCTTCACCCGGGTGATCTCTATGGCCTCGAAGAAGTCATCCTCCGCGATGCGCCGGACCGTCTCCGCCACCGTACCCTCGGCCTCGGCCGCGGGAAAGGCCATGAAGTGGACGATCCCCACCCGCATGTACGCTTCGATGGGTTCCCTCACGTTCCTCACTCCTTCCCCCAGGCCTCAGGGTTGACCAGGTTGGGCGGGCGGTGACCCCGGAGCGCCTCCAGAAGGTTGGTGGCGGCGATTTCCGCCATCTTGGCCCGGGTCTCGAGGCTGCCGCTCGCGATGTGGGGCACCAGGACCGTGTTCGGGAGATCGGCCAGCCCCGGGGCCATCTCAGGCTCCCGCTCGAAGACGTCCAACCCTGCGCCGGCGATCTGCCCCGTGCGGAGGGCTTCCACCAGGGCCGCCTCGTCCACCACGGGCCCCCGGGCGGCGTTGATCAGGATCGCGCTGGGCTTCATCCGCTCCAGCTGCGGGCGCCCGATGAGGTGGTGGGTCCTCTCGTTCAGGTCCACGTGGAGGGTGACGAAGTCGGCCTCGGCCAGGAGGTCGTCCATCTCGCGGAAGACAACCCCGAGTTGCTGCTCCTCGGCTTCGCTGCGCCGGCGGACGTCGTGGTAGAGCACGGTCATGCCAAAGCCTCGAGCCCGGCGGGCCATCGCCTCGCCGATGCGCCCGAAGCCGACGATCCCCAGCGTCTTGCCGTACACGTCCGGGCCCAGGAAGAGGGTGGGCGACCAACCCGCGTACTTCCCGGCCCGCATGTAGGCGTCGGCCTCCACGAGGCGCCGGGCCGTCGCCATCAAGAGGGCCCAGGCCAGGTCCGCCGTGGTCTCGGTGAGCACGCCCGGCGTGTTGGTCACCAGGATCCCCCGGCGGGTGGCCTCGGCCACGTCGATGTTGTTGAAACCCACAGCGTAGTTGGCGATCACCCGCAGCTGCGGCCCCGCAGCCTCCATGAGCTCCGCGTCGATGGCCTCGGTGAGCAGGGGGAGCAGCCCCTCCACGCCCCGGACCCGCCGTAGCAGCTCCTCCCTGGGAATGGGGCGGTCGCCTTCGTAGACGCTCGCGTCGCACTCCTCCGCCACGAGCTCGAGGCCCGGTGACGGCAGCCGCCGGGTGACGAAGACCTTCCACTTGGCCAAGAACGGTTCCCCCTTTTTCATGGTGCAGCGTTCGGGGCGGGCCTTCGACCCGCGGTGGCCGGCCGGGCCCCGCAAGGACCCGGGCGTCCCGTCTTCAGCCTACCCCGTGTTGCCGGGCGGTCCGGCGGCCTCCGGCCGCACTCGGGCCGCCTCCTCGGGGTCCTGCAGGAGGTCGCCCTCCACCTGGCGCAGGTGGGTGTGCATGGCGGCTTCGGCGGCCTGGGCATCGCCCCGCCGGATCGCCTCCAGGAGTTCCCGATGCTGCTCCAGGTAGAGCCGTGCCCGTCCGGGGTGCTCGTAGGTCCGCCCCTTGAGGCGGGTCCAGAGCGGGTGGGTCATCCGCTCCAGCACCGCTTCGGTGAGGCTCTGGAAGAGCGGGTTGCCCGTGGCGCGCGCCACGGCCCGGTGGAAGTGCAGGTCCAGCTCGCTCGGAAACCGGCCCGTGGCCTCCAAGTGGCTGCCCATCTCCCCCACCAGCCGGTCCAGCGTCTCCAGGTCCTGCTCCCCCGCACGCCGGGTCGCGAGGGCGGCGGCGGCCGGCTCCAGGGCCAGGCGCACCTCCAGCAGGTGGAAGGGGCTGTCGGCCAGGTCGGGCTCCCACGTCACGGCCGGCGAGCGCTCCCGGGCGCTTTCGGCCACGTAGATGCCGCGGCCGTTGACGATGGTCAGGTATCCTTGGATCTCCAGGGCCGCCAGCGCTTCCCTCAGCGTGGGGCGGCTGGAGCCCAAGTGGTGAGCCAGCTCCCGCTCGGGGGGCAGCTTCTCGCCCGGCAAGAGCGTGCCCTGCTCGATGAGGCCCCGGAGCTGCTCGACGATCTCCACGTAGCCCTTCTTGCGCTGGATGGCCCTGAACTTCTCCATGTCGCTGCCCCCGTCGCCCCGCGACCTGCCCGCCCACGCGCTCAGCGAAGCCTGGGTTCCAGGCTTCCTGGCTCTCTGACCACTTGGGTTCGCCGCCGGGGCCCCGGCTCCTTCCCGGGGTCTCCCTCCCACGCGTGGGGGCCCTGCCCGGCGGGGCTCAGGCCTCCCGCCCCGCCAGCCTCTCCCGCTCCTGGAGCCTTTCCTTCATCTCACGCAGGCGCTCTCCAGCCAGGGGGTAGAAGTGGAGGGCCAAGAGGGCCAGAAGGCTGACACCGATGGGAATGGCGGTCATGAGCAGGCGCATCCCCAGTACGGCCGACGCGGGCTGAACGGCCAGCTCGGCGTCGTACCCGGTGGCGGTGAGGACCGCGCTCTGGATGAAGCCCTGGGCCGAGATGTTCAGACGGATGATGAGCGCGTGAACGCCGAAGTACATGCCTTCCCGGCGAGCGCCGGACTTCACGGCATCCTCGTCAATGACGTCCGAGAGGAGGACGTCCAGGAGCAGGAGGATGCCCCCCAGGCCCGTTCCCACCGCTGCCGCTGCGGCGACGGCACTCGTCAGGTCGTTGGGGAACCAGAAGAGCACCAGCAGCAGGGTGAACAATCCAATCGAGCGCTGCATGGCCCGCTTGGGCCCCCAGGCCACGGTGAAGCGCCGCCAGACCAAGAGCGATACCAGGGTGACCAGGATGAGCCCCACCTGGATGAAGGTCAGCGCCACCGGCTCCAGCCTCAGGACGTACTTCACGTAGAAGGGCAGGGCCGCCAGCAAGAGCCCGAAGACCAGCTGGATCAGGAAGCTGGTGAGGGCGAAGGAGACGAACGACCCATTGACCAGGGTACGTGCCAGGGCCTCGTCCAGCCCCACGTCCTGACCGCGACGGGTCGGGTCCTCCTTCGCGCCCAGCATGCTCAGCGCCAAGGGGATGGCCGTGAGGGCACCGAAGAGCACGCCCATGGCGGGCCATCCGAGGGTGGAGTAGACGAGGGGGGCTCCCCCCAGGGCGCCTGCCAGGCCGATCAAGCCGAAGACCTGCCGCCACGCGGACACCTGGGCCCGCTCCTCCAGGCTGGGGAACATCTCCGGGAAGAGGGCGGTCCAGTTGAGCACGACCAGGGTATAGAAGAAGTCGAAAGCGAAGGTGACCGCCAGGAAGTAGGCCAGGGTGGGCCGGCCCTCCCCGAAGAAGAGGTGGGGTGACCAGACCAGGTAGAAGGCGATACCCAGCGGCACCACACCGGCCAGTACGTAGGGGATCCGCCGTCCCCAGCGGGTCCGCGTGCGGTCCGAAAGAAACCCCAGGACGGGGTCGTTGATGGCGTTCCAGAGCGAGTAGAGCGCCAGGCCGTAACCGACGACGGCCGGCGCCATCTTGGAGACATCGACGTAGAAGAAGAAGAGGTAGGCACCCAGGGCCTGGGCTCCAAGGGACGACCCCACGGCTCCCCCGCTGTAGACGAGCTTCCTCCAGGTGGACACGGCCCAGCCCCCCGCGCCTGGCATACCCGACCCCATGTACGTTCGAGGCGGCGGGGACGACACCTTCTCGCGGCATCCGGCCCCGCGGCGCGAGAGAAGCTGAGGGCGGGGTAGAGGACGCCCGCCGTCCTGCGACGAACGTTGCGGATAGCTCGTGCCGAGACGAGTCCGTCCCAGCCGCGACGAGGAGGCGACCGGCGCATGCCGACCGCGACCAGCCAGGCTCCCTCCGTGGAGAAGCCCGAACTCCAGGCGCTGCTTCAGATGCTGCCCGTACCGGACCTGCTCAAGGCCCGGCGGATCCTCTGCGTGCAGCCCCACCCCGACGACGTGGAGGTCGGTGCGGGCGGCACCATCGCCCGCTTGACGAGCTCAGGCGCGACGGTGGCCTATGTGACCGTCACCGACGGCGGGCTGGGCAGTCTGAACCCCCGGGATCCCCGCCGGGAGGTGGCGCTCCGCCGGCGCCGCGAGCAGGAGGAAGCGGCCCGTATCCTGGGCGTCTCCGAGCTCCGCTGGCTGGACTTCCCCGACGGGGGCGCCTACTCCGAGGACGAGGTGCGCGGGCGGCTGCTGGCGGAGATCGCCCGTTTCCAGCCCGAGACCGTGCTCACCGTGGACCCGTGGCTTCCCTACGAGGCCCACCCGGACCACCGCAAGACGGGCTTCGCGGCCGTGGGCGCAGCGCTCCTCTCCACCTTCCCGGGCGCGGCTGCGGCCCGCTCGGGCGCCGAGGGACCGGCCAAGGAGCCGGCGCCGGTTGCTCAGGGCAACCCCGCGGCCCAGGCCGTCACCTCCGTAGCCCTCTGCATCACCGCCTCGCCCAACACCTTCATCGACGTCACAACCACCTGGGAGCGGAAGATGGAGGCCATCCGGGCGCACGCAAGCCAGTTCCCCGAGGTGAGCTGGCCCTTCTTCGAAAGCTACTTCAGCGCCAAAGCCGCGGAGTACGGAAGGCAGGTGGAGGCCGAACGGGCCGAGGCGTTCAAGGTGCTGGCGCCCGTCCACCTCCACGTCAACCCGGACGCCATGTGGATCTAGCCCGAAGGGGTTCAGAAACGCCACCGCAGCCAGAAGAGGGCGCCCAACCTTCCCTCCCTGGGGCAGGGCGGCTGGGGCGGTTCGCCCTCTTCTGCCGCGGGATGAATGCCTTCCAAACCCAGGGGCGCACAGAGACCTGCGTACGCTTGCCACGGGCCCGCGGGTGTCCACCGGGCGCCGAGCTCCAGCGCCAGCGGATCGGTGCGCACGTGGATCGAGACGTCCACGCTGTAGAGGAGGAACCGGCGGGCTCCGGCCTCCAACCGCGGCGGCCCTTCTCGCACGAAGCGGGGCCCCACCTGAAGCCAGAGAGCGGCATACGCATTGAGGGGGACGGGCACCAGGGCGGCGGCGGCCACTCCGTCCCCCGCTACGTCCAGGACTGCTCCAGGGCCGGCGAGCTGCGGTCCTTGGGAGAGGTCCACCCAGAGGATCTCGGCCCTGGATACCGGCTCCTCGCTGGATCCGACCGGGTTCGGCGGCGCGCCTCCCCCGGCGACATGGACCACCAGGGAACGGGGAAGGGCGTTGTGCGGCTCCGGCCCCAGCGCGCCGCAGGATACCGGGGTCAGGCCCAACGCATGGCCGATGCACCGGGCGATGAGGGCATGGCCTTCGGGGCTGGGGTGCGGATCCCCCCGGGTGATCCAGGTGAGGCGCCCGGCCTTGCCCGCAAAGGCCTCGCGCAGCGGAACCCATAGGGCATTGGACCCGGCCGCGACCTCTGCCATGTCCGCCCCGACTTCCTCCAGCCACGCGTCCGCGTCGGCTGCCAGTGGGTGGCCCGGCGGAAAGGGCGAGTAGAGCCCCGCCAGCACCACCACCCGCCCCGGCGCAGAGAGCCGCCGGAGGATCTCCTCCAGATTCGCCCGCAGCCGGCTTCGCACGTCGGGCCCCATGCGACCGGCCACCAGGGCGTGGTTTACGTCGTTTCCGCCCACGGTGATGACCACCAGGTGGGGGTCGAAGCGGAGGACGCTCTCCACGTGCCCGTGTGCGAGGACGTCCGCCGACGTGTCTCTCACGTGGGCGAAGGAGCGCACGTCCACCGGGCACCGTGAGGCGCCGGCCGCGATCCAGGCCAGCCCATGACCGTAGCCTGCCCCGGGTCCAGCGCCGACCCCCACGCCGATGGAGTCGCCCACGATGGCCAGGCGGAGGACCCCATCGGCACAGGTCCCCGCAACGCCGGCCTGACCCGCTCCGGCTGTGAGGACGAGGGCCGCGAGCGCGGCGAGGAGGGCCACGACGGTCCGGCGGGGAGGCTTGGCCCCGCGAAGCAGGCGGGGAAGGCGCGAGGTCTCCATCACCTCATGCCTACGCTGGGGCCGGAGCGGCGAACACCGGCCGGGACGGGATCAGGCATGGGCCCGGCCGGGCTGGCCGGGCCGTCTTGCCTGGAAGGAGGCAGGCAGGAAGGGCGAGTCGACGCTGGCGCGGTCAGACGGCGTCGATGGCGGCCCGCAACCGGTCGGCCGCCTGGGAGGCGATGGGATCAAGCTCAGGGTTGTCCACGATGCCCAGGGCCGCGTTCGGGTCGACCGCAGCCACCCGCGTCGCACCCTGGTGCTCGTACACGACCACGTTGCAGGGCAGGAGGAGGCCGATCTCGGTCTCCTTCTCCAGGGCCTGATGGGCCAAGCCGGGGTTGCAGGCCCCGAGGATCGTGTACCGGCCGGCCATCTCCACGCCCAGCTTCTCCTTCAGGATGGCGGGAACGTCCATCTCCCAGAGCACGCCGAAGCCCTGCTCCCTCAGCCGCTCCTGAAGACGGGCCACCGCCTGTTCGTACGGAAGGGATAGGTCCTTGCCGAAACCGTAGACACGCGCGCCCATGCGAAGATCCTCCTCCACCAGGGCATGCGGGCACGGGGGCCCGTCGGGTGTCACGAATGCGAGGCGTTATCAGTATAGCCCCGGGGCTATCTTTGGTCAACGGAAGGGGGAGGCGACGGTCGGGCAGGGGCGCGGGCCCCCGCCGGACCTGGGGAGGCCTGCCCTCGCCGGAAAGCGGCCACCAGCGCCTCGCGCTGAAGGCGGTACGCCTCCTCCGGAAGCTCGCGGCGCTGGAACGAGAGATCGAGCGAGGCCAGCCTGTCCACCCAGGGTGCCAGCGGATCCGCGGGGGTGCCGGCCCGTGACCGGCCCCGGCGGACCGGTCCCAGCAACCGTCGCCTCCCCAGGAGGAGGGCGCCGCCCAGCAGCGCGACCCCCAGCCCCAACGCCCACCGGCCGCCCCCAGGGAACGCGTCCAGCGGGTTGCGCGCCTGGGCCCCGGCCAGGACCGGGAGCCGCACGGCTTCCGCCAGGCGGACCAGAACCTGCCACCGATCGGCGGGCTCGCCCGGTTCCACCTGGTACACGTCCAGCTCCACGCCCTGGCTTTCCTGGCGCCCGGCGCGCGCCACCTTCAGCCCCGAGACCTCCAGCTCCCCAGGCCGGGCGAAGACGGTAGCACCGTGGCTTGCATAGGGAAGGGAGCGCTTCAGTGGCACGGGCCACTGCCCCGCCCAAAGCCGGTAGACGGCCTGGTAGCTCCGGGCCTCGCCCGGAGCCAGCGGCTCGGGGTCGCGGGGAGGCTCGCCGGGCCCGAGCCGCTCCACCAGCGTCGTGGGCTGTCCCCCCTCCCCCAGGCGGTCCACCCGGAGGCGAACGGCCCCTTCGGCTACGGGCAGGACCGGCGCCTCGACCGGCACGGCTCCCTCGTTCGCCAGCGTGAAGAGCTGGAAGACGTCCACCGCGGCGGCCTCCCGCTGGGTGACCACGAAGGCCTCGCCGGTGAGGCGCACCGCCGACTCGTCCGCTCTCACGGGCGCGGAGACCCCGATAAGGATGCCGAAGACGACGATCGCATGGCGAAGACCCAGCCGGCGTGCCGATCCGGCTGCAGCTGTGGAAGCCATGATGCGGCTCCTTTCGGTTCGGTAACGCTCCGCGCCCGCCGGGTCCGCCGGTGCTTCGCAGGGGCTGGAAGGTTCGACGCGGGCGCCCGTCGCGTTTCGTGATCGTTCTCATTGTACCATGCCGGGCCGGACCGGGGCGATCGGTGCTGTTGAGGCGCGTTCCCCGTGGCGCGTCGCGGTAGCGGCGGCCTCCTGCATGTGGTATCGTGGAACCGCAGGCCGTGCTTCCAGGAACGTTCGGCCTCGGGGAGGGCAGTGGGGTCATGGGAGGTGCCGGCACGGCGTCCGAAGGCCCGGCGATTCGCCGCGTGAACGTCCGCGGCTGCGCCACGGCCTACGTGGATCTGGGGCCGCCTGAGGGCCGTCCCGTTCTCTTCGTGCACGGTTTTGCCTCAGATCATGGCGTCTGGGCGGAGAACCTCCCGGCCGTCGCCGAGAAGCGCCGCGCCCTCGCCCTGGACCTGGTGGGCCACGGAGGCAGCGGCCGGCCGCTCGCGCCCTACACCGTCTCGTACTACGCCCGCCACGTGGCGGCCTTCATGGACGCCCTCGACCTGAAGGACGTGGCGCTCGTGGGCGTCTCGTTGGGAGGCGCGATCGTCGCTACGGTCGGCCTTCGCCATCCGGAGCGGCTGGCCCGCCTGGTCCTGGTGGACGCGGCGGGCGTGGGCCGTCGCCCTCAGTCGTGGGCCTCCCGCCAGCGCTTCATGCCCTCGCTCTTCTGGCAGGCGCTGGGCCGCCCCAGGCGGAGCGTCGTCAAACGGTTCCTGGAGGAGGCCATCTTCGCGTCTCCCCAGGCGGTGACCGGTACGTGGATCGAGCAGACCCTGGAGGCGCACCGGCACAGCCGGCTGGCGTCGCTCGTCACGGGCGTCACCCTCATGCTCCCCGACGCGTTCCTCTACCCGCGGCTCGACCGGCTCGGGCTGCCCACGCTGGTGATCTGGGGCTCCGAGGATCGCACCTTCCCGCTCCAGGACGGTCGCGACGCCGCGGCACGCATTCCGGGCGCCCGCCTGGAGATCCTGGATGGGATCGGGCACGTGCCCATGCAGGAGAGCCCGGAAGAGTTCAACCGGAGGCTGCTCGCCTTCTTGGGCGAGTAAGGCGCCCGCACAGGTGGCAGGCGCAGGGTGGTTGGCAGCGAAGGGTGAGCACGGGCGCGTCCGCAGGGTTGTTCGCGGTGTAAACCCGTGGTACACTACCATTGAATTCCATGCATGGTCCCGCCTCGCCGGGGGGGCAGCTCGTGTCTGTGCAAGCTCTGGAACAACGGATCAGGCGCTTGGAGGAGAGCGTGGCCCGAGTCGGCGGCGCCTTCGGCCAGGTCGACAAGCGTCTCTCCGGCGTGGAGGTGGCTCTGCACGAGCTCCGGACCGAGATGCGAGCCGGCGATGAGGCGATCCGACAGGAGCTCGGCCAGCAGCTGCTCGCCTTCCGTGGCGAGTTCAAGAGCGAGATGGCCGCCCTACGCGACGAGTTCAAGAGCGAGCAGGCGGCCTTACGCGACCAACTGAGGGCCGCCTGGAAGAGCGACGTTCACGCCATGCTGCGCTCGGACACCCGCTGGATCGTTACGCTCGTGATCACGACCTGGATCTCTCTGATGGCCGCCATCTGGCTCCGCTGAGGCACCCGGGGCGGTTCACCCCATCCTCCCTGTCCGAGGGAGAGGAGGAACACCCCCCAGCCGACGAGTCACCTCCCTTGGGCGACATACCTCCAAACCATCTCTTGACAGCATTCGCGGCAAGCTCCTATAATAGCATCAACTTGCAAGGCCCCGACAACCTATTGCCTGCATCCAGAGTGGCGGAGGGACTGGCCCGATGAAGCCCGGCAACCGGCGGCTCCATTTGCCGTGCGGTGCCAAATCCTGCAGGACCTTTTCGTAGGGGTCCTGGGAGATGCGGGGGAGAACGTCACCCGTTGCTCTCTCATCCCCGAGGGAGCTTTTCCTTTGCCCCGCCACCCTCGGATGCCGGCCCAAAGGAGCATGAGACCATGTCGGCGGTGGGTCTGGTCTGTTCCCATTGTGGCGCGCGGTATCCGGTGTCGGCCCAGTACGTCTGCACCCAGTGTTTCGGTTCCCTGGAGGTGGCCTACGACTGGGACGCGGTGCGCCATCGCCTCACCACGGAGCCCTTCCCCTGTCACGTCCCAAACTTGTGGCGCTACCGGGCCCTCCTGCCCGTGGGCGGCGGGCCCCTGATCGACCTGGGCACCGGCTTCACCCCGCTTCTGCGGGCCGACCGGCTCGCCCGGGAGTTGGACCTGGAGGAGCTCTGGATCAAGAACGACACCGTCAACCCCACCTACTCGTTCAAGGACCGGGTGGTCTCGGTGGCGGTCACCGCCGCCCAGCAGATGGAGATTCCCGTGGTGGCCTGCGCCTCCACCGGCAACCTGGCCGGCGCCCTGGCGGCCCACGCGGCCCGGGCGGGCCTTCCGGCCTACGTCTTCGTGCCGGCGGACCTGGAACCCGAGAAGCTGCTGGGGGCCGCCGTCTACGGCCCCCAGGTCGTCGCGGTGCGGGGCAGCTACGACCAGGTCAACCGGCTCTGCGTCCAGATCGCCGACCGCCTGGGCTGGGGCTTCGTGAACATCAACCTGCGGCCCTTTTACTCTGAGGGTTCCAAGACCCTGGCCTTCGAGACGGCCGAACAGCTTGGCTGGAGCCTGCCCGATCACGTGGTGGTCCCCGTCGCGGGCGGCTCCCTCCTGAGCAAGATCGGCAAGGGCTTCCGCGAGCTGCTGGACCTGGGCCTGGTCTCGGGAACGCTGCCCCGGATCTCGGCGGCCCAGGCGGCGGGTTGCGCGCCCGTGGCCCACGCCTGGGAAGAGGGCCGGGACCAGGTGCAGCCCGTGCGCCCCAACACCATCGCCCGCTCCCTGGCCATCGGGAACCCCGCGGACGGTGCCCTGGCCCTGCGCACCATCCGGGAGAGCGGGGGTGCCGCGGCGGCGGTCACGGATCGGGAGATCGTGGAAGGTATCCAGCTCCTGGCCCGCACCGAAGGCATCTTCGCCGAAACGGCCGGCGGTGTCACGGTAGCGGCCCTGCGGCGGCTCGTGGAGCGCGGCCAGGTGAAGCGCGGGGAACGGATCGTGCTCTACATCACCGGCAACGGCTACAAGACGGTCACTGCCCTGGAGGGCACGGTGCAGCAGCCGCCGGTGCTCGAGCCCCGCTTTGCCGAGTTCGAGCGGTGGTACGGCTCCGCCCCGGCACCGATCCGCCAGGCGGTCTGACCCCCTGAGGCAGGTGCGGCACCAGCTCGCAGCAGTCCATGCGACATAGAGGAGGTAAACCCATGCCCAGGTTCGTCATTCCAGGACTGCTCCAATCGATCACCGCCGGGGAGCGGGAGGTGCCCGCCGAGGGCGGCACGGTGGCCGAGGCGCTCGCGGCTCTCACCCGCCTGTATCCCGAGGCCCGCAGCCGCCTCTTCGCCGAGGACGGCACCCTCCGCACCCACGTCAACCTCTTCGTCAACGAGGAGGACATCCGGTTCCTGCGCGGGCTGGAGACGCCCGTGGCCGAGTCCGACGAGATCCTCATCATCCCAGCCATGGCCGGCGGCTCATAGCCCGGCCGGGCGTGCTCTCACCTGGGGCCGGCGGCGCCCTCGGCGCCTTTCATGAGCCAGACGAGCCGTCCTCCAGGGTGGGCGTCACCGGCACTGCATCCGGATGGCTCGCCTCGTTCCCCACCGCCCGGTGGCGGGTGCCTTCCCGAAGCTGGGCGGTGGCCACGACGCGGAGCCCGTCGTCGGGTCGCTCGCCGTACGGGGTCACGTTCTCCCACACCTGGTTCTCGACCCGGCCGGCTCGCCGCCTCGCGCAGGCCCACCAGGTCCAGCACGTCCTCCACCCGCCGGCGCCGCTCCCGGGTGTCCGAGAGCCCCTTCAGCCCGTATTCCGCACCCTTTCTCAGCAGGATCCACGGAGTTTTGCATAGAAGCGTCTCGTGAGTCGGAAACGCTGCACGATAATTGGTGCGAGTGACGCGAGACCCGCGATTGCGGTTTCGCCGGAGCAGACAGGGCTGCGGCCGCCGGATACGCAGCCTTTCCCCCGAAACCGGGGGAGGGCCACTGGATCCCAGCCGAGAGCGTTTCGCCATTCGTCATAGAGGAGCGGCGGTCCTTTTGGCCCGCCTCTGCCAGCAGCTGCGCATCCGTCCCATCGTGAACGCCATGGTCCGGTGGGATCCCACTCAGTGCAAGGTCTCGCCGGGAACGCTCGTCGTCGCCCTCATCGTCAACCTCCTGCTCGATCGCGAGCCGCTCTACAAGGTAAAGGAGTTCTACCGCCAGCGCGACCTGGGGTTGCTCTTCGAGGAACCGGTGGACGTGGAGGCCTTGAACGACGACGCCCTTGGGCGGGCTCTCGATAGGCTGGCCGAGATCGACCTTCCCCAGCTCCTCCAGACCGTAGGGCTCTCGGCGGTCCACCTGGGTGAGATGGAAGTGCGCGCTCCGTGCACGCCGACACCACCTCCGTCTCGGTCTACGGCGAGTTTGAGCCGACAGAGGGTGACCGGAAGTTCCTCGAGGCACACCCGGGCAAAGAGCTGGTGAGGATCAGCCGAGGTTACATCCTCGATCTAGCCGGCTTTGGGACGGAAATCTACGTTACGCCGATGACCAAAGTTTGAAGTCTCGTTGCTCCTAAAAAAGGCCGGTGTATGACTCGAAGGGTGCGGAATGTGCGTTAGGGAGGAGTACAAGCCGCTGTTCCAGGTACGTAACAGCAGGCCTCCGACGGAAGCTCTCGTTCATGACCCTCGTTTGCGCGTGCTGCTCCGTCATCAACGCCCGGGAAGGGATGGTTCCGTTTCCATGGAATGTGAATAGCAGCAATCTCGCGGCGATGGGGCGGTCCGCCTCGATCGCCCTTGAGGGGAGACTCCGAAGTGGACAGCTTCTATGCCAGGCTGGAAGAGGCGGTAGGCGGACGTGCCGTGGCTATTCGTGTGCGCACCCGCCTGACGCCTGCCGGTGGAGCTCACGAGAAGGTTTTCCCGCCCACCTATCAGGGAGGCCGGTATGCCCTGGAGAAGCGGCTGGTCGACGGGAAGGCTGTGGACGTCGTCCTCCTGGATTCGGTGGCATCCCAGGCCAACCGCATGGAGCTCGCTCTCCTCGCCGCGTGGCAGCGCGGCAGCCTGCGGTTTCCCTTGCTCTCCGTAGACTTCGGGACCTGGGAGGACCTGCCCATCCGCAGGATCACGGCGCTCGAAGCGCCACACCGGATTGCCGATGCGGTCTTTCGCGACAGCTTCCTCGACGGGACGGCCTTTCGGGACTCGGAGCCGGGACGTCGGTTCGTGGCAGCGCGTGTAGCCAACGCCACCGCGATGCTGGAGCTGTGCCCAACGGCGCTCATCTTCGGTGTCTGGGACTCCACAGGTCCTCTTGGAGGTCTTGGGGCCAAGTTCCAGCGCGCGCTCGTCTCCGAAATCGTCGGATTCGATGCTGTGGTGGGGGTGCGCACCGCAAGCCGGGTGGATCCCTTACCGATCAGAGCCGAGGTGCCAGTCTACCAGGCCGAGCCGGGTCAGGGGGCTCCTTACGGGTGGACCGTCGAGAGCAGCAAGGCGCAGCGGGATGCGAAGGGCGTCGAGAAGCCCTTCCGGAAGAAAGGAAAGGCTTCGGAACTCAACCTCGGGAACGTCACCCCAGACCTGGTGCGGGAAGAGCGAGGCAATGAGCCCCTCCCGGGCGGGGTGACCATCAGCCACGCCGAGCAGACCACCCTGCTCTCGCTCGTCGCGCTCCGACGCCTGGGCTTCCCCAAGCCGGCGACGGGGGAGCGCTCGCCGGAGGCGGACCTCGCTGCGCAGACGCTCCTTGCCTCCCTATCTCTGGCAGCTGTGGTCCACCAAAGACAGGAAGGATACGATCTTCGGTCCAGGTGCCTTCTGCTCCCGGACGATCCCCAGGTCTTCGAGTTCCTCGGCCCGGATGGCAACCTTATCGACACACCGGTTACCCTTGGGGTGGAGGAGTCTGTCAACGTCTTCGAAGACGCCGTGCGGAGGGTCCGTGAGGTCGGTCTGCCCTGGCCGACCCGGGGAGAGGAGGAGATCAGGCTCACGCCGTCCGAGGAGCTCGTCCAGCTCATCCGCCTGAGCATGCAGCGGGGTACGTTGTCCGAGGGCGAGGAGTAGGGCCGATGTTCGGGCTCGAGATTCGCTACCTGACGGGCCGGGCGGTGGCCCAGTCTGTGGAGGATCGGAGCGTCCCCGAATGGCCTCCGCATCCCGCGCGGGTCTTCTCGGCTCTCGTGGCTGCGTTCTGTGAAACTGGAGCCGCCCAGCCCCACAGGGCCTTCCTGGAGTGGCTGGAACTACAGCCCCCTCCAGTGATCTCGGCCTCCGACGCCGAAAGGGCTGACGTCCCGATCCACCACGTTCCGGTCAACGACGTGCGGGCTCCTCAAGCGAAGGCTGCCGGCAACGGTGACTTTGCCGCGGCCAGACGCCTCCTCCCAGAGGCCAGGCCCCGCCAGCCCCGGACCTTTCCTTCAGTGATACCTCACCGTCCGACGGTGTACATGACTTGGCCTGATGCCACGCCCTCCCAGGCCCTTCTGGAGGCGGCGGCGGAGCTCGCAGGAAGGGTCGCCTCGCTCGGGCACTCCTCCTCGTTGGTCTCCCTGCGTCTTTGTGAACAGCCCCCAGCTCCCACCCACGTCCCGACGGAGCCTGCCGCAGACACGGTGGTGCTCCGGGTCACCTTCGAGGGTCAATTGGAAGCCCTGGATCGCTCCTACCAGCGCAGGGGTGAAACGGGGGTGTGGGGCCTTCTCCCATCCCGTGCGCAGGCGTACCGGACGCTAGGGGAGGCTACGGAGGGCCAGCGCGCCCTGAGCGGTGTGTTCGAGGAGATGCTGGTCTTCCGCAGGGTGGCCGGGCCGGTGCTCCCCATAGTTGCCGCTGACGCTGTGACGCAGCTATTCCGCGCGGCGGCCATGGCTCAGTGCCCGGAACCCGTTCCTGAAGCCCTGTCCGGTCATAGGGCCGACGGGGCGCCATCCACCCGGCCGCACGTCGCGTTCGCCCCACTTCCCGATGTGGGCCGCCCGCACGCAGACGGGCACCTCATGGGGCTTGCCGCCTTCTTGCCCAAGGGGCTTGCCGGCTCCGAACGCCTGCAGGTTCTGCGTGCCCTAGGGAGGGTAACCCGGTTGGTGATGGGCCGCCTGGGTGAGTGGGAGCTCGAGCGCGTGACGGGCACCCCGCCCCAGAGACAACTCACCCCGTCCACCTGGATGAGCCCTTCCACGCGGTGGGCCACGGTCACCCCGCTGCTCCTGGACCGGTTTCCGAAACGGGAAGGGGAGGAGGAAGAGCTGGTCGCCCGGGCGTGCCGCTGGGTGGGCCTGCCTGAGCCGTCCTTCGTCCTCACTTCGGTCCAATCGCTCTTCGAGGGTGTTCCCGCCTCGCACGCCTTCCATCGCGAGCCGTGGAGCAAGGGCCGGGCGGCTGTGCACGCACTGGTCGCCTTCGACCAACCCGTCGCTGGGCCGCTCCTTCTCGGGGCGGGCCGCTACCGTGGCCTCGGCCTCCTGCGACCCTACCGGCGTGGCCGCGGCATCAGGAGGGACGCGTCATGATCACCCCCGATGCCTTCGCCGGTTTCCTCCAGGCTCTCCACGGTCATGACCCGTTCCCCTGGCAGGAGCGCTTGGTCCATCGGGTGTTGGAAGGGCCGGGGTGGCCTGAGGCCATCGGACTACCAACCGCAGCGGGCAAGACCGCGTTGATCGACATCGGCGTCTTCGCGCTGGCGGCCGAGGCATGCCGCGGGCCCGCGGACCGGCGAACGCCCAGGAGGCTCTTCTTTGTGGTGGACCGTCGCGTGGTGGTCGATGCGGCCTTCGAGCGAGCCCGGAAGCTTGCGGAGTCACTTCGCGAAGCCTCGAGCGGCGGCGAGGGTATCCTGCGGGAGGTGGCCACCGCCCTGGGACGGTACGGTGGGGAGGTCCCCCTCCAGGCGACGATCCTTCGAGGCGGGATGCACCTGGACCACGGGTGGGCCCGCTTTCCGGCTCAGCCGATGGTCTGCGTCTCCACCGTGGACCAGGTCGGGTCACGACTCCTCTTTCGCGGGTACGGGGTGAACGGCTCGAAGCCGAACAACCTTCTGCCCATCCAAGCAGCCTTCCTGGGCAACGACGCGCTGATCCTGCTGGACGAGGCGCACATGTCGGACGCGTTCGCCGCCACGCTCAAGGCGATCGCTCGTTACCGAACGTGGGCGGAGGCGCCCGTCTCGTCGCCCTGGGCGGTGGTGCAGATGTCCGCCACCCTTCGGGAGGAGCCGGCGGGAGTCTTCCGGGAGAACGACGAGGACCGTAGGCACGAGGTCCTGGGCCCCAGGCTCACCGCGAGCAAGCCTGCACGCCTGGTGAAGGTGCCGACGGCCAAGGCAACCGAACGGGATCCTCGCGCCCGACGCAGGGCCGAACGGGAGAACATGGAGAAGCTGGCCGCCCACATAGTTGCAGAAGCCCGACGCGTCCAGCAGGAAACGAAGGCCCGCACGGTGGGCGTCATAGTCAACCGGGTGGGGACGGCGCGCCGGGCTTTCTCTGAGCTTGCCGGCGATCCCAGCATCGAAGCGTTGTTGCTGATAGGGCGGTCCCGTCCGTACGAGCGGGCCGAAGTGCTGGACGAGTACCTGCCCCGTATTCGGGCCAGCTCCTCGGTGGGTGTGGACGCAGAGCGACCGCTCTTCGTCGTGGCCACCCAGTGCATCGAGGTCGGGGCGGACCTGGACTTTGAGGTCCTCGTGACCGAGTGTGCCCCTATTGACGCCCTGCGGCAGCGTTTCGGGCGCCTCGATCGTCTCGGTCGCCGGGGCACGAGCCAAGCGGCCGTGGTGGTTCGAGCGGACGCGGTGACGGGCAAGAGCCCGTCGGATCCCATCTACGGCCCGGCGCTGGCCAGGACCTGGGCGTGGCTTGAGGAACACGCCACCAAGCAGCCCGGGACCAAGGTGCGTACCGTCGACCTCGGCACTGCTGCCATGGACGCCATCCTTCCCGAGGGTGAGGCGTTGGCCGAGCTCTGCACCCCCGCGCGGCCGGCTCCGGTGATGCTACCGGGTCACCTGGACCTCTGGGTACAGACGAGCCCCGTGCCTCGCCCCGACCCGGACCCGTCCCTCTTCCTCCACGGGCCCGATGCGCAGCCTGCGGATGTTCAGGTGGTCTGGCGGGCGGACCTGCCTGAGGACCCATCCTTGTGGCGGGACGTGGTGACGCTCCTCCCGCCGACCTCAGGCGAGGCGCTCGCCTTGCCTGTCTGGGCCGTCCAGCGCTGGCTCGCCGGGGGCGCGGTGGACGACGTGCCGGACCTGGAGGGTACGCCGCGGGCCGAGGAGCCGGAGGGACCGGCAGGGGCAAGGCGCGTGGCGCTCAGGTGGATGGGGCCCGATGCGGATAGGACGCAGCCTATCACCCCCGGGGAGATCACTCCTGGTGACACCATCGTGGTGCCGTCCTCCTATGGCGGGTGCGACCGCTTCGGCTGGCATCCGGCCTCCTCCCTCCCGGTGGACGACCTGGGCGATCGGGTGTCCGCCAGCGCAAGGGGCAAGGCCGTCTTGCGGCTTCACGGTGCCCTGTTGGATCAGGCTCTTCGAGAGGACGTCCCGGCGCCGGTCCCGGACCTCCTGGAGAAGCTCCTCACTGCGGTTCGACAGGACGAGACCCGGTCCGGGGTGGTGCAAGCAGAGCAACGGCTCCTCGAGCATCTGCCAGAGCTCGATCAGGCGCCGGGGTGGATGAAGACCGCTGCCGGGGCGCTGGCCCGGGACCCCTCTCGACGGCGCTTCGCCCACCCGGCAGGGGAAGGGGTGCTTCTGGTTGGCGGTCGCTTCCTTCACGACCCGGTAGAGGTCATGGCGGGACTGACGGACGAGGACGATGAGACGTCGTTCGTAGGGGGGGTGCCGCTCGCCTCGCACCTCCAAAGTGTGGCGCAAGAGGCCAAAGCGACCGCCCAGGCGTGCGGACTCGCGGAACGTGTGGTTGAGGTCCTCGAACAGGCTGGCGCCGCTCACGACCTGGGCAAGCTGGACCCCCGTTTCCAGCTCCTCCTTCATGGCGGAGACGAAGTGGCGGCTGCCGTGGCGGAGGCCCCGCTCGCCAAGTCACCGATGCCAGCCCGCTCACGGGCCGGCATTCAGCTTGCACGACGCGCCAGCGGCTTACCTGCAGGGTATCGCCACGAGGCGACATCGCTCCTTCTCGTGGAAGAGCAGGCCCGGGGCCGTGAAGGGTGGGAGGAGTGGCAAAGGGAGCTCTTCATGCACCTGGTGTCGAGTCACCACGGGTGTGGAAGGCCCTTCATGCCTCCCGTAGATGACCACCAGGCACCTGTAGTCTCTGTCGGACATGCAGGAAGACGGTTTGCCCTCAGACCTGACGGCTTCGCGAGGCTGGACGGCGGGGTCGCGGAGCGGTTCTGGAGGCTGACCCGGCGGTTCGGATGGTACGGCCTGGCCTACCTGGAGGCGGTGCTCCGGCTTGCGGACCACCGGGTCTCCGAGAGGGAGGGGTCGGCATGAGCGAACACATCGCGATCGGCCCACCGGGGGAGAACCTCCTGGGGTTCCTGGCGACGATGGGGACGTTCAGAACCTTGACCGAGATCCGGCCTTCGAGCGACGTCCGGATGCGATGGCAGTTGCTCCCCCAGGGATGGCGGCCGGCTTGGCATGTTGCCCCAGACGTCTCTCAGGAGGCGCTTGTCGAAGCACTGCACGAATACCTGAGTGCGAGGGACGGGGCGCCCGAGTTCACGGCCCTTGGGAACAGCCTCCCCGTGGAGGGACCAGCGTTTGCCGCGTTCGCTCGCCAAGCGGCGGACGCTGCGGGAGCGACGGATCGGAGGCTCGCGGACTTTGCGCTGGCTTACGGCTGTGAGCTCGTCACCAACGATAACGGCCGCATCCAGGACACGGCCCTTCGGACGGTCGGTGCGGGACAGCAACGGTTCTTCGACATGATCGGAAAGCTCGTGCGGGGTACGAAGCCCGAGCACATCCGTCAGGCCCTCTTCGAGGTTTGGCGCTATCGGGACCCAAGCCCGGCCATGCGCTGGGACCCGGCGGATGATCGGCGCTACGCGTACCGAGCCGACGACCCGAAGGACTCCAAGGAGTTCCCCATCCGAACCGAGCGCGGGGCGAATAGGCTCGCCATTGAGGCGCTCCCGTTCTTCCCGACAGCCATCGTGGGGAGGATGCTCTTCACGGCCTCCTTCGTGCGCAACGAGCGCGGCTGGGCCACACGCTGGCCCATTTGGGAGCCGGCGATCCCTCTGGACGTTGCGCGCTCGCTGATGACCCACCCCGAGCTCGGGCGCGAGCGACCTGATCCGAGAAGGCTGCATGCGCTGGGGGTAGTGGAAGTGTTCGAGTCCCTGCGGTCCACCGAAGACCGGTACCGGAACTTCTCGGCCGCACGAGCGCTCCTTGGCGCTGGTCCACGGGAGGTCGTTGCGGTCTAGGGGGACCGACGGAGACGGAATGCCTTTGCCTTGTCTTTGTACCTTGACAATTGAAAGAAGCCGGGTGGTGAAGACGGGAGCAGTGACGAGACTCGGTCCACGGTTCGAGCGCTCCAGTGAGCACGAATCGCCTGGCGGTGCTCGAAAGCTCGACGCAGACGGAGTCGCGCGGTTGGTGCGCGTGCCAGAGAGACCCCTGCTCCACTGGAGCCAAGGGGGGTGCTCGAAAGGAAGGGCGAGAGAGCCCTAGGGAAGCGTCCTGCACAAGGAGGGGTGACCACCGCTGGAGAGCGGTGGCTCCGTTGAAGCGTCGATATCGACGTGGCAACCGGCGTCTCGTTCGCTGGTGACCACCGCTGGAGAGCGGTGGCTCCGTTGAAGCGTCGGCGCGCTGCGGGACCTCATCGCCAAGCTCCCGTGACCACCGCTGGAGAGCGGTGGCTCCGTTGAAGCGACTACGCCGAGTGGGGCGTGACGGACTTCGCGTCGTGACCACCGCTGGAGAGCGGTGGCTCCGTTGAAGCCAGCGGGCTTGGAGCGGCGTCTGAACGAGTTGTCGCGTGACCACCGCTGGAGAGCGGTGGCTCCGTTGAAGCCCACCGTTGCGGAACTCGTGCCCATTCACGGCATCGGCCGTGACCACCGCTGGAGAGCGGTGGCTCCGTTGAAGCTGGCCGCAACGTAGCGGATCGTGTTGATGAGCCACGTGACCACCGCTGGAGAGCGGTGGCTCCGTTGAAGCCGGCCACCAGTCGTTCGGGCCGCCCTTCGGCTGGCATGTGACCACCGCTGGAGAGCGGTGGCTCCGTTGAAGCGCGGGGCGGCCTGCGCCGTGTTCCGGTTGTACTTCTCGTGACCACCGCTGGAGAGCGGTGGCTCCGTTGAAGCACGTATATCGGAACCTTGCCGCCCCCAAGCCACCTGTGACCACCGCTGGAGAGCGGTGGCTCCGTTGAAGCATCGAGTGTGGGCACGGGGCGCGGCTTCGACGAGGAGTGACCACCGCTGGAGAGCGGTGGCTCCGTTGAAGCGTCAGGACGCGCCGCAGGGGCGCCACGCATCCACGAGGGTGACCACCGCTGGAGAGCGGTGGCTCCGTTGAAGCGCGTGGACGTGCCAGAGGACCTGTATCTGCGCCTGAAGTGACCACCGCTGGAGAGCGGTGGCTCCGTTGAAGCGCGTGGACGTGCCAGAGGACCTGTATCTGCGCCTGAAGTGACCACCGCTGGAGAGCGGTGGCTCCGTTGAAGCTGACCAATATCACCCCAGGGCGGAAGACCTTGGTGGTGACCACCGCTGGAGAGCGGTGGCTCCGTTGAAGCGCTTCCATGGGTCTGGTCTGCATTGACGTGGATGAGGTGACCACCGCTGGAGAGCGGTGGCTCCGTTGAAGCCACTGGATTCCGATTCAACAGGTTGCGGGCGGAGGCGTGACCACCGCTGGAGAGCGGTGGCTCCGTTGAAGCCAGATCATCCTAAGATGGCACGGGTCGGCCCTCTCGTGACCACCGCTGGAGAGCGGTGGCTCCGTTGAAGCCAGGCAGGCAAGCAGCACGCCGTGGCTCGTACCCTGGTGACCACCGCTGGAGAGCGGTGGCTCCGTTGAAGCAAGAAACGCCTCGGTCGCCAAGACGTCCACGAACTCGTGACCACCGCTGGAGAGCGGTGGCTCCGTTGAAGCGGGCCCAGCATCTTCAGCAGGGCATCGATTGGGGCGTGACCACCGCTGGAGAGCGGTGGCTCCGTTGAAGCTACGCATTCCCCGGCGCCCGGCTGCTCGACCCTTTCGCGGGTGACCACCGCTGGAGAGCGGTGGCTCCGTTGAAGCATACGTGAGCGCGAAGGGTGGTGGATAGTTAAGTACCGTGACCACCGCTGGAGAGCGGTGGCTCCGTTGAAGCCTCCTCTCCACCGGTTCGCGCATCTCCGCGGCCCTGTGACCACCGCTGGAGAGCGGTGGCTCCGTTGAAGCCCTTGGCCGCCCGCAAGCGCCGGAGCGCCGATTCTGGTGACCACCGCTGGAGAGCGGTGGCTCCGTTGAAGCGCGCTCCGCGTCCACGTCTCGATGGCGGCCCGCTCGGTGACCACCGCTGGAGAGCGGTGGCTCCGTTGAAGCGTCCGGCTCCCTGATCCTGCGCGACGGCCAAGTGATCGTGACCACCGCTGGAGAGCGGTGGCTCCGTTGAAGCATGGCCCTGTCGCTCCCCGTGGGGGCGCTGACGTTCGTGACCACCGCTGGAGAGCGGTGGCTCCGTTGAAGCCTGGTACTACCAGGGAACCATCAAGGGCCTCCCGGGTGACCACCGCTGGAGAGCGGTGGCTCCGTTGAAGCGCCTCCGCCTCCCAGCGTCCGCACCTACGCACGATTAGTGACCACCGCTGGAGAGCGGTGGCTCCGTTGAAGCCACGGGGCCCTGACCAGCACGACATTCCCAGCCTCGGGTGACCACCGCTGGAGAGCGGTGGCTCCGTTGAAGCCCGTAGTCTGGCATCCTCCGCCCTGCCTCCCAGCTAGTGACCACCGCTGGAGAGCGGTGGCTCCGTTGAAGCGAGCAAAGCCGGATCGCCTTCACCACCCTCCTCGGTGTGACCACCGCTGGAGAGCGGTGGCTCCGTTGAAGCTGGTACCAGAGGCGGCGCGTCTACACCCTCCTCCAGCGTGACCACCGCTGGAGAGCGGTGGCTCCGTTGAAGCCGCCGCTGGACCGCCCAGGCTGACTGGCAGCAGGTGGTGACCACCGCTGGAGAGCGGTGGCTCCGTTGAAGCCCGGGCTAGGTCCACGGACGCGCCCTCCACCTTCTTGTGACCACCGCTGGAGAGCGGTGGCTCCGTTGAAGCATGATGAAGCACAGCGCATAGTACGGCGGCCTGTTCTCGTGACCACCGCTGGAGAGCGGTGGCTCCGTTGAAGCTCTCTGTTAGTCACAACATCGAGATGAAATGGATTTGTGACCACCGCTGGAGAGCGGTGGCTCCGTTGAAGCAACGGCACCCTCCACTGACTCATGCGGGCTGGGCCACGTGACCACCGCTGGAGAGCGGTGGCTCCGTTGAAGCGAGTACTGGAAGGATCTCAACCTCCTCCCGGTCATGGGTGACCACCGCTGGAGAGCGGTGGCTCCGTTGAAGCCCTCCTATGCAACCCCAAGATCCACGCCCACCTTGAGTGACCACCGCTGGAGAGCGGTGGCTCCGTTGAAGCGACAACGCCCGCCTGGTCCACCCCGAGCAGTATCCGAGTGACCACCGCTGGAGAGCGGTGGCTCCGTTGAAACCTCATAGACCCGCGCGACCGCGCCCACCTCCGGGCTGGGGATCCGCCCCGTGGCCTCGAACTTCTCTCCTACGGCCGGGATCACGAACCCCGTCCTCACCTCTACATGGCCTTTGAGACTTCCTTCACCCTCACGGACCTCGAGACCGGGAAGGTGTACCCCTTCCGGCGGACCTTCGTCGCCTCCTCCGAAGAGCGGCGTGCCGCCAGGAAGAACCGCCGGCGCAAGATCACCAAGCTCTGCGAGGCCATCGACAAGGTCCAACGGAACCTGGGGCTTCGCACCCTCACGACCCCTGAGGCCGTGAAGGATCGAATGAAGGGTCTGCTGGCCACGGCCAAGCTCGAAGACGCCTTCGACTGGTCCGTGGAGGGGCAGGGGCGAGCGATGCGCCTCCAGTTCACCAAGAACGAGGCCGCCTTGCGACGCCTGCAGCAACTCGACGGGGTCTACACCCTGGTGACCAACCTGGGCCCTGAGTACACGAACGAGCAGTTCCTCGAACGCTACAAGCGCCAGTACCTCTCGGAGCGGCGCTTCGCCGACCTCAAGGGCCCGCTCCAGGTACGGCCCGTCTTCTGGAAGAGAACCGGCGCATCGCTTCGCTGGCCTTTGTGCTCTACGCCGCCCTCATGCTCTACTGCACCTGGAGCGGGCGGCCAGGAAGAACCTGACGGCGACGGGTACCACCCTGACGGACCCCTACACCCGCAAGCCGCTCAGGCAGCCCGGCGCCTGATGCTCGCCTTCGAATTCTACGCCGTCCAGCGCCGCCAACTGGCCGGGGATGTCGAATACCTCGTCCCCCGTCCCACACCGCTCCAGCAGCAGATCTTCGAGACGCTCGGCATCGACCGCCCGCTCCACTTCCTGGACACCTCGTCTCCCGAGCCCCAATAGTCACTTGTCTAACTGCGAAAAACAAGCCTAGCGCTCCGCCAGCGGCACCAGGGCCCGCGGCGGGGGACCCACGTACTCGGCCCGGGGCCGGATGAGCCGGTTGTTCTCGTACTGCTCCAGGAGGTGCGCGCACCAGCCGGTGATGCGACTTACGGCGAAGACAGGCGTGAAGAGATCGGTGGGGATCCCCATGGCCCCGTAGGCGATGGCGGTGAAGAAGTCGGGGTTGGGGTGCATCCCCTTTTCCTCCTTCACCACCCGCTCCACCTCCAACGCGATCTCGAGCCACGGACCCACTTCGGGTCGATCGCGGAGGGCGGTGAGCTCCTCGCGCAGGAGCTCGGCCCGGGGGTCGAAGTGCTTGTAGACCCGGTGGCCGATGCCCATGATGCGCTCCTTCCGCTCCAGCGCGGCGCGGGTCCACGGCGCAGCCTGGGAAGCCTCGCCGATCTGCTCGAAGGTGCGCCGGGCCGCCTCGTTGGCGCCGCCGTGGAGCGGCCCCTTGAGGGCGCCGATGGCCCCCACGACGCTGGAGTAGATGTCCGAGAGGGTGGCCGCGATCACCCGGCCGGTGAAGGTGGAAGCGTTCAACTCGTGATCCGCGTGGAGGGTGAGCGCCATGTCCAGGAGGCGGGTGTACTCAGGGTCGGGGGCGCGGCCCTGCAGCATGAAGAGGAGCTGCCAGGCGGTGGATCGGCCGGTGGGGTCGTGCTCCACCGAGGGTGGGACGGGAGCCAGCCCCCGGCGCAGGCGCCCGATGGCGGCCACCAGGGTGCCCATGCGGGCCACCAGCCGCATCACCACCCGCTTGCGGGCGGCCGGGTCGGTGCTCTCCCCGTCGGGATCGTAGTGGCCCAGGATGGAGATGCCGGTTCGCAGCAGGTCCATGGGCGCCTCCTTCGGGAGCTGGCCCAACCGCTCGAGCACGGCGCCCGGCAAGGGGCGCAGGCGCTCCAGTTCCTGCGCGAACGCCTCCAGCTGGGACCGGGTGGGTAGCTCGCCCTCCAGGAGCAGGTAGGTCACCTCCTCGAAGGTGGCCCGCCGGGCCAGGTCGGGCACCGGGTAGCCTCGGTAGGTGAGCTCGCTTCGCTCACCGTCGATGAACGAGACGGCGCTGGAAGCGGCGACGACGCCTTCCAGACCGCCCCGGGTCGCGCTCATGTCATCACGCTCCTTCCGAGAGGTAGCTCCTCGCGATGACGATCCTCTGGATTTCGTTGGTGCCCTCGTAGATCTGGGTGATCTTCGCGTCCCGCATGTAGCGCTCCACCGGGAAGTCCTTGATGTACCCGTATCCCCCGAAGATCTGGACGGCGTCGGTGGTCACCTTCATGGCCATGTCGGAGGCGAAGCACTTGGCCATGGAGGAGTAGCGGTTGGCCCGCACTAGCCGTCGCCCTCCCCGGCCTTCCTCCTCCACCATCTCCGCCGCCCGGTAGACCAGCCCCCGTGCGGCCTCGATGCCCATGGCCATGTCGGCCAGCATGAACTGGATCGCCTGGAACTGGGCGATCTCCCGGCCGAACGCCTTCCTCTCCTGCGCATACTGGAGCGCCGCGTCGAAAGCACCTTCGGCGATCCCGAGGGCCTGGGCGGCCACCGACGGGCGGCTTCGGTCCAGGGTGCGCATGGCGACGGAGAAGCCCTCGCCCTCCTCGCCGATGCGGTTCTCCTCGGGCACCCGGCAGTCGTCGAAGAGGAGCTCGGCGGTGTTCGACGAGCGAATTCCGAGTTTCCTTTCGATGCGGCCTACGGAAAAGCCTTCATAACCTTTCTCGACAATGAAGGCCGAGATCCCCTTGGGCCCTGGCCCGCCCGTGCGGGCGAAGGTGGTCACCACGTCGGCCACGCCGCCGTTGGTGATGAACTTCTTCTGTCCCGTCAGGCGGTAGCCGCCAGGCTCCCGCACCGCCCGGGTCTGGAGCCCGGCCACGTCGGAGCCCGCCTCGGGCTCGGTGAGGCCCATGGCCGAGAGCCACTCGCCGGTGGCCAGCCTGGGCAGGTAGCGCTGCTTCTGCTCCTCGGAGCCGGCCACCAGGATGGGCAGCGCCCCCAGCCACTGCACCGCGAGGATGATGGCCGAGCCCGCGTCCACCTTGGCCAGCTCCTCCACCACCAGCACCTGGGTCAGCTCCGAGGCGCCCACGCCCCCGTACGCTTCGGGAATGGCCAGGCCGTAGAGCCCTGCCTCCCGGTAGGCGTCCACCACCTCCCAAGGGAACTCGTCCTTCTCGTCCCACTCGCCCGCGCCGGGAGCGATCCTCTCGCGCGCGAGCTCCCGCACCATCTCCAGGATCTGCCGCTGCTCGTCGGTCAGCTTCAGGTCCACGTCCATCCGTTTCCCCTCCCTGCCGGTGCACTCTGGCAAGCCGAACGTCCCAACCAGCCACGCGTGAGCCGCGCGCCTCGCGGGTTCCCGTCAGCCCTCTGCCAGGGCCTCGGCCACCAGCTCGGCGATGTCCTTCACCGGCGGCGCCTCGGGCCGGCCCACCTCCTGGGCGGCGGTGCGCACCCCGTCCTCCATCATCAGCATGCAGAAGGGGCAGGCGGTGCCCACCACCTCCGCCCCCGTGGCCAGCGCCTGCCGGGAGCGCTCCACGTTCACCCGCTGGCCGGGCCGGTCGTCCATGAAGTAGCGCCCACCGCCGGCCCCGCAGCAGAAGCTCTCCTGCCGGCTCCGCTCCATCTCCACCGGCTCCCCCGCGACGGCGCCGACCACCGCCCGCGGCGCGTCGTAGACGCCGTTGCAGCGCCCGAGGTAGCAGGGGTCGTGGAAGGTGATCCGGGCCCGGTCCAGCGGCTTGCTCAGGGTGATGCGCCCTTCCGCCAGGAGCCGCTCGATCAGCTCGCTGTGGTGAATCACCTCGTAGTGCCCGCCGAAGGCGCCGTACTCGTTCTTGAAGGTGTTGTAGCAGTGGGGGCAGGTGGTGACGATCCGCTTCACCTGGTGGCGCGCCAGCGTCTCGATGTTCCGGCGGGCCATGGTCTCGAAGAGGTACTCGTTCCCCATGCGCCGGGCCGGGTCGCCGGTGCAGCTCTCCTCCTCGCCCAGCACGGCGAACTCCAGGCCGGCCGCGTGCAGGATCCTGGCCAGCGCCCGGGCCGTCGACTGGTTCCGCTCGTTGAGCGAGACGGCGCACCCCACCCAGAACAGGTAGTCCACGGGCCCGGTCTCGGCGATCTCCTTCACGTAAGGCAGGTCCCGGTACCAGTCGGTACGGCCGGCCTGGGTGCCCCGGAAGGGGTGCGCCCGGTCCTCGATGCCCTGGAGCGCCTGCTGCGGCGTCTCGTCGATGGCCGCCTCCTCCATCACCTGGTAGCGGCGGAGGTCGACGATCTTGGAGACGTGTTCGATCTCCACGGGACAGACCTCGACGCACGCGTGGCAGGTGGTGCAGGACCAGATGGTCTCCGGATCGATGGAATGGCCGACGATCTCGAGCCCGGGGAACTCCGGGGGTGCCTCTGCGGTCGCGGTGGCCCCGCCCGTCGCGGAAGCAGCCACCAGCAGCCCGGGAGCCAGGCCCGTGGTGAGCGGCACCGCGGCTTGCTCGGCGGTGAGCCCCCGCATCTGGCGCTGCAGGTCCAGGATGAGCTGCTTGGGGTTGAGCGGCTTGCCCGCCGCGTGGGCCGGGCAGACCTCCTGGCAGCGGCCGCACTCGGTGCAGGCATCCAGGTCCAGAAGGTCCTTCCACCCGAAGTCGGGCAGATCCCTGACCCCCAGCCGGGGTGCCGTCTCCAGGTCGATGGGCCGCAGTGCCCCCCGGGGCTCCAGGTTCCGGAAGAGGATGGCGGCGGGGGCCACGAAGAGGTGCATCAGCTTGGAGTAGGGGACGTACGCGAGCCAGCTGAAGGCCGTGACCAGGTGGAACCACCAGAGGAAGCGGTGAAGGGCGAGCTGGCTGGGCAGATCCCGCGCCCCCGAGGCCTCCAGCAGCCTCCCCGTCAGGTAGCCCACGGGCGACCAGGCGCCCCACGGATCCTGGGTGGCCACGATGCGGAGTCCCTCGATGAGGTACCCCTGGATCAGGATCAGGAGGAAGCCGGCCAGGAGCACCCCGTCGGAGAGTACGCCGTGGGTGAGGCGGGGCGGGCGCAGCCCGTAGCGCTGGACCAGGGCCAGGGTGACGCCCACGATGGCCGCCAGGCCGAAGAGGTCCACGGTGAGCGACTGGAAGTAGAGGTAGAAGGGACCCTGCATGATGGGGATCCGCAGGTCCTCGTCGATCATGATCACCACCGTGGCCACGAAGAGGATCGCGAAACCCCACGAGAAGGAGAGGTGGGCGAACCCTGCGTACCGCTCCCGCAGGACCTGGCCCTGGGCGAGGGCGTCGCGCAGGAAGAGCCGCAGCCGGAGCCACGGCCGGTCCCAACGGACCTGGGGCTTGCCCATCAGCCAGCGCTCCACCCGGCGGCCCAACCCGTAGACGAAGATCAGGGCCGTGGGGAAGAGCAGAGCGTACATGACCCAGATGCCCTGGATGTTCCAGTAGACCTCGCGCGTCGGCGTGCCGAGAACGTCGGCCATCCGTTTCCCCCCGATCGGGCGGCCTCTCACCCCGGCCCAGGCCTCGATGGGTCCGCCCGGGTGCCGCCGCTCGCATGCCACCCCCAGCGGTGGCGTCCCCTAGCCCCGCAGCTCCCGCACCGCCTGTATGAAGGCGGGGAGGACCTCTTTCCAGTCGCCCACCAACCCCAGCTCGGCCACGCGGAAGATGGGCGCCTCCGCGTCCTTGTTGATGGCCACCACGTGCTTGGCGCCCGCGATGCCGGCCACGTGCTGGCTCGCGCCGGAGATGCCTACGGCCACGTAGAGGTTGGGCGCGACGCTCTTCCCCGTCTGCCCTACCTGGTACGAGGGGGGCACCCAGCCGGCATCCACCGCGGCCAGGGACGCGCCCACGGCGCCGCCCAGGATCCGGGCGAGCTCGTTCAGTTCCGTTTGGAAGGGTTCGGGCCCGCCCATGCCCCGTCCACCGGCGACCACCACGGGCGCTTCCTCCATGGGGATGCCCTCGACCTCCTCCCGGACCTGCTCCACCACCTTCATGCGAGGCGAGCCGCCTTCCGCCGGGATCTCTTCGGCCTGGCCGGTGCGCGCCGGGTCGGGCTCGGCGGCATCGAAGGCGCGATCCTTCACCTGGATGACGCCCACCTGGCCCTGGAGAGCCAGGGCGGCCACCGCCTTCCCGCCGTAGACGGGCCGCCGGGTCTCCAGCCGGCCGCCCTCCCACGCCACCTGGACCGCGTCGGTCACCACGCCTGCGTTCAGGCGAAAGGCGAGCCGCGGGGCCAGTTCCCGGCCCGCGTCGTCACCGGGGACGAGCACCCATCCCGCGTTGCCTCCGGCCCTCTCCCAGGCGGCCAGCAGGTCCCGGAGAAGCAGCGTACGGTCCGCCGTCTCCCCCCGCCCCGTCACGGCCACCACCCGGTCCGCCCCGAGGCCGACGGCCTCCGCTGCCGCCTGGGCCGCACCCGGCCCGGCGATGCCAGCCACCACGGGACCCGGAGCACCGCCATCGGCCAGCCGCCGGGCCAGACCCAGCACCTCCCGGCCGGGGCGGCCGATGCCTTCCGATGGTACGGTCAGCGCCACGAAGAGCACAGGCAACCCTCCTAGATGACCTTAAGATCCCGCAGGGTCCGGGCCAGGTTCTGGGCCTTCTCCTGAGGGCTCTCGCCCTCCACGAAGGTGCAGCTTCCTTCCTGGGCGGGGATGGCCAGCTCCTCCACCACCACCCGCGCCGCCAGCTCCTCGGGTGCGAGGCCCAGGTCGGTCAGGCCCCACTCGGCGATGGGCTTCCGGTTGGCGAGCATGATGTCCCGTACCTTGGGGAGCCGGGCCGCGTTGGACTCGTGGTTGGTGACGGTGGCCGCGGCCGGAAGCGTCGCCTCCACCACCCGGTAGCCGCCCTCAGCCGCCTGCAGCATCTGCAGGGAAGCGCCCTGGCCCCGGGTCTGGAAGACGTTGGCCACCAGGGTCCGCTCAAGCGCCTCGGCCACCATGGGGCCCACCTGGCCCTGGTCCCAGTCGCCCGCCTGCCGGCCGAAGAGGACCACGTCTACCGGCTCGAGCTTGCCGATCGCGGCCGCCAGGGTGCGGGCGGTCGCGCTGGCGTCGGGGCGGGCCAGGGCCGGATCGTGGATCCAGACGGCCTCGTCGCAGCCCATGGCCAGGGCACGGCGGAGGGCCTCCTTGGTCTCGTCGCCGCCCAGGCTCACCACGGTGACCTTGCCGCCGGGGTCGCGCTCCTTGAGCTGGAGAGCCACTTCCAGGGCGTTGAGGTCGAAGGGGCCGATCACCAGCGAGGCGCGGCCCCGGATCGCCTCTTTCGCCTCGGGGTCCACGCGAAACTCCCGGGGCGGGATCTCCGGGTCGAGGATCTGCTTGATGCAGACCACCGTGTGCACAGGCAACCCTCCCTGGGGAACCGGGAACGCCGGGGTCGCCCTGGAGCCGCGAACGCTCCGCGGCCCCGGCTCGCACCTGGACACGGACCGCCTACACCCGCAGCCCGAGCTGCTCGAAGAGCCGGCGGGCCACCACCAGGCGCTGCACCTGGCCGGTTCCCTCGAAGATGTCGAAGACCTTGATGTCCCGGTACCACTTCTCCACCCAGCGGTCGTGCCGGACGCCGGCCGCCCCCAGGAGCTCCACGGCGTCGGCGCAGGCCCGGGTGGCCACCGTACCCGCGTACGCCTTGGCCATGGACGCCTCCTTGGTGTTGGGGATCCGCTGGTCGGCCATGGAGGCCGCCTGCCACACCAGGAGCCGGGCCGCCTGGAGCTCCCGCTCCATACGGGTGAGCCGCTCGGCGAGGACGCCGTAGCGGGGGATGGGACGGCTCAGGTCCAGCTCCTGCCGCAGCCGGTCGCGGGTGTACTCGAAGGCGGCCCGTCCGATCCCCACGGCCATGGCGCCCACCGTGGGCCGGGTGACGTCGAAGGTCTGCATGGCCGCCTTGAACCCCTCGCGCTGGGCGTAGCGCTCCTCCCCGCCCAGGAGGTTCTCCGCCGGCACCCGGCAGTCCTGGAAGAGCAGCTCCGCCGTCTCCGAGGCCCGGATGCCCATCTTGTCGAGGATGCGCCCCACCTGGAAGCCGCGCGTGCCCTTCTCCACCACGAAGACCCGGTGCCCGGCTCTCCCCAGGGTGGGGTCCACGGTGGCGAAGACCACGTTCCAGCTGGCCCGGGCGCCGTTGGTGATGAAGAGCTTGGTGCCGTTCAGGACCCAGTGGTCGCCGTCCTTGCGGCAGGTGGTGCGGATCCCCGACACGTCGGAGCCGGCCTCGGGCTCGGTGAGGGCGTAGGCCCCCCAGCGGGGCTCGGGATCCTTGAAGATGCCCAGGAACCGCTCCTTCTGCTCGGGTGTCCCCATCATCTGAACGGGCGGGCCGCCCAGCCCTGCCCCGGGCAGGCTGATGGCCACGGCGGCGTCCCCCCACGCCAGCTCCTCCGCGGCCAGGACCCCGATCCGGTTCCCCTGCCGCTCGACCGGGCGATCCCCGTCGCCGGACCCGGCCGAAGCCGACGACGTGGGCCCGGGGAGCGCATCCATGGTCACCCCCAGCTCCTTCAGCTTCCGAAGGAGCGTCATGGGTACCTCGTGGGCCTCGTCCGCCTCCAGGGAGACGGGCCGGATCTCGCTCTCCGCCACCCAGTGAAGGAATTGCTGGATGTTCCGCTGTGCGTCGCTGAGCTCGAAGTCGATCATGCCGCGCCCCCCTCTCCAGGCCGGCCTGCATCCCGGCTGGCCGCGAGCCCCGGGGCCGTCCATCGGGGGCCCAGGCCGAGCTCTGTCGCCGCCTCCACCTCCAGCGCGGTCTCGGGGAAGACGGCCACCCCCAGGGCCCGGGCGTCCCGCATCCACTTCTCCACGGGGTGGTCGGCCATGTACCCGTGGCCACCCAGCACCTGCACCCCGCCACTGGTGACGGCCACCGCCGCCGCCCGGGCCTGCAGCAGCGCCTGGGCCGCTCCCGCGGGGGCCTTCCCGCGATCGAGGCGCCAGGCCGCCTGCCAGAGCAGGTTCCGGGCGGCCTCTACCTCCATGGCCATCTCGGCCACCATGAAGGAGACGCCCTGGAAGCGGGCGATGGGCTCCCCGAAGGCCTGCCGCTCCGCCGCATAGCCCGTCGCGTACTCGAGGGCGGCCCGGGCGGTGCCCACCAGCTGCGCGGCCACCCGCAGGCGGGCCCGCTCCCGGGCGCGGAGGAGGGCCGGGGTTCGCGGGTCGCCCCGCCAGAGGAGCGCCCCTGCGTCCACCTCGGCGCCCTCCAGGGCCAGCTCGCCGAAGCCTGCAGCCGCGAGGCCCAAAGGATGTGGCACCGGCGCGACCTGCACGCCGGGCCCGCCCGGGGTCACCCGGAAGAGGGCTGTCTCCTCGCCCAGGTTGGCGGCCACCAGGAGCCAGGAGGCGTGCGCCGCGCCCGCCGCAGCCGGAACGCGGCCGTACAGCGCGTGCTCGGCGCTCGAACCTGGGTGAGCCTGGACGGTGAAGGTGATCCCGCGGGTCCCCGCGCGAGGATCGTCGGGGGCCTGGGGCCAGAGCAGGGCGCCCGGGCCCACCAGGTCGGCCGGCATGGGGGCGGAATCGTCCCCCAGCAGGTCCGCGGCGAAGGCCAGGGCGGCGCCCCTTTGCCCCAGGGCCAAGGCGAGCCCGGGGTCGCCCCACGCCAGTTCCTCCTCAACCAGGCACGCCGCCACCATGCCGAGGCCCGCACCGCCCAGCGCCTCGGGGAGGGCGATGCTGCCCAACCCCAGCTCCTCGTACGCCTGGGCCAGCTCCCCAGGCGGTTCCCCTTCCCCTTCCGCTGCCCGGGCGGCGGGGCGGAGGCGCGTCTCGGCGAACTCCCGGGCCAGGTCGCGCAGGTCCTTCTCCTCCTGGCCGGGCTGGAAGGAGATCATGAGGGACGCGCCTCCTGGATCCGCTCGATGATGGTGGCCACCGCCTGGCCGAAGCCGATGCAGAGGGTGATCAGGGCGTAGCGGCCCTCCCGTCGCTCCAGCTCGTTGAGGGCCGTGGCCAGCAGCCGCGTGCCCGAAGCCCCCAGCGGATGCCCCAGCGCGATGGCGCCGCCGTTGGGGTTCACCCGGGTCATGTCAGGATCGAGCTCCCGCTGCCAGGCCAGCACCACCGAGGCGAAGGCCTCGTTGATCTCGACCACGTCCATCTGGTCCAGGGTGAGCCCCGCCTTCTGGAGCACCTTCCGCGTCGCGGGGATGGGGCCGGTGAGCATGATGACGGGGTCCACCCCCACCACCGCGGTGGCCACCACCCGGGCCCGGGGCCTGAGCCCCAGGCTCTTCGCCCTCTCGGGCGAGGACACCAGTACCAGCGACGCCCCGTCCGAGATCTGGCTCGAGTTGCCGGCGGTCACCACCCCATCGGGCTTGAAGGCCGGTTGGAGGGTGGCCATCTTTTCCGGGCTGGTGTCGCGCCGGGGACCTTCGTCGACGGCCAGGACCTCGGCGGGCTGGTCCTCCCACGCCGGGACGGGCAGAGGCACGATCTCACCCTGGAAGTGACCCCGATCCGTGGCCCGGAGGGCCCGCTGGTGGCTCTCGTAGGAGTAGGCGTCCAGCTCCTCCCGCGCCAGCCTCCACCGCTCGGCGATCAGCTCGGCCGAGATCCCCTGGGGCACCAGGTCGAAGCGCTCCTGCAGCGGGCGGCTCATGGGCCCACCGTCGGAGCCCATCTCCACCCGGGTCATGCTCTCCACGCCCCCCGCCACCAGCAGGTCGTGGTCGCCGGCCCGGATGGCCTGGGCGGCGAAGTTGAACGCCTGGAGGCTGGAGGCGCACATGCGGTTGACGGTGGTGCCCGGGACCTCCACGGGCCACCCGGCCGCCAGCACGCTCATCCGCGCGATGTTGAAGCCCTGCTCCCCGATGTTGGTCACGCAGCCCAGGATCACGTCCTCCACCTGGGCCGGGTCCAGGTGGTCCCGCTCCTCCAGCGCGTGCAGGAGGTGGACCACCAGCTCCTGCGGGTGAAGCCGGCTCACCCGCCCCTTCCGCCGCCCCACGGGCGTGCGGACCGCATCCAGGATCCACGCCTCGCTCAACGGAGACCCCCCTTGGTCTCTCTCCCAACCCCCGAGCCGGTGGGCGCTGACGCCTCAGCGCCCGCGGAAGTTGGCCTTGCGTCCCTCGAAGAAGGCCTGAATCCCTTCCCGGGCGTCCTCAGTGACCACCACGGCTGCGAAGTCTTCCTGCTCACCCTTGAGTCCCTCGGAAAGCGGCACCTCGAGGCTGCGGTGGACGTTCCGCTTGGCGAAGGCCAGGGCCTGGGTGGCCTGCAGCGCCAGCCGCCGGGTGAAGTCCAGCGCCTGGTCCGCGAAGGTCTCGGCCGGGTAGAGGTCGGTCACCAGACCGATCTGCCGCGCCTCGGGCGCCTTCAGCCGCCAGCCCCGCAGGATCAGCTCCTTGGCCCGTGCCTCTCCGATCAGCCGGGGCAGCCGCTGGGTACCGCCGCCGCCCGGGAAGAGGCCCAGCCGCACCTCGGGCAGGCCGATCTCCGAGCGCCCGTCGTCCACCATCAGGCGGAAGTCGCAGGCCAGGGAGAACTCGCACCCGCCCCCCAGCGCGTGGCCGTTGATGGCCGCCACGGTGGGATAGGGCAGGGCCTCGATGCGCCCGAAAAGGTCGTGGTACATGCCGATGGTCTCCCACACCCGGGCGCGCAGCCGCTCCGCGTCCGGAGCCCCAGCGCCGCCGGCCGGCTGGAACTCGGTCAGGTCGGCTCCGGCCATGAAGACGCCGGGGAAGGCGCTGGTGAAAAGAGCCGCCCGGATGCCGGCCGTCCCTTCCAGCCACGCCACCACCCGTGCCAGCTCCTCGAAGAAAGCCTGCGAGAGCGCGTTCACCGGCGGGCTGTTGAAACGGACGACCGCCACGCCCTCCTGCAGCTCGTGCTCGATGAGGCCCAACGGATCCACTCCTTTCCTGGCGACCTCACCCGCCGGGCTCGGGCCGCTCCCGCGCGGCCTTGCCCGGCCCGGAGGCCGCGGCTAGAAGGTGAAGAGCTCGATGCCGCCCGAGACGTTCAGCACGACGCCCGTGATGTACCGGGCCAGGTCCGACACCAGGAAGGCGATGGCGTTGGCCACGTCTTCCGGCTCCCCCACCCGGCGGAAGGCGGTGCGGGCCACCATCCGGTCCTGATGTCCGGTCCCCATCTTGAAGGCCTCGGTGCCGATGATGCCGGGCGCCACCGCGTTCACCCGGATGCCGTGGCGGGCGCCCTCCAGCGCGAGGCTCTTGGTGAGCCCGATGAGACCGGCCTTGGTGCTGGAGTAGCTCGCCTGGCCGAAGCCCCCCAGGGTGCCGGCCACGCTGGACATGTTCACGATCCGGCCGTCCTGCTGCTCCTTCATGATAGGCCAGACGGCCTTGCAGCAGGTGTAGGCCCCGGTGAGGTTCACCCGCAGGTCCCGTTCCCAGAGCTCGTCTCTCTGGTTCTCGATCTGGCCCAGGTGGTCCAGGGTGCCGGCGTTGTTCACCAGGACGTGGAGCCCACCGAACTCCTCCCGTACCCGGGCGAAGACCTCCCGCACCTGCTCGGGGTTGGTCACGTCCATCCGGTAGGCGGCCGAACGGCGGCCCATGGCCCGGATCGCCTCAGCCGTCCGCTCGGTGTAGACCTGGCCCGTGGACTGCATGACCTGGGCCAGCGGCCCGTACTGCTCCGCCCGGGCCCTGGACTCCAGGTCCGACTCGAGCAGGATGTCGGTCACCACCACGTCGGCCCCGGCCCGGGCCAGGGTGAGGGCGTCTACCCGCCCGATGCCCCGGGAGGCCCCCGTCACCAGGGCCACCTTGCCCTCCAGGTTGATCACGATCTGTGCTCCCTCCTCCGTGCTGACCCGCCCTGTCGCAGCCCGGCCGTGTACGAACCCGCGGTCCGTGGACGGGGAGCGGCACCGGCGCCCTCGACGGGCTCGCGCCGCCGCTCCCGCCGGTGCTACTGGAGAAGGCCCTGGAGCTTCATGGCCATCCCCATGTCTCCCTGGATCTTGAGCTGGCCGCTCATGAAGGCGGCGGTGGGGTTCAGCTGGCCCCCTAGCATGCGCTCAAAGGCGTCGGCCGCCATGGAGAGGGTCACCTTGGGGGCGTCGGGCGCGCCCGGCCCCACGTCGGCCCGGCCGCCCGCCAGGACCAGGTGGTACGTGCCCCCGCCCTCGCCCGAGAGGTCGAACTGGCAGGAGATCTCGGTTTCCTTCCAGCGGTCGGGGGCGGCCTCCAGCTTCTGGTGGAGCTCGGCGAAGATCCGGTTGAGATCCGGCATGGTGAGCGCTACCTCCTCGTGGTCACGCCCCCCGTCCGGCCTTTGCCGGGAAGGGAGGCCTGGATTTGGGGCTGTTGGAGCAGCCCTCCGAAGAATACCTCCGTGAAGGCTGCCGCGATCTCCTTTGGGCTCAGACGCCCCTGAGGATCGTACCACCGGTGCATCCAGTTGCACGCGCCCAGGATGGCCAGGGCGGCCATGGCGCTGTCGGCGGGACGGAAGGCGCCCTCCAGGGACGCCTCCTCGATGAGGCGCTCCAGCAGGTGGCCGTACTGACTGCTGGCTTCCTCGATGCGCTGCCGCTGTTCCGGCTCCAGCGCGCGGGTCTCGCCGATGAAGATGGCGAAGCCCTCGGTGTCCTGGGCCACGGCCTTGATGTGGGCTTCGATGGCGGCGGCCAGCCTGGCGGAGGCGGGTTCGGGCCGAGCCGCGATCGATTCCAGGCGGTGGATGTACGTCTGGATGGTGCTGTGGATGATCTCGAAAAGGAGCTCTTCCTTGCTGCGGATGTAGTGGTAGAGGCTGCCCTTGCGCAACCCCACCGCGTCCGCGATGTCCTGGACCGAGGTGGCGTGGTATCCCTTGGCCCGGAAGAGGTGGACTGCGGCCTCGAGCACCTGCTCCTTGCGCGTCTCGTGCACGGGTGACGGCTCCCCCCGGACGTCGGACTCGCACGCGGCCGGCACCCCACGATCCACCCAGGGCGCCACCCGATGACGACCTACCAAACGGTCGGTAGAACTGTCATCAAGTGTAACGAATTCATTGGGAGTCGTCAATCTTGTCGTGGTTCCACCAGCAGGAACAGGGTCCACCAGGGAAGCACGCTCTCTCTCGCGCGCCGTGTTGCGGGTCCAGCCTCAGAAGATCGAGTAGAGGGAGACGGGGGGCGTGAGCGCGAGGAGCAGCGTCCAGGCGGCGGAGGAGGCAAGCCAGACCCCGCCCAGTTCGATCCGGAGCCACGTGAGGGCCGACCGGCGCTCGCCGAAGGCGTCCAGCAGCTCCCGCCGGCGCAGCACGGCCAGGAGTTCGCGCCCGATCAGGTACGATCCGTAGAGCGATACTCCCGCCCAGACCAGGCAGCCGATCCACCGCATCGGTGCCACCTCCTGCGGCCTCCCATCCACCTCCATTCTAGGCGGAAGACTGCAGGCTCCCCATCCGGTGGCCACCCCATCTTCGTTCAGGCGAAACCCTATCTGTGTCACGGCTCGATGATGCCGGCGCGGATGGCGTACCGCACCAACTCGACCCGGTCTGAGATGTTCAGCTTCTGCATGATGTTGGCCCGGTGGGTCTCCACCGTCTTCAGGGAGATGTTGAGCCGCTCGGCGATCTCCCGGTTCTTGTACCCTTCGGCCGCGAGCTGGACGATCTGCCGCTCGCGCTCGGTGAGGAGGTCCTCAGGGCCGCGGGTGCCTTCCTGCATGTGACGGACGTACTCCTCGATCACCTGGCGAGTGACGGTGGGGTGGAGGTAGTAGTCGCCCCGGCAGACGCACCGGATCGCCTCGATCAGCTCGTCGCCGGCCGCCTTCTTCACGATGTAGCCCGACGCCCCCGCCCGCAGGAGCTGCAGGATGTAGCCCTCCGCGTCGTGGACCGTGAGGGCCAGCACCTTCACCTGGGGGAAGCGGCGCTTCAAGACCACCGTGGCGTCGATGCCGTTCAGCTCCGGCATGCTGATGTCCATCAAGACCACGTCGGGCTGGCTCGCCTCCACCCGTTCCAGAGCCTCCCGCCCGTTGGCGGCCTCACCGACCACCTCGATGCCGGGGTGGCTCTTGAGAATGAGGGAGATACCCTCGCGGATCATTTGCTGGTCATCGACGATCAGCACGCGCACGGGCCTCATCGGGCTGCACCTCCTCGGATTCCAGGGGTATCCAGGCCGTGACCCGGGTCCCGCGGCCGGGCGCCGAGTCCAGCTCGAAGGAACCATCGAACAGGCGGATCCGCTCCTCCATCCCCGAGAGCCCGATGCCCCCCTCGGGCTCCCGGCGGACCTCGTCGGGACGGAAACCCACCCCGTCGTCCTCCACCCGAAGGCGGACGCCCGTCTCGTCCTCGTGGAGGTCAATCCAGACCTGCCGCGCGTGCGCGTGCCGGGCCACGTTGGTGATGGCCTCCTGCAGCACCCGGTAGAGGGTGATCTCCACCTCGTCGGGCAGCTCCCGGTCGATGCGGGCGTCGAAGTGGACGGCCGCGGATGCGCCCAGCACCGTCTCCGCCGCGTGGCGCACCGCCGCCACCAGCCCCAGCTCGTCCAGGTCCTGGGGGCGCAGGGCCCAGATCACCCGCCCCAGCGCGCTGAGGGCCCGATCGGCCAGGGTCTCCACGGTGCGGATGGGGCCCGAGATGTCGCCTCCCGCCCGGATCTGCTGCTCCACGTGCTTCACGTTCAGCAGCAGGGCCGTCACCATCTGGCTCGACTCGTCGTGCAGCTCCCGGGCCACCCGCTTGCGCTCCTCCTCCTGGGCGGTCACCACCTGGCGCAGCAACCGCTTGCGGGTCTCCTCCTGGCGCCGCAGCTCCTGCTCCACCACACCCAGACGGCGGGCCTGATGCTGGGCGGTCTCCACCAGGATCCCCGACAGGTACCCGGCCACCAGAAAGAAGAGCCCGTTGATCGCCAGGTTGACGGCCACGGCGCGTGGGTCCAGGAACTGGCCGAGGGGGTGGTTGGGCATGATGTCCACGTGGTGGTGTGGAAGGATGCCCCAGTACTCGAAACCCATCTCGATCGCGTCGAGGCCCGTGATCCACGCGGCCATGAGCAGGCTCGCCCTGCGCCCGCCGGCCAGGGCCGCCAGCATCACCATCACGATCCAGAGCCAGTGGAAGGGGCTCTCGACGCCGCCCGTCCAGTAGAGGACGCCCGCCACCAGCAGGCTGTCCACCACCAGTTCCACCCCGGCCATGCTGGCGTCGGACTCGTCGAACCGCTCGAGCAGAGCGGTGAAGAGCGGCTGGAGCGCCGCGTAGACGGCGGTGAGAGCCAGCAGCGGCAGGAGCGGGTAGGGCAGGGCGAAGAAGCGATCCAGCACGGCCAGGCAGAGGGCGAAGAGGGCCCCGGCCTGCCAGCGGCTCCGGGTGTAGGCATCGAGCCACCGGTGGGTGAGGAGCCCCACGTGCCGCCTGCTGCTCATCTGCAACGCCATGGCCTACCAACCCTTCTCCCGCTTGGTGCCTCGGCCGGCCGCCTCCTCCCTGTCTGGCTGACCCGGGCGCGCCACCCGCCTCCCCGGGGCGTGGAGATGGAGCCCATCGGAGCCCCGAGTCTCCTACCGGTCCTCGAGGCGGCGCCGCACGACCTCGGACACGTCCGCCTCCAGGGCGGCCCTCAGGTCGTCCTTCCCCTGAGCCTGGGGGCTCACGGTTCCCGCCGACTGCACGGCCCGGGTCAGGAGGTCCTCCTTCATGAGCCGGTAGTCGGCCTTCGAGAGCTTCCCCGTGCGGTAGTCCATCTCCAGCTCGGCGAGGCCTGCGAGGACGCGCCGGCGCGCCTCTCCTGCTCCCCCGTCCGCCCGGGCGGGGACCCACGATCCGCCCATGGGCCCCCGGGTGAGGGGCAGTACCACCAGGCTGAGCCCGATGGCCAGCAGGAGGCCTGCCAAGACCAGCATCATCCCTTGCTCGCCTCCCTCGCCGCCATGGCGGCGCCGCGGTGCACGGCCGGCCGCCGGGCCCAGGCCGCCTGGGTCTGCGCCGCCGGCCAGAGGGCCACCAGCCCGCCCAGGCCCATGAGATAGGATCCCCACCACATCCAGCTGATCAATGGGTGCTGGACGAAGGTGAAGCCGGCCACCCGGCCGCCGTCCTCCCATCCGTTCAGGATCACGTACAGGTCGCCCCGGGGGCCGCCCAGGATGGCGGGCTCGGTGGTGGGCTGCTCCGAGTAGCTGTAGAAGACCTTCTCGGGCCTGAGGCTCCCGGCCGGCTTCTTGTCGCGGATGAGGAGGAGGTCGGTGTAGACGGTCGCCTGGGTGCGCGAGTCGAGCCGCTCCCGCAGCCCCGTGAAGTGTACCCCGTATCCGCCCACGTCCACCATCTGCCCGGCCTGGAGGACGTGGTCGCTGGAGCTGGCGAAAAGGACCGCTCCCGTCATGCCCACCACCATCACCACCACGCCCACGTGGACGAGGTAGCCGCCCACCCGGCTCCGGTTGAGGCGCGCCGAGCGTGCGGCCCCGGCCACCCAGCCGGCGGGGCCGCGGGCGTGGGTGCGGGCGCCTCGGAAGAGCTCGAGCCCGGTCACGGTCAGCACCAGGGCGGCGAGGGAAAAGGTGCCCAGCGCCGGGCCGTTTCGCATGCCGAGCGCCGCGAGGAGGCCCGCCGTCAGAACCGCCATCCCTACGGGCCAGAGCAGCCTCCGGGCCGTCCGCCCCGAAGCCTTCCTCCACGGCAGGACGGGCGCCAGGCCCATCACAGCCACGATGGCCAGCCCGATGGGCGGTACCACCCGGTTGAAGAAGGTGGCGTCGAGCTGCACCCTGGCCCCGGTGATCAGCTCCGAGAGCACGGGAGAGAGGGTGCCCAGGAGCACGGTGACCGCTGCCCCCGTCAGCAGCAGAACGCCCAGCAAGAACGCGCCCTCCCGGCTCACCGGATGGTCCACCTCCCGATCATCGCCCAGGGTCCCCCGGCGGTAAAGGATCAACCCAGCGCTGGCCGCACCTGCCAGCAGCAGAAAGCCTAGGAAGAAGTAGCCCAGGGAGGTGTCGGCGAAGGCGTGCACCGAGCTGACCACGCCGCTGCGGGTGAGGTACGTGCCGAAGAGGGTCAGAAGGAAGGTGGCCGCCAGGAGGCCCACCGTCCACAGTTTGAAGCCGCCCCGCTGCTCCCAGACCCGCGCCCCGTGGAGGAAGGCGGTGGCCGTGAGCCACGGGATGAGGGAGGCGTTCTCCACCGGATCCCACGCCCAGAAGCCGCCCCAGCCCAGCTCCACGTACGCCCACTGCATGCCGTAGACGATCCCCAGGGTGAGGAAGAGCCAGGACAGCAGGCTCCAGCGCCGGGTGCGCCGCACCCACGCGGGGCTCGGGTCGCCCGCGAGCAGGGCGGCCATGGCGAAGGCGAAGGGGATGGTGAAGCCGACGAAACCCAGGTACAGGGTCACCGGGTGGATGAGCATCCCCGCGTTCTGCAGGAGCGGGTTGAGACCGGCACCGTCAGGCGGTACGGGGCTCAGGGACCGGAAGGGCGACGTAGCCGTCACCAGCAGCACCTCGAAGAAGAGGGCCACACCCAGGATCACCGCGCCCGCGGGCGCGTCCAGGTGCCCGGTGCCGTCGGCCCGCTCCCTCCGCCCGAGACCCAGGGCCAGGGCACCCTCCAAGAGCAGGAGCCACAGCCACAGCAGCAGCGACCCCTCCTGCCCGGCCCAGAAGGCCGAGAGCCGGTAGATGGGCGAGAGGTCCAGGTTGGTGTGCTGGGCCACGTAGAGGAAGCTGAAGTCCGCCCGCAACAGGGCTCCAAGCAGAACGGCGGAGGAGGCGGTCACCAGCAGGACGGAGGCCCAGAGCGCCGCGCGCCCGTGCCGGAGGAGACGGGCGTCCCCGTTCCGGGCCGAGCCCACCAGGACCACCAGGCCGTACAGGCCGGTCGCGAGGGCGGCGATCAGCGTCCAGTGGCCGAGGGAGGTCATGGCCGCTCACCCGCTTCGGTCCCGGCGGAGGTGGGGTGTCCCTCCGGTGCGGGTTCGTACTTGCTGGGGCACTGGACCAGGAGCGTCTCCGCCTGGAAGGCGGCTCCCTGGAAGCGGCCCTCCACCACCACGTCACCGCCGTCGGTGAAGTTGTCGGGACGGGCGCCCTGGTAGACCACGGGCACCTGACCGCCCTCGTCCTCCACCGAGAAGGCGAGGCGGAACTGGTTCGGTTGCCAATCGATGCTCCCCGGCACCACCTTGCCCGCGATGCGGAACCGCTGTCCGGGCTTGGTCGCCTCGCGCGCCAGCGCCTCATCCACGGTGAAGTAGTAGGTGGTTCCCCCGCGCAGGCCTGAGGCCAGCAACGCCCCCACCAGGACCACCGCGGCCAGGACGACCAGGAGCTTCCACCGCTTCCGCACGGCCATCACCTCTTCTGGGGAGCCAGGGGACCGGGGCTGCGGGGAGGAAGCGACCCCGCAGTCCCGGGCTTCCTTATTCCAGACCCTTCACGCCGATGGACCCGTCGTCTCCCAGGCTGTGGCAGTACATGCATTCGCCGTCGTAGCCCGAGATGAAGTGGTTCTCAGCGCCGCCCGTCAGGTGCGCCACGTGCATGATCTCGCCCATGGGAAGGCGACCATCGCTCTCGTGGCACATCAGGCAGTCGGCCGGCTCCTTCATCTTGCTCGCGACGTCGGGATGTCCGCCCGCGTCCGCGAGGTTCGTGACCTCGGCCTGCAGCGAGTACTTGCTGTCGGGCTTGTGGCAGTCCACGCACCCGTTGGGGTGGTCGTCGGCCACGGTGATGCCCGGGATCTCCCGGAGCTGGTCCGCAGCCTGGCCAATGAAGGTGAAGCCCAGAACGGCCACGGCCGCCACCAGACCCAGCGCGATCCAGCGGGCCTGTCCCCGCCACGTGCTTCTCATCTCTACCCCTCCTTCCGCCTGGATCTGGACCGGGAAGGCTCCCGGCCAAAGGCCTGCTGATACTCGAGCGGGTGCTCCTCTTTGAGGCGCTCGAGGGTGATGGTGCCCGAGAAGATGCTCCGGTCCATGGGGAAGACGTCGGGCCGCAGGTGCGCGTTGTACATGTGCCAGATGACGATGGCCAGCACGGCCAGGATCGCCTCGCCCCGGTGGGCCACCCGGGCGGCGGGTACCGCCACGCCCGGGAGGTACCGGGTGAAGAGCACCGGGTACCAGAGGATCAGGCCGGTGATCCCCATGACCACCACGCCCCAGATGAGGGCCCAGTACTCGAACTTCTCCTTGAAGCCGAAGCGGCCCACGGGCGGCGGGGCGGGCTCCAGGCCCACCAGGTAGCGGACCGTGTGGAAGAGCTCCCGCACGTCGCCCAGTCCCGGGAAGATGTCGAAACGGAAGCCGTGGCGGAGCCCGCCCAGGAAGGTGCGGGCCACGTGGAAGAAGGTCTCGGCCATCATCACCACCGCAAAGAAGCGGTGGACGGCTCGGGCCGCATCGATGCCGCCCAGGAGCCGCAGCCACCAGCTTCCCAAGGCAGCCTCAGGCCAGATCTGGGGCAGGCCCGTGAGGGCCAGCATGGTGAAGGAGGCCAGGAGCACCGCGTGCTCCACGGTTTCCAGGCGGCTGAAGCGCCGGTAGACGGGCCGGCCGTCCGGACCGATCTCGAGCCGCGCCACCTTCCCCGGCTCCCCCGGGCGTTCGACAGCCTGCGCGCTCATCGCCCCACCCTCCTCCGTTCCCTGAAGCGGCGGGCCCCGTCCAGGACCGCGAAGAGTACGAAGCCCGCCACGGACACCGGGATCACGATCTGGTAAAAGAGCTCGATCGCCCGCACCAGCGTCGATCGCTCAGGCGGCACGTGCCCTCCGAAGCTGGCCACGAAGTTGCTGGTGGCGCCGGGGTGGCACTGGCTGCAGGTGGCCACCAGGTTCTCGGGAGCCACCTGGGCGTGGGGGTCGTCGGGCGGCAGGATGCCGTGCACCCCGTGGCAGTCGGTGCAGACGGCCTGCGCGACCCACTCCCCGGGCTGGGTGGCCATGGTGAGCCGGAGGCTCCGGCCGTGGAACTCGTCGAAGTAGGTGTTCACCACGTCGGGGTTGATGCCGTGACCTTCGGCCAGGGAGGTGTCCTCATGGCAAGAGACGCACGTCCCCACCGACTGGACCCGATAGGCCGCGGTGCCCACGGGTTCGGTGGTGTGGGGATCGTGGCAGGTGCTGCAGCTGGGTGCCGCCGGGTCGCCGGCCAGGAGCGCCTGCCCGTGGATGCTGCCCTCGAACTCCCGCACCAGCGGCTCGTGACAGCTCGCACACGAGGCGTCCAGCCCCTGGCCCTGCAAGCTCCGGGCGGGCTGCGCGTCGTGGGCGCCATGGCAGTCGGTACAGGTGGCGGACTGGAGGTTCTGGGTGCTCAGCACCCGGGCGTGCTCCCCCGCCTCCCACTCCTTGGCCTGGTCGAAATGGCAGGTCTGGCAGACCTCGGCCGAGCCCACCTCGTATTCACGCCGGGTACGGCTCTCCTCGGCCGGGTGGGGCACCTCGTCGTACCCCCAGTGGCAGTCGGTGCAGGAGAGGCCGGCCTCTCCATGGACGGAATCAAGGAAAGTCTTCTCTTTCACGAACAGGTCGTGAAACTGCCCCGACGGGAAGGTGGTGCCGAGGGTCCGGCTGGCGTGGCAGTCGGCGCACGACCCGTCGTCGGAGGCGGCGGTCGCTTCCCGGGCGGAGAGCATCGCCACCAGCGCTGCGGCCAGCAGCACCACGAGGGCGCCCCCGCCCGTCCACCGCGCCGGCCGGAGCGCCCTTCGGAACCGATCCGGGACTGGATCGAACCCGGGGGTCTCTCGGTCGTCAACCCCAAGCTCTCTCATGGGCTGCCCCCCGCTCGGGATCCATGCACGCACGTACATTCTAGACCGGAGGCCGCCCGGTACGGCATCGGCCCCAAACCTGATATTCCTCTCAGCTTCAGTCTAGGGAAGACGGCCGGGTGTGTGGTAGTCCCCATTTTCACTAAGTCGCGTGCCATCGATGACCCCTTGGTCCCGGGACATCGCGGTCCCCGAGGCGGGTCCGGGGGGGGGGCTGCGCTCCTCCGGCTCACCCTCCGGGCTGGCCCCGCAGCTCCTGCACGACGCGCGCCAGGGTCGAGGGCGCGTCGGTGATGACGCCTGCGGCGCCCAGACCCACCCACCGCCGCATGGCGGCCTCGTCGTTCACGGTCCAGACGTAGACCGGAAGCCCCCGCTCGGCCGCCCGCTCGATCAGGTCCTTGCCCGCCACCGGGAGGATCCCGTGCCGCTCGGGCGCCTGGAGCGAGGGCGCCGGCGGCCGCCGATAGAGGAAGCTGAGACCGAAGCGCTCCAGCAGCACAAAGGGCAAGGCTTCCTGCAGGGTCATTCCGGTGGCCACGCCGGGGGCGGCGCTCCGGAACCGGGTCAGGACCCCCTGGTGGAAGGAGGAGACGAGCACCCGTCCGTCTGCACCGTGCTCCCTCAGGAGCAAGGCCACGGCTTGGGCCAGGCGGGGGTCGTCGTCCTTCAGCTCCACGATCAGCGGCAGGTCCGGGAAGGTCTGAAGCACCTCGTCCAGGGTGGGGATCCGCACCCCCAGCCCCCGGAAGGGATAGCTCGAGCCATCGGGTGAGAAGCGGTACGCGGCATCCAGGCCCTTCACCTGCTCCAGCGTCAGCTCGCGCACGCGCCCCGAGCCGTCGGTGGTTCGGTCCACCGTCTCGTCGTGGAGGACCACGACGCGGCCGTCGGCCGTCAGGTGAACGTCCAGCTCCACCATGGTGGCCCCCACCACCCGGGCGTGCCCGAAGGCGACCAGGGTGTTCTCGGGCGCCTCCAGGGCCCCGCCCCGATGGGCGATGACCTGCACGGCCCCCGGCTCCAGCCCCGCCAGGACCGGCAGCCGCTCTCCGCCCTTCGAGGGACCCACCGCCCAGACGACACCCGCCAGCAGCAGGACCACCACCAGCACCCCGACGCCCAGCCGGGCCAGGGCGGGATGATCGGGAGCCCCGTCCAGCCCCCACCGCCGCGGCGCCAGACCCGTCGCCAGGAAGACGAGAGGGGCGCCCACCGTCACCCAGAGGGCGACCAACCCGTAGCCCAACAGGCTGGGGATCCCGGCGGGCAGGACGCCTTCCACCAGGAAGACGAGCCCGAAGAAGCCACCGTACCCCACCAGCAGCTTGACAAGCTGGCGCACGACCGCTGCCTGCGGCGCGTAGGGGAGGTGCGCGAGACCCACCCCGTCGCCGATGAGGAAGCCCAGCAGGAATCCCAGCAGCCGCACGCTCCCGCTGCTGGGCTCCAGGAAGAGGGCAAGCGGAACCAGGAGCAGGGCCAGGACCACCTTGAGGCCCAGAGGCCAGCGGCCTCCCCATCCCCGGCGGTATCCCACGAAGAAGACGGCGACCAGGGCCAACCCGATGGCCAGCCCGCCCAGGACGTCACCCAGGTAGTGGACCCCCAGGTAGAGCCGCGACAGGCTGATGAGCGCGATGAGGGCGATGGCGGCCCCCACCAGGAAGGCCGAGGGGTACGCCAGGGCGAGGGAGGTCCACAGGGTGGCGGAGCCCTGGGCGTGTCCCGAGGGGAAGCCCGGGCTCGTCTCGGTGGCGATGGGGACGACCCCCTCCGCCGGGCCCGGCCGGGGCAGGACCAGCCACTCCTTCAGGATGCCGTTCAGAGCCATGGAGACCAGGAAGACGAGGGCCACCTGGTGGGTCCTGCGCCGGTCCACCAGCCAGAAGAGCGCGGGGAGGAGGAGTATGTAGAAGAGCTCGGTGCCCAGGGCGGTGAAGGCCAGGAAGAACCGATCCAGCAAGGGATTCGAGAATTGCTGCAGCCAGACGTTGACGGCCGGATCGAACATGGCCGGCAGGCCTCCTTCCGAATCCTACCAGAGGCATCATACCAGACGCCGGCTGTCTTCGTCATGGGCTGCCGGGGAGAGGCCCCCCGGCAGCGGGACCAGCCGCTGCGGCCTGGTAGCCGCTCAGGCTCGGGAACGGAGTCCTGTGCGCTCGTACACCTCCTCCATGGTGGTCCTGGCCACCCGCCGGGCGCGATCGGCCCCCTCGGCCAGGATGGTGCGGAGACGGTCCGGGTGGGCCACAAGCTCCTCGTACCGCTCGCGGATGGGTCGAAGCTGCTCGATCATGTGCTCGGCCACCGCGTCCTTCAGCTCCACGTAGCGAAGGGTACCCTCGTCGTACGCCCGGCGCAGGGCGCGGAAGGTGTCACCCTGGGCGTCGAAGACCTCCAGGAGGGTGAAGAGGTTCCGCACCCCCGGGCTCATCTCGCCCGTGGTGGGGCCCGTGTCGGTCACGGCCCGGCGCAGCCGCCTGCGGATCTCGTCGGGAGGGTCGGTGAGGGCCACGTAGCTACCGGGAACGCTCTTGGACATCTTGCTCTCGGGGTCGGTCAGGGCCATGATGCGGGCGCCCGCGGTGAGGCGGGGCTGGGGCTCGGGGAAGGTGGGGCCGAAGGTCCCGTTGAAGCGGCGGGCGATCTCCCGGGCCAGCTCCAGGTGCTGCACCTGATCCTCGCCCACGGGGACCGTGTCGGCCTTGTAGATCAGGATGTCGGCGGCCATGAGGATCGGGTAGTTGAGCAGGCCCGCGTTGACGTTCTCCGCGTGCTGGCGGGCCTTGTCCTTGAACTGGGTCATGCGCTGCAGCTCGCCCAGCGGGGTGACGCAGCCCAGAATCCATGCAAGCTCCGCGTGCTCGGGCACGTGGGATTGGACGAAGAGCGTGGTCTTGGCCGGGTCCAGCCCCGCGGCCAGATTGATGGCTGCGGCCTCCCGGACCCTCCGGCGGAAGTCGGAAGGGTCGTAGGGAACCGTCATCGCGTGGTAGTCCACGATGCAGAAGAAGGACTCCATCTCGTCCTGCATGCGCACCCAGTTCTGGATGGCGCCCACGTAGTTCCCCACGTGCACCCCGCCCGTGGGCTGAATGCCCGAAAAGATCCGGCCCATCCGCTCACCTCCTGGCGTCCTGCTGTCGATTCTGCGCCAGCTCGCTGTTCGTGTCAACCACCGGGGGCCGGTCCCAGGCATAGAGATGGAACCAGGGGGTGAGCGCGGTGGAGGGGGTTCAGCTGCTCCTGCCGGTCTTTACCGACTGGGTGGTGGAGAACCTGGCCCACCTCGGGCCCGGGTCGACGTACCACCTGGCCTACGACCCCGGCAGGGTCGATCTCGACGTCCTGGAGGACCTGCGGGAAGGAGCCGTCCGGCCGGGGCTGCCCGCCCAGGTGGTGAGGGTGGACGGCGACCGGCTGGTGCCGGTGGCCCGGGTCTGCCTGACCCGGGTCAACGAGTACCCGGCCTACTACCGGTTCGACTTCGTGGTGGAGGAGGTGCTCCCGTACCTGACGACCCGCCTCCTCCCGGGTCGCCAGCCCCGGGTGCAGTTCGCTCGGGCCGAAACGGCCGTGCCGGGGACGGCAGGTCCCCCCGGGGCCGCCGCGAAGGGCGCGCCCACCGAGGGTCCCACGGGCGAGGGCGCGCCGGGGCAGGGCGAGCCCCCTTCCCGCTGAGGGTCGCCCCGCCCTGCTGCGCCCGGATAGGGCGGGCGGGCTTCAGATCTCGACCGTCCTCACCTGGACGATGCGGCCGCCCTCGAACTTCCAGACCCCGTAGGTCGCGTTGACCACGTCACCGTTCTCGTCAAACTCCACGGGACCTGAGGCACCCTGGTAGTCGACGTCGACCCCTCGGGCGATGAGCTCCTTGGCCTTGGCCCACTCCCCGGGGTGGATCACCTCGCCGGGGGCGTTGGCCACCTCCCGGAGCGCGTCGCGGATCTGCTGGCCCGTGGCACCGGGCCCTGCCTTCTCCATGGCCAGCGCCAGGACGAAGGTCCCGTCGTACGCTTCCGGCATGTAGGGCTGAGGAGGCGGCGTTCCGTACTTCTTCGCGTACGCGTCCCGGAAGAGCTGGTAGGCGGGGCTTTCGGTGGGTGGCAGGGGCGAGGTTCCGTGGGTTCCCTCCAGGGCTTGCGCGCCCACCGCGGCCACCAGGTCTTCGGACTGGAGCCCGTCGGAGAAGAGGAACGCCCGGAAGAAGCCCTCCTCCACCGCCTGGCGGAGGACCGTGGCGCCGTTCTCGGGGTAGGCGATGAGCACCAGCGCCTCAGGGTTGCCCCGGGCGGCCCTCTGGAGCTCGCCCCGGTAGGAGGCCTGGCCACCCTCCATGGCCACACTGACCAGAACCCGGCCGCCGCCGGCCTCGAAGGCCGCCTGGAAGTTACGCGCCAGGCCCTCGCCGTAGGCGTTGTTGATGTAGACGACGCTCACCGCCTTGTACCCCTGCTCCTGAGCCACCTGCGCCAGCACCTTGCCCTGCAGCGCGTCGGAGGGGACGGTGCGGAAGAGGTAGTCGTCGTCGTCAAGGTTCGTGATCTCGGGGCTGGTGGACGCCGGTGAGATCTGCACGACGCGGTTGGGCACCGCGACGGACGTCGCCACGGGGATCGTGACGCCACTGGAGAGGGCGCCGACGAAGGCCGGCACCCGGTCGACCGAGACCAGCCGTTGAGCCGCCTCCACCCCGGGCTGGGGCGAGGTCTGGTCGTCCCGGTGGACCAGGCGCAGGAAGGCCCCGTTCCGAACGCCTCCCTGGGCGTTGATCTGGTCGGCTGCCAGGTCGGAGGCGTTCTTCAGAGGCTCACCGTAGGCGGCAAGGTCGCCGGTGAGGGAGAGGAGGGTTCCCAGGAGCGCCTCCTGCGCCCGTGCAGGGGCCGAGGCGAGCACCACCAGGAGGCCGAGGACCATGGAGAAGACGAGACGCTGCCCGACGACGGTGGCCCGCGTGGAGTTCACAGAGACCTCACGCTCCTTGTTAGAAACCAGAGATCGCTACGATTATGAGTCTCTTCTTTCGACGTCCACCGGGCCAGTCCTGCCGCCCGCCAGCTCCGGCGGGCCCTTCGCGAGGCAGGTCGTAACGGTTCTCGTGAGCAGGATTCGATGGTACGGCGTCGAAAGGCTCTCCCACTCACCGGGCCGCTCGTGGGAGATGGCCTGTGCGGCTTCCCTTGCCGGAGCCCGCTCCGGGGGACGCCGCCGAGAGGGAGAGGATCTTGGGGCGCCCAGCGATCCTTGATGTACAGGGCCTCGAGAAAAGCTTCGGTGGGATCAAGGCTGTGGACGGTCTCACCTTCTCCGTGCCCCAGGGCTCGATCACTGGGCTGGTGGGGCCCAACGGCGCGGGCAAGACCACCGCCTTCAACCTGATTGCCGGGGTCCTGAAACCCGATGGCGGCCAGATCCGCTTCCTCGGCCGGCGGATCGACGGGCTTGCAGCCCACCAGGTGGCCGCACAGGGGATCCTCCGCACCTTTCAGATCCCCCGGGGGCTGGGCCAGATGACGGTGCTGGAGAACCTGATGGTGGTGCCCCTGGCCCAACCGGGCGAGTCGCTCTGGAACGTGTGGACGCGGCCCGGGCGGGTGGTGGACGCTGAGCGGTCCATCCGCCGGCGGGCCATGGAGGTCCTGGAGTTCGTCCACCTCACGGAGTTGAAGGACGAGCTGGCCGCGCACCTCTCGGGCGGGCAGAAGAAACTGCTGGAGCTCGCCCGTACACTCATGGGGGACCCGGTGATGATCCTCCTCGACGAGCCCGGGGCGGGGGTGAACCCCTCGCTCATGCGCGATCTGGTGAGGCTCATCGGGGAGCTGCGCGACCAGGGGAAGACCTTCCTTCTCATCGAGCACGACATGGACCTGGTGGCCGAGTTGTGCGACCCCGTCCTCGTGATGCACCAGGGGCGCCTCCTGGCTCAGGGGACGCTGGAGACGATCCGGACCAACCCGATCGTGGTGGAGGCCTACCTCGGGGGGGTGCCCACGGCGTGAACCCGGCGCAGCCGGTCCCTCCCGCAGGCGCCGCGTCCCTGATGCGGGTGGAGGCGGTGCACGGAGGCTACGGGCAGCTCGACGTCCTCCACGGCGTCAACTTCCGCATGGCGCCCGGGGAGCTGGTCTGCATCATCGGGCCCAATGGCGCCGGGAAATCCACGCTCCTCAAGGCGATGGTGGGGCTCGTCCGCATCCGCTCGGGCCGGGTCCTGCTCGAAGACCGGGAGATCACGGGGCTCCCTCCCGCTCAGGCGGTGCGCCTCGGCATCTGCTACGTCCCCCAGACGGGTAACGTCTTCCCGTCGCTCACCGTGGAAGAGAACCTGGAGATGGGTGCCTACGTCGTGCGCGATCAGTCCCTGGAAGCCCGGAAGGACCGTGTCTTCGCGCTCTTCGAGACCCTGAAGGAGAAGCGCCGCCATCGGGCCGGTGCACTCTCGGGCGGCCAGCAGCAGATGGTGGCCATCGGCCGTGCCCTCATGCTGGATCCCCGGGTGCTCCTGCTGGATGAGCCCACGGCCGGCCTGTCGCCCCTGTACACCTCCATGATCCTGGAGCGGGTCCGCGCGATCAACGGGCAGGGTGTGGGCGTCTGCCTGGTGGAGCAGAATGCCCGGGCGGGCCTGGAGATCGCTCATCGCGGCTACGTCTTCACCCAGGGGACCGAACGGCTGGAGGCCCCGGCTGAACGGCTCCTGACCGACCCCGGCGTGGGCCGTCTCTTCCTCGGAGGTGCCTCCTGATGGTCCAGCTCGTCGTGTACGGCCTCGTCTCCGGGGCCATCATCGCCCTGGGGGCCATCGGGCTCACCCTGATCTTCCGGATCCTCAACTTCGCTCACTTCGCCCATGGCGACATGATGACCCTGGGCGCCTACCTGGCCTTCCTCTTCCACGTGGGGCTCGGGTGGCCCCTGGCGGTCGCCGCGCCGGCCGCGGTGGCCGGCACCGTGCTCGCGGCGCTGGTTCTGGACCGGCTCCTCTACCTGCCCTTCCGCCGGAGCAACCCGGTGGTTCTGCTCATCGCCTCGGTGGGCGCGGCCCTGATCCTCCGGAACGGGATCCAGGCGGTCTTCGGCCCCGACAACCTCTTTCTCCAGCAGGGCGTCCAGTTTCCTCTGGTTCTGCCCGGAGGGGTGCGGGTGAAGCCCATCCACCTTCTCATCCTTGGGCTCGCGGTGGTTCTGGTGGTGCTCCTCCACCTTTTCCTCACCCGCACGCGCCTGGGGAAGGCGATGCGGGCCGTGGCCGACAACCCCGACCTGGCCGGCATCTCAGGCATCAAGACCGAGCAGGTGGTGCGCTGGACGTGGGGGCTCGGCGCGGTGCTGGCAGGCACGGGCGGCATCCTCCTGGCCCTGGACACCCACCTCCAGCCCGTCATGGGGTGGACCCTGCTTCTCCCCATCTTCGCGGCGGTGGTCCTGGGGGGCGTGGGGAACCTGTACGGGGCGATCCTGGGGGCGCTGGCCATCGGCATCGTCCAGGAGCTGGCCACGGCCTTCCTCAACCCGGGGTACAAGCCCGCCGTCGCCTTCGTCCTGCTGGTGCTGGTGCTCGTCTGGCGGCCCACTGGCCTGCTGGGCACAGGGAGGGCTGCCTGATGGAGCTGTCCGGCCTGATCGCGTACCTCGTCTTCTTCATCTCCATCGCGGGCATCTACGCCCTCCTGAGCCTGGGGCTCAACGTGCAGTGGGGCTACACGGGCCTCTTCAACATCGGCGTGGCCGGGTTCTTCGCGGTGGGTGCCTACACCTCGGCCATCCTCACCACGGGCCCCAGCCCCAACCACCTGGGTGGGTTCGGGTGGCCGGTGGTCCTGGCCCTCCCGGTCTCCGGGCTGCTGGCAGGGCTGGCCGCCTACCTCATCGGGCTCCCCACCCTCCGCTTGAAGGAGGACTACCTGGCCATCGCCAGCATCGGCATTGCGGAGACCCTGCGCCTCGTGCTGAAGAACGAGGCGTGGCTCACCAACGGGGTGCGGGGCATCCCAGGCATCCCGCGGCCGCTCGCCGGGCTCGTGCCGGGCCGGTACGACGCCTGGGTCTTCGCCGCGGGGGTGGTGGCCGTGGTGGCGATCAGCTACCTCCTGGTGGAACGAGGCATCCGTTCGCCCTGGGGCCGGGTGCTGCGCGCCATCCGCGAGGACGACGCGGTGGCGGCCGCGGTGGGAAAGGACGTCTTCCGTCACCGCATGGAGGCACTGGTATTGGGCTCGACCATCATGGGGGTGGCGGGCGCCCTCTACGCCTCTTTCACCAAGTTCATCAGTCCCGACGCCTTCATGCCCTGGAACGCCACCTTCCTGGTGTGGGTGGGGCTGATCCTGGGCGGAAGCGGAAACAACCGGGGAGCCGTGCTGGGGGCGGTGCTCCTCTGGGCCATCTGGTCCGGGTCCGACGCCCTGGCCGACGCCCTTCCCGCCGCCCTGAGCGCCCGGGCCGCCGCCCTGCGCATGGTGCTCATCGGCGTGCTGCTGGAGGTGGTCCTCCTCTGGCGCCCCCAGGGGGTCCTGGGCGAAGAGCGCCAGGTCTCCCGCTTGGCCCTGGAACCCGGGCCGTCCGGCCTGCCGGCCCGGAGCGCGCCCGCGCGATCGCATAATTCCCGGCACTCCCGGCAAGTCTAGCCCACGTCGGTCACCCTCGCCTCAACGCCCGTTCCTTTCTATACGGCCCGGGGAGGGGCCTGTCAGATCCCGCCGGGGCGGTGGCCGTCCCATGGGAGGATGGCCCATCCCGCACCCGACACGACCGGGGGCCACCCCCCGTGGACCCCGAGGGGGGAGCGTCATGGAGAACCGGACGGGCCCGCTCACCGCGCCCGGCGCGTCCAGCGGGCACCCGGCCCAATGGGTGCCCGACCCACCCCCGCCGCTGGCAAGGGAGCCCGCCGAACGCCTCATCGGCTATTACCTTGAAATGCAGCGCATCCGCCGCTTCGAGGAGCGGGCGGCCGAGGCCTACGCGCACGGCAAGATCGGAGGCTTCCTGCACCTGGCCATCGGGGAAGAGCCCGTGGCCGTGGGCGCCATGGCCGGTCTGGAACCCGACGATGACGTGATCACCCACTACCGCGACCACGGCGACGCCCTCGCCCGCGGCCTCGACCCGGGCCGGGTGATGGCCGAGCTCTACGGCCGGCGGGACGGCTCCAGCGGCGGCCGGGGCGGCTCCATGCACCTGGCCGATGCCGAGCGCCGCTTCTGGGGAGGACATGCCATCGTGGGGCTCCACCTACCGGTGGCGGTGGGGCTCGCCCTGGCCCATGCCTACCTGGAGCGGCCCCACGTGGTGCTCTGCATCTTCGGCGACGGCTCCACCAACACCGGGGAGTTCCACGAATCGCTGAACCTGGCGGCCCTCTGGCGGTTGCCGGTGGTCTTCCTCTGCCAGAACAACCTGTACGGCATGGGCACGGCAGTGGAGCGGGCCATGCCGGTGACCGAGATCCGCCGCCGGGCCGAGCCGTACGGGATCCCGGCGGCGCGGGTGAACGGCATGCGGGTGCTGGGGGTGCGAGAGGCCGTTCGGAGCGCGGCCCGCTGGGCCCGAGAGGGGCGCGGGCCGGTGCTGCTGGAGGTGCTCACCTACCGCTTCAGGGGTCACTCCATGGCCGATCCCGAGCTCTACCGCAGCCGGGAGGAGCGAGAGGCCTGGCGCCAGCGCGACCCCATCCGGGTCTTCGGTGCGGAGCTGCTCGAGGGCGGCGTGGCCACCCAGGAGCAACTGGACCAGGTGGACCGGCAAGCCGAGGCTGAGGTGGAGCGGGCGGCGGCCTTCGCCGAGGAGAGCCCCGAGCCTGCCCCCGAGACCCTCCTGGCCGGGATCTACCGGGCCCCCCTGGACGGTGAGGCGGCAGACGGCAGAGGAGGCGACGGCCATGGAGCTCACCTTTCGTGAGGCGGTGCGCCGGGCCCTGATCGAGGAGATGGACCGGGACGAGCGGGTCTTCATCATGGGCGAGGACGTGGGCGCGTACGGAGGCTCCTACGCGGTCACCAAGGGGCTGCTGGAACGGTTCGGCCCCGAGCGGGTGCGCGATACGCCCATCTCCGAGGCGGCCATTCTGGGGGCCGGCACGGGAGCGGCAATGGGCGGGCTTCGCCCGGTGGTGGAGATCATGACCATCAACTTCCTCCTGCCCGCAGCGGACCAGCTCATCAACGGCGCGGCCAAGTTCCACTACATGTTCAACGGACAGTTCTCGGTGCCCCTGGTGGTGCGCACGGTCAACGGTGGGCGGCGCCTGGCGGCCACCCACTCCCAGGACCTTGAGGTCCTCTTCGCGTTCATCCCCGGGCTGAAGGTGGCTGCGCCCGCCTCCCCCGCCGATGCCCACGGCATGCTGAAGGCCGCGATCCGCGACCCCGACCCCGTGCTCTTCGTGGAGCACGCGCTCCTCTACAGCGTCAAGGGCGAGGTGCCCGACGACCCCGACCACCTGGTGCCCCTGGGGCGCAGTACCGTGCGGCGCCCCGGTCGGGACGTGACCCTGGTGGCCTACTCCCGGGCGGTGGCCCTGGCCCTGGAGGCCGCCAACGTGCTGGCGGACCGGGGGGTGGAGGCAGAGGTCATCGACCTGCGCTCCCTGCGTCCCCTGGACGCGGGCCCCGTGCTCGAGTCCGTGCGAAAGACCCACCGGGCGGTGGTGGTCGAAGAGGACTGGAAGACGTACGGGGTGGGTGCGGAGCTGTCGGCCCGGATCGCGGAAGAGGCCTTCGACGCCCTCGCGGGCCCGATCCTGAGGGTGGCGGGCTCGGAGGTGCCCATGCCCTATGCGGCCAACCTGGAGCAGCTGGCCCTGCCCCAGGTGGAGCAGGTGGTCGACGCGGTGGCCAGCCTCATGGGCCGGAGGGGGGACGTGGTGTGGCAAGCCCGGTGACCATGCCCCAGATGGGCTTCGACATGCGTGAGGGCCGGCTGGTGCGCTGGCTGAAGGCTCCGGGCGACGCCGTGCAGAAGGGCGAGGCCCTGGCCGAGATCGAGACCGACAAGGCCACGGTGGAGCTGGAGGCCTTCGAGAGCGGCAGGCTCGCCCAGATCCTGGTGGAGGAAGGGGCCACGGTGCCCGTGGGCGAGCCGGTGGCCCTGCTGGAGACGGCACCCGAGGCCGCCGTCGCCCCAACACCGGCGCGGCTGGCTCCGCCAGGCCCCGCGCGCCCCGAAGTCGGCCCAGGCGAGGCCCCCGGCGCGGAGCAGGGCCCCGCTCCGGCCCGGGCGGCGGAAGCTGGCCGGCGGGCGAGCCCGGTGGCCCGGCGCCTGGCCCAGGAGCGGGGTGTGGACCTGGAGAAGGTGCGCGGCAGCGGCCCGGGCGGCCGCATCCTGGGACGCGACGTGGCCGAGGAAAGCCCCGCCGCCCGGGCGCCCTCCCGGGCGGACGGTCGCGACGGAACCCAGCAAGACGGTGGCGCCGGGCGCGACGGCACCGGCCGGCGCGCCCGGCAGGCCGGACCCTACCGGTTCCAGCCCCCCTACCACGATCCGGCGGACTACCTGGACACGCCCACCCGGTGGCCGGCCGGCTACACCTCGGGCCAGAGCCTGGGCGAGCAGCCCTTCGCCGGCCCCCCCTCGACCGTGAGCCGAACGGGCGTGGAGCCCGAGGGCCTGCGGGCCGCCCCTTCGGAACGCGCCCAAGCGGAGCAGAGACCAGCCGCCCGCCCCGAGCGCGACGCTCAGGAACCCGTGGATGTGGAACCCTGGAGCCGCATGCGCCAGACGATCGCGCGCCGGATGAGCCAGGCCAAGCGGGAGATCCCCCACTTCTACGAGACCATGCGGGTGGAGATGGATCAGGCCCTCGCCTTCCGGGTGGACGTGAACGACGACCTGCCGGACGAGGACCGGCTCTCGGTGAACGACCTCCTGGTGCGGGCCGCGGCCCTGGCGCTGGAGGAGTTTCCCACCCTCAATGGAACCTACACCGAGGAAGGGCTGCGCCTGAACCAGACCGTCGATGTCGCGATCGCCGTGGCCGTCGAGGGCGGCCTGCTCACCCCCGTGGTGCGCGACTGCAACGCCCGGGGGCTGGTGGAGCTGGCCCGGGAGGTCCACCGGGTGGTCCGCGCAGCCCGGAAGGGGCGGCTCAAGCCCGAGGAGTACGCGGGGGGCACCTTCACCATCAGCAACCTGGGCATGTTCGGGGTGGAGTCGTTCAGCGCGATCATCAACCCGCCCCAAACGGCCATCCTCGCCGCAGGTGGGACCCGCCAGGAGGTGGTGGTGGCGGACGGCCAGATGCGGCCCGCCACCGTCCTCCACCTGACCGTCGCAGCGGACCACCGGGTGACCGACGGTGTGGAGGTGGCTCGCTTCCTGAACCGTACCCGCGAGCTGCTCGAGCACCCCTGGCTCCTGGTGAGCCCCCACCTCCGTGGATAAGGAGTGGAACGATTGCCGGAATCAGAGGCCTACGACGTGGTCATCGTGGGGGGCGGCCCGGGAGGGTACGTGGCCGCGATCCGGGCGTGCCAGCTCGGGTTGCGGACGGCCCTGGTGGAGAACGATCGCCTGGGGGGCATCTGCCTCAACTGGGGGTGCATCCCCACCAAGTCGCTGCTTCACACGGCCGAGGTGCTCCGCCACGTGCGGGACGCCTCCCGCTACGGCATCCAGACGGGCGAGGTGACGGCCGATTACGCGAAGGCCGTCGACCTGAGCCGCCAAGCGGCCGACCGCCTCTCCCGCGGCGTCGAGTTCCTCATGCGGAAGAACGGGGTGGACGTCATCCAGGGACGGGGCCGCCTGGGCGCTGAGGGCCGGGTGGTGGTGGAGCCCTCCGGGCGGGAGCTCGACGCCCGCCACGTGATCCTGGCCACGGGCGGCCGTGCCCGGGGGCTGCCCGGGGTGGAGATCGACGGGGAGCGTATCCTCTCCAGCCGGCACGCCCTGGCCCGGCGGGAGCTTCCCCGGCGGCTGGTGATCGTGGGCGGGGGCGCCATCGGCGTGGAGTTCGCCTACATCTACCGCGCCTACGGGGTGGAGGTCACCGTGCTGGAGATGCTCCCCCACCTGCTCCCGCAGGAGGAGCCCGAGGTCTCCGAGGCGCTGGAACGGGCGTTCAAGCGCCGGGGGATCCGGGTGGAGACCGGGGCCCGGGTGGCTGGCCTCGAGCGGGAGGGTGAGACCCTACGCATCCGGCTCGAGGGCCAGGAGGAGCGTCTCGAGGCGGACACGGTGCTGATGGCCGTGGGTGTCCAGGCCAACAGCGAGAACCTGGGGCTCGAGGAGCTCGGGATCGAGACCGAACGCGGCTTCGTGCGGGTCGACGAGCACATGCAGACCACCCGCCCCGGCGTCTATGCCATCGGCGACCTGACGGGCCCGCCGCTCTTGGCCCACGTGGCCTCCGAGCAGGGTGTGACCGCCGTGGAGCACATGGCGGGACAGGAGCCTCCCCGGCTCTACCCCGAGCGGATGCCCCGGGCCACCTACTGCGAGCCCCAAGTGGCCTCCGTGGGCCTCACCGAGGCCCAGGCCCGGGAGCAAGGGTACGACGTGACCACGGGGCTCTTCCCGCTCCAGGGCAACGGCAAGGCAGTGGTGCTCCAGGAGACCGGCGGCCTGGTGAAGGTGGTGGGCGAGCGCCGCTACGGCCAGGTGCTGGGCGTACACATGGTGGGTCCTCAGGTGACCGAAATCCTGGCCGAGGCGGGCCTGGCCGTGGCCATGGAGACCACCCTGGAGGAGCTGGGCGGCACCGTCCACGCCCACCCCACCGTCTCCGAGGCGGTGAAGGAGGCAGCCCTCGCGGCCCTGGGCCGGGTGATCCACGTCTGATCCCCCGGCCTCGTGCGGGCGCCGGGCGCAGGCGACCCCGCGCCGGCCCCCCACGAAGGAACCCGCGACCCCGGGGCGAAAGTGCTCCCGAATCCGACCTTCGGAAGGGAGTCGAGCTCCTTGCGCCCCGGAGACGCCCTGCCTTTCTTCCCTGCCCGGCCGCCGGTGCGCGCTCTGCGCACGCTGGGGGCAGCGCTGGCGGTCACGCTTGCGTGCCTGGCCGCCCCTGTGCTCCAGGCCGCCCCCACTCCCCCGCCCGGCTACGACCGCGCCCGGTCGCGGGTGGTGAAGCTGGGCGAGGGGGTCGTGCTGCGGGCCCCGGAGCTCCTCTGGTCGGGCGCGCTCGAAGGCGGCTTGCTGCGCCTTCTCTGGACGGCGGAGACGGAGGGCGGCCTTGCCCTGGTCACCCGAACCATCGCTTTCCGCGGCGGGCGGATGCAGGTGGGCGACGCGGCGATCCTCCGCCAGGGCGGCGAGCCTCTGGCGGATCCGGCCGGCCCTAAAGCCGGCGCGCCTGTGCGGCCGCACCAGCCCCTCCTCCTCCCCGGCGCCGGCGCGGGGGATTCCGGCCCCGCACGGGACCGACTGGTGTGGGTGGAAGGCTCTCCGGGGGCTCGCTCGCTCTGGGTCGCGCCCCTCGAGGGCGACCGACTGGGGCCCGCCGAGCAGCTGGCCTCCCCGTCCCAGGACGCCCGCGCTCCTGCCGTGGTTGCCGCGCTCGCCGGTGAGGATCCCGGGGCCACCCTTGCCTGGATTGAGGGGACCGGCGCCGGTGGCCGCCTGGTGGTGGCCCGCTCGGCAGCGGGCGGCGCCTTCGGCTCGCCGGCGGTTGCCAGCGAGGGCACTCCGGTGCTGGCCTTCGCCCTGGGCCGGCGCGAGCGGGCCGACTACGGTCTGGTGCTGGAGCGGACCGGCGAGACCACCGCCCGCCTGCGGAGCTTCCGGCTGGTCTGGCCCGATGGCGGGGGGGCGCCCGGGCTCACCCTCCAGATCGTCTCGCCTCGGGTGGGGCTGCCTGAACGCGACCGGTTGGATTTCGCCTGGGCCGTCTCCCCCGCGGGGCGGCTCTACGTCCTCGCGATCGTCGTGCTGCGGGATCGATCGGTGCTCCCGGCCGCCTACCTCTTCCAGGTCGACGCCGACGGACTTCTGGCCCCGATCCGCACCGTTCCGCTCCAGCCCCGCTCGCAGCCCCGGCTCACCTGGTCCCAGGGGCTCGACCTGACCTGGACGGCACCGGACCAGACGGGGACCTGGCAGGTGCTGAGCGCGCGGCTGGATCCAGACCGTCCCGGAGAGCTGGCTGGAATGCCCGTCACGGCCGGATGGCAGGGCAGCTTCGTCCCTTCCGCCCTGCGGGATCCGCAGGGCAATCTCCACGCGGCCTGGGTATCGCCCCGGGAGGAGGGGTGGCAGCTCCTTTACCGCACCGACCGGGTCCAGCAGACCACGCTCCTCGCGGACCGGCTCGAGTCCGTGGCCAGCTCGGATCATCCGGAGAGGCTGCTCGCGCTCCTGGGTTTCTTCGCCTTCTTCGCGGTAGCGGCGCTCCTGCCCGCGCAGGGGCCCGCCCTCTTGCTGGTGTGGGGCTGGGAACGGGTGGTGGGCCGGGAGCCCTCCCGATGGCTCTGGCTGGCCGGTGTCCTCGCGGCCGACCTGGTGAGCCGGGTGGGCCTCCTGCCCCTGTGGTCGCCCGAGGCCTTCGACCTGGGCGCCTGGGCCCTCGCCTTCCGTACGGCCTACCTGCTGCCGCCGCTCCTGGCCGTCCTCTGGCTCCGCTGGCGCCCGGCGCAGGCGTCGACCCACCGCGGCCGCTGGGAACTGGCCCTTTTCTACCTGGCGGCGCAGGTGGCCGTGACCGCCTGGCCCTTCACCCTCTGGAAGATGGCGGGGCTGGGGTGAGGGGCCCCGCGCACCCCCGGACGGGTCACCCCTTGACGGCCCCTGCCGTGAGCCCCTCCACGATTCGGTTCTGGAAGACCAGCACCAGCACGATGAGCGGCACGGTGACGATGACCGACGCCGCCATGATCTCGCCCCATGGGATCTCGAACCGGGTGGCGCCCGAGAAGTAGGCGATGGCCACCGGCACGGTGCGGGCGTTGTCGTTGATGGTGAAGGTGAGGGCGAAGAGGAACTCGTTCCACGCCTGGATGAAGGCCAGGAGCCCCGTGGTCACCAGGGCCGGCGCCGCCAGCGGCAGGAGCACCATCCGCAGGGTCTGCATGGGCGTCGCTCCGTCCACGAAGGCCGCCTGCTCCAACTCCGCGGGCGTCTCCCGGAAGAAGCTGGTGAGCACCCAGACGGTGAAGGGCAAGGTGAAGGTGAGGTAGGTGAGGGCGAGGCCCCACCAGCTGTTGTAGAGCCCCAGGGCCCGCACGAAGAGGAAGAGCGCCCCCAGGATGGCGATCTGCGGGAACATGGTCATGGCCAGCACCGAGTAGAGGACCACCCCCTTCCCCCGGAAGCGGAGCCGCCCCAGGGCGTAGGAGGCGAAGGCGCCGATCACCAGCGAACCGATGACCGTCACGGTCGAGACGATCGCGGAGTTGAGCAGGTTCCGGCCGAAAGGCCGGGCGGTGAAGACCGAGACGTAGTTCTGCCAGTTGAAGTGGCTGGGCCAGTAGAGCACGGGCGTGGTGAAGAGCTCGCCCCTGGGCTTCAGCGACGAGACCACCGCCCAGTAGAAGGGGAAGATGGTCCAGAAGACCAGGACCAGGGCGACCCCCCAGAAGAGCGCCTTCCTCACGCCTTCCCACCGCCTCGGGTTCATTCCTCCGACACCCCCAGGACGCGCACGTAGAGCAGGACAAAAAGGAAGATGATCAGGAAGATCACCATGCTGATGGCCGAGCCATAGCCGAGTTGCTGGAACTCCACCAGGATCCTCCGGTTGTAGGTGGCCACGGTCTCGGTGCCCGAGGCGCCCGCGGTCATGACGAAGACCACGTCGAAGACCCGCAGGGCGTCGAGGGTCCGGAAGATGAGGGCCACCAGCATGGCTGGCCGCAGGAGGGGCAGGGTGATCGAGAAGAACTGGCGGATGCGGCTCGCCCCGTCGACGGTGGCCGCCTCGTAGAGGTCGCCTGCGATCACCTGCAGACCCGCCAGGAGCAGGAGGGCCATGAAGGGCGTCGTCTTCCAGACGTCCACCGCGATGACGGCGTTCATCGCAAGCCCGGGCGAGGCGGTCCAGGCGACCGGCGCGTCCAGGAGGCCCACCCGCATCAAGAGGTCGTTGAGCACGCCGAAGACGTCATTGTACATCCACCGCCACATCTGGGCCGAGACGACGGTGGGGATCGCCCAGGGCACCAGCACCGCCGCCCGCATCAGCCCCCGGGCCGGGAAGCGGGAGTGGATCACCAGGGCCATGAGCAGCCCCAGCACCAGCTCGGCCGCCACCGAGACCACGGTGAAGTAGAGGGTGTTCCCCACGGCCTGGAGGAAGACGGGGTCGCTGAAGAGGTCCTTGTAGTTGGCCAGCCCCACGAACCGCACCGCCCGGCTCGAACCCAGCCTCGCGTTGGTGAGGCTGTTGAGGAAGGTGTCCACCAGAGGATAGAGCGCGACCCCCACCAGCACCAGCAGCGTGGGCAGGACCAGGAGCCACCCCAGGCGGGCCTGGCGGGCCGCGAGCGTCACCCCGCCCCGCCCACCGGTGGCCGCCTCCTCCAGCAGCAGCGGTTCCGGTCGGTCGATGACCATCACCCCCGAGGAAGGGGCCGGGCGGCCGGCGCCTCACGCCCTGTGGCTGCGACGCCCCCGCCCGGCCTGGGCTACCGCATGATCCGCTTCAGCTCGGAATCCAGCCTGGGCAGCACCTGCTCCGCAGTCGCCTCGCCGGTGAGCACCTGGTGCACCGCGGTGAAGTAGGCTGTGGAGACCTCGTTGTAGCGGTCGCCTGAGACCGTGGACGGCCGGGCGACCGCGTGGGTGAAGACGTCGTAGAGACTCCCCATGAAGGGCGACGCCGCCAGGACCTCAGGGTCCTCATAGAGCGCTTCGATGGTGGGGTTGAAGCTCCCGATGACAGCTCGCCGCTTCTGCTCCTCGTAGCTGGCCAGGTAGCGGGCCAGCCAGGCCGCCGCCTCCTGGTTCCTGGAGTAGGTGGAGACCATCAGCTCCCAGCCGCCCAGGGTGGCCGCGCTGCCTGCACCGCCCGAAGGCAAGGGCGCCACGTCCGCCTTGCCGGCTACGGCCGAGTCCTCACCCTGAGCCAGGGCGTAGGCGTAGGGCCAGTTCCGCATGAAGGCGGCGTTGCCACTCTGGAAGATGGCCCGGGCTTCCTCCTCGGCGTAGGTGGTCACGCCTGGCGGCGAGATGGTACCGACCCAGCTCCGGGCCAGATTCAGCGCCTCGGCCGTCTTGGCGTTGTTGACCGAGACGGTCCCGTCGGGCTCGATGATGCTCCCGCCGCCGAAGGAAGCCTGCCACTCCAGCGCGTCGCAGGTGAGGCCCTCGTAACGGTTCCCCTGCCAGACGAAGCCCCAGAAGGAGCGATTGCCGGCCGCCCGCTCACCCTCCTGGATGGCCTTGGCCATGTCGGTCAGCTCCTGCCAGGTCTGGGGCGGCCCGTCATACCCGTACTTCTCCAGGAGGTCCGTGCGGTAGTAGAGGAGGCCGGCGTCGGTGAACCAGGGGAGGCCCACCAGCTTCCCGTCCACCGTGTTGTTCTCGATGATGGCCGGGAAGTGCTGAGCGATCTCCTCTTCGGGCACGTACTGGGAGAGGTCCACCGCGTGCTCGGCCAGGATGCCTGGCCAGATCACGTCGATCTGATAGACGTCGATGTCCGGCGAGCGAGCCCCCAGGTACTGGAGGTAGAGGCCCAGCCGGTCTGTGGCCAGGTCGGGCGTTTCGAGCACGTCGACCTTGGCCCCCGTGAGCTCGCTGAAGGCGGCTGCCGCTTCCTTGGTGAGCTGCAGCTCCTGCCCCACCGCGCCAGCGGCCACCGTCAGGGAGACGCCCGACAGATCCGGCCACTGCACCTCGGGTTGGGCCGCCGCGGCTCCGGACAGGAGCGCCATGGCGAGCAGAAAGGCGAGCGCCGCCCCCCATCCTTGCATCCTCCGCCACGATCTCTGACTCATCCATCAGCCTCCTCACAGGAGTGGGATCCAACTCATCCGTCCGGGTACCCTGCTGCCGCCGCCCGGCGGCCGGCCGGCGGCTTGCCTTGGGCGAGAGCCCGCTGGCTCGAGCGCCGTACCACCAGGCGGTGGGGGAGCACCCGCTTGACCATCCCCACGGGCCGCCCCTCGGCCAGGTCCATGGCCAGCTCCGCGCTGACCCACCCCATCTGGAACCTGGGCTGCGCGATGGTGGTCAGGGGGGGCTCGACCCCCTCCGCCAGGGCCAGGTCGTCGAAGCCCGCCAGGGCCACGTCCTCGGGCACCCGGAGCCCCGCCCGGTGGAGCGCCTGGAGAGCGCCGAGGGCCATCTCGTCGCTGAAGGCGAAGAGGGCGCTGGGGGGCGCTCCTCGCTTCAGCAGCCGCTCCATCGCCTCCCTCCCTCCCCGGATGGAGAAGTCCCCCTCCTCGACGAGGGTCTCGTCCCACGCGAGGTCCGCACCCTGGAGCGCCAGCCGGCAGCCCTTCAACCGCTCGCCGCTGGTCACCGGGTCCGCCAGCGAGCCGCGGATGATGCCGATGCGGCGGTGGCCCAGCTCCAGCAGGTGCCGCATCATCTCGAAAGCGGCCCCGGCATTGTCCACGCCCACACAGGGCACCTCCGCGTCGGCCACGTGGGCGCTGGCCAGCACCACCGGCACCCGGCTCCGCCGGACGAATACCGCGTGCTCGGGGCGGTAGTCGCCGGTGATGAGGAGCGACGCGTCGCAGCCCCTGCGCCGCATCTCCTCCAGGAGCTCCAGCTCCCGGTCGGGACGCGCGTCGCTGTTGGCCAGGAGCACCCCGTAGCCCCGCGCCGCGGCGGCCGCGTGGATCCCCTTCATCACCTCACCGAAGAAGGGGAAGGACAGGTCCGACACGATCAGCCCCAGGAGGTGGCCCGACCGAAGCCGCAGGCCCCGCGCCACGGGGTGCGGCGCGTACCGCAGGCGGCGCACCGCCTCCTCCACCTGCTTCCGGGTGGCCTCCCGCACCAGCGGGCTCCCGTTCAGCACCCGGGAGACGGTGGAGGCTGAAACCCCCGCGATCTTCGCGACGTCTTGGATCGTAAGCCGCTCTCCGTCGGCGGAATGTGTCATGAAATCCATCCCATTCCTGTCCCAGGTTAGGTCCTTCCTCAAGGTGCGCGGGATCTCCTCCCGCGCACCACGATCTATTCAGACAACATCATCCAACGCCAAGTGGGTTCTCGTCCTCAGCCCTTCACGGCGCCGGCCAGGATGCCCCGCACGAAGTAGCGCTGGAGGGCGAAGAAGACCGCCACGGGCACCACCATGGCCACGAAGGCGGCGGCCGTGAGCAGGTGCCAGTTCTGCCCGAGGGAGCCCACCAGGCTGCTGAGCCGCAGGGTAAGCGGCGCCACCGACGGGCTCCCGCCCAGGTAGATCAGGCTCACCAGCAGGTCGTTCCACACCCAGAGGAACTGGAAGATCCCCAGGCTCGCCAGGGCGGGAACCGAGAGGGGGAGCGCCAGCCGGAAGAAAGCGGTGAGGGGCGACGCTCCGTCGATGTAGGCCGACTCGAAGAGGTCCGAGGGCAGCGAGCCGAAGAAGTTCCGCAGCAGGTAGACGGCGAAGGGGAGCCCGTAGCCCGCGTGGGCCAGCCAGATGCCCAGGAAGGTCCCCGAGAGACCCAGGGAGTTGTAGATGCGGAGCACCGGGATCAGGGTCATCTGGAGCGGAACCACGAGCAGGCCCACCACCATCAGGAAGAGCGCGTCCCGGCCCGGGAAGGTGAACCAGGCGAAGGCGAAGGCGGCGAACGCGGCGATCAGCATGGGGATGAGGGTGGCCGGCACGGTGACGATGAAGCTGTTGACGAACGCCTGCGCCATGCCGTTCTGGTAGAGGACCTGCCGGTAGTTGGCCAGGGTGTACTGCGTCAGATCCAGCGGGTTGCGGAAGACCGTCCACCACCCGCTCGAGGCCACGTCCGCCGCAGGCCGCACCGAGCTCACCAGAAGCCCCAGGGTGGGCAGGACCCATGCCAGGCAGACGAGGACCAGCACCAGGTGGACCAGGGGCGGTGCGCCCTCGCGCTCCATCAGCGCTCCACCTCCTGCTGCCGGAACCGGCGGATGTTGAGGAGCATCAGCGGGACGATGGCCAGGAAGAGCACCACCGCCACTGCACTGGCCCGGCCGAAGTTGCGGAACTGGAACATCTCCTTGTACATCCGGTTGGCCACCACCTCGGTGCCGAAGTTGCCGTTGGTCATCACGTAGACGATGTCGAAGACCTTCAGGACGTTGATGAGCATGGTGGTGGTCACCACGGCGAGGGTCGACTGGATGTAGGGCAGGCTGACGCGCCAGAAGAGCTGCCACTCGCCGGCCCCGTCCACCCGGGCCGCCTCCTTCAGGTCCCTGGGGATCCCCTTGTAGGCCGCCGACAGGATGACCATCGCGAAGCCCGTCCAGATCCAGACGCCCACCACGATCAGGGCGATGTTGTTCATCCAGGGCCGCTCGAGCAGCCACCCCACGGGCTGGCCGCCCAGGGCGACCACGATCTGGTTGAGGAGGCCGATCTGCGAGGCTCCCGGCGGGTTGTAGGCGTAGACGAACTTCCAGACCACGCCCGCCCCCACGAAGGAGACGGCCATGGGCAGGAAGATGACGGACTTGGCCACCGCCTCGTACCGGACCCGGTCGGTGAGCACGGCCAGCATCAGCCCCAGCCCCACCGTCGCGGCGGTGAAGAGGAAGAGCCAGAGCAGGTTGTTGCGGAACGCGGTGAGCATGGCCGGGGATGTGAAGGCGTAGCCGTAGTTCTCCAGACCCACCCAGTGGACGGAGCCCCGGTCGAGGAAGCTTGTGTAGATGGTAGCCAGGGTGGGGTAAACCAGATAGAGACCCAGGATCAGGAGCGCCGGGGCCACGAAGGACCAGGCCCAGGAGCGGCCCGTGCGCATCGGCTTGCCTCCCCTCGTGACGGGCCCGCCGGGGGCGGGGCCCCCGGCGGTTCGATCGGTCGTGCGGTCATGGATGGGTCAGTCGGTCGCCTTCCCGCTGGTGTAGGCGTCGTCGGCGGCCGCCTCGATGGTCTCCAGGACCGTGTCCAGGTCCTCGCCGCCCACGTAGTTGAGCACGCCCTCCCAGAAGGCTCCCGAGCCCACGGCCGGCGGCATCAGGTCCGACCCGTCGAAGCGGAAGACCTGGGCGTTCACCAGGACCTCGGCCATCTTGCGGGTCAGCTCGTCCGGGTAGGCGTTGGGGTTGACCCGCTTGTGTGCGGAGAGCTTGCCGAGCTGGGCGACCCAGATCTCCTGGGCGCCCGGCGTGGCCAGATAGCGGACCAGGGCGCGCGTCTGGGGCGTATCCTTGAAGACGCCGATCATGTCCGCCGCACCCAGCGCGGGCACGCCGTACTTGGGGTCGATGGCGGGCAGCGGGAAGAAGGTGAAGTCCTCTCCCGCCACCAGCCCCGGGTTCTTCTCCCGAATGAAGCTGGTGATGAAGCTGGCCTGACGGTGCAGGTAGGCTCCCGGCGGCTTGGTGAAGAGCGGGTTCGCCGCGTCGCCGAAGTTGGTGGAGAGCACCGCCGTCGGCCCGCCGTAGACGTAGCGCGGGTTCCGGGCGATCTGGCCGAAGATCTCGAAGGCCCGCTTCACGGCCGGATGGGTCCACGGGATGTCGTGGGCGACCCACTGGTCGTAGAGTGCGGGTCCGGCCGTGCGGAGCATGATGTCCTCGATCCAGTCGGTTCCCGGCCAGCCGCTGGCCGCACCGCTCTCCAGGCCGATGGACCAGGCGGTCTCGCCCTGCGAGGCGATCCGATCGGTGAGGGCCATCATCTCGTCCCAGGTGGTGGGCACCGAGTAGCCCGCAGCCGCGAACGCCTTGGGATCGTACCAAACCAGGCTCTTGAGGTCGGCGGAGATGAAGATGGCCTGGAGCTTGCCACCGTAGCTGCCCATCTCCACCCAAACGGGGGCGTAGTCGTTCCGCAGCTGCTTCATGTCCAACACCTTGCCGAGGTCCACCAGGTGGCCGCCGGCCGCCAGCTCCTGCATCTGGCCGGGGTTGGGCAGCGCCGCCATGTCCGGCGGGTCGCCGGCCTGGACGCGCGTGGTGAGTACCGCGGGCAGGTCGCGGGTGCCCGTGAACTCGACGTTGATGCCCGTGGCCGCCTCGAAGGGCTCCAGCACCTTCTCGAACGCAGCCAGCTCCTGACCGCCCCACGTGCCCAGGATCGTCACCGTGCCCCCCTGGGCCGCGAGCACCGGCGCGAGCGGGAAGGAGAGCGCCGCCACCGCCAGCCAGGCCAGGATGTCGCGCCGCATGCGCACGCCAACCGCCTCCTCTTTTGCTTCTCCGGTTCCCGGCGGCGCCTGTGCCGGCCCGTGCCGCCCCAGCCAGCCGAAGACGGCTGCAATCGATTCCTGACCGTGACTCGACGCCTCCGAGCCCAATACCTACTTGACCATGGAACGGACGAATCCTTCCAGTCCGTTCCATGGACCTCCGGGGGTGGGGAGGCATCCGTCCTAGCGCATCAGAGGGCCCCGCACAGCGCACCTGCCCGCCTCCAGCAGCTTCTGTAAACAAAGGGTAAAGGTTCTCCGGAACCCGTTGACAGGGTGCGGCCGCCCCTGTATGCTACAGGTGTCGGGACGATATGGAACCCACCGGGACCCAGATGGTCCCATAGGCAGGGGAAGGGGGACACGATCGATGATCCGCTGCCGTGATTGTCAGACCCAGAACTGGAGCGGCGCCGAGACGTGCCGGCGCTGCGGTGCTGAGCTCTACACCCGCCGCCAGGCCACGCGAGGCCGCCGCCTCGGATGGATCCAGAGCTTCCTCAACGGGCTTTCCCTCTGGTAAGGCCCGTGGACCGTTGAACGCTTAGGCCCAACGGAGGCCGGTATGCCGGACCGGCCTCCCCTCCCCGAACAGGCAGCCAGCCAGATGCCCAAGCGCGAGAAGCCCCCGGAGCCATCCGGGGGCTTCTCGCGTCCTGGCGCGCCTCGCCGGGTCGTGGTATACTGGCGCCGAAACCCAGGTGTCCTCCCCGGGGACTCGTGCAGGAGGAATTTGCGGTGACCCCCCGACAGGAGCAGTTCCTCGCGGCCCTCACCGATCTCTGTCGCCATCAGGGCGCGGCCCACTACAGCGACGTGGCGCTCCGCCTGCAGGTCAGCAAGTGGACCGCGTACGACATGATGACCCGTCTGGAAGCGGCGGGATACGTGGAACGTCTCTACGAGGTGGATGGTGGCTCGAGCGGGCGCTCGCGCATCCTCTTCCGTCCCGTGAAGGCCGAGGGGGCGCGCGGCCCTTCGGACGAGCCCGCATCGGTCCCGGCGGACTGGCAGAGCCTCAGGCCGTGGCTGCTGCAGCAGGCCGACCGGGCTCGCCGCCAGGGAACGGCCGAGGTCCTGCGGGACCTGCACCAGGAACTGCGGCGGAACCCCTCGCCCCTTGCTTTCTGCGCCCTCTACACCGCAGTGCTGCTGGTCACCCTCAAGGCCCTCAGCGACACCCTGGAGGGGGCCTGGTTGATCCACACGCTCCTACCCCTGCTCTCGGCTCAGCTGGGCGTCATCCTCTTCACCGGAGCCGCGCTGGCGGTGATCTACCAGTACTACCGTCGCCTACCGCGCCGCATCGCCTCCGACGTGGGCCGTTACCAGGACGCCCTCTCCCGGCTCGACGGCGAGCGCCAGGCAGCCCTGGGCGACTTGGCCCGCGACCTGGTCACCCGACTCTGGGACGAAGCGGCTCTGGCCTGATCGAACCCCGAGGAAACGCCTGGCGCATGGGCGGGCTGAGCGGGGGCACCCTGCACCCGTGTCCACCTCGTATAGGGAGGGCTGGCACGATGAGGCCGTTCCTGAGCCTGGCCGAGACGAGCCGACGGTTGGACCTGGATCCCGCCCGGGTGCTGGAGCTGGTCCGGGAGCAAAGGCTCCCGGCGTTCCAGGAGGACGGGGAGTGGTGTTTCAAGCCCGAGCACGTGGAGCTCTTCGCACGGGAAGGACGGGTGCGCGCCCAGCGGGGCGCCCATCCGGCCGCCGGACGGCCCCCGGAGCCGGAAGCCGGGTCGTGAAGGGCGGCCCCCGGGACGCCCACCTGGCAACGGGCTCCGCAGAGGAGTGGCGTTTCCCCCCTCGAAGTAGCCAGGGGAGGGACCCACGTGGACACGCGCATGCTGGCCCTTGAGAAAGCACGGCCCGAGCCCGGTGCGAGGCTGGTGGAGCGCCCGGTACCGGAGCCCGGCCCCGGTCAGGTTCTCGTTCAGGTCACCACTGCCTCTATCTGCGGTACGGACGTGCACATCTATGAGTGGAACGAGTGGGCCAGGGCGCGCCTCACGGTGCCGCGCGTCTTCGGCCACGAGTTCTGCGGGCGGCTGGTCTCTGTCGGACCAGGCGTCAACCCGGCCGAGTTCCAGCCCGGGACCTACGTCACCGCCGAGATGCACATGGCCTGCGGCCGCTGCTACTACTGCCGCACCGGCCAGTCGCACATCTGCCAGGACGTACGCATCGGTGGCATCGACGCGGACGGCAGCTTCGCCCAGTACGTCGCGGTTCCGGCCGCCAACGTCTGGAAGCTGGACCCCTCGATCCCCGAAGAGGTCGCCTCGATCCTGGATCCCCTGGGGAACGCGGTCCACACGGCCCTGTCGGTGCCCCTGACGGGGCGCCACGTGCTGGTGACGGGCTGCGGTCCCATCGGCCTCATCAGCGTGGCCATCGCCCGCATGGCGGGAGCCGCCAGCATCACGGCCACGGATGTGAGCGCCTACCGGCGGGAGCTGGCCTCGCGCCTGGGCGCGCGGGCTCTGGATCCGCGGGAGGGCGTCCTCCCTCGCATGCTGGAGCAGACCGACGGCCTCGGTGCGGACGTGGTCCTGGAGATGTCGGGCCACCCCACGGCGATCCGAGACGGTCTGAGCAGTCTCAAGAAGGGCGGCGAGATGGTCCTCCTGGGACTCCCGGGCGAGCCCGTGGCCCTGGACCTGGGCGAGGGGATCATCTTCAAGGAGATCACCCTGCGGGGGATCAACGGCCGGCGCATCTTCCAGACCTGGTACCAGGTGCAGGCCCTGCTGCAGGCAGGCCTCGACATCCGGCCGGTGATCACCCACCGCTTCCCGCTGGAGCGCTACCAGGAGGCCTTCGAGCTGGCTGCGTCCGGCCAGTGCGGCAAGATCATCCTGGTGCCCCCGCAGCCCTGAACCCCGGCGCGAGGCGACGCGAGGGGAATCCGTCCCCATGGGGAAGGAGGCATCTGGCATGTCCGAAGCGCTCAGGTTCCTGGCCGAGGAGCTCGAGAAGTTGAAGGCCCAGGGGCTCTTCCGGCTCCCTCGGGTCGTGCAGGGGCGGCAGCGGGCCCGAGCCGTGATCGACGGGCGAGAGGTGGTCAACCTCTCCTCCAACAACTACCTCGGACTGGCGACGCACCCGCGCCTCCAGGAGGCTGCCCGTCGCGCCGTGGAGAGCCACGGCGTGGGGTCCGGCGCCGTCCGCACCATCGCGGGCACCCAGGACCTGCACCAGACGCTGGAGGAGGTGCTGGCCCGCTTCAAGCGCACGGAGGCCGTGCTGGTCTACCAGTCCGGCTTTACCGCCAACGCCGGCACCGTGGCGGCCATCCTGGCCCCGGGCGATGTGGTGGTGAGCGACGAGCTGAACCACGCGAGCATCATCGATGGCTGCCGCCTGAGCCGCGCCACCATCAAGGTCTACCCCCACGCCGACATGGAGGGGCTGCGGCAGAAGCTGGAAGAGGCCCGGAGGGACGTACGCGAGGGTGGCCGCACCCTGGTGGTGACCGACGGGGTCTTCAGCATGGACGGCGACATCGCGCCGCTCCCCGACGTGGTGCGCATCGCCCGGGAGTTCGGCGCGATCACCATGGTGGACGATGCCCACGCCTCGGGCGTGCTGGGCGACCACGGCCGGGGCAGCGTGGACCACTGGGGCCTTCACGGGCAGGTCGACATCCAGGTGGGCACCCTCTCCAAGGCCGTGGGTGTGCTGGGCGGCTACGTGGCCGGTAGCCGGACCCTCATCGAGTACCTCCTGCAGCGCGCGCGGCCGATCCTCTTCAGTACCTCCCACCCACCGGCCGTAACCGCCGCCTGCATCGAAGCGATCCACCTCATGGAGGAGAGCGACGAGCTGATCCGCCGCCTCTGGGAGAACACCCGGCTCTTCCAGGCTGAGCTGCGCGCCCGCGGCTTCGACACCGGGCGAAGCCAGACGCCCATCACGCCCGTCATCGTGGGCGAGGAGACCAAGGCGATGGCCCTCTCGGACCAGCTCTTCCAGGAAGGTGTCTTCGCCCAGGGGATCGCCTACCCCACCGTGCCCCGGGGCAAGGCCCGGGTCCGGGCCATTGTCACCGCCGAGCACAGCCAGGCGGACCTGGAGGAGGCGGTCGCCGCGTTCGCCCGGGTGGGAAAGCGCCTGGGCATCATCGGCTGACACCGTGGTGGCCCGCCGGCCGAGCCCTCAGGGGTTGGGGCGCTCGTCGCCCTCGCCGGCGGGCCGATCCTCTCCACCCCGCGCGGGCCCCCGCGCCAGCCGGACGAAGAGCCAGCCCAACCCCATGCTCGCCGTCAGCAGGGCCGCCACCAGCACCATCAGCGGCCAGCTTTCGCCCAGCAGCCGGCCTGGCCCCACGCCCCGGCCCGCAGCCAGGTAGAAGGCCAGGCCCACCGCCAGGAGGGTCAGCCAGAAGGCGGCCTCACCCAGGTACCGCACTGAGCCACCCCTCCCCTGGGGGTTCCCCCGTGGGGGACGCCCCGTCGGCTCGCGCCGGTCGTTTCCAGTATAGTCCCGTGCAGCGCTCCCGGGGGAGGCCCGGCGTTCCGCGCGGCAGGGAGAAGACTTTTTTTCGCGCGGCAGGAGGGAATCAGCAGACGCTAACGAATACCATTATCCGAGACGAGTTTCCCCCAACCCCTCACGGGACCCGAGGAAGGTACGTCGTACCCGCCTCGGGTTCCTCCCTGCCTGGGTGGCCACATCTCTTCCGCAGCCTCTGGGGGATCTCGTCCTTGCTTTTCCCAATCTTCCCCCACTTATTCTCGGTTTTCCCTCCGAGGAGACCGTTCTTGCAGCTTGAAGGGCATGTAAGCATCTGGTAGACTTGGTGCGTCGAGAGGAGGGGTCCGGTGAGCCGTCTGCACGACCTCTACACAGAGCGGGCCCTGGAAGAGCCCGTCGGCCTGGAGGAGTTCGTGGAGGAGGCCCTCCGGCGACGCCTGGGCGCTGTGACGGCCGGCGAGCTCTTCGATTTCCTGGACGAGGTCGAGGGCGATATGCTGCACAACATCCAGGTCAAGTCCCAGGAGCTTCCCTACTACCAGGCCACCCAGGACGACGCGGAGACCCGGGTCCGGCAGCAGATCGAATCCCTCAGGGAGCGCGTGCGCCGGGCCGCTCTCGACGGAGACCTGAAGACCTGAATTCAAGAACCTCCGCCTCTGGCCGAAGAGGGGCTTGAGGGCCGCGCCTGCCTGCGGTCCCCGAGCACGGCCCGGCGAAACAGCCAGCTTTCGGGGTCAGGTTCGCCTGCGCAGAACCGGAGGGGTCAGAACGAGCGAAGCGATGCTCGAGGCGGCTCGCCCGTCTGTCAGCGAAGCGAACCCAGAGGCACGGCGCCTGCGGCGCCAGATCGCGATGCTGCGCAGCCAGCTTGCCGAGGGTGAGCGGCTGCCGGCATACGAAGAAGCACCTGAGCTCTACGAACGGCTCGACGCGCTAGTGGTGGCATACATCCGGCTCCAAATGGAGTCCCAACAGGCAGTGTCCATTCCATGATCCAGGCCGCCTGACCCCGTTTCGCCCGCTTCCCGCCCATCCGAGCGGGAAGTGGGCGTTTGTGCCGCGTCCCGCACCCCGGGGCCTTACCCCTCTCCCGGCTCGGAGGCCGCCGGCGACGCCCCGGAAGCCCGGTCTTCCGGCCCGACCGCACGCACCAGCACCTCCACCGCCTCGGGCTCGAGCCCAGGAGGCTCCTGCCGGACGGGAAGGTGGAGCGTCTCCACCCGGAAGTCCTGGTAGATCCCCGGGGCCATGGGCTGGGCCACCTCGCGGAAGAGCCGGACCGCCACCTCCCGCATCTCCGCCTCTGCGTGGAGGCTTCCCCGCTTCTCGAAGAACTCCCTCCAGGCCCGGTGGTTCCCGGACATGACGATGTGGGTCTCGGTCATGTTGGGCAGGACTGCCCGGGCGGCTTCCCGGGCCCGTTTCCGCCTCAGCGTCGCGTCCTCCAGCCCCGACAGGCGCCGGTTCGCCAGCTCCACCAGGCGACTGTACGCGTCCAAGGTGCACTGGTGGATCTCCTCCAGGATGGCCCGGGCCTCGGGGTCCTCCCGGAAGAGCGGGGGTACCACCGCCCGGGCGGCCGCCTCGTTGAAGTACCGTTGGGAGAGCTGCGAGGGCGAGAGGTGGCGATGGCGCACGAACTCGTGGGTGAACGAGCGGGAGACGCCCGTGAGGATCACCGTGAAGCCTGCGTGCTCAAGGACCGAGAAGTGCTCGTGCGCCAAGATGTTGGCCAGGTACTCCGCGTTCCGGCGGCCGGAGGGGTTCTTCCAGCTCTGGTAACACGCCCGGCCGGCGAACTCGGCCAGCCGTTCGGCGTCGGCGCTGGAGTCGGTGGTCCACACCTCCCAGGGGGCTCCCTGGAACCGTTCCAGCACGAACCGGGTCTCCGCCACCTTGACGATCTCAAGCCGCGCCTCACGCACGCGGCCCACCCCCTTCTCCCACGGGTTCGAGCCGAATCTTCCGGCCCGGTTGCACCTTGAGCCGCCGCGACGCACTGCCGCCCACCACCGCCACCTCCAGCGTGCCCGCGGAGCCGGTCACCGCCACCCATTCTCCCGTCACGCCGTCGGCGTAGGTGGCCACGGCGCGCACCGCAGCCCGGCGGGACCGGGGCTGTCCGTCCAGCTCCAGCTCGTAGGCATCCGAACCCGGCACCGGGGGGAGGTTGGTCACCACGTTACCGAAGGCGTCCACCCGCACCACCTCGCCCTCCCGGCCCTGCCGGTGGAAACGGAGCGTCTCCCGCAAGGTTGTGGGCGGCCCCAGGGCGGCCAGCGGCTCACCTGCCGCCAGTCTGGCTGCGGCCGGCGCGAAGACGTCCCGGCCGTGAAAGGTGCTGGAGGCTTCAGGCGGCACCGGTAAGGCCACCGCCTCCAGCGGCCCGCCGTCGTCCTGCACCGCCGCCCACAAGAGGCCGTTGTCGGGACCCACGAACATGTACCCCCGGGTCCGCACGGCCACCGCCTGGCGGCTCGTGCCCACACCAGGGTCCACCACGGCCAGGAAGACCGCTCCTTCCGGGAAATACCGGTAAGACGTATAGAGGATCCATGCCCCTTCCCGAACCCCCTGGGGCGAGACAGCGTGCGTGAGGTCGCACCATCGGAGGCCGGCCGGGTGCCGGGCGAGGATGCCCTTCATCACGCCCGCGTACTCGCTGGACCCGAAGTCCGAAAGCAAGACGACGAGGCCGCTCATTCCCCCACCCTCCTCCTCGGGACCGGGCCCGCAAAGGGCCTGCCGTCGCGTTGACACCCCCCGGGCGCATTGATATAATCCGTGTGTTGCATGCCACGTGACGGGGGTGGGAGAGATGGCAACGTTCCACCGGCGCGGGGATTGGTTCCGCTACTTCAACAACCTTCCCGACTGGACACGCCCGGGGATGGAACCCCGGGACCCGCAAGAGCCGGATCCGGACAGCTTCGAGCTGCGGGTCGCCTTTCCCGAAGCCCCCACCCGCTTCTTCCAGTCGGTGAAGACCACCGAGCGCGGCGTGGTGCTCACCCTCCAGCTCCACTTCGACGACCCCGACCTCCTGGACGACGAGGCGGACGACGACGAGGAGACCGACTGAGCCGCTCGTCCCAGAGCCATCATGAACCGCCCGCCACGGGAGGAATGAGGGCGACCTCTTCGCCCCCGCGGAGCACGTACTCGACCGCCTGGTAACTCTCGTCCACGGCCACCCGGAGCGCAGGCCGGAGCCGGCCGATCTCCGGGTGGAGGCGGGTCAGTTCGTCCAGGAGGGTCTGGAGCGTCGCGCCTTCGGGGAGCTCCAGGGCCTCCTCTTTCCGCCCGGCCGCGTCGCGGGCCGCAGCGAAGTAAAGGACGCGCACCTGCACCTTCGATCACCTCCCGACCAGCCGAGCCAGCACCAGCACCACGGCGAGCGCAGGGAGCAGGTTGCCCACCCGCATGCTTCCCAGGCGGAGCATGTTGATGCCGATCCCGATCACGAGCAGCCCCCCCGTGGCCGTCATCTCCCGTACCACGGGGTCGGTGAAGAGCGCCCGGGCAGTCCCTGCCGCGAGGGCGATGGCACCCTGATAGAGAAGAACGGGGATGGCGCTGAAGACGACCCCCACACCCAGGGTGGAGGCCAGGGCTAGGGCGGTGATGCCATCCAGGAGCGACTTGGTGACCAGCAAGCTCGAGTCTCCCAGCAACCCGTCGTTGATGGCCCCCATGATGGCCATGGGACCCACCAGGAACAGGAGCGTGGGGGTGACGAAGGCCTCGGTGAAGCGCCCGCCCGGGTCGAGGCGCGCCACCCTCCGCTGCAGGCCCTCTCCCAACCGCTCCAGGGCGGCCTCAAGGTCCAGAGCCTCGCCCACCGCTGCCCCGAGCGCGAGGCTGAAAAGGGGAAGGAGGACGTTGCCCGTCTCCAGGCTCATCTGGGCGCCGATCAGCAAGACCGCGAGCCCGACCCCCTGGAGGACCGTCCCCGCGACGCGTTCCGGAAGCGTGCGCCGCAGCGCCAACCCTACCAGGCTTCCGGCAAGCACCGCCGCCACGTTGATCCAGGTTCCCGTCAAAGGCCTTCCCGAGCCCCCTCGGAGTCCTTGCGAGCCTCAACCGGCTCCTTGGGCGCGGGCCGGCCCGATGGGGTGTCGAAGCCGGTGAGGAAGTGCGCCCCGCAGTAGGGGCAGCTGGTGACCCGACCCATGCCCTCCGAGGTGTAGCTGGCACGCTGGCAGAAGGGGCAGATGTTCCGCTGCACCGTTGAGCCTCCTTGCTGAGTTCTAGCACGTCTTCGACACCCCGGCGGTAAACCCTTCCTGCCCCGTGGAGGGCCCTTCCTCACCGGAAGGAGATCCCAGGACGCTTAGCGAAAGCACGCGACAGCCCGCAAGGCCGTGCCTGCGCGTCTGGGTCCTGCGCGTCCAGGCCTCGAACGAAGGTCTTCGCTCGCACCGAGAGGGGGGGAAACCATGGGCCGGCCAACGCAAGGCGGAGGGAGGTCGCCGCGCGAGCTTCCCGCCCGGGACTGGATCGGCGGGTACCGGCCGCGTCTGCGGTCGGCGGCCAGGCCGGCCGCTACCTGGGCCGGAGTGGCCGAGCCCCAGCCTGCCCCGTACCTCGCCCCCGCCCTTGAGGAAGAGATGATCGACATCAGCGAAGAGCAGCCCGATGAGGCGGCAGGGGTCGTCTTCGGGTATGCGGCGCGGGATGCCACGGATCCCTACGTGGTCGCGTTGCGGGCGTTGCCTTTCCCCCAGGTGGAACCCCTGGAGGGCGGGCTGCGGATCCCGCGCCAGAGCTGGTGGACGCTCTCCCGGCGCTGGCAGGAGGAGATCCCCGACCTGGAGCCCGTGGGCTGGTTCCGCCTGCAGGCGGGGCGGGGCACCTCCCTTGGAAGCTACGACCGGTTCACCGCGCACCAGCGCTTCGCCGACCCGCTCCAGTTCACCTGGGTGCTCGACCCCGAGCGCGGGCGGCAGGCCCTCTACCGCTGGGAGGGCGCGGACCTGGTCCCGGTCCCGGGCTACTGGCGCTGCACCGAGACGCCTGAGGTCCCCGCGCGAGAGCTGCCGCCCCGCGGCAGCAGCGCCCCCGCGGCCCGCCGCGCGGGCGCCCTGGCGGGCATCCTGGCGCTGAAGTCCTGGCTGGTGGTGGCCGCGGCGGCGGCGGTCGTCTACCTGGCCCTGCCGTTTGCTCCCGGTTCGATCCCGTCCTTGGTGCGCCCGGCGGGCCGCACCACTCCCGAGGCTCCGCCGCCAGCGGAGCCGCCGCTCCCGCTGGTGGCCTGGAGCGGCGGTGACGGAGGGTCCGAGGCCGGCCCCGGAAGAAGCGGTCCAACGGGCCTCGCCGGGCCCAGCGACGGAGCTGGGGAGCCAGAGATCCCATCGCCTTCCTTGGAGTGGGAGATGGAGCCGCCGGCTCCCGGCCAGGAAGATGTGGGCTCCCCGTTGCCGGCTCCGGCGGCGGCCTCTTCGACAGGGTCCGAGGACGCGCTCGGACGCGGCTCCGCACCCCGTTACGCCACCCACACCGTGCGCCGGGGGGAGACCCTCTGGCGGATCAGCCTCCGCCTCCTGGGCGACCCCACCCGTTACCGTGAGATCGCGGACCTGAACGGCATCAGCAACCCCCATCACCTGGAGACGGGCCGGGTGCTCCTCATCCCCACGGACGCCGTCGACGCGCTCAAGTAGGCAGGCACGTTCGGGCGGCAACGCTCACGGAAGGGTGCGCAGGCTCTCGGGCGGCGTCAGCACCGCGAGGCTTTGGATGGGCCAGTAGCGCCATATGGCACGGCCCACGATCAGCTCCTTGGGTACGAAGCCGACCCGTGGGTCGCGGCTGTCCTCGCTGTTGTTCCGGTTGTCGCCCATGACGAAGTAACGGCCTTCCGGCACCTGGACCTCGGGAAAGGACCGGAGCGGCCGAGCGCTGACGTACTGCTCCTCGAGCTTCTGCCCGTTCACCCACAGGTACCCGGCGCGGACCGCGACCCGATCGCCCGGGATCCCCACCACCCGCTTGACGAAGTACTCACGGGGATCCAGGGGGTAGCGGAAGACCACCACCTCTCCCCGTCGGGGCGGCCGGAAGAGGTAGGTGACCCGCTCCACCACCAGGCGCTCGCCGGTGTGAAGGGTGGGGAGCATGGAGGGGCCTTCCACCGTGAAGGCGCGGGCGACGAAGGTCATGATCACGAAGGCCAGGATCAGCGCGCCCGTGGCGGCACGGACGAACTCGGCCACGAAGGAGGGTCGGACGCGGCCCTCGGCGTAGGCGCCCTGCTGGCCGGATTCCTCGGGGTCGGTCAAAGGCGCGCGCTCCCTTCGGTCATCAGAGCTCCCAGAGCAGGCGGTCCAGAACCTGCCGGTAGACGGGCGCGTACCGGCGGAACCGCTCCGGATCCCGGGTTGCCAGGCTCTCGTCGATCTTCGCGCGAAGCTCGATGGCCAGCAGCGCCAGGTCCACCTGCTCCCGCAGGATCTGGTCCATCAGATTGGCGATGCTCCGCCTCTGGGCCCGGCGCAGCGGCAGGGCCGGGTTGGGCTCCACCACCGATTGGTACCAGGGGGGCTCGGGGCCGGCGAAGGCGAAGTGGATGTAGATGCGCCCCTGGCTCTCCCGCAGGGCTTTGAGAGCGTCCATCGGTTCGGTGATGCAGACCGAGCGGGAGCGATGCGTCTGGCGGACGAGCTGGCCGTTGACGATGGAGACCTCCTCCCGTTCCACGGCCCCCATCTCCAGCATGAAGGGAACGGCCTTGGACCCCACCTCCGCCACCTGCATGGTGTTCGAGAGGAACTCCAGGCGGTCCACGAAGGTGACGCGCTGGAGCAAGGCCGTATCGTGGCTGAGCGCCTGGAGGAGGAACTTGCTCATGGGGTGCTTGAGCGGCATCTGGCTGAACCGGCGCACCGCCTCGCGCTTCTTCTGGATCACGGCCACTCACCCCGCCTGCCCATGCGCCTTTGGAGGGTAAAGGGCGCCCCCCCTCCAAGGGAGGGCGGGCGCCTCGAAACGGCTGCAGGCCCGTTCCTGGTATGCCTGAAAGGTACCCTATATATTCTACCCGAGGTGGGGCCATCCTCCCGACGCGGCAAATGGAAGATGTCCTTTTTGGGCCACGGAGTCCGGCCGGCTTCAGGCGCCCATCCGACCGCGCCAGGCGTCGGCCTGCTTCAGCCCGGACCCCGTCACCATCAGCACCACGGGCCCCTCCTCCCAGGCGGCGCCGGCCACCGCCCTCCACTGGAACAAGCCGGCCACCGCGGCGGCACCCGTCGGTTCCACGAAACACCCCCGCCGGGCGAGCCACTCCGCCGCCTGCCAGATCCCGTCGTCGTCCACCTCGAGGAAGGTTCCCCCGCTCTCACGCACCGCGCGCAGGATCTGTGTCCCCCGGGCGGGCCGCGCGACCGCGATGCCCTCGGCCACGGTGCGGCCCTGGTCCCCCGGTTCCAGCGGGGCCGGTCGTTCATCGCCCCGGGCGAAGGCCCTGGCCAGGGGTGCACAGCCCTTGGCCTGCACTCCGATCAGGGTGGGGACCTGGCTTGCCACCCGTGCCCGGCGCAGGGCCTGGAAGCCGCGAGCGAGCCCCAACAGGAGCGAGCCGTTGCCCACGGGCGTCACCACCGCGGCCGGTACCCGGCCCTCCAGCTGCTCCCAGATCTCGAACGCGGCGGTCTGCGTGCCTTCCATGAAGAGCGGATTCCAGACGTGGCTCGCGTAGTACCGCCCGACCGCCTCTCTTTCCGCCGCCCGGGCTGTCGCCTGGCGATCCCCCGGCACCCGCACCACCCGGGCGCCGGCCGCTTGAGCCTGAACCAGCTTGGCGGGAGAGGCGCTTTCGGGCACCAGGATGCGGCAGTCGATCCCCGCGCGGGCGGCGTAGGCCGCGAGGCTCGCCGCGGCATTACCCGAGGAGTCCTCCACCACCGCGTCGATCCCCCAGGCTCGCAGCAGGCTCACCATCACGGCCGAGCCCCGATCCTTGAAGGAGCCTGTGGGCATCAGATGGTCCAGCTTGAGGAGGAACGAGCGGCCCCCCCGGCGCTCCTCCACCAGAGGGGTCATCCCCTCGCCCAGGCTGACGCGCGCCCAAGCCGGCACGCTGGGCAGGGCCTCGGCGTACCGCCAGAGGTCCGCCGGCCGCGTCCGGATGGCTTCCAGGGAAAAGGAGGGCTCTCGCCCCGCCCACTCCAGGGGCGAGCCGCACCGGCACCGCCAGGTGGTTCCTGCCGCCGGATAGGCGGCACCGCAGGCCTGGCAGCGAAAGACGTCCCGCGCGTCTTCCCCGCGGCCCGTTTCCTTCTGGATGCCGGCCTCACCCTCATAAGGATCCCGGGGGGTGCGTCCGCTGTCTGCGTCCATCCTGGTCGCCTTCCTCTCAGGACTCCTGGGTACCGGGCTCGGGGGGGTCGCCGCCCTCCTGGTGCGCCGCTCCTCACCCCGGCTGGTGGCCGCCCTCCTGGCCGTCGCCGCGGGGATGATGCTGGCCGTGGCGGCGCTGGAGCTGGCGGCGGAAGCCTTCGGCCCGGGCACCGTCTCGCCCGCGTCTCTGGCCGGGCTCGCCCTGGGGCTGCTGCTGCCGGCCTCCTGGGAGGGGAGGCGGTCGCCCCACGGCGACCCTGGGGCGCCCCCTTCCCCGGAGCACCTGCGGGCCGCGGGCCTCAGCGCGGCAGGAGGCATCGCCCTCCACGACCTGGCTGAGGGCGTGGCCGTGGGGGCGAGCTACCACCACCAGCCGTCGGTGGGTCTGAGCGTGGCGCTCCTGATCGCGCTCCACAACATCCCCGAGGGGATGGCCATGGCCATCCCCCTCCGCCTGGGCGGCCTGACCCCCGCCCTGGCGCTGGGAGCCTGCGTGCTCACCAGCCTCCCCATGGCGGCCGGCGCTGCGGCCGGCTACGCGACCGGCGGGGCTCCCCTGGGGCCCGGGCTCGCCCTGGGGCTGGCCGGGGGCCTCATGCTCTACCTGGGCTCGATCACCCTGCCTCCCCAGGCCTTCCGGCTCGGCCCGGCCTCCACCGTCCGTCTCGCCTACGCCCTGGGGGCGCTGGTGGGCGCATGGCTGGTGGCCTTCTTCTAGGGTACGACCGTTCCAGGGCTCCGAGGCCTACCGGCCCGCGCTCCCTCAGGGCGCCGCGACCACCGCCCGCGCCTCCGCAGGCCGCCCGGTGATGAGCCCGTCCACGCCCATGGCCGCCAGCTCCCGCAGCCGCGCGGGCTCGTCCACGGTGAAGGGGTAGACCTCCAGGCCCTGAGCGTGGGCCGCCTCCACCAGCGGCGGAACCAGGGTGGGGTGGTAGGGGTGCAGGCTACGGGCACCCACCCTCCGGGCGCCGGCCCACGGCTCCACCCACGCGGCCATGTAGAGGATGCCCGTACGTACCTGGGGCGCCACCTGCCCCAGGCGAAGCAGGCTGAAGTGGTTGAAGGAAGAGACGATCACCCGGTCCACGAGCCCGTGCGATTCGATCCACTCCGCGAGCTGCTCCTCGATGCCCGGGTAGGCGGCGAAGCCCAGCTTCAGCTCCACGTTCAGGAGCCGGATCCCCCCGGCCTCCTCCGCCAGGGCCCACACCTGGTCCAGGGTGGGGATCCGCTCGCCCGCAAAGCGGCGGTCGAACCAGGCTCCCGCATCCAGCCGGCCCAGGTCGGCCAGGGTCATCTCGCGGATGAGCCCCGAGCCATCGGTGGTGCGATCGACCCGCTCGTCGTGACAGACCACCAGGTGCCCGTCGCGGCTCCGGTGCACGTCCAGCTCCCAGCCGTCGGCCCCCTGCTCCAGGGCCAGGCGAAAGGCAGCCAGGGTGTTCTCCGGGGCCTCCAGGCTGGCACCCCGGTGGGCCAGGATCAACGGCCTCTCCATCTCATCGCCTCCCGCTCGTCGCGGCTTCGTCGCTGGTCTCCGAGGCCTCCAGCTCCAGGAGCCACGTGGTCACGCGCTCGCCTTCGGGAACGGGGCCGGAGCCGGCCGGAACCTCCACCAGGCAGGAGGCGCCCGCCAGGCTCGCCACCGCGCTGGACCGCTGCACCGCTCCCGCCTGGACCCACGGGGCCCCGTCGGGCCCTGCCAGCAGGCGGGCCCAGAGGAGACGGCGCTGCCGGCTCGGCCTCGGGTAGCCGCCCGCCAGGGGCAGCCGCAGCCGCAGGGGCTCCCACCGGCCGCCCAGGAGCCGGACGAGGGCCGGGCGCACCAGCACCCAGTAGTCCACGGCTGCCGCCGAGGGGCTGCCCGGAACGGCCACCACCGGTACCCCACGGACGATCGCCGCCGCGCACGCCTTCCCCGGGTGGACCCGGACCTGCCGGAAGAGGATCCGGCCTGCGAGGGCTTCCAGGGCCGGCGCCACCAGGTCGTAGGGCCCCGCGGAGATCCCGCCGCTGGTGATCACCAGGTCCGCCCCTGCCTCCGTCGCCTCCGAAAGGCCCGCGGTGAGCGCCGCGAGGTCATCGGGCAGAGGCCCGCGCACCGTGAGCTCCACAGGCAGGCAGCGCAGCCAGCCGGCCAGCATCACCCCGTTGGAGTCGTAGGTGCCCCCGGTCTGGTAGGGCGCCCCCGGCGCCAGCAGCTCGTCGCCCAGAGTGATCAGCCAGACCCGGGGACGACGCCGGACCACCACCTCTTGCAGGCCTGCCACCGCCAGCCGCCCTGCGGCCGCCGCGTCCACCCGGGACCCCACCCGGAGGAGGAGCTGGCCCTGTGCAGCCTCCTCACCCGCCGGCACGACCCCCTCCCCGGCCTCCAGCGCGCGGCGGAAACCCACCTCCACCATGCCGTGCGCCGTCCTGCGCACCTCGACCTCTTCCCAGCGCACCACCGCGTCGGCGCCCTGGGGGAGAACGGCGCCGGTGGCCACCCGGTGAACGGCCCCCGGCGGCAAGGGCGCGGGCGCTCCCAGCCCGGCGGCCTGCTGGCCCGCCAGGGGCAGCCAGACGATCGCATCCGTATCGAGCGTTCCGAGGTCTTCACACCGCACGGCATACCCGTCCAGAGCCGCCCGGGGCTCCGCGGGAACGGGACGGGGCGCCCGCACGTCCCGGGCCGCGTGGCGTCTCAGGGCCTCGCCCAGGGGCACCACCTCGCCCGCCAGCGGCGCCAGCTCCGCCAGGAGCCGGTGCTGAGCCTCCTCGAGGGAAACGGCCGCCGCCCCGGCGAAGGCCCGCTGCCCGGGGGTGGGTCCCTCTTCGAGGAGGGCCCGGTACTCCTCGGGGCGGTTCACGTTGCGGAAAAGCCGGTCGGGCTTCAGGGCCTCCAGCCAGCCAGGTTCGCATCCGCATTGGGGCAGGCGGGTCACCGCATCCAGCACCCGTCGCTCGCCCCGGGCCAGGGCCTGCTCCAGCTCGGGCAGGGCCTCTCGGTGGTACGCCCCGGCCAGCGGTTCGGCCCCCCCGTGCCAGCGGGGCACCAGCGCGCGGCAGCCCGGGCCCAGGCGTTCCACCAGGCCCCGGTAGTACGCCGGGGTAAGGAACGGCATGTCGCAGGCGGCCACGACGATCCAGGGGGTTTCGACGACGGCCAGGGCGGTGGCCAGGGCGCCCAAGGGTCCAGTACCGGGGAAGCGGTCGTAGGCCCGCGGCCACTCCGGAAGGAGCTCGCCGCTACGGAGCGGACCGGTGCCAGGCACGTCCAGAACCAGGAGCCGCCGGGGGAAGAGCTCCAGCACCCGGGCCACCCGCTCGACCAGCCTCTCACCGTCCAGGGTGAGCAGGGCCTTCTCGGTACCCATGCGGCTGCTGAGCCCGCCCGCCAGCAAGACTGCGGTCACCTGGTCCGGTCCAACGCCCCCGCCTTGCACCCCCACGGAGTTCACCTCACCGCCGGGAGCGGGCCCGCTTCACCAGGGCTCGGGCCTCTGCTGTCACCCGGTCCGCGGAGAAACCGAAGTGCGCGGCCACCTGGCCGCCCGGCCCGCTCTCACCGAACCCGTCCTGGGTGACGAACCCGTCGCCCCGCCGGGCCAGGCGCCACCAGCCCTGGCCCACCCCGGCCTCCAGGAAGAGCCGGGGAGCCTCTTCGGGGAGCACCGCCCCCTGGTACGCCTCGGGCTGCTCCACGAACCGCTCCCGCCACGGCATGGAGACCACCCGGCAGGCGAGGCCCTCGCCCGCCAGGCGGCCGGCCGCCTCCAGGGCCAGCGCCACCTCGGATCCCGTGGCCACCAGTACCAGATCGGGCGCCGTTCCTTCCGGCTCCCGCCGGACGACGTACCCGCCCCGTCCCACCAGGGTCGCGGGCGCGTCGGGCACCGGCAGGATCGGCAAGTTCTGCCGGCTGAGGATCAGGGCGGTGGGCCCCGTACCTCGCCCCAGCGCCTCGAGCCACGCCTCGGACGTCTCGCGGGCATCGGCCGGCCGGATCACGGCCAGGTTGGGGATGAGGCGGAGCGCCTCCAGCTGCTCCACGGGCTGGTGGGTGGGGCCGTCCTCGCCCACCCAGATGGAGTCGTGGGTGAAGACGTAGACCACGGGCAGGCCCATGAGGGCCGCCAGCCGGATGGAGGGGCGCATGTAGTCCGAGAAGACCAGGAAAGTGGAGCCGAAGACCCGCCACCCGCCGTGCAGCGCCATGCCGTTCAGCACCGCGCCCATGCCGTGCTCGCGCACGCCGAAGTGGAGGTTCCGCCCGCCGTATGCGCCGGGGCCCACGGCCTCGCATGCCTCCAGGTACGTCTTGGTGGAGGGGGCCAGGTCGGCGGAACCGCCCGCCAGGTACGGGAGCGCTTCGGCCAGGGCCTGGAGCACCTTCCCGCCGGCGCTCCGGGTGGCCACGGGCTTGCCCCCCGGCTCGAAGCGGGGCAGCCTTTCCGGCAGGTCCGCGGGCAGCACCAGGCCCGTGGCCTCGTCCCACGCCCGCCGGAGGTCGGGGAAGGCTGCGGACCAGCGGTCGAAGAGCTCCTGCCAGGTCCGGCGCGCCGCAGCCCACTCCGCCCGGCGCCGCTCGAAGAAGGCCCGCACCGCTCCGGGCACGTGGAAGGGCTCCTCGGGCCAGCCCAGGTCCGCCTTCAGCCGGGCGACCGCTTCGGACCCAAGGGGGGCCCCGTGGGCCTCCGCGTCGCCTTCCAGCAGGCTTCGCCGGGCGATCCGGGTGCGCGCCACGATCAGGCTGGGTCGCCCTTCCTCGGCCCGGGCCGCGGCCAGGGCGCCGCGCAGCCCCTCCAGATCGTAGCCGTCCACCGCCTGCACGTGCCAGCCGTAGGCCCGGAAGCGGGCGGCCACGTCCTCGCTGAAGGCCAGCTCGGTGCTTCCCTCGATGGAGATGCGGTTCGCGTCGTAGAGCACGATCACGCGCCCCAGGCCCAGGTGCCCAGCCAGGGAGGCCGCCTCCGAGGCGACGCCCTCCATCATGTCGCCGTCGCCCGCGAGGCAGTAGGTGAGGTGGTCAACCACCGGAAATCCGGGGCGGTTGAAGCGCTCGGCCAGCATCCGCTCGGCCAGGGCCATACCCACCGCGTTGCCGAGGCCCTGGCCCAGGGGCCCGGTGGTGGTCTCCACCCCCGCGGTGCGCCCGTACTCGGGGTGACCTGGGGTCATCGAGCCCAGCTGGCGGAAGCGCTCGATCTCCTCCATGGGCAGGGGGTAACCCGACAGGTGCAGCAGCGCGTAGAGGAGCATCGAGCCGTGCCCCGCCGAGAGCACGAACCGGTCCCGGTTCGGCCAGCGGGGGTCGGCCGGGTCGTGGCGGAGGGTCTCCGCGAAAAGGATGCTTCCGATCTCGGCCGCTCCCAGGGGCAGGCCTGGGTGGCCCGAGTTCGCCTTCTCCACCGCCTCCGCCGCTAGCACCCGGACCGTGTTGGCGATCTGCTCGAGCACGTCGTTTTCCACCATTGCGAATCAGCGCCTCCTCAGGGCCGGGCGCCGGCCCTCCAGGGCCGAGCTCGCCGGCGCGCGGGTCCCCTTTCAGGAGCCCCGCAACGCCTCCCGGATCCTCCGCACGCACGCCGCCGGGCGGGCCCGAACCTCCTGATTCTGGAACCGCAGCAGCCGATAACCCTGTTCCGCCAGGACCAGCTCCTTGCGACGATCGAGCTCCCGGCGCTCGTTGGACAGGTGGGTGAAGCCGTCCACCTCCACCGCCAGCTTCTCCCGCCGCCAGACGAAGTCCAGCTCCCAGGGCCCCAGGCGCGCGTTCTGCTCGAAGCCGGAGACCCCCGCGCGCCTCAGCGCCCGGGCCAGCTCGTCCTCGAAGGGAGATCGGGACTGGTGGTCCCAGACGCGCCCATGGGGCACCGGGCCCCGGGACGCCCGCGCAGGGGCTCGCGGGTCCTCCCCGGCCAGGTACTCGAGCCCTCCTGGTTCGTGCATCCCGCGTGCGCCTTCCCGGCCCCCGGGAGCCCGCCACGCCTCCCGCTCGGCCCACCGCTGGAGGCGTGCCCGTTCGCGCTTGGTGTTCGCCACCGTCCAGCCCTCCGACCCCGGTTCAGGCTCCCGCTTCACCGCGGGGCCAGGGCTTTCCTCCCCGGCGCGCGTTCCCGTGGGGAAGGATGCCCGGCCGCAGCTCGAGGGATGCCTGCTTCCCGCATCGATGAGGGCGGGACGACCCGCGCCCCCACCCTTCGGCTATCCATTCCGTATCTTGAAGAAAGCTTCCTTCATCTGATCGTCTCAGAAACCTTGCCTGCTTTGTGAACGCAGGAACAACAGGAATCGATTATAACCCAGCCGAATCTTTTGGTACCAAGGGGCATGTTGCCGGCGGATCCGTCCCAGGGCCGCGACCATCGCTGCCACGGTTCCGTCCACGGGGGGAGGGAGCGCCCGGGTCCTCCGGGCGACGCAGATGCACGAGGAGAAGGTCTTGAACGCCCCGGCCCCGGGCCAGCGGCCATGGGCCCGCTTCTATCCGGAAGGCACCGGCGCGGATCTCCAGGTGCCGCCGGAGACGATCCCCGAACGGTTCGACCGGCAGGTCGCGCTCTTGGGCTCCGAGGCGGCCCGCCGCCCGCTGGTGGAGTTCTTCGGCGCCCGCTTCTCCTTCGCCCGGATCCAGGAGGAGAGCCGCCTCCTCGCGGCCGCGCTCCACCGCCTGGGCGTGGCCCGCGGTGACCGGGTGGCCGTCATGCTGCCCAACAGCCCCCAGTACGTGGTGGCCTACCTGGGCGTCCTGCGGCTGGGCGCGGTGGTGGTGCAGGTGAACCCTCTGTACACGCCGCGCGAGCTCGCCTTCCTGCTGGAGGATTCAGGGGCCCGGGCGCTGGTGGTGCTGGACCAGATGCTCCCCACGCTGGAGCGTGCCCGGCGGGAGCAGGAGCTCCGCCACCTGGAGACGGTGGTGTACACCCGTATTCGGGAGTACCTGCCCCCGCTCCTGGCCCTGCTCCAACCCTTGCAGGCCCGGCGGCAGCGCCAATGGGTGCCCGCCCCGCGAGGGGCCGGCCATCACAACCTCTCGCACCTGATCCGGCAGGCCCGGCGTCAGGGCTGGCAGGCCCCCCAGGGACCCGTCGACCCGCAGGAGACGGTGGCCTGCCTCCAGTACACGGGCGGCACCACCGGCACCCCGAAGGGCGCCATGCTCACCCACGCCAACCTGGTGGTCAACGTGGAGCAGCTCGCGGGCGTGGCCGGGGCCGAGCTCTTCCGGGGCTACCACCGAGTGCTGGCCGTCCTCCCCTTCTTCCACTCGTACGGGCTCACCACGTGCCTCAACTTCGCCCTCTTCCACGGGCACACCCTCATCGCGCTCCCGCGGTTCCGCCTCGAGGAGGTCCTGCGCACTATCCACCGCGGCCGGCCCACCCACTTCCCGGGGGTACCCACCATGTACATCGCGATCCTGAACGCCCCCGAGAGCGCCCGCTACGACCTGAGCTCCCTCCAGATGATGAACTCGGGGGCCGCCCCCCTGCCGGTGGAGGTGATGCGGCGGTTCGAGCAGCGCTCGGGCGGTCGCATCGTGGAGGGATACGGCCTCTCGGAGGCGTCGCCCTTCGTCTCGGGGAACCCCGTGCACCGGAGCAAGCCGGGAACGGTGGGGATCCCCGCCCCCGGGACCCTCTGCCGCATCGTGGACCTGGAGACGGGCGAGCGGGAGCTTCCCCCCGGCGAGACGGGAGAGCTGGTGGTGAAGGGGCCTCAGGTGATGAAGGGCTACTGGAACCGGCCCGAGGAGACGGCGGCCACCATCCGGGACGGATGGCTCTACACCGGCGACGTGGCCCGCATGGACGAGGACGGCTACATCGCCATCGTGGAGCGGAAGAAGGACCTGATCCTCACCGGCGGCTTCAACGTCTACCCCCGGGAGGTGGAGGAGGTCCTCTACCAGCATCCAAAGGTCAGGGAGGCGGCCGTCACAGGCGTGCCCGACCCCTACGCGGGGGAGCGGGTGAAGGCCTTCGTGGTGGTGAAGGAGGGTGAGAACCTCTCCGAGGACGAGCTGATCGCTTTCTGCCGGGAGCGCCTGGCGGGCTACAAGGTGCCCCGGATCGTGGAGTTCCGGGACGAGCTGCCCAAGTCCATGGTGGGTAAGGTGCTGCGGCGCGAGCTGCGGGCGGACTCAGGCGGGCCCAGATCCTGAGAGACCGGCGGGCGGGCGGTACGGGATTGGAACCGACCTTCTATGGCCTCGACCTCTCGAGATGGGCCATGATGGTTTGGTGATGGCCGGTGCGCTTCGCTCGCAGCCTGCGCTTCAAGTTCGTCGCCGCCTTCGTCTTCTTCGTGGTCTCCCTCTCCGCCTCGCTGGGGTGGCTGGCGTCGCGCCAGATCGCGGACGCCCTCTACGAGCAGCTGCTGCGCCGGGGCGAGCTGCTTCTGAGTGACCTCCGCAAGGAAGCCGCCTCCGCCCAGGAGATCGAGGAGCCGTTACGGCGCGACCTCTACCTCACCCTCCTCACCTACCGGGCCGTGGTGGGCGAGGTGATCTATGCCCAGGTCGTCCAGGACGGACAGGTCCTCTCGCAGAGCAGCGCCGCCTCGGACGGCAAGGTGCCGTCGCTGCCTGGGGCCTTCGCGGCGGTGCTGGCCGGCGGTCCGGGGGTAACCTCGCCTCGGGTGGTGGTCACCTCCCGCGGCTCGGATGGCTCCCCGTACCTGGACATGCTGCAGGTGATCCCCTCTTCCCCCGCTGCGGCCCCCGCGGCCCCGGCCGACGGGCAGGAGGCCGCGCCGGCGCCTTCGTACGTCCGCCTGGGCCTTTCCCTCTCCCAGATCAACGGAGAGATCCGGCACACCCAGCTCCGCATCGGTCTCCTGGCCCTGGCCTTCGTGGCGGCGGGGCTGGCCGTGGCCTTCACCCTCTTCCAGGCCATCCTGGGCCCGGTGGGGCGGATGATGGGCTTCGTCAAGCGCGTGGGCGAGGGCGACCTGGGGGCGAGGGTCGAGGTGACCAGCGGCGACGAGCTGGAGGCCCTGGCCCACGAGTTCAACCAGATGGCCGATTCCCTCGCGCACCGGGACCACGCGCTGCGCCAGGTGAACGAGCGCCTGGAGGAGGCCAACCGGCAGCTCCAGCAGGTGAACCGGGAGCTCGAGCAGGCGAACCAGGCCAAGTCGCGTTTCCTCTCCACCATGGGGCACGAACTGAAGACCCCCCTCCACTCGGTACGAGGCTATGCCCAGCTTCTGCTGCGGGAGAGCGACGGCCGCCTCACCCGAAGCCAGCGGGAGGACACCGAGGCCATCCTCCAGGCAGGCGACCACCTGCTGGAGCTGATCGACAACATCCTCTTCTTCAACCGGACGGGCGAGGACCGGGAGCCGCTCCACCTGGAGCCGGTGGAGCTGGTGGAGCTGGTGGGCCGGGCCTGGGACCACGTCCGCTTCCTGGCCGAGCGTCGAAGCGTCCGCCTGCGGCTCCTGGCGCCCAGGCGGGTGCGGGTGATGGCCGACCGGACCAAGCTCCGTCAGGTCATGATCAACCTGCTCCACAACGCGGTCAAGTTCACCCGCCACGGCGTGGTGCAGGTGCGCCTCGAACCCGGAGCAAGCGTCACCGTCGTGGAGGTGAGCGACACCGGCAAGGGTCTCGAGCCCGGCAACGAGGAGAAGGTCTTCGATCCCTTCGTCCAGCTGGGCGGGCAGGAGGAGCCCGGCCAGGAGGGCATCGGGCTCGGTCTGGCCGTGGTTCGCCGCTTCGTCCAGCTCCACGGCGGCCGCGTCTGGGCCGAGTCCGGCAACCGCATCGCCGAGCGCGACGGCCGGCAGGGGGCCACGTTCGTGGTGGAGCTGCCCACGTCGGGGCCCCAGCTTTCGGACGACCTTCCCGAGGAGGCTGAGCTGCATGCGCATTCTGGTCGTGGATGACGATCCCCAGTCCCTGTTGCTGCTGGAGAAGTTCCTGCGGGGTCGCGGGCACCAGGTGGCCTCGGCCCGGGACGGCTCCCAGGCCCTCACCCAGTTCGTGGCCCACGACCCCCAGCTGGTGCTCCTGGACGTGATGATGCCCGAGCGCTCCGGCTGGGACGTGCTGGCCGAGATCCGGGAGACCTCCCAGGTCCCGGTCATCATGGTCACCGTGCGGGACGCCACCGAGGACAAGGTGCGCGGCCTCAAGGAAGGGGCCGACGACTACGTCACCAAGCCCTTCGACCTGAGCGAGATCGAGGCGCGCATCGAGGCCGTCCAACGTCGCTACCGGGCGGGCGAGCCCATGGAGAGCCACATGACCCTGGGCCCGCTGGAGATCGACGACCGGGCCAAGCGGGTGCTCCTGGACGGGCGGGAGATCCGCCTCTCGCCCAAGGAGTACCAGGTGCTGAGCGTTCTGGCCCGGCGCCCCGGCCGGGTCCTCTCCGCGGCAGAGATCGCCCGGCAGGCCTGGAGCCGCCCGGACGCGACCCCCGAGGACGTCTCCAAGTACGTCTACCTCCTCCGTCACAAGCTGCAGCGCCCCGAGTCCCTGCCCGAGGTGATCCGTACCGTGCGCGGGTTCGGCTACCAGCTCGACGCTGGCGTGGGCGATGGGGCGGACGAGACGGCAGAGCCGGACGCCGCCGTGGACTCGGGCGGTGAGCCGGCGGCACGCACCGCCCGCCCGTGACCCCCCGAAGCGGCGGGGCCGGTCACGATCTTCTCGCGCACCAGACGGTACGGAACTTACACCTGGGCCCGGTTGGCCGTCCATGGTCTCCGGGGGCCATTCATGGGAGACTGACAGTGCGACGTCACGCCGGCCGGCACGTCGTACCGCCCTCAGGGCGGAATCCCGCGGGTCCGAGAACCCGCGCGTTGCGGAGGGTGAGACGATGCTGGATCGTAGGACGCGTGTCTCCCGCTGGGGGTGGGTCGCCGGCTTGACCCTGGCTCTCGCGGCAGCGTTCCTGGCGCCCATGCTCACGTTGGTCGACGCCCAGGACGAGACGACCACTGAGGAACCCGCAGCCGGCCCGGCCAGCGCCGCGGCAGCCCTGGTAGACGCCGCTCTGGCCGCCACCGACGTCCAGGCGGTGATCAACCTGCTGGAGGGTCCCAACGGGGCCAACTACGACAGCTCGGTGATGGCCGAGGGCGACGACGGCGTCGGGATCATCCCGAACCTGGAGGCGGCCACCGGCCGGAGCGCCAGCGAGTTCGCCGGCGGCGTCTCGGCCGACGGTGAGGACCCGCTGGTGCGGGCCCTGGCCAAGGCGGTGGCCGTGGATGAGGCCCTGACCGCCGCCGTGGCCGGCGGCGACGCAGACCCGGCCACTGTTCTGGCGGAGCAGGCGACGGCCCTTCAGGAGATCCAGTTGCTTCTGGCGGGCGGCTCCACCGGCGACATGGGTGACACGGGCGACACGGGCGAGCCGGGCGACAGCGGATTCTAGGCCGCTGGGATCCCCAGCCGCAAGGCGAAGGCCGTACAGGTTCGCGGGGGCGACGCCCGGAGGGACCTCACGCCGGGCGCTCGCCCCCGCGGCCCGTGAAGAGCTCCTTCAGCGTGACGCGGCGGTATCGGAGGATGTTGCGGCGGTAGGCCCGGGCCGCGAAGGCCAGGACCAGGAGGATCGTCGCTAGGGTGAGCCCCAGGCCCGTCAGGATCTCCCAGACCGGCACCGGCGTCAGGACGATCCGGGTGAAGAGGGCCATGGGGGTGAAGAAGGGGATGAGCGAACCAACGACGGCCACCCGGCTCTCAGGGGCACCCCAGGCGGTGATGGCCACGAAGAAGCCGATGATCACCAGGAAGACGGGGATCATCAGCGCCTGGTTCGCCTCCTCCATGCGGGAGACGGTGCTGGCGAAAGCCGCGTAGAGGAGGGCATAGAGGGTGTACCCCACCAGGAAGAAGAGGGTGAAGTAAAGCAGGGTGGAGACAGGGATGGCCCGCACCGAGACTTCCACGGCCCCGAAGCCAAGCCGCGCCGCGAGCCCCGAGGCTGCCTGGGGAAGGGAGAAGAGGAGCCCCACCAGCATCCAGACCACGAACTGCAGGAGCCCGGCCCCGCCGATGCCAAGCACCTTGCCCACCAGGATCTGGGTGGGCGAGGTCGCGCCGGCCAGGAGCTCCACCACCCGACTGCCCTTCTCCTGGATGACGCCCGTGCTGATCGAGCTCCCGTAGAGGATGATGGCCATGTAGAGGCCGAAGAGGAGAACGTAGCTCAGCCCCTGGGCCAGGGCGGTCTGGAGCGGGTCCCGGCCGCCCACGTCGAGGACACGTCCTTCCACCTGAACGGGCCGCTGGAGGTCGGCCAACCTCTGGGGATCGACCCCCAGCCGCCCGGCCCGGGCAGCAGTCACCAGGGGGGTGACCATCTGCTGGACGGTCGCGAAGAGCCGGCTCGCCGCCCCGATCTGGGTGAACCGGACCCGCAGCGGCTCCGGCCCCGGCTGGGGGGCGATCTCCAGCCAACCGCCCGCCTCGTCCGATCGCAGCCGCTCGTCGGCCGCCGCCCGGCCGGCCTCGTCCAGGGAGGGGCCGAGCCACTCCAGGCGCACGGGCCGGGCACCCTGGAGGTTCCGGGCCGACCGCTCCAGCTCCTGGAAGAGCGCCTGGGGCGCCGCCACCAGCACCCGTTCGGGCTGCGTTTCTCGGGTGGAGAAGAACTCCAGGAGTGCCGGTGCGAAGGCCAGCCCCCCGATGATGAGGGCTCCGACCACGGTGATGATGATGAAGGTCCGTCCACCGGCCAGCTGGCGAAACTCGCGCCGGGCGATGACCTGCCAGGGCTTCACGGGGCGACGGCCTCCTTTCCCACCTGCTCGAGATAGACTTGCTCCAGGCTGGGAGGTGCCACCTCGAAGCGCCGCACCGGCCCTACCGCCAGGGCTTCCTGCAGCACGACCTGGGGATCCAGCCGGGCGTCCACCTCCGCCTCCAGGCCTCCGCCGGCCAGGCTTGCGCCCTGAAGCTGCGGCAGCCGTTGCAGGAGCGCGTCCAGGTCCCCGGGATCCTGCATGGTCAGGCGCAGGTAGCGCCTTCCCGAAGAGCCCCGCACCTCCTCCAGCGACCCGTTCAGCCTCACCCGGCCCCGGTCGATGAGGGCCAGGTGGGTGCAGAGCTCCTCCACGTGGTCCATCCGGTGGCTGGAGAAGAGGATGGTGGTTCCCTGGGCGTTGAGCTCGCGCACCGCCTCCTTCAGCGCCTGGACGTTCACCGGGTCCAACCCGCCGAAGGGCTCGTCCAGGATCAGCAGCCGGGGGCGGTGTAGGATGGCCGCCAGAAACTGGACCTTCTGGCTGTTGCCCTTGGAGAGGTCCTCCACCTTCTTGCCGGCCTGATCTCCCATGAACCGGTCGAGCCACCCGTCCATCTCGTGCTCGAGCTGGGGGCCGCTCACGCCCCGCAACGCGGCGAAGAAGCGGAGCTCGTCGCGGACGCTCATGCGGGGGTAGAGGCCCCGCTCCTCGGGCAGGTACCCGAATTCCCTGGCGGCCACCGCCCGCACCGGGCGCCCCTGCCAGGAGATCTGGCCCGCATCGGGCTCCAGGATGTTGAGGATCATGCGCATGCTGGTCGTCTTGCCTGCACCGTTGGGGCCAATCAGGCCGAAGATGGACCCCTCCTCCACGGTCAGGTCGACGTCTTCCACGGCCCGGACGGGTCCGAACCGCTTGGCCACACCACGCAACTCCAGCACAGGCGAAACCTCCTCCGCGGCCAGGAGCGAACGGCCGCCTGGCGGGCCCCAGGCGAGAGCCTCCGGCGCGATGGCACCCGACACGGGACCGCTGACAGGTTCGCCTCACGGCCGCGATCCCCTTCGCGTGTAACCAAACCGTTACCCGGCCGCAACCGGGTGGAGCGGCTCCCAGCTCCCGGCCCGCCCTCCGTCCCGGCCGGGGGGCGCTCCATGGAAACGGAAGACCCGCCCGTCCCGATCCGCGACCTGCACGACCAGCCGCTCGCCCGCTCCGGACGCGGCGCTGCGGATCTCCAGTGCCAAGGGCGGATCGGAGGGCCGGTATGGGCGGAAGCTCACCCACCGGTGGCGGAAGGCCGACCCGGCACCCACGTCCAGGGACCAGCCATCGATCTCGGGTGCCCACCCCTGCTCTCCGGCACCGGCGCCGGTCCCACCGCCCGAAACGTCTCCCGGCGGCACCAGCCGTACCCGCACGGCGGGCCCGTCCCAGGCCGCCTCCACCCCTACCGGCGGCAGGCCCTCGTGGACCGTGCAGCGCACGGGAGCCTCCTCCCAGTGGATCTCGAAGGGGCGACGGGCTGCCGGAGCCAGGCGGCGCCGGCAGGTCTGCACGGCCAGGGGCGCCAGGTCGCAGCCGATCCACCGGCGGCCCAGGCGCTCGGCCACGGCCAGGGTGGTGCCTGCGCCGCAGAAGAGGTCCGCCACCCAGTCGCCCGGGCGGGAGGACGCAAGGAGAATCCGTTCCAGCAGGGCCTCGGGCTTCTGCCCCGGGTAGCCCAGGTGCTCGCGGGCCGCCGTCCGGGTGCCGAAGCCGGGCAGGTCCGTCCAGAGCCCGTCAACCGTGGCCGTCGCCTCGTCCAGGTAGTACTTCTTGTACCGTCTTCCCGAAGGCGAGACGTAGATCCGCCCCTCGGCCTCCAGGCGCCGGATGGAGGTTTCAGTGTAGTTCCCCAGCTGCACCGCCCGGAACCGCCGGCCGTCCGGCTCCCGCAGCCGGTAGGCGGCGGCCTGCCGGGGGCTCAGGGGCCGGCTCGGTTGCTCGAAGTGATACCCTCGGGGACGGCGGGTGTAGAAAAGGATGGATTCGGTGTTGCGCGGCCACTGGAGCGACCGGCGCTTGCCGCCCTTGCCCGCCGCGTCCCGGCGCCAGACGATCTCGTTCCGGAAGCCGCCGGGGCCGAAGAGCTCGTCGAGCACCACCCGGACGTAAGGCGCCAGCTGGGGTCCCATGTGCACGTAGAGGCTGCCGCGCTCGCTCAGCAGCTCCCGGATCAAGACCAGCCGGGGATAGAGCATCTGAAGGTAGCCGGCCCATCCCTCGGGCCAGCGGTCGTCGTAGGCGAGCGGGTCGGAAGGGTGGGAGCCCCATCCCATGCGCAGGGTGCGCTGGAGGCCGAAGGGCGGGTCGATGTAGACCAGGTCGATGCGGCCTCGCCATCGCTCCAGGAGGGCGGCGGCCACGTGCACGTTGTCGCCCCAGAAGAGCAGGTTGGGCTCCCCGTCTCCAGCGTCGAACCGCTCGGCCACGCGGAACCGGACCTGGGTCGCCTCCGCCTCGGCCAGCACCTCCCGGGGCGTCGCCTTGCCCGGCCAGACCAGCCGGGCCTCGGGCTGGTCCGTGGGCTCGCCCGGCCCCTTAGCGGCCGGCACCCTGGGACCCCCCCGCCGCTGGTCCCGTGAAGACCACCTTCACCGCCTCGCGGCGCCGTGGGCCAAGGCTGAGCTCCAGCGCCTCCCGGAACCGGCCCAGGGGGAAGCGGTGGGTGACCATGGCCTCCACGGGCAGCTCCGGGTGGCTCCGCAGGAGCTCCATGGCCAGCTCGAAGGTGTGGAGGCGACGATCCCGGAAACGCTCCACCTCATAGCCGACGCTCCCCACCAGCCTCAGGCCCCGGGCCCAGACGAAGGTCCAGTCGAGCCGAGGAACCTCGCCGGCGGCACCCACCAGCACCACCCGGCCGCCCTCCCGGGTGACCCGCAGCGCGTCGTCCAGGCTCGACGGCGATCCTACGCAATCGAAGGTGAGGTCAAAGCCGCCGCTCACCACCCGCCGGCCCAGCAAAGGCCGCAACACCCGGGCGCCCGCCACCTCCCGGGCCGCCTGGAAGGCCGGATCCTCGCCGCGCCGGGCGGTCCGGTAGACCGCGTCGGCCCCCAGCCGGCGGGCGAGATCCTCCTGGACAGGGTACTTGGCCAAGACGGTGACGTGGACGGGCAACTCCAGCAGACGCAAGGAGGCTACGGTCGCAAGCCCGATCGGGCCGGCCCCCAGCACCAGCACCCGCTCCCCCGGAGCGGGCGCCTCCCTCAGGGCCGCGTGGAGCGCGATGCTGAGGGGCTCCACCAGGACCAGCCGCTCGTCCGACAGGTCCTCGGGCGCGTGGAAGAGCTGGCTCCCGTGGGCCAGCAGCTCCTCCCCCCAGCCGCCGGGCAGGTCGCGGCAGAAGCCCAGGAGCATGCCGGGGGAGAAGGCGCCACGGTCGAAGTTCTCGCACATGCACGTCTCGCCCCGGCGGCAGGCAGGGCAGGGATCCAGCCCCCGCACCTGGCACGGCAGGAATGGGTTGACCACCACCCGCTCGTCCTCGTCCACGCCGGCGTCGGGTCCGGCCTCCGCCACCCGGCCCACCACCTCGTGGCCGAGCACCGCCGGAAAGGAGACGTAGGGCGAAAGCGCGGGGCTGTTCTTCCCCGCCAGGGTGCCCAGGTCGCTGCCGCAGATGCCGGCCAGGATCGGCACCACCCGCGCCCAGGCGGCATCGGGCAGCGGCTTCCGGGGGCTCGTCACCACACCCAGGCTGGATAGGGGCCCGTAGTAGAGGGAAGGCGCGTGCCGGCCGAACGCCCGGGCCGCGAGAAAGCGGGGGATGGAAAGACGGTACCCCACCCCCCGGACCTCTGCCACCTCAGGACATGGGGACCTGGCTCACCAGCCGGTCCCCCACCCGCTCCAGGATCTCGTCCAGGCTCTGGCCGGTGATGGTCAGGCCGTGGTTTTTCAGCCCCACCACGGTCTTGCCGGGGTCGGGGGCCTGGCGGACCTTCTCGGCCACCGCCTGGGCCATCTCCAGGGTGCCGCAGGGGTAGTTGAAGGGCGTCGCCTCGGCGCCCTCGATCCACGCGTGCGCGTGCAGGATCGCCCCCACCTGCGGGTGCTCCCGGTAGATCATCCAGTGCTCGATGGCATCCACCGAGACCCGCCGGGGCGCCACCCCGGGCGGCACGCTCAGCTCCATGACGTTCCGGCCGGGATCGTACCCTTTCACCATCAGGATGTCGCGCCCGATCTCGCGCATGCGGGACTTGTCCACGCCGCTTGCGCTCATCCAGAACCGGGTGGCGTCCTTGCGCGCGCTGAAGTTGCTGTAGCTCAGGCCACCCAGCCCGAAGAGCTTGTTCAGGTGGCGGCGGTCACGCTCGTCCAGGACCTCGTCCAAGGGGAAGGGCGCCGGAAGGAGACCCATCTCGTCCAGCCGCTTGCCCGCCCGGCCGATCTCTTCGGTAAGCTCGTCGCCGTTCCAGAGCTCTTCCTCCAGGTCGGCGACGAACTCGTTGTTGATCACCAGGGTGGAGCACGCCAAGGGCTTGAGGCGGTAGTAGACCCGCTGGAAGAACTCCTCCTCGCGACCGGGCTCGTAGGGCTCCACATAGTGGCCCTGCTCCAGGGTGATGAAGTGAACCTCCAGAGGACGCCCTGGGCCCATGGGCCCAGGACTGCCGTTGCCGACCGGCCCCACGTAGAGCATCAGATTGCCCAGGCTTCCGATCAGAACCCGGTACGCCTCGCGGAGGGCATCACGCACCGGCGCCTCGCTCTCGGCGATGACCGCCACGAAGGTGGCCTGGGCCTGGCGACGGTAGGGCCGGGGCCGCTTCGGATCCACGAAGTGAAGGACCAGCTGCAGGTTGGGTTCCGCCGCCGCCGCCTCCTGGTAGCCGTCGCGGGCAAGGAGGCGGGCCAGGCCCTGGCTGAACCAGGTCCGAAAGGCCTCCGCCTGGCCTGAATCGGTCGGAATGGAGATCGCGAATCGCTCAGATGCCACCGAAGGGATTCCCCCTGCTGAAGGCTTCAGCCCATGGGCGGCAGGCCGCCGGGCCCGCCGCCCGTGCACGCGTCGAACACTTTCCATTCTTTCACGCCAGGGCTGCCATATCCTTCTACGGCCCAGAGGGCCCGGGGGATCAGGCCGGCACGGGGCCAGCGCGCGGGGCCGGGCGCAGCCGCCGGCAGGGGCGGATGGAAGCGGCAGAGGTCTCGCAGAACAGGGAGGTCAGCGGACGGTCGCGAGCAGAGCGTCCATCTGGGAGCGGGTCATGGGCCCCGTCACCACCTGGCGGATCACACCCCGGCTGTCGATCCAGAGGGTGGTGGGCAGGCCCCGGGCGGCAAAGCGGCCGTAGAGGTCCTGGTTCGGGTCCAGGGCGACGGGGCTGGCCACCGGGTGCTCCGCGACGTAGTCCACCACGGTCTGCTCCTTCTCCCCCACCGAGACCGAGAGCACCGTCACCTCCGGGTGCTCCCGGGCAAAGGCCGCGAGGTCGGGCATCTCTTTCTGGCACGAGGAGCACCAGGTGGCCCAGAAGTGGAGCAGCCAGGGTCGCCCCAGGAGCCCGTCGGGCGTCAAGGGCCGGCCGTCCAGGTCCACCAGGGTGAACTCCGGTACCCGGTACCCGCGCTCGGGGAGCGCATCGCGCACGCCCACGCCCGTAGCCACCGTGAGCCCGATCCAGCCTAGGATGCCCAGGAAGACCACGGTGAGCATGATCCGCTGCGGGCGCGCCACGTCGCCACCTCCTCCCCTCCGATCGTATCCGGTGGGACACGGAGAGGGGAGAGTCGCCCGTCCCAGGACGGATGGCCCCTTTTCGCGGGCCCACCCTCCGGCCGGCCCCACCCAAGCGGCCTGCACGGCGCGTGGCCCAGATCGTTCCGCGAGCAGGAAGAACCAGGGAAGGAGAGGAACCGTTTGGGTGCCCTGCGGGTGCATGTGGCCGGGCGAGTGGGCCGCCACGGCCGGGAAGGGGGCGGTTGGCGTGCTCCGCTTCCTCCTGGGGCTGCTCCTGGTGTTGGCGGGCGGCCTCATCCTCTTCACCAACCTGGGGCTGGTGGACCCGGCCGCGGCCGAGCTCGTCCTTCAGGCCCTCGTGCGGCTGTGGCCGGCGCTGCTGGTGGTGTGGGGCATCTCGCTCATCTTCCACCGCCAGCCGCGGCTCGCGCGCCTGCTCTCCCTGGCGGCGCTGCTCGCGGGTCTGGCCCTCGCCCTCTCCCTCCAGCGCGGCCCCGTTCCCGTTGCGGGAAACCTCTCCCAGCCTCTCCGGGTCGCCCTGCCCGACCAGGGCCCGCCCGTCGCGGCCCGCCTCTACCTCCGGGGCGGGGGGGGACGGGTGGAGCTGGCGGCCGGCTCGGGCGACCTGGTGCACGGCGCCCTGCGAGGGCTCGCCCGGCCCGTGCACGTGGCGAGCTACGCCCAGGGCGAGGACCTGGAGGTGGAGCTGGTTCAGCCGCTTCCCTCGCCCCTGGCGGGCCTCCTGTGGCCCGGCGCCGCGACCGCGAGCTGGCAGGTGGGGCTTCATCCCGCCCTTCCGTGGGACCTGGACCTGGACCTGGTCTCCGCCCTCCTGGAGCTCGACGCCCGTCGCCTGCCGGTGCGGGAGCTCCGCCTGAGCGGCACGTCGAGCCGGCTGCGGGTGAGCCTGCCCGCCACCGGCGCGTATCCGGAGCCGCCCGCTGCGCCCGTGCGGCTCCGGTTCCGCCTGCGCTCGAGCCGCCTCGAGCTAGGGGTTCCGGCCGGGGCGGGCCTCAGCCTGCGGGTACAGGGGGCAGGCCTCCAGCCTGGGCTCTCGGGGGAGGGCCTGGTGCGCGACGGCGACCGCTACGTCTCGCCCAACTACCCCGAGGCCTCGATCCGGTACCGCATCGACCTGGACCTCTCCCTCTCCACGTTCCACCTCCTGTGGGAGGAAGAGGAGCCCTCACCCTCCCCCCGCCCCGAACCTGGGGAAGCCCCTGCCGACGGGCTGCCCGACCTGAGCCCGGACGGCGCGGTCCTTGCCGAAGCTTCGCCCGCTGTGTAGGGATCGACCCATTTTCCGGGAACCCTTTCCTGAGAACGGCTCCTGGGGGGGTTGCCCGTGCGCGAGCGATGGGATTCGGTCAAGATCGGTGTGGTCGGCTCGGGGCTGGTGGGTTCCACCTTCGCCTACACGGCGGTGCTCCGCCGCCTGGCCCGTGAGATCGTGCTGGTGGACGTGAATGCGGAGAAGGCGGAGGGGGATGCCATGGACATCCGCCACGCCCAGGCCTTCGCCCGCCCGGTCCGGGTCCGGTCGGGCTCCTACGACGACCTGGAGGGAAGCGACCTGGTGGTGCTCGCGGCCGGGGCCGCCCAGCGGCCGGGCGAGTCGCGCCTGGACCTGCTGCGCCGGAATGTGGAGATCTTCCACCAGGTGGTGCCCGCAGCGGCCCGGGCGGCGCCGGAGGCGATCCTGCTGGTGGCGACCAACCCGGTGGACGTCCTCACCCTCGCGGCCCGGCGGTTCTCGGGCTTCGACGCCCGCCGGGTCTTCGGGTCGGGCACCTTGCTCGACACGGCCCGCTTCCGGGTCCGCCTGGGGGAGGTGCTGCAGGTGGACCCCCGCAGCATCCACGCGTACATCATCGGCGAGCACGGCGACTCGGAGCTGGCGGTCTGGAGCCGCGCCACCGTGGCGGGGATCCCCGTGGCCGAGGCGGCCCGGACGGGGCCCCCCGAGGCCCGCCGCCTGGCGGACCCGGCCTTCCGCGAGGCGCTGGTGGAGGAGGTGCGCCGGGCCGCCTACGAGATCATCCGCCGCAAAGGCGCGACGTACTACGCGATCGCCGCGGCCTTGGCCCGCGTCGTGGAGGCGGTGGTCCACAACGAGGCGTCGGTCCTGGCCCTGTCGGTCCAGGCCGAGGGCTATCGGGGCGCCGAGGGTCTCTGCATCGGGGTGCCGGCGGTGGTGGACCGGTCCGGCGTGGAGCGGGTGATCGTGCTCCCCCTGGACCCCGCCGAGCAAGCCGGCTTCCAGCGCTCGGCGGAGGTGCTTCGCCAGGCAGCGGGAGAGGCCGGCCTCCTCTAGACCCGGGCGAGACTCTTTCGGTCCGCGTGCCCCTCGCGGGCGCCCGGGGCGGGGATGATCGAGAGGATGTACCCGCCCTGGATCAGGTCGACCCGGCCGCTGGCCTCGGTCCACTGGCCGCTCATGGGCCCGGCCAGGGGTATGGCGACCGCGCCGTGGTCGCGCCCGCCGGGCGTGCGACCCACCACCCGCAGGGTCCGGGTGGTGGGGACCCGGTCGTCCACGTAGACCTGTTCCACCTCCAGGCGGGCCTGGGCCAGCTCGTCCTGTCCCTGGCGCAGGTTGACGACGCACAGGGTGTCCTTCAACCGCCGCTCCAGCTCGCCGGCCAGCTTGTGCACATCCTCCACCGGCTGCACGCGCATGGGTCTCCCTCCACGTCCGTGGGTTCTGGGCGTAGCCTGCCTCGGCCCTGCATCTCCCCTCCCCTTGCCCCGCCCGGGTCTCGGTGCCAGAATACGGTAGAGGCGGCTTCGGAAAGGGATGACGGCTTCTGGGACTGCCGTTGAAGCGTGTCTACGATCCCCCGTCGCCGGCGGACGGCCAGCGGGTCCTGGTGGACCGGGTGTGGCCCCGGGGCTTGAGCCGGGAGCGGGTCGACGCCCTCTGGCTCCAAGACTTGGCGCCCTCAGCGGACCTGCGGCGCTGGTTCGGTCACGATCCGGCCCGGTTTCCTGAGTTCGAGGCCCGTTACCGCGAGGAGCTCCTGCTGGGGGACGGCCTCTCGCTGCTCCGCCTGGCACGCATGGCGGCTACAGGCGACGTGACCCTCGTTTACGGCGCCCGCGACACCCGCCACAACCAGGCCCAGGTGCTGGCCCGGGTGGTGGAGGAGTTCCTGGCGCCCCCGCCCAAGGCCGAGCTCCGGCACCGGTTTCAGGCGTGGCGCGACGGGCTCGCGGGCGACGAGGTGCGGCGCCGCAGCCAGGCGGTGCGCGCGGCGGTGGTGGCTACCGAGGCCTACCACGACGCCGGGGGCGTGCTGCTTTACCTCTCGGTGGGCCACGAGGTGGAGACCCTGACCCTGATGCGGGGGGCGCTGTCCGCGGGCAAGCGGGTCTTCGCCCCGCGGGTGGACCGCGCGAGCCGGCGCCTCCAGATCGGCGAGGTCCGGGACCCCGAGACGGACCTGGTGCCCGGCCCCTTCCAGGCCATCCCCGAACCCCGGGTCGCCCAGCCGGCCCCGGAGGTCGCCGCGCTGGTCGATCTGGTGCTCGTGCCCGGCCTCGCCTTCGACCGCTTCGGCAACCGGGTGGGGTACGGGGCCGGCTACTACGACCGCCTCCTCCCGGAGCTCGGCCCCCGGGTTCCCCGGGTTGCCCTCCTCTTCGCAGGGCAGTTGGTTCCCCGCTGCCCCCCGGGCCCTTCGGACCAGACCGTGAGCGCCCTCGCGTGCGAGGAGGGGCTGCTCCCCCTTTGGTCGCCCCTGGACTGAGCCGTTCCACACATTCCCAGGACCTCTCGGGGGAGAAGCCGGCGCGTTTGCGGGAGAGTGAAAGGGGGGTGACGCCCTTGGAAGAGCCCGGCATGGAAGGAGCGGGGTCCTGGCAGAACGACGTGGAGGCCCGGGTGCGGGAGGCCATCGCCCGGGCGCTGGAGGGCACTGCTCAGCAGATCCTGGCCAACGGGGCGGCCCACCGCCCCAAGGAGCCCCAGGCGCCTGCGGCCCCCCGTCCCGAAGCTCTCGACGGGCGGCCGGCCGGCCTTCCCGCAGAGATGGCTCTCGACCCCCCGTCGGGCAGGGAGGGACCCACCCGCGAGCAGATGCTCCAGGTCATCGGCAGGCACATGGGCGAGGGGCGGGAACACTTCGCCCGGGATGGACGGCCCTTGGAGTCGCCCGAGGCGGTGCTGCACGCGATGGAGGAGGACGGCTTCGTCATCGTCGGGCAGCGGGTGGCCCTGCCCGCGGGGTACCGGGGCGACTGAAGAGCCGCGCCCGCCCCTGGCGGCTGGCCGGTCGCTCCGGAGGCCGGCCGCGTCAGGGCGAGAGCCGCCGGAAGGATCCCAGCGCCAGCAGGACGCCCGCGCCGCCGAAGAGAAGGAGCACGGCCGAGGCCGCGAGGGTGGGGATCTCGGAGGGCTGCCCGTAGGTGAGGGCCCGCACGGCCGCCGTCAGGTAGGTGACCGGGTTGAGGCGGGCCAGCCAGGCGAGCCACCCCGGAAGCACGGCCAGCGGCACCAGCGCGTTGGAAGCAAAGAGAAGCGGCAGGTTCAGCAGGAAGATGACGCCGTGATACGCTCCCGTGGAGCGGGCCGTCATGGCGGCCGCCGCCGCCACGCCCGCGAAACCCATGCTGAAAACCAGTAGCAGCCCCAGGGAGGCGACCCAACCGGCAGGTCCACCCACGGGCCGGGCCCCCATGAACAGGCCCGTGACCAGGATGAGGCCCGCCTGGATCAACGCCTTGGTGCTGCTGGCCGCCAGGGTCCCCACCAGGATGCTCCAGCGGGCGATGGGCGCCACCCAGTACTCCTTGACGATGCCCCGGAGCCGCTCCTCCAGGAAGGAGGCCCCGCCGGCCACGGCGCCCATCACGGCCGTCAGGGCCAGGATGCCCGGCGTCATGAAGGCCAGGTACTCCGGCCGGTCGACCCCCCGGGCCATCACCCCCTGCACCCCGGCGCCGAAGAGGACCATCCAGAGCAGGGGCTGGAGCACGGTTCCGAAAAGCTCCATGCCGTTCCGCGTGAACTTCCGCACCTGTCGAGCCCAGATGGTGGCCGCTGCGGGCATCAGTCCCTCAGGCTCCTTCCCGTCAGCTTCAGGAACACTTCTTCCAGCGTGGGGCGCCGTACCGCCATCTCCTCCACGGCGAAGCCGGCGTCCGCCGCGAGCTGGGCGAGCTGGGCCAGGCGGCGGGCACCTGAATCCACCTCCACCCGCAGGCCCCGCCCGTTGGGATGCGTTCCCCGCACGAAGGGGAGCACCCGCAGGCGGGCCTCCAGCGACGCCGGCTCGCCGCTACCGGCCACGATCACTTGCTCGGAACCCAGATTCGTGATCAGCTCCCCGGGCGTTCCCTGGGTGAGGACCCGCCCCTGGTCGATGATGGCCACCTGATGGGCCAGCGCCTCCGCCTCCTCCATGGCGTGGGTGGAGAGGAGCACCGTGGTCCCCTGCCCGGGCAGGGCCCGCACCTGCTCCCAGAAGTAGGTCCGGTTCTGGGGGTCCAACCCCTGGGTGGGCTCGTCCAGGATGAGGAGCTCCGGCTGGGTTAGGAGCCCCCGGGCCAGCTCCAGACGGCGCTTCATACCGCCCGAGTAGGTTCCCGTGCGGCGGTTGAGCGCGTCTTGAAGCTGGACCGCCTCCACCGCCTCGTCCACCCGGCGGGCCAGCTCCCGCCCCCGCAGGCCGTAGAGACGGCCGTGGTCCACCAGCGTCTCCCGGCCCGTCAGCTCGGGGTCCAGCACCGTCTCCTGGAAGGTGACGGCGATGCGCCTTCGCACCGCAGCCGCCTGCCGGACCGGGTCCAGCCCCAGCACCTCGGCGCTGCCGCGGTCAGGGACGAGCAGGGTGGAAAGGATGGCGAAGAGGGTGGTCTTGCCGGCCCCGTTGGGCCCCAGCACCGCCTGGACGACGCCCCTCGGCACCTCCAGCGATACGCCCGCCAGGGCTCGCACCGCCCCGTAGCTCTTGACGAGCTCCTCCACCCGCACGGCCCAGCCTCTTTCCCGGATCACCGTCCCTGGTCGCCTCCTTCGCCCCGGCGCGCCTCTTCCCAGCGCTTGAGCTGCTCCAGGTGGACCTGGAGCAGGTGAATGGTCTCCTCCAGCATGGGCTTCAGCTGGTCCCGCAACGCCTCCAGGGCCCGGGCCCCGGCGGCGGTGAGGCGATAGCGCCGGGCCAGCCGGCCCCCACGCGGTTCGCCGGCCTCCTCGGCGATGTAGCCGGCAGCCCGCAGCCGGCGCAGGAGGGGGTAGAGACCGCCGGGCGAGGGCTTCCACCGCCCGCGGGTCTCCCGCGCGATGGCGCCCAGGATCTGGTTTCCGTACCGGGGCCCGTCCCGGAGCAAGAGGAGAACGTAGTAAGGGAGCAGGCCCCGAAGCAGGAGGCTGCCGCTGAGCTTGGAGCGGTCCAGGATTCGGTCCAGGGGCGAGGCCGTCTCCGGCGCCCTCTCGTGGATGCTATCGCCAGCGATACTCATCACTAGCGATAATACCGCCGCCTTCCGGGAAGGTCAACGGTTGGATGGAGCATGAATCGATCCGCCGGTGACGAAGTGAAACGGTAGGGGGTACTATCGGGAGCTCTTCCCGCGTGAGGAGGTTTGGGAGCATTGAGCGACGTGCGTATCGAACGGGATTCCATGGGTGAGATGGAGGTTCCTGCGCCGGCCTACTACGGGGCGTCCACCCAGCGGGCCGTGCTGAACTTCCCCGTCAGCGGCCTCCGTTTCTCGCGGTCGTTCATCAGGGCCCTGGGGCTCATCAAGCTGGCCGCTGCCGAGACCAACATGGAGCTGGGGCAGCTGGACCGGGAGCGCGGCGAGGCCATCGTCCGGGCGGCCCAGGAGGTAGCCGACGGCAAGCTCGACGCCGAGTTCGTGCTCGACATCTTCCAGACGGGCTCGGGCACCTCCACCAACATGAACGCGAACGAGGTGATCGCCAACCGGGCCAGCGAGATCCTGGGCGGCGAGCGGGGCAGCCGCAAGGTGCACCCCAACGACCACGTCAACATGGGGCAATCGTCCAACGACGTGATCCCCACCGCCATCCACCTGGCGGCCCTGGAGGCCATGGAGCGCCGCTTGCTGCCCGGCCTGGGGAAGCTCCACGCCGGCCTCGCCGAGAAGGCGCGGGCCTTCGACGACATCGTGAAGATCGGGCGCACCCACCTGCAGGACGCCACGCCCATCCGGCTGGGCCAGGAGTTCAGCGGCTACGCGAGCCAGGTCGAGCACGGCATCCGGCGGGTGCGGCAGGCCCAGGCCGAGCTGGCCGAGCTGGCCCTGGGCGGCACCGCGGTGGGCACCGGCATCAACACCCATCCCGAGTTCGCCCGGCGGACCATCGCCCGCCTGGCGGAGAGGACGGGCCTCACCCTCCAGGAGGCCGAGAACCACTTCGAGGCCCAGGCCGCCAAGGACGCGGCCGTCTCGGCCTCGGGAGCGCTCAAGGCCGTGGCCGTCAGCCTCATGAAGATCGCCAACGACATCCGCTTCCTGGGCTCCGGGCCCCGCTGCGGCATCGGGGAGCTCAAGATCCCGCCCGTGCAGCCGGGCTCCTCCATCATGCCCGGGAAGGTGAACCCCGTCATCGCCGAGTCGGTGATGATGGTGGCGGCGCAGGTGATGGGCAACGACCTGACGGTGACCATCGCCGCCGAGCGGGGGAACTTCGAGCTGAACGTGATGATGCCGGTGCTGGCCCACAACCTGCTGGAGTCCATCGAGCTCCTGGGCGCCGCGGCGGCCAACTTCCAGGAGAAGTGCATCGCCGGCCTGGAGGCCGACCGCCAGCGGTGCGAGAGCCTCGTGGAGCAGAGCCTGGCCATGGTGACGGTGCTCGCACCCCGCATCGGCTACGATCGGGCGGCGGACCTGGCGCACCGGGCGTACGAGACGGGCCAGACCATCCGCGCCCTCTGCCGGGAGGAGAAGGTGCTCCCTGAAGACGAGCTGGAGCGGCTCCTGGATGCCCGCAGCCAGACCGAGCCGGGCCGGGCGTAGAGGCGGCGCATGGCTGGCCGCACCGAAGCCCTGCCACGCGGAGGCGGGGCCGGACGGGGAGGGGGCCCGGGCCTGTCCCGGGCCCCTCCGGTCTTCAACCGAAGCGCCCGACAGGGTCTGCCCGCGGCTACCGGCCGGCCTGGAGGGCTTCCTGGCTGTAGTGTTCTTGGAGGTAAGCCACGATCTTTGCGGCGGTGGCGTCGTCCACGGGCGCCCCGTGCTGCTGGCGCATCTTGTCGACCTCCTGCGCCCACATCTCCTTGGTGAAGCCCTGGTGCTGAATGATGGGTGCGAGGGAGTGGCAGATGGTGCAGAACGCCTGCACGAGCTGGGCGTCCTCGCCCGGCTCCAGCTCCCAGGCCTCCAGGGGGAGCTCCGCATAGGGGGTGACCGCCTGGCCCCGGCTCACGGGCTCCCCTCCGGGGCCCAGGACCAGGGCCAGCACCAGCGCCCCCAGGGCCACGGCCGCCGGGAGCGACGAGCGGCGCGGGATGCGCACCTCACACCACCTCCAGGTGGGCGGCGAACTCGACGATGGAGTTCATGCGCCGCCCGTTGCTGGTGTAATGGGCCTCCTGGACCCCGAAGGGCTGTACCTCACCCTCGACGCCCGTGGCCCGGGTGAAGACCGTGAGCGGTCCCCGTTGCCTGGGAGTGAAGCGGTAGTGCCACACCCGCCACACGTAGCGGCCGTGCGGAGAGAGCGGCTCCAGGGAGGCCCGCTCCCAGCTCTTGCCGCCGTCGATGCTGACCTCCACCTTCGCGATGCCGACGCCTGAGTCGTAGGCCACACCGGTGAGCTCCACCTCCCGGCCGCTGGGGAGCCTCTCGCCGTCCTGGGGGGTGGTGACCAGCGAGACGATCCGGATGGGGTCCGGTCCGGCGTGGGTGCCGGCCCAGCGGTTCTCGATGGGGGTGGAGCGGATCTCGATCCGCACCACCTGCTTCACCCACTCAGGGGCGTACTCGCCGGGGTTGACCAGCCGCAGCGGGGCGCCGTTCCAGATGGGGATCTCCCCGTCGTTCATGCGGTAGGCAAGGATGGCCTTGGGGTCCATCATCTCGTCCACCGACTGGATGCGCCAGTACTCCTGCGCGGCCAGGGCGATGGTGAAGCCCGCGGACTTGAAGGCCACCTGGACGGCGTTCTCCTTGACGCCCACAGCCTCCAGCACGTCCTTCACCCGCACCCCCGTCCACTTGGCCGCGGAGACGTCGCCCTTCCCCCAGGGGACGCCGCCCAACATGGGGCGCAGGGTGCCGCTCGCGTTCCGCTTGCAGCTGCCCACGGCAGCCACCGAGACCTCGCCGAAGGCCTTCAGCTCGTCCAGGGTGAAGGTGCGGGGGCGGACCGCCGCGTCCCCGCCCACCTCCAGGCGGAGCTCTTCCGGCTTGATCTCGGGGATGAGCGCCTCCCGCCAGCGCACGTAGTACGCGTCGCGGTTGGTGAGGGGGTAGAGCTCGTCGCCGATCAGGTACGCGGTGGGCGTCTCGTAGACGGGCGGCTTGTCGTAGATCTGGACGAGCGGGCGCTTTCCGGGAAGGGCGACCAGGCGGTTGGGATCCCGGGTGGCCGGCCCCACGCCCGGGAACGGAGCAGCCGCCCGAGCCAGAGGGCCGAGCCCCGAGACGGCCAGACCGGCGGCCCCCACGGTGAGGATCCCCCTCCGGAGGAACTCCCGCCGGTTCCATGCCAGGGACATGTCGAGCCTCCTCGCGGGCACCAGGGACCCGGCGGGCGCGTGACGGGTGCCCCTCGGGTCACGAGGTACCTATACGGGTTTAGGTAATAAGCATCATTCGCAGGAAAAGGTGAGAATCCTCCCGCGCCGGGTCGAGCCCGCGTGAAGGTGCGGTCAGCTTTCTTTCACGATGAGCCGCGTCTCGGGCCCATCCAACTCCACGTTGAGGCCCTGACCTCCAGCGTGGAGGCTCTCGTCCCGGACGAGGTCACGGAAGCGGCCGGTCAGGCCGGCGAGGACCACGTGGACCCTCCGCGCCTCGCGGGTGGTGACCGCCACGACCTCCTCCCCCCCGCCGCCCCGGGCGCACGCGTAGAGACCCTGCGCGTCGTCCAGGGCGAGCCGGGTCACCACCGGCCCCACCAGGGCGGGATGCTGCCGCCGGAGGCGCACGAGCTTTCGAAGATGGTCGAAGATCTCCGCGCCGGCGCGGACCGCGCCTTCGTCCCAGGGCATGGGGGCCCGCTGCGCGTCCCAATCCTCGCCCTTCTCGCCCAGCATGCCGCGCTCGTCGCCGTAGTAGATCACGGGGACGCCAGGGAGGGCGAAGAGGAAGCTCATGAGCGCCTTCAGGCGCCGTACCGCCCCCGGGTCCGGCTCAACGCCCAGGTTGCCTCCCCCGAGCGCGGTGAGGACGCGTGCGGTATCGTGGGAGCCCACGACGTTGAAGTTCATCGTCACCGCCTGCTCCGGATAGGCCAGGACCGCCCGCTGGACGGCCCGGTCCAGCTCACGGGCGCCGAAGCCGCCTTTCCCCCGGAAGAAGGGCACCAGGGCGTCCCGCCCCAGAGGGTAGTTCATCACCGCATCGAAGCAGGTCCCCTCAAGCCATTCGGGCTCCACGTGCCAGATCTCCCCCACGATGTACGCCTCGGGGTTGATGCCCTTCACCACCAGGCGGAACTCCTCCCAGAAGCCGGGCTCACGGATCTCGTTGGGTACGTCGAGCCGCCACCCGTCGATCCCCAGGCGGGTCCAGTAGCGGGCCACGCCCATCAGGTACGCCCGCACGTCCGGGTTGGAGACCCGCAGTTTCGGAAGCGAGGGGACGTTCCACCACGCCTCGTAGTTGGGCACCTCCACGTTCACGGGGAAGCCGTGGAAGTGGTACCAGTCCTTGTAGCGGGAGGCCGCGCCGCGCTCTGCGACGTCCTGGAAGGCCCAGAAGCCCGTGCCGGTATGGTTGAAGACCGCGTCGAGGATCACCCGCATCTCCCGCCGGTGGGCTTCGTCCAGCAGGGTGCGGAAGGTGTCCAGGTCGCCCAGGCGCGGGTCGATGCGGAGGTAGTCCACGGTATCGTAGCCGTGGGAGCTTCCGGCAGAGAAGATGGGGTTCAGGTAGAGGCCGCCCACGCCCAGGTCCTGCAGGTAGTCGAGCCGGTCGATGAGACCGGCCAGGTCGCCGCCGAAGTACTGGCTCCCCGTGTCGGGCCGCACGGCGCCACCCCACGGCGTGGTGCCGGGCGGGTCGTTGGAAGGGTCGCCGTTGGCGAAGCGGTCGGGAAAGACCTGGTAGAAGACCCGGCCGCGCGTCCAGGCCACCACGGGGAAGGAGGCCTGCGTCCCCGGGTGGAGCTGGAAGCTGCCGGCAGCCTCCGGTTCCGGCGCCAGGCCCGCGGGCCCGAAGAAACGCTCGCCCTCCGGGCCCGACAGGCAGAACCGGTAGACGACGGGACGGGCCGGGTCCTGGACGTGGATCACGGCCTGGAAGACGGCCCACTCGCCCAGGAGACCCACGTCTTCCATGGACAGGGTGGTCCAGCCGGCCTGGCGCCACTCCACCCGGGGCGTCACGCCAGGCTGGCGCAGGCGCAGCCGGAAGACGAGCCGGATCTGCCCATCCCCTTCCACCAGGTTCACGTCGGCTCGACGGGACGGGTCGAAGAGCACCGACCCGGATGCGTCCTGAGGTTCCATCGGTTCACCTCCGCTACCGTCTCCCCCGTCCCCGCCGCCATGCCTGAAGCCCTCCCCGCGGGAATCTTCCAGAGCCCGCGGTGCATCCCCGAGGGTACGCCCCCTCAAGCTAAGGATGCACCCGGTGTCCCATCGGGGAGGAAGGGGGGAAGGGCTTGGATTTGAACATGGGCTGGGACCAGTGGAAGCAGACGCTGTCGAAGGCGGTACACGCCGGCGAGAAGGCCGGCCTGGGGCACGAGAGCATCGCCAACCAGGCCGAGACCATCGGGGACTTCCTGGCGGGCAACGTGGCGCCCGCCGCCCCTGAGCAAGCCGTCCTGCAGGAGCTCTGGCGGGCGGCCGACGAGTCGGAGCAGAAAGCCATCGCCAGCGCCCTGGTGAAGCTGGTCCAGCGGTGAGCCCACCTCTGGCGGGCGCCCCGGGGCGGTCACCTCTGGCCGCCCCGGCCTGCTTCAACGGCCCGCCGGTACCTGAGAAAGAGCTCCCCCTCGTGCAGGTGGATGCTCACGGGCTCCATCTGGGGCAGCGGTTCGATCACCGACGGGCCGTCCACGGGGGTGAGGTCGGCCCGGTACCCATCGATGCGGGGGGTCACGGTGAGGAAGAGCTCGTCAGCCAGCCCTCCGGCGAAGAAGCTGTGGTTGAGGGTGGGCCCCCCCTCCGAAAGCAGGTACTCGACGCCGCGGGAGGTGCGGAGGAAGGCCAGGGCGCGGGGGAGGTCCACCTGCTCGTCGCCCGCCACCTCCACGTCCGCCACGGCCTGAACGGCGGCCACGCGCTCTTCCGGCGCGCGCCGGCTGGTGATCACCAGGGGGCGACGGGGAGCCCGGCTGAAGAGCGGGGCTTCCAGGGGAAGGGTACAGGAGCCCGTGATCACCACCACCAGCGGGTGCTCCTGCCGCCCCTGGGCCCTGCGCCACTCGCGCAGGTCGTCGGGCACGCCCGGGAAGTACCCGGCGTCGCGTACGGTCCCCGCGCCCTGCAGGACGGCGTCGGCGTGCACCCGCATGCGCGCCATGAGGGTCCGATCGAGCCGGGAACCCAGGGGCGTTCGAATGCGGCCCCGCCCCAGGGTGACGCGCCCATCCAGGGTGCTGACCATGTTGATCCACACGTAGGGTCGCCCCGGGGGCGGCGGGGGAAAGGCGAGCTCGTCGTAGATGCGGTGTGCCGCCTCCACGTCGGCGGGCGACGGGTAGAGACGTCGCATGGCGGACCTCCCTGAGCGCCGGCGGTTTCGCCCGTTTCGCCCACCCTAGCTTGCGGCGCTGAGCGGCCTGCCATGCCCCGGCGGGCGGGAAGGAGTCACGGAGCCTCCGGCGAATGCCCCGAGAGGCTTCGCTCCGGGCCAGGCCCATTCCTGCGGGGCCGGCCCGTTCGGTGTTACGGACCGGAGGTGTGGCATGGACGGCTACGTGCTCAAGACTGGTGACCTCTTCCTCTTCACCGACGGGGACGATCGCCTGGCCGGAGGCCAGGCGGGCCTCTTCCGTCAGGACACCCGCTACCTCTCCCGCCTGGAGTGGCTGGTGGACGGCGAACGGCCCGCCACCCTGCACACCTGGACGGACGGGTGCACCAGCCGGGCACTCATGGGCCATCCCCTGGAACGGAAGGCCGCCGTCTCCCCCTACGCCGTGGAGATCCAACGCCGGCGCGTGGTGGGCGAGGCCTTCTACGAGGAGGTCCGGCTGGTGAACCACCACCGGGAGCCGCTCCAGCTGAAGCTCCGGCTCGTGGCCGACGCCGACTTTGCGGACATGTTCCTGGTGCGCGGCTACCCCCTGCAGGACGAGCGGCCACCCGTAGCGCGGGAGACCTCCCCCGGCGGGTTTCGCCTCGACTATCAGGGGCGCGACGGGGTCGCCCGCTTCACCCGGGTCCGAGTGGAGCCGGAGGGTCGGGTGGAGGACGGCGACCTCCTCTTCGAGTTGTCGCTGGAACCCCAGGCCTCTTTCATTGTACGCGTGCGGGTGGAGGTGGGCGAGGGAACCATGCCCGGCCCGGAGGAGGCGCCCGCTGGCTCGGCGGGTACGCCCCGTTCCCACGGGCAGCGAGCCGCCGCCGGCCCCCTCCGGCCCCTGGACCACCTGATGGCCGACGAGGTCCAGCGCCGGGAGGACGCGGAGCAGGCCTGGCTCGAGGCGACCACGTCCGTGGAGGCCCCCGACGAGGACCTGGTCCTCCTGTGGGAGCGCGGCCGCCGGGACCTACTGAGCCTGGCGACCGACATGGGCGACGGTCCGGTCCCCACGGCGGGGGTCCCCTGGTTTGCGGTCCTCTTCGGACGGGACAGCCTCCTCGCGGCCCGGGAGGCCTTGCTTCTCACCCCGGCGCTGGCCCGGGCCACCCTCTTCACCCTGGCCCGCTACCAGGGCAGAGGCCACGATGCCTGGCGGGAAGAGGCCCCCGGCAAGATCCTGCACGAGCTGCGCCGGGGCGAGCTGGCCCGGATGGGCACGGTGCCTCACACCCCCTACTACGGAAGCGTGGACGCCACGCCCCTCTTCCTCATCCTGGCCGCGGACCTGACCCGCTGGATGGGTGACACGGAAGCGGCGGCACGCCTGCGGCCTCACGTGGAGGCCGCCCTCGCGTGGATCACCGGCGAAGGCGACCTGGACGGCGACGGTTTTCTGGAATACGACGGGCAGGGACTTCTGCCCAACCAAGGATGGAAGGACTCCTTCGACTCCACCGTCACGCCCGAGGGCACCCTGGCCCCGCCTCCCATCGCGCTGGTGGAGGTCCAGGGCTACCTGGTGGCCGCGCTGAAGGGTGCGGCTTCCCTGGCCCGGTTCTGGGGCGAACCCCGGCGAGGCGGCGAGCTCGAGGCCCGGGCCCGCGGCCTCCAGCGGTCCATCGCCAGGCACTTCTCCCTGGGCGAAGGTCGCTACGCCCTGGCCCTCGACGGCGAGAAACGGCCCGTGGCCACCCTCGCCTCCAACCCCGGCCACCTGCTCTGGTGCGGCGCCCTGGAGCAGGCGGAGGGGGACGCTCTGGCCCGCCGGCTGATGGAGTCGGACCTCTTCTCGGGCTACGGCATCCGCACCCTGGCCGCGGGCCAGCGCGCCTACGACCCGCTGAGCTACCACAACGGATCAGTCTGGCCCCACGATACCGCCCTGATCGCCCGTGGCATGGCCCGCTTCGGCCGCGGCGAGGAGGCCGCCCGGCTGGTGCGGGGCATCCTGGACGCCTCCAGGGCGCTTCCCTGGCGCCGCCTGCCCGAGCTCTTCGCCGGTCACCCAGCCGGACCGGGCGGGCCCGCCCCCTATCCGGTGGCCTGCTCGCCTCAGGCCTGGGCGGCGGCCGTTCCATTCTTGCTCGTGGAGAGCCTCCTCAACCTGGAGGTCGACGCGGCCGCGCGGCAGGTCCGGCTGGATCCCTTCCTCCCCGAGTGGTTGCCCTGGCTCACCCTTCGCGGCCTTCCCGCGGGGCCCGGGCGCATGGACCTGAAGGTGGAGGGACGGGGGCGCACCGTCCGTGTCGAGGCCTCCGGCCTGCCGCCCGGATGGACGGTGATCCGGCCGGACCGGGGGAACCCTTGAAGGCGCTCACTCCAGGCGGATGGTAACGGCGTACCGGCGCTGGGCGCAGACCTGGAAGAAGCGGACCAGGTCCTGCCACTCCTCGCGCGTCAGAGGCCGCTCCTCGCCCGCACCGTCTTCCGGCGGCGGAGGAGGACCGTCGCCTCCAGCGACCGGGGGCGGCGTGTCTCCACCTGGGGCACGCACCGCCCCGCCGGCGGCGGTCGCGGCGTGCACCGGCTCGCGCCGTTCGGCCGCGCCCGCGGCGGGAGGGCCGTCGGGGCTCCTCTCGAACGCCCCCGCCAGGTGCGCCGCCACCTCGGCCACCTTGTGGGGCGGTACCCGCCGCACCCGGAAGGGCCGGGTGGTGCTCCGCTCTTCCTTGGGCACCCGGGTGACCCCTTCGGGTTCCTCCTGCAGCAGGTCGACGCCGGTCAGCCGCTGGAGAAGACGGGCGTAGGGTTCCACGTCGAAGGAGCCTTCACCGCGGCCCGCCGTTTGGCCCGGGGCCAGGTGGGAGATGCCCCGGAAGGCGTGCGGCGGCGCCAGGGTGTTCAGACGGGATTCGTTCAAGGTCGGTACGGTCGCGAAGAGATCGAGGCTCACCGTGACGTTCAACTCCCGGACGACGGCGTGGCTGTGCGGCCCGCACACGTTTCGCGGGACGCACCCGCCCGCTCGTGATGGTTTCGCACGCGGGCGTCGGCTTCCTGCCTGGCCGAGACCCCTCTTGCGAACGAGAACCATGCTCGGTAGCCTCAGGCGCGCGAGAGGGGGGACGCGGGCTCTCCCGCGTCCCCCTGGCGGGTGAGCCTTCCGGCGTTACGAGAACTGCCGGTCCGCGTATCGCTGGATCTCCTGCAGCTCCTGACCGACGTCGTTGATCAGCTGCTGCAGGCGGGCCTGCTGCTGTGCCTTCGGCTGCTTCTGGCCCGTGCCCAACTGCCGGCCCAGTTGCCCGATCTCCATCATGGCGTTCTGAGCCCGGCGCAGGCGCGTCTGCATCTCCTGCGCGTTCTTCACCGTACCCGCCACCGCTGTTCCCCCTCGTTGGGCGGTTGCCGCAGAGTAGTCTGCCCGGGGTGGGGTCCACCGGATGAGAGGAAAGGAGCACGCCCCCGCCCACGGCCCGCCGTGAGCGGGGCTGCCTGCCAGGAGAGGAGGCGCACGCCCGAGCAGCGAAGCCGAGAGTACGTGGTCGCAGGCAGCCCCTGCGGGACATCTCCTGGAAACGGGGTGAGCTCTTGGGCATCGAGCGGCTCTTCGTGGTGGGCGCAGGTTTCATGGGGGGCGGCATCGCACAGGTGGCGGCCCAGGCGGGCATCCGGGTGACGCTGCGGGACGTGGGCCGGGAGATTCTGGACCGGGCCGTGAAGTCCATGGGCTGGTCTCTGGCCAAGCTGCACGAGAAGGGACGCCTCGCGGAGGCGCCGGAGGCGGTGCTCGAGCGGGTCACCCCCACCCTGGACTGGAGCGGGGCGGGGGAGGCCGACCTGGTGATCGAGGCCGTGCCCGAGCGCCTGGAGCTGAAGCTGGAGGTCTTTCGCGAGCTGGAAGCGCGGGCGCCGTCGGCGCTCCTGGCCAGCAACACCTCGTCCATCCCCATCACACGTCTGGCCGCGGCCCTCTCGGACCCCGGCCGGATGATGGGGCTCCACTTCTTCAGCCCCGTTCCCCTCATGCCGCTGGTGGAGGTGATCCACGGGCTGCGCACCCGGCCCGCGACGGTGGAGGCCGGACTCGCCTTCGTTCGGCAGGTGGGGAAGGAGCCGGTCGAGGTACGGGCCGACGTGGCCGGGTTCATCGCCAACCGGGTGGCCGTGCCCACCATGATCGAGGCCATCCAGCTCCTGGAACAGAACGTGGCGCCCGCGGAGGAGATCGATCGGGCCATGCGCCTGGGCTACGGGTGGAAGATGGGGCCTCTGGAAACGGCGGACATGACAGGGCTCGACGTGATCCACGACGTCCTGGTGGCCATCCACCAGGAGACGGGTGACCCCCGCTACGCACCCCCGCGGCTCCTCAAGCGCCTGGTGGCGGCCGGACACCTGGGGCGCAAGACGGGGCAGGGCTTCTACAGCTACGTTCCGAATCAGTGAAGAGCAGGTTCCACGGGTGCGCCGGATGGGTCCGGCGCACCCCGGGTGAAGGGGGACAGAGCATGGCGCGATCCATGAGGGTACGCAGGGCGGCCTGCCTGGGCTTGGCTGCGGTCCTCGTCCTGGGGGTGCACGCGACCGGCCAGCAGGCGCCGGCGCCGCGCGAGCCCCTCAGCGTCGAGGCGGCGGCTCAGGCGGCCGAGGAGGCCTTGAGCTACGCCCGTCTGAGCTATCCGGTGGGCGACGAGACGCAGCAAGGCATGCCCTTCAAGCTGGCTGGCCAGACGACGTTGCAGGAGTTCCTGGACGCGGTTCAGGCCGGGGCGGACCCGGGATCCATGGGGGTGGACGCCTCGGGCCTGGTGGTGAACGTGTACCGGTCGGTGGTACCGGGCCTCACCTTTCTCTGGCAAGCCACCGAATCGGGGTTGAGCGAGGCGACGGATGCCAGCAGCCAGGCGCTCTTCTACTGGAACGTGGACGCGGTCGACCTGGCGTCGGCGGTGCCTGGGGACCTCCTCTTCTTCAAGGGGCGCAGCGGCGACCCGCAGGGCGTCGCGATCATCACCCGCCTCTCCCCTGAGCGGGTGGACTTTGTGGTGGCCTCTGCGAGGGCGGGGAAAGTCGTCGAGACCTTCGCCCGTCCGGGCGGCACCTACTGGCAGGAGAACGTCCTGGCGATGGGGAGGCTCTTGATCCCCCAGACCGGCGGGCCTTCTTCCTGAGGGCCTGCGCCGGCTGTCGGCCTCAGGCTCGCACCCGGCCTGCCCCTCCGGCCCGGGCTAGCCGCGGCCGGCGGCCGCCTGCCTGGGGGAGGGACCTCCGTCGCCTGCCTCGGGCCGGTGGGCGCCCGGAAGGGCCCGGCGCGCCAAGGCCGCCTCGATGGCGGCGCCTACCGCTTCGATAGGCTGGTCGCCATCCACGGTCCGAAGGAGCCCCCGCGAGGCATAGTACTCCACCAGGGGCAGGGTCTTCTGGCGGTAGGTTCGGAACCGCTCCCGGACGACCTCCTCGCGGTCGTCCTCACGCTGCACCAGCTCGCCCCCGCAGCGGTCACAGCGGCCCGGCTGGGCGGGCGGGCGGGAGGTGAGGTGGTAGTTGGCGCCGCACCGGGAGCAGACGCGACGCTGGACCAGGCGCTGGACCAGCCGCTCCTCGTCCACGTCCAGGAGGAGCACCGCGTCCAGCTCCAGATGCAGGCGTTCCAGGAGCCGATCGAGCTCCGCGGCCTGCCCGAGGGTTCGGGGGAACCCGTCCAGGATGAAGCCGGGGCGGCAGTCGGGGCGACCCAGGCGCTCTTCGATGATCCGAACCATGACCTCGTCGGGGACCAAGCCCCCGCCTTCCATGATCCGGCGGAGCGACGGGCCCAGAGCCTCGCTCTGGGCGGCCTCGCGCAGGATCTGTCCGGTGGAGATGGCCGGAATGCCTTCGCGTTGCGCCAGGATCTCTGCCTGCGTGCCCTTGCCCACGCCAGGCGGTCCGAGGAAGACGAGCCGCATGGTCCACCTCTCCCCAGAGGTTCTTCCCGCCGGGCCCCGGGAGTTCCTTCCCTGCCAGGGCCCGGCCCGCTGCGGGCCTTGTGTGTCCAGTATGCACGAGCTGGGCCACGTCGTTCCCGCCACTCGTTCTCACTTCGTTCCCGCCCGGTCGGACTCCTTCCAGAGTAGGGCAGAAGCTGCGCTCGTTTTCTGACGTGCGCGCAGGCTGGGATCAGAAGCGGGCGGCGGGCTCCACCCCTTGGGGACCGCCCGCGTGGGCCACCGCGGCTTCTCCGGCCACGCGGTAGGCCCAGGCCATGGAAGGCGTGTTGAAGGCGAAGCCCACGCGCCCCTGGAGGTCCACGCCGATCACTCCCGCCTCCACGCCGGCAGCCCTCGCGCGGTCCACGGCCATCCGGCACGCTTCCTGCGCTGAGAGGCTCTCCATGGCCTCCACCACCCCCCGGGTGAGGGCCAGCCGCAGGATGCCTTCCCCGTGGCCGGTGGCCGACGCGGCGCCATGAACCCCGGCGTGGGTTCCCGCCCCGGGCACGGGGGTGTCGCCCACCCGGCCCGGAAGCTTGAGGACGATGCCGCCCGTGGACGTGGCGGCCGCCACCGCTCCCGAGGCGTCCCTGGCCGCCGCGCCCACGGTGGAGTACCACCCTCCCCGGCGGCTGAACCGTCCCTCGCCCCGCTCCGCCGCCTCCAGCGCCCGGCGCCACTGGGCGAGCCGCTCTTCGGTGACGGGGTTGTAGGGGGGGAAGCCAAGCCTCCGGGCCAGCTGCACGGCACCCTCGCCCGCCAGGATCAGGTGGTCGGTGCGCTCCATCACCGCCCGCGCGAGGTCCACAGGGTGCCGGACCCCCCGCACGCAGGTGACTGCGCCGAAGCCCCCGTCCCCTCGGGCCACGGCCGCGTCCATCTCCACCTCGCCCTGGAGGGTCAGGCAAGACCCCGTGCCCGCGTTGAAAACGGGATCGTCCTCCAGCACCCGAACCGCCGCCAGCACCGCATTCAGCGCGGAACCGCCGTCGTCCAGCACCGCAAAGCCCGCGTCCACCGCGCGCCGGACGCCGGCTCGATGACCCTCAGGGTCGCTGATCGAGCCGGCGCCGCCGTGGACGATCAGGGCCGGGACTCCGTCGTTCATGCCCCCGCCTCCTCACGCCTTGCCGTTCGTGGCCCGAAGCACCGCCTCGAGGAAGACGGACTCCGGGACGGCCCCCTCCACCTCTTCGGTCTCGTTGATGATGGTCTTGGGCACGCCGTAGACGCCGTAGCGCCGCGAGAGCTCCGGGAACTCGCTCGCCTCGATCATCACCGACCGGACCTTCTCGCTCTCCATCGCGAACTGATGTGCCAGGCGGACCGCCTGGGGACAGTACGGTCAGGTCGGTGTAACGAAGACCTGGATGTAGACGGGATCGGCCAGGGCCTGGAGTTTGCTGCGGCTCTCCTGGCTGAGCGAGGTGGCGCCGCTGGAGAGGTCGGCCAGATCCTCCATGAGGGTGCGGAACTCGTACCCGGCCGGCGCGCCGAAGAACCAGACGCCCCGGTCGACGCCGTCCTCGGGCAGCAGGACAAGGGCCGGGAGCCGGTCCTTGGGGACGTTCCACTGGTCGAAGAGATCTTCGTTCTCGCCGGCGTAGGCCACGGTCGTCTCCAGGAGGTCGGAGAGCTGCCCCACCTCTTCCACCAGCTCGAGGGTCTGCTCCATGAGCGGGTTCCGGCGGACGCCGGGCACTTCCAGCTTCGTGGGGCGCTGGCCGAAGGCCAGCATCTTCACCGGCCGCTCCAAGCGCTCCTTGAAGAAGGTCTGGACGTACTGACGGTCCCGTTCCTGCAACAGGGCCAACAGGCTTCCCCCTTCAACTGAACTTCATGAGCAGATCGCGCGCCTGGTCCAGCGTGGCACGGGGGTCATCCCCCTGGGAGACGCACCGCTCCAGATTGTCGGCGATCAGCGCCATCCCGACCTTCGACAGGGCCGCGCGCATGGCCGCGAGTTGCATCACCACCTCGTGGCACGGGCGGCCTTCCTGGAGCATCCGCTGGATGCCGCGCGCCTGCCCCTCGATCCGCCGCATCCGCGCCAGCAGGGGGGCGAGCCGTTCCTCATCGGGCCCCTCCTGCACGTCCACCTTCAGGCCCGGCAGGGCGGTCTCCCTCGTTCGGGGCAACCGAGTCACCTCCTCGCCCTCCGGCTCAGGCGCTGCACCGTCGCCGCGGGCCTTCATACCCCACCCCGTACACTCCTGAGCATAGCGCCCGCTCCGGCGGCCGTCAAGCGACGGGATCGACCCGAAGCCCTTTCACCCGGGGCCCGGGCCGGACTAGCCCTTCAGGCCCCGCCCGATCAGCGAGAGGAACTCGTGGCGGGTGGCCATGTTCTCGCGAAAGAGCCCGCGGGTCGCCGAGGTGACGATGCGGCTGCCCGGCTTGCGCACACCTCTGGCCGTCATGCAGGTGTGCTCCGCCTCGATGACCACCCCCACGCCCCTGGGTTCCAGCCCCTGCATGAGGGTGTCGGCCACCTGGGTCGTGAGACGTTCCTGAAGCTGGGGCCGGCGGGCCAGGTCCTCCACCACCCGGGCGACCTTGCTGATGCCCACCACCCGGCCCCGGGGCAGGTAGCCCACGTGCACGGCGCCGTGAAAGGGCATGAAGTGGTGCTCGCACATGGAGTAGAAGGGGATCTCCTTCACGATCACCATCTCGTCGTGCCCTTCTTCGAAAGAGACGGCCAGGTGACGGGCCGGGTCCTCCCTGAGCCCGGAGAAGAGCTCCGCGTACATCTCCGCGATACGGCGGGGGGTCTCCTGCAGGCCTTCCCGCCCCGGGTCCTCCCCGATGGCCTCGATGATCTCCCGCACCGCGGCCTCGATCCTTTCCAGGGCGACTCCCGGCCGCACCCGGGTGGTACCGTTCCGCTCCGCGTCCACGCGCATGAACCGTCCTCCTCTGCTGCCGCTGCCGGTGTTCCCCTGCCCAGACGATGCGCATCCGGCCTGCCGCCGGCTCACCCCCGCGCCCCGGCGGCCACTGCCTCGTGGATGGCCCATGCGACCGCGCGCACCCGAGCCACGGCTGCCACGTCGTGCACCCGGAAGAGCTGCACGCCCTGGAGAACCGCGAAGGCGACGGCCGCCTCCGTGGCCTCCAGGAGCTCTTCGGGCGGCAGCCCGAGCAGGTCCCTCAGGTAGTCCTTACGGGAGGTCGCGAGGTAAAGGGGGCGACCCAGCGCCGAAAAGCTCTTCAGCGAGCGCATGATCTCCAGGTCCCGCCGGGGGTGCTTGCCGAAGTTGAGCCCGGGGTCGACCAGGAGCTGCTCCTCTTCCACGCCCGCCTCCCGGGCCAGGGCCAGCCGCTCGCCCAGGAACCAGCGGACCGCGTCCAGGGTGGAGGGGTACCCGGGGTCCTCGTACTCCTCCTTCGGCCGCGCCGTCAGGTGCATGAGCACCAGGGCCGCGCCCGTCTCCCGGGCCACCCGGAACATCTCCGGGTCGGCCCCACCCGAGATGTCGTTGATGAGCGAGGCGCCTGCCTCCACCGCGGCCCTGGCCACCTGGGGCTTGTAGGTATCCACCGCAACGGGCAATGGGATGCGGGCCCGCAGGGCCGCCACCACCGGGGCCACCCGCTCGGCCTCTGCCTCGGGCGAAAGGGGCGTGCCGCCCCGGGCCGACTCGCCGCCCACCTCGATCCAGTCGCCGCCCTCCCGGGCCACCTGCTCCGCCCGGCGCAGGGCCGCGTCCGTGCCGAAGTGGCGGGCTCCGGAGTAGAAGGAGTCGGTGGTCACGTTGAGGATGCCCAGCAGGTAGGGGAAGCGAGCCAGCGGGTAAACGGTACCTCGGGCCCGGAAGCGCTCGGGCCGGGAGAGCCCGGCCCTGAGGCCCGCCTCAAGGGCCAGCGCCGCCTGGGGGTCCAGGTCTTGCCAGCGTTCCACCAGGGCCTGAAGCTGCTCCTGGGACCCCCCCAGCATCAGCCCCTGCCCGTCGGCTGCATCCTGGCTCCAGCGACCGGGAGGCTCGTTCCGAACGCGGGCGGCTTCCGGCACCGGGAGCGGTCCGGGTGGTCGTTCGGCGCCAGGCGTTCCCCCGGAGGCGCCCCAATCCCACCGCACCTCGATCCCAAGCGGGCCTGCCGCTTCGGCCAGGGCCTGAAGGCGCTCCAGAGAGGCCCCGGCCACCTTCACGCGCAGGCCAGGCCGGGGCGGGGTCTCCCCGGCTCTGCCACGGCTCCCGAACGCCTCCGAGACGCCGCCGGCGTCGATGAGCCACGCCTGGATATTGGTTTCCATGGGCATCCAGGGCCCGGACCGCGCCACGCTCCGCTCCCCCCACCGTCGGTCCGGGAAGCCTTCCCACGGAGACGCCCCGCGGCCTCGGACCACGCAAGGTACGCTCCATTATAGCACGGGAAGACCCAGGGGCCGACGCGTCAGGATGGGCCCAGGGCAATCAGGAGGGGCTGGTGGCGAAGTGGTGGGCTGCGCCCGGAGGAACGGCCTGGCTGTACCCCACATTGCTCCGCAAGCGCGGATCGGTTGGCCTTCGTCAGCTCGTGGAGAGGCTGCCGCGTCCGACATTCGGGGCACTGCCAGCGTTTCGTGCTCCTGGTCACGCTCGCCCGAGCCGCCGCGACTCGGGTGAGGCTCACCGCCTCCCGGGGCCCGTCTTCTCCTACACCAGGTGGGAGGGCCCATTCAATCGCGCCATCACACCCTGTACCTCCAACGGCTCGCGGACACGCTCTCCACTACCCCGACGCCGCCTCTGCATACAGACGTCGGGTGCAAGTGGCTCAGGGGGCTTTGTCGAGAGCGCTGCCTGGGGCCGAATCCAGAACTTGGGCTCTAGCACGAGCAATCTGACGCATGACGGACCGATCCTGCGTAGCGCCGGGGTCCTCACGTATGGCAGCCAATGGAAGATGCGGTCCTGTCGCTAAGGACTACCGCTTGCGTTGACGGTAGATACCATCCAATGGAGAATGAGACATGACCTCGCCTCTTCAGCGGGAGCTCCATAGACAGGGAGGAGGGAAACCCACATGAGAGCGGTGTTGGTTCACCGAGAACGCAACTACGTGCTGGCTCTGTGGCTCGCCTTGATGCTCAGTGCGCTGCTGATCGCTCCCAGTGCGCTTGGCGCGTTCTGGGCTGCAATCGGTGTCGCGACTGCCGGGGCAGGCCCGGTGGCTGCTGGAGCTGTGGGGGCCGTCGGAGCACTTCATTCCACGATCCAAGGCGCCGCCTGGGGCTTCGTCTACGGTGGGCCCTGGGGCGCGCTAGCCGGCCTCGCCACTGGGTTGTAGTCGAGACCTGGCTTATGACTCTGGACGAGGGGGATCGAAGTGCGGAGCCCGAGCGGGACTCACGAAAGGCGCCCGAGTCTCTGTCGAAATGAGGCAGCCATCCTTCTATTCGCTCTGTATACCGCCCTTGCCCTTGGATTCTTCACCGCTCGGGCTGCCACTTCAATCCCAGAAGCCAATCTTGTTTACCCGAACGAATTGAGAGTGGTGATTCCACACGATCTCGTGGTCAGAGTCGAGGGCGTCGCTCAGGTCTACGAGTGGCGGGTTCACCGCCAGAAATCGGGGGAGCGGTCCACTCTCCTCGTTCGGGGCACGGATGCTGTATCAGCCGCCGCCATCCTGGCGGCCGAGTTGGGTCGCCCCTTGCGGGTCTGCGCTCCGCGCGACATTGCTCTGCACGTACCAACGGATCGCGCGGTCCGTGGTTGCGTTGAATTGAAACCAGGACAGACACTCCGGGCTGTCCTGCCGGAAACATCATACTTTGTACGGCACTTTCTGCCCTTCGTTGCCGTACTGATTGCGTATCTGGCAGCAACAGCGCTTATCGTGAAGTCCTTTCCCCCGGCTAGGGCGGAGCGTTCGGCGCTCATAGCGTCGGCAGCTTTCATGGCTCTGTGGGGCGCGCTCCACGTGAGACTCTTCCTCGGACCGCTTCAAACGATGCGATACGCTTTAGGGCTTGGCGTCGTAGTTCTGGGGTTCTTCGTACTCGACTTCGCGCTAGCACAGGGGGCCCTCCTGGTCGTCGTGGTTTCGGTACGGCGAAGGACTCGTTCTTCGGCCAAGCCCCGTGTTCTCGGACTTCTTCACTTTGCGCAGAATATGACCGCACTCGTTGGACCCCTTGCAGTGACTCTTGCGTTCATTGCGGTCCCCGATCTTGTCATAGATGTCCTCCAGCATGCTCCCCTGTTGTTCCCCACCAGCCTTTCCTTTCTCCATCTCCTTTCGACACTGGTTCTACCTGGATTCGTCAGGAGAGCACTTGGGGCCGTTGAGTACGAAGATCCTGCCTGGCACGATGCAACGAACAGAACCTCCCACGGTCGAGCATGGGTACGACCATGGGTCATAGAGGGTACAGGGACGCTCAACGCGGTTGCGGTCGGATTGATCCGACCACAGGTCTTCGTTACCAGCGACTTGGTCGATGAGTTAGGAGAAAAACAACGCCTGGCGGTCTACCTTCACGAGATTGGACACATAGAGAGGCGACACGGATGGCGCATGCTGGGTTGGAGCTTCGTGCTGGCAAGTGCGGCCGCCATTCTGATCATGGTTTTGCGGGATAGAATTCCCGAACCAGGCGTGGTAGTGGTAGTTGTAGTAGCATATGTTGCGGCTTTCCTTGGATTCCCAGCACTATCACGCCGCTACGAGCTTGAGGCCGATGCCTTCGCGGCAGAAAGAGCAAGCGCCCACGAAGTGGCAGCAGCTCTTCGGGAAATCGATGCGCGCAACGGCGAGGTTGAGAATGTATCGATGTTGCGTCTTCACCCAAGCGTGCGAGAGCGCTGCCGCGCTCTGGGTTGGGAGTGTGATGGGACCCAATGTGGTCATGACGCATCTACTGCCCCATGCGGTCCTTGAACTTTCCGGCTTCTACATGGCTTCTTTGGCTGGGCTACGCAGTGCGGCACTCCTCGTCGCGGAGCACGTCCTCGCGGGTAGGGGTGTGGCTGACCCATTCAGTGGGTTGTCGGCCGTGATACAACTCGTAATGGATACGGGAGTCGTTGTGGGTGGGTGGGTAGTATGGTCATTGGCGGCGGCCATGCTCCTGCGCGCGCTTGCTGAACAGGTTAACCTTGCTCGGGTTTTCGGAGCCACAGGCGTGGGATTGGCGCCCGTGGCACTCATGGCGGCTGTCCTAACCCGCGTTCTCGTGCAGCCCAAGATAGCCCCGGTACTGCGTGCGTCAGCGGAAAACCTTCCTCTTGAGCGCCTGGCAAGCGCCTACGGAATAGTTGACGCGCAACTGCACTACGGTGTCGTGCTCCGTTCTGCGTTGCAAGGAAGTTTGGCGCTCGGCGCGTTTCTAACCATAATCCTGCTTTCAGTCGGAGCGCGAGTACCGCTGGTTAAGGCACTCATCGCGACAGCGGCTCTGCCGGCGGTCGTGGCGATAGTCAGCATGGTCAGCTGATGTGGCGGGGTGCCCGTAGCCACAGGCTGGCGCCGCTTCTGGCCGCAGGGCTTAGGGCCCGCTGAAAGAGCCGGCTTTGGATCCGGAGAGCTCGGTGAGTCAGGTGAGTCTCTGGCAGACCGGCACTCCCCCTCACCTGCTTGGCCGCGTCAGCGCCACCATGCGGGCGAGCACGTGGATGACCGTACCTATCGGTGCGGCCGTAGGTGGCAGCCTGGGCGAGTTCCTGGGTGTGCGAGAGCCGATCAGGCTCACTGCGCTGGGCAGTTCGCCGGCGAGTCTATGGCTTTCTAGGATCGCCCGGCACACGAATGAGTGTCATGGTCGGACAGCACCCTCATGACGAAGCTCTTACGCTGTGCGGACCTGTGCCGGGTCGAACCCGCAGAGCGGGTCCTCGGCCAGGTAGTCGCCCGTGGCGGCGTACGCCCGGGAGCGGGAGCCGCCGCACACCTGGTCGAAGGGGCACTGGCCGCAGCGCCCCTTGAGGAGCGAGGCGTCCCGGAGCTGGTGGAGAACGGGGTTCTCTCGATAGATGCGGTCCAGGGGCGTCGCCCGCACGTCGCCCACCTCCAGCGGAAGGAAGCCGCTGGGAAAGACCTTTCCCCGGTTGGAGACGAAGACGTACCCCTTGCCCGCGTTGACGCCTGGCCGCAACCGCTCGGGCGGCTCGCCCCGGAGGACCGCCTGCATCCGCCGGAACTGGGGACCCTCGGTGGTCTTCACCCGGAAGGGCGCGCCCTCGGCGACGCCGGCCAGCCACCCGAGGAAAGCCTCGTACTCCGGCGGGGAAAGCGGCTCCAGGCTCTCGCCGCGGCCCGTGGGCACCAGGATGAAGAGGTCCCACTGGACGGCGCCCAGGATCTGGACCTGCTCGCGCAGCCGGTCCAGGTGGGGCCGGGTGGCGCGGGTGACGGTGGTGTTGATCTGGAAGGGGATGCCCAGCTCCCGGGCGGCCTCGATGGCCTTCACGGTCCGGTCGAAGGTGCCCCGCACCCGGCGGAAGCTGTCGTGGATCACCGCGTCGGGCCCGTCGAGGCTGAAGGAGAGGGTGTTCACCCCCGCCTCCCGGAAGCGCTGCATGGCCTCGGGCGTGGCCCGCGCGCTCCCTGTGGGCGCGGCGGCCACGCGCAGGCCCCGGGTGCGGGCGTAGGCGATGAGGTCGAAGAGGTCCTCACGCATGAGGGGGTCGCCCCCGCTGAGGACGAAGATGGCCGGGTTCAGTCGGGCCACCGAGTCGATGAGGGCGTACCCCTCCTGGGTGGTGAGCTCCTCGGGGTGGCGGTGGGGGTCGGCTGCGGCGCGGCAGTGGACGCACGCCAGGGCGCAGGCGTGGGTGACCTCCCAGATGACGATGACCGGGCGGGTCCCCAGGTCCCAGGCCGGCCGGCCCGGATGGCCGCCCGTAGCCTCGGCCTGCGGCACGGTGCCTCCGCGAGGCGCGCCCGGGGGCGCCGAGGATCGGTGGACGACCGGAGCAGAATGGGATGACATGGGCATACGGGCCTCCCCCCTCCACCGACAGTCTACTGGGTCGTGACCTGCATCACAAGGTACCCCTCCCCCGGGACGGATGTCCCCTATCAGGGTCCGGGGGGTACGGGCTGCGGCGGTTCGGGCTCGGCCACCTGGAAGAGGATCTCGGCCGGCCCGTACAGGGTCACCCGTCCGGACTCGAGCTCCACCTGGACCCGATCGGCCTGGTTCACCGCCCACTCGCCCCAGTCGCCCGTCACCTGGCCCGTGAGCTCCAGCCAGCCGAGCCCGTCCCAAAGCCGGGCGGTGGCCGCCTGGAACCAGCGCGGCCCCTCCTCCACACGCACGTTCCCCTGGGCCAGCGCCTCTCCTGCTCCCGGGCGGTAGGTGACCTGGGCCGCGGTGAGGACGTCGGCGGGGCCGTCGGCTCGGGATCGTTCGATCCATACCTGGCCCTCCAACCGGTAGCGCTCCGCCCGCAGGTCGGCGTCCACCCGCTCGGCCCTGGCCTTCACGCCCGGGTCCTCGAGCCGCACGGCGCCCGAGAGCTGCAAGGTGCCCGCCTCCGGGTCGTACTCGGCCCGCCGGGCCTGCAGCCGCTGCTGGCCGTACTCGGCCTCCACGTGCCCCGTGGGGGGCGCGATCACGTACCGTCCCGTCTCAGGATCCACGTACGCTGTGGTCGCGCCGCTCTCGGCCTCCACCACCCGCAGGCGCAGCTCGGCCGCGGCCGCCCGGAGAGTGAGAAGCCCCGCGACGGCCAGGAACGCTGCCAGCGCCCCCACCGCCACGCTCAGCCGGAGACTCCTGGCTCCGGTGCGTCCCCGCATCATCCGCTCGCCTCCTCATGCGAAGCCTGGCCCGGCGCGGATCCTGATCCACCTGCCGGCCCTTCGCCCGGCCCGGGCAGGGAGGGGAGGAACCAGTCGAACCCCCCCACCAGCTCGAGCCGCTGTTCCCTGTCCAGCCAGCGGGCCCCCATGGCCCGCAGGATCTGGCCGTCCGGGCGGACCAGCTCCACACCCCCGCCCAGCTCCACCACGCCCGTGACCGAGCTTGCGACCATGCGGCCCGCAGTGAGCCGGTCTCCTGCCAGGGTGGCAGTGACGCCGGCTTCGGCCTCCAGCACCCCTGCCTCGCTGCGCCATCGCACCTGCTCGGTCTCCAGGTGACCGCCCTCCACCAGGTCCATCTGCACGTCGCCTTCCAGAACGAGCCCGTTGGTTTCCGGGGTCCACCGTCCCCGTGCCGCGGTGAGGGTGAGCCAGAGCGCCTGACCCCTCAGGAAGAGTCCCCGCTCGATGCCCTCCAGGGAGACCACCTCGGGCCCCTCCTCCAGGCTGCGGACCTCCAGCGTCCACTGGCGCGTGCCCTCCAGGAGCCCGTCCACCTTCACCCGCTCCAGGTGCGGCGGCCCGGCGGCGGGCGGGATGTCCTCGGGCGGCCCGCCGGGCGCGCTGGCCCGGATGATCCACACCAGGACAGCCAGGGCCGCGACGCCAGCCACGAGCACCCAAGGGGTGCGCCCGTCGCGCCGCGACGCGCCCTGTACGATCGGCTCGGCCCTCATGACGAGGTCACCTGCCTCACCACGGCCTTCATGTCCGGCAGGTCGAAGAGGGTGGGCTCCTCTGTCTCAGCTTCCCGGCCGAGCTGCAGGGGCGAGGCAGGGAAGGCGTTGAGCCGGTACTCGAGCCATACCGTCTTGGTGGCCCCGTCGAAGCGGAGGCTCACGGTGCGGCAGTCCGACGTGTACTTCAGACTCACCTGGCTCCGCAGGGGCACCGTGCCCTTGTCCGGGTCGGCCGGGTCGAAGGTGTAGGCCGCCTGCCCCTCGAGCCACCACCGCTCGCTGAGACCCACGGCCACGCGGGCATCGTACCGGGTGAACTCCTCGTCGGGGACGCTGTAGTGGGCTGCCGCGCCCACCTGAAGGCGAGGGCTGGGCCTCAGCTCCACCAGACCCACCAGGTCGTCGGCGCTCTGTTCCAGGAGGTCGTAGGAGGCGTAGGCACCCACCCGCAGGGGCCGGAGGTCCGCTTCCAGCAGCAGGCTCACCCGCTCCCTGTCGTTCCACACGTCCCTGTGCGAGACGAAAGGGGTCTCGCCCCACGCCTGCTGCACGGTGTAGCCCAGCTCGCCGATGAAGGCCGCGCTCGGGCGGACCTGGAGGGTCCAGGAGGTCCCGGCGTAGTCGAGTCGCTCCCCCGTCTCGTACGCCCAGTCCCCGGCCCAGGCACCCGCGCCCAGGCTGAGGCCTGCGCCCAGGGGAATGCGGGTGCTGCTGCTGCGGGCCTCCAGATGGGTGGCGTGGATCCACTCGCTCGAGGTTCCCTTCACGTCTTCCTCCGCGTAGCGTCCATCCTGGGCGGACAAGCGCAGGCGGGTACCCCTCATGGGGCCAACCCAGAGAGTGCTTGGAAGCGTGTACCCCAGCTCCGCCTCAGGGTTCCGCCCGAAGCGGATCCAGCCCGAGGGGTCCTTGTACGCCAGCAGGTTGGGATGGAGAGTCCACCCGTCCCGTACCGCGGCGTCCCATCCCCCCGCCCGGGCCTCCACCGCGCCCAGGTAGCCGAGGTGCTCCTTCACCGTGTCGTCCTCCTGCCACCGGCGGCCCCGAGCCTCGACCCGAAGCGTGAGGGGGCCCACCGTCCGGCGGACGGTCACGTCCGCGCCCTCCTTACCGGCCTGCACGCCATCCTCCACCGATCGCTCCTGGTGGGCGGTGAGCGCGGCTTGGACGCCGCCCACCTCGGCGGAAACAGTGAGGTCGTCCGCGAGCGACCAGTCCCCCCGGACCGGGGTGCCCTGCGGGCGAAGCTCCCAGTACTCCCCTTGGTAGGTTGCCCGTACGGGCGCGCCCGGGTCGGCAGGGAGCTCCAGGCGGGTGCGGAGGCGGTAGCGCGGTTCGGCCACGGCCCGATCCCTCGCCTCGCTGGGCGGGTTCTGCAGCCAGTCGGCCCCCACCGTCCACGATGCGGGCCCCAGGGGCAGGCGCTGGGTCACCCCCAGCCCCCACCCGGAGTACTGGTGGTAGCCCGCGTGGAGGGCCCCCAGGCGCTCGGCCCGGGTGTCGTAGTAGTAGGTGGTGCGTAGGTACCAGCCGTCCTCCTCCGACCACCCGACCTCGGGAGGTTCGAACGGCGAGGCCCCCAGGCCGCCACCTTCCTCGTCCAGCGGGATCGTCACCTGGGGCCAGTAGAAGAGAGGGATGGACCCCTCCACGTAGACCACGTGGCGGAGAACCATCCGGCGCCCGGGTTCGATCTCGATCTCTCGGGCGCGCACGTGGTACTCAGGCTTGTCCAGGCCGCACGTGGTGAGGGACGCTCCCCCCAGGTGGATGCGGGACGGAGACCCGTCCACCCGCGGCACGCGCAGGCGGAGCGGGCCCTGGGCGCCGGGCGCCTGCACCTCCGCCGTCCCTTGGTCCAAGGAGAAGCGCCCCGTGTCCAGGGCGTAGGTGAGCTGCTCACCCTCCCAGCGGCCGCCCTCTGCATCGAGCCGGACCTGGCCCGAGAAGATGACCGTCTGGCGGGCCAGGTCGGCCTCCAGCCAGTCGCTCTCCACCGTGAGCGACCCCTGCTGGAAGCGCACCTGGCTGGCGGAGAGCCAGTGGCTCCCGGGATCGTAGGTTGCCTCACCGTTCACCTGGAGGCGGGCGGGAAGGGCCTCGGCGGCCACCGGCGACGCGGGCGCCCCGACCATGGTGAGGCCGGCCAGCACCAGGCCCAGGAGGGTCGCGAGGAGGCGGGGAACCTTTGGCCCCTGCCGGGACGCGCCGCGGCGTGCCCGCGGCAAGGGCCCCGGAGCCGGCGACCGGCTCCTGCGGTCTCTTCGCGCCTCCCCCCGCTCCACGGCGATCCCTCCCCTGCAACGGCACGGCGCCCCGTCCCCGGGGCGCAGGCCCGGGGACGGGCGGGCGTGGCCGGTATCACCCTGCCCTCGAGCCCGTACGATGTGGAGAGGCTTCGACGGAGCCGCAGAGGCCACCTCCACGCCCGGCCTCAAGAGCAAAGGAATCCCCTCCCTCCAGGAGGCACCGTCTCATGCCGAATCCATATCCTGGGGAGAGGGACCAAGACAGGGTGACGGCGGATGGCGCGTCTTCCACGATGCGGGGCACGACCGTCGAGGTCCGGCGGCGAGGCTGACCTCGGCGGCGGCGCGCGAGCCATCCGTGCCCGCCGCCTCACGACGCTGGCGGCGGTCCTGCTCGCCTCTCTCCTGGTATCGCCGGCCCGCTCCGAGGCCCCCGCCCCCAGCAGCGAGCCGCCGCCCGAGGCGCTGGCCTCGGACCGGCTGCACCTGCCGTATCCCCCCCAGGAGGTGCGCGGGCTCTACGTGACCGGCGCCCTGGCCGCCAGCTCCCAGATGCCTCGGGTCCTGGCCCTGCTTTCCCAGAGCAGCCTGAACGCCATCGTCATCGAGCTGAAGGACGAGCTGGGCAACGTGACCTTCCGGGCCGAGAACCCGTGGGCCCGGCAGATGGGCGCGGTTCGGGGCGACATCCGCGACCTGCGAGCCCTGGTGGCGCAGCTCCACGAGCGGGGGATCTACGTGGTAGGGCGTATGGTGGCCTTTCGCGACCACCGGCTGGCCACGCGCCGGTCCGACCTGGCGCTGCACCAGCCCGACGGCACCGCCTGGCTCGACCGGCACGGCATCGGATGGGCGGACCCCTCCCGGCGGGAGAGCTGGTCGTACCTGATCGGCCTGGCGGTGGAGGCGGCCCTGGCGGGCGTCGACGAGATCCAATGGGACTACGTCCGCTTCCCCACCGACGGCGACCTGGACCGGCTCGTCTACCCCGCCGGCGTGTCCAAGAGCGAGACGATCGCGGCCTTCCTGGCCGAGGCCCGGCGGGCCGTGGCCGCGGCCGGCGCCTACACCAGCGCCGACCTCTTCGGGTTCGCCGCACTCACCGAGGGCGACCTGGGCATCGGCCACCAGCTCGAGCTGCTGGCCGGCCAGGTGGACGTGGTCTCCCTGATGGTCTACCCATCTCACTTCCCCCCGGGCGCGATGGGTCTAGCCAACCCGGACCGGGCACCCTACGAGGCGGTGCAGCGCTCCCTGGCGGCGGCGGCCCGGCGGGTGGACCCTTGGAAGATCCGCCCGTGGCTCCAGTCCTTCAGCCTCCAGAGCCCCTACGGTCCCCTGGAGGTCTGGGAGCAGATCCGGGCCGCGGAGGAGCTGCAGGTATCGGGATGGCTTCTCTGGAATCCGTCGGGGAGGTACGCGACCCCCAAGGAGCTGATGACACCGGCCGTGGCGGTACAACCGGCCTCCCATCAGCGTCCGGAACAGAAAGAGGAGCCTGATGAGCCGCGATCTTGAGGGCCCGGCGCCGGAATCCTCCGCCGGCCGGGGTGAGGGCCCACCAAACCCAGCATCGAACCTGCAGGCGATCCAAAGGGAGGTCCTGGAGCGGGCGGCCGGGATGCTCGCGAGCGGCGACATGCTCAGCCTGTCCCGTCTCCTTCCCATCGACCGCTCGGTGGAAGGCGACTGGTACGTGCTCCGCATCCCCCTCTTGCCCTTCTTCCTCAACCCCCTGGGGATCCTGCACGGAGGGGTCACCGCCGTCTTCCTCGACTCCGCCATGGGCTGGAGCATTGCGGACCGGACCGGCCGCCAGGTGGTCACGGTCCAGTTGAACGTCAACTACGTGAAGCCAGGGCGGGGAGAGAAGCTGGTGGTACGGGCGCACCCCACCCACACCGGCCGCTTCACCGCCGTGGCTGAGGGCCGCGTGGAGGACCCCGCGGGCGACCTGATCTCCCAGGGCACCGGTACCTTCTTCTTCACGGGCGAGCCCGCGCCCCGCCTCTAGGCGGCGAGGCGGGGCACCGCGCCTCCCCCTGGACATGGCCCGGAGCTGCCCGCGCCGCGCGCCGTCCAAGAGCCGGCGCGTCGCGTCGGCCCAGCGCCGCGGGATTCGATGTCGGAAAACCTCCCTTTTCGTATCCTATGCGACACTTGTCCCTGGCAAGACGGGTCATTTGCCCATGTCACCACCCATGGCGCGCATGCAAGAATGGGGGTGCAGTACAGAAGGGGGATGAACCTCGTGGCCATGTCGAGCCTTTACGGCGGCGCAACCGGCGGTTACCGGGATGCCACACCGCTCCTCCGGGATGCAGGCTCGCCGGACGAACCCGAGTTCGAGCACCCGCTGGTACGGGTCAACATCGAGACGGGCGAGGTGCTCATCGACCTCTGGCCGCACACCCTCACCGAGCGGCGCCTGCGCGGCGAACGACCCGCCGCGACCATCACCGACCGCGACATCCAGAAGCTCATGGAGGAGCACCAGCTCCGGGTGAGCTGATCCCGTTCAGAGCTTGTAGCCAAAGGTTCGCAGGAGCTCACGGCGCTCCTGGGCCTCCCTTTCTCCCTCCACTCCCACGGGAGACCAGCCGTCCACCACTCCCAGGATGCCCCTGCCCTGGTCGGTGACGGCCACCACCACCTGTACCGGGTTGGCCGTGGCGCAGTAGATGCGGCAGACCTCGGGCACCGCCTTCACCGCGTTCAGCACCTGGATCGGGAACCCGTTCCGCATGAAGATGGCGAAGGCGTGCCCGGCGCCGATGGCCTGGACGTTCTCCCGAGCCAGGGCCACCATCTCGGGATCGTTGCCCGTGGTGCGCACCAGGCGGGGCCCCGACGCTTCGTTGAAGCCGACGCCGAAGCGGATGCCGCCCCCGGCGCCGGCCATGGCCTCGTGCAGGTCCTCCACCGTCTTGATGAAGTGACTCTGGCCCAGGATCACGTTCACGTCCTCGGGTTTCCGGATCGCGACCAGCTCTGTCTGCACCCGTCGAGCCTCCCTTCTGTTCAGCAGGCGTCTCGTCCTAGCTTCCCCGCGGCCGGCCCGTTCCCTCTAGGGATGGCGCGAGCGATCCGTGCCGGCCCCGCCGGTGCCGGGCAGCTCGGGGCTCGCCCAACCACCCGGGAACGCGGGGCCGGGACCGTTGCCAGCCTCCTCCGGCGCGGGTAGACTGTTCGGTGGGCAGGAGGGACGCCGCGTGGACGTGATCCGGATCAACCCCAGGGGCTACTGCTACGGGGTGGTGGATGCCCTGCAGCTGGCCAAGCAGGTGGCGGCCATGAAGGACGTGCCCAGGCCCATCTACGTGCTGGGGCAGATCGTCCACAACCGGCACGCGGTGGAGAGCCTGGAGGCGTATGGCATCCGCACCCTCGACGGGGCCGGCCGGCTGGAGCTCCTGGACGGCATCGACTCGGGAACGGTGATCTTCACGGCTCACGGGGTCGCGCCCGAGGTGAAGCAACGGGCCCGGGAAAAGGGCTTGCGCTGCTTCGACGCGACCTGCCCGGACGTCACCCGCTCCCACGACCTGGTGCGCCGGCTGGCGGCCGACGGCTTCGAAATCCTCTACATCGGCAAGAAGGGCCACCCCGAGCCCGAGGGTGTCCTCGGCGAGGCTCCCGAGCACGTTCACCTGGTGGGCGACGAGGCCGACCTGGACGCGCTGGACCTTCCCCAGGCCGAGCGGCTGGCGGTGGTGACCCAGACCACGCTGAGCCAGTGGGACACGGCCCGGCTCATCGAGGAGATGCGCCGGCGCTTTCCGGGCGTACGGGTCTACAACGAGATCTGCCTGGCCACCCAGCAGCGGCAGGAGGCGGCCGTGGCTCAGTCCCGCGAGGCGGACCTGGTGCTGGTGGTGGGCGACCGGCGCAGCAACAACTCGAACCGGCTGGTGCAGGTGGTGCGTGAGATCGCGGGGAGGCCCGCCTACCTCATCGACTCGGTGGAGGATATCGACCCGCGCTGGCTCCGGGGGACCCGAAGGGTGGCGGTGACCGCGGGCTCCTCCACCCCCAGCCAGCTCACCCGGGAGGTCATCGCCTACCTGGAGGCGCTGGAGCCCGAACCGGCCGGCGCCTGACGCGCCCGCGCAGCGGGCACCCGCCTTCACCTGGCTCCGGCGTGCACCCGGCGGCGGGCGTCGGCGTGCAGCCCCGGGCTCGGCTCACTCGAACGCGAACCGCTCGGCCCCCCGGTGGAAGGCCGCGACCGTGGAGGCGAAACGCTCCGGCGAGTCCGCGAACTGGAAGAGGTACGCCCGGTTCCCGTGGAGGGCGGCGAAGCTTCCTTCATGGAGCCGGCGCCCGTCCTGGTCAACGTACCGGTACTCGAAGTAAGCGGCCTCGTCCGAACCCAGCCGGCTCGGGGTGGGCGGCCGCTCCAGCTCGAAGCTAGGCACCTCCCGGCGGTAGCGCTCCAGCACCGCGTCCGCCAGGCCCTGGGCGTCGCGCACACCCGGGGGCACCGGATCCACGTGCACGAAGAAGACGCGCCCATCGCGGGAGCCGACCACCGTGGTGCTCTCGCTGGCCGAGACCCGCCCCGGCTTCCAGTCGGAAGGCAGGGGAAAGCGGAAGCGCCCCAAGGGATCCTGGTAGAGGGCGCGTTCGGTGTCCACCCCCAGCCGCTCCGGCGGATCGGGCCGGCTGGTGCGGGTCGCCTCGTAGGTGGGCCGCAGCTCTTCCGCCCTCTGGCGGGCCGCCGCGAGCCGGTTCTCGGTGAGGGGGTGGGTTCGGAGCACCTCGGCCACCTGTGGCCCCGGGTTGCGAGCTTCTTCTTCTTTCAGGTTCTGCAGGAACGCGACCATGCCCGCGGGATCGTACCCCGCCTGCGCGGCGAAGAGCTGGCCCACGTGGTCGGACTCGGCTTCGTCCTCCCGGGACCAGCCCCGGTCGATGAGGTCGGCCGTGAGGCTCACCAGCTGCTGGACGACCCGGGCGTCGACCCCCGCCGACTGGCGGAAGAAGAGGGTGATGAAGAAGGCCATCCCCAGCTGGCGCACGATGCGGTCGCGGTAGTGATCCTGATCGATGTGGGCCACCTCGTGCCCCATGACGTTGGCGAGCTGGTCCGGATCCCAGGCGGTGAGGTCCAGCAGGCCCCGCGTGAGGAACACGAAGCCTCCCGGCAGCGCGAAGGCGTTCACCAGGTCGGTGTTGACCACGGTGAGGCTGTACCCGACCGAGCCGCTCCGTTTGCTCTGGGCGGCGACCCGTTCGAAGATCGCGTTCAACCACCGGGTGTGCTCCTCGGGAAGGCGGGCCACGCCGCCGTAGCGGGCCACCAGCTCTGGGTAGGCCGACTCGCCCGCGCTGCGCTCCATCTGGTCCCAGAGGCTTCCCTGAGCCTGGGAGGTGCCCGTGAAAAGCAGCGCCAGGAGGATCGCCGCCACCAGCCAGACCCGCGGGGAGCCAAAGGCAGGGCGCTGGGGCAGGGCGCAGGGCGCGGTCAGAGGACGATGGGCCGATGGGCGCTCCATGCAGGCTTTCCTCCTTCCAGCGGAGAGGACGGGCCGGAAGGCTGACCCAGGGGAGGATTCTCCTTCCTTGCCTGTTCGCCTGCTGGAAATCGCGTCGGCGGTGGAGGGAAAGGCGGTCCTGCCGGCCCGCGGGAAAAGGACGTGTATGTCCTTGGGAATGGTTGCTATAATGGAGACGAGCACGCGGCACACCGGGGGGCCTTCCTGCGAAGGCCCCACATCTTCCTACGGAGGGATCACCTGCCCATGGCTCACGAGCTTCCGCCTCTGCCGTACGGGTTCGATGCCCTGGAGCCGTACATCGACGCCCAGACCATGCAGATCCACCACGACAAGCACCACGGCACCTACGTGAACAACCTCAACGCGGCCCTGGAGTCGGCGGACGCCGGCCTCCGTGCCCTTGGCGTGGAGCAGCTCCTTCAACGGATCAACGAGGTCCCCGAGTCGATCCGCACCGCGGTGCGGAACAACGGCGGCGGCCACGCCAACCACAGCATGTTCTGGGAGATCATGGCACCCAACGCCGGGGGCGCGCCCTCGGGGGAGCTCGGCTCTGCCATCACGAGTGCCTTCGGCAGCTTCGACAGCTTCAAGGAGACCTTCGCCAAGGCCGCCCTGGGCCGCTTCGGCAGCGGCTGGGCCTGGCTGGTGCTGAAGGGCGGGCGGCTCGAGGTCTCAAGCACGGCCAACCAGGACTCCCCCTACATGGAGGGGCAGGTGCCCATCCTGGGCCTGGACGTGTGGGAGCACGCCTACTACCTCAAGTACCAGAACCGCCGGCCCGAGTACGTCCAGGCCTGGTGGAACGTCGTCAACTGGCCCGAGGTGAACCAGCGGTTCCTGAAAGCCCGCTCCTGAGCTCCTCGGCTGCCGGCCGCCGCCCGCGCCGGCGGGCCCGGCCTCACGGGCCCGCCAGGCGCCGGCTGCCGCGCTCGGTCAGCGGGGTGCCCGCCAGGCAGAGGGGACAGGTCCGGGGCGGCCAGGCGCCCAGGGGCAGGCTCCAGAGGGCCCGCACCGGCACGCCCAGGTCCTGGACGTCGGGTGCCCTCCGGTCCGCCAAGACCACCAGCGCCAGCGGGCGGGCGCCCGCCTGATGGACGAGCTCCAGGGTCTCCCGGGCGGAGCCGCCGGTGGTGAGCACGTCCTCGGTCACCAGCACCGGCTCGTCCGGCTCCAACCGGAAGCCCCGCCGCAGGGAGAGCCGCCCGGCCTCCCGCTCGGCGAAGAGGAAGCGGGTCCCCAGAAGCCTGGCGGCGGCCCAGGCCATGAAGGCGCCGCCCGTGAGCGGGCCGAGACAGGCGGCCACCGGCTCCGCTCCCCGTAGCCAGGGCTCCAGGAGCAGGCGCAGGGCCTCCTCCGCACGCGCGGGATCTTCCAGGAGCCGGAACTTCTCCAGGTAGCGGTCGCTGTGGAGGCCTGAGCTGAGGAGGAAGTGCCCCTCCAGGAGCGCCCCCCGCTCCCGCATCCACGTCTCCGCCCAGCCGGGCGCCACACCCGCCGGTTCGCCGTTCAGGCTCATCGCCCCACCTCCCGGGCTTCATCGTTCGCCCCGATGGCCGTCCAGGCCTGCGGGTCCTTGCGCAGGTCGCGCCGGAGCTTGAGAAGCACGTAGGGGTCGGCGAAGTGGGCGCTGCCCACGGCCACCGCCGCGGCGCCCGCCCGCCGGTACTCGAGCACGTCCTCCAGGCTCCGGATGCCCCCGATGCCGACGATGGGCACCACGAGCTCCCGGTGGAGCCGCTGTACCAGCGCCAGGGCCACGGGCTTGAGGGGAGGCCCCGAGAGCCCACCGGGCCCGGCGGCCAGACGCGGGCGCCCCGTGCGGGGATCCAGGGCCAGGGCCGGCAGGGTGTTGGCCACCGAGAGCACCTGCGCTCCCGCCTCCACCACCGCCCGAGCCACCTCCGCCACGGGCCCCTGGGGTGAGAGCTTCACCCACAGGGGCAGGGAGCTGGCCCCGCGCACCGCCCGCACCACGGCGGCCGCCGTGGCCGGGTCCTGGCCGAAGTGGAGCCCCCCGGCATCCACGTTGGGGCAGGAGATGTTCAGCTCCAGGGCCGTCAGCCCGCCGTGGCCCGGGGTGTAGGGCCGGCCGGTCGAGGCTTCGGTGGCCCCCCCTCCCGGCGGGCGCGCGGCGGGGAACCGGGCCGCACCTTCCAGCCGGGCCGCCACCGCGGCGTACTCGGCCACGGTCTCTCCCACCACGTTCACCACCACGGCCGCCCCCTGGGCCACGAGGAAGGGCAGGTCCTCCGCCAGGAAGTGGTCCACCCCCGGGTTCTGGAGCCCGATGGCGTTCAGCAGCCCGCCCGCCGCCCACGCCACCCGGGGTGTGGGCCGGCCCTCCCAGGGCACCAGGCTGACGCCCTTGGTCACCACCGCGCCCAGCAGGCGGAGGGGGTAGAAGGCCGCCATCTCGCGGCCGTAGCCGAAGCACCCCGAAGCAGGCATCAGGGGGTTCCGAAGCCTGATCGAGCCCAGCCGCACGTTGAGGGGTGCGTCGGGGAGCCCTTCCGGGGGCGCCTCTGAAGCGCCTGGCTCGGCCCCGCGGCGGGCCGTCCCCAATCGCTCTCGGGGCGGGGGCACCGCCGCCTGCGAGCCTGCGGCCAGCCGCTCCCAGTCCAGCACTGCTGCATCGAAGACAGGACCCTCGCGGCAGGCGCGTGCCCAGCGCGTCTCGCCCCTGCCGTCCCGCCTCGGCACCACGCACCCAAGGCAGATGCCGACCCCGCAGGGCATGGGCTGCTCCACGGTCACCTCCAACGGCACCCCGTGCCTGGCGGCGATTCGGGCCGCCTCGGCCAGGAAGGGCATGGGGCCCGCTGCCCGCAGCGCCGGTCGGTCCTCGGGTGGGAGAGCGGCCAGGCGAGCGTCCAGATCCGGGAGGCCGTCCAGGCGGACCCATTCCGGTGCCCCGCCGGGCTCTGAGGGCCCCGGCACCCGGCGGCCGAAGACCTCCGGCCACCAGGGCTCTGGGTCGCGCCCCACCTCGGTGAGGATCACCCGACCCGCACCTTCCCCCGGTTCCGCCGCCGCCAGCAGCAGCGCGTGCAGGCGACCGGGCGCGGCGACGTGCCACACGGGCCGTCTTCCCACCGATTCGAAGGAGGTTCCCAGCGGCCCCGTCACCTCCAGGCGCCCGCCCGGCGCCAGGGCGGCCACCTGCGCCGAGATGCCCCAGCCGGGGCGCACCAGCAGGCCGATGCCCCGTTCCCATCGGGTAGCCACGTGGAAGGGTTGCGCCGCGCCGCCCAGCCGAGCGCGAACGAGCTGACCGGGCCGCACTGTGCGCGCCAGCCGCGGTGCCTCCAGCTCCAGCAGGACCAGCTCGGGTCCGGCCACGCGCCCCCCGGTGCCCTCCGGGCGCGCGCCCAGGCCCTCGGCGCCTTCCAGCACCCGGCGCGCGGCCACCCGGGCGTGCACCGTCCGGGGAGCCTGGGGCCCGGCGGCCCGCTCCCCGGGGGGGGAGGTGTGGATCACGCTCCCGCTCATGAAGGCTCGACCTCCTCGCCGTCGTGCCCCATCACCAGGGCCGCGAGCCGGTCCCGCAGCTCCTTGGCCCGGGAGGCCACCTCCCGGGCGGCCTCGACCGCGGGCCGGGTACCGCCTGGGGGCGACAACCCGTCTCCGAACAGCACACTTCGCGACGCCGTCACCACCGCCCCCCGGCCTCCCGAGCTGAAGGCGGCGCCCAGGGTCTCCACCCGGCCGCCCTGAGCGCCCACCCCCGGCAGGAGGAAGGGAACCCGGGGCATCAGGCGGCGGAGCTCGGCCACCCGGTCGGGCCGGGTCGCCCCCACCACGGCGCCCACCGACGACCAGGGGGAGTCGCCGTCAGTGGCGTCGGCCCACGCGGCCACCCGGCGCGCCAGCACCCGGTAGAGGGGCTCTCCGGTGGCTCCCGTGGGCAGCTCCTGGAGTTCGGACGCGCCGGGGTTCGAGGGGAGCACCAGCAGGTAGAGCCCGCGGCCGTTGGTGCGGACCCTTTCGAGGAAGGGCTCCAGGCTGTCGGAGCCCAGCCACGGGTGGAGGGTGACGGCGTCGGCCCCTAGGGGTCCGTCGAGCCAGGCCCGAGCGTAGGCCGCGGCGGTGGAGGGCACGTCGCCCCGCTTCACGTCCAGCACCACCAGGAGCCCCAGCTCCCGGGCCAGCGCGGCGGTCCGCTCCAGGGCCCAGGCCCCTGCCCAGCCGGCCTCCTCGTAGAAGGCCGCCTGGATCTTGACGCCGGCCACATAGGGGGCCGCCGCGGGCAGGATCGCCTCGGCCCAGCGAAGGTAGGTGCGGGCCACGGCCCGCCGGGCCCGCGTCTCCTGCGAATCGGGGCGGGAGCGACCCGCGCCCGGGGTGCCCGTGCCCATCCGCGGGTCGCCCGCGTCGCCACGCCCCGCCGCGGGCCAGGGGCGCGAGCGGAAACAGGCGGGAATCCGGTCGAGGTGTGGGTCGAGGCCCAGGAGCAGGGGGGCTCCCTTCGCCTCCACCGCCTGGTGGAGCCTCTCCACGTAGGGGCTGGGACGCAGGGTCGCTGCGCCCGAAGCCCCATGGCTGCCCGCGTTCGGGATCGCGCCGCTCATGCCGGCGTCCGGGCGCGCTCGGCGCGCCACAGGCTCCGCGGTTCCGGCGTCTCTCCAGCGGGCCGAGCTCCCGGGTCTCCCGCTCCGGCCCGCCCGGCCAGGTGGGCTTCCAGCGCCCGCCAGCCTTCCGCCTCGTCGTCCACCGGCCTCCCCCCCACGGCCTGCAGGCGCCCGCCCACCCAGGTGGCCACCGCCCGTCCGGTGAGGACCGCTCCGGCGAAGGGGGTGTGGCGGCCCTTGCTGGCGAAGCGCTCGGGCTCCACCGTCCAGCGCTCCCAGGGGTCGATGAGCACCAGGTCGGCGGGGCCGCCCACGTCCAGCCTCCCGGCGGGCAAGTCCAGGATCGCGGCCGGGCCGGCGGTGAGCAGGTGGAGCGCCCGGGCTAGGTCCAGGAGCCCGGTGTGGACCAGCTCCGTCAGCACCACGCCCAGGGCGGTTTCCAGCCCCACCACCCCGAAGGGCGCCAGGTCCAGCTCCTGGTCCTTCTCCTCCCGGGAGTGGGGGGCATGGTCGGTGGCGATGCAGTCGATCAGCCCCTGGGCCAGGGCCTGCCGCAGCGCCTCCCGGTCCGCCGCCGTCCCCAGAGGCGGGTTCATCTTGGCGGAGGCACCCCACCGGGCCACGGCCTCGTCGGTGAGCGCCAGGTGGTGGGGGGTCACCTCCGCGGTCACCGGAAGGCCCTCTTCCTTGGCCTGCCGCACCAGCTCCACGGCGCGGGCGGTGCTCAGGTGCTGGAGGTGGATGCGGGCGCCGGTCTCCCGGGCCAGCGCGATCTCCCGGGCGATCGCCACCTCCTCGGAGGTGGCCGGGATCCCCTTCAACCCCATCCGGGTGGCCGCGAGCCCCAGGCGCATGACGCCCCCTGCGGAGAGGGACGGATCCTCGGCGTGGAGCAGGAGGGGCCGCCCGGCCAGGGTGCTGTAGCGCATGGCCAGCCGGGCCATGCGGGCGTCGGGAAGCGGCCGGCCGTCGTCGGTGAAGGCGCAGGCGCCCGCCTCGGCCAGGCGCACCATCTCCGTTAGGCTCTCCCCGCCCAGACCACGGGTGACCGCGGCGGCAGGGTGAATCCGCACCGGGGAAGCGCCCGACCGGGTGATGAGGTCCCTCAGGCGCGGCACCTCGTCGATGGGCGGCCGGGTGTTGGCCATGGTCACCACGTGGGCGAAGCCGCCGGCCACCGCGGCCCGCCCCCCGGAGACCAGGTCCTCCTTGGCCTCCTCGCCCGGATCCCGGAAGTGGACGTGTAGGTCCGCCAGCCCCGGGGCCAGGACCAGCCCCGTCGCGTCGAGCACCCGGGCACCGCCGGCGGGAAGCTCCGCCCCGGCGGCGACGATCCGCCCGTCCTCCACCTGCAGGTTGCCCCGGGGCAGCTCGCCCGGACCGGCCGGGGGCAGGCGCAGGCTCGACGTGGGGTCGTAGATCCGGGCTCCTTCAAGCTGAAATCGCACGAACACCCCTCCTTTCGGCCAGCATCTCCAGGACGGCCATGCGCACGGCCACACCCGATCGCACCTGATCGTGGATGAGGGCGCGAGGGTCCCCCACCACCTCCTCGGTGATCTCCACCCCCAGGTTGGCGGGGCCGGGGTGAAGGATCCGCGCGTTCCGTGGAAGCATCTGGAGCCTGCGGCCATCCAGGGCATAGAGCTCCCGGTACTCCTCCAGCGACGGGAAGAGGCCGCCCTGCTGGCGCTCCCGCTGGATGCGGAGCATGTAGAGGACGTCGGCGTGCGGCAGGAGCGGGTCGAGGCGGTGGGCCGTGCGGGCGCCCAGGGCCTCGAAGGCGGCGGGAAGCAGGGTGGGCGGTCCCACCAGGGTGACCCGCGCCCCCAGCTTGGTCAGCCCCCAGAGGTCCGACCGGGCCACCCGGGAGTGGAGGATGTCGCCCACGATCACCACGTTCAGGCCCTTCACGCTGCCGAAGGCCTCCTGCAGAGTGAGGAGGTCCAGGAGGGCCTGGGTGGGGTGCTCGTGCGCGCCGTCGCCCGCGTTCACCACCCCGGCGGCCACGGAACGGGCCATCAGCTCGGGCGCCAGCGACGAGGCGTGGCGGATCACGATGAAGTCCGCCCCCATCGCGTCCAGGGTGCGGCCGGTGTCGATCAGGCTCTCGCCCTTCTGCACGCTGGAGCCGGCGGCGCCCATGTTGATCACCTCGGCGCCCAGGCGGCGGGCTGCCAGCTCGAAGGAGTTCCGGGTGCGGGTGCTGGGCTCGTAGAAAAGGTTGACCGCCAGGCGACCCCGCAGCGGCTGCGGGAGGGTGGTGGGCCGCTGGAGGGCTGGGAGGAAGGGCCGTGCGCGATCCAGGATCTCCTGGATCTCCTCGGGTGCCAGGGGCTCAAGCCCCAGCAGGTCCTTACGGTCCGGATGCATCGTGCTCCCTCCTGACCGGGACCCGGCGGGCAGAGGAAAAGCCCGCGGCAGGGGAGCGCAGGCACGTGGACCCCGGACGCTTCCGGGGGCCGGACCGTGTTCGCCCATCCCTTGCCGGTCTCGCGGGACCCGCTTAAAGGAATGGCCTTCGTGGATACTCTACCGGACCCACCGCGTCAGGTCAAGGAAAGAATCGAGGGCGCTTGAGGGCGCGGCCGCGTTTGACGCGGCCCCTCGGGTGTGCTAGATTGGACTTGGGAAAAACGTTACGTCCTGCCGCTCCTTCACGGGAGCGTTCTTATGGCCGGTCTTTGTGAACGAGTTCACGAATGCAGGGCCCTGCAACGACGGCGGCCGGGGCGGCGGAGAGGGGGGTCTCCAGGTGCACTGGCGAGAACGGCTTCAGGCCCTGTTCGGCGAGAGGGCTCAGTTCCAGGGCGACGTCCTTTCCGAGCACGGGCGCGACGGCGGTGCCTCCGCGGGATTCGGCCCCTTCCTCCACACCCGGCCCTCGGCGGTGGTCTGGCCTGAGAGCGCCGGTGAAGTGATAGAGCTGGTGCGGATCGCGGCCGAGGCCGGCGTGCCGCTGGTACCGCGCGGCGGGGCCACCAGCCCGTGGGGCGGGGCGCTTCCCGTACGCGGCGGAATCGCGGTCAACTTCTCCCGCATGGCCCGGGTGCTCGAGGTGGACCCCACCACCCAGACGGTGACGGTGGAGCCGGGCGTGACCTGGAACCGGGTGGAGGAAGCCCTCCTCGCCCACAGCCTGGCGCTGCGCCTGCTCCCCACCAGCGCGCCTCGAAGCACGGTGGGCGGTTGGGTGGCCGAGGACGGGGCCGGGTTGGGAAGCTATCAGTACGGCTACCTCCACTCCAACCTCCAGTCGGTGGAGATGGTGACCGCCACCGGCGAGACCTTGAGGTCAGCAGGGAACGACCTGCGGCTCGTCTGCGGCCTGGAGGGCATCACCGGCCTCATCACCCGCGTCACCCTCAAGGTGGCCCGGGAGGCGCCCCTGAGCGTCTGGGCCCTGGCCTACCTGAGCCAGGCGGAGCTGATCCGGGCCCTGCACCTGGTCTTCGACTCGGACTGGCCCCTCTGGCACGTGGCCTTCCGGAACGCCGAGGCCAGCAACGAGGCGCCGGTGGGGGCCAACCGGCACGGGTTTGCCGACGACATGGGCATCCTGGTGCTGATGAGCCGCGACCCGGACCGCCATGCGCTGGACGCCCAGGTGGACGCGCTGGCCCGCTTCACGGGCGGCCGGGTTCTGGCCCCGCACCAGGCGGTGGCCGAGTGGGACGACCGGTTCGCCGCCATGGAGAGCAGCCTGGTGATTCCCGGTGCGCTGCAGCGCCGGCTGGTGCTGCCTCGTTACGGGCTCACGCCCCTGGTGGAGGACCTGGCCGAGCTCCAGCACCCCGTGGCGCTGCAGGGCGTGGGCGTCATGGGTGAGGAGGTGGCCGTGCACGCCTTCGCCCCCAGCTTCCTCTCCCGGCGGCAGGCCGAGCGGGCCCTGGCCACCCTGGAGGAACGGGTGGGCCGTTACGGCGGCCACCCCTACTCGATCGGTCTCCTGCGGGCCCATGAGGCGGCACGGATCCTGGGCCCCCGCCAAATGCGGGAGCTCATCGCCTGGAAGAAGCGCTACGATCCCCGGCACCTGCTGAACCCGGGGAAGGTCCTGCCCAGCCCGGGCATCAGCTGGCGGGTGCGGGCCGCCCTGGCCTGGAGCCACGTGGTGGGCACACCGGGACCCGCGGCGGTCCCCTCCAGGCCGGAGGGGGAACGGGTACGCCCCGAGACCCGGGTGAGCTAGGCGGCAGGATCGGGCGCGAGCGCCAAGAGTGAATCGATTGCTACCACGCCATCGGGCGCGGCATCTGCCCCGCCCGGAACCGAGAGACCCCCAGCGTCGGGCCGGCCGCCAGGCCGGCCCCGGCGCGTCAGGTGGACGGCCAGGAGCCCCAGTTCCCGGGCCGGCAGGATGTCGTCCTCGTAGGTATCGCCCACCATGACCGCCTCGCCGGCGCCGACGCCGGCCCGCTGCAGGGCCAGCCGGAAGATGGCGGGGTCGGGCTTTTCCACCCCTTCGGGAATGGAGATGACCACCACGTCGAAGAACCGGTCCAGGTCCAGCTCACGCAGGAGCTGGAGCGCCGACGCGTCCCAGTTGGAGAGCACCCCCAGGCGAAGGCCGCGGGCGCTCAGGCGCTCCAGCACCGGCAGGACGTCGTCGTAGGCGGCGTACCAGCTGCGCATCCGGCCGAAGGTGGGCTCGAAGGCCCGGGCCAGGGACCGGCGCTCCTCCGGCTCCCGGCTGGGCGCCACCGTTTCGAGCACCGCCTGGGCCATCGCTTCCCGGGCCAGCCCCACCGCCTCCAGCGTGCGGCACTCGGCCCGCTGCATCCAGTAGGCCTCCAGTGCAGCCTGCACGGCCTGCTCCAGGATCGCATCGGGAGGGAAGAGACCCAGCTCCGCCAGGGCGCGGCGGTAGACCTCCGCCGGTCGCTCCCGGGCGTGGACGAGGGTCCCGTAGAGGTCGAAAAGGACCAGCTTGCGCCCGTCGAGGGGGACGGCGGGTCGCGCTGCGCGCATCGGGAATCGCTCCTCTGCTTGCGTGGGGTCGGCCGATCGTGCACCCGGTGGTGGTTCCGGACGCACGGCGGCATCTCCTTCCGTTTCCGACGGAGGAGGGACGCGGGGCTCCCGCGCCGAAACGGCCGTGCATGGGGGGGAGCGGGGTGAACAGCGTCACCGCACGCCCGGAGCAGGCGGCCGCAGGGTACGACGGGGCACCGGAGCCCATCATCCGGTTCGAGGACGTGCACAAGTACTTCGGCTCCCATCACGTGCTGAAGGGCATCACCGAATCGGTCGCCCCGGGCGAGGTGCTGGTGGTGATCGGACCCAGCGGCTCGGGCAAGAGCACCTTCCTGCGCTGCATCAACCGGCTGGAGGAGATCCAGTCGGGCCGCATCGTGGTGGACGGCCAGGACCTGTACGACCCGAAGGTGGACCTCATCCGGCTCCGCTCCGAGATCGGCATGGTCTTCCAGCAGTTCAACCTCTACCCGCACATGACCGTTCTTCAGAACCTCACCCTCGCACCCGTGAAGGTCCGCCGCATGGCACGGGCGGAAGCAGAGGCCACGGCCTTCGATCTCCTGAAGAAGGTGGGCATTCCCGAGAAGGCCCACGCATACCCCGCCCAGCTCTCGGGCGGGCAGCAGCAACGGGTGGCCATCGCCCGGGGTCTCGCCATGCACCCCAAGGTGATGCTCTTCGACGAGCCCACCTCGGCCCTGGACCCCGAGATGATCAAGGAAGTGCTGGACGTGATGAAGGACCTGGCCCGGGAGGGGATGACCATGGTGGTGGTCACCCACGAGATGGGCTTCGCCAGGGAGGTGGCGGACCGGGTCATCTTCATGGACGAGGGGCGCGTGGTGGAGCGCGGCACCCCGGAACACTTCTTCCAGGCCCCCGCCGAGGAGCGGACCCGCGCCTTTCTGGAGAAGATCCTCTGACCCAGCGGCGGCGCCCCCCCTGGCGACCGGTCGCGCCCCATCGTCAAGCCTTCCCGCGCGTTGTTAAGAATTTGCTCATGCTCGCGATGCTCTTTCCGGCGGGCTCTCCCCGCATCCGAGGCCGGCGCCGCTAGCAGGAATCCCTCTCATCGGCCGAGAAAACGCTACAACATCAATGCCTACGCTTCGCACCTCGCGGGGTCGAGCCCCCATCACCCTGGCTCGGCCCCTCGGGGGAGGACGGGAGATGAGGGAGATCACCGCACCCTTGGCCGCCGCCTCCGTCGTACGCCCGCGCGCCAGCGGGTCGCTCCGCGACTACCTGGCCGTCACCAAGCCCCGGCACGTGATTCCATCGACCCTCACGGCGTGGATCGGCATGGCCCTGGCTCTGGACAGGCCCCTGCCGGCCGGCCTGGTCGTTGCCACCCTGGCCGGCACCGCGCTGGCCGTGGCCGCGTCTCACGTCTTCAACGCCGTCCTGGACCGGGACCTGGATGCCCTCATGGAGCGGACCCGGGATCGGCCCCTTCCCGCCGGGAGGATCCGGGTGCTGCACGCGCTCGCCTACGCCACAGGGATGGCGGTGGCGGCCCTGGCCGTGGTCGCCTGGGGCGCCAACGGTCTGGCCGCGCTTCTGACCCTGGGTGGAATCCTCTTCTACGCGGGCGTCTACACCTATTGGCTCAAGCGGCGCACGCCCTGGAACACGCTGGTGGGAGGCGTGGCCGGCGGCATCCCGCCCCTGATCGGGTGGGCGGCCGCCACGGGCACCCTTTCCTGGCCGGCGGCGGTCCTCTTCCTCATCATGGTGGTGTGGCAGCCGCTCCACTTCTTCGCGCTGAGCCTGCTGGTGGCCGACGATTACCGGCGGGCCGGCTTCCCCATGGTCGTGGCGGTCCAGGGGGAGCAGGCCACCCTGAACCAGATCGCCGTCTACAGTGCGGTGCTCCTGGTGCTCTCGGTTCTCCTTCACCTGGTGGGTGTCGCGGGGGCCACGTACCTGGCGGTGGCACTGGTTCTGGGCGCGGTCTACGTGGGCGCGGCGCTCCGGGCGGTGCGGGGAGGACCTGAGCAGGCCAGATTCTGGGGGCGCTGGCTGCTGCGATACGCGCTTGTCTACCTCACGGTGCTCTTGATCGTCGCCGTGCTCGACAGGACGGTGTGACCCGGGGGACGGCGCGGCTCACCGGGTGCATGGTCTCTTCGGTGTGAAGTCGCATGGGCCGCTCCGTTTCCATGGGGCGAGGGTCCGCCCGTCGGGCCCGGGCATCACGGGGAGGTGTGGAATTGTGGAGACAGCACCACAGGCACCGGTCTCCCGGTGGGAGGGGGCCACCTCGTTCTTCCAGGTCCCCTGGGGCAAGCTCATGATGTGGCTCTTCCTGCTCTCGGACACCCTCACCTTTGCCGGCCTGGTAGCCGGCTACGGGTTCCTGAGGGCCGCGAGCGAAACCTGGCCCGCCCAGGGTGAGATCTTCAACCTGGGGCTCGTCGGGTTCATGACCTTCGTCCTCATCTGCAGCAGCGCCACCATGGCCGCCGCCGTGGGCGCCGCCCGGCGCGGCGACCCTCTGAAGGCCGGACGGCTCCTGGGGCTGACGGTGGCCGGCGGCCTCCTCTTCCTGGGGATGCAAGGCTACGAGTGGACCCACTTCATCCTCGAAGGCGCCCGGTTGGGCACCAACCCCTGGGGCGTCCCTCTCTTCAGCACCACCTTCTTCGTGATCACGGGCTTCCACGGCTTTCACGTGCTGGCGGGGGTCGTCTACCTCACCACGGTCACCTACCGGACCCTCCAGGGGCGCTTCGGCGCCGACGGCGTGGAGTCGGCCGGCCTCTACTGGCACTTCGTGGACCTGGTGTGGGTCTTCATCTTCACCTTCCTCTACCTCGTGTGAAAGGGGTGTGCGCGACGTGTCCGAACCGATGACCCCTCAAGCTCAGGGCCCCGCGGTGCAACCAGGCACCCAGGCCGGCCACGATGCAGGGTCCGGGCTGTACGTCCGCACCTGGCTCTGGCTCCTGGGGCTCACCATCGTGGAGATCGCAGTGGCCTCGCTGTCGCTGCCCCGGGGCGTGACGGTAGGGCTCCTGGTGGTGCTGGCCCTGATGAAGGGGGCGCTGATCATGGCGTACTTCATGCACCTGCGGTTCGAGCGGCTCACCTTCGTGTACGCGGTGCTCTCGCCCCTGATCCTGGCGGTGGCCCTCCTCGCGGGGATTGCCCCCGACGCCTTCACCCGTCTGCCCTGACGAAAGGAGCCTCGCGATGCTGAGAGATCCAGCGGAAGAGAGACGTCCCAACCGCGTCGGCTCGGCAGCCGGCCTGCTCATCTGGGCGATCCTGGCGGCGGCGGTGACCTCGTTCGTCTACGCCCTGGGGCACTGGTGGCGGCCTCCTCTGGTCTCGATCGAGGGGGGCGGCATCGATCGTCTCTTCAACGCGATCCTGGTCATCATCGGAACCGTCTTCATCCTGGTTCAGGCGGCGCTTGGGTTCTTCCTCGTCCGCTTCGCGGACCGGGGCGTGGGCCGGGCCAGCTACTGGCACGAAAACACCCGGCTCGAGCTCGCCTGGACCCTGATCCCCGCTGCGATCCTGGTGGTCCTCACCGTCCTGGGGGGTGGGCTCTGGCTCCAGGTGCACGGGGCGCCTCCCCCGGACGCGGCCACGGTCCAGGTGGTGGCCCAGCAGTTCGGCTGGAACTTCCACTACCCGGGCGCAGACGGGGTACTGGGCACCATCCGGCCCGGCTCGGGCTCGGGCCGGAACCCCATCGGGCTCGACCGGAATGCCCAGGGGGCCTCGGACGACCTGGTAGCCTCCGAGCTCCACCTGGTGGTAGGGCGCCCGGTGCGCCTTCTCCTCACCTCGAAGGACGTGATCCACAGCCTCTACATCCCGGACGTCCGCTTCAAGCAGGACGCGGTGCCGGGCCGGGTCACCCAGGTGTGGTTCACGCCCACCGAGACAGGCACCTATCCCATCGCCTGTGCGGAGCTTTGCGGGGTGGGTCACTACCTGATGGGGTCCCGGCTGGTGGTGGAGACCCAGGAGGAGTACGACGCGTGGCTGGCGGCCCGGGCCCAGTAAGGCGGGCCTGACCACCCTGCCGTCGAGCCCCGGGGAACCTGCTCGGACTCTGAGCCGATGGTGCTCGAGAAGGGAGCGGAATGCCGATGGCGGTCGTTCAGGAGCACCTGCACCAGGAGCAGCGCCTCAGTTTCTGGCGCAGGTACGTCTTCAGCATGGATCACAAGGTGATCGGCATCCAGTACCTGGCCACGTCGATGGGGATGGCCGTGCTGGGCGGCACGCTGGCCATGATCATCCGCCTGGCCCTGGGCTGGCCTGAGGCGTCGGGGGTCACGCCGGCCTCCTATCTGGGCACGGTGACCATGCACGGCACCATCATGGTCTTCTTCGTGCTCAGCGCCGCGCTGACGGGTGGATTCGGCAACTTCCTGATCCCCCTTCAGATCGGCGCGCGCGACATGGCCTACCCCTTCCTCAACATGGCCTCCTACTGGCTCTACCCCATCTCCATCGCGGTCCTGCTCGCCTCCTACTTCGTGCCCGGGGGCCCGCCCATCAGCGGCTGGACGGCCTACCCGCCCTTGAGCGCCCTGGCGCAGGCGGGTTCGGGCGTGGGCCAGGTGCTCTGGCTGGTGAGCCTGGCGATCCTGATCCTGGCCTTTCTGTTCGGGTCGCTCAACTACATCACCACCATCCTCCAGCTCCGCACCCGGGGGATGTCGCTGCTGCGCATGCCCTTGACGAGCTGGGGCCTCTTCATCACCTCGATCCTCTCGCTCCTCTCCTTCCCCGTCCTGCTGGCGGCGGCGATCATGCTCCTCTTCGACCGTGCCGGCGGCACCAGCTTCTTCCTGCCCGCGAGCGTGGTCATCAACGGGGTGCAGGTGACGGCCTCGGGCGGTGACCCCCTCCTCTACCAGCACCTCTTCTGGTTCCTGGGCCACCCGGAGGTCTACATCCTGATCCTGCCGGCCATGGGCATGGTCTCCGACATCCTGGCCAACAACGCCCGCAAGCCCATCTTCGGCTACCGGGCCATGGTGCTCAGCATCGCGGTCATCGCCTTCCTGAGCTTCCTGGTGTGGGGGCACCACATGTTCGTGAGCGGCATGCACCCGCTACTGGGGACGGCCTTCATGACCACCACCCTCTTCATCGCGATCCCGTCGGCCATCAAGGTCTTCAACTGGCTGGCCACCCTCTGGCGGGGGAAGCTGCGCTTCACGCCCCAGATGCTCTTCGCCATCGGCTTCGTCTCGCTCTTCGTGACCGGAGGCCTCACGGGCATGATCCTGGGCTCGCCGGCCTTGAACATGTACGTCCACGACACCTACTTCGTGGTCGCCCACTTCCACTTCGTCATGGGCAGCGCCTCGCTCTTCGGCATCTTCGCCGGCATCTACCACTGGTTCCCCAAGATGTTCGGCCGCAAGATGAACGAGCGCCTGGGACGGCTCCACTTCTGGATCGCCCTGCCCGCCACTTACGCCACCTTCTTCCCCATGCACTTCGCCGGGATCGGCGGCATGATGCGGCGGATCTTCTCGACCCAGTTCTACGACTACCTGGCGGGCTTCCAGGGGTTGAACCAGTTCGTCTCCGTCGCCGCATTCGTGATGGGGGCCGCGCACATGCTGTTCCTGGTGAACTTCGTCTGGAGCCTTCGCTACGGTGAGCGCGCCGAGGCGAACCCCTGGGGTGCCACCTCGCTCGAGTGGCAGACGTCGTCACCGCCGCCCCACGATAACTTCGAGGGCGAGACCCCCGAGGTCCACCGCTGGGCGTACGATTACAGCGTACCCGGGGCGGACGACGACTTCGTTCCCCAGACCGAGCCTGAGGCGGCTCCGGTGGGGGTGCCCGGACGGTAGGTCGCCGGGATTGGGCGGCGGCCAAAGGAGGAAGCGTACATCCCATGGCGCAGCAGCTTCTGGAAACGCCTGCGGAGGTCCACCCACCAGGAGGACCCGGCATCCCCGACTTCGGCGGGGGGGACGGCGACAGCGGCCGGCCCTCCCCCGAAGGCGCACCCATCGCGCACGCGGGGGTGTGGCTCCTCCTGGGTGCGGTCACCATGCTCTTCCTGGGCTTCACCAGCACCTACCTCGCCCGCCGCACGGGGAGCGACTGGACCCCCGTCAGCATGCCGGGGATCCTCTGGTTCAGCACCGCCGTCCTGGTCCTGAGCAGCGGCGTGCTCGAGTGGGGCAGGAGCGGCTTCCGGCGGGGGGACGGGGTGCGCCTCCAACCGGCGGTGAACGTGGCCACGCTCCTGGGCATCCTCTTCGTCCTGGGGCAGCTCGCCGCCTGGCGCCAACTGGCGGCGGCCGGCGTCTTCCTGGCCTCCAATCCCCACGCCTCGTTCTTCTACGTGCTCACCGCCGTCCACGCGGCGCACGTCCTGGCGGGCCTCGGCTGGTTGATCGTGGGCGCGGTGCGGCTCAGGCACCACGGACCGACGGCAGCCCGCGCCGTCACCTCGGGTGCGATCTACTGGCATTTCGTGGGCGTCCTGTGGATCTACCTGTGGGTGCTCCTCTTCTGGATCTGAAGCCTGCTTCCCCGTCGGGCGTACCCTCTCAGACCGCCACGGATCGTCGCTCCTCAAGGGTGGAGGCCTCGGGCGCGGTCTCCATGGCCAGGTAGAGGAGGACCCCCGTGAAGAGCGTGACCAGGCTGGAGTGGATCACGTTGGCCGCAATGGAGCTGAGGGTTCCCACCACCAGCCAACCGCTCAGCGTCTGGAGCAGGAGGAGGGCCAGGGCTGCCAGGGAGCCCCGGAAGAGGTCCGGGCGGTCCTGCCGGTAGGGACGGGTGAGATGCCCCGCGTAGGCCACCAGGAGGATCAGGACCCCGGCCAGCAGGCGGTGGACGAAGCCCACGAAGGCCGCCGTGCCCAGCGGTGGCACCGGCACGCCGTTGCAGAGAGGCCAACCCAGGCAGGCGAGCCCCGTGTGGGTGTGCCGGAGGTACGCCCCCACGTAGACCACCCCTACCGTCCACGCCAGGCTGACCCAGAGCAGGGACCGGAAGCGGGCAGGCACCGGACCGCCCCGGTAGCTCCGGCCCGTCGCGAGCTGGCGTACCCTCACGGCCAGCAGGAGGACGGCACCGAAGGCGCCCAGGGAGACGCCGAAGTGGGTGGCCAGCACCGGTGGCGAGGAGCCCCACATCACCGCAGCCGCCCCCAGCCAGGACTGGAGCAGCAGGAAGCCCAGGGAGGCGCCCACCAGCCGCCGCACGTCCCGCCGGTGCCCGAGCTGCCGCCAGGCCAGTACCGAGACCGCCAGGATCAAGAGCCCCAGGACGCCCGTGACCGCCCGGTGGTTCACCTCGATCCATGTGGCCAGGGTGTTCCAGTCGCCGTCGCAGAAGGGCCAGGCGTTCCCGCAGCCCGCCGCCGAACCCGTGGTGGTCACCAGCACCCCCGACGCCAGGAGGAAGAACATGCCCACCGCCGCCGCGGTGCTGAGTCGCCTGAGCCAGGTCATGCCACGGGACCCCCCGATCCGGCCGCCGGCCTCGCCGGCAACTGTTGTGTCAACCTTCTGTTCCCAGGGATTGAACTCCTTCTCTCGCCGCGCCGCTGGATCCCTGGACGGAATCCCTTTTCGTCCCTTTTCCCTTCGAATGGAAGGTACCGGTCATGGTGCCGCGGCAGCCGGCCCGCCTAGAATGGACCAGCGTTCATGGTTCCAGACAGGAGGATCCCCATGGAGGGTGGGTTGGAGACGGCCTGGCAGGCCGTCGTCAGCCTGGGCCAAGGCTTCCTCGTGGTCTTCTCCGCCTACGCCCTTCTGGTCGGCCTGGCGGGGCTCCAGTCCCGGCGGCAGCGTTTCTCCCCTTGGTTCACCTCCCGCTTCGCGGTCCTGATCCCGGCGCACAACGAGGCCGCGGTGCTCGACCCGCTCCTGGCCAACCTGCAGGCCCTCCGCTATCCGAAGGACCTGTACGACATCTACGTCATCGCGGACAACTGCACCGACGGCACCGAGGCCATCGCCGCCGCCCGGGGGGTGCGGGTGCTCCGGCGCCGGGACCCGGTCCGGCGGGGCAAGGGCTACGCTCTGGGCGACGCGCTGAGCTGGCTGGGACTGGTGGATCGGGGCACGGGTCTACCCCCCTCCGAGCCACCCCCCTACGACGCGGTGGTGATCCTCGACGCAGACAACCTGGTCTCGCTGGACCTCCTGCGGGTGATGGACGCGCGGCTGCACGCGGGCCAGCGGCTGATCCAAGCGTACGTGGACTCCAAGAACCCAGGCGACACCTGGGTTTCCGCCGCGTTCAGCATCGGCTTCTGGGTGAATAACCGCTTCAACCTCCTGGCCCGCTCCAACCTGGGCCTTTCGGCGGCCCTGATGGGGACAGGCATGTGCATCGCCGCCGATGTGTTGCGCGAGCTAGGCTGGGAGACCGAGAGCCTCACCGAAGACCTGGAGTTCTCGGTGCAGGCTCTCTGCCTGGGCTACCGTACCGCCTTCGCGCCCGAGACGCGGGTGTACGACGAGAAGGCCCAGAGCTTCACCGCCAGCCTCCGCCAGCGCCTGCGATGGGCCCGGGGGCAGACCCAGGTGGCCCTCCGGTACGGCCCCCGCTTGCTCCGGGCCGCGGTGCTCCGGCGGGACGTGGCTTGCCTCGACGGCGCCGCCCGGCTCCTGCAGATGGTCGCCGTGGGGATGGGGACCGTCTGGGCACTGGCGCGCCCGGTGGTCGATGGGCTCTCCCGGTTGGCAGGGCCGCTCCCGGGTGCGGGTGCCGCTCCGGAGCTCGCCACCCTGCTGGCCTGGCTTCTGACGTCGACAGCGGCCATGATGGCCCCGGCCCTCCTGGTCTGGCGGCTGGACCGCCTCCCCGCGTCCGCCTACCGGTTCGTGGCGCTCTTCCCGCTCTTCACGTACACGTCCGCCTTGGTGATCCTCTGGGGGCTCCTCACTCACCGCCGCCGGGAATGGCTGCCCACCCGCCACACCCGGCGCCTCAGCTACCAGCAGGTGCTGCAGCAGACCCGCTGAGGCGGCCGGCTCAGCCCGACGCGAGCGCCCGCAGCTCGGCCTCGGCCCGCGCGCGGGCGTGGGCCTCCTCATCCAGGAGGGCGCCGGCCCGGCCCACCAGGCGCGCCCGGAGCGCCAGGTACTCAGCCTCGGGCAGGTCGCCGGCGAGGCGATCGGCCTCGAGCTCGGCCAGCTCCGAGAAGATCCGGCCCTCCAGGGCCGCCTCGCGCCGCCGGGGCCAGAGGGCGAAGAGCGTGCCCGCCACCAGCAGCGCTCCCCCGGCCCAGATCCACGACACGAAGGGATTGTAGTAGAAGACGAAGCCCACCGTGGCGCCGAAGGGATCCCAGCCCGAGAGGACCACGTAGAGGTCCCCTCCGGGGCGGCTGTAGATGGCCGTCTCCGAGGTGGGCCCCTCCCGCTCGGCGAAGCCGGGGAAGAAGCGCTTCTCGGGCCGGACGAGGCCCAGGGTACGATCGCCCTGGCGCACCACCAGGCTGGCGGCCACCCCGGGAACCGCGCCCTCCCGCTCTTCGTCGAGACCCTGGAAGAGGAGCCGGTAGGGGCCCACCGCCACCTCCTGGCCCACCTCCAGCGCCGCCGTCCGCCGCACCTGGTAGGTCTGGGAGGCGACGATGCCGATCGCGATCAGCACCACCGCCACGTGAACCAGGTAGCCGCCGTACCGGTGAGCGTTCGCGTTGAGCACGCGGGGAAGGGCCAGCAGCGCGGGCTCCCGCCGGCGGGCCATGCGCACGTGGACCCCCTTGGCCACCTCCACCGCGGCCGCGGCCACCACGAAAGCAGCCAGGCTCCAGGCCAGGACCACCCCCAGCTCGCGCACCCCCGCGGCGACCAGCACGGCCCCGGTCCCCGCCAGCACCACGCCAGGAAGGGTAAAGCTCCGCCGCAGGTTGGTGGGCGTGGCCCGCTTCCAGGCGATCACCGGCCCAATGCCCATCAAGAGCAGCAAGGCCACGAAGAGGGGGCCAGTCACCCGGTTGAAGTACGGCGGCCCCACCGTCACCTGGACCCCGAAGAGGGAGCTCACCAGCGGAAAGACGGTGCCCCAGAAGATGGCGAAGGCGGCGGCGGTCATCACCAGGTTGTTGAAGAGGAAGCTGGCTTCCCTGGAGGCGTAGGAGACCATGGCACGCTCGTCCTTCAGCTCGCCCCAGCGCAGGAGCAGGAGGTAGAGGCAGCTGGCGGCGGCCAGGGCCAGGAAGCCCGTGAAGAACGGACCCACGTCCGACTCCACGAAGGCGTGCACCGAGGTGAGGATGCCGCTGCGGGTGATGAACGTGCCGAAGAGGGTGAGCCCGAAGGTGACCTGGATGAGCACCTGGTTCCACCGCTTCAGCAGGCCCCGCTTCTCCTGCATCATGATCGAGTGGATGAAGGCGGTGGCCGTGAGCCACGGCAGGAAGGAGGCGTTCTCAACCGGGTCCCAGCCCCAGTAGCCGCCCCAGCCCAGCTCCTCATAGGCCCACCGGGCCCCGAAGAGGATGCCGGCCGAGAGGAAGAGCCACCCCATCAGGCTCCAGCGCCGGGTGACGCGCACCCAGGCCTCGCCCGTCTCCCCGGTGAGCAGCGCGGCGATGCCGAAGGCGAAGGGTACCGACAGCCCCACGTACCCCAGGTAGAGAAAGACGGGGTGCAGTCCCATCCAGTAGTTCTGCAGCAGCGGGTTGAGCCCCAGCCCGTTGGCCGGGGCCGGCGACACCACGGTGAAGGGGTGGACCACCCGGCTCACCAGCAGGGCGAAGAAGGTCGCCACCACGGTGAGGGTGAAGACCGCCGGAACCGCCAGGCGACGGGCCTCCCAGGCGGTGCGCCGGGCCACCAGCGCCGCGTACCCCGTCAGGATCCAGAGCCAGAAGAGGAGCGACCCCTCCTGGCCGGACCAGAGCGCGGTCACCCGGTAGAAGGGCGGCAGCTCCAGGCTGCTGTGGCCCGCCACGTAACGGAAGGCGAACTGGCCCGTGAGGAGTGCCCAGAGCAGCAGGCCCACCGCCAGGCTCACCACCGCCCAGAGGGCCCCGGTGCCCTGCCGCGCCAGCCGGTGCTGCCACGCCCTTTCCCGCCGCCAGCCCACCGCCAGGGCGACGCTGAGGCCGCCAGCCAGCACCAGGCCCAGGTCGAGAAGGAGTCCGCCACCGGCGGAGAGGACCTGGATGGTCGTCATGAGGCGTCCCTCCTCCATGGGCGGCAGGGTCCGGCCGTCCCTCGGTGTCCCTCTACAGGTACTCCCTCAGCCGGCGCTCGATCTCGGGGGGGAGCTCCGGCCCCGTTCCCGGGGCTTCCGCCCCGCGAGCCGGCTCCTGAGGCGCTGGCCGCCGCAGGTAGGCGGCCACCAGCGCCGCCCCGGCCAGGAGCGCCAGCCCCGGCGCGATCCAGACCCAGGCGAGGCCGCCCCGGGCCGGTGGGCTCATGAGGATCCACACCCCGTAGCGGTCCTCGAACCAGTGGACGATCTCCCCAGGGGTCCAGCCTTCCAGCAGCCGCTGGCGGATCTCCGCCCGGGAGGTCCATGCCGACGCGGCGTTGGACTCCCACACCGAAAGGCCCTCGCACTCTTGGCAACGGATCTGGGTGGAGACCTGTCGGAAGCGCTCCTGGAACTCGGGCGAGGCGGGGTCCGGAGGCGGGGGGAGCAGGTCGCCCACCAGCCGGTCCAGCTCGACGGCGGCCACCTCGCCCCAGGCGGAGGCATGGAGCCGCCCGGTGCGATCCAGCACGAAGAGCATGGGGAGCCCTTTCAGGGGCCATGCGGCCGCGGCGGTGCCCTGGGGATCGACGACCACCGGGTAGGACGGCTCCCGGCCTCCGAGCGCGTGCTCCACCGCGGAAGCCGGGCTCTGGGTTTCGAGGGCCACCACCTGGAGACGGTCACCGTAGCGCTGCTGGATCCGGTCCAGGGGGGCGAAGTCGTTGGAGCAGAAGCTGCAGCCGCGGGACGAGATCCGCAGGAGCACAGGCCGGCCCCTGAGGTCCGAGAGCCGCAGGGTGCCCCCCTCGAACCTGGCGAGGGTCGGGTCCGGGGCCGGCTCCCCCACCCGAAGGCCGCCCGAGGCTGTCTCCGTGAAGCTCAGGTAGGTCCATGCCGCCGCTCCCGCCAGGGCCAGGAGCGCCACGGCCCAGAAGATCCTACGGTAGATGGCCTTCGCCCCCCTCCGGGCGCCCCTCGGCCAGGGTCTGGCGGTAGGCGGCCTCCATCTGAGCGTAGGTCAGGGGTCCGGCCCAGTGGAAGCGGGCTACCCCCGATGCGTCGATGAACCAGCTCTCGGGCACCCCGCGCATCCCGTAGGCCTCGGCCACCCGGCCGTCCCGGTCGCGCACGATGGGGAAGGTCAGGCCGAACTCCTGCACGAACGGCCGGATGTGGTCTTCGGCTTCCCGGTAGTTGACCCCCAGCTGGACCACCCGGTCGCCGTACGCCTGGTGGAAGCGCTGGAGGTCCGGGGCCTCGTCCCGGCACGGCCCGCACCAGCTTGCCCAGAAGTTGAGGAAGACCACCTTGCCCCGCAGCGCCTCCAGGGAGACGGTGCGCCCGTCAAGGGTCTCCAACGCGAAGGCCGGCGCGGGGCGTCCGACGGCAGCCCGGCGCTCCATACCGGACCGGTAGGCGAAGGTGCCCGCCAGGCCGGCCAGGAGGACGAGGATCGGCAAGAGCAGAGCGACGCGCGCCCACGGGCGCTGCGGCATCGAAGACGAGACCTCCAGCACGGCCGCCCGAAGAGAGGCCGCCGCCGCTAATGATCACCGTTTCCGGTCATCCTCCGCACATTATACCATAGAAACGGGCCGGCTCCTGGTTGCGGAGCACCCGGAGCGCCCCCTGGACCAGGGCTTCCAGCTCGTGCTCGCCGGGATCCACCCGGACCGGCGCGAGGAAGCGCACCCGCTCGGTGAGCGCGGCCACCAGTTCCGCGGCGTGCGCGCCGCCGCCGGTGAGGAGGATCCAGTCCACCCGTCCCTCGAGGACGGTGGCCAGGGCGCCCACCTCCTTGGCCACCTGGTAGACGAAGGCATCCAGCGCCAGGCGGACCTCCGGGTCCGCCCCGGCGCGGGCCAGCACGTCGGGCAGGTGGCGGCTCCCTGTGTACGCCACGAGGCCGCCCCGGCGCACCAGCGCGCGCTTCAGCTCGTCCGCCGTGTACCGGCCCGAGAAGCAGAGGTCCACCATCTGGGTGACGGGCAGGCTCCCGGTGCGCTCGGGGGAGAAAGGACCCTCGTCATTGGGGTTGCAGACGTCCACCATGCGCCCGTCGCGGTGGGCCGCGAGCGAGACGCCGCTGCCCAGGTGGACCGTGACCAGGCGCAGGCTCGGGTAGGGCACGCCCAGGTCCTGGGCCAGGCGCCGCGCCGCCGCCCGCATGTTGAGGGCATGGCAAAGGCTTCGCCGCTCGATCCCGGGAAGCCCCGAAAGCCGAGCCACCGGTTCCATCTCGTCCACCGAGACGGGATCCACCACCCAGGCGGGCAGCCCGGCCGGCTCCGCCAGGTGGGCCGCCAGGGGAGCCCCCAGGTTGGAGGCGTGCTCCCCTCGCTCCGCGCGGGCCAGGTCGTCCAGCATCGCCGCGTCCACCGAGTAGGTGCCGCCGGGGATGGGTGCCAGCAACCCGCCCCGGGCGACGACGCCGTGGAGATCCTCCACCCGCACCCCCCGCCCGGCGAGCGAGGATCGCAGGCGTTCCAGGCGGTAGGGAATCTGGTCCCAGACCCGGACGTACGCCTCCAGCTCCGCGTCCAGGTGCCGGAGGGTCACCTCGTGCACCGGATTGTCGTCCACGTAGAGCGCCCAGCGGGTCGACGTGGATCCGGGGTCGATCGCGAGCACACGCCAGCCTGCGCGCCCCGGCGCCTGCATGGTCCTTTCCCCCTCATCCGGTGCGGCCCCGACCCGGCCGCCATCCGGAAACCCCTACCGCCCTTCATTCTAGCGGGTCGCCCCGGAGCCCGTCAAAACAGGCCGGCGGACACGCTCGGAACCTTTCCCACCCTTGCCCTGAATCTGCACGGACCGATGACGTCCTGCCTTTTCCGCTTCCTTCCACCTGAGCAGCGACCAGGATCCATGGCTCTCGGATCCCTTCGTGTCCTACACTGGGTGCTGGCGGCCGCCACCGGCGCCAAGGCGCCGGAAAGAGATCAACGCAGGAGGTGGACTTGGATGTCGCGCACCCTTCGTCGCCTGCTCGGCACCGCGCTGATCCCGGTGCTGACCGTGGGGCTCGTCGCCCTGTCGCTGGTCGTTCAGGCCGAGTTCGGTCTCTCGGGCTCCGTCGCCCTGGCTCAGGAAACAGAGGAGACTGACCAGGAGCCGGCACCGCCCACGGAGGCCACGGACAGCAAGGAGGTCAACACCCAGTGGTCCATCACCCGCTGGATCCTCCTGGACGTGGACAGCCCGGTGGTGCAGCTGGGGCAGTCCGACGGCTCTCAGGACCTGGAGCTGCTCGAAGCGAACCGCCTCTCGGTCCAGAGCAACGCCGAGTGGGTCATGACCGTGCAGGCCACCTCGGACACCATCGCCTACGACGGGCCGGCTGACGATCCCAACAAGCCGGTCTCCGACTTCCTCTTCCGGGTGAACGGCTCGGATGCTCAGTACGCATCCATCCCCGGCGCCGGCGAGGAACCAGCGGTGGTCTTCGAGGGGCCGTCGGGGTCGACGACCGTTCCCGTCGACTACATGGTCGACGTGAAGGACACGGACCCGATGGGCAACTACAGCGCCACGCTGCTCTACACCACCACCACCCGTTGAGCCGGGCGGCGTGAGCGGAGCGCTGAGGACGGGCGGGGCCGCACGGCCCCGCCCGCTCCGTCCCAGCGCTCCAGCGCGCCGGGAGCACGGCAGGACGATCTCTCAGGCTAGACGCAGGAGGGAGTCGGCTGTGAAGAAGCTGGGCAGCAGGGTGCGACGAACGCTCCCGCTCCTCCTGGCGGTCCTGGTCGCCTGGGTGGCTCCGGGAGCGGCCGCGATTCGAGTGGATCAGCTGGAGGTCCACCTGGAGGTTCCAGCCGGCGAAACCGAGGCTGGGACCCTCGTGGTCACCAACCAGCGGGACTCCGCGGAGCGCATCCGGATCTACGTCCAGGACTGGCGGCGGGACGAGCAGGGGCAGCATCAGTTCCTCGAGCCCGGAAGCATGGAGCGTTCGGCCTCGGGATGGATCCGGCTCACCCCGACCGAGTTCACCCTCGGTCCCGGTGAGAGCCGCACGGTTCGGTACTCGTTCGCCGTCCCGGAGGGCGCGTCGGGCAGCTACTGGACCGTGGTCTTCGTCCAGGGCGAGCCGCGTCCCGTCCCCGGGGGCGGTACCCAGATCCGGGTGGCGTCGCGGGTGGGCGTGAAGTTCTACGAGCAGGTGCCGGGCAGCGGAGAGGGCCGGGGGAAGATCACGGGCCTCGAAGCCGACGGATCCGGCTCCTTCACGGCCGCGGTCCGCTTCACGAACGAGGGCGACCTCCCCCTGACGCCCCAGGGATGGGTGGAGATCCGGGGGGCGTCGGGCGAGACGGTGGCGCGCTACGACGTGGAGGCCTTTCCGGTCCTCCCGGGCGACCAGCGGCTCTTGACCGTCTCCGATCCGGCTCGCAAGCTGGAGCCCGGGACCTACCTGGTGCTGGCGGTGCTGGACTATGGCGGCGCCACCCGGGTGGGCGGCCAGACGCGCCTGGAGGTGCGCTAGCATGGTCCTGCGGCCCGTGCTGGCCTTGGTCCTTCTGGTCGCCGGCCTGGCCGTGACCGCGGCCGGGTCTGGGGCACAGGAAGCCGCTGAACCTGCGGCCACCGGCCTCCGAGTGAGCGCGCCCCCGGCCCAGGACGTGGAGCCAGGCGCCTTCGTCACCCTGGTCTTCAACGTGGAGAACGCTTCCCAGGCTGCGTCCGAGGCGGTCTGGGAGGCTGTCTTGCCCGAGGGCTGGTCGCTCTTGGGCGACGGCCAGGAGCCCAGCATGACCCTGGCCGCCGGGGCGTCCCAGGCCCTCTTCCTGACGGTGCAGGTACCTGCCGCGACCGCGGCAGGCACCTACCGGGTGGAGGTGCACCTCACCGGGGGCGAGCCGAGCGACCCGGGATCTCCGGATCCCCAGGGCGCAGGCGGTTCGGCCGCGGTGGAGCTCCGGGTGGCCTCGCGGCGCGAGATCCACCTGCAGGTGCCCGTGGAACCCCGCAGGGTGCTTCCGGGCAACGATGCACGGTTCACCGTCAACGTGGTCAACCTGGGCAATACGCCCGAGGAGGTGCAGGTGACCGCCCGGGCGGACCGGTCGTACCCGGTCCAGGTGGAGCCCGCCCAACGGCAGGTGGGGCCGGGTGAGACCTTGCCGGTGCGGTTGCGCGTGCCCGTTCCGGGCGATGCCCTGCCCGGGACCGTGGTGCTGACGGTCGCGGCCCGGACCCGTGCCGGCCTCTCGGCCCACGAACGGGTCTCGGCCACGGTGCTACCCCCTCCCTCCGGCTCCCAGGGGGACCGGCCTCTCCACCTGGAGATTCCCACGGTCCTCCGGGTGGGAGTGGGAGCGTCGGGCGAGCGGGTCACCAGCTCGGGCGCCCTGGTCTCGGGGGGCTCGCTGCCCGGGGACTCGCACCTGAGCCTGCTGTACTCTGAAAGCGACCTCTCTCGGCCGGGCCAGGGGGGGCGCGGGACGGGGCAGCTCGGCCAGGGCCCGTGGCAGGTGCGGTTCGGTGACCTGGCCGCCCCCGAGAACAGCCTGGTCCGCCCGTCGCTCACGGGAGCCTCCCTGGGCTACGAGGGCAGCCTCCTGGGTCTCTCCCTGGCCAGCGGCATCTCGGGTGAGGAGACCTGGGTGGGCTCCCGGTTGCGCATCGGGTCCGATCGGTTCAACCTCTCTCCCAGCTACTTCACCACGGTGCGAGGCGACCGGGCCGCAGGAGGCTACACCCTGGAGCTCCGCCCATGGCGGTGGGTGGGGCTGGAGGTGGGTTGGGCCGGTTCCGGAGCCGGGGCAGGACCCATCCCCTGGCCCGGGGTGCCCCCTGCGCCGGCGGCCGTCCAGCCTGCCACCGACCCGGGCGACGCGTTCGACTGGGAGCCCGGCCGGGCGCCCCAGCGAGAGGCGGAGCGGCTCCGGGCCACCCTGGACCTCCGACCCTTCCAGCTCAGCACCCGTTACGAGCGGGTCGGCGCCGCGTACCTGGGGCTGCCGCCCTCCGACGATCCAGAGCGCCCGCGCCTGGGAGACCCGGGGACCGAGGGCTACGGGGTGGAAAGCCGCCTGCGCCTGGGGAGGGTCCTCACCCTCACGGGGGCCGCCGAGGCCTACCACGTCGGCGCCGGCGGCGAGATGGTACCCGGCGAGGAGGGCGCCCCGGCGGCCGATCCCCGGGACGTCCAGCGGGTGGAGCTGGGCTCCTCCTGGCGACTGGGGCCGCTGCCGACCCTGGGGCTCGGCGTGGATGTGGAGCGGAGCGGCCCCAGCGGCGTCTTCGGCGATCCCGAGGGCGGCGTGGCCGTGAGCCTCAGCCAGGAAGGCTTCCTGAGCTACCGGCTGGGGGCGCGCGCCTCGGGGGCCCTGCGCCCCGGTGAGGCGGTGGATCTGCCCGAGCGGCGCTACGAGCTCCAGCTCCGGCTGGGCTCGAACCGGTCCGGCGTCTGGAGCAGGTACCAGCGCGACCAGGCGCTGGACCAGGTGGACCCCCTGGAAGCCCTGAAGCTCGGGGCGGGCACCACCCTCTGGTCCGACCGGCTCTTCGCCTCCGTGGAGGGCGGACGGGCCGAGCGAGAGGGGCGCGCCAGCCGCGACACCCTTCGCCTGGACCTGGGCTGGCGGGTGGCGGGCGACCTGAGCCTGGGCCTCATCCTGGCCCAGGAGGCCGAAGCCGGGGCGCACGGCCTCACAGACCAGTGGGGGCGCACGCTCTTCGGCGACGACGCGGAGCAATGGGTTGGGCTGCAGCTCTCGACCCGTTTCGGCCTTCCCGTGCCGTGGGTGAAGGTCCGGGGCCGGGTGGTGGGGCGCGCCTTCAAGGACGCCGACGGAAACGGCCGCCCCGACCAGGGTGAAGAGGGCTTCCCGGGGCTGCTGCTGGAGCTGGGGCGCGAGCAGGCCCTGACCGGAGAAGACGGGGCCTTCCGCTTCCCCTCCACCGAGCCCGGGAGCTATCCCTTCCGCATCGCCAACCTGCCCTCAGGCTGGACGGTGGCGACGTCGCTGCCGCAGCTGCTCCCCGTGGCGGCAGGCGACGAAAGCGAGCTCCTCGTGCCCCTGGTGCGGGCCGTGACCCTGGAGGGCGCGGTCTTCCAGGACCGGGACAGCGACGGGGCCCGGGGCCCGGAGGAGCCCGGCCTTGCCGGGATGCGCGTGGTTCTGGCCGGGGACGGGCCGTCGAGGGAGGCCTTCACCGATCCTGACGGCACCTTCCGTTTCGAGGACGTGGCCCCGGGCCGCTACCAGGTGAAGCTGGATCCCGAGTGGCTCCCCGAGCGGGCCGAGGCCACCACCCCCATGGAACACGCCCTCGAGGTGGCGCCGGGCAGCGAGCCCCCCGAGGTTCGCTTCGGGCTGGTGCAGCAGGAGAAGGCCATCGACTTCACCTACACCGAGGAGGGGGACGGGGGTTGATCCCCGCCCCTTCTTTCGCCCCGCTCAGCCGTTCCTTCGGCCGCCGGGCAGGGATGCCGCCCCGCTACTCACCCAGCTCGGCCCGATGGAAGAGGGCGGCGGCAGCCGCGAAGAGTCCTGCGCCCACGGCTGAGGTCGTCAGGAAACCCACCCCGGCGGCGGCCGCGCTCGCCGCCCCCAGTGCAAGCGCGACCCAGGCCGCGGCGACGCCGGGGATGAGCCCCACCAGGACCAGCACTGACTGAATGACCATGCGGGTGGCGCGCCCCAGCCAGGGGGGTACCCCCACGCTGGCCAGGGCCAGGGAGCCCTGGGTGAGCCAGGCGACCGCCAGGAGCACCAGCAACCCCCCCGCCAGCGACGCCGCGCCCGCCCCTGCAATGCCCACGGCCACCCCCAGCATGACGCCGTACGAGAGAAAGAGGTCCAGCGACGAGACCAGGGAGGCCGCGACCAGGCGCTTCCAGGCGGCATCAGGAATGAGGTAGAGGTACGGCCGCCGAAGCTCCTCGCTCAGGTAGCCCCAGGGCGCGCTGAAGAGGGCCAGCGCCGGCGGGACCACCCAGAGCCAGAGCGAGGCCGTGCCCGCACGCACCAGGGCCCCCAGGACGCCCCCCAGCACCGCCAGGCCCAAGAGGCTCATCCACCACGACGCCAGCTCCAGCCGCAGCCACCGGTTCGCCTGTTGCCAGAAGAGCGCCCACGCGCCCTGCCCCATGGGGGGAAGGGCCCGCACCTGCCGGAGCCGTCCTGGTAAACCCAGGTGTTCCACCGCCACGCTCTGGGTGTCGACGTTCCACGTGCTGGCCGCCTGGTGGATGCGGGCATCCTGCTCCCCCTGGAGGACCAGGGGCTCGTAGTAATCGTCCGCCAGGGCGGCGGCGACGGCCCACAGCCCGACCAGGACGCCGGCACCCGCGACGGTGGCGGCCCAGACCCCGTTCCCCTGCCCAAGGGCCGCCCCGAGGAAGGCGGCGGCCCAGCTCACGGGCGGCACCGTCGCCAGCCCGTGCGCCCGTTCGAGCAAGAGGCTCATGACCCCACCGGCACCCGCGGGCGCCCCGGAGAGCAGGGCGGTGACCACGGGGGCGAGCAGCCACCCCACCCCCGTAGCGGCACCTGCGGCGAGGAACCCCTTCAACGCCCGGCGCGCCCGGGCGGCCCGAGGTTGCGGCTGGTGCTCCAGGGCCAGCCAGACCACGGCGTGCGTCCCGTCGCCCCAAAGGCCCATGAGGATGATGAAGGCGTAGAACCAGCCCACTCCGGCTCGCCCCAGGGAATGACCGGCGCTCTCCAGGAGGACGACCCACAGGACCAGAAAGGGGAGCTGGGTGACCAGCCGCTGGATCGCCGTCCGGGCGAGCTGGAAGATCAACAGGTGCCGGCTGGAGATGGGGCTGGGTAGCAGGAGCGAGGCGTCGGCCGAGCTCAGGGTGAAGGGCGAGCGTTGGGCGGCGGCCCAGAGCCGCTGCCCCACCGAGAGCAAGATCCAGAGCGCGGCGAGGCCGCCGGACACGAAGCCCCCATCGCCTGGAACGGGTGGCTGCCCATCCCCCCCAGGCCCACGGAGGAAGACCGCCGCCACCCCAAGGGCGACGGCCGCGTAGAAGAGAAGCCAAGCGGGGCGGTGAAGGAGGCGCACCAGGCGGTTCCGCTCCCGGCGCAGCTCCAGCACCGCGAGCGCGCGCAGGTCGCGCGCGGGGCCGGGTGCCGCCCCGAAGGGGGAAGGGGTCATGGGGTCGCGTTCCCCTCGCCCGTCGCCTCCAGGAAGACCTCCTCCAGGGGGGCGTGGGTGGGCAGGTGGAAGCGCTCGCGCAGTTGATCCAGGGTACCCTCGGCCAGCAGCTCGCCGCGGTTCATGACGATGGCCCGGTCGCAGAGGCGCTCCACCGTCTCGAGCATGTGGGTGCTCACCAGGATGGCCGCACCCTCGTCCCGCATCGCGCGCAGCGAGGTCTTCAGGTCCCGCTGCGCCGCGGGGTCCAGCCCCACCAGGGGTTCGTCGAAGAGGAAGACCCGAGGCCTGTGGAGCAGCGCGGCACAGATGAGGAGCTTCTGCCGCTGCCCCTTGGAAAGGGTGGCGCCCAGCGCGTCCCGTTTCTCCCACAGGTGGTAACGGCGCAGGAGGGCCTCGGAGGCCGCCTGCCAGCCCGAGAGGCGGAAGGCCAGCGCGATGAACTCCAGGTGTTCCCAGGCCGTGAGGAGCTCGTAGACCGAAGGAACCTCGGGCACCAGGGCGAGCCCCCGGCGGGCCTCGGCGTCGGTGTGCGGCCTGCCCTCGATGAGGACTTGGCCCGCCGTCAGCCGCAGGAGGCCGGCGACCGTCTTGAGGGTGGTGGTCTTCCCGGCCCCGTTGGGCCCCAGGAGCGCCACGATCTCGCCGGCCTGCACGTGGAAGCTCAACCCGCGTAGGACCCGGTGCCGTCCGAAGTCTTTGACGAGCCCCCGCACCGCGAGCAGGGCCTGTTGGCTGTCGCCGGCCGGCTGCACCTTCGCGCCGGCCGGGCGCTCGCCGTCCCGCGTCTCCCCCGCGGCCACCGCTCTCCCCCTCTGACCCGATCCCAGGAGTCCAGAGAGGCAACTTCCCTCTGAGCGGGTCAACTCCTGCTACGCGGCGGGGGACGCGGTCACCTCATGCCTTGATGCGGGCCAAGACGTCCTGGCGTTGGAGGATCGTGTAGGTCTCGCCGTTCAGGCGGATCTCCGTACCGGAGTACTTGTCGACCAGCACCCGGTCCCCCGCCTTGAAGGGCCACTCCTCGTCGCTGGTGCCAATGGCGATCACCTCGGCCTGCGCCGACTTCTCCTGGGCCACGTCGGGCAGGAAGATGCCGCCGGGCGACTTCTCCTCCGGCTTCACCAGGCGGATCAAGACGCGGTCCTCGAGCGGTTGGATCTCCATGGAACGCTTCCTCCTCTCCGGCCCGGCCGCCCTCGAGGGCGGCGACGCCGGTTCGTTCGTGTGGGTGATCTTCCCCAAGGGCGCTACCTGAGGTCGAGGGCCCGGTCGATACGGGCCCGGTCGAAGCCCACGATCACCTTGCCGTCGATCTCCACCACGGGCACGCCCGTCTGCCCCGACCTGTGCATCATGCGCTCGGCCTCCCTGCGGTCGCGGGAGACGTCCACGTCCCGGAAGGGCACACCCCGCTGGCGCAGGTAACGCTTGGCGGCGTTGCACCAGGGGCAGGTCGGGGTGGAGTAGACCGTCACTCGAGCCAATCTGCTCGTGTCCTCCTCGAATACGGATACGGGGTAGAGTTAGATCGTCGAGATCATGATAGGGAACGGCCGCGGCCCTGTCAAGAGGTCCCGCGGCTCCCGGCGGGGAGATTCGCAGGGTCGTGGGGCTCGAGGTTCGCTCCGCCCCCGGCACGCGTCGCGTTCTCTTGACCCACCGCCCGGACGCCGCTATGCTGTTGGGCGTAGGGGTATCCGCTCGAGTGAAGGAGGGAGGCTCTCACCCCAGCCATCGGCGCGGGGAGAGCCGATCCGATGCGTCTGGCAGCCGTGGTCCATCAGGACGGAACCATCGCCCGGCTTCCTGAAGGTCCCGTGATCCACGTGTGGGAGAGCTCGGACGGTGCGCCCAGGATCATCGAGAATCCTGGCTATACCGCCACCTCCGCCCGTCGCCTCGCCACCCTGCGGGCCATGCTGGCCGAGAGCGTGGAAGCCGTCTGCACACCGCCCGAGGGCTTCTGCCCCCACTCGCACCGGGAGGCGGTGCACCAGTCCGTTCGGTTCATCGTCGTGGATCCCGGCGTCACGGCGGAGAGCTTGCAGCAGCAAGGCGACGCGCTGGCCGCCCGGGCCGTGGCCCAGCTCTCGCCCGACCTGCTGGCGGAACCGGGCCACCATGCCCGCGAGCACCCGCACGAGCACCATCACGAGCACTCCCCGGGCCAGGCGGGCTGATCGGCGCGGCTAGGCCGCGCCCCCAGGCTCAACGGGCTCGCGGACGGTGATGCGGTAGCTGAGCTCGGCCGTGCCGCGCACGGTGGCGGAGGCACCGCAGTACTTCTCCTGGGAGAGCTGCACTGCTCGCTCCAGGTGCTGGAGGGGCAGGTCGCGACCGTAGAAGACGTACTCCAGCTCGATCCGCGTGAAGGGCTTGGGGTACTCCTCGGCCCGATCGGCGTGGACCTGGATCTCGAAGCCGTCCACCGCGACCCGCTTCTTGCGCAGGATGGAGACCACGTCCATCCCCGTGCAGCCTGCCACCGCGATGAGCAGCAGCTCCATCGGGCGGGTTCCCGCCTCGTCGCCCCCGACCTGGGCCGAGCTGTCCATGACCACCCAGTGGTTGCTCCCCCCGCGTCCGAGGAAGGTCATGCCGCCGGCGTGCTTCACCTGGACGTCCATCGCACCATCCGTCCTCTCCGTGATTTCGAAGATACCCGTGCGGGTAGACACCGCCTTCATGATAAGGGGCCCGGGCCATCCCGTCAAAGGGGGAGCGGGCCCCCTCCGGGGAGGGCCGCATCCGGGGCGGCCGCGCACGAGGCCAGGGGGTCCGATGGCCTCCGTCGAACAGCACCGTGCAAGACCACGGGCGGACCTGCCGCGGGCAGGTACCCCGAGCGGAAGGGAGCTGTATGCCGTTGGCTGAGCAGGCACCGGAGCGGGGCCCTACCCCGGGGCTGAAGGCGCCGCTCTCCGCGGAGGAGTACGGCCGCGGTCTTTCCTTCGCGGCCTTCCTGGCCCGAGCCGGCTCCAGCCGGCAGCGGATGGCCCGCATCTACCGCCAGGTCGAGCCGGACCCGGACACCGTGGAGGCGTTCCGGCGCTTCGGCGCGGACGGCGGGCGGCTCTATGCCGTGGTGGAAGGGTGGTGCGGCGACTGCGCTCAGGTGGTGCCCGTGCTGGCGCGGGTCGCGGCCGAGGCGGCCGTCCCGCTGGTCTTCTTCGAACGGGATGCCGACCCGGACCTGGCCGGCCGCCACCAGACGGGAGGCAAGGGGCGCATTCCGCTGGTGGTGGCGATGGATGCCCAGGGAAACGAGGTGGGGCGCTTCGTGGAGCGCCCGGCCGCGGCCAACCGGCTCCTGCGCACGGTTCGGGCCGCGCAGGCGGACCCGTCGGCACCGGCCGCGCGCACCAGGGCCCAGGCGGAGCTGGCCCGGGGGTACGAGCGGGGCGGTCTCCGGGCGGCGCTGCTCGAGGAGCTGAGGGCGACGATCGGGGGTGAGACCCTGGAGACGGAGATAGGATCCCCGGCCGGTCGACTGCCGGCCATCCTTCACCCCGCCCAGGGCTGGCTTGCTGCAGCTCCCGGCGAGCGGGCGACCTGGCCGCTGGCCGTGGTCGCCCACGGCGCGAACCACGACATGGCGCACCCCCTCAGCCGGCACCTTTGCCAGCGGCTGGCCCAGAGGGGCATCACGGCAGTGCGCTTCGCCTTCGCCTTCCGGCTCGCCGGTAGCCCTCCTTCGGCGTGGGCGAAGGAGGAGACGCTCCAGGTGGAAGCCACCCTGGACCACCTGAGCCGCGCCTACGGGGTGCCCGCCGAGAGCGTCTTCCTGGCGGGCAAGTCCATCGGCGCCGCGGCAGCCGTGGAAGCGGCGCACCGGCGGGACGTGGCCGGCATCATCGCCTTCGGTTTTCCCTTCCATGGGCGCGACGGATCCTGGCGCTGGCGCCCCGACGTGCTGGTGGGTGCAGCCCCCGTGCTTCTCCTCCAGGGGGAGCTGGATCCCATGGGCCCGCCGGAGGTGGTGCGCCCCTACGTGGACGCCGCGAGGGCCGACGTCACGTGGCGGCCGATCCCGGGCGAGGGGCACGGCCTCGCGGGAAAGCTTCAGGAGGTGCTGGACGAGGCGGTGGCGTGGCTGGTGGAGCGGGCAGAGAGGAGCCACGGGTCTTCCACCGAATCCGACTTGCAGCGTCCCAGCGGGGGACGTACCATAGGATCGGACGGGCGTGCGGCGCCCGAGGCGCTGGAGTAGGGAGGATCAGGATGGAACGGGCGGACGAACGGCCAAGCGGCGGGGCCCCGGGAAGCGCGGCATCCTCCGACGTCCCCGGGGAAGCGGGAAACCCGCGGCGCCTCCTGCGCCAGCTCCTTGTCACCCTCCTGCTCACAGGGGTCAGCCTCGTGCTGGTGGTACGGTGGACGGGGCTCTTGCCGCAAGAGCTCTTGGGCAAGCTGCGCCCCGGCTGGCTGGCGGTAGCTGCCCTTGCCTTGGTCTTCAGTTGGGTCGTGCGGAGCCTGCGCGTCTGGCTCCTGGTGCGCACCCTGGATGAAGCGCCGCCCTTCCTGGCCCTTCTCACCGACTTCGTCTCGAGCCTGTTCGTCAGCGGGGTCACGCCCACCGCGAGCGGGGGGTTCCCCTTCTTCGTCTACGCGCTGGGCCGGCGCGGCGTGGGGTGGGGCACGGCCCTGGCGGCCAACGTCTTCGACACGGTGATCAACGTGCTCACCGTGGCCTTCCTGGGGGTTCTAGCCTGGATCCTGCTCCTTTCCTACGCGGCCGGTCGGACGGGTGGGGTGCTGCTGGTTGGGGTGGCGGTCTGGGTGGTGCTGGGCATGGCTATCTCCATCGTGAGCCTGCTGGCACCCAGGCCGCTGGCCGGGTGGCTCTACCGGGTCGCCCTCCGGCTCCGGCGCGAGGGCCGCCGCCCGCGCCTCACACGTCTGGTGCACGCCTCGGCGGGGCTGGCGGCGCTCCACACCCGGGCCGTGCGCAAGCTGCGGCGCCGCGGGCGCGCGCCGCTCGTCTACAACTTCCTCCTCAACCTGGTCTACTGGGTGGCCTTTCTCAGCGTGAGCCCCCTGATCCTGGCCGCCCTGGGTCTGGTGGTGAAGGACGGTCCCGGTGCGCCGCTCTGGCTGGACGCGATCTTCGCGCACCTCACCTACCACCTGGCCCAGAACGCCATCCCGACGCCGGGAGCGGCGGGCGGGGCCGAGGTGGGCATCGCCTACCTGTTCAAGCCCTACCTTGCTGCGGACCGCCTGGGCGGCTTCGTGCTCCTCTGGCGGCTCCTCACCTACTACTTCCAGCTCGCCGTCGGCGGCCTCTTCCTGCCCCGGACCCTCCGCCAGATGATCCGCGGCCGGGCCTGACGGCGACCGCGCGTCATACCCTCTCGGCCAGGACCCGGGCGATCTCCGGGACGGTGAGGACGCGGTCCGCCGCACCGGAGGCCAACACGTGCTCGGGCATGGAGGCGATGAGCGCTTCGGCGGGGTCCTGCACCAGCACCATGCCCCCATGCCGCTTCACCTCCAGGCTTCCGGCGGTGCCGTCGCGGCCCATGCCGGTCAGCACCACCGCGACCAGGCGGCTCCCCCAGCGCGGGGCGGCCGACAGCAGGGTCACGTCCAGTGCGGGCCGGACGAAGTTCACCGGAGGATCCTGGGAGAGCCGGACCCGCCCGTGACCGTCCAGCACCAGGTGGAAGCCGCCCGGCGCCACCAGGGCCTGCCCCGGTTCCGGCCGATCGCCCGGGCGCGCCTCCCGTACGGCCAGCGCGCTCACCCGATCCAGACGGGCCGCCAGGGCTCCGGTGAAGTTGGGCGGCATGTGCTGGACCACGATGAACGCCCCCGGCGCCGGCATGGGGATGAGCCTCAGAAGGCTCTCCACAGCCGCCGGTCCCCCGGTGGAAGCGCCGATGACCACCAGGGGGCTCAGATCCACCGGACGTCCCGCCCGCCCGACGTGACGCGCGTGCGGCCGTCCGCCAGGTCAAAGAGGAGGCTACGCCCCCGGGTCCCGCCCACGTCCTCCCCCACCAGGCGCAGGTCCAAGCGCCGGAGCTCGGTGCGAACCGCCTCCACGTTCCGCTCGCCCACGTTGAGCGTGTCCGAGTGGGCGAAAAGGCGCGCGCCCCCCGCCATCTTGGCTTCCAGACGCCTGAGGTCGCCGCCCAGGGCCGCCACCGCGGCCACCAGCCGCTCCACCGCCAGGTTGGCGTAGAGAGCGGGTTGACCCTCGCGGTCCCGATCGCCCCATGGCAGGAAGACGTGGGCCAGGCCCCCCACCTTCCCGAAGGGATCGTACAGGCAAAGCCCCACGCAGGAACCCAGGCCGTAGGTGACCAGCCGGGTTGGGGCCGAAGCCGCGACCAGCTCTCCCAGCCCCACGGTGCGTGGGCCCGCGCCGTCCTGAGGCGTCGGCACCGCCTCCCGGACGTCAAGCGGTCTCACGCGCCCATCCCCAGGCGCTCCAGCAGCGCCTCCAGGTCCCGGCGCACCGGCAGGTAGACCAGCTGCCCTTCCAGGCGGCTGCCGTCGAGCTCGAACTGGGTGGACATGAGGATGACGTCGCCCACGCTCTGCGATGCGGCCAGGAGGCTGGTCATGAGGGAAGCGGCCGAATCCTCCACGGGCTCGGGCGGGCCCGGGCGGAGGGGGCGGTCCGTGAGGGTGGCGAGCGCGTCCAGATAGGCGGTGAGGGTGATGTTGCCCACCTCCACCGCACCCGAGCGGAGGAGCTCGGGCTCACCCCCGGGGACCAACGGCCGGCAGAGCCGCTCCAGGCCGTCGTCGGCGAAGATGAGGCAGATCCAGCCGCCCCGGCCGCCCACGGGCATCACCACCGCCGAGACGGGCCGGTCGCCACCGACCTCCTCGGCCACCCGGGCCAGGGGCACCACCCGGACGGCTGGAATGCTCACGTTCACGAGGCGGTCCCCATAGAGCTCGGACAGCGCCCGTGCCGCATTCCCGGCACCGATGGTGGCCAGCTCCCGGAGCGCGTCGAGCCGTGTCGCGTCCAACGATCCCTCACCTGCCTGGGGGCGACAGCTGCCGCCGTGGACTAGGACCCGTTCATGCGCTCCAGGGCGTCGCGGATCCGGTCCGCATCGAAGGGCTTCACCAGGAAGTCCTGCGCGCCCGCCTCCAGCGCTTCCACCACCATGGGCTTCTGGCCCATGGCGCTGCAGACGATGATACGGGCTTTGGGCTCGACGGACCGGATCTGGCGAATCGCGGTGATGCCGTCCATCTTGGGCATGGTGATGTCCATGGTGACCAGGTCCGGCCGGAGCTCGTTGTAGAGCTGAACGGCCTCCTCGCCATCGGCCGCCTCGCCCACCACTTCGTGCCCGAACCGCTCCAGGGCGCGGCGCAGGGTCATGCGCATGAAAGCCGTGTCGTCGACGACAAGGACCCGCATGGAACTGAACGCTCCTTCTTCCGGCGTCCTGGCGGGGTGCCAGGCCGGCCGGGGCCGGTGGCCCACCAGGGGGTGGGTGCAGGAGGGTGGGAACCCGATCCCTCTCCTTAGGAATCGGACTGGGCCGGATCCGGCTTGAGGGAACGGGTCCGCTTGCCGAAGCCGAAGACGTGGGGCCAGGCCGCGGTGAAACCGCCGTGAAGGACCCGGCCTCTCTTTTCCAGCGGAACCGGGGAGGATATGGACCGGGTAGGACCCAATTCCCTAGGGAACAGGCGCGTCCCTTGGGACACCGACCTGGGTTCGCAGTGGGGGGAGAAGATCCTTGAAGCGTTGGGACGATCTCCTGGCCGGTGTTCCATGGCAGGCATGCCCGGATCGGTTTCAGGTCCCTGCCGCGGACCTGGCGGTGACCGGGATCGCCCACGACTCGCGCCGGGTGCAGCCCGGCGACCTCTTCGTGGCCGTCCGGGGGCACGCTACCGACGGGAACCGGTTCGCCGCCCAGGCCGAGCGAGCCGGGGCGGTCGCGGTCGTGACCGACGCGCCCGAGAGCTTACCTCCCATCCGGATCCCCGTGGGCCGGGTGGACGATGCCCGTCTGGCCCTCTCCCGCATCGCTGCCTCGTTCTACGGCCACCCGGCCCAGCGTTTGACCGTGGTGGGCGTCACGGGCACTCTCGGGAAGACCAGCGTCACCGAACTGGTGGCCGCCATCCTAGCCAAGGCCGGCCCGGCCTACGAGCCGGGCGTGGTGGGATCGCTAGGGATCCGATTCCGGGGGCAGGGCCGGGGCTCGCTCCTCACCACCCCCGACGCGCTCACCCTCCAGCACACCCTGGCCGAGATGGCGACGGCAGGGGTCCGAGTGGTGGTGATGGAGGTCACCTCCCACGCCCAGCTTCAGCACCGGGTGTCCGACGTCTCCTTCTCCCTGGCCTGCCTGCTCAACCTGGTGCCGGGAGAGCACGCGGACATCCATCCGAGCTTCGACCACTACGCAGCCGTCAAACTCCGCATCCTGGACCAGATCCGGGCGGGAGGCGTCTTCCTCTTCAACGCCCAGGACCCGGAGGTCGTCCGGCGCCTCAAGCCGCGGCTCACACGGGCGCCCTACCGGGTGGCGGCCGTGCATGCCCAGCCGATGGGGCATGAGCCGGCTTCCGGTTCCCGGGAGCGGCACCGCCCCAACGATGTTGTACCCCCCGGCCTCTACCTGGACGCCAGCACCCAGGGGCGGCTCGCCTTCGACGTGCCTGGGCCCCTGCCTACTCTGGAAGGGGAACGGCCCCCCGTGCGCTTCGAGGCTCCCTGGGCCCTGTGGGGCGAACAGAACCGGCAGAACGCGGCGGCCGCGACGGCCATCGCCCTGGCCCTGGGGGTGGAGGTGGAGGCCATCGTCGCCGGGCTCTCCTCGGCCACGCCCGTCCGAAGGCGCATGGAGCCCGTCTACCGCGGCGCCTTCCAGGTCCTGGACGACACCACGGGCCACCCGGCCAGTTTCGAAGCGCTCTTCCGCTCGTTGAGCGCGGTGCCCCGCCAGGGCGTGGTGCTCCTCACGGCCGTGCGGGGAAGCCGGGGCGAGGCGGTGAACCGGGCGAACGCCCGTGCCATCGCCCGGTGGGCCGAGCGGCTTCCCGTTCGGGCCGTGGTGGTGACCGCCTCCGCGGAGGCGGTCCACCCCAAGGACACGGTCCGCCCCGAGGAGTGGCAGGCGTTTCGGGAGGAACTGGTGCGGGCCGGCGTACCCGCGGCGTACCACATGGAGCTCCGCCAGGCGGTGCAGGCGGCGGTGGAAACGGTCCGGCCCGGCGAGATCCTGGTTCTCGCCGGTGCCCAGGGTCTGGATGGGGCGACGCCCATCCTCCGCACCCTCCTGGACGGAAAGGCCGCGCTCCCCGGCCTGTCATGACCGAGGGGAGCCCGGCCGATCCTCCCGACCACCCCGGGACGCCCGCCTCAAACGCTCATGAGACGCCGCAGGCAGTCACCCACCGAGGCTTCCAGCACCACCGGGCCCAGCACCTGGCCGTCGGTGGTACCGGCGACCCGCACCACCACGTCCTCGGTTCCCCGCAGCGAGATCTCGTCGGTGGTGAACACACCCGTGCGCACCTGCCGCCCACCCACCGTCTCCACCAGCCTCATCTCGGAGCCGACGCCGTCCATGCGGAAGACGTAGGTCTGGAAGGTCTCACCCAGAACCGACGGCGCTGGAAGGCCCACGGCTGAGACCAGGACGGTGAAGCCGGTGGCGCCCCGGCGGCGGATCCACACCACCCCGCCCGCCTCGGCATCCACCGCGGACGTGCGCTGCATGGGGACGCAGCAGACGCCCGTCGAGGGCATGCCGCTGGGGATGCAGATCCGCTGGCCGATGCGGAGGCGCGAGGGATCCGGCAGTTGGGGGTTGGCGGCGATCAAGTCGTCCAGGCTCACGCCGAAGCGCCGCGCCAGGCCGAAGAGGGTATCGCCGCTGCGCACGGTGTACAGGACGCCGTTGGGGCAGGCGGGTACCTGGACCTGGCCCAACTTCTCCTGGACCCAGTTCCATGGAATCTCCGGCACGCTTCTCACCCTCCTTCCCGGCCCAGTCTATGGGTCTCCCAGCCGTGGGGGACCAGGAACCGTAGGCTAGGTGGCTTCCCCGTCCAGGCCTAGCGGGAGGGGGCCTTCCCCGCGACCGGCGGCCGCCGGCCCGCGCTCCGCGAAGATCTGCAGCTCCGCAGGAGGGAATCTTCCCCGTGCCTGGAAGACCATAGTAAGCTTAAACGTTTTCGAGGCCTGTCCCATGGGTTGAGCGGGGGAGGGTCCAGCATGCGGCGGGCCACCATCAAGGACATCGCAGAGCGGGCCGGCGTCTCCACGGCCGCGGTCTCCAAGGCCCTCAACGGCAAGCCCGACGTCTCCGAGACCACCCGGGCCCGGGTGTGGGAAGCAGCGCGCGCGCTCGACTACCAGCCGAACTCGCTGGCCCGGGGCCTGGTGAGCCGCCGGACCGGTACCGTCGGGCTCTTCTTCCTGGACCGAGATACCCGCGGCTTCTCGCATCCGTTCGCCGCGCAGGTGATCAGCGGCCTGCTGGACACCCTCACCACACGCGGGTACCACTGCGTGCTCTTCAGCACGCCGGGGAACCCCCACGCCACCGGCGAGCCCGCGTCGTACCTGAGCCTTTGCCGCCAGTGGCAGGTGGAGGGGGCAGCCTTCATGGGGCTTCGCCTCAACGACCCCGCCCTGCGCGAGCTGGCCCGATCCGAGCTGCCCGTGATCACCATCGACGTGCCGCTGGAGGGGCCCCGCTCCACCATGGTGGGTGTCGACAACCGGCGGGCGCAGCGCGAGGCGGTCGCGTACGTGGCCTCCCTGGGCCACCGGCGCATCGCGTTCGTGAACGGGCACCTGCAGGCGGCGGTGAGCCTGGAGCGCCTGGCCGGCTTCCGGGAGGGTCTGGCGGATGCCGGTCTGACGGGGCCGGACGAATGGACGGTCGCCTCGGACTTCACCGAGGGTGGGGGGTATGCGGCCACCCGGGCCCTCCTCCGCCGGGCCGACCGGCCCACCGCGATCCTGTACGCGTCGGACCTGATGGCGCTGGGCGGCTATCGCGCGGCGCGGGAGGCGGGGCTCGCCATTCCCCGGGACCTCTCCATCGTCGGCTTCGACGACATCGATCAGGCCAGCCGCATGGATCCCCCCCTCACCACGGTACACCAGGAGCGGTACGAGCTCGGGCGGTCGGCGGCCCGCGCCCTCCTGGAGGCCCTGGACCACGGCCGGAGCCGGGCATGGGTGCCGGTGCCGTGGTGGCTCGAACGGCGGGCCTCGTGCGGGCCGCCGGCCGCGTGAGGAAGCACGGTGAAGCACGGTACAGATCCGTCGGGGAGGTGCAACAACGTGAAGCACGCTCGGAGTCGCTGGATGGGTCGCATGGCGGCCGCCCTCGCGGCCGCGGCCCTGCTGGTCGCCCTCGCCCCGGCCTTGGCCGGCGCGCAGGGACCCGTGGAGGTGCGGGTCTCGGGCTGGGGCGGCACCGACATCGCCATCGTCGAGGAGCTGGTGAGCCGCTTCGTCCAGCCCGCCGTGGAAGGGGAAGGCATCAAGGTCGTCTACGAGCCCGTGGCCGAGGCCTTCGACGCCTATCTCTTCAACGCCCTCTCGGCCGGAACCGCGCCGGATCTCTTCTACGTCGACATCTTCTGGAGCGAGGCCCTCTTCCGGGCCGGGCAGGTGGAGCCGCTGAACGCCTACCTGAACGCATCGGATCGCCTCAAGGCCTCCGACATCCTGCCCAACCTGATCGAGGGCTTCACCCTCGGCGGGAAGGTCTACGGCATTCCCAAGGACTTTAATACCCTGGGCACCTTCTACAACAAGGACCTGTTCGACGAGGCGGGCGTCCCCTACCCCGACGTCAACGACGACTGGAACTCCTTGGCCGACAAGCTCCGCCAGGTGGCGGAGGCGACGGGGGTGGAGGGCACCGCGCTCATCCCCAAGTTCGAGCGCTTCGGCGCCTTCGCCTACGCCGCCGGCTTCCGGCCCTTCGACGCCAGCGGCCGCACGGACCTCTCCCAGCCCGGGTTCCGCCAGGCCTTCGATTGGTACACGGGCCTGGTGAAGGACGGGCTCGCGGTGCAGCCGGCCGACATCGGGGCGGACTGGTCGGGCAGCGCTTTCGCCAACGAGCAGATCGCGGTCGCCTTCGAGGGGGCGTGGATGCTTGGCTTCCTGCGGGACCAGGCGCCCAACCTGCACTACGGCGTGGCGCCCATGCCCAAGGCCCCCGGCACCGGTCAGCGGGGCAACATGATCTACACGGTCTCCTGGTCGATGAACGCGGCATCGGAGCACAAGCAGGAGGCCTTCCGGGTGCTGGAGGAGCTGACCAGCCCCGAGGCCCAGCAGTGGGTGCTGGAGCGGGGCCTGGCCCTGCCGAGCCGGGCCTCCCTGGCCCAGAACCCCTACTTCCATCAGCAGGCGGTCGAAGCCCAGGCGAACCGGGTGATCTTCGAGGGCGCGTCCGACGGGAACGTCCACCCCTTCAAGTTCCGCCAGTACGGTGGGGACTGGATGAACCCCATCAACGACGCCCTCGGCGCGGTGATGAACAACGAGCTCAGTCCGGAGCAGGCGCTGCGGGAGGCCCAGAGCCGCCTGGACGACCTGACGGGCCGGTAACGCCCGCCGCCGCGTCGCCCCGGGGCCGGGCAGGCCCCGGGGCGGCCGGCGTTCCGCCTCACGGTTGCTTCACGGGAGAAGGGAGGTCGTCGGCATGCGTCTCCCCCGGCTGGCCCAGGAGGCGGCGTGGAGCTACCTCTTCCTGCTACCCTTCCTCGTCACCCTGGGCGTCTTCTTCGCCTACGCGTTCGTGCGCACGGTCTACTTCAGCTTCACCGACTACAACCTCTTCGCCGCGCCGAACTGGGTGGGCCTGAAGAACTACCTGGACCTCTTCCGCGAGCGGCTCTTCCTCACCGCCCTGCGCAACTCCGTGATCTTCGCCGCGGTGGTCACGGTTGGCCAGACCCTCCTCGCGCTCGCCCTGGCGGTGGCCCTGAACCAGAAGATCCGGGGGATCACCGCCTTCCGGTCGCTCTACTACATGCCCAGCATCACCTCGAGCGTGGTGATCACCCTCATCTTCATGTGGCTCTTCCAACGCACCGGCGCCATCAACTACCTGGTGACCCTGGCGAGCCGGTACGGGCCCGCGGTGCTCACCTTCGCCGGGCTGGCGGCCCTGCTCCAAGGCCTCCAGGTGAGCTGGGAGCGCTGGCGGGGCCTTCCCGCCCGGCCCCTGGACCCGGCCTTGCTGGTGGTCTCGCTGCTGGTGGGGGGCGCGCTCACCTGGGCCCTGTGGGCCACCTACCTGCCGGCGCCCGCAGCGGTCGCCGAGCGCCAGATCAACTGGCTGAACACCCGGGGGCGCTGGCCTGCGGGGTGGGGCGCGCCCGTGCCCTTGGAGGCCATCATGATCCTCAACACCTGGACCACCGCGCCGACCTTCATGCTCCTCTTCCTGGCCGGGCTGCAGGATGTTCCCCGCGAGTTCTACGAGGCGGCGGCGGTGGACGGGGCCACGGGCTGGACCGTCTTCCGACGGATCACCCTGCCCCACCTCCAGCCCGTGGTCTTCCTGGTGCTCACCCTGGGGCTCATCGGAACCCTGCAGATGTTCGACCAGGTGGCGATCCTGGGGGACCAAGCGCCTCTCGAGGCCACGGTCACCCTGGCCTACTACGTCTACCACGGCGTCTTCCCGCCGGGTGCGCTGCCCCAGGTGGGACTTGCGGCGGCAGCGGCCGTCTTCTTGGCCGTGCTCACCCTGGTGGTGGTGCTGGTGCAGCGCCTGGTGCTACGGGCCGAGTGAGGAAGGAGGAGATGCTGGTGGCCCACACGACCCCTCATCCCGTGGCGGTACCGACCCCGGCGGAGGGCCTCGCCCACCCGGACCCTGCGTGGCTCGCCCGGCGCCGGTGGGCCCGGGCCGGCCTCGTGTACACCACCCTGCTGGTCCTTTCGATCCTGTTCATGGGCCCGCTCCTCTTCGCCACCCTCTCCAGCCTCAAGGATCAGCCCACCGAGTGGCCGCCGCGGCTCGACCCGCCCCAGCTTTCGCCCCGCTACTGGGTGGGAGCGTACCGGCTGGGCAAGGAGGGCGGTGGCAGCGGCTGGTTCGGCAGCTTTGAGCCGGGCAGCACGCTCCGCATGGAGCTCACCTATCGGGTGCCACCCGGGCAGGCCGAGGCGCCCATTGGGGTACAGGTGCCCCGGCGCGTGCCGGGCGCCGGGGCCGGGGCCGTGCGCACCGGGCCCTTCGCCTCCGAGGTGGCCGCGGTCTCGCCGGTCGAGGTCGTTCGCCGCGTCGAGCAGGAGGACGGCGTGGCCCTCACCTTCCGGTTTACGGTGCACAACGCGTCGGCGGACGTGGCCGTCGACCGGGTTCCCCTGGACGTCACGATCCCCCGGGGCTACCGGCTGCTGGAGGCAACCCTGCCGCCCAACCGGGAGGAGCGCCGCGGGCAGGTGCACAGCTGGAACAACATCGCCGGGGGGCTCATCCCCTACGTCTTTTACAATTACCACCGGGTCTTCAGCGAGAACTACTCCCGCAGCACCGGGCGGAACCTGTTCCTCACCTGGATCGGCAACTCGTTCCTGCTGGCCGCCCTGAAGGTACTCGCCACCCTGGCCTTCGCTTCCCTGGCCGGATACACCCTGGCGCGCATGGATTTCCCGGGAAAACAGGCGCTCTTCGTCTTCATGCTCTTCTCGATGATGCTGCCACCCCAGGTGATCTTCATCTCCAACTACCTGGTGCTGCGGGACGGCATCTTCGGGCTCAGCCGCCTGTGGGGCGGGGGGAGCCTGCTCAACACCTTCACCGGGCTGGTCGTCTCGGGGTTGGTGGGGGCCAGTGCGGTCTTCATCATGCGCCAGTTCTTCCTCTCGCTGCCCCGGGAGCTGGAGGAGTCGGCCCGCATCGACGGGGCCACGCCCTGGCAGACCTTCAGCCGCGTGATCCTGCCCCTGGCGCGGCCGGCCCTGGGGGCCCTCACCATCATGACCTTCCAGGGCGCCTGGAACGACTTCTTCTGGCCGATGGTGGTGCTCACCGCGCCCCAGGACAAGTACACCCTCACCGTGGGGCTCCTCAGCTTCCGGCGCACCTACGGCGTCGCCTTCGACTGGGGGCCGATCCTGGCGGGCGCGGTGGTCTCGGCGCTGCCCATCGTGATCCTCTTCGTGATCTTCCAGCGGTACTTCATCGAGGGGATCAGCTTCTCGGGGTTGAAGGGGTGATCCCAGCCCGCGCTCGGTTATTGAGGGTTGACCCGCTATCGCCGAGTAAGCCACCGCTGGTCCTGAACGGCGCGCGACGGGGTTGGCGCCGCGCGTGCATGCCGCGCTACGGGGACGGCCGGTGACCTCGATCAAGGAGACATGCCGGAGAACCGGCCTCTCGTTCCCTGCGGCGACCACAGCCGAGGCACGGAGTTCGCCCCCTCAGGTATTGCGTATGGACCATTACCTCCTGCAATCATACCTCCCTCGCGCGCAGTCAAGCCTACCTTGACTCGCCGAGCATGCCTGTCGGTCGACCCGGTAGGTCCGCGTGTCAACTGGAAGGCGTGGATGCATAACGCCTCCAGGCCCCCGCTTTTCCCGGGACCGACCATCGATCTTGGCAGGGTATGGACGTCACGCGCGCCGAAGACCGGCGCGGTCACGGCTGGCTCCGTCTCTAGGGTGCAGGCTTCCCTGAGTCCCCCTCTGGACGTACGGAAGGCCCCGCGCGAGGCCTTCCGTACGTTCAGACGACTCGAGTTGAGGGACTCTCCGTGTGCGGAGCCCCAGCCTACAACCCGTACAGTTCCCGGTATTTCCCCTCCAGGTACTCCAGGTACGGGGCCGCCTCCAGGTCCCGCCCTGTGATCTCCCGGGTCATCTCGGGCAGGGTGTAGCGTGCGCCGTGGGCGTGCACCCGCCGGTTGAGCCACTCCTTCAGCCGCACCAGCTCGCCCCGGGCGATGGAGTCGCGCAGGCCCGGCTCTTCCTGCTCGGCCTGCCGGAAGAGCTGGGCCGCGAGGACGGTGCCCAGGGTGTAGGTGGGGAAGTAGCCGATGGAGCCCTGGGACCAGTGGATGTCCTGGAGCACGCCCTTCGCGTCGTCAGGCGGGCGGATGCCCAGGTAGGCTTCCATCTTGGCGTTCCACGCCTCGGGCAGGCCGGCCACGTCGAGGGTGCCGCCCAGCAGATCCCGCTCCAGCTCGTACCGCACGAAGATGTGGAGGTTGTAGGTCACCTCGTCGGCCTCGGTACGAATGAAGGAGGGTTCCACCCGGTTGACCGCCCGGTAGAGCTCCTCCACCGAGGCGCCGCCCAGTTGCTGGGGAAAGATCCGCTGGGCCGCCGGCAGCACGAACTGCCAGAACTCCCGGGAGCGGCCCACCACGTTCTCCCAAAGGCGCGACTGGGACTCGTGCAGCCCCAGGGAGATGATGTCGCCCAGCGGCGTCCGCTCCAACTCCTCAGGGATGCCCTGCTCGTACAGGGCGTGCCCTCCCTCGTGGATGGTGGAGTAAAGCGCGTAGGCCAGGTTCTGCTCGTCCACGCGGGTGGTGATGCGCACGTCGTTCCGGGAGAAGGACGTGGTGAAGGGGTGGGCCGAGGTGTCGAGCCGGCCCCGCTGAAAGTCGAAGCCCATGGCCCTCAACGCCTCGTTGCCCAGCTGGAACTGGCCGTCTCTGGGGAAGGATTGGCGCAGGACCGCATCGCTCACCCGGTCGAGGCGGGGGCGGATCGCCTCCACCAGCGGCACCAGCCGGGCCTTGAGCTGGTCGAAGAGGCGGTCCACCTGGGCGCTGGTCATGTCCGGCTCGAAGCGATCCAGAAGCGCGTCGTAGGGGTGGTCCTGGTAGCCCAGGTGACCGGCCACCTGGCGGGTGAGGTCCAGGATGTGCTCCAGGTGGGGCCGGAAGAGGTCGAAGCGGGACTGGGCGCGGGCTTCCACCCAGGCGTTCTGGGCCAGGGACGAGGCGCGGGCCAGGTCGGAGACGAGCTTGCCCGGGAGCTTGCGCATCTGGTCGATCTCCCGGCGGGCCACCCGGGCCACGCCGGCCGCGAAGGACCCGGGGGATGCGCCCTTCACCTCTTCCTCCAGGGCCTCCAGCGCGTGCACGGTCTCGTCGCTCACGAGACGTTCATGCACCAGACCCGTGAGGGTGGCCGTCTGCTCGGCGCGGGCCTCGGCGCCGCCGGGTGGCATGTAGGTGTTCTGGTCCCATCCCAGAACCGCCGCCGCCCGGCCCAGGTCCATGACGGGTCGTGTCCGCTCGAGGAAGGCCTCGAGCCGTGCCGATCGCTCCATCGACTCCACTCCTTCTCCATTGCTTGGCAACGAGAGCCGCCGATACCGTGCTCCCAGGGGCTTGGGCCTCATGGCCAGGGTTCGGCGCGAGACCCGCCGGTCCCTACAGCCGGAAGCTTTCCTCGGCGGAGCCGGCCAGCCGCGCGTGGAGGCGGTCGCGGGCGGTCCCGTGCAGGCGGAGCCACGTGTGGGCCAGCGCCGCGGGGTCCGGCGGCCGGTCCAGGAGGGAGACGGCGACGATCGCGCCGAAGGCGGCCGGCACGCTCACCAGTGTGGGGTAGGTAAGCCCCCACAGTCCGGGAGAAGGGTGCCCGCTCAGCACCCGGAGCACCACCAGCACCAGGAAGACGGTGGAGGTGGCCAGCCCCGTGGCCATCCCGGCCAGGGCTCCCCGGGCCGTGGCGCGCGGCCACCAGATGGCGGCCACGAAGGTGGGGAAGAAGGCCGATCCGGCCACCGAGAACGCCCAGGTGACCATCAGGGCGATGATGGCAGGGTAATGGCGGAGCAGGCCCGTGGCCGGCACAGCGGAGCCCAGGAGCACCGCGACCAACCCCGTCCCCAGAACGGCCGCACGACCCACCCTCACCTTACCCGCGTCGGTGACGGAGCGCCCCAGGAGCTTCTCGTACACGTCGTGGCCCCACGAGGCCGCCGAGGCCATGAGGAGCCCGCCCACCGTGGAGAGGATGGCGGCGAAGGTGCCGGCCGTCACCAGAGCCAGCCCGGGGTCTCCCCCGAAGATCCGCCCCAGGGCGAGGACGGCCTGATCGGGGTTCTTGAGGAAACCGTCCACCGTGATGGCACCGACCCACGGGTCGTTGGACGCGGCCATCGGGACGAGCTGGCGGGCCGCGACGCCCGCCAGCGTCATCAGCACGTAGAAGCAGGCCACCAGGATCAGCACCCAGGCGGTGCTGGTGCGGGCCATCCGCCCGGTGGGGGTGGTGAAGTACCGGTTGATCACGTGCGGAAGGCCTGCCGTGCCCAGGATCAGCGAGAGGACGACCCCCACCTGGTCCCAGGCTCCGTAACGCTGCCCGGGCTCCCGGAAGCGAAGCGGCTCAGGGTGCAGGCGGTTCTGCTGGGGCACCAGCAGCCAGACGGTGGTGTCGCGCCGTCCCCTTCGGGCGGCCTCAGCCAGGGTCGCCTCGGCCTCGCCGTACGCCTCCGGGCTCATCCCGGCACGTGCCTCCTCCAGGACGAGCCGACCGCGCGGGTCGTCGAGGAGGAAGGCGGTGTCAAAGGCCCGCGCCTCCACCATGGGCTTGTGGGAGATCTCGCCCACGGCCCGGGCGTACCGGAACCCGTGCATGAAGGCGCCGGCCACCACGAAGAGGGCGACCCCCAGGAAGAGCGCGAAGTGGATCACCTGGTTCCAGGTGGTCCCCTTCATCCCTCCCAGGGCCACGTAGACGATCATGAGCCCCACGACCGCGAGCACGCCCGTCTGGTAGGGCGAAAGGCCGCCGGCCCCCACGCCGATCAGGAGCTCCCAGGTGACCCCCACCGCGACGGTCTGGGGGACGAGGTAGAGGAGGACGATGGCCTGCACGGCGACCACGGCCAGCCCCCGAAGGGAGCGGCTCTGGAAGCGCTCCCCAAGGAAGTCGGGAATGGAGTACTCCCCGAAACGGCGGATGGGCGCGGCGATGAGGAGCAAGACGGGGAGGAAGCCCGCACCGAACCCGGCGCCGAACCAGATGCCGTCGAGCCCCGAGAGGTAGACGGCGCCCGCCACCCCCAGGAAGGATGCCGAGCTGAAGTAGTCGCCGCAGATGGCGGCCGCGTTGGTGAGGACGCCCACCCGCCGCTCGGCCAGGTAGAAGCCGAGGCTCGTGCGGGTGGAGTGACGGGCATAGGCGGAGATGAACAGGGTCAGGGCCAGGAGGAGGGCGGTGAGCGCGAGCGCGCCGGCGCTAGAGGGCATCCTGATCCTCCTGCCGATCGGGGTCCGACCCTGGGGACCCAAGGGAGTCAGTACCCAGGCCGGTCCCCTGGATCCCGCCCCCCGGCGGCCATGCCTGCCGCTGGCCCAGCATGGCCCGCTCCAGCCGGTCTGCGCTCCGCTCGAAGAGGAGCCCCATCGCGACATAGACAACGTGGATCCCCACGGCCACGGCGGCGAAGTTGGCTGTCATTCCGCCGAGCACCGGCATGCGGTACCACCAGGGCGCGAGGATGCTGAGGACGGGGATGCCGAGGACCACCCCCGCGAACAGGGCGACGTAACGCAGCAAGAGGCGGCGCATGGCCCGAAAGGCTGCGTCCACGTCCTCGAGTGCGTCGAACTCGTCGACCTCCCAGCGGGGCTTGACGGGAGCCAGCGCCGCCCCTCCTCCCCGTGACCGGAGCCCGGCGTGGGCGCGACCGGCGCGGCCCGCGGCGGCGACCGGACCGGTTCGTCCTTCAATTGCGTCTTGTTCGCCATCATGGCCCAGCAGCGCGGTTTTGTCAACGAGCCTGCAGGCGGGCGGTCGTTCCAGTGGGATGAACGGTCGTTGTTCAGCCATGAGCGTTCGTGCCTCCATCTCCACCTCCCGGAACCTCACAACGAACGATAACCGATTTAGGATTCACAGAATTCACGCCTTGGTCTATGCTCTCGACAAAAGGTGGCAGAGATCAAGAAGGGAGTGAATCGATGGTGACCCCTCAAGCGTGGGTTTGGACCTTCGTGGGCGCGTACTGGCTCTACTGCATCTACTGGGGCATCAAGGGCGCCCTCCAGGCCAAGACCGCAAGCGGTTACATGATCGCCGGGCGCCAGCTGCCCATGTGGATCTTCATCCTGGCCGCCACCGCCACCTCGTTCAGCGGGTGGACCTTCGTGGGCCATCCCGGCCTGATCTGGAAGGACGGCATGGCGTATGCCTTCGCCTCCTTCTACGTGCTGACCATCCCCATCACCGGCGCCTTCTTCGCCAAGCGCCAGTGGCTCCTGGGAAAGCGTTACGGGTTCATCACCCCGGGCGACATGTACTCCTACTACTACGGCACCGAGGCCATGCGGGTGCTGGTGGTGGTCGTCGCCTTCCTCTACAGCGCGTTCTACTCGGCGGTGCAGCTCCTGGCGTCGGGCTCCCTCTTCCACTGGGTGACCGGCATCCCCGTGATGGAGGGCGCCATGCTCCTGGCCGCCATCGTCGTCTTCTACGTGGCCGCCGGCGGTCTCCGGAGCATCGCCGCCGTCGACGCGCTTCAGGCGATCCTCCTGGTGGCCGGCATCATCACCCTGGGAGCCTTCGTACTCGACGCGCTCGGCGGCTGGGCGGTCTTCAGCAGCCAGCTGAGGACCGTGGAAGCCCGGTACCTGCAGATCCCCGCGGTGATGAAGGTCACGGCGGGTGAGCAGATCTGGACGGGCACCATGATCCTCACCTACATGTTCTCATTGATGGGCATCCAGTCGTCCCCCGCCTTCACCATGTGGTCCTTCTCCAACAAGAACCCCCGGCCGTTCCCCTGGCAGCAGACCTTCGCCTCCACCTTCGTGGTGGGCTTCGCGCTCTTCTTCTTCACCGCCATCCAGGGGATGGGCGGCCGGCTGGTGGGGGCCGACGTCCTGGGGATCCGGACCGACGCGGACCTGGTGCCTGCACTCATGACACGGTACCTGCCGCCCATCGCCCTGGCGTTCGTCACCATCGGCGCGCTGGCGGCGATGCAGTCCACGGCCTCGCCCTACATTGGCACGGGCTCCACGATCCTCAGCCGGGACGTTTACTTCCGCTACATCCGCCCCAACGCCGGCCACCGGGAGCAGATCTGGACGGCCCGCGTCTTCGCCGTGATCATCGTCGTCGTCGCTTTCGTCATCGCCGTGACCAACCAGTCGGCGCTGGTGATGCTTGGCGGCCTGGCCACCGCCTTTGGCACCCTCATGTACCTGCCCCTCCTGGGCGTGGTCTACGGTCTGCGGGTGACGGGACTCGGCACCGTGCTGGGGCTGATCGCCGGGATCGCAGCGGTCTTCCTCACCGACATCCTCGTGCCCGGCTGGAAGTACCCGCTCACCATCCACTCGGCCGGCTGGGGCCTGGGCATTGCCATCGTCGTCGGGCTGCTGGCCAGCCTGCTGGGGAAGGAGTCGGAGGAGTCCATCGCCCGGCGGAGGGAGGTTCGCGAGTGGCTCGACTCCGTCGACGGCCCCACCGAGTCGCAGAAGAAGTGGCGGAAGGCAATGTGGGTCGTGGTACCGGTCTGGTACATCTTCGCCATCGGGCCGGGGGCGGTGCTGGGCAACAACGCCTTCTCCTTCCTGGGCTTCCCGCCGCTCTGGTCGTGGCAGATCGCCTGGTGGCTCGTCGGCATCGCGATGATGTGGGCCCTCACCTTCAAGGCGGGCCTCTCGCTCACCACCGACGAGCAGATCGCACGCGCCGAGAAGGAGACGCGCTACGTCGTGCACGAGGTGGCGCCCGAGGCGACTGTCGGGGTGGCGGTCACCCGCAGCTGACGGAGTCGGCTTCGAGTCGGAAAGGGAGGTTGCGGTTCCGTGAAACGCGAGGATTACTGGCTGATCGGCTCCATCGTCTTCGTCGTCGCGTTCATGCTGGTCTTCTTCGGAGGGGCCGGGTGAGCGCGCCGGGTGTGGGTCGCGGCGGGGCGGGAGGTCCCTCCCGGCCCCGCCATGCCCCGTTCCGGTCCCGAAGCCGCACGGCGTCGGGCGGCGGGTGATGGCGGCAGGCCCTTGCCGAAGGAGGGGTGAGCCATCGGCTGGAGGGAGGGTGAGCTGAGTGGCGATGGAGGCACCCGAGCGCATCGATCTGGTCAACCCGGTGGTAAGGCGCCGGTTGAGGGAGGCCGACGACGACTGGGAGGGTTACTGGGCCCGGGCCGCCGCGGAGCTGCCCTGGTTCCGCCGGTGGGACGAGGTCTTCGCCTGGGATCCACCGGGCTTCCGGTGGTTCACCGGCGGGCAGACGAACCTGGCCTACAACGCCCTCGACCATCACGTCCGGAACGGACGGGCCGGACACGCGGCCCTCATCGCCCTGAACGAGCGGGGAGAGCAGCGGGTTTTCACCTACGGGCAGCTCCAGCGCAGCGTGGAGGCGGTGGCGGCGGCCCTGCGGGGCCTGGGCGTGCGGCGGGGCGATCGCGTCGCGATCTACATGCCCACCGGCCCGGAGGCGATCATGGCCATGCTGGCCTGCGCACGCATCGGCGCGATCCACCTGGTGGTCTTCGCCGGGTTCGGCTCCTCGGCCCTGGCGGAGCGGATCCGGCTCGCGGGGGCGCGGGTGCTCCTCGCCGCCGACGCGACCTGGCGGAAGGGGACCCCGGTGGACCTCTGGCGGATCGCCTCCGATGCCGCCGGCGACCCCGAGTCGCCCCTCGAGAAGGTGGTCGTTCTCCAGCGCGGTGGATCCCCCGTGGACCTCGATCCGGGGCGCGACATGGCCTGGGAGGAGTTCCTGGCCCGCGGCCAGGGCCAGTCCGGCGACTACGAGGTGATGGAGGCCAACGAGCCCGCCTTCATCCTGGCCACCTCGGGCACCACGGCCAAGCCCAAGCTCGCGGTCCACACGCACGGCGGCTACCAGGTGGCCATCCGCAGCGCCGGCGCCTGGTGCTTCGGCCTGAGGCCCGACGACGTCTGGTGGTCGACCTCGGACATCGGCTGGATCGTGGGCCACAGCTACATCGTCTACGCGCCGCTCCTCTTCGGCGCCACCACCATCGCCCACGAGGGCGCGCTGGACCACCCGGGACCCGAGACCTTCTACCGCATCCTGGAGGAGCATCGGGTGACGGGCGTCTTCACGGCGCCCACGGCTATCCGCATGTTGATGCGCTACGGGACCGAACCTGCCCGGAGGTTCGACCTCAGTTCGGTCGAAAGAGTCGTCTCTGCCGGCGAGGTGCTCAACGCCCCGGCCTGGGAGTGGTTCCAGCGGGAGGTCTTCGGCGGTATCGTCCCGGTGATCGACCACATGTGGCAGACGGAGACCGGCGGGCCCGTCATCGGCAACCCCTACGGCATTCACATGCTCCCCATCAAGCCCGGATCGGCCGGAATCCCCCTGCCGGGCTACTCCGCCGAGGTTCGGCGCTCCGACGGGACGCGCTGCGAGCCCGGGGAGAGGGGCATCGTGGTCTTCCCCAAGCCATTCCCGGGGCTGACGCCCACGATCTGGGGGGACCCGGGGCGGTACGGGGCGGAGTACTGGCAGCGCATCCCGGGCGTCTACTACACCAGCGACGCGGCGTACGTGGACGAGGACGGCTACTTCTGGTTCAGCGGCCGCGCCGACGAGGTCATCAAGATCGCCGCCCACCGGATCGGCACCATCGAGGTGGAGACCGCGTTCCTGCGCCATCCGGCCGTGGCCGAGGCCGGGGTCACCGGCCGCCCGGACCCGGTGCGGGGCGAGGTGATCTCCGCCTTCGTGGTGCTCAGGCCCGGCCACGATCCGAACGAGGCGCTCCGGCGCGAGCTCGTGGAGACGGTCCGGAGGGAGCTGGGCCCCGTGGCCGTCATCGGCGAGGTGAACTTCGTCAGCATGCTCCCCAAGACCCGGAGCGGGAAGATCATGCGACGGGTCTTCAAGGCGGTGATCCTCGACCGCGACCCCGGCGACATCTCCACCATCGAGGACGCGGGTTCCGTGGAACAGGCGCGCGAGGCCTGGCTCCAAATGCGTGAGGAGCTGCAGCGCCAGCCGGGCACGTGACGGCCGGAGGGCGGCGCCGCGCCTCGGCAGGGCGAGGTGAGGGCCATGGACGAGGGTGAGCGGGTGCGGATGCCTGCCCGTGGTGCGGTGTCCTTCCGCCAGCCGGTGCGGGAGCTGGTGCGGCGCCCTCCGGTGACCTGCCCGCGGGCGACGCGCATCGCAGAGGCTGCCCGGCTCATGCAGTCCCGGGGCGTCGGGTCCGTGGTGGTCGTGGAGGAGGACGGGACTCCCGAGGGGATCGTCACCGACCGCGACCTGAGGGGGAAGGTGGTGGCGGCGGGGCTCGCGACCGACCTGCCGGTCGCCCGCATCATGAGCCGGCCCCTGCACACGGTGGCCCCCGAGGCACCCGCGGTGGAGGCGCTCCTCGAGATGCTCCGCCGGGGGATTCGCCACCTCCCCGTGGTGGAACGGCAGGAAGGCTCCCCCGGCAGGGCGAGGCTGGTCGGGGTGGTTTCGACCCACGACTTCCTGACCTTCCATCAGGTACAGCCCCTGGCGCTCCAGCGGCAGATGGAAGAGCAGGAGAGCCTCGAAGCCCTGGCCGCCCTGGCGCCCGCGGTAACGAACGTGGTGCGCACCCTGCTGGACGATGGTGTGGCTTCCGCGGACGTGGCCCGCATCGTGGCCCAGCTCAACGACACCCTGGTGCGGCGGGTGCTCGCCCTGACCGAGCGCACCCTGGCCGCGGAAGGCTACGACCAGCCCCCCGCCCCCTACTGCTGGCTGGCCCTGGGGAGCGAGGGGCGCATGGAGCAGGTGCTGCGGACGGATCAGGACAACGCCCTCGTCTACGAACCGCGGCCGGACATCCCCGACTGGGCCACCGCGCGGTACTTCGAACGCCTGGCGGAGAAGGCGGTGGAGGGACTGGCCCGGTGCGGCTTCCCACCCTGCCCGGCGGGGGTCATGGCGACCAACGCCCGCTGGCGCCAGCCGATGAAGTCGTGGCGAGGATACTTCTCGGACTGGATTCGGAACGCGACCAACGCCGACCTCCTCTCCGCGTCGGTCTTCTTCGACCTGCGCCCGGTGTGGGGTGAGGCGCCCCTCGCGACCGAGCTGTGGGCGCACGTAACCGGTGAGGTGGCCCAGTGGCGCTCGTTCCTCCGCCACATGGCCTGGGCCGCCGTACGTTTCGGCCCGCCGTTAGGCCCTTTCGGCCGGATCGTGGTCCCCCGCCGCGGCCCCGGCCGTGGGACCCTGGACGTCAAACTCCAGGGGCTGCTTCCGCTGGTGAGCGGACTGCGGGTCCATGCGCTGGACCTGGCGCTCACCCAGACGAACACGTTGGAGAGGCTCCGGGCGGCTTCGGCCGAGGGTCGGTTCTCCCCGCCACAGGTGGAGGAGCTGGACGCCGCGTACGGCGTCTTCATGCGGCTCCGGCTGCGGCAGCAGCTGGACGACACGGCCCAGGGGCGGCTCCCGAGCAACCGTGTGGCCCTGGCGTCGATCAACCGCGCGGAGCGCGCCGCGCTGGTGGAGGGTTTGCGGGCGGTGCGGCGCTTGCAGGAGGATCTCCGGGACCGCTTCGCGACGGACCTGCTCTTCGGTTGACGGAGGTATTCTCGGCTCATGGAGGTGAGGCCGTGCTGAGCCTGGGTGGATGGCTGCGAGCTACGCCCGAGGAACGGTGGGACGCCCCCTTCCCGGCGGACCGGTTCGTCGCCCTGGACACGGAGACGACCGGGCTCGACGCGCGCCGCGACCTGCCCGTGGAGGTGGCGGCCATCCCCTTTGCAGACGGCGAGCCGCAGCACGAGCAGGCGTACGTGAGCTACGTGAACCCCGGCCGCCCCATCCCTCCCCTTGCCCGGGCCGTTCACGGGATCGACGACGCCTTGGTGGAGAGCGCTCCGGGGCCGCACCACGTCCTGGCTCCCCTGTGCGACCGCTGTCCCGAGGGGACCGTGCTGGTGGGCTTCCACATCGGCTTCGACCTGGCGGTCTTGAACCGGGTGGCCCGGCGCGCCGGGGCTCCGCAACTGGCGGCGCCGGCTCTCGACGTGGCCGCCCTGGCGGGAGGCCTCTCGCCCGCCTGGTTCGGGCTGGACCTGGCGGAGCTCGCCGGACACCTCCAGATCCCCGTCTCGGGCAGGCATACGGCCCAGGGGGACGCGGTGACGGCCGGCCGCATCTTCCTCCGCCTCATCCCCGCGCTGCACGCGCGGGGCATCCGGACCCTCCGCGACGCCCTCGCGTTCCAGGAGCGGGGCTCACGCACCATGACTAGAGGCACGGCTTACCTAGACTTCCCGCCAGGCGCGCCCTGAACCCGAAGAGCGTGCGACGGCAGGAAAGGTTCCATCGTTGCGAGAAGTTATGCTTACTATCAGAAAGGGGCGACGGGCGTGCTCTCCTTCCACTTCTGGGTGGCCGCTGGCGCCGCGGCGGGTTTCCTCCCGGCGCTGATCGCCTTTGGCCCGAGCGTGGCCGTGGGCGTCGCCTTCGCCGGCGTGGAGCTCGTGCTCCACCTGCTGATCTACGTAGAGGTGACCCGGGCCCGCCGGCGCGAGCCGCGCCTTGAGGGGCTGCCTGCGGGCGGCAGCGGGGCCCGCTGGTCGTCGTCCGCGCGTCTGGTGGAACAGACCTTGCCGTACTGGCGTGCTGGCTTCACCGAGGAGGGCGCACGCCGGACGGTACGGCTCCTGGCCTCGCTCACGGGTTGCCCGTGGGTGGGCATCACGGACACCGAACGCCTGCTCGCCGCGTGGCCGGGTGCGGATAGGCTCTCGGGAGCGGACCCACCCGGGGGAGCGGAGGCCGCGCAGATGGGGCTGGATCGGCTCACTCAGCGGGTGTTGGCCTCCGGGCGGCCCGCGGACGAATCCGAGGAGGTGCCGGGGAGCGGTCTGCTCGTGCGGTACGCTGTCCCCCTGCGGTCGCGCGGGCAGGCGGTCGGCACCCTGCAGGTGCAGCATGCCGCCACCTCCGCGGGGCGCGCCGTGCGGGAGCAGATGGAGGGCTTGGCCCAGATCCTGAGCCTCCAGATCGAGCTGGCCGACATGAGCCGCCAGGCAGAGCTGCTGGCCGTGGCCGAGCTCAACGCGCTGCGTGCCCAGATCAACCCCCACTTCCTCTTCAACACCCTGAACACCATCGCGGCCCGGATCCGGACGGACCCCGTGGCCGCGCGCCGGCTGCTCCTCAAGCTCTCCGAGTTCTTCCGCTACGGGGTGCGGCAGACGGGGCAACTGGTGCCCTTCAGCCAGGAGTTCCACCTGGTGCGCACCTACCTCTTCCTGGAGAAGGCCCGGTACGGCGATCGCCTGCGGGTGCGGTACGACATCGACCCCGAGGTGCTGGGGGCGGAGGTGCCCGCCTTTGTGTTGCAGCCCCTGGTGGAGAACGCGGTCCGGCACGGGGTCGGGCCCAAACGGGAGGGCGGGCAGGTGCTGGTGGTGGCCTACATCGACCCCCTCACCCGTTCGCTGGTGCTGGCCGTGCGCGACGACGGGGCCGGCATGGACGCCCCTCGCCGCGACGTCCTGCCCGGGCAGGAGACCGAGGGAGAGGGCGTGGGCCTGCGGAACATCCAGGAGCGTCTGACCCGGTTGTACGGCGAGGCCTTCCGATTCCAGATCGAGAGCCGCCCCGGCAAGGGTACCTCGGTCCTGCTCCGCCTGCCACTCAGCGCCGCCCGCGAGCCTGGCTGGGAACCCGTGCCCAGGGGCTCACTTCGGACGGGGGTGAGGGCATGAGGCGGCTGCGAGCTTTGGTCGCCGACGATGAGGAGCCGGCCCGCCAGGAGCTACGTTACGTCCTGGAGGGGCTGCCGCTGGTGGAGGCGGTGGAGGAGGCGAGCGACGCCGAGGAGGCCCTGTGGAAGGTGGGCGCCTCCCGGCCCGACGTGCTCCTGGCCGATGTCCGCATGCCCGGCATGTGGGGCACGCAGCTCGCCCGGCACCTGCGGGAACTGAGCCCCGCCACCCAGGTGATCTTCGTGACCGCCTACCCGGACCACGCGATCCAGGCGTTCGAAGTGGACGCGGTGGACTACATCATGAAGCCCCTGGACCGCGGCCGGGTGGCCGCGGCGCTGGCACGGGCCCTACGAAGGATGCATCGGTCGGGCGTTACCGAGGACGGGGCCGGCGAGGAGCGCGAGGCTTCGCCTGCGGCGCCCGAGCCGGACCGGCGGGCCGCACCAGCCCTGGGCCTGGCCAAGCTGCCCGTCCATCACGAAGGGCGCACACTCCTCCTGGATCACGGGGAAATCGCCTACGTGCAGGCCGCCGAAGGCTACAGCGCCATCCACACGTCAGAGCGCACCTACCTGGCCTCCTACACCCTGAACGAGCTGGAGGCGCGGCTGGGCCGGGGGCCCTTCTTCCGATGCCACCGGGCCTACCTGGTGAACCTGACCCACGCGCTGGAGCTGATCCCGGACTTCAAGGGTGCCTACCAGATCGTCCTGCGCGACGCCGCCCGCACCCGCATTCCCGTGAGCCGGCGGCAGGCCCAGCGCCTCAAGGAAGCGCTGGGCCTGTGACGGGACGTGGCGAGAGGCCGCTCGAGACCTGGGAGCCCGCTGGAACTAGAAGTGGAGCGAGACCTCGGCCATCGCGTCCTGCACCGTGGAGAGCTCGTCCGCGCTCGCGAATCCCGCCCCCGCGTGGACGTGGAGGAAGGGGAGTCCCAGGCTGAGGCCGGCCCGCAGGGGCGCACCGTAGTCGGCCGGAAGGAGGGCGTCCCCGCCCGTCAGCGCTGCCAGGGGCGTGACGTATCCCGCCCGCAGGGCCAGGATGCCGAAGATCCGCCACTCGGCGCCCAGGTGGGCCACCTGCTCCGAGTCCAGGTCCGCCGCCACGGTAAGCCCCAGGAAGGGCGGGGTGATGGCGAGGCCGTACTGGTAGGTCATGGGGCGGGCGGCCGGCTGGGTTGGCACCTCCGTAGCCGTCTCTTGACTCTTGATCCCTTCCTCGACGGGATCGTACGTGTAGGTGGTGGTCACCTGATCGCCACTCCACGCCAGGGTGCTCACCACGTCATGGGCCACCGCGCCCACCGCGATCCAGGGGGTCAGGCGGGCCTTCAGGCCCAGGGCCACCGCGTAGCCCTCGGGGGTGAGGCGGGTCTCGGTGGTGGTGTAGACCGGGTCCTCTGGGTCCGATGGGGGCGCATCAGCTACCTCCATGACGTAGCTCCCCGCCTCGCCCATCCCCGGGAAGTAGTAGCTCCCCGCCACGCCCAGAGAGAGCGAGCCCACCGGCCCCAGGCTCAGGACGCGGATTCCCAGGCCCGCCCGGGCAGGGACGAGGTAGCTGTAGGCCACCGTGCCGGTCGGCACAGACTTTATCGGGTCGCCGGTATCTGGATTGTTGATGGACTCTTCTTTCACGTCGGCGGTCGCCCACCCCTCCACCTGCGCCCCCAAGCCCAAGGGACCGAGTGTGAGCGCGGCCAGACCTGCAACAGGAAGGGAAACCTGCACGGGAAGTGCGATACCCGGGTCTCCCCCGGATTCCATGGCCTCAGCCAGCGCCACCATGTCCTGGATCCGATCGACCTGCTGCGCACCCGCCGAGACCAGCAGCCCGAAACGGCTCTCTCCCAGCGCCGCCGGGTTCCAATAGAGGGCCGAGGCGTCGTCGGCCACGGCAACGAAGGCGCCCCCCATGCCGTAGGCCCGAGCGCCGGGAGGGAAGGCGTGGGCCTGCGGCCCGGCCGGGAACTCCTGGGCCGTCGCACCTGCGCCCGCCAGGACGAAGACAACCGACAGGATCAGTGCTGTAAGCCGTCCCACAGGCGTGTGCTTCATGGATCTCACTCCTCGTAGGCGTCCCTGGCAGCGGACGCCCTGCAGCATCGCGTTCTGCAACGGTGAGACGATCCATGCTTGGTTATCGGCGGATCGGTGCGTCTGCATGATGGCGGACCCGGCACCGTTCGGGATCAGTGTACGAGACGAGCCTGCGGCCGGCAAACAGGCGACGGATCAACTGTTCCACATGGGTGAGGCCAGCCACATAAGGAGAGGGCATTCGTGCACGGCCACGTTCACCCAGCGTCCTGGTAGGATGGCGCCTGTCTCCTCACGCGATGAGGGCGACCGACCAGATTCCGAAGAGGATGCCGATCAGGGCTCCTGCGAGGACGTCCGTCGGGTAGTGGTGGCCCAGGTACGTCCGGGAGAAGCCCACCAGCGCGGCCAGGGCCCCCAGCAGAGGCGTCAGGAGCGGCTGGGCCGCCGAGAGGACCACGGCCATGCTCACGGCGGCGGTGGTGTGCCCGCTGGGGAAAGAGTGATCGGCAAGCGGCGCGACGATGCCCCGGCTCCCCTCGATGACCAGGTAGGGCCGGTCGCGCTGGATCACGCGCTTGAGGACCTGAACCAGCAAGTGGCTCCCCCCGGTGGCCACCAGCAACCGCCAGCCCAGAGGGGAACGCACGTTGGCATTGGCCAGGAAGAGCAAGCAGAGAGCTACGCTCGGAACGGGTCCGGCCAGCTCGGTGACGAACCGCATGGTCCGGTCGAGCCACTGGCGTGCCCAGCGAACGTGAACGGTTGCGAAGAGATTCAGCTCTCCCTGGTGGAGCGTGCCGAGCCAGCGCGCCATCGTTCTCACCCTCATCGATTCTGCCAACCCCGAGTTCCCGTTCTGTGTCGAAGACGTAACAGCTCTGCTACGATGGGGGCGGGAAAGGGTGGGGAGGCCCATCCACGGTACCGACAGCGAGAGATACCACGGCCAGGGCTCGGTCCCACGTGGGTCCGCGTCCACGGTGGAGTCTCCATTCCACGTCGAAGGATCCATCCCTGCCGCCTCCCAACGGTCTCCGGACGCTCTCAGTCGACCTCGCGCAGGAGCTTCTCGATGGCAGCCACCCGGGACCGCACGTCGCCCAAGTCGTCGGCCATCTTCCGCTGCTCTTCCGTGGACCGCTCCAGGGCCGCGACCGACCGTTCGCCAGCTTCTGGTACGCTTCCTCCCGGGCGGCGGAGGCCCTGGCCCCTTACGGGGAACTTGCCGGAACCGGAATGGAATGAGCGACAGGCGGAGGCGGGCTGAGGGACACCCCGGGAAGACGGGCGGGGGCCGCCGTCCCGGGTGCGGCGGCCCGCGAGGGGTCCGGCAGTGCGGAGGTTGGGATGCCGTCCTCTAGAAGGACTTGCCCAGCCCGAAGGCGAGACCGGCGTAGCTCGTGGCCTCCACGAAGGTGAAGATGGGGCGGTCCAGGTCGTAGCGCATGCCCAGGAGCAGGTAGAGGCTGGGGTGGCTGCTGCTGCCGTCGGGGCGCAGGCTCAGGTTGAAGCCGCCCCCGGCGTAGAGGTGGAGGTCGGGATCGAGGCCGCTGCCGCGCATCAAGCCGTCCAGCTGATAGGATCCGCCCAGACCGGTGACGATCCACGCCGGGTCGAACTCGCGGATGCCCAGGTGGATCCGAGCATCCAGCGACGGCACGGTGGTGGGGAACTCCACGGTTCCCAGCAGCGACAGGTCGAAGCCGAGGCCCACGCTCCCTCGGGAAGCCAGCGCTGCGCCGGGCGCCACCGCGAGTGCGAGCACAAGAACGAAGGCAACAGCGGCCGCATGGCGATTGAGCAGGTCAGGTCCCTCCTCTGAAGTTCCCCCGCCCAGCCCCGGGGTCGCTCTCGAACCACACCTATGCTGGTTACGCCCCAAGCACTCCCGATTCCTCCGGGGTGGGATCGCTGGAAAGGAAGTCCTGGCGCATCTGAAGCTCTTGCAGGAGGGCGGCCACTCGGGTTCGGATCTCGTCGCGCACGAACCGGAAGGTTCGGAGGACCTGCTCCTCGGAACCGGTGGCCCGGGCAGGGTCGGGTAGAGGCCAGTGCCTCCGCTCCACCGAAGGCGGGGTGACCGGGCAACGCTCCTCGGCGTCGCCGCAAAGGGTGACGATCATGTCCGTCCGGGCGATGTGCCCGGGCTGCAGCAGGTCCGAGGTCTGGCTCGAGATGTCGATGCCTTCTTCGGCCATGACCTGAATCGCCCTGGGGTGCAGGCCCTTGGGCTCCAGCCCGGCGCTCTCCACCCGAAGGGTTGAACCGAAGATCCTCTCGCCCAGGAGCCGGGCGTAGCCCTCGGCCATCTGACTTCGGCACGAGTTTCCGGTGCAGAGGAAAAGAAGCGTGAAGCTCACCGCGGGGTCCCCCCCGTTCCAGTGTACCTGCGGGGCCGGCTGGCAGGCGGGCTTTCAGCGAGGTGCGGGCACCACCCAGGCCACCACCAGGCCCAGCCCCACCAGGAGGGTACCCAGGGCGGCGACGACCATGGTCCCCGTGGGGCTCAACCCGAGCCAGGGGCCGAAGGGACGTGCGGCCAGGGAGAGGAAGAGGAGCCCCGCGGCGCCCAGCAGGTGGCCACGCCGGGCGGATCGCCCGTTGCTCACGTACTGAGGCAGCTGGTCGGCCATGGCCAGGAAAGCGATCGCCAACGCCACCACGCCGAAGGACATGCCACCACCCCCTCTGGAAGCCGGAGGATCTCTCCCGGCCCAGGTCGCCCTGCGCGTCGGCAACCGAACCGGCCTAGAGGAGATGGTTCGCCCTGAGGCGTGGCTCCTCCCGCCCCCCGTCACAAAGTTTACCGAACCGTTACGGGGCTATCCGAAGGACGGGGAGCGCCGCCTCAGCCGCTCAGGGGGCCCAGGCTCCCCGTGCGCACCAGGTAGGCGACGTAGAGGCCATACGCACCCAGCATGCCTGCGGCCAGGCCCCGGCCGAGGACGTGCCGCCGGCTGGTGAAGGCGAGGAGGATCAGGCTCATGAAGAGCAGGCTCACGGGCAGGTCCACCCGGAGGACCTGGCTCCCCATGGGAAGCGGCCGCACCAGCGAGGCCCCTGCCAGCACCCAGGTGAGGTCCAGGATGTTGGCCCCGATGATGTTCCCGGCCGACAGGTCGGAGTGACCCTTGCGGGCGGAGGTGATCGCCGTCACGAGCTCAGGCAGGGAGGTTCCCACCGAGACCAGGGTGAGCGCGATGACCAGCTCCGAGACGCCCAGCATCCGTGCCAGGGCCACCCCGTTGGAGACCACCAGGCGGCTTCCTCCCACCACGAGCAGGCCGCCGAGCAAGAAGACGCCGAGGTTACGGGGCAGCTCGGCCCGGGAGGGGCGATCGGGAACCGAGACCGCGCCTGACGGGTCTTGCTGGTTGGCTCGCCGCAGCTTGCCCGCGGACCGGGCCTGGTAGGCCAGGTACCCGACGGCGGCAACCAAGAGCAGGACGCCGTCGCCGGCGGTGAGGGCGCCGTCCCGGCCGATGAGGAGCACGAGCCCTGCCGCCAGCACCATCAGGGCCCCGTTCACCCGGAAAGCCCGGCTCTCCGCAAGGACGGGCTGGATGAGCGCGGCACCGGCCAGGATGAGGCCTATGTTGGCGATGGTGGAACCGACGGCGTTGCCCACCGCCGTGTCGGTGGCCCCCGACCAGGCGGCGATGAAGGAAACGGTGAACTCGGGGAGGGTGGTGGCGATGCTGACCAGCGTCGCCCCGATCAGGACCTTGGGGAGACCGCTGTAGGCCGCGAACCAGACGGCCCCATCGGCGAACCAGTCACCTCCCTTGGTGATGGCCACGATCCCCAGGGCGAAGAGCACAATCGTAACTGGTTCCAAGGAGGACCCCCGAATCGTTGGAAGAATGGTGGCTGGTACCCGAGACCCATGGTAGCCCTGGCGAAGCTGGAAAGCAAGTCCATCCGCGGGCGTCGCCTGGATGCGTTGCCGGCTGCGGCCTGCGGACACGCCCGCCTTCAGCCGCTAGGCCGCCGCCCGGATGGAGGTCGTGAACCATGCACCTGCGCCGTCTTCAGGAAGAGGTGGCGCGCTGGATCGAGGCAACCCCTCAAGGCTACTGGCTGCCCCTGGCCAACCTGGCCCGCCTGGTGGAGGAGGTGGGTGAGCTAGCCCGGGCGTTGAACGTGCAGCACGGCGCCAAACCGCTCAAGCCGGGTGAGAAGCCCCCCGATCTGGAGCAGGAGATGGGCGACGTGCTCTTCACGCTCCTGGTGCTGGCCAACCAGTCGGGGGTGGACCTGGAACGGTCCCTCACCGACACGATCGCACGCTACGATCGCCGCGCCCCAGCCGGTAGGCGGATCCTAGAACCCTGACGTCCGCACGCCCCTACAATGGGACCAGGCAGAGGACCCGGGGGGGTCGATCATGGATTTCGAGGCAGCGGCCAACCTGGTGGCAGCGCTGAGACCCTTCGTGCACCCCACGAAACACCCTGACCTGGAGGGCTTCGAGCGGCTCGTCCGCACCGCCTCACGCCTGACGGGCGAGCTCACGGAGGTGCGGACCATGCTGCCCGCCAGCCCCGTGCGGCGGCTCCGCCGAAACCCTGCGGATGCCGGCGACACGCCCGTGCAACCTGAGCCCGGGCAGGCTTCCGGAGAAGGAGAGGGGGGCGACGCCGGGCTGGGGGCCGTCTCCGTGGCGGAGCCCGAGTCCGAGAGGGCGCGTTCCACGGGAGGGCTGGGCCGTCCCGGATCCGGCCTGGGCGGCAAGCTGGGGTCCCCTCTGACCCTGCTGCTCCTCCTCATCCTGCTCATCGAGGTGAGGTGAACCCTGTGGCCTTGCCCGAGGCACCGGCGCCCCTGGACCTGCCCCCGCTCCCACCCAGCGAAGGGCCCGGCTGCCCGCCCCAGGACCCCGGCGCTCCCGACCTCTCCGCGGGCGACCGGTTCGCGGTCACGCTCTTCCTGATCCTGCTCCTCCTCATTCTGGTCTTCTGAACGGGTCTCTCGAGGGAAACGGCGCCCGCATACTTGACCATTCCAGGCTGGATTCATAGAATACACTCAAGCCATGGTTTCCGGCGCACCCCAGAGAGAATCGGGCGATCCAGATGAAGCCATCCGAGCACGGCCAGCCGCAGGCGCTCTCCTCGGCGGGCCGCTTTCCAACCATCCTCGACACCATCGGCGGCACCCCCGTGGTGCGCCTGCAACGCATCGGCCCCCGGCCGGAGGGAACCCCGGGGCCCACCCTGCTGGCGAAACTGGAAGGCCGGAACCCCGGGGGAAGCGTGAAGGATCGGATCGCGCGCGCCATGATCGAAGCGGCCGAGGCCGAGGGACGGCTGAAGCCCGGCGACACCGTGGTGGAGCCGACCAGCGGGAACACCGGCGTGGGGCTGGCGGTGGTCTGCGCCGCCAAGGGGTACCGGCTGATCCTCACCATGCCCGAGGGGATGAGCGAGGAACGGCGCCGGCTCTTCCGCCTGCTGGGGGCTGAGCTGGTGGAGACGCCCCGCATCGAAGGGATGTCGGGCTCGATCTTCGCGGCCCGCGAGCTGGTGGAGAAGCGCGGCTACTTCATGCCCATGCAGTTCGACAACCCTGCCAACCCCGAGGCCCACCGGCGCACCACCGCCCAGGAGATCCTGGAGGCTACGGGCGGCAAGCTGGACGTCTTCGTGGCGGGGGTGGGCACGGGCGGAACCCTCACAGGCGCAGGCGAGATCCTGAAACAGGAGATCCCGGGGATCCGCATCGTGGCCGTGGAGCCCGCCCAGTCCGCCACCTTGTCGGGGGGGCCCCGGGGCCTCACCCGGATCCAGGGGCTCGGGGCCGGCTTCGTGCCCGGGGTGCTCAACCGTGAGGTCTACGATGAAGTAGTCCCCGTCACCGACGAGGACGCGCTGCGCATGACCGTTCGCCTGGCCCGCGAGGAGGGCATCCTGGCCGGGATCTCGTCGGGTGCGGCGGTCGCCGCGTCGGTGGAGGTGGCACGCCGGCTGCGGCCGGGCCAGACCTTGCTCACGATCCTCCCGGACCTGAGCGAACGCTACCTCAGCGTACTGGAGGTCTGAACCATGCAGGTGACGGAGGAAGTCCACCGGCAGATGATCCAGCACGCCTACGCGGAGAGCCCGCTTGAGTCGTGCGGCATCCTGGGTGGGCACGGCGATCGCGCCGACCGCTTCTTCCCCACCACCAACGGCGAGCGAAGCCGGGTGGGCTACTCCATCCCCGAGAAAGAGATCCTCCGGGTGATGCGAACCCTGGACGCCGAAGGCGCAGACCTGGTGGGCATCTTCCACTCGCACCCGGCCACGCCCGCCTACCCGTCCTCCACCGACATCCGGCTGGCCTACTACCCGGAGGCCTACTATCTCATTTGTTCGCTGCAGAACCCTCGCCGGCCGGTGATCCGGGCCTTCCGCCTCCGGAACGGAACCGTGAGCGAGAGGCCGATCGAGATCGTTCCCTCGCCAGGCCCAACGGCCGTCGGGGACGCACGTGCCAGGAGGGATCGCGCATGAGTGTCGAGGTGTACATCCCCACGCCCTTCCGGACCCACACCGGGGGCGAGACCCGGGTGGCACTGGAAGCGGCCACGGTGGGCGAGCTGCTGCAGAGGCTCGGGGAGCGCTTCCCGGAGCTACGGGGCCACGTCCTCACCTCCGAGGGAGGCATCCCCGAGCACCTGAACGTCTTCGTGGGCGAGGAGGAGGTTCGCAGCCTCAGGGGTCTCGAGACCCCTTTGTCGGGTGCCGAGGAGGTGGCCCTGGTACCCGCCATGGCCGGGGGCGCCGCCACCCTCCTGCGGCCGGACCAGGTGGCCCGCTACGACCGCCAGATCCGCCTGGACGAGGTGGGGGTGGACGGCCAGCGGAAGCTCCTGGATGCCAAGGTGCTGGTAGTGGGCGCCGGCGGCCTCGGCTCGCCCACGGCCATCTACCTTGCGGCGGCTGGCGTGGGCACCCTGGGCATCGTGGACGGCGACCGGGTGGACCGCTCGAACCTCCACCGGCAGCCCCTCCACTTCGACGGCGACGTGGGCCGGCCCAAGACCGAGTCGGCCCGGGAGCACCTGGAGCGCCTCAACCCCGACGTACGGGTGGTGGAGCACCGGGACGTCCTGACCTCCGAGAACGCCCTGGAGATCCTGCGTCCCTACGACATCGTGGTGAACGGCTGCGACAACTTCCCCACCCGCTACCTGGTGAACGACGCCTGCGTCCTCCTGGGGAAGCCCCTGGTGGATGCCAGCATCCTCAAGTTCGAAGGGCAGTGCACCGTCTACCTGCCCGGGCAGGGGTGCTACCGCTGCCTCTTCCCCAGCCCCCCACCGCCGGGCTCGGTGCCCAGCTGCGCGGAGGCGGGCATCATCGGCGCCCTCGCCGGGCACATGGGCACGCTCCAGGCCCTGGAGACGGTGAAGCTGATCCTGGGGGTCGGCCAGAGCCTGGCCGGGCGTATGATCACCTTCGACGCCCTGGACGGCCGCTACCGCCAGCTCCGCTTCCGGCGCGACCCGGAGTGCCCCGTCTGCGGCGACCATCCCACCATCACCGAGCTGATCGACTACGAGGCCTTCTGCGGGGTCCCCCAGCCGCGGGCCACGGTGGAGCCCGTCGTCGTCAACGGCCACGCCGTCCGCGCGACCGCCGCTCCGACCGGCGCAGCTTCGCCCTCGACCGCTCCCCAGCCGGAACGGCGCGTGGCGGCACCGCCCGCCTCCTTCGCACCGCCGGAGCCCCCCGAGGTGGTGGAGGTGCGGAACGCGGGGTGGGCCGTCGATCCTGAGGCCGCCGCGGTCAAGGTAGGCGACCCTGCAGTGCAATGGGTGGACGTGCGCCAGCCCGATGAGTACCGGAGCGTGCGGATCCCCGGCGTCACCCTGATCCCCCTGGGGCTGCTGCCGGACCGGTTCCAGGCCCTGGACCCCAAGCGGGAGACGATCCTGGTCTGCCGCAGCGGGCAGCGGAGCGCCCGGGCCACCCAGTTCCTGCGAGACCGGGGCTTCGCCCGCGCCTACAACCTGGACGGCGGCATGATCCAATGGGTGAACCACAGGCTGCCGGCGGAGCGGGGGCTGTAGCAGGCCGTTCTCACCAGGCGCTGCCGGCGGGCCCGGCCTCCAGGCGGCCCGTCCGGCTGAACGCCTGGAGGCGGGCTTCGGCCCGGCGCACGTACTCGTCCTCGATCTCGTAGGCGACGAAGCGCCGGCCGGTCTGGACAGCGGCCACGCAGGTGGAGCCCACGCCGGCGAAGGGGTCCAGCACCACGTCGCCCTTGAAGGTGTAGAGCTCGATGAGCCTCCGGGGGAGCTCCACGGGGAAGGGCGCCGGGTGCCCGACGCGGCGGGCCGACTCGGGGTTGAAGGACCAGATGCTCTGGGTCAGCTCCAGGAAGTCGTTCCGCTCGATGGTGCTCTCGCGGCCGGGTGCCCCCTGGGCGCGGGGGCGGTCAAAGCGCTCCTTGCTGAAGATCAGGATGTACTCGTGCACGTCCCGGAGCGTGGGGTTGGAGGCCGACATCCAGCTTCCCCAGGCGCAGGAGGTGCCCGGCGCGGCCGCCTTGCTCCAGATGACCTCGCCCCGCATGAGGAAGCCGATGCGGAGCATCACCTGCGCGACGTGGAGGTGGAGGGGCACGTACGGCTTCCGGCCCAGGTTGGCCACGTTGACCGCCGCCCGCCCCCCGGGAGCCAGCACCCGGTAGGTTTCGCGAAAGACGGCCTCCAGCAGCTCCAGGTATTCCTGAAGGGACAGATCCTGGTCGTACTCCTTGCCCACGTTGTAGGGCGGGGAGGTGACCATCAGGTGGACGCAGCCGTCGGGGAGCTGGGTCATGTGGCGGGCGTCCTGGCAGAAGATGCGGTCGATCGCCTCAGGGGGGAGCGCCGTCTCCACGGTGCCGGGAGCCTCCTGGGCGCGCCGCCGGGGTCGGCCCGGCTTGCCGTTCGCCGCCGGGCGGCCCCCCTGAACGCCCTCCTCAACCCCGGAAGGGCCTGTCGTTCCGTTCGAGCCTTCCCCGGGAACGTAGAGCTGCCTGGCGTAGAAGGCGCTCGAGTCGTGGCCCTCCCGGCGGGAGACGCCGAATGCGCTGGTGCGGGTGCTCCGCCGGCTGCGCTCTGTCATGGGATCGTACCCCCTCCCCGGAGTCCTGGCGTCCGGCCGGGGCCGGCCTGACGGTGGTGGCTCGAGCCCCGGAGACGCTCTGGAGAAGGGGATTCGCGACCGAGCATGGCCGCTCCTGCTGACCATGAGAAGGCGCGCGATGGTCATCTTTCGCGCGACGGATCCATGATCCAGCGGGCCACCGTTTCCACCACCCCCGCGTCCACGTGGCCAGGCTGCTCGTACTCGGCCGGCGTCGAGGGGCCGGTGCCCGCGATGAAGAGGTGGTTCAGGTCCGGAAAGAGGTGGAAGGCCACCCCGTCTCGCCCGGCCAGGCCTTCCTGGAGCAGGCGGAAGTCCGCCTCGGTCACCTGATAGTCCCGCCCGCCCTGCAGGATGAGCATGGGCGTTCGGATGCGCCGCGCCACTGAGACGGGGTCCAGCGCCTCGAGCTCCTGCCAGTAGGAGGCCGGGGCACCCAGGACCATCTCCGAACGCTCCAACGCACCGGAAGCCAGCCGGTCCATGGCGTTGCTCACGGCCTCCACCTGCGCCTCCTCCTGGGGCGTCATCGTACCGTCCGCCTGGGCCACGTACCGGATCTGCTCGGGAAGCACCTCCGAGATGGGCCGGGCCATGGCCGCCAGCAGGACAATGCCCGCTACCTGGTTCGAACGGTGGGCGACGGTCGGCGCCAGGCTGGCACCGAGGCTGTGCCCCACGACGAAGACCCGGGAGATCTCGGGCCGCGAAGCCACCAACGCCAGTGCGGCCAGAGCGTCGTCCACCACCTCAGCGTCCAGGGTGATCTGGGAGGGATCGAGCCGGCTTCCGTGGACCCGGGTCCGCTTCTCGTACCGGAAGACGGCAATCCCCCTGGAGGCGAGCCCCCAGGCCAGGTCGCGGAAGGGCTTGTTGGGGCCCAGGGTCTCGTCCCGGTCGTTGGGGCCCGATCCGTGGACCAGCACGATGCCCGGGAAGGGCCCGGGCCCCTTGGGCAGGGTGAGGGTCCCCGGGAGGACGTAGGGCGGCTCTCCGAAGGTGAGCTCGACCTCGGTGAACCGGCCTGGGTCCGCATAGGGCGGGGCCGCGGCCGAAGCCTCGTCCCTTTTCGCCCCATCGGCGTCCGCTGGGGGCGGGACGTGGGGGGCCACCCAGAACCCCGCCAGGCGGCCGTCCGCATCGAAGACGTAGCGGAAGTCCACAACGGCGGCGGCGAAGGTGATCGGCTGGCGAACCTCCACCGGCGGGCCTTCCGCGGCGACATAGGGGTCCGCCGTCGCGCGGAGCTCGCCCAGCTGGGCCAGCAAGGAGCGCCATACGGCCTCCATCCCGCCCGGAGGCAGCGCGGCCTCCATCTCATCGTTGAACGTCTCCTCCACCTCGGCGAAGCGGCCGGCGTGCAGGTGCTCGGTCAGGGCGGCTGCCATCACCACTGCGTCCGTAGCCTCCTGGGAGGCGCTGGCGCCTCCCCCTACCAGCAAGACGGTGAGCGCCGCCGAGAGAATCCAACGATTCCAGCCTGCCTGTTTCACCCGTTTCACGCTCCTGTCGCGAGGATCCTCACCGACCGGCGATACGGTGGTAAAGGACCGCGGAGTAGACCACCGTAGCCGCAGAGACCAGCACGAGCCCTCCGATCAGGACGATAAAGGCCGCCGTGCGGGAGAAGGGCCAAGCGATCCACGGAAGGACCGCTACCAGCACGAAGAGCCTCCCCCCCAGCCGGTGGGTCCGGCGCCAGACCTCCTCGTTGGCCAGGGTCCACGGCGTCTTGATGCCCACGAAGTAGTTGTGGCGCACCCTGCCCAGGGAGTTCCCCAGGTAGAGGAAGAGCAGGCTGAGGCCCAGGGTCACCACGAGTCCCACGTCCACCTGCAGTCCCTCGACCGCCAGCAGGGTGATCGCGTAGAGAACGGCCAGGAAGAGGGTCATGAGCACGCGAAACCCACGGTAGAAACCGAGGAAGCGCGCGTAGTTGGCTCGGTTGGGGTCCACCAGCGGCAGGAAGAGCATGAGGCAGTAGATGCCCAGGTTGAGGGCGGGCAACATGAAGGCGCCCGCCGCCCGGCTCCCATATCCGTCCACCTGGCCCGCGATGTTCCAGTGGATGGGCACCTGCTCGGGCAGGCTCGGGTACAGCAGGACGCCCGCGATGAAGCTCCCCAGCAGCACGATCCAGGCCGGCCAGTCGTGCCGCACCTCCTGCCAGTCCAGGCGATAGGTGGCCTCACCCACGTCGTTCCGCACCGAACCCGTCTCCTCTCCCCGCCTGCTCGGACGTCCCCCGCCCCTGACGGCCCACCCTGTCATCACCCCGCCCCGACTGCGCGAAATCCATCACCCAGCCCACCACCTCGTCGAAGACGGTGGTGTTCAGCGAGTAGATGACCTGCTGCCCGCTCCGCCGGTCCTCCACCAGCCCGGCCTGCTTGAGCACCGCCAGGTGGTGGCTCACGCTGGGCTTGCTGATGGTGAAGGCGGCCGCGATCTCCCCGGCCGGGAGATCCCCTTGGGTCAGCATGCGCAGGATCTGGCGCCGGCTGGGATCTGATAGGGCCTTGAACACGTCGCTGAGGGACATCAGAGAAAGCGCGCCCCCACGCTCAAGAGATTTAGCTACACATCTAACTATGGCTCCAGCTTAGCACGTTGGAGGGGGCGCGGTCAACGGTGCAGGACGCTCCAGGGCACTTTCCCTGCCGGGAAGGCATGGCGGACTTCTCGCGCCATTGGCAAAGTGTGGCGTCAGGAACAGCCATAAGAGGACCCAATTCCCGTCGCAGCGAATGTCTCGTGTGAAGTCGCGCATGCCCGAGATGAAGTCCACATGCTTCTGCCTTATTCCAAAAAGGAGGTCCCATCGGTGAAGAACAGGACGCATTTCACCCGGTGGCACGCTGCGGCTGTCGCGGGGCTTCTGGCCGTCGTCGTGGCTGCAACGCCCGCCGTGACCGCGCAGCAGTTCCTCAACATCGCCACCGGCGGCACGGCCGGTACCTACTACCCCCTGGGCGGCGCGCTGGGCGAGATCTTCAACCAGCACGTGCCCGGGGTCAACGCCAGCGTGCAGGCCACGGGCGCCTCGGTGGCCAACGTGAACATGATCGCGCAGGGTCAGGTGGACCTGGCCTTCATCCAGAACGACATCGCCTACTACGCGGCCCAGGCCCAGGAGATGTTCAAGTCTCCAGTGCAGAACCTCCAGGGCATCGCGACCCTTTACCCCGAGGTCATCCAGATCGTGGCCCGGGCCGACTCCGGCATTCGTTCCGTTGCGGACCTGAAGGGCAAGCGGGTGGCCGTGGGTGACGCTGGCTCGGGTACCGAGGCCAACGCCCGCCAGATCCTGGCCGCCGCGGGCATCACCTACCAGGACGTGAGCGCCCGCTACCTCTCCTTCGCCGAGGCGGCGAGCAACCTGCGGGACGGTCACATCGACGCGGCCTTCGTCACCGCCGGGCTGCCCACCGGCGCTATCCAGGACGTCGCCGCGCAGCGTGCGATCGTCCTGGTGGCCGTGGGCGACGACCTGGTGGCCAAGCTGCAGGACCAGTATCCCTTCTACACCCGCGCGGTTGTGAAGGGCGGGACCTACCGCGGGGTGGAGGACGACGTCCAGACCGTGGCGGTGAAGGCCATGCTCGCCGTGCGGGCAGACCTGCCGGAGGGCCTGGTGTACAGCCTGACCAAGGCCCTGTTCGAGAACCTGCCCCGGATGGCCCAGGCCCACGCCCGCGGGGGCGACCTGAGCCTGGCCACGGCGCAGGACGGCATGTCGCTCACCGTGCACCCGGGAGCCGCCCGCTACTACGCGGAGACCGGGCACTGAGCACGAGGGCGATGAAGCGACCCCTGAGGCCCCGCCGCCCCTCGCGGGAGGGGCGGCGGGGCGGGGCGGCATGGCCAGGCGAGGGACGAGCTCAGCGGGGAAGCTTCGCCCACCGAAGCGTTTGGAGGTCACGAATGCCGGCCGGCCATGCCTTTCTGGCCTTTGCCCTGCTGACCCTGGCGCTGGCCGGAAGGTCCTCGGAGCCACTCGGCGCTTGCTCGGGTTCTGGGGACGCGGTCTGGGAGGTGGTGGTGGAGACGGCCGCCTCCGAACCTGGTGCCCGATCGGGCGCACCGCTGCTGGTGGTGCCGCTGTCGAGCGAGCAGCCCCGGTTCGGAATCGCCTTCCGCCACTCCGTGGAGCACACCCCGGTCGTGGAGTGGTTCGAGCCCTCGATCCCAGGAGCGAGCCCGACCGTACAGGGCGGCGATTCGGGTAGCCTGGCGCACTCGGGCGCAGCCCCTGACCCTGGAGGCAGCTCCTCGTCAGGCCTCCTGCTGGTGGCCACCGAGTACCGGTCCTTCGGCGCGGGCTTGCCCACCGAGGCACCGCCGGGCGCCCGGTTCGTGGAGCTTCAGGATCGATTCGTCATCGAGGGGATGGCCGTGCCCGTGCCGGATTTGGTGCTCCGGCCGTTGCCCCTGACCGAGCACGCGCTCCTGGTGGGCGACGCCCGCTACGACCTGACCGGGCTCGCCCCCCCGGGAGCGGCCGTGCGGGTGCGCCTCCGCGTGGCTTCCGGCGACGCATGCCCGTAAACAAAGGAGGAGCCGCCGTTGAGCAGCCGCAGACCTTCCCAACCGGACCCGCAGGAGCCGTCGAGCGCCCGGCCCGATCGTCCCGCCCCTCCGTTCGACGTGCCGGCAGCGCCTGAGGCGCCAGCTTCTGAGGACGAGGCCTTCGACCTCGAAGAGGTCCTGGCCAAGTACGACCGCGAGTCGGCCTTCCGGCGGCTGGGCGGCCCTGTCGGCTGGGCGATCGCCGCGACGCTCATCGCGTTCTCCCTCTTCCAGCTCTACACGGCTGCCTTCGGGGTCTTCGACGCCCGCATCCAGCGGGCCATCCACCTGGCCTTCGGGATGAGCCTGGTCTACCTGCTCTTCCCCACCCGCAGGGGCGGTTCCCGCACGAGCCTGCCCTGGTGGGACGTGCTGCTGGGGCTCGCGGCCGCGGCGATCCCCCTCTATTTGGTGGTCTTCTACCAGGAGATCGTGATGCGGGCCGGGCTGCCCACCCCATCGGACATCGCCGTGGCCACGGTGGCCGTTCTGCTGGTGCTGGAGGCCACCCGCCGGGTGGTGGGGATCCCCATCGTGGTCATCGCAGTCGCCTTCCTCGTCTACGCGGCGGTGGGGCGGCAGATGCCTGGCTTCCTCGCGCACCGCGGGTTCAGCTTCGCCCAGATCGCGAACCACATGTATTTCACCACGGAGGGCATCTTCGGCATCCCGCTCGGGGTCTCGTCCACCTTCATCTTCCTGTTCATCCTCTTCGGTGCTTTCCTGGAGAAGACGGGCATCGGCCGCTTCTTCATCGACCTGGCCAACGCGGTGGCCGGGTTCGCCTCGGGGGGACCGGCCAAGGTGGCGGTGATCACCAGCGCGTTCGAGGGTACCATCTCGGGCAGCTCGGTGGCCAACACCGTGGGCTCCGGGAGCTTCACCATCCCCATGATGAAGCGCTTGGGCTACCGCCCTGAGTTCGCCGCCGCGGTGGAGGCGGCCGCCTCCACGGGGGGCCAGCTCATGCCGCCCATCATGGGCGCGGCCGCCTTCCTCATGGCCGAGTTCACGGGCATCCCTTACATCGAGATCGCCAAGTCCGCGATCCTTCCGGCCCTGCTCTACTTCACGGGGATCTTCATCGCCGTCCACTACGAGGCGAAGCGCGTCGGCCTCCAGGGCATCCCGCGCAGCCAGCTCCCGAGCCTGTGGTCCGTGATGCGGCAGCGGGGCCACCTCTTCCTGCCGCTCGTGGGCATCATCTACCTGCTGATGGAGGGCAACACGCCCATGAAGGCCGCCTTCTACGGGATCGTGCTGGCCGTGGCGGCGGCGATGGTGCACCCCTCCACCCGGATGAGCTTCCGGGACATCGTCGGGGCCCTGGAGCAGGGTGCCCGGGCGGCCCTGGGCGTGGTGATGGCCACGGCCGCCGCAGGCATCATCATCGGGGTGATCACCCTCACCGGGCTGGGGCTGAAGCTGGCCAGCGGCCTCGTGAGCCTGGCCCAGGGGCAGCTCCTGCTCACCCTCTTCTTCACCATGATCACCTCGCTGGTGCTGGGCATGGGCTCGCCCACCACGGCCAACTACGTCATCACCTCCACCATTGCGGCGCCGGCCCTGCTGCAGCTGGGGGTGCCCATCCTGGTCGCGCACATGTTCGTCTTCTACTTCGGCATCGTGGCAGACATCACGCCGCCGGTGGCCCTGGCGGCCTACGCGGGCTCAGGGATAGCCCGCAGCAACCCGCTGGCCACGGGAGTCACGGCCAGCCGCATCGCCATCGGCGCCTTCCTGATCCCCTTCATCTTCGCGTTCAACCCCTCGATGCTGCTCATCGACGCGACCTGGGTGCACACCCTCCAGATGGGCATCACGTCGGTGCTGGGGATGTTCGGCGTGGCCGTGGGCATGGGCGGCTTCTACCGGGCCGCCATGTCGCTCCCGGAGCGGCTCCTCTTCGTAGCCGGGGGCCTCTTGATGATCGACCCCAAGCTCCTCACCGACTCGGTGGGCCTGCTCCTGCTCGCAGCAGGGATCGCGGTTCAGATCGTGCGGGCCCATGACCAGACGGGCAAGCCCATCGGTCGTTCCGCACACTAGGTGGCTGCATAGCATGGAGTCGCATCCCACACTGGAGGTGGCCCCATGCTTCCCACGCCTTCCGTTTTCTGCCTGGCCGCCGGGGACGCCGAGGGCGAAACGCCCCTGACCGCGTTCGACGGCGCCCTCCTGCGCGCGGGGGTTGGGAACGTCAATCTTCTCCGGGTGAGTAGCATCCTCCCGCCCAGAGCCCGGCAGGTGGAACGGGTGGTCCTGTCGCCGGGCGCCCTGGTGCCCATTGCGTACGGGTCGCTGTCCGCGTCCGAGCCCGGGGTGACGGTCGCCGCGGCGGTGGCCGCGGCACCCGGCGAGCCCGGGAAGCCGGGCGTGATCGTGGAGCACGCTCTGCGGGGAAGCCGGGCCGATGCCGAGGCGGCGGTGACCCGGATGGCACGGGAGTGCTTCGGCCGGCGGGGTGAACCAGAGCCCGAGCGCATCCTGGTGGCCAGCGCGGAGCACCGGGTGGAGGTCTGCGGGTGCGCGTTCGCAGGCGTGGTGCTCTGGTACCATGACGCGCCCGGGATGGAGGCAACCCCACCGCGCTAGGGTGGAGGGCGGCGGCCGTGGGAGGCGGCTGCCCGCCTGGCAGGTCAGGCCCGTAGCCGCAGGGCGCCCGCCAGCACCAGGAGAGTGAGAAGGGCCGCCAGGCGGGGCACGGACTCGATTCCCAGCATGTCGGCCGTGATGCCGCCCAGGACGGCGCCCAGGATGGCCGCGAGCCCTTCGGCCGCCTCCATCCCCCCCACCGCCGTACCCACTGCCCGACCCGCTCCCATCGCCTGCGTGTACGCTCCTACACGGAGCAGGGCCGAGGCTGGGATGAGGTAAGCCACGGCCGCACCGGCGACGGTGCCGGAGCTGGCCATGAGCATCAGGCCCAGCAGGGCGCCCGCGCCCCAAGAGATCACGCGCCCGGGGCTCTTCCCCGCACCCCATCGCTCCATCACCCTGTAGGCAAGCCAACTGAGCACGGTGGCGCTGGTCACCGTGGCCCCGTAGAGGTCCATCGACGCCCCGAGGTGTTGGGTGAGGTAAAGCACGTAGACAGAGCCGAAGAACTCCCAGGCAAGGCTGGCGCCGTACAGGACCCAGGCAGCAGGCAGCCAACTCGGCTGCGAGACGCCGGAACGGCGGCCGGGCTCTGCTGGCGCGCCCCCGCCCTTGGCCGCCTTGTGGAGGATCGCGACCGCGGCCGCGGCGACGACCAGAAGCGGTCCCAGCACCTGCACGAGGCTAAAGGTGCCTCCCATGCCCCAGGGCTGGCTCCTCCCAAGGATCACGCCACCCAGCACGTAGCCCAACGCCTCCCACTGAAACCACCGGCTGAGGGCGTGTGCGGCGACCCGCGGGCTCCCTTGCGCCAGGGCCAGCTTGGAAGCGGGGTTGAAGGACGACGCCACGAGAGACGCCAGCGCCATCCATGCGAGAAGCTCTCCGCCAGTTCTGGCTGTCGTCACGGCGAACATCAGCCCCGCGTATCCCGTGAGGCCCAGCGGCATGAGGTGGCGCGGCGCCATGGGCCGCGCTGCGCTCCGGCCCCAGAGGGGTGCCAGGACGACCCGACAGGCGGCGGGAAGGGCCGCGGCCAGAACCGCCACTCGGTAGCGACCCTCGCCCAGAACGCTCATCAGGTGCACGGGTACGTACCCGTAGAGCACCACGTCCGCCACGGCCCTCAGCACCACGCCGGCCGCGATGGCTGCCTGCGAGACGGCGGCCACCTCCCTGTTATGGTCCGTTGGCCCCGGTCATAAGGGTTATGTGGGCCGGGGTCGGGGAAGTCGGGGGGCATGGGGCAGGACCCGTCGGGGAAACCTGTTGCGGAGCCTTTCCTCGGGAGCGGGCGCGGCTCGAGCGCCGGCGCCGGGCAGGCACATGCCCGCACAGAGGGATCTCGCGCCGCCCATCGGACCGTGGCGAACCGGAGGGACCCGCTGCATGCAACGACACGGGGCGCGCTGGGCCGCTCTTCTGGGCACCCTCGGGGCCGCGCTCATCCTGGTTGGAAGCCTTTCGTTCCGGTCGTGGGGACCCCGGTTGGGCCTGATCCTGCCCGGTCACCGGGCGCCAGGGCACGACGGCCCACCCCTGGCGGGGCTGCCCCCGAGCACCGCACCCGAGGGCGACGGCGACAGCGACCCCACAGACCCTTTCTGCGGCATCCCGGGCACACCTGAGCCCGACCTCTCCGGACCCGTGTCCGCCGGCGGCCTCCCGTGGGCCGGCAACGAACCGCCAGCCCTGAGCCGATTGCGGCAGGAGCTCGGGGCGGACCGGCTGGTGGCCGCTTACCGAACCGTCCTTCCCCACCCCCTTCCGGGAGAGGAGGCCAACGTGCGCCACGCGGCGAACCTCCTGGCTGGCGCCGTCGTTGGGCCGGGTGAGGCCTTCTCGCAGAACCACCGGCTCGGTCCTTACAGCCGGGACCGCGGCTATCGCGAGGGGCCCGCCTATGCCGGCGGGCGGGTCCTGGTGACGGTCGGCGGGGGCGTCTGCAAGATCGCCTCGACCTTGTACAACGTGGTGGTGCTGGCGCAACTGCGGGTGTTGGAGCGCCATGCCCACAGCATGCTGGTGCCCTATGTGCCCCCGGGGCAGGACGCGACGGTTTCATACGGCTCCAAGGACTTCCGGTTCCAGAACTCCAGTCCTGGCCCTGTGGTGATCTGGGCCGAGAGCGTCGACCACACCCTCACCATCGCGCTCTACGGATCGTACACACCGCCTGCCATCCGGTGGCACCACGAAATCGCCGGTCGCACCGAGCCCCCCGTCATCCGGCAGTTCAACGCCCAGCTTCCCCCCGGCCAGGAGCGGGTCGCCTTCGAAGGGGCGCCCGGGCTGGTGGTCCACAGCTGGATCACGGTGGGCACCGGGACGTCGGCGCGAACGGGAGACCTTGGGTGGAGCACCTACCGGCCCATGCCCAAGGTGATTGAGTTCGGGCCCGACCGCTGAGACGAACCCAGCATCCTTCCCACTGCTTCGGACGCCGGTGTGGCCACCGCTTCGGACGTCAGCCTGGGGGGAATGGTGGTGTTCACCTACGTGGTTGCCCTCTTCGGGGCTGCCTGCTGGGGCATCGCCCCCATCTTCGGCAAGCTGGGTCTTCGCAACGTCCACCCCGCCGACGGCCTGGCGGCGCGAAGCCTGGTGACCCTGCTCTTCATGGCCGGTTGGGTGCTCCTTGGGGGCCGCGCGCGGCAGGTGTGCGCCATCTCTTGCCGCGACTGGTTCTTCCTCGGTGCGGAGGCCTTCCTCGCCACCCTGGCGGGCGATCTCGCGTACTACGCTGCGCTCAAGTGGGGGGCCGCGGGCCAAGCAGCGGTGGTTCTCGCGGCCTCACCGCTGGTGACCGTGGGGCTGAGCCGCTGGATCCTACACGAAGAGATGCATGCCCACCAGGTGCTGGGCGCGTTGCTGGTGGTGGCAGGGCTCGTCCTCCTGGCGTTGCCCCATCGGGCCTAGCGCGCGACGAGCCCGTGATATGAGGAACGCCCGCCGGAACCAGTCGTCCGGTGGGCGTCTCGCTGGTGCGCCGGAGAGGATTCGAACCCCCGACCTTCTGATCCGTAGTCAGACGCTCTATCCAACTGAGCTACCGGCGCATGCCACGCTCGCGTCGGGTGGCCGCGACCAAGCTGCCACCCCAGTGCAGGGCCTAGTATAGCAGGAGGGGCTGCCTGAGTCAACGCCGCCCGGGGCTCGTCCGCCCGCTGGCGCCCCTGCGCCCCCGTGCGCGGGCGACGGGGCGCGGCTGCTAGGCGGCCTCGTTACTCGCCCCCCACCCCGGGCTCCAACTCCTCCGGCGGGCGCGGCTGGCTCCTGAGGAGGCGCTCGTTGTAGGCGCGCAGCACGTCGCTCTTGGTGATGATCCCCAGGAGCCGCCCAGGGTCCGCCGGATCCACTACCAGAACCCGCCCGACCCGGTGGGCCGAGAGCTCCCGGAGGACTCGGTCGAGCGTATCGTCCGGGTGGCTCACGATCGGCTCGCGGCTCATCACCTCGGACACCGGCCGCTCGAGCCGGCCGTCCATCGGTGTCTCGCGCACGTCTTCCAGGGTGACGACGCCCACCAGGCGTCCGCCCCCGTCCACCACGGGAAAGCCCGTGTAGCGGTAGCGTTGCATGAGGGCCACCACGTCCGCCACGGTCTCGTCTTCCGAGACGGTCCGCACCTGGCGGCACATGGCCTCGGACGCCGTCACCTCGCGGAGGAGGTTGATCTGCCGGCCGCTCCGCCACTCGATCCCTGCCTCGTGCAGGCTCAACGTCTCGATGTTGTAGGGGCCGAAGGCCCCGGACACCTTGTACGCCGCGACGCTGGCCACCATGGCCGGCAGGATGATGGCATAGTCGCGTGTGATCTCGAACAGGAGGAGAATGGAGGTGATGGGCGCCAGGGTGAACCCCGAAAGCATGGCGCCCAGCCCCACCAGGGCGTACCCTCCGCTGGCGGAAGCGACACCGGGTAGAAGCCCGTGCATCAAGACTCCGTACGATCCTCCCAGGAAGGCGCCGATCACGAACCCGGGTGCGAAGACGCCGCCGGCGCCCCCCGAGCCCAGGGTCACCGAGGTGGTGAAGAGCTTGGCTCCCATGAGGCCCAGGAGCGCCAGCCAGGAGAGGCCTCCCTGCATCGAGACCGCAATGGGGGAGTAATCGCCTCCCAGCGTCAGAGGCAAGGCAACGCCCACCGCCCCGAAGATCAGGCCACCGACCCCAGGCCGCACCCACTCGGGGCCGGGAAGCCGGCGAAAGAGGCGGCGGGCGCGCCGGATCGAGTGGATGTAGAGCTGACCGGCCAGCCCGGCAACGATCCCCAGGCCCGCGTACAGGGGTATCTCAGCCCAGTGCCGGAACGTGTACGCGGCCACCTTCAGGACGGGCTGGTTCCCCAGGAACCCGTAAGCCAGCACGCTGGCTGACACGGCTGCAAGCACCACGAAGCTGAAGGTAGAGGCACCGAAGTCGCCCAGGATGATCTCCAACGCGAAGAGCGAGGAGGCAATGGGGGCATTGAAGGCGACAGCGAGCCCTGCCGCCACCCCTGCGGCCAGCAGCGTACGCATCTCCTGCTCCGACACCCGGAGCCAGCGCCCCAACGTCCCGGCCACGCCCGCCCCGATCACCACCACCGGTCCTTCGCGCCCTGCTGAACCGCCGGTGCCGATGGTGATCACCGACCGCACGAACGTCTTGAAGGTCTGCCACGGACCCACCAGGTCCCGGCCCAGGCCGGCGCCATAGATCACGTTGGTGACCCCTCCGAAACGCGGGCTTGCACCGATGGCACCCAGCAACCCCACCAGCAGCCCGCCCCCGAGGGCCAGGCCCACCACGGCCAACCCGCGCCCTTCCGTGACGCTTCGGCCGTAACGGACGGCCGCGTTGGTGGCTGCGTAGAACGCCAAGGACGCAAGACCCGCCAGGAGCCCGGCCAGCACCACGAACCCCAGGAACAGGTTGGGCCTGTAGCGCGCCCATCCCAGCCGCCGAATCACCCATGCCCACCGGGAGCGCGCCCAGGAGCTACTTTCCGTGTGCACTGAATGAAGAACCTGTCCGTTCACGCCGGCGTACCCACCTTGTCATCCGAGGACTTCTGGCTGGCCATGCTCCGCCCCACCTGCCGATCGTCCCCAGCTGAGCCGACCCCCACACGCTCCCCCGCAGCACCTCACGACCTCCCTTCCATCGGGACGCGCCGCGGCCAGGACGAGAGATCCCTCCCACCGTCCTGGAACCGGCGGTGTCATGATCCACCACGCCACGCGGGAGGGCTATGGCGAGGAACTGCTCTTCTCGGTGGAGTTCAGGAGGGAGGCCAGAGACCGGTGGCCGGTCTGAAGGGACGCGTGCCTGTAGCGCAGGGCAGCCTTCCAGGCCCTTTCCAACGGGTGGGCGAGCAAGTCGTCTGCGGCAACCCCTGGTACGGGTGCCGGCGCATCGACGGGCTCGAACTCCGCCGATTCCACGCCCGGTAACGAGCGGCGGTACGTGGGCAGAAGGATGCCACGAAGTGCCGCAAGGAGGGTGAGCCATGCGAGTTCGGCCCGCCACCTCCGCATCCTCGCGCCTCCCTCCACGGAGCGCGTCCGCCAGCCAGGGCCGAACGCACCGGGGCGGCGCAGTGCCCGCAAGGACGCTGCCCGTCCCATGAGTTCAAGTCTACCACGCCCTCCAGCGGCACGCAACGCCCTGGGTCGTCGGACGTAGCCCTCAGTTGCCCGGTTTCAGCCCAGCGCGCTCGATTTCGAAGATCAACGAGTGGGTCCCATTCATATTGTCGATGGCGTCGACGTGCTGAAAGCCCATCTTCCGCAGGACGTCCGCCGTGTCGGGATCCTGGTCGAGGACCTCCACCTGGAGGCGGTCGAGTTCCTTCTCGCGGAAGGCGTAGCCGGCAAGGGTACGAAGGGCATCCTCCAGCACCTCGGGGCGCCTCGCCCGGGGCTCTCCCACGAAGGGGATGACCCACGCCTCCCGGGCCACAGGGTTGATGCCGTGCAGGTCGAGGTCGCCCACGTATCCGGCATCGGGCAGCTCAATGGCCCACTGCTCGCTGCGCGGATCGTGCGCGAGGGTGGCGAACCACCGCCTGAGGTCTTCCTCGGTGCGGGGATCCACCTCGACTCCAAGGGTACGGCGGTGGGTTTCGGGGTCGTTGCTCCAGAGGGTCCGGAGCGTCATGTCCTCCACGCGCAGTGGTCGCAGGCGTACAAGGCGGCCGTGCAACTCGCGGGGAGCCATCCTCTCCACCTCCCGGTCAAGGCTCGTCGGTCTGGCCCGGCGCAACGGCGGTCGAGGCCGGGTGCTCCTCCACCGCGTCGATCCCCTCGGGGACGGACGGCTCCTCTCGCCGGTGGCCCACCAGGGCCCGATTGTAGGCCCGCAGCACGTCGCTGCGCGTGATCACCCCCAGGACGCGCCCGCCGTCTGCCCTGCTCACCACGGGGAGTCTTCCCACGTCGCGACGTTCGAGCACGTCCAGGATGGCATGAAGGTCGTCATCAGGGTAGGCCACCACCGGGTCGGGCGTCATGATCTCCCGGACCTGGCGATCGAGCCGCCCATCCAGGGGGGTGTCCCGCACATCCTGGAGGGTCACCACGCCCACCAACCTGCCCCCCCGGTCGACCACGGGGAACCCGTTATGCCTGAGCTGCTGCATCCGCGCCACCAGCTCGCGCACCGTCTGCTCGGCCCGCACCGTGTGGGCCGGGCGGCTCATGACCTGGTTCACGGTCAGCTGCTCCAGGACCGCCACATCGCGCCCACCCTTGAGCGTCACGCCCCGCCGGATCAGCTTGGTGGTGTAGATGGTGGCCCTGCTGAGGGCGTTGGCCGTCATGGTGCTCACCACCGCCGCCAGCATCAAGGGGACGATGATCCGGTAATCACGGGTCATCTCGAAGAGGATCAAGATGGCGGTAATGGGCGCCTGGGTGGCGCCCGCGAAGAAGGCGCTCATGCCCACCAGGGCATACGCGCCAGGCTGCGCCGTTACCGTCGGGTAGAGCCCGTGGACCAGGTGACCGAAGGCGCCGCCAAGCATCGCACCGGTGAAGAGGCTTGGCGCGAACACGCCCCCGGAACCGCCCGACCCCAGGGTAAGCGAGGTGCTGAGCATCTTGGCACCCAGCAGGGCGAGGAGGAGGAGGGGGGCCAGTTCGGCGTGAAGCGCCGCCTCGATGGCCGGATAGCCGGGGCCCAGGCTCTCAGGCAACAGGAGGCCGATGAGGCCGAACCCCGCGGCTCCCAGGGCGGGCTTGAGGAGCCCGCGCAGCGGCAACCGCTCGAAGAAGTCCTCGGTGCGGTAAAGCAAGTCGACGAAGGCGCGAGCCGCCAGCGCGGCCAGCAGGCCCAGCACCACGTAGAAGGCGAGCTCGCCGCGGCTCACCAGCTCATGCGGCGGTACCAGGAAGGCGGGTTGGTTGCCCAGCAGCGCCCAGGCCACCACCGAAGCCGTGGCCGAAGCGAGGACCACCATGCTGAAGGCCCCGACGCTGAACTCACCAAGGATGACCTCCAGCGAGAAGACGGCGCCCGCGATGGGCGCGTTGAAGGTGGCGGCGATCCCGGCGGCGGCCCCACAGGCAACCAGCGTGCGGACGCGCGCTTCCGACAGGCGGAGGACCTGGCCCAGGCTCGACCCGAGCCCGGCGCCGATCTGGACGATGGGCCCCTCTCGACCCGCCGAACCACCCGTTCCGATGGTGAGGGCGGAAGCGACCGCCTTCACCAGCGCCACCCTGGGCCGAATGCGCCCACCGCGGACGGCTACGGCCTCCATCACCTCGGGAACGCCGTGGCCACGAGCCTCGCTGGCCCACCGATAGGTCATGGGACCCACCAGGAGGCCGCCGAGGATCGCGGCCCACACCACCCCGGTGCCCTGCAGGAAAGGCGCAGCCGCATCGAGCAGCCCTGCAGCCCGGCCGACCAGCCCGATCATCCAGTAGAAGAGCGCCGAGGCGAAGCCGCCCGCAGCCCCCACCACCACCGCCAGGACCAGCACGATGAAGTTGGCTGAGAGCGGAAGTCGCTCCAGGAGGCTGCGTGAGCGAGCATGCGGTCCGGCCGCCCGGTTGTGCGGTGCAGCATTCACCCGCCCATGCCCCCTCGGTACGCGGGAAGGGCCGCCCTGTTAGGGCGGCCCCGACTCTGGCGGAAGGGGAGGGATTCGAACCCTCGCTAGGGCCCTATGACCCTACTAGCGGTTTAGCAAACCGCCCTCTTCGGCCTCTTGAGTACCCTTCCACGTCTGGGAGGCCCACCGCGGCTGGCTCTCACAATCTAACACAGCGCGAGGGAGGCTGTCAACGTGGGGCAGGCCCGGGGAAAGGCGCATGGAAACGGCTTGCATTGCAAAGCCTACCTTCACTGGGCTATGATAGCCCTGGGTGACACTCCGGCTTTTCGCCGTCGCCCGGAGCCTTCCAAGGGAACGCGTGGGGTGGGGAAGGCGGTGGGACACATGGACCCGGCAATGGTCGGACAGGTCGACTGGGCCCTCCTCGGCGGCCAGGCGAGCCTGGGCGCGCTCCTCGGCTACGCGGTGGGGTTCACGGCGAAGAAGGCCATCAAGGTGGGTCTGGTCCTCCTCGCCATCTTCCTGGTCGCGGGCGTCGCCCTGGAGCAGATGGGTTTCTTGGTCGTCAACTGGGGCCTGATCGAAGAAGCCTACCGGGGTTCGGTGCAACAGGTGGGCGGCCTGGGCGGCTTCCTGCGGGATTGGGCGGACCGCTTCGCCTCGTTCATTCCTGTGGGGGCCGGCTTCGGCGTGGGATTCCTCCTGGGACTGCGCAAGGGCTAGATCGGTTCAGGACCCTGCCTCTTCGGCCCGCCCTTCGGTGAGGCCTTCCACCTTCAGGCGGATGGCAGGGAGGTGGTAGGTGCCTGCGCGATCCTCGTTCTTCCGCAGCACGACCTGCAGGCATGCTTCCAGCTGGGGGAGCAGCTCTTCGATCTCCATGCCCTGGTGCCGGGGCGCAAACTCCCGCAGGATCTCGGCCGCCGAGTGGAAGAGGCTCGCGGCCCCGAAGAGGTTCCCGTCCTCCCAGTGGCGGTAGGCGCCGGCCACCTGGATGAGCCCCTTGTAGAACCGCTTGGTGGTGTTGCGCTGCCAGAGATCCTGGAGCGCCTCGTAGGCCTCATGGTAACGCCCTTCGTTGAAACGCTGCACGAAGCTCTCGTACTCCTCGACGTACATTCGGCCCCGTTCCCCCTTCCGCTCCAGGCACCCTGCCCTCGGGAAGGCACCCCGGGATGCGAGCGCCCGGGACGGTAGGTGCGGCGCGGGCCGGCCCGCGCCGCACCCTGGGGCCATTCTAGCACGGAACGTCCCTGGCGGCAGCCCCATCCGGACGACTCTCCTTCGTCCCACCACCTGGACGCGTCCGGAGTGCCCCGCGGGGGTGGGTTCCCTCAGAGATGCTCGGTGAGACGCTGCCAGTCCGCCGGATCCGCGTGCAGGAGGAGACGCTCCTCCCCGGCAGCCCACAGCAGGCGCACGGTCTGCGTCCCCTTCACGTCCTCCTCACCCGGCAGCCGGGTCACGGTCACAGGGGCGGAGGGCTGGGCCGTTCCCTCCGGCTCCAGGGTCATCTGCTGCGCCCCCTCGGGCAACGCGCCGCCCGGGGACCAGCCAGCCTCCGCTTCCGCCTCGCGCCCGACGGCAACCGCCTGGGTCGCCCGGAACGCCAGCAGCTCCTGGAGGAAGGCTCCTGCCTCTTCGGACCCCTTCCAGGCGCCGTCGTCGCCCCGTTCCAGCACGGTGGCGGCGTCGCCGTCCTTCCAGGCGACCCGTTGGAGCGGGATCTGGTCCGGGCTGCCCGCCCGCCACCCCTGCGGCAGGAGGCTTCGCTGGGCGAGCTTCAGGGGGTCGGCGGTGGTGTCCCAGAACCGCTGCAGGCGGTCGCCCCGAACGCGGTAGACCCGCCGGTCGCTGGCCAGCCGCACGTACACGCCGCTGCCGTCCGACAGGAAGTCGCCCACCCAGAGCACCCGGGCTCTCGGAAGCGCTTCGGCCGGTGCGGCAGCCCCGGCCCCCTCCGTGGACGGGCCGGACGCCTCGCCGGTCCCCCCGGACGCGTCCGCCTCCGGCTGCGGCGTCGGCGGCTCAGGCCTCAGCCAGACCACCGCCTCGCCCCGGGGGTTGTCGAGGCCGTACTCGGCCAGCTCCTCGTCCGAAGCGTTCTCGCTCACCACCTGGTCGGCCCGCAGGAGGTTCAGGTCGTAGAGCAAGTCCTGAACCGTCGAGGCGTCGGCCGGTACACGTTCGGGCCTCTCTAGCCGCCACGTCTCCCCCGCCCGCACCAGCTCGACGGGCGGCTTGTCGGCCCACAGGAGGCGCAGGGCCGTTGCGTCCGCCGTCTCGAACCGGGCGAATTGCATCATGCGGAAGGCCCCGGCGCCCTCGAAGAGCTTCTCGATCGGGTACGAGGGGAGGGTGTACACCTCCGCCCGTCCGGCAGCTTGCACGTAGTAGCTCTGTACGGCGCCCGTGGAAGAGCGCAACGGGGTCGCTTCGCCCACCCGCAGCTCGCGGGTGACGGGCTCGGCCGCCTCGCGCTGCACGTGGAGGCGCACCGTGGCCCGTGGCGGGTCCAGACCGAAGGGCTTCAGGTCCGGCGACCCACCCGCCTCTTGGGCCGCGGCCTCTTGGCCGGGACGGGGCTCCGCCAGGGTGAAGAGCAAGCTGGAGACGGCGCTGGGATCCGCGGGCACCCGCTCCGGCTCCACGATCCACCACTCGGTCTCGGGACCGGGCGGGACGTAGGTGTCGAAGGGGGAGGCGACCTTCCCCTGGAACCGCTCGGGCAGGTGGTAGGTCACGGCGGCGGCAGGTGCGCCGGTGGAGCGCTCGAGCACCAGCCGGTCGCCGTCCTCCGCCTGCACCTCCACCTGGCGGACGGCGTTCCGGTCCTCCTGCCAGAAGGCCTTGGGAGCCGTCGTCTCCGTCCCGCCACCGGAGTCTCCGCCGCGCAGGGTGTAGACGAGCAGGCCCGCGAAGACCACCACGGTGCCCAGGAGCACCCAGGATCGCCGGTTCACAGCGCCCGCCTCCTCCACCAGACCGCTCCACCCGCCAGCAGGACGGCGAGGGGCAGGGCCACCACGAACCCGTAGAAGAGCCGGGTGACCAAGCGGCTCGTCAGCTCGACGGTGGGGTTCTCCAGCGTCTTGGGACGGATGCTGATGAGCTGCTCCTGCCCCGCGAGCCAGTTGAGGGCATTGAGGAAGAAGTCCTGGTTGCCCTGGAAGCCGAGCACCTGACCCTCCAGGAAGGAGGCGTTCCCCACCACGACGGCCACGGGCTCGGGGGCCGCCTGGGATGCCTCAGGGGCCTCCTCCGCACCCGACGCCGCCTCGGCGGCACCCGCCGCAGGCCGGGCGGCGCCCGAGGCGCTCTCGGTCTTCCCACCGGAGCCCGAGGCGGCTGCCACGGGCCGCGTGACGGCCACCGCCAGCGTCATGGGACCTGCCGCGTCCTCCGGGTCCTTCTTCAGGTCTGTGCCCTGGAACGAGGTCTCCCCCCAGGCATCGAGGCTCGTCTCCAGCAGGCCGGCCGCTTCCACCGGCGCGTCTTCCTGCGCAAGGATCTCGAGGGACCGGGCCCGGGGGAGCATGACCCGCATCTGCTTCTCCTGCAGGTCGCGCGTGATGTCGTGGTAACGCAGGGTCGGCATGGGCGAGAGCGGGTCCAGGAAGAAGGATTGCTGCGGGTCCACCACCACGTCCTTCTGGAGGCGCACGCCCAGGTGCTCAGCGAGCCCACTCCAGCCGGGAACGTCGCGGGGGGAGGGATCCATGAGCAGCACCAGCCGCCCGCCACCGTCCACGTAGGTCTGGATCTGCTCCCGCTCCCGGGGGTCGAGGTCGCTTTGGGGTCCGGCGGCCACCAGGACCGAGGCTTCGTCGGGCACGCTGCCCTCCTGCGCCAGGTTCAGGGTGTCGACCGTGTAGCCCTCGCCTTCCAGCAGGCCCGACAAGGCCGCCAGGCGGTCAGCGGGCGTCGATTCCCCGTGCCCGGTGAGGAAGTAGACCTTCAGCGCCTGCTCCCGGCCCAGCTCCACCAGCGCGCGGGTGACGGCCTGCTCTCCCCGGAACTCGGCCTGCATCTGCGTAGCCCCGGGCGCATACAGGTTGGCCGGCTCCACCCGCCGGTCGCGGCCGCCCTGCTCCAGCACCACCGTGTCGTACTGGCGGATCTGGTACTGCTGGGCCACCGAGGGTTCTTTCACAGGGTCGACCAACCGGAGCCGGAACCGGTCGCTGGCCCGGGCGTACTGCTGCAGCAGGTCCTCCAAGGGGCCGCCGGATCCCTCGCGCACGAAGGCCGTCACCTGCACCGCGCCGGGCAGCTCCCGGAGAACCTTCAGGCTCTGGGGCGACAGGGTGAACCGCCCTTCGGCGCTCAGGTCCGCCTGCCAGCCAGCGCGCCCCACGAGCACGTTCACCAGTACCAGGATCCCGATGACGGCCACCGTGAGCACCAGCGACTCCCCGCCCCGGCGCACCTGGCGCCGGCGTAGGAAGCCGAAGCGCCCGCCACCGGGGCCAGCGGAGCCCACGGGCTGCGTTCCCGCCCGTTCCTGCTCGTTCGATGGACTCGGCTGTTGCTCGCTCATCCCCACAACCTCCGTTCCAGGTTGCGCTCAGCGAGGAAGAGGAACCCCACGGCCAGGCTCAGGAAGTAGGTCAGGTGGGTGCCGCTCACCAGCCCCCGGGTGAAGGGCTCGAAGTGACCGAAGGCCGACAGGGACCGGAGGACCAGGCTGGCGGGGCCGGTCATCGCTCCCGCGGCCCAGTCGACGAGCCAGAGGAGCAGGAGGAGGCCGAACCCCGCCACGGCCGCTACCACCTGGTTGCCGGAGAGGGTGCTCGTGAAGAGCCCTACGGCCAGGAAGGCCGCCCCCAGCAGGAAGAAACCCAGGTAGCTGGTGAGGATGGTGGGCACGTGCGGCCCGGCCCGTAGGACCAGCACCAGCGGGTAGCCGGCCGTCAGCACGAGGATGCCTCCCAAGAGCGTCGCCACCGCCAGGAACTTCCCGACCACCACCTGGCCCAGGCTCACGGGCGTGGTGAGAAGGAGCTCCGAGGTGCCCCGGGCCTCCTCCTCAGCCCACAGGCGCATGGTGAGCACCGGCACCAGGAAGATGAGGAGCACCGAGCTGTTACCGAAGTAGCCGGTCAGGGAGGCCGTGGCCGTGTTGGCCAGGATGACCCAGTAGAAGTAGCCGCCCAGGGCGAGGAAGACCGCGGCGACGACGTACGAGAGCGGCGAGGTCAGGAGCAGCCGCATCTCCTTGCGATAGACCGTGCCGACGGCGCTCATGCCGAGACCCCCTCCTGCCCGGCGGCGTTCTCCTCGGGCGTCGTCTCTTGGGTGACCAAGTGCACGAAGACCTCCTCGAGGGAGAGACTGGGACGGGTGAGCTCGAGGATCGGCCACCCGGCCTCGGCCAGGGCGAAGAAGAGCGCCGGCCGGGCGTCCGAACCGGGACGCTCGTCCACCCTCAGGCGGGTCTCGCCGGAAGCCGCCTCACCCACGGCCTCCACCCGCTCCACCTCCGGGAGCTGCTGGAGCCGCTGGACGACCTGGGCGCCGCCCGCCCGCACCACCAGCTCCAGGCGCCCGCCGCTCCGCACGCTGTGGCCCAGGTTCTCGGTGCGGTCCTCGGCGACCAGCCGCCCGCGGTTGATGATGATCACCCTCTCGCATAACGCCTGGACCTCGGGCAGGACGTGGGAGCTGAGCAGCACCGTGTGGGCTCCCGAGAGCTCCCGGATGAGCTGGCGGATCTCGATGATCTGCTGCGGGTCCAGCCCCACCGTGGGCTCGTCCAGGATGAGGACGGGCGGTTCCCCCAGAAGGGCCTGGGCCAGCCCCACCCGCTGGCGGTAGCCGCGGGAGAGGTGACCGATGAGGCGGCCCCGCGCCGGGCCCAGGTCGGTGCGCTCCATGGCCTGCTCCACCTGACGGGTCCGCTGCGGCCGGGGAATGCGCTTGAGGTCGCTCACGAAGCGCAGGTACGCGAGCACGGTCATCTCGGGGTAGACGGGCGGGTTTTCGGGGAGGTAGCCGATGCGGCTCTTCACCTCCGTGGGGTTCTCGACAGGGTCGAAGCCGGCCAGCTCCACCCGGCCCTCCGAGGGGGGCATGTAGCCGGTGATGATGCGCATGGTGGTGGTCTTCCCGGCACCGTTGGGTCCCAGGAACCCCACCACCTCGCCCTCGCCCACCTCGAAGCTCAGGTCCTCCACCGCAGAACGCCCGGCGTACCGCTTCGAGACATGTTCGAGACGGATCAAAGCGGCCCATCTCCTTTCAAGATCCTATTGTAGGAAAGCCGGGCTGGCGGAATCAAGGGAAAGAGAAGCCAGAGCCGGCGGCGACGGGATCTGGCAACCTCCGGCGCAGATCGCCCCCACGGTGAGATGACATTGCCGGCGCGGGAACGTCGGACCCCACCGCGGCATGGGCTGCGGTGGGGTCCGAGGGGGTTGGAGGTCGGGAGGCAGGCGGGGTCACAGATGGGGGGATCCTACCTCCTATCGCGGGACACGCTTCGCTTCGTCGCCCTAGACCACGAGCAGAGCCACTCCGATGATGACGCCCGACACCAGCAGCGCCATGAGACAGTACCCCATGATGTCCCGGGCGCCGAGCCCGGCGATGGCCAAGGCCGGTAGGGCCCAGAAAGGCTGGATCATGTTGGTCCAGGCATCGCCCCAGGCGAGAGCCATGGACGTCTTGGCCACGTCGGCCCCCAGGGTGAGGGCCGCCGGGATCATCACCGGGCCTTGCACCGCCCACTGCCCGCCCCCCGAGGGAACGAAGAGGTTGACGACCCCTGCGGAGAGGAAGGTGAAGAAGGGCAGCGTCCTAGCGCTCGCGATATCCACGAACCACTGCGAGATGACCACCGCCAGCCCGGACTCGGTCATGATGCCCATGATGCCCGCGTAGAAGGGGAACTGGAGGACGATCCCGCCCACCCCCCGTACGGCCTCGTTCAGGGCGTTGAGGTAGTTCCTCGGGGTACCCTGCAGGATGATGCCGGCGATGAGGAAGATGAAGATGACGAGGTTCAGGTTCAGCGAGCCGCCACCCACGAAGTAGGTGACCAGGTAGGCGAGGCCGATAAGGCCCACCAGGGCCGACAGCAGCCAAGAGCGCTCCGCCAGGTCGGCGGGGGTGGGCTCAGCGGCCGCGCTCGTCTGGGCGGCGACCGTCTCGAAGAGCGCCGGGTCCACTTCCACCACGTCCTCCGGCCGAGGCATCATCGCCCGGTTGAGCAAAGGCAGGGCGATGAAAAGCAACAGCACGGGAACCCAACTCACGGGCGCGAAGATGGTCTCCGCTACCGGAATCACGCCGATCTGAGGTTCGAGGAAGTGCCCCGGGGTCGCGATGGCCAGGGGCACCGAGCCCGCCAGGCCTGCGTGCCAGACGAGGAAACCAGTGTACGCGCTCGCGATGAGGAGCCGGTAGTCGACTCCCTTCACTTCCCGGGCCATCTCACGGCCCAGAAGCGCGCCCACCACCAGGCCGAAGCCCCAGTTGATCCAGGAGGCGAGCGCGGCCACCAGGGTGGTGATGACGATGGCCCGCCCCGGCGTCCGGGCCGCCCGGGCCACGGTGCTCAACAGGCCCGAGACCGGGCGGCTGGAAGCCATCACGTGGCCGGTTACCAGTACCAGCGTCATCTGCATCGCGAAGGTGAGCAGGCCGAAGAGACCATTACCCCAGTAGCGAAGCAGGTCCATGATGTCGTGGGGTGTGAGGCCGATGCCCATCAGCAGCACTACGAAGGTGAGGAGGACGGCGAAGAGGAACGGATCGGGCAGGTATCGACCCACCACCCGCACCAGGAGCTGCGTCGTGCGCTGGAACATCGTTTTCCCTCCCATCTTCTTCTGATCAAGGCTCTGTTCGTTTGAACGCCGTGCTCGTTCGTTCACGCCCCCCGCCCCAAAGCCCGGGGGATCGCCTGGAGGACGTCCGGGTTCTCCAGGGCCGACAGGTCACCGGGCTCCTCGCCCACGTAGTGGGCCCGGAGTACCCGCCGCATCAGCTTGCCGTTCCGGGTCTTGGGGATCTCGGGGACGAAGTGGACCTCTTGCGGCTTCAGGCTCTTGCCCAGGAGACCGGCCGCGTGCTGGGCCAGTTCGGCCGCCAGAGACGGTGTGGCCGCGCTCGCATCGTTCAGGATCACGAAGGCGACGATGGCCGTGCCCTTGACGGGGTCGGGCGCGCCTATCACCGCCGCTTCCCGCACCGCCGGGTGGGAGACCAGCGCCGACTCCACCTCGGCCGGCCCCACCCGCTTGCCCGCCACCTTGAGGGTGTCGTCGGAGCGGCCCTCCAGGTACCAGAAGCCTTCGGAATCGAGCCGCGCCCAGTCCCCGTGCACCCAGAGGCCGGGCAGTCGGCTCCAGTAGGTCTCCACGTAGCGCTCGGGGGCCTGCCAGAAGCCAGAGGTCTGGCCCGGCCAGGGCGCCCGCAGCACGAGCTCGCCCACCCCGCCCCGCACCGGGCGGCCTTCCTCGTCCACCACGTCCGCCGCCATGCCTGGCAACGGCCCGCCGAAGGAGCACGGCTTCAGGGGCAGGATGGTGTAGCAGCCCAGGATGCCGCCTGAGATCTCGGTGCCGCCCGAGTAGTTGATGATGGGAGCACGCCCCTCCCCCACTACCTGAAGCGTCCACTGCCACGGCTCGGGGTTCCACGGCTCGCCCGTGGAGCCGATGGCCCGCAGGCTCGAGCGGTCGTACCGGCGCACCCACTCCTCGCCCTTCCCCATCAGCGCCCGGATGGCCGTGGGCGAGACCCCGAGCAACGTCACCCGGTGGCGCTCCAGCAGCTCCCAGAGGCGGCCAGGATGTGGGTGATCCGGGGTCCCCTCGAAGAGCAGGAAGCTCGCCCCGAGCCAGAGGGCGCCGTAGACCATCCAGGGGCCCATCATCCAACCCATGTCGGTGACCCAGAAGAGGAGGTCGTCCTCCTGGAGATCGAAGGCGTGAGCCAGGTCCTGGGCGGCCTTGAGCGGGAACCCGCTGTGGACGTGGACGGCGCCCTTAGGCTTGCCCGTGGTGCCCGAGGTGTAGATGATCATGAAGGGCTCATCGGCCCGGGTGCGGCGGGTCTCGTAGGTCTCGGTGCCCATGGCCAGCACCTCGTCCCAGGCCACGTCCAGGTGCCGGTCCCAGGCGACGGGGCTCCCCGTGCGACGGACCACCACCATGCGCTCCAGGCTCGGTACCTGCTCCACCGCCCGGTCGGCGATGGCCTTCATCGACACCTCCTTGCCCCGCCGGTAGAAGCCGTCGGCGGTGATCAGGAAGCGGGCCTCGCAGTCGGCCAGGCGTGAGGCGACCGCCTCGGGCCCGAACCCGGAAAAAAGGGGTGTGAGGATAGCCCCCGCCTTGGCCAGGGCCATCATGGCCACCACCGTCTCGGGGATCATGGGGAGAAAGAGCCCCACCCGATCCCTGGGCCGGAGACCCAGCCGCTCGAGGCCGCCGGCCAGACGATTGGCCTCCCGGTGGAGCTCCCGGTACGTATAGCGGCGCGCCTCGCCGTCGTCTCCCTCCCATACGAAGGCTGTGGCGTCTTGCTTGGGCGTCTCCAGCCACTTGTCGAGAGCGTTGTGGGCCAGGTTCATGACGCCTCCGGGGAACCAGCGGGGCCACTGCGGGCCGCGGCTCAGGTCCAGCATCCGCTCGGGCGGCCGGTGGAAACGAACGTCCAGGTCTTTCAGCACCTCGGACCAGAACCACTCAGGATCCTGCACGGATCGCCGGTGCAGCTCTCCCAGGCTTCCCAAGCCGTGCGCGCGTATGAAGCGCAGCAGGCGGCTGCGGGCCAAGTCCCGCTCGGACGGATACCACGCGGCACCGGGGGTGTTCGGTGCCGGGAAGAGACCGTCGTCCGTATGAACCATGGGGTTTCACCTCCCAGTCGGTTCCCGCGAGCGGGTCAGTCACCGGCAGCGGATGAAGCCTGTTCGATCCCAGGCGGTCGCCGGAACCAGAGTTGAGAGACGAGGAAGCCGGCGATCACCGCCATGCCCACGAAGTCCAGCCACCTCTGCGGCGTGAGGAGCCCCACCGTCGCCACGGCCAGGAGCCCTCGCTCGAAGAGGGTGACCGGTCGCACCAGGTATCCCTCCAGGAAGACGGCGAAGGCCACCAGCCCCAGGAGCCCGCTCACCACCGCCTGGACCACCGCGAGCGGCGGTCCATTCAGGAGAAGCGGTGTGTAGGCCATCAGGAGCGGGATGAGGTAGAGGCCCTTGGCGTACTTCCAGCCAGCCATGCCGGTGCGCATGGGGCTGGCTCCGGCGATGCCCGCCGCGGCGAAAGCGGCCAGGGCCACCGGCGGCGTCACGTTGGAGTCCTGGCTCAGCCAGAAGACGATCATGTGGGCGGTGAGGGGCCCGAGCCCCATCTCCTGAAGCGCCGGCCCCGCCAGGACGATGAGCACCACGTACGAGGCCGTCACCGGCAGTCCCATCCCCAGCACCAGCGAGGCGAGCGCGATGAGGATCAAGGCCAGGAGCAGGTTGTTGCCCGAGAAGGAGAGCATGAGACCGCTGAACTTGAGCCCCAGGCCCGTGAGCCCCACCACGCCCACGATGATGCCGGCGGCGGCGGTGGCCACCGACACCATGAGGGCGCTCTTGGCCGCCGAGCGGAACGCATCCAGCACATCGCGAAGGCTGAGCCGGCTAGCGGCCCGCAGCATGGCCACCACCACCAGCAGGGCCAGGGCGTAGGTGCCTGCCTGGAGGGCCGTATACATGCGGAAGAGCATGTACACCAGCGCGACCATGGGGATCAGGTAGTGGAACCCTTCGGCCAAGGTCGCCCGGAGCCGAGGGATCTCCTCCGCGGCCAATCCCCGGATGCCCTTCCGGCGGGCGACGATGTCCACGAAGAGGAAGACCACGGCGAAGTACATGAGCGCCGGAATGATGGAGACCTTGACGATCTCCAGGTAGGGGATCCCCGTGAACTCAGCCATGAGGAAGGCTCCCGCGCCCATCACGGGCGGGAGCACCTGGCCGCCCGTACTGGCCGCCGCCTCCACCCCGGCGGCCTCGTGGGGCTCGTAGCCCACCCGCTTCATCATGGGGATGGTGAAGGCACCGGTGGTCACTACGTTGGCGATGGCACTGCCCGAGATGCTCCCCATGAGCGCGCTGGAGACCACCGCCGCCTTCGCCGGCCCGCCCCGGGCCCGCCCGGTGAGGGAATAGGCCAGGTCGATGAAGAAGGCCCCCGCGCCCGTCTTCTCCAGGAACCCGCCGAAGAGGACGAAGAGGAAGACGTAGGTGGAAGCCACCCCCAGCGGCACGCCGTAGATGCCCTCCTGGAAGAGGTAGAGCTGGTTGATGATCCGGGCGTGCGAGTAGCCCATGTGGCCGAAGAAGCCGGGCACGTACCCGCCCAGGTAGGCGTAGGCGAGAAAGAGGAGGACGATGACCGCCATGGACCAGCCCACCGCCCGCCGGGTCGCCTCCAGGAGGACCAGGAGGGCGACGGTCCCCATGACGACATCCATGGAGCTGGGGAGTCCCATCCGCCAGATGATGCCGTCGTAGTCCACCACGATGTAGAGGCTGACGGTCACCGAGGCGGCCAGGAGGAGCATGTCCAGGGCCAGAGCGGCAGGTCGGCGGCCCGCCCCTCCGGCGCGGGCGGGCTCCACCAGGAAGACCAGCACCAGGATGAAGAGCAGGTACCAGACCCGCTGCAGGTAGGAGTCGAGGCTGAGGGCGCTCACGGAGAGGACGGCGTAGACGCCCAGCGCCACGGCCACCGCCAGGTATGCCCGGCGCACCGCCTGGGCAACCGGCCCCGCGCCCCACTTGCGGAGCACCCACGCGTCGACGGCCTGGTGCTCCTGCTCGTTCATGCTCCGACGGTCCGCGCTCATCGGCGATCCCCCCAACCGTACCCACGAGCCGCCCAGAGCGGCGCCCGTCCGGCCTCCAGGGTGAGCGCCTCACCCGCCCACCGGGCCGAGAGCGGGATCTCCCCTCCGCGATAGAGCAGGGTGTGATCCACTTCCGAGGGTCCCACTCTCAGGCGGAGCACACCGATGGGACGCTCCAGGCCGGTCACCCGCAGCCAGGGCCCGTCTTCCACGGCATGACCTTGGCCCGGGATCTGACCCATCCCCGTCCCGAACGAAAGGAGGCGGCTCTCCACCTCCATCAGCCCATCGGGACGCACTTCGTACCAGTCCTCCACGGGCAGGCCGTCCACCGAGTGGATGAAGCGGAGGCCCACCCGCTCCCCCGGCTCCACGGGCAGCACCAGCACGGGCCTGCCCTCATGCCGCACCACCAAAGCCGGCCTGGCCACCGGCCAGGAGGGCGCGAGGGCGGCCCAGACCGCGAGGGCCAAGGCCGCCCAGACCGAGCGGGGCCGCATCGCCTACCGGGACAGCTCCACGCCCTGCTCCTGTAGATACCGGAGCACGCCGGGGTGCACGGGCACGGGGCTCTTGGCCAGGTTCTCGAGCGTCACGTAGGGTGCCCCGGGCGGGTAGACCTTGGCCAAGTAGTCCACGTTCTCGTACGCGGCCTTCGCGAGCTGGTACGCCAGGTCGTCGGGCAAGTCGGCAGGGACGACGATGATGTTCCAGACAGCGATCGTCTCCACGTCTTCCTTCACCGAGGGGTAGGTACCGCCCGGGATGGTGAAGGCCGTGTAGTAGGGAAACGCCTCGAGGACTTTCGCCTGGTCCTCCGCTGCGATGGAAAGCAGCGCAACCGGGTTGGTGGCGTCCAACTCCTGCAGGGTGGCATTGCCCAAGCCCACGAACCAGGAGCCCGCGTCAAGGCGTCCCTCCCGGAGCGCCCGCGCCGTCTCGGCGTACGAGAGCCGCTGCACCTTGATGTCGTCGTAGGTCATGCCGAGGGCCTGGAAGATCTGGCTCGTGGTCACCTCGTTGCCGCTCCCCGGCGGCCCTACCGAGTAGCGATGACCCTTGACGTCGGCGATCCGCGTGAGCCCCAGCCGCTGCGCGATGGACTTGAGGCTCACCGAATGGTAGACGTTCGGGTAGATCACCATGAGGGCGCGGGTCTCGATAGGTCGTCCCTCGAACTGGCCCTCGCCGTGGGCGGCATTGTACACCACGTCGCCCTGGGCGATGGCCACCTGACTCTGCCCCGCCGCGATCTGGCGCAGGTTCTGGGCCGAGGCCCCCGTGGCCTCCGCCACCGCCTCCACGCCGGGCACCGCCCGGTTCCAGATCTCGGCCAGGGCGCCCCCGAAGGGATAGTAGACGCCACCCGTGGTGCCGGTGGCAATGGAGATCCGGGTTACCTGGCCCTGAGCCGAAGCGGCGTCCGGGGCGATTGCGAAAGTGAGCGCGAACGCTATAGCCAGAACCGTACCAACGCGCCTGATTGCTGCCACCTCCCGTGGAATTCCAACAGTATGATCTGGATTCGTCATCGGTGGAAATGATCCTTTCAGACGAGGTGACCTTTCGATCGTGAACCTCAGGGTCAAGTTTGCGCCTGCCGTCAAGCGAAGGAGACACTTGAGCAGGAAACATCCAGAGACACGTGGAATGTGTTCCTGAAACGACTGGAGGGCATGTTTCATGGCTAGTCTTCGGCAGGTGGCCACCCTGGCCGGCGTGAGCCCTGCAACCGTCTCGCGGGTCTTGAACGGCCATCCCCACGTGAGCCCAGACATGCGTCGCCGGGTGGAAGAGACGATGCAGCGGGTGGGCTACGTCGCCGCTCGTCCTCGAGGAAACCGCAGCACGTCTCGTGTGGTCGCGCTGCTGGTCCCTAACGTCAGCTCTCCTTTCTACTGTGCGGTGCTCATGGGCGTCGAGCAAGAAGCCTTCGCGCGCGGATACGACTTGGTACTCTACACGACCGAGGGCCGATCCCAGCAGAACGTGGCCGAACGGGTCCTCCAGGCCAATCAGGTCGCGGGTCTGGTGGTGATCACCCCTCGCCACGGTGAGGAAGATGCCCTCACCCGGACCGAGGGTGGACCTCCGATGGTGGTGGTCGATCACCGCAGCGCCGGGAGCCGCTACCCCCACGTGGGAGTGGACAACCTTCGCGGCGCCCACCGGGCAGTTCAGTACCTGCTCTCCAAGGGATACGAGAGCATCGGCCTGATCACGGGCCCGGCGTCGATCCAGTCCGCCGTCGATCGGATCAGAGGAGCCCGACTGGCACTGCAGGAAGCCGGCCGCGAGCTGAGCCCCGAGCTCGTGTGGGAGGGCGACTTCACCCAGCCGACCGGATACCGGCTGGTGGCGGAGCGGCTGATCTCAGGGGAGAAGCTCCCTCGGGCGCTCTTCTGCGCCAATGACCTGATGGCGATGGGTGCCGTGACCGCCCTACACGAGCACGGGCTCTCGGTGCCGGGAGACGTGGCCGTCATGGGCTTCGACGATCTTCCTCTGGCGGCCACGGCAGTGCCGCCGCTCACCACGGTGCGCCAGCCCATCGCCGAGATGGGCGCGATCGCGTTTCGCATGGTCGTCCGCCTGGCGGCGGGCGAGCAGCTCGAGACCGAGCGGGTCCTCCTGGACACCCAACTGGTGGAGCGAGGATCGGCCTGAGCGGGAGAACGTCAGGCGGGGGAACGGGTGGAATGAAGGAGCGAACGGCACGCATCCCGGTGGAACGTGATCCTTTCGGGATCAGCCCGGTGGCTGAGGTCGGTCGCCGCGTCCGCCGCAACGCGATGGCGTACGGGCTCATCCTCCCCGCCGTCCTGGGCATGCTGCTCGTCCACTACATCCCCATGCTCTCGGGGTTCGTCGTCAGTTTCAAGGACGTCAACCTCTTCACGGTGGCCCAATGGACGGAGGCCCCGTGGGTCGGCTTCCGGAACTTCGTGGAGGGCTTCGATCCCGCTACCCGCCTGGGTGCCCGTTTCTGGCGCTCCCTGTGGAACGTGACCTATTTCGGCGCGGTGACGATCCTGGTGGGCTACGTCATCGGTATGGCGGCGGCACTGCTGCTGAACCGGCCCTTCCCGGGCAGGAGCCTGGTGCGTGGCCTCGTGCTCCTCCCGTACATCACGCCGGACTCGGTGGCGTTCAGCGTCTGGCGATTCATCTTCCAGGCCCGGATCGGTCTGGTGAACAAGTGGCTGCTCGCGCTGGGGATCATCGAGGAGCCCACCATCTGGCTGGTGGGAAGCAAGTCTCTCTATGCCGTGATGGTGGCCGCCATCTGGAAGGGCTGGCCCTTCGCTGCCCTGATCCTGATGGCGGGTCTTCAGAGCATCCCGGCCGAGCTGCACGAGGCGGCCCACATCGACGGCGCAAGCCCCTGGCAGCGCTTCCGCTACGTTATCCTGCCGCTTCTGGCACCCGTCAGCCGCACCTTGATCCTGATGTCGGTCCTCTGGAACTACAACGCGTTCAACCAGTTCTTCGTCATGCTCGGGAAGGACCCGGGGCTGGCGGCAGACGTCCCCTCGACCCTCATCCAGCGCGAGAGCTTCACCACCTTCGCCTTCGGCGTGGGCTCGGCCATGTCCCTGGCCTTGATGGCCGTGATGCTCCTCTTCACCGTCCTGTACCTGCGTGTCCTCCGAAGCGAGAGCGCCCCGGCAGACAGGTGAGGTGGAAAGCGTGAGCGAGCAGACGAGGCAGCGGAAGACCACAGGGCGCCGAAGGAGGCGCCTCCGGCGGTTCGTCGGGGCGGGGCTCTTCTACGCCGCCATCGCTTTGGTGCTGCTGGTTGTCCTGCTGCCGTACGGCTGGATGGTGTCGGGCTCCTTCAAGACCTCGGTGGAGCTCCAGGGCGCCGATGTGACCCGCCCAGGCCTGGAGCCAACCTGGATCCCGAGGACCTTCACCCTGGAGAACTACCAGAACGTCAACCGGACCGTGCGCATGCTGGACTACTTCGAGCACAGCCTGATGATCAGCGGTGGTACCATGCTGATCGCAACGGCGCTGGCGTTCCTGGCGGCCTACGCGCTGAGCCGCTTCGCCTTTCCCGGGCGCCACGTGTACGTCGTCTCGGTACTGTCCACGCAGATGCTGCCGGGCATCCTCTTCTTGATCCCTTACTTCATCCTCTTCACCTGGATCAACCGGAGCTTCGGCGTCCAACTCCGCGACACGTACCCCGGGATGATCCTGACGTACACCTCCTTCGCCCTGCCCTTCTCCATTGTCATGCTCCGGACCTTCCTCGACACCATTCCGAAGGAGCTCGACGAACAGGCCCAGATCGATGGGGCGAGCAGGTTGCGGACGCTCTTCTCGGTGATCTTCCCCCTGGCGCGTCCTGGTCTGGCCGCGGTGGGCATCTACGCGTTCATCATGGGCTGGAACGAGGTACTCTTCGCCTCGGTCCTCACCGGACGCAACACCCGCACCGTGGCCATCGGGCTGCTGGAGTACATCACCGCCCAGGAAGCCAGGTGGACCGGCATGATGGCCGCATCGGTCCTGGTCACCATCCCGGTGGTCGTGCTCTTCACGCTCATGCAGCGCTACATCGTCGAAGGCCTGGTGGCGGGAGCGACGAAGGGCTGACCCCTCCCTCCCGTGCCGCGCCGAAAGTGGGTGAAAGATGCCGTCGTGCGGCTGGCGACCGCGAGCAGGGGAAGGAAACCATGGTTCTTCAAGTAAAGGAGGGTATCTGTCGTGCAGAGAGGCCATCGTCCGTTGCGCGGCCGGCTGGGGCTCCTGTTCTTGGCTGCTTTCGCCGTCGCCCTGACTCCCGTCGTGGCTGCCCAGGAGATCACCTTCTGGGCCATGCCCAACGCTCCGGATGAAACGCACGTCCCGTGGCTCGACGCGAAGACGGAGGAGTTCTACCAGGAAACCGGCATTCGCGTGAACTATGAGGTCGTCGGATGGGACGCAGCCTGGACGCGCATTTCGACCGCCCTCATCACCGGGGAGGGCGTGGACGTTTTCCAGGCCGGGACCACGTGGAACCCTCAGTTTGCGGCCACGGGCGGCGTGAGCCGGATCGACATCAACGAGTTCGGCGGACCCGAGGCCTTCATGGCTGCCAACCTGGAGTCGACGACCTACAAGGGCAACTACTACGGTGTTCCGTGGTTCGCCGAGACTCGGGCGCTCTTCTACAACAAGGACATGTTCGCTGCCGCCGGGGTGGAACCGCCCCAGACCTACGATGAACTGGTGGAGGTCGGCAAGCGGCTCGTGGCTACCCACGGCGAGGGAAGCGCCATCGCCATCGCTGGGACCAACGCCTGGGACCTCATCCACAACTGGGCCATCATCCTCTGGGCCAACGGGGGCGACCTGGTGGACGCGCAGGCCCGGCGGGCGGTCTTCAACGGCCCCGCCGGCGTGAGCGCCATGGAGTACTACGTGAACCTGGTGCGGCTGGGACTCGCCTCCCGCGCGACCGCCGAGTACAACCAGCCGCAGGCGGACGCGGCCTTCATCAACGGCAACGTGGCCATGGCGTTCATGGGGCCCTGGAACATCGCCAACATCGAGGTGGAGAACCCTACCCTGAACTACGGGATCGTGGAGCCGCCCGCTGGTCCGACGGGGCGGGCAGCCTTCTCGGGTGGGAGCAACCTGGTGATCCTCCGGCAGAGTCCCAACCAGGAAGCGGCCAAGAAGTGGATCCAGTTCCTCCTCCGCGATGACAACCTGGTGGACTACACCAAGAACCTGAGCCACATGCTGCCGGCCGCGCTGGCCGCATACGACGACCCCTACTACGAGCAAGGCGTGTGGCACGTCTTCAAGACGACGCTCTCCTACGCCACTGCCTACCCGCCCCTGGCTACCTGGGGCAGCATCGAGAACGCCGTCATGGGGGAGTTCCGCAACGTCCTCACCGCCTACGTGGACGGTACCTTGGACCAGACGGGCGTCCAGTCCTACCTGGATGCGGCTGCTGACCAGGTGAATCGGGCACTGGCCGAGGAGCGCTGAGCACGGACGGGCGGCGGTCGGGGTCCTGAAGGGACCCCGGCCGCGCCTCACGCCATGCCTGGGGAGGATCGACCCTTGAGCCTGGGAGGTAGACCATGAGCGTCCAGAGCTTCCCTGAGGGTTTCCTGTGGGGGACGGCCACCGCGTCGTACCAGGTGGAGGGTTCCACTCGGGCGGACGGGAGGGGTGAATCCATCTGGGACCGGTTTGCCGCGGACGGCCATGTCTGGAACGGCGAGAGCGGCGAGCCCGCCTGCGACCATTACCGCCGCTGGCCCGAGGACGTGGCGCTCATGCGGGAGTTGGGAATCCCTGCCTACCGCTTCTCGATAGCCTGGCCCCGTGTCTTCCCCGCGGGGTCAGGGCGTCCCAACCCCGCGGGGCTCGCCTTCTACGACCGCCTTGTGGACGGGCTCTTGGCCGCGGGCATCGAGCCCACGGCGACGCTGTATCACTGGGACCTCCCCCAGGCTCTCCAGGAGAAGGGCGGGTGGGCCGATCGGGCCACGGCCTGGCGGTTCCAGGAGTACGTCTCCCACGTCTTCGAGCGCCTGGGGGACCGGGTGAAGCTCTGGATCACCCAGAACGAGCCCTGGGTGGCCGCCTTCCTCGGACACGCCCGCGGCGAGCACGCCCCCGGCCTGCACGACCTCCCCACCGCGGTCCGGGTGAGCCACCACCTCCTTCTCTCGCACGGGCTGGCCGTGCAGGCGTTCCGCCAGATGGGCATGACGGGCCGCATCGGGATCACCCTCAACCTCCACGCGTACGCCCCTGCCTCCGGCGCCGCGGAGGACCTGGAAGCGATGGAGCGCGTTCGGACGCTGGACGGGCGCTGGTTCCTGGACCCCCTCTTCCGCGGCTCGTATCCGGCCGGTGCCCTGGCCTGGTACCGCGATCGGGGTGCGCAGCCTGCCGTGGAGCCGGACGACATGGACCTGATCGCCCAACCGGGCGACTTCCTGGGCATCAACTACTACACCCGCCACGTGGTGGCCCTCGACCCCAATGACCCTCTCACGGGCACGCGCGTCCTCCCCCCTCAGGGCCCGGCCACCGAGATGGGATGGGAGGTCCACCCCCAAGGGCTGCGGCAGGTGCTCCGGTGGGTCCACGCGGAGTACCTGCAGCCCAGGCAGGCAGCCCAGGCAGGCCTCTCCCGATCCCCCTCCGCACACGCCGGGGAGCCGGGGGTGAGCGGGGGTGCTTCGGATCGTTTCGAGAAACATCGTTCCCCGTGGAACAACCCGCTTCCGCTCATCATTACGGAGAACGGGGCGGCCTACCCGGACCGGCTCGTGGAGGATGCGGAGGGTCTGCGCGTCCATGACCCCGAGCGCATCGCTTACCTGGAGGGCCACCTGCGCGAGGCCAGGCAGGCCATCGAGGAAGGGGTCCCCCTGGCCGGATACTTCGCCTGGTCGTTCATGGACAACTTCGAGTGGGCCCTGGGTTACAGCCGGCGCTTCGGCCTGGTTTACGTGGACTACGCCACCCAGCGGCGCATCCCCAAGAAGAGCGCGCTCTGGTACCGGGAGGTCATCGCCCGGAACGGGCTTCCGGGGTGAGTCGCGGCTCGGGTGGGGCGTCGTGGGCAAGGCCCTCCAAGGCCTGGAGAGGCCGGAAATGACGACCTTCGTTTCCTTGACCAGGCCCTGCCGGCTGACGGTCCGGCGCTGGATCACCCCATGCCGACCGGCCGTCGCATGCCTACCTCGGCCAGCACGCCCCCGATCACCAGGAGCCCGGCGAAGACGGTGACCGCTTGCCGGACGGGCGCACCCTAGCATCAACGCCAGCAGGACCGCCGGGTAGGTGGGCCGTTGGGAGGGAACAGCAAGTGGCGGAGGGGGTGGGATTCGAACCCACGGGGCCTTGCGGCCCAGCGGTTTTCAAGACCGCCACGTTCGGCCGCTCCGTCACCCCTCCGCGCGGCCAGCGTGCCCCGACCGGGGCCGCTGGCGCCATCCAGCGTAGCACGGGTCTTAGGACCTGTCAATTCGGCCCGCCTCTGCTGCCGGGGCACGCCCATCCCCACGTCGCGAGATGCTGCGACGCCCGCTCCTCCATCGCACCTCCGACGACCCGCGGATGCTCGCGGAAGGAGTAGGCGGGGTTTCGCCGGCGTGCGGACAGGCACTCAGCGAAGCGCAGCTGGGTACGGGCTGGTGCCGGCCCGTATTCTCTCGGCCTGAGCCCGCTCCTGGGTGCGACCGGTCGGGCCCGTGCCCAGGCTCCTCGCCTACCTCCTGCCTACCCGGAAGCGGGGCTCTCTTTTCTCGATGAAGGCCGACAGGCCTGCGGCGAAGTCGCTGCCCGCCCCCTGTTCGATGATGCGCCAGCGCTCCCTTTCCATCTGGTCCTTCAGCGTGGGAAGGAGGGCCGCGTTCACGAGAGCCTTCGCCCCCCCGTACGCGGAGGTGGGTCCCTGCGCCAGCCGCGCGGCGAGATCGCGTACCCGCGCGGGAAGGTCGGCGTCAGGGACGACCTCGTGCACCAGGCCCCAGGCGAGGGCCTGCCGGGCGTCGAGGACGGGATCCAGGAGGAGGAGCTCGGCTGCCCGGGCGGCGCCCACCAGATGGGGAACCGTGGCGGTCCAGCCGCCGTCGGGGACCAGACCGATGGAGGTGTACGCCTGCCTGAACTTCGCGCCCTCCGCCGCGACCCGCAGGTCGCAGGCGGCCGCCAGGCTCATCCCCGCGCCCCCCGCGGCACCGTTGACCGCCGCGACGACAGGCTTCTCCATCCGTCGTATGGAGGTGATTGCCCTGTGGAGCGGAACCGTCAGCTCGCGGAAGAAGGCGCGGGGATCCCCTCCAGCCTGGACGTGCTGCCAAGCGGCCCGCATGTCGCCTCCGGCGCAGAAGCCCCGGTCCGCTCCGGTGAGGATCACCGCCCGGACCCCCAGGTCGCCCTCACACGACTCCAAGACCTCAGCGAGCGCCTCCGCCACGGTCAGATCGAGGGCGTTCAAGACCTCCGGACGGTTGAGCGTGATCGTCGCCACCTCGGCGTCGACGCGAAGCAAGACGGTTTCTCCTGCCATCCTCCAACCCCCTGTCGTGGAATCCGGTCGCTTCAGTCCTGGCTGGAAACATCAAGCAGCGCTCGTCGTCAGAGCCGGCCGGCACTGATCACGTCGACTCCACCCATGTACGGCCGCAGCACTTCGGGGATCCGCACGGAGCCGTCGGCCTCCTGGAAGGTCTCCAGGAGGGCGGCCAGGGTCCGGCCCACCGCCAGGCCCGAGCCGTTCAGCGTGTGGACGTAGTCGGGCTTCGCCTTGGGCTCGGGGCGGAAGCGGATCTGGGCACGCCGGGCCTGGAAGGCCTCGAAGTTGCTGCAGGAGGATATCTCCACGTAGCGACCGTAGCTCGGCATCCAGACCTCCAGGTCGTAGGTCTTGGCCGCCGAGAAGCCCAGGTCGCCCGACGAGAGGCAGACCACCCGGTAGGGGAGCCCCAGGCGCTGGAGCACGTCCTCCGCGTCCCGCACCAGCTTCTCCAGCTCGTCGTAGCTGGTTTCGGGGCGCACCAGCTTCACCAGCTCCACCTTGTCGAACTGGTGGTTGCGGATGAGGCCCCGGGTGTCGCGTCCGGCCGAGCCCGCCTCGGCCCGGAAGCAGGCCGAATAGGCCGCGTAGTAGATGGGCAGCTCGTCGGGCGCCAGGATCTCCTCCCGGTGCAGGTTGGTCACGGGCACCTCGGCGGTGGGGATCAGGTAGTAGTCGGTCCCTTCGCAGTGGAAGACGTCCTCGGCGAACTTGGGGAGCTGTCCGGTGCCCACCATGGCCTCCCGGTTCACCAGGAAGGGGGGCAGCACCTCGGTGTAGCCGTGCTCCCGGGTGTGGAGGTCCAGCATGAAGCTGATCAGTGCCCGCTCGAGTTGAGCCCCCGCCCCCCGCATCAAGGGAAAGCGGGCGCCCGCGATCTTGGCGGCCCGCTCGAAATCCAGGACGCCCAGGCTCGGACCCAGGTCCCAGTGGGCCAGAGGTTCGAAGGCGAAACGACGGGGCTCGCCCCAGCGCCGCACTTCCTCGTTGGCGGTCTCGTCGGGACCCGTGGGGATGTCGGGGTTGGGCAGGTTGGGGATCTGGAGGAGGAGTTCCTGGATCCGGCTGTCGGCCGTCTTCACCTGCTCGTCCAGGACGCGGATGGCCTCGCCCACCTCGCGCATGGACTGCATGCGCGCCTCGACGTCCTCCCCCGCCTGCCGGGCCCGGCCGATCTCCTGGGAGACCCGGTTGCGGTAGGCCTTCTTCTCCTCCACCTCGGCGAGCAGCCGGCGGCGCTCGCCATCGGCCTGGAGCAGATCGTCGACGGCCGGCAGGTCGCCCCCTCGCCGGGCCAGCGCAGCGCGCGTCTCCTCCGGGTGCTCCCGGACCCACTTGAGATCCACCATCACCATGTCCTCCTTGCGTCCGCGTCTTCCCGAAACAGGCTCGCCGGCGGGGCGTCTCAACCGCTCGGCACCAAACAAAAAGGCCGCCCCTCAGGGGCGGTCTCGAACCGCGGTGCCACCCTGTCGCTCCGGCCGGGCGCGGCCTGGAGCTTGGCTCGTGCGGGCTTTATCGGACCCAACCGGTTGGCTTTCCCGGCGGCACGGAAGCGAAGCAACACCGTCCGGGTGACCGCCCGCTCCGGGGTGGATTCCCCATCCGGCCCGGCCGGCTCGCAGCGACCGCCGGCTCTCTGGACGGGCCTTCAGGAAGGGTACTGGTCCCCATCCTCGCGCACGTTCTGCGTTTGCCTGAGATTATACCCCCGTGCCCCCGAACCAGCAAGCCCCGGGTCCGGCTTGAGAAAGCCGGTAGGTGCTTCGCTTTCCGCGCCAGGGCCAGCCAGCGCCACACGGTAGATGCGGTCCGTAAGATCCAGGGTGGCTTCGCTCCCCAGGTGGAGACGGACGTACCGTCTCGCCGCCTGGGCCCGGCGGGCGGTCGCCTCCGGATCGTTGAGGCAGGCCGCGGTGGCTCGGGCCAGGTCGGCGGGGTCGCCCGGCCGGGCGAGTGAAAGGAGCCCCGTCTCCGTGGCGCGGAACTCCCCGCCCGGCGCCCCCAAGGCAGCGCTCCGGCCGGATCGCTCGTCCCATTCCGCCACGACCTCGTCAAGGGGAGGCAGCCTGGAGGCGACCACAGGAACCCCAGCGGCCATGGCCTCCATCACCGTGTAGGGGACCCCGCCCTCCGATCGGGACGGGTGCAGGAGCAGGTCGATCCTGGAGAGGAACTCCGAGGGCTGTCGCCACCCCAGGAAGGCCACTCGCTCTCCGACACCCTGCTGGCGCGCCAGGCGACGGGCGGCCGCCTCATCGGGGCCCTCGCCGGCCACCTCCAGCACTGCAGGCCACCCTGCGCGGACCAGGGCAGCCAGCGTCTCTACCGCGTCGAAGATACCCTTGGGACCCCAGATACGGCCCATGAACCCGAGCACGGGCACAGGGAAGGGGAGCTCGACGGCCGGAGCCGGAAGGTCCGCTCGGGGGTTCCAGGATCGCTCCGGCGCCCGGGCAGCGGCAGGGGCGCCCAGGCCCCTCCGTGCCCAGTGTTGCCGAACCCGCTCGCGACCCGAGCGGGTCAGCTTCGCCAGGGCCTCCAGGTCCTGGGGAGAGAGGCCGTTCCGCACCGCCCACACCCGGGCGCCGCCCTTGGGCCAGGCCCGCTCCACCTCAGCCGCCAGGCTACGCGAGACGGCGATCATCTGCACGGGTGCCGGGCCCAGCCGGCCCAGCACCCGGCCTATCCGCCACCGGGCGACAGCGCCCTCCGGGGGTTGGGTGTGCACCGTCCAGACCACCGGGGCGTGCCTGCAAACCTCGTCCACCGCCGCCGCGCCGGCCCGCCATCCATGGACGTGGACCAGATCGATGCCTGGGGCGCCTGAGGCGTCGAGCGCCAGACGCAACCTTTGCCGGGCCCTCCAATCCCCCACGGGGTTGAGGCCCCCGCCCGTCGGGAGAGGCCAGACCCCCAACACGTTCGGCAGCCTCTCGAAGCTCTGCACCACGGCCGCTGGCCCGGCCACGATGAAGCGGTGGTCCTCCAGCCCGTCCACCAGCTGGCGTAGGTGTCGGAGCACGCCGCCAGCTGCCTGGCCCACCACCTGCAGAACGAGCACGCCGATCCCCCTCGCCGCGAAGAGTTTGCCCAGCGAGCGGCGGTTCGCGGCGACCCGGGTGACGTGTCGAGGCATTCGCGCGAGGGAAGGGTTGGTCCGCACGTGCGGGAGACGACGCGAGGAGGACTACGGGCGATGCGCCCGTCGAAGAGGAGCCGAGGCCGTGGCTTTCGCCACGGCCTCGCTTGCCACCGAACCCAGCCGGCGCCTGCTCGCCAGTCAGGCCCGATGCGTCATGGCGGTGCGGATTCGGCGTGAAGATGGTCACTGACACAAGGAAGGCCAGCAAGCCTACGCGCATCCGCCGAACCCACCGCGGGACGGGGAGATGGAGTTCCCTGCCCGTCCAGGTTAGGATCAGGATAGCACACCTTTTCGGAGCGTGTCAAGAACTCGCCGGTCCGCGTGTAGCCGATCCACGCCGCCGGGCTCGCTCCGTCCGTCGCTTGCGGTCTCTTCGACGGAGGAAGCATCTGGCAGCGCCTCGAACCCCCATGGGGAGTACCCCGATCGAAGGAGGCACCGTCGTGTCGCTGCGCTGGGGCAGGACGTTCTTGCTGGGCCTCGGGTTCTTCGCCATCACGGGCGCGTGGGCCCTGTTCAACGTACAGGTACCGCTCTACCTCCGTGGGTTCCTGGAGCCGGCCTTCCCGGGGCAGGTCAACACCCTGGTGGGCACCTTCATGATCCTGGACGAGATCGCCGCCCTCTTCCTCGAGCCGTACGTCGGCGCTCTGAGCGATCGCACCCGAACCCGGCTGGGCCCGCGGCTCCCCTACGTGCTGGTGGGCATGCCGCTGGCGGGCCTCGCTTACCTCTTTCTTCCCTACCACACCAGCCTGCCTCTCCTCATCGCCTTCATCGTCCTCTTCGATTTCTTCATGGGCATCCACCGATCGCCCACCGTGGCCCTCATGCCGGACGTGACGCCCGAGCCGCTGCGCAGCCCTGCCAACGGGGTGATCAACCTCATGGGCGGGCTCGGCGGCGCCGTCGCCTTCGGCGTGGGCGCGCTCTTCCTGCCCCAGCAGGACCGCATCGCCTTTGCGATCATGGGCGGTGTCCTTCTCGTGATCCCATGGATCCTGCTCCGTTTCCTCCGCGAGGCCCGTACGCCCCTGGGATGGCAGGAACGCCGGTCGGAGGAGGAGCCGGCCGGAGTCCTGGCCACCGCACGTCGGCTGATCCGCTCCTCCGACCGGCGGCCCCTGGCCCTTCTTTTCGGGTTGCTGCTGATCTGGGGTTCCTGGAACGCCCTCAACCAGCTCTTCAGTACCTACGCCACCGTGCAGCTGGGGATGTCCTCGGGTGCTGCTTCGCAGGCGCTTCTGGCCGCAGCGGCCATGCTGATCCTCTTGGCCATCCCCGGCGGCCTGGTGGGCGCCCGGCTCGGACGGCACCGCACCATGGCCGGTGCCGGAGGTCTCCTGGTGCTGGTGCTGGCGGTGGCACCGCTTCTCGGCCCAGGCCCGGCCCTGCTGGCGGCTCTGGGCGGGGTGGGGATCCTTTGGGCCTTCATCGTGGTGAACGCGTACCCGTCGGTGGCCGCCCTGGGTCGAAACGTCCAGACCGGCGCCTTCACCGGACTCTACTACCTCTTCACCACCCTGGGCGCGATCCTCACACCTCCGGCCCTGGGAGCCCTCATGGACCGCTTCGGCGAAGGCTTTCTCTTCACGGGCGCTGCCCTCCAGACCCTGGTGGGCGTGGTGCTCCTTTGGGCGTCGGCGCCCAGGACGTCCCCGGTCGCCGCCGCTGAACCGTGACGGGCCCCGCAGCACGCTCCCGGGCCACGCGCCGCAGGGGGGCGGGGCGGGCCGGAGGGGCAGAACGCATTGAGGCGGGCCGGGGAGACCTGGCCCGCCTCGTCGTGTTTCGTGTGGTGGCCCTGTCAGAGCACAGGGCTCGCGTGCTTCGCCTTCAGCTGTTCCCAGCGGAAGTCGACCTCCCGCTGGATCTCCGCCACCATGTCCGCGTGCTCGGGCTTGAGGAGGTGCCGGGTCTTGCCCATCATCTTCAGCCAGTCGGAGACGGGGATCTTCTTCCCGCGGTCCTCCGGGTTGTGGGTGAGGGTGGTGACCCCGTGCTCCACCTCGTAGAGCGGGAAGAAGCAGCTGTTCACGGCCGCCTCCTGGATCTTGGTGCCCAGGCGCTCCTCGCTCAGCCAGTTGAGGGGGCAGGTGACGAGCACCTTGCCGTAGACCATGCCCTCGCGGGTGGCGTAGTACTGGGCCTTGGCCGCCTTCTTCACCAGGTCCTGCGGGAACGCCTCGGATCCGGTGAAGACGTAAGGGATGTGGGTGGCGGCCATGATCTGGGCCGTGTCCTTGTGGTGGAAGGCCTTGCCCGCCTCGGCCGGTCCCACGTGGCTGGTGCTGGTGCGGTGCCCGTAGGGCGTGGAGTAGGAGAGCTGGGCGCCCGTGTTCATGTAGCCCTGGTTGTCGTACTCCAGGATGATCAGCCGGTGGTTCCGCAGCGCCGTGCCGATGGCCGGACCCATGCCGATGTCCATGCCGCCGTCGCCGGTGATCATCACGAAGGTGAGTTCCTCGTCGGAGGGGATCTCACCCCGGCGCTGCCGCTCATGGAACATCTCCACCACCCCTGAGAGGGTGGCGGCGCCGTTCTGGAAGAGGTTGTGGATGTAGGTGACCCGGTGGCTGCTGTAGGGGTACCCCGTGGTGACCACCATGCCGCAGCCCGTCTGGTAGAGCACCACCACGTCGCCTTCGATGCCCTTCAAGAAGGTGTCCACCGCGGAGAAGATGCCGCAGCCGGGGCAGGCGCCGTGGCCCGGTACCAGCCGCTTCGGGCGGGCGGTCAGCTCCCGCGGCCGGGCCACCTTCACCTCGAGCCGGCCGGTCTCCGGGTCCTTCTCCACCTCCACCAGGCCCAGGTTGACCTCTTCCTTCTTCAGGGGCTCCACGACCCGCACGGGCTGCTTGGCCGGGTCGCCGGGGGTGACGCCCAGGTACTCGAAGGGCTTCTCTACCCGCCCGTTCCGGGCAGCCTCGACGGCCTCGTCGAAGAGGGTGCGGGCATCCTCGGGGTAGAACTCCTTGCCGCCCAGCCCGTAGACCCGGGAGAGCACCAAGGTGCGGTTCTCCGGGTCGTCGCGGAGGGCGGACTTGATCTCGTGGGTGAGCTGGGAGCCGTCCTCACCGAAGGAGGTGTCGGCCCTCTCGGCCACCACCACGGCCTTCACGCCGCGCAGGGCCTTGCGGATCTCCGCGGCCGGGAAGGGCCGAAGCACGTTGGGGCTCACCACGCCCGCCCGGATACCCTGCTCCCGCAGGCGGTCGGCCACGTCCTTGGCGGTCTCGGCGGCGGAGTTGACCAGGAAGAGAGCCACCTCCGCGTCGTCCATCCGGTAGGCGTCGAGAACCGGGTAGCTCCGGCCCGAGAGCCGCTCCCACTCCGCGAAGATCTCGGGGATCACCTCGCGGGCGGCGTCGAAGGCGAGCTTGAGCTGGTACTTGTTGTTGATGAAGTCGGGCTCGTTCATGTAGGGCCCGATGGTGACCGGGTTGCGGGGGTCGATGGAGGTGAACTCCTGCTCCCGGCGGCCCAGGAAGTCGCGGACTTCCTCGGGGTGCGCGAAGTACTGCACCCGCCGCTTCTGGTGGCTGGTGAAGAAGCCGTCGTAGGCCACGATCACCGGCAGCCGGACCCTGGGGTGCTCGCCGATCTTCACGGCCAGCACGTTCATGTCGTACACGGCCTGGGGATCCCGCGCCAGCAGCACGATCCAACCCGTGTGGATGGCGAAGTAGAGGTCCGAGTGGTCCCCGTGGATGTTGAGCGGGCCGCTGATGGAGCGGGTCACCAGGTTGAGGACCATGGGGAGTCGTGTCCCCGACTGCACCGGGAGCTGCTCCAGGCTGTACATGAGCCCGTTGGCGCTGGTGGCGTTCACCACCCGGCCGCCGGCGGTGGTGGCGCCGTAGCAGATGCCCGCGGCACCGTGCTCGCCGTCGCCTGGGATCATCACCACCTCGTGCTCGCCGTCCGCCTTCATCTCGTCCAGGTACTCGGCGACCTCGGTGGACGGGGTGATGGGGTAGTAGCCCATCACGTGGAAGTTGATCTGGCGGGCGGCGATGGCCGCCATCTCGTTGCCGCTGCGGAAGTCCAGCTTCTGCTCGGGTCGCCCGGCCTCGTGCAGCGCCTCCTTGGGAATGGCCATCAGGCATTCACCCTTTCCACGTGGACGAAGGGATGCGGCACCCGGCGGCTCGTGACCAGCTCGGACGTCTCCCGGGTCTCGCTGAGGGCGCCGGGAACGGGGCAGGCCTCCACGCACTTGAGGCAGCCCTTGCAGTACTGGTAGTCGATGCCCACCAGCCTCTGGGCGGGGCGGCCCTTCTTGTCGAGGCCCTGCTCCCAGACGAAGCAGAGGTCCGGGCAGACGAAGTCGCACTGGCCGCAGTCGATGCAGAGCTCCCGGTCGAAGACAGGCACGAAGCCCTGACGCGAAGCACTCATGTCCTTCAGCACCGTGTTGGCCGGGTCGGCGATGACGCCTCCGATGGGGGCGTTCTGGTAGCCCCAGAGCGGTCCCGGGCGCTTGAAGGGCTTGCCCTCGGCGCCGACGGGGGCGTCGCCCAGATCCCGCAGGACCAGCTCCTCGTAGCCCCGGTCGAAGCTCTTCAGGTTCCGCTGCACCAGGTGCGGGTACTTGCGCTCGAAGGTTTCCCGAATCACGGCGCGGACCGCTTCGGGATCCAGGAAGCCCGAGGCCCGGGCGAGCGCGCCCAGCATTACGGTGTTGATACGGCTCTTCTCCTCCACCGAGATCTGCAGGGCGTCCAGCACGCCCACGGTGCCGCTGGTCATCTTCAGGTCTTGAGCCAGCTCGGCGACACGGCGCGGCGTGTTGACGATGACCACGCTGTCGGGGTAGATGCCCCCGGCCGGGTCGGCGGAGCGGATCAGGGCTTCGTGGAAGATGGCCAGCAGATGAGGCCGTTCGACGGGCGCGCTGGTGCGGAGCTGCTGCTCGGGCGGGCCCAGGCGCACGAAGGTCTTGACGGGCGTGCCCTTCTTCTCCGAACCATAGGAGGAGAAGTTGGCGCCGTTGAAGCCCATGTGCAGGACCGCGGCCTCGGCCAGCATCTTGCCGGCCAGGTTGGCTCCGAGCCCCCCGATCGATTCGAAGCGAATCTCATAGAAGCCCTCTTCGTTGGTGACGGGCAACGTTGGGTTCATGGAGTTCCCCCTCTCCCTCACACGCGCAGGACACGCGCCAGGCGACTCCAGAACCCACCGCGTGCCCTATTCGATCGTACCATTGATCACAAACGGGGACAACACGCGAGGGTCGTGTATCCACGTATCCACGCGTCTCTCTCTCAAATAGGGTCGAACGTCGTGGGTCGGTTGTCCCGCTCTCAGGAACAGCTCTGGAATACCGGATCCTGGGTGGCCGGGACCCCTCGCGTCGTGAGGTCCCGGCGAAGGTGTCTCCCGCTCACGGAAGTCCCGGGTAGAGAGGGAAGGCGGCGGTGAGCTCCCGGACCTGAGCGGCCACCTCCTGCAGGGCGGCTTCGCCGGGCGAGCCCGAGAGAACCGTGTCGATCAGGCCGGCGATAAGCTCCATCTCGGGCTCCTTCATGCCGCGGGTCGTGACCGCGGGCGTGCCGATCCGGATACCGCTGGCGACGAAGGGCTTCTCCGTGTCGAAGGGGATGGTGTTCTTGTTGACGGTGATGCCCACCGCTTCCAGCCGGGCCTCGGCCTCCTTGCCCGTGACGCCCCGGGACTTGACGTCCACCAGCATCAGGTGGGTATCGGTGCCCCCGGAGACCAGCCGCCAGCCCCGGTCCTGAAGCGCGGAGGCCAGGGCGCGGGCGTTGCGGACGATCTGCTCCTGGTAGACGCGGAACTCGGGGGTGAGGGCCTCTCTCAACGCCACGGCTTTGGCCGCGATGACGTGCATGAGCGGCCCGCCCTGGACGCCGGGGAAGACGGCCTTGTCCAGCTCCGCGGCCCGTTCGGCGGTGGTGAGGATCAACCCGCCGCGAGGGCCGCGCAGGGTCTTGTGGGTGGTGGTGGTGACGTACTCCGCGTGGGGCACGGGGCTGGGATGGACGCCGGCGGCCACCAACCCGGCAATGTGGGCCATGTCCACCATCAGCCGGGCGCCCACCTCCCGGGCGATGGAGGCCAGGCGCTCGAAATCAATGATCCGCGGGTAGGCGCTGGCCCCGGCCACGATCAGCTTGGGCCGGTTCTCCAGGGCCAGGGCGCGCACCTCGTCGTAGTCCAGCTCTTCCGTTTCCCGGGAAACGTGGTACGGCACCACCCGGAACCAGCGCCCCGAGAGGTTCACGGGGCTCCCGTGGGTCAGGTGTCCGCCATGGGGGAGCGCCATGCCCATGATGGTGTCGCCCGGCTCCAGGGCGGCGAAGTAGACGGCCTGGTTGGCCTGGGCCCCCGAGTGGGGCTGAACGTTGGCGTGTTCGGCACCGAAGAGCTCCTTCGCCCGCTGGATGGCCAACCGCTCAGGCACGTCCACGAACTGGCAGCCGCCGTAGTAGCGGCGCGCCGGGTAGCCTTCCGCGTACTTGTTGGTCATCACCAAGCCCTGGGCGGCCATGACGGCCCGGCTCGCGAAGTTCTCAGAGGCGATCAGCTCCAAGGTCTGCTGCTGGCGTCGCACCTCGGCGGCGATGGCTTCCGCCACCTCCGGATCGACCCGGCGAATCAGCTCCAGCTCCTCGGTCTGGTACTTACTCCCCGTGGGGATCGCCACATTCCTCGCCTCCTGCTCTCGCGCCCATGGGGCGCCTGGCGTGCGTCACCGAGGCCCTCCGGGCGTCTCACCAGCCGGGGTGGGCGGCCTCGTAGGCCTGGATCGGGGCCTCGTGCCGGAGGGTGAGGTCGATCGCGTCCAGGCCCTCCAGGAGCATTCGCCGCCGGAAGTCGTCCACCTGGAAGGTGAGGGCGAGACCCTGCTCGTCCCGTACCTGGCACCGTTCCAGGTCCACCGTCACCCGGTAGCCTCCCGCGCCCGTGGCTCGCCGCATGATCTCGCTCACTGCTTCGGCCTCGAGCCGGACGGGCAGGAGGCCGTTGTTGAGGCAGTTGGAGTAGAAGATGTCGGCGAAGGAGGGGGCGATGATCGCCCGGAACCCGTACTCTTTCAGCGCCCACGGCGCGTGCTCCCGGGAGGACCCGCAGCCGAAGTTGGCCCCGGCCACCAGGACGCTGGCCCCCTGGTAGCGGGGGAGGTTCAGCACGAAGTCGGGACGCGGTCGACCCTCCTCGTCGAACCGCCAGTCGTAGAAGAGGTACTGGGCGAAGCCGGTCCGCTCGATGCGCTTGAGGAATTGCTTGGGAACGATCTGGTCGGTGTCGACGTTGATCCGATCCAGCGGCACCACGAGTCCCGTGTGGACGCGAAAGGGTTCCATCGTCCTCCTCCTTCAGGCCGAGACGGCCGCGTCGATCTCGCGGACGTCCACGAAGTGGCCGTGGATCGCGGCCGCGGCGGCCATCACCGGGCTCACCAGGTGCGTACGCCCCCCCCGGCCTTGCCGGCCCTCGAAGTTCCGGTTGGAGGTGGAGGCGCACCGTTCCCCCGGCTGCAGGATGTCCGGGTTCATGCCGAGGCACATGCTGCACCCTGACTCGCGCCATTCGAAGCCGGCTTCCTTGAAGATCCGATCCAAGCCCTCCTGCTCGGCCTGGTGCTTCACCCACTGGGAGCCGGGCACCACCATCGCCCGCACGCCTGGCGCCACCTTCCGCCCCCGCACCACCCGGGCGGCCGACCGCAGGTCTTCCAGGCGGGAATTGGTGCACGACCCGATGAAGACCCGGTCGAGGCGGATCTCCTGGATGGGGGTACCCGGCTCGAGGCCCATGTACTCCAGGGCTCGCTCGGCCGCCCGGCGGGCGTCGGGCGCAGGCAACTGGTCCGGGTCGGGCACCCGGCCCGTCACGTCGGTGACCATGCCCGGGCTGGTTCCCCAGGTGACCTGGGGCGCCAGGGTGGCCACGTCGATCACCACCCTGCGGTCGAAGCGCGCGTCGGCGTCGGTCGGCAGCTTCTCCCAGGCGCTGACCGCCCGCTCGAAGGCGGCGCCCTTGGGGGCGTAGAGGCGGCCCTCCAGGTAAGCGAACGTCTCCGCGTCGGGCGCAATCATTCCCGCCCGGGCCCCGGCTTCGATGGACATGTTGCAGATGGTCATCCGCTCCTCCATGGTCAGGGAGCGGATCACCGGACCCCGGTACTCGATGACGTGCCCCGTTGCCCCGTCGGTACCGATCCGGCCGATGATGCCCAGGATCACGTCCTTGGCCGCGACCCCCGGCGGAAGCTGCCCGTCGACCCAGATCTCCATGGTCCTGGGTTTCGCCTGGGGAAGGGTCTGGGTGGCCAAGACGTGCTCCACCTCGGTGGTGCCGATGCCGAAGGCGAGGGCGCCGAACGCCCCGTGGGTTGCGGTATGGCTGTCGCCGCAGACGATGGTCTTCCCAGGCTGGGTGAGCCCAAGCTGGGGTCCGATGACGTGCACGATACCCTGCTCTCCGCTAAAGACGTCCCACAGGGTGATGCCGAACTCCCGGCAGTTCGCTGCCAGCGTCTCCATCTGGCGCGCGGCGATCGGGTCGGAGGTGAGGGCCTCTCCGGGCACCCGGGGGGTGGTGGGAACGTTGTGGTCCATGGTGGCGAAGGTGAGGTCCGGCCGGCGCACCCGGCGCCCCGCCAGTCGGAGGCCTTCGAAGGCCTGGGGCGAGGTGACCTCGTGAACGAGGTGGAGGTCGATGTAGAGGAGATCGGGACGGCCGGGCTCCTCGACCACCACGTGCTCCTCCCATACCTTCTCGAACAGGGTCTTGCCGGCCACGTCGCTCACCTCTGGGTGCCGGCGATCGCCGGCGATTTCTAGTAGCCATACGTCATCTGGGGTCCGATCCCTCCCGGGAGGGGTTGGGCCGGACGGACGCCCCGAGGCGGTGACCTCTCTGGGCTTGCCGCAGGTCTCAGATCGCCGGAGCCTGCGGGAGGTCCTCCAGGGCCCGGTCGATGGCCTCCTGGGGGTACTCGAGGTCCTCCAGGCGTCCGGCCAGGTAGGCGTCGTAGGCGCCCATGTCGAAGTGGCCGTGCCCGGAGAGGTTGAGCAGCAGAGTCCGGGCCTCGCCCCGCTCTTTGCACGCCAGCGCCTCGTCCACGGCCGCCCGCACGGCGTGGGCCGATTCCGGGGCCGGCACGATCCCCTCATGCCGGGCGAAAAGGATCGCGGCCTCGAAGACCGGACCCTGGGGGTAGGCCCGAGCCTGGATGTGGCCCTCGTGGTACAGCTGGCTCACCAGCGCCGAGTCCCCATGGTAGCGCAGACCTCCGGCGTGGATCCCCGGCGGGACGAAGCTCCGGCCCAGGGTGTACATGGGCAGGAGTGGCGTGAGGCCGGCCACGTCGCCGTAGTCGTACGCGTACTGGCCGCGGGTGAGGGTGGGGCAGGCCGAGGGCTCCACCGCCAGTACCTGCACCTCCTCGCCCTGGAAGCGGTCGGCCAGGAAGGGGAAGGCGATGCCCCCCAGATTGCTTCCCCCGCCGCAGGGGGCGATGACCACGTCGGCCTTCTCGCCCACCGATGCCAGCTGCTCCTTCGCCTCGAGGCCGATGACCGTCTGGTGCAGAAGCACGTGGTTGAGGACGCTCCCCAGGGCGTAGTTGGTATCGTCGTGGGTGGCCGCGTCCTCCACCGCCTCGCTGATGGCGATGCCCAGGCTTCCGGGCGACTCGGGGTCGGCCTTCAACACCGCTCGGCCCGCCTGGGTCCGGTCGCTGGGGCTCGCATGGACGGTGGCTCCCCAGGTTTCCATCATGGAGCGCCGGTACGGTTTCTGGTGGTAGCTCACCTTCACCATGTAGACGGTGCACTCGAGGCCGAAGAGGTTGCAGGCCAGGCTCAGGGCGCTGCCCCACTGGCCGGCGCCCGTTTCGGTGGCGAGGCGCCGGATGCCCGCCTGCTTGTTGTAGAAGGCCTGCGCCACAGCCGTGTTGGGCTTGTGGGACCCCGCCGGCGAGACCCCTTCGTACTTGTAGTAGATGCGGGCGGGTGTGCCCAGGGCCGCCTCCAACCGATGGGCCCGGTAGAGAGGCGTGGGCCGCCAGAGCCGGTAGATGTCGCGGACGGGTTCGGGGATGGGGATCCAGCGCTCGGTGCTGACCTCCTGCTCGATGAGCGCCATGGGGAAGATGGCTGCCAGGTCGTCCGGGCTCACGGGCTCGCCCGTCCGGGGGTTCAGGGGCGGCTTCGGCGGGTTGGGGAGGTCGGCGAGGATGTTGTACCAGTGCGTCGGCAGGTGCGACTCGTCCAGAAGGATCTTGGTGCGAACGTCGGACACGCTCGGCTCAGCTCCTCTCGAGGCCTCGGGACGAGGCCCTCGGCTCGCCCCCGCACCGGCCTCCGCCGTCGGGGGTGTCAGCTTTGGTTCGCCGGCTGGGACGCTGTCTCCTCCCTCCAGCGGCGGACGTCGGGCGCGAAGGCGACCCAGTCCTCCGCGTCGCGTTCCGCTGCAGCCAGGATTCCAGGGTATCGCGGCCTGAACCGACAGCAAGATCCCGCGCGCGGCCTCAGACGCCGGCACGGGGTTGCAGTCGTTCAGCACGATCACGTCCACGTCCGATCCGGCCGGCGTGCAGCCGGCCGCGCGGTTCTGCGCGTGAGACCCTCTGGCGTACGGTAGCTCCGGACGCTCATGGAACCCAGGTCGCGTGCGGGGGTGGGAAGGTGCCAGAGGAGGCCAAGATCGTAAGGGCCATGGCGCTTCTTCGGGTTCTCTCCGCGTCCATCGAGATCACCGCCGCCTATCTCATGGTCCGCTTCGGCCGGGTGGACCAGGCCATGCGCATCAACGGGCTCCTAGGGATGGTGGGGCCGAGCGTGCTCGTCCTCGTCAGCGTTCTGGGCTTGGCCGGTCTCTCGGCGCAGCTCCCGTGGACACGCCTCGGGATCATTGCGTGTGGCGTCGCGTTGATCCTGCTGGGGGTGAGGTAGCCCCTGCATCCTCCTCCCACGCCGCACCGCCGCCATGGAGGACCATCGCCACCGTGCCCGCCCTCTCCCGGCGTCGCTTCCCGGGAAATCGGCGTGCGAACACCGAGTGTCTACGGCGTCAGCCGGTTCAGCATGCGGGGGAAGGGGATCGTCTCCCGGACGTGGGGAAGGCCACAGACCCAGGCCACCACCCGCTCGATGCCCATTCCGAAGCCCGCGTGCGGAACGCTGCCGTAGCGGCGCAGGTCCAGGTACCATCCGTAGCGGTCCAGAGGTAAACCGGCCGCGCGCAGCCTCTCTTCCATCAGCACCGGGTCGTGGATGCGCTGGCCGCCTCCGATGATCTCCCCGTACCCCTCGGGAGCCAGGAGGTCGTCACAGAGGACCACGTCGGGCCGCTCCGGGTCGGGCTGCATGTAGAACGCCTTGCACCGCTGAGGATACCGCTCGATGAAGACAGGGCGATCGAAACGGCTGGCGAGCTCCGTCTCCTCCGGGGCCCCGAAGTCCTCTCCCCACTCGAAGCCCTCGGGCCTCTCCTTGAGGATGGCGACCGCTTCGTCGTAGGTCAGGCGCGGGAAGGGGGGCTTCACCCGCTCCAGGGCCGCCGTGTCGCGCTCCAGCACCTCCAGCTCCGGGCGCCGGCGCTCGAGCACCTGGGCTACCACCGCGCTGACCAGGCGCTCCTGCAGGGCCATGTTCTCCTGGTGTTCCATGAAGGCCGCCTCGGGTTCCACCATCCAGAACTCCATCAGGTGGCGGCGCGTCTTGGACTTCTCGGCCCGGAAGGTGGGGCCGAAGGTGTAGACCCGCCCGAAGGCCATGGCGGCAGCTTCGGCGTAGAGCTGGCCGCTCTGGGTCAGGTAGGCCTTCTCGTCGAAGTAGTCGGTCTCGAAGAGCGTGGTGGTCCCTTCGACCGAAAGGGGCGTGAGGATGGGCGCGTCCACCAGGACGAAGCCGGTCTCGTCGAGGAACGACCGGGTGGCCCGAATCACCTCCGCCCGCACCCGCAAGATCGCGTGCTGCCGCCGCGAGCGTAGCCACAGGTGCCGGTGGTCCATCAGGAACTCCACCCCATGCTCCTTGGGCGCGATGGGGTACTCCTGGGTCTCCTGGAGGACACGCAGATCAGTCAGGGACAGCTCGTAGCCACCGGGCGCCCGGGGGTCGGCCTTCACCGCTCCTCGAACCACCAGCGAGCTCTCCTGGCCCAGTCGGTCGCCGAGCGCGAAGAGTCCCGGAGCGTCGGGCCGGTAGACCACGCCCTGCACGATCCCGCTCCCGTCGCGGATCTGAAGGAAGAGCAGCTTCCCGGACGAGCGCTTGTTGTAAAGCCAGCCCCTCAGCTCCACCTGTTGGCCCACGTGGGATCCCAGATCCTCGACCCGGGTCCGTACGACCGAGTCGTCGGCCACCGTCTCCCGCCTCCTTGCCGCTCGCGTCCCATCGTGCCCTCGTTCACGGCCGTCCCTGGCCAGGCACCCACAGCTTGCTCCGGACGGCATCGACCTTGGGCCCCTGCGGCTCCTGGGCCTGGCCCGGCTCCGCGGGCGTTCCCTCCCGCGAGCTGGGTGCGCCGGGTTCGGGGCGCGAAGGCGTCTCTCCCTGCTCCTCCGCCGGCGGGGTCAGCCCTGCCGCTCGGAGGAGCTCCCGTTGGATCTCGTCCAGCGTCTGGGCGAGCTCGGACTCAGCCTGCAGCAGCTCGCGAACATACGGATTGTAAGAGGCGTACTCGGCCACCTGGCGATAGCGGGACTCAAGCTCCTGAGGGACCTGCTCTCCCTGCCCCGCCCGTCGCAGGATCTCCCCCTGCAGGTTCTCCAGGTCCCGCAGCATGATGCGGGCCGCTTCCCGGCCCTGGACGTCCTCCCGCGCTTTGCGGGCCCGGGCCACCACGTCCGATTCGGCCAGCACGCCCGACAGTTCCCGTAGCGCCCGTTCGACACGGGGCTCCACGGGTCTCCCCCCTTCTCCTTCTCCTTCTCTTTCTCTCCTGGCACGGCCCTTCCTGGAAGGGCAAGCGCCCGACCCGTGGTCGAGCGCTGCGTGTCCATGCCTCGGATTGGTGGAGATGAGCGGGCTCGAACCGCCGACCTCCTGCGTGCAAAGCAGGCGCTCTCCCAGCTGAGCTACATCCCCAGGCCGCCGCCGCTGAAGCCTGACGGCGCGCCCATTCTAGCACGCGCGCCGGAGAAGGGTCAACGAGGGGGCGGAAGGTCGGGCCGGCGAGCGCTCGGGCCAGTTGGTCCGGTCTCCGCTCGCTCTGCACGGGCCGGGCCCTGCCCGACGGCTGGCCCCTAGCCCTCGTCGCCCTCCAGCTCAGGAATCTCCTGCGCCCGGGCGCCGATGAGGGTGCCCGCCGCCACCACCTGCTCGCCCTCGGCAAGGCGCATGAGGCGCACCCCCTGGGTGATGCGGCCCTGCACCGAGACCTCGCCGACCGAGATCCGGATCATCACGCCCCGGGAGCTGATGAGCATCGCCTCTTCCTCGGGGCGCACCACCCGGGCATCGATGACTTCGCCGGTCTTGTCGGTCAGGTTCAGGGTCCGGATCCCCTTGCCGCCCCGGGCCGTGCGGCGATACTGGTCCAGGGCCGTGCGCTTCCCGTAGCCGTTGGCGGTGACCACCAGCAGCTCGCTCCCGGCCTGCACCTCTCCGGCGCTGACCACCCGATCGCCGGGCTCCAACCGGATGCCGCGCACCCCCCGGGCGGCCCGGCCCATGGGGCGAACATCCTCCTCGGGGAAGCGGATCGCCTGGCCGTGAGCGGTGACGAGGACCAGCTCACGGCTTCCGTCGGTGAGGAGGACGTCCACCAGGTCGTCGTCCTCATCCAGGGTGATGCAGATGATCCCGTTCCGGGGTGTGTCGAACTCGGAGAGGACGGTCTTCTTGACAGTCCCCTTGCGGGTGACCATGACCAGGTGGTGGCCCTCGTCGTACTCCCGGATGGCGATGGTGGCGGTCACCTGCTCTTCAGGCTGCAGGGGCACCACGTTCACGGCCGCCGTGCCCCGCGCGGTGCGGCTGCCTTCGGGGATCTCGTGCGCCCGCACCCGGTAGACGCGGCCTCGGTTGGTGAAGAAGAGGACGTAGGAGTGGGTGGAGGCCACGAAGAGCCGCTCCACGAAGTCGCCCTCCTTGGCGTGCACGGCGGTGATCCCTCGGCCGCCCCGCCGCTGGGCCCTGTAGGTGTCCACCGGTAGACGCTTCACGTAGCCGAGGCGGGTGAGGGTAACCACCACCTGTTGCTCGGCGATGAGGTCTTCGGTCTCCAGCTCGGGCTCGTCGGCCACGATCTGGGTGCGGCGCGGGTCGGCGAAGCGCCCGCGCACTTCCTGAAGCTCCGTCCGAATGACTCCGAAAAGCTTGCCTTCGTCGGCCAGGATGGCCTTCAGGTCGGCGATCCGCTTGACCAGCTCCTGGTACTCCTGCTCGATCTTCTCCCGCTCGAGGTTGGTCAGGCGGCGGAGCTGCATCTCCAGGATCGCCTGGGCCTGGCGATCGCTGAGCCCGTAGCGCTCCATGAGCTGCTGCTTGGCGGTGGGCTCGTCGGGCGCCCGCCGGATCAGGCGGATGATCTCGTCCAGGTGGGCCAGGGCGATGCGGAGGCCTTCGAGGATGTGGGCGCGCTCCTCGGCTTTCCGGAGCTCGTAACGGGTGCGCCGCTCCACCACCTGGCGCTGGTGCTTCAGGTACTCCGTGAGCATCTCCCGCAGGGTGAGCACGCGCGGCTCGCCGTCCACCAAGGCGATCATGATGGCGCCGAAGGTCTCCTCGAGCTGGGAGTGCTTGAGGAGCTGGTTGAGCACCACCCGGGGGTTGGCGTCGCGCCGGAGCTCGATGGCGATGCGCATGCCCGACCGGTCCGACTCATCCCTCAGGTCGGTGATGCCCTCCACCCGTTTCTCCCGCGCCAGGGCGGCGATGCGCTCGATGAGTTGCGCCTTGTTCACCATGTAGGGGATCTCGTGCACCACGATCCGGTAGCGGCCCCGGTCCATCTCTTCGATCTCGGTCTTGGCCCGCACCCGGATGTGGCCGCGCCCGGTGAGGTACGCCTGCCGGATCGCGTCCCTCCCGAGGATCAGCGCGCCCGTGGGGAAGTCAGGACCCTTGACGATCTTGAACAGATCCTCCGCGGGGGTGTCGGGCTTGTCGATGAGACGCACCAGCGCGTCGACGACCTCGCCCAGGTTGTGCGGCGGGATGTTGGTGGCCATACCCACGGCGATGCCGGCCGCACCGTTGACGAGGAGGTTGGGAAACCTGGCCGGGAGGACCGCCGGTTGCTCCTCGTTGCCGTCGAAGTTGGGGCCAAAGTCGACGGTCTCCTTGTCGATGTCCCGCAGCATCTCCAGGGCCACCGGCGAGAGCCGCGCCTCCGTGTACCGCATGTGTGCAGGCGGGTCTCCATCGACGCTGCCGAAGTTGCCGTGCCCGTCCACCAGGGGGTACCGGAAACTGAAGTCCTGGGCCATGCGCACCATCGCGTCGTAGATGGCCGCGTCCCCGTGGGGATGGTACTTCCCCATGACGTCGCCGGTGATCCTGGCCGACTTGCGGTGGGGCTGGTCGGGCCGCAGCCCCAGCTCCATCATCGCGTAGAGGATCCGCCGCTGCACGGGCTTGAGCCCGTCGCGCACGTCGGGCAGCGCCCGGTCGACGATGACGCTCATCGCGTAATCCAGGTACGACCGGCGCATCTCCTTCTCGACGTCGATGGGAAGGATCCGGCCCCCGCCTTCGTTCACGGCCACGGTTCATCGTCCTTTCCACGGCCGGCGGCCGCGGGACTCGCGGCTACCGGCATGACAGGCGCCCCGAAAGCCCGCCCGCAGGGTAGGCTAGATATCCAGGTTTTCCACCTCGCGGGCGTGCTCCTGGATGAACTCCCGCCGCGGCTCGACCTTCTCGCCCATGAGGATCGTGAAGATCTCGTCGGCGGCGGCGGCGTCTGCCAGGGTGAGCCGGCGGATGGTGCGGGTCTCGGGGTTCATGGTCGTCTCCCAGAGCTGCTCCGCGTCCATCTCGCCCAGACCCTTGTAGCGCTGGATGGAGACGCCCTTCCGTCCCATTTCGCTCAGGGTCTGCTCCAACTCCTCCTCGGTGTGCACGTAGCGCATGGCCTTGCCCTTCTTCACCCCGAAGAGGGGGGGGAGGGCGATGTAGATGCGCCCGTCCTCCACCAGCTTCCGCATGTAGCGGTAGAAGAACGTCAGGAGCAGGGTTCGGATGTGGGCTCCGTCCACGTCGGCATCGGTGTTGTGGCAGCAGAGGCCTCCCATCCCCGCGACGAAGTTCTCGTCGCCCTCCACGGAGAAGTCGTAGACGTAGGGAACAGGCGTGGACTCCTGTTCGACGGCCGTGACGGGCAAAGCCATCAGATCCCGCCCGATCTCTTCGAACCGCCTGCGTCCACGGGCCGATGGGCGATCCAGCTTGTGCAGGACGGCCTGCGCGTCCGGATGCTCCTCCCAGGCCGGCCGCAGGCGGAGCAAGTCCTCGCGCGCCGTCACCGTCACGGTCCAGTACCGATGCTTGGTTTGGCGTGGCCGATCCCGAACCGCGCCGTCGGGCTCGCGCTCTGTCATCGACGCCACGACCCCCAGGGACGATAGGAGGTACACCAGGCCACTCGCCAGGTCGCGGGACGAGGTCGACATCGCCACCGTGCCGGCGCGGAGCGACCCATCCCCCAAGATGTAGCCTTTCAGGAACGCAAGCCGCAGAGTCTCCGGCAGTCGGAAGACCAGGTCCGGAATCCGCTTTGTCGTGGCGGTGCCGCCCTCGAACTGGAACACGTTGAACCACGCCAGGGCCGCGACGCGATGGAGGACCCGGACCTCTGCGGCTCGGGGCGGTGACTCGTACAACCGAGGCGCGAGGCCGAACGTCCTTTGCCAAGCCATCGAGATCGCCGGGACGAGGGGGCGGTGGCGCCGACCCATCGCGAACCGGATCCCTGCCCGCGCGGAGCCCGAGCCTTCTGCAACGTAGAACCCCGCCAGCATCAGCAGGTCGGGACTGACGTCCAGGAAGCGCTGGATGCCGCCGCCGCGTTTCTCCGGTGTGAGCTCCACATCCGTCCGATCCGCGAACCATGCGACGTCCTTAGCGGTCAGGTCGGACAGCCGCACGTACCTCACCTTGTTGCGGGCCGCGCCACGGTACTGCTCGGCCAGGCCACGGTCGAGGGAGCTCGGACCGACGCGGATCCTCGGCAAGATCTCGTCCACATCCGCACCCACCGCCTGCAGGTAGCTATTGAGGTTCTCGTGCTCCGACCACACCCGCGCCTGATGCCAGGCCTCGACGGCCGGCCCGCGCACCCAGACCTGGCGCGCCGCCTGGGGAATCTGGTGCAGCGCGTGGAGCAGGTCGATGCGGGCCGGGGCCCCCGCCGGAAGCGCCAGCCGGCGAGGAGCTACGATGCGATCGCCCACCTGAATCTGGTCGCCGCGCTTGAGACGGATCTGCCCGCTGTCGAAGACAAAGACGCTGTGGCCACCGGTGACACGAACGGACCGTCCGTACGCGGTGCGCACTCGGAACAGGGGGTCAGGGTGCTTGTGCCGGATGACCGCCTTGATCGGCCGGAACCGGACTCGTCCACTCGCGGCATCGAAGCAGAGCACCTCGCCCAGATCGCCGCCCGTCCGTTTCTCTGGCCCGCTTCCGTCACCGGCGGGACCCAGGATCTGGTCGATGTACGGCCCGATCTTGGTCATTCGGGTACCCGAGCGGTCCCGCACGAAGACGTGCTCCTCGCCGTCCACGCTCATGACGATGACCCGCCCGTACCGTATCCGCCCGACATCGAAGTCCTCGCCGATGCCTGTGCCCAGCGCGGTGATCATGGCCCGGATCTCGTTGTTGGCCAGCATCTTGTCCACCCGGGCCTTCTCCACGTTGAGGATCTTGCCCCGCAGGGGCATGATGGCCTGGAAGCGGCGGTCCCGCCCCTGCTTGGCGGTACCGCCGGCCGAGTCGCCCTCTACGAGGTAGATCTCGCAGCGTTCGGGGTCGGTCCAGGTGCAGTCGGCGAGCTTGCCGGGGAGGGCGCTCACCTCGAGGGCGTTCTTCCTCCGGGTGAGCTCCCGGGCGCGCCGGGCCGCCTCGCGGGCCCGGGCGGCGCCCACGGCCTTCTCGAGGATGCGCCGGGCGTCCGCGGGGTGCTCCTCGAAGTAGGTGGCCAGCTCCTCGGCCACCACCGAGTCCACAAGGCCCCGGATCTCGCTGTTCCCCAGCTTGGTCTTGGTCTGTCCTTCGAACTGGGGTTCCTGCAGCCGGACGTTGAGGATGGCGGTGAGCCCCTCGCGGACGTCTTCGCCGGTCAGGGCCACGTCCCCGTTCTTGAGGAGGTTGTTCTTCCGGGCATAGTCGTTCAGACAACGGGTGAGGGCCGAGCGAAACCCGGCCAAGTGCGTGCCGCCCTCGGACGTCTGGATGTTGTTCGCGTAGGGCAGCACCGTCTCCCCGTAACCGTCGGTGTACTGGAGGGCCAGCTCGACGTAGGTGCTGCCCAAGATGCGCTCCACGTGGATGGGGGGATGAAGCACCTCGTGGTTCCGGTTCAGGTGCTCCACAAAGGACCGGATCCCGCCGTGGTACTGAAAGACGTGCTCGCGCTGGTCGCGCTCGTCCAGGAGATGGAAGTAGACGCCCCGGTTGAGGAAGGCGAGCTCGCGGATGCGCCGGGAGACGACCTCCACGTTCCAGGCGGTCTCGGGGAAGATCCGCGCGTCCGGCAGGAAGCGGATCACGGTTCCCCGGCGGTCCGTGGGCCCCACCGTCTCCAGCCCGCTCACCGCCAGGCCGCGCTCGTAGCGCTGGCGGTAGCACGTGCCGCCCAGGTGCACCTCGGCCACCAGCCACTCAGAGAGGGCGTTCACCACCGAAACCCCCACCCCGTGCAGGCCGCCTGAGACCTTGTACCCGCCCTGCTCACCGAACTTGCCTCCGGCGTGCAGGATGGTGAGCACCGTTTCCAGGGCGGGCTTGCCCGTCTTCGGGTGGATCTCCACGGGGATGCCGCGCCCGTCGTCTTCCACCGAGAGGCTTCCGTCGGTGTGGATCACCGTCTCGATACGGGAGGCGAAGCCGTTCATCGCCTCGTCGATGGAGTTGTCGATGACCTCGAAGAAGAGGTGGTGGAGGCCCCGCTCGTCCGTGCTGCCGATGTACATCCCCGGTCGCCGGCGCACCGCCTCCAGGCCTTCGAGGACCTGGATCTGCGCGGCCCCGTACGCGCCGGCGCCTGGGGTGGCAGCCGGCGCGCCGTTGCCCGGAACGGGTTCGTTTTCCAGCATGGGCGGTAACCTCCAGCCATCGGGATCGGCTGCCTCTGCTCCTGTCAGGTCCAGAGCCCACGCGAGAGGGAGACAACCGACTCATATTCTACCATGCACGGCCAGATCGATCAAAGACGGGGGCACGCTCCGCTACCCTTCGTTCAGGAGCCCCCTGCCGGCGAGGACGGCTCGCCGTTGAAGGGTCGCGGCGGAGATGGCCGAGGCGTAGACGCGGTCGCGGGTGACCACGTATGCGTGGACCTGGCCGTCGCGGCAGGGATCGAGCTTGCCCTCCGCCTCCGCCCGTGCAGCGTAGGCGCGCATGGCGCTGGATCCCGCCTCCATGATCGCGACGACCTGGGATAGCAGAACGAGCCTGTCTCCGCCCAAGTGCAGGTACATGCACCGTCGCCCCCCGCTGTCCAGTCCTTCTGATCCGGTCCTCACGCCTCCGGGCTGACCTGGCCCTCCCGGACGCGGTAGCTGCGCCCGCTCCTCCGCAGGTCCACCGGGAGGCCGCTCGCCTCGGTGCTGGTCACCAGCGTCTGGGTGCGCCCGATGGCCACGTCCACGAAAGCGGCTTGCCTGGCCGGATCGAGCTCGGAGAGCACGTCGTCCAGCAGGAGGACGGGATACTCTCCCAGGTAGCCCGCCACCAACTCCAGCTCCGCCACCTTGCAGGCCAGAACCACGGTCCTCTGCTCGCCCTGGGAAGCATACAGCCGGGCGGGGCGCCCGTCCAGGGCGATCTCGAGATCGTCACGCTGCGGCCCCACCAGGCTGCTGCCCCGCCGCATCTCCATGGGTCGCACCCGCTCCAGGCTCGCTTCCACCTGTGCCCGGATCTCCTCGGGCGAGCCGACCTCGTCCGGTGCTCCTTCATCCATGTAGTAGGGCCGGTAGCGGAGGGTCAACGCCTTCCTGCCCGCGACCTTCCCGTGGGCCTCAGCTGCCAGCGGTGAGAGGGTGGAGACCGCCTCCGCCCGCCGCTGGATCACCGCCGCCGCGTGCTCGACGAAGGAGTCGTCCCACTCGTCGAGGCCCGCCGGCGACCGGGCTCCCGAGGCGATCTGCTCGAGCAGGCGATTCCGTTGCTTGAGCACCCGGTGGAAGGAGGTGAAGGCCTCCCGGTAGGCGGGGAGGGCCTGAACCAGTTGAGCATCAAGGAAGCGCCGCCGCGCCTCGGGTCCACCCTTGACGAGGCCGAGGTCGTCTGGCACGAAGAGCACCGCGCTGAAGTACTCCAGCAGGTCTCCCAGGCGCCGAACCCAGCTTCCGTTCACGTACACCCTCTTGCCGCGCCGGGAGAGGTCGACGCGCAGATCGTACCGGCCCCGCAGGCTCTCGGCATCCAACCGGACCCGTGCCTCCGGCGAGCCCCAAGCGATCATCTCCTCGTCCCGGCCGGCCCTCATGGAGCGCCCGGTGGCCACCAGGTAGACGGCTTCCAGCAGGTTCGTCTTTCCCTGGCCGTTCCCTCCGAGGAAGAGGTGCAGTTTGCCGGCCAAGGGCAGGCTGAGGTGCCCGTAGTTCCGGAAGGACGTCAGCTCGAGCGCGTGGATCTGCACCGCGCCACCTCACCGCGATCTGCCAGGGTGCTCGCTACTCCAGGCGGATTCGCCTTCCTTCCACGTCCACCTCCTGTCCCCGCACCAGCTTGCGGCCCCGGCGCGTCTCCACCTGCCCGTCCACCTGCACGACGCCCCGCTGCAGCAGCTCCTTGGCCGCCCCGCCCGTGGAGACGAGCCCGGCCAGCTTGAGGAGCTGCCCCAGGGTGATCGGTTCTTCCCGCAGCCGCACGGTCGTCAGAGGACCCGGCCTCCCGCCCACCGCATCCACCCGTCCTGCGCCCGGCTCCTCTCAGGGTAACCGGACCGGCATCACCACATAGGTGTAGCCTTCCTCATCCAAGGGTCTTACCGTCCCGGGATGGTCTCCTTCGGAGTAGGCGAAGCGCACGTGCGAGCAGGAGAGCACCCGGAGCACGTCCGTGAGGTAGCGGGCCTGGTAGGCGGTCTGGCCGGATCCCTCGGTCTCCTCCACGGGCAAAGCCTCGCTGGCCTGCCCGGCCTCGGCCCCGTGGCTCTCCAGCTCAAGGCGCTCCGGGTTCCCCCCGGGCGCGACGCGCACCCGAACGACCGCCGGGCCCTTGCGGCTGACCAGGGAGACCCTCTCCAGTGCATCCAGGAACGCCTGGCGGTCCACGGTGCAGCTCACCACCTGCTGGGAGCGGAAGACCCGGCGGTAATCAGGGAACTCACCCTCGATGAGGCGCGAGAAGAACAGGAAAGACCCGGTCTCGAAGGAAAGGTGGTGCTCCGAGAGCCGGAGCGTCACCGGCTCCTCCAACCCCGCCAGGAGACGCATCACCTCCGCGAGGGAGCGACTGGGCACGAGGACGCGCAGGGGCGAAGAGGACGTGGAGACGCCGGTTCCTCCCTCGCCGTCGGATGCAGGCGCCGATGCCCGTGGGGCGAGTGGCATCTCGTAGTACGCCAGGCGACTGGAGTCGGTGGCCACGGCGCGGACGCGCAGAGCCTCCACCTCCAGCAGGACGCCGTTCAGGACCGGCCGGCTCTCCTCGGGCGACGCGGCGAACTCGGTCCGCTCGATCCCTTCTCGAAGCACCCTGGCGTCGACCTGCCAAGGTCCCCCTTCCACCGTGGGGATGTCGGGGAAGTCCGAGGCGTCCATGGTGCGGATCTGGAAGCGGCTGCTGCCCGACGTGAGCGAGACGACGCCTGATCCGTCCGTGCCGTCCAGGGTCAGGCGCACATCCCCTCCGGGCAGCCGCCGCACGATGGACGTCAGGAGCCGCCCGGGCAGCAGCACCCTTCCGGGCGTCTCGACCTCGGCGTCAACCCGGGTGGTCGCGCCCATCTCCAGGTCCGTGGACGTCAGACGGACTCCCGGCCCGGTGCCGCTCTCGGCTTCCAGGAGGATGCCCGTGAGGGCGGGGATGGTGTCCCGGGAGGCCACCGTTCGTTCCACGAAGGCCAGGGCATTGGCGAACCGTTCGTGTTCGAGAAGGATCTGCACGGGTCACACTCCTTTACGACCCCATCGATCGATGGATGAAGTTTGAGTCGTAGTCGTCGTCGTCGGGATGTGGATACAGGGGATAAGGCGCTTCGCACCCCACGCAAAGGCTATGGTGGTTGTGGGGCGTGTGAGGATGGCCTGGGGGGGCGCGTCCACCCCGTCCCCAAGGCGGGGGCAGGGCCGGGGCGCGCGTCGGGGTGTGGGGAGGAGCGGTCCCCACCGGGTCCACAGCACGTCCACAGAGTCCTCACACCTTGTCCACAAGACCGTGAATCTCCTGGAGCGCCCGGGCCAGGGAGGGGTCCATGCCCTGCTCGGCGCGGATCTTCTCGCACGCGTGGATGACCGTGGTGTGGTCGCGGCCGCCGAACTCCTCGCCGATGCGCGGCAAGGAGGCGTCGGTGAGCTCACGGGCCAGGAACATGGCGATCTGGCGCGGCATGGTCACGTTGCGGGTGCGACGCTTGGAAACGAGGTCGTCGACGGTGAGGCCGAAGTAGTCTGCCACGGCTCTCTGGATCGCCGCGATGGTGGTGGGGCGCGGTTGGGCCGAGCGGACGAGGTCCTTCAAGGCCTCCGCTGCAACCTCGAGGGTGACGGGGCATGAGCGGAGGGACGCGGTGGCGACCACCTTGATCAGGGCACCTTCCAGCTCGCGGATGTTCGAGTCTACCTGAGAGGCGATGTAGTTCAACACCTCGTCGGGCAGGTGGAGGTTTTCGGCGAGGGCCTTCCTGCGAAGGATGGCCGTTCGGGTCTCGAAGTCCGGCGGCTGGATGTCGGCGGTAAGACCCCACTCGAACCGGGAGCGCAGGCGTTCTTCGAGGGTAGGGATCTCCTTGGGGGGGCGGTCGCTGGAGATGACGATCTGGCGACCCGCCTCGTAGAGCGCGTTAAAAGTATGGAAGAACTCTTCCTGAGTGCTCTCCTTGCCGGCGACGAACTGAATGTCGTCCACGAGCAGCACGTCCACGGTGCGGTAGACGGCGCGGAAGTCGACCATGGCCTTCCGCCCGAGGCTACGGATGAGGTCGTTGGTGAAGGTCTCGGAGGAGACGTAGACCACGCTCAGGTCGTGGTGCTGCCGCAGAACGTAATGGCCGATGGCCTGCATGAGGTGCGTCTTGCCCAGGCCCACACCGCCATAGAGGAAGAGGGGATTGTAGGCCTCGCCTGGAGCCTCGGACGCGGCGAGCGCGGCGGCATGGGCGAACTCGTTGCTCGGCCCCACGACAAAGGTCTCGAAGCGGTACTTGGGGTTGAGGCGCGAGGAGGGGCGCGCGCCGCCGGTGGCGGGCGGTTCGGGGGAAGGAGCGTGCTCGGATGGACGAAGGCGATCGTGCACCGATGCACGAGGAGGACGCTCGGCCGGAGCATCGGCGACCAGGGGGCCAGCGGTGCCCATGGGGGTGGAAGGGCGCTCCTGGCCGGTGGACCCGGCGACCACCATGCGGACCGTCCAGGGCCGGCCGCTCACGGACTGGAGGATGGCGTTGAGCTCCTCCTGGTAGCGCGCAGCGACCCAATCCCGGGCGAACTCGTTCGAGAAGCGGACGACCAGCGAGCTGGCCTCCACGCCAAGGGCCTTCGTTTCCCCGAGCCACGTCTCGAAGCTAGGTCGCGCCAGACGGCGCTGGAAGACCAAGAGCGTCTCGAGCCAGATGGACTGGAGGTCGTCCTGGTGTACCACGGTCGGGTGGGCCATGAAGGCGCGCGAAGCCTCCTTTCGCAGGTCGGGGAGACGGGTGCGGAAGCTTGCGAGGCACCCAGACGCGAACGGCGGGTGCCCCTGCGGGGACTGCTCGGCTCAAATTCGGCCTGGGGAGGAGGCAGTCCTGCCCGCGGAGCCCGCGACTTTTCCACTTCGCGTCGACAGGAAACCCACAGCTTTTCCACAGCAGAAGG